>NZ_JBHWXR010000003.1:0-622301 GCF_042729315.1 Microbacterium sp. NPDC060117
AAGGAATTTCTCAAACCAGCCCAAAGACTGGAACGAGGAATAAATTGGCATTTGACAAGTGCACGCTGTTGAGTTCTCAAGGATCGGATGCTCCTGCGTTCCGGCCTCTCGGCCTTCCCTTCAGGGCAACTTCTCTATCTTATCCGTGTCGCTCAGGCTGTCAAATCGACACGCCGTGAGGTTCAGAACCGGATCCGTTATCTCGTTTCCGAGGCAACTTCTCTAGCCTAGCCCTCCCGGCCAGCTTGTCAAATCGACGATCCTGGCGGACGGTCACCCTCCCGAACGCACGCGCTCGAGCCCCGCCACAGGGAGAACCTGCGAAGAGGAACCGACTTCCGAAGAAGAAGGTGGGTGGTGTTCGTCGCTTGGGGAGTCAGGCCTTCCGGCCCTTCGCTCTACCGCTTGGGGCGAACAAGTAATAAGTTACGCGGATCCCGGGGTTCCGGCAAATCGAGGCGCCTTCTCGGGCGTGTCGCGCGCCGTTCCCCGCCTGTTCACCGGGATTCCACGCCGTCGACAGCCTCCGTGTCCCGTGCGCGCACCAGCCTCATCAGCAGGATGAGCGCGAGAGTGAGCGCGCCCCAGATTCCGCAGGCGAGCGGAAGGGTGCGGTAGGCGAGATGCTGCACGGTGAACTCCTCCGTGAGAGGCCCGTACACCGCGAGTCCGAGGACGACGGCGACGGCCAGCATGGCGGGGAGCGACATCCACCAGCCCAGCCGGATGGCGAAGGGTGCCGGATCCACCGGTCCCGGCGTGCGGCCTCGCAGCCAGAGCGCTCCGGCGATCGCGAGCACGATCACACCCCCGACGCCGGATCCGTACTGCAGCCACTTGTACCCGAGGAGCGGGCCCCACTGCTCGTCGAGCACCGGAAGCAGTCCGACGCCTGCCCTCCCCTCATGCGTGAACGCGTCCCAGAGGATGTGCGTCACCACGCCCAGCGCGAGCGCGAGCACCAGCAGGGTCACCCGTGCGAAGGATCCGAAGGTCTCGCCGAGCGCGGCGCGGGCTCCCCTGTCCCACTCCCCCGGGAGGCGTGCTCCGAGGAACCGCGGCGCGAGCAGACGGCAGGCCGGCCGCAGCACCAGTCGCCACACGAGGAGCAGCACCAGCGACAGCAGCACGGTGACCGGCAGCCAGCGCAGGTCGTGCGTCACCGCGTAGTCGACGACCAGTCCGCGGGTGAACAGCGGCAGGTCCGGCGCCATCGCGCCGATCGCGATCGCCGCGGGGACGAGCGGCGTGCGGACGAACGGCAGCGCCGCGATCGCGTGACTCGGCGTGAACGGCATGCCGCCACGCTATCGGGCGAGGGATCGAGACCGATGGTGCTGGTGGGAGGAGCGGATCCGCCCTCACGACGAAGCCCCTCGCACCGCGGGGGTGCGAGGGGCTTCGTCGTGAGGGTCGATGGTCAGGCCGGGAGCAGACCCGCGAGCGTCTTCTTGCCGCGGCGCAGCACCGAGACTGCGCCGGGCAGCCCGAGCGGAACGGTCGCGTCGTCGGACTCCACCCGCTCACCGTCGATGGAGACGCCGCCCTGCGCGATGGCGCGCCGCGCCTCGGAGGCGCTGGAGACCAGTCCGGTCGCGACGAGCGCGTCGACGACGGATGATCCGGCGGCCACCCGTGCGTTGGGGAGCTCCTCGAGCGCCGTGCGCAGCGTCGCCGCGTCGAGCGCGGACAGGTCTCCCTGTCCGAACAGTGCCTCCGACGCGGCGATGACCGCAGCGGTCGCATCGATGCCGTGCACGGTGGCGACGACTTCGAGGGCGAGGCGCTTCTGCGCGGCGCGGCGGAACGGCTCCGCCTCCACCAGCGCCGCGTACTCCTCGATCTCCGCCCGGGAGAGGAACGTGAAGACCTTGAGCCGGTCGATCACGTCCGCGTCCGCGGTGCTGAGCCAGAACTGGTACATCCGGTAAGGGCTGCACATCTCGGCGTCGAGCCAGATCGCATTGCCCTCGCTCTTGCCGAACTTGGTGCCGTCGCTGTTCGTGATCAGCGGGGTGCCGATCGCGTGCACCGAAGCGCCTTCGACGCGGTGGATGAGATCCGTGCCGCTGGTGAGGTTGCCCCACTGGTCGGATCCGCCCGTCTGCAGCACGCAGTCGTACTGGCGGTGCAGCTCGAGGTAGTCCAGGCCCTGCAGGATCTGGTAGCTGAACTCCGTGTAGCTGATGCCGGCGTCCGAGTTCAGGCGCGCGGCGACCGCGTCCTTCTTCAGCATGGTGCCGACGCGGTAGTGCTTGCCGATCTCGCGCAGGAAGTCGATCGCGCTCAACGGCGCGGTCCAGTCCAGGTTGTTCACGATGCGGGCTGCGCTGTCGCCCTCGAAGCTGAGGAAGCGCTCGACCTGCGCGCGCAGACGGCCCACCCACTCCTCGACGGTCTCCCGGGTGTTGAGCGTGCGCTCGGCCGTGGGGCGCGGGTCGCCGACGAGGCCGGTGGATCCGCCGACGAGCCCGAGCGGCTTGTGGCCGGCCAGCTGCAGCCGGCGCATGGTGAGCAGCTGCACGAGGTTCCCGAGGTGCAGACTCGGCGCGGTCGGGTCGAAGCCGCAGTAATACGTGATCGCGGGTCCTGCGAGGAGGGCGCGCAGCGCCTCGGGATCCGTGGACACGTGGACGAGGCCGCGCCAGACCAGCTCATCCCACACGTTCTCGAACGTGGGGTCGATGGCCGGTGCCGCGGTCGTCAGGGATGGGTTCGACACCGGATCAGGGTATCAGCGCGGATCGAGGGCGCCTTCCGCGCCCCATTAGGGTGGAGGGGTGTTGGGAACGCGCGCGGGTCGCACGGTCCGGGGCCTCATCGCCGCCCTGGTCGCGACGTTCGTGGCTTCCGTCTCCCACTCCACGGCCGACGGCATGCCCGCCCCGATGATCGGGATCGTGCTCGCGCTGCTGTTCGCGGCTCCCGTCTGCATCGCGCTGGCCGGGCGCACCCTGAGCTGGATCCGCCTGTCCGTCGCCGTCGGGGTGAGCCAGATCGCGTTCCACGGGCTGCTGCTGATCGGCGTCGGATCCGGCTCGGGATCGATCGCGGCCGGATCCGTCGGCCATCTGCACGGCTCCGCGATGGCCGATGCCCTGGGCGCCACGGCCGTCGACGCCGGACACGCCCTGCACCTGCAGCCCGCGATGTGGGTCGCGCACGCGATCGCCGCCGTGCTCACCGTGCTGGCGCTGGGCCGCGGAGAGCAGGCGCTGCGGGCGCTGCTCGAGCTCACCGGCTGGAACCTCGTCGCGCGGCTGCTCACGGCACCGCCCGCCCCGGCGCACCGTGTCCGGATCGCACCGCGCTCCGTCACGCGTGCGCTCCGCTCTGGATTCGTCCTGACCGTCGTGTCGAGGAGGGGTCCGCCGCTCGCGGCCTGACCTCCCTTCATCGCACCTCTGCCCGGGCCGCTCTCCTGGTGCGCCCGGGGTGCACTCACACGACCCCAGAAAGAACGAATCCATGCGAAACACCACTGCTTCCCGCGTCCTCGTCGGCCTCGCCGCCGGCGCTGCACTCGCCCTGGCCGCCCCGCTTGCCGCCTCGGCGCATGTGACCGCCGCCCCGAACCAGGCCGAGGCCGGATCCTGGACCTACGTCACGTTCCGGGTTCCGAACGAGTCCGCGACGGCCAGCACGGTCAAGCTCCAGATCCACCTGCCCGCCGAAACCCCGTTCACGAGCGTCAGCTACCAGCCCACCGCAGGGTGGACCGGCGCCACAGCCAAGACCACGCTGCCCAAGCCGGTCAAGGTCGAGGGCAACACCATCAGCGAGGCCACCACCGAGGTCACGTTCACGGCCGACGCCGGCGGGATCGCGCCCGGGCAGTTCCAGACGTTCACACTGTCGCTCGGTCCTGTGCCCGACACCGGCCACATCGTGATCCCCGCGACCCAGACCTATTCCGACGGCAAGGTCGTGGAGTGGTCGGCCACACCAGAACAGGTCAAGAAGGACGACACCCTCGAGCCCGCCCCCGTGGTGTGGGTCAACGACGCGCCCCCGGCCGACCACCACGGCGGCGCGACCGCGACGACCGCGCCGGCGGCATCGGCCGAGACGCCTGCGGACGGCCAGGGCGGTCTCGCCCTCGGCCTCAGCATCGCCGCGCTCGTGGTCGCCGCGGGCGGCGCGCTGCTCGGCGGCTTCGCCGTGGGCCGACGGAAGAAGGCCGACGCGTGAGTCTGCGGCACCGGCTCACCGCGCTCGCGGCCTCGATCGGCGTGGGCCTGGCCCTCGCCACCGCCGGCGCCACGGCGGCGAGTGCGCATGACACGCTCGAGAACACGGATCCGGCCCAGGGGGCGACCGTGAAGAGCCTGTCGTCCGTCGCCCTCACCTTCAGCGCGGATCCGCTCGGCACCGAGGGGGCCACGATCATCCAGGTGATCGGGCCCGACAAGAAGTACTACGAGACGGCGTGCCCGGACCTCAACGGCCCCGTGGTGTCGTCGCCCGTCGCGCTCGGCGCCGCCGGCACCTACGAGGTGCTGTGGCGGGTGGTGTCCTCCGACGGCCATCCGATCTCGGGCAGCTACACGTTCGCGTACGCGCCGGACGGCACGGCCTCGCCCGCGGCGGCGGGATCCGTCACGCCGGTCTGCGGTCCCGCCGCGTCGACGACCGAGGCTCCCGCAGCCGGGGCGACAACCGACACGGGTCTGTGGATCGGGCTCGGCATCGGCGCGGTCGTGCTGGTCGGCGTCGGTGTCGGCGCCTGGGCTCTGGCCCGCGGCCGCAAGAGCTGAGCCGGTCGCAGAGACCGAAACGGAGCGCGGCGTCCCCCAAAGGGCGCCGCGTTTCGTCTTTCCGCCCGGTCAGCGGCCGAAGCGAGGCGAGGTGCGATGCGTCACGTCGAGAGAGGGCACCGCGTTTCGTCTCGGTCGCCTTCGGCGTCCTCGCTCAACGACCCCGAGCGGAGGACCTCGACGACGGGAGGACCTCGGCCTCAGGGCGTCCTCGCTCGACGACTCCGTGGAAGCCGGGTCGACCATCGGGGGCGACGGTCAGCGCCCCTGCACCACCGCACCCGGCGCGCGCTCGAAGATCAGCGCCCGCCCTCCGCGCAACGTGCGCGACGTGAGGCCAGCCTCCTCCATGAGTCGTACGGCGCGGCGCGACAGGCCGGGCAGCACGGCGGACGTCCCGCCGGGTCTGCGGGCGATCCCGGCGATGAGCGTCAGGTCGACGCCGGAACCACGGGCCTCGATCCGGGCGAAGTCCCCTTCCGTGCGCCAGACCAGCCGGTCGAGCTCGCGGTACCGGATCCCGTCCTCGGATCCGTCGACCTCGATGCGCAGACGATCCGCGTCGAAGCGGGCGGCGCAGTCCACCGCGCGACGGCGCAGGAGCCATGACGTGAACAGGTAGGCGGGGAGCCCGGGGATCGCCACGTACAGAAGGAGGAACAGCTTCGGCCCGACGTACGGCACCCTGCCCTCGGTCGCGATCAGCACCACCGCGAGTACGGCGATCGCGATGGCGGCGGCGAGGGAGCACCACCACACGAGCGCCCGTGTGGACAGAAGCACGGCGCGGAAGCGCACGAGCGATCCGCGGGCGGTGGGCTCCCACTGCGGAGCGGGGCGCGCTTTCGCCACGTCCCTGGCGCCGATCATCGCCGTGGTCCGGCTGATCAGCGCGAGCCATACCCAGCCGGCGGCCGGCACGGCGGCCATCTGCAGCACGGCGAGGAACGCGCGCGCAGGGTTCGGCTTGGGCGCCAGCAGCGAGGGGACGGCCTCGGCCAGGAGCCACAGCAGCAGCCCCGCGCCCACGGCGCCCGCGATGTGCATGATCAGACCTCGGCGGGCCGGCATCCGCAGAGTCGCATTCACGAAGGAGAGACCGCAGAGCCAGCCGCCGATCAGCGTGAACAGGAACGGCAGGAAGCCCGGGTCGCCGGCGAGGTAGCCCGGCAGTGCCAGCGCCCCGCAGACCAGCGCCCAGAGCAGCGGCATGCGAGGGATCCGTCCCCAGATCGAGCCCGGTTCGGGCCGTACCGGCTCGGGATCCGCCGGCGCCACGGCGTGCACCGTGTGGTGCGTCGAGCGCTGGACGTGGTGATCGGACATCCCGGTCAGTCTAGGGAGCGCGCGGTCTCGGCCGCCTCCCGGGCTCTCACTCCAGGGCGCGCAACCGCGCGTCGAGCTCGGCGAGACGCTCCGGCTCGATCGAGCCGAGACGCGCCGCACCATCGACCAAGGTGATCCCGCGGGCGAGGAACACCAGCGAATGCGTCGAGACGCCGGGCACGATCTCATCCAGCACGGCCCGCGCCTGGGGGTCGTCGAGGATCTCGCCGAGCGTGCTGTCCAGTGTGAACCGGGGCTTCTCGGTCATGGCTCCTCCTGAGCGAGCGTTCGTGCAGTTCGATGGAGGCTGCGAATGCGCCCTCAGGACAAGGATCGCGGTGCCGACCGCGCTCGGCAACCGCGGAAGGCTTGCGAACTCCCGGGAAGGCGGCGAAGATTAACCAAATTAACTGGATTAACCGAGATCTACCGAGGTGTCGAGATGCAGAACCCGTTCCGTCCCACCGCTGGCGCCACCCCGCCGATCATCGTCAGCCGCGAAGGTCTCCTCAAGGAATTCGAGTACGGCCTGCGTGTGGGATCGGGCGCGCCGGGGTTGCTGACCATCTTCACCGGTGCCCGCGGTGTCGGCAAGACAGTGATGCTCGGCGCCGCAGAGGATCTCGCGCGAACTCGCGGGTGGGTGGTGATCTCGGAGACGGCCACACCGGGATTCATGGCGCGCATCGGTGAGACCATGCGCACTGCCGAGGCCGAGTTGGGCGATGGACCGACCGGCCGGCGGATCACCGGTGTCACCGTCGCGGGCTTCGGAGTAACGACGCAGCTGGCTCCGCAGCAGCAGATCGGCTGGAGGGAACTCGGGCAACGGCTGCTGACGCTGCTCGCGCAGCAGCGCACCGGCCTGCTCATCACGGTCGATGAGATCCATGCCGCCGAGCGGACCGAAATCGCGACACTCGCCGCGAGCATCCAGCACTTCATCCGCGACGGACTTCCCATCGCCCTGATCTTCGCGGGTCTCCCGGCCGCGGTCTCCGACCTCCTCAACGAGGGCGTCGCGACGTTCCTGCGCCGCGCAGATCGGATCGATCTGCATTCGGCCTCGATCGAGGAGACCGCCCAGTCCTTTGCGGACCTCTTCGCCCAGGGCGGCCATCCGATCACCCCGGAGCTGGCGCGGACCGCCGCCGAGGGCACCGGCGGCTACCCGTTCCTCATCCAGCTCGTGGGCTACAGCCTGTGGCAGGAAGCGGAGTCGCGAGAGGCGCCGATCGATGCGGACGCCGTGCGAGAGGCCGTCGCCGCCGCTCGCCGTCGCAACGAACAGACGGTGATCGGCGCCGCGCTCTCCACCGTCTCCGCCCGGGACATGGATTTCCTTCTCGCCATGACCGTCGACGATGCGATCTCGGATGTCGGCGACATCGGCCGCCGGATGGCGGCCACTCCCAGCCTCGTCGGCAAGTACCGCGCGCGTCTCATCGACGCCGGTCTCATCGAATCCGTCGGCTACGGCCGCGTCGCGTTCGCGATCCCGGGACTTCGGGAGTATCTGCGCGCGCAGACCGGTCGGTGACGCGTGCCGGCCCGTGCAGGCCGGCGCAGGACCGGACGCGGAGACATGCGGAGAAGCAACACCACGAAGGGCGGGGCGAGCGCGAACGCCCGCCCCGTCCTTCGTGAGGACCCGCTACGCGTCGAAGTCCTCCGGAACCTCGAGCGGGCGCCGCGAGAAGTAGGCGTCCTTCGCCCTGCGGTAGAACAGCAGCATCGGTACGATGCCGATCACGATCAGACCGAGGCCCAGGTAGTTCACGACGGGCTCGTTGTTCGGGATCGCGGCGAAGAAGATGTACAGCATGAAGATCGCGCCGACCGCCGGCCACAGGCCGATCAACAGGAAGTTCTTCACCGATCGGAAAAGCACCTTGCGGAAGCCGATCACCACGGCGAAACCCGCCAGCGAGTAGTAGAACGCGATCTGCAGGCCGATCGACGAGATCGCCCAGCCCAGGATCTGGCCGACGCTGTCGCCGAAGACGTTCGCGAGCACGAAGAGCAGCAGCGAGACACCCACGACGACGAGCGTCGCGAACACCGGCGTCTTCCACTTGCGGTTGATCCGTCCGAACGCGAACGGGATCGTGCGGTCGCGCCCCATCGCGAACAGCGTGCGACTCACCTGCACGAGCGTGGTCTCCAGGGTCGCGATCGTGGAAAGCGCCACGGCGACGATCATGATCTTTCCGCCGATGCCGGGCATGATCGCGTCACCGAGGACGCCCAGCACGTTCGCCGCGTTGTCCTCGATGGTCTTGCCCGGCAGCATCACCAGGGTCGTGGTGGTGTAGATCTCGAAGAGGATGAACACGATGACGATGCCGAGGATGCCGGCCGCACCGGTGGTCTTGTGCGCGTCCTTCGTCTCTTCGCCGAGGTTGGCCGTGACATCCCAGCCCCAGTAGTAGAACGCCGCGATGAGAGCCGCCGCGACGAACACTCCGGCACCGGTCAGGTGCCCGAAGCCGAACCAGTCCCAGGAGAAGGTCTGTCCGTGGTGATACGTGGTGATCGCGCGCGGGATCGCGATGGCCGCGAACACCACCAGGATCCCCACCTCGATGATCGACATGATCCATTGCGCGCGCTCCGTCGTGTGCACGCCGAAGATCACCGCCGCGGCCATGACCAGGAACCAGACGGCACCGACCAGCGTCACCAGCAGAGTGTTGTTGGCCTGGTCCGGCGCGAACAGCGACACCGTCATCGCGCCGGCCGGCAGGGCACCGGCCACCATGAAGATCGTCGCCGAGATCACGACCGCCCACCCGGCGAAGAAGCCGAGGTAGGGCGTGAGCCCGCGGGCGACCCAGGAGAACGACGCGCCGGCGTGACTGTCGACACGGGCGAGATAGCTGAATGCGAACGCGATGCCGAGCATCGGGATGCCGCACCACAGCAGTGCGGCAGGCGCACCGACGCCGGCGGCGCCGATCAACAGCGCCGTGCTGGCCGCGATGGAGTAGGCAGGCGCACTGCCCGCCACGGCCATCAGCGTGGATCCGGCCTTGGTCACGCCGCCGGTCTGCAGCGAGTGCTCCTGATAGTCGATCGCGCGCTGCAGAGACGTGTCCGTCTCGAGTGGATTGCGGGTCACTCTGTTCCCCTGTCTCATCGTCGGGTATGGGGGATGACAGAGGGACGCTAGCACCGCGGATCCCCTCGCGCATAGAGCCTCGTTCCGATCCGTTCCGCGACGGTTTCCGAAGCGGAGGGAAAAGGTGCGGAATGACGCGGATTCGCGCGCGATCTATCGGCTGATGCATAGGTATTCGTTGCGGAAATCGGGCTGCGGGTTCGAGATGCGCAGGCCTGGGCGACAGCATCTCGGACGGGTTCCTCGGGGGCGCCCGCACTGATACCGTCGGCGCCATGACAGCGGATCCGGGGCCGCAGGACACGCGCATGCGTCTGCGTTACGCAGGCACCTGCCGTCTGTGCGGGCGGGCACTGCCCGTTTCGGTGGAGGCGGTGTACGAGCGCGACTGGAGGACGGTGCGATGCCTCGACTGCACGGCCGATGCAGGCCTGCCTTCCGCGCCTTCCGCGCCCTCCGCACCCTCCGCGGCACTCGAGCCCGGTACGGCGGGAGCCTCCGCGCGCCGGGAGTACGAGCGGCGCCACCGACGGCGAGAGGAGCGCATCCGCGCTGCGCACCCGAAGCTCGGCGGCGTGATCCTCGCCCTCTCCGAGGATCCGCAGAGCACTCAGGCGTGGGCGCGCGGCGCGGTCGGCGAGGAACTCCTCGCGAAGCGCCTGGAGGATCTTCCGCCGTCCGCGCACGCGCTCCATGACCGTCGGATCCCGCGCTCGCGGGCCAACATCGACCACATCGTCGTCTCCCCCGGTGGCGTCTGGGTGATCGATGCGAAGCGGTACAAGGGGAGTCGCCCTTCGCGGGAGGGCATCGGCGGGGTCTTCGGGCCGCGGGTGCACACGCTGCGGATCGGCGGACGTGACGGCACGAAGCTGGTCGACGGTGTGCGGAAGCAGGTGGCTCTGGTGGCGGACGCGCTCGACGCCGGCGTACCGGTCGCCGGCGTGCTGTGCTTCCTCGAGGCGGACTGGGGCCTGTTCGGCAGTCCGTTCGCGGTATCCGACGTCCTCGTCACGTGGCCCGTGCGGCTGGTGAAGCACATCGCCGAGACCGCGGATCGCGAGGTCGATGTCGGCGCCGTGACGGCTCGGCTCGCGGCCGCTTTCCCACCGGCGTGACCGCGCCCGGGGCGACGTCGAGCGCGGCGGGCTCCGGCCACGCGAGGGCGGCCGGAGCCCGGAGACGGATCCGTGTCAGCGCCCCGAGCGGCGCTTGTTGAACACGTCGAACGCGACGGCGGCGAGCAGCACGAGGCCCTTGATCAGCGCCTGGTATTCCGTCCCGACCCCGAGGATCGACATGCCGTTGTTCAGGATGCCGATGATCAGACCGCCGATGATCGCGCCCGTGATCTTGCCGATGCCGCCGGTGACCGCCGCCCCGCCGATGAAGACGGCCGCGATCGCGTCGAGCTCGAACCCGTCTCCGTTGCGGGGGCTGGCGAGGTTCAGCTGAGAAGTGAACACGAGCCCCGCGAGCGCCGACAGCACGCCCATGTTGATGAACAGGGTGAACGTGACCCGCGGCGTCTTCACGCCCGACAGACTGGCGGCGAGCGGGTTGCCGCCGATCGCGTAGATGTGCCGCCCCCAGACGCTGCGGGCCATGATCGCGGAGTAGACCACGGTCAGCACACCGAGGATCACCAGGGCGATCGGGGTGCCGTTGTAGCTCGCGAGCAGATAGGCGACGAGCGCGATCAGCAGGCTGGTGAAGGCGAGCTTGGCGATGAACCACCACAGCGGCTCGTCCTCGACCGCGAACTTGCGCCGCGTCATGCGGCCGCGGATCCCGAAGCCGATCATCCCGAGCACGACGAGCACCGCGAGGATGATCGTGAGCGGCTCGACGACGGTCTGGCCGCCGCCGAGGTCGGGCAGGAAGCCGGCCCCGATCGCGCGGAAGCCGTCCGGGAACGGCGAGATCGCCGTGTTCTGCAGGGTGATCTCGGTGAGGCCGCGGAACGTGAGCATGCCGGCCAGCGTCACGATGAATGCCGGGATCTTGAAGTACGCGATCCAGAAGCCCTGCCAGGCGCCGATCAGCGCACCCAGCACCAGGCACAGCACGACGGCGACCGGCCACGGCACGCCCATCTTGGTGATCAGCACACCGGCGGCGGCGCCGATGAAGGCGACGACGGATCCCACCGACAGGTCGATGTGCCCGGCGATGATCACCATCACCATCCCGATCGCGAGGATCAGGATGTAGCTGTTCTGGATGATCAGGTTCGACACGTTGATCGGCGCGAGCGTGATGCCGCCCGTGGTGATCTGGAAGAACAGCACGATCACGATCAGCGCGATGAACAGGCCGATCTGCCGCAGCTGGCCGGTGAGGAACTCGAACGCGCTGCGCAGCGAGCTCGTCTGGCCGGTGTTGGATGAGCCGCTCATGCGGAGCCCACCTCCTTCTCCTGGGTCATGAATCGCATGAGGTTCTCCGCCGTAGCCTCCGACCGCGGCACGTCCGCGGTGATGCGCCCCTCGGAGAGGGTGTAGATGCGGTCGCAGAGACCGATCAGCTCGGGCAGCTCGCTGGAGATGACGATGACGCCCTTGCCCTCGCTCGCGAGCTTGTTGATGATGCCGTAGATCTCGTACTTCGCTCCGACGTCGATGCCCCGGGTGGGCTCGTCGAGGATCAGCACGTCGGGCGACGTGTTCATCCATTTGGAGAGCACGACCTTCTGCTGGTTCCCGCCGGAGAGCTTGCCGACCACCGCCTCGACGGAGCTGGTCTTGATGTTCATGCTCTTGCGGTACGACTCCGCGACGATCCGCTCGCGGCTCTCGTTCACCCAGCCGATCTTCGCGATCCGGTCGAGGGCGGCGATCGTGATGTTCCGCTCGACGTCGTCGATGAGGTTCAGCCCGAACCGCTTCCGGTCCTCGGTCGCGTACGCGAGTCCGTGCCCGATCGCGTCCGACACCGTCCTGGTGGAGATCTCGGATCCGCGCTTGTAGACCCGGCCGGAGATGTTCACGCCGTAGCTGCGGCCGAACACGCTCATCGCGAGCTCGGTGCGGCCGGCGCCCATGATCCCGGCGATGCCGACGATCTCGCCCTCGCGCACGAACAGGTTCGCGCCGTCGACGACCTTGCGCTCGTGATCAAGGGGGTGATGCACCGTCCAGTCCTCGATCCGCAGCAACTCGTCGCCGATCTTCGGGATGCGATCGGGGAAGCGGCTCGCGAGATCCCGGCCGACCATGCCGCGGATGATCCGATCCTCGCTGACGTCGTCGGTGCGCATCTCGAGGGTCTCGATGTTGCGCCCGTCGCGGATGACGGTGACCTCGTCGGCGATCGCCCGGATCTCGTTGAGCTTGTGACTGATGATGATCGAGGTGATGCCCTCGTCGCGCAAGTGCGTGATGAGCTCGAGCATGTGCGCCGAGTCGTCGTCGTTGAGCGCGGCGGTGGGCTCGTCGAGGATCAGCAGTCGCACGCTCTTCGAGAGCGCCTTCGCGATCTCGACGAGCTGCTGCTTGCCGACGCCGATGTCGGCGATCTTCGTCGCCGGGTTCTCCTTCAGGCCCACGCTCGCCAGCAGCTTCGCCGCCTCCTGGTTCGTCGTGTTCCAGTCGATCCAGCCGCCGGCCTGGCGCTCGTTGCCGAGGAAGATGTTCTCCGCGATCGACAGGTACGGGCTCAGCGCCAGCTCCTGGTGGATGATCACGACGCCGGCGTGCTCGGACTCGTTGATGCTCTTGAACGCGACCGGCTCGCCGTCCAGGAGGATCTCACCGTCATAGGATCCGTGCGGATAGACGCCCGAGAGGACCTTCATCAGGGTGGACTTGCCGGCGCCGTTCTCGCCGCAGATCGCATGCACATGGCCGCGCTGCACGGTGATCGACACGTCCTGCAGAGCCTTCACGCCCGGGAACGTCTTCGTGATCCCGCGCATCTCGAGGATGTTGTCGCTCATCTCGCTCTCCTTTCGTCAGAGGAGGGTGGCTGCGGGAGCGTCCGCAGCCACCCTGCCGAGGGAGTGCCTTACTTGAGCTGGTCCTCGGTGTAGTACCCGGTGTCGATGACGGCTTCCTTGTAGTTGTCCTTCGTCACCACGATCGGCTCGAACAGGAACGTCGGCACGACCTTGGTCTTGTTGTCGTAGGACTTCGTGTCGTTGACCTCGGGGGTCTTGCCGTTCAGCACGTCGTCGGCCATCTTCACGGCCTCGCCCGCGAGCTTGCGGGTGTCCTTGTAGATCGTCGAGTACTGCTGCCCCGCGATGATCGACTTCACCGACGGGATCTCCGCATCCTGCCCGGTGATGATCGGGAGCTTGTCGGTCGCGTAACCGGCGCCGGTGAGGGCCGAGATGATGCCGATGGAGAGGCCGTCGTAGGGCGAGAGCACGCCGTTCACGGTCTGCCCGTTCGAGTAGGTCGAGGCGATGAGGTCCTGCATGCGCTTCTTCGCGACATCCGCCTGCCAGCCCTGCGTGGCGACCTGCGTGAAGCCGGTCTGCCCGCTGCCGACCTTGACGACGCCCTTGTCGAGGTACGGCTTGAGCGTGTCCATCGCGCCGTTGAAGAAGAAGGTCGCGTTGTTGTCGTCGGGGCTTCCGGCGAACAGCTCGATGTTGAACGGTCCGGCGGCGCCGGTGTCCTTGCCGCTCTTGTCGAGCACGCCGAGGCCTTCGAGGAGGCTGGTGGCCTGCTGGACGCCGACCTTGTAGTTGTCGAACGTCGTGTAGAAGTCGACGTTCTTGTTGCCGTTGATGAGGCGGTCGTAGGCGATGACCTTCACGCCCTTGGACGCGGCCTGGTCGAGCTGGCTGGAGAGCGCGGTGCCGTCGACCGATGCGATGATGAGCACCTTTGCGCCCTTGGTGAGCATGTTCGAGATCTGCTGCACCTGAGTGGGGATGTCGTCGTCCGCGTACTCGAGGTCGACCTTGTAGCCGAGCTTCTCCAGGCCGGCCTTGACGGCGTCGCCGTCGTGGATCCATCGGGTCGACGTCTTCGTCGGCATCGCGACGCCGACGAGCGCGCCCTTGTTGGCGCCGGGCTCCTCGGTCGAGGATCCGCCGCCGCGGGTTCCCGCGCACGCGGTCAGGCTGAGGGCGAGGGTCGCGGCGGCTGCGATGCCGACGACCAGTCTCTTGAACTTCATGTGATTCCTTTCGTCGAGCGGCCGCCGTGGCACGCTCAGGACAGCGGAGAGCGCGCCGATGGAGCGATCGGACCGCCAGGGTCGGGACCGGCGCCTCGAGGGCGAGGGCGTGGGTCGGGCTGACGACCGCATCACTGCGGGCGTCGGTTCGTGGTGCTGTTCGCACGGGGCCGGTGGCCGCCGACCTCATGCGCTCGGGACGGCGAGGAGGTTCGGAATCCGACCCCGTCGTCGCCGCGGCTGTGACCGATCACACCCGCACGAGTGATCTTCTGGCGAACCGGTCACATTTGTCAAGCACTTGATCGAAGTCGAGCGGCTCGCCGCGTGATCCCGAGGAGTGCGACCCGACCCTCGATCGCCCTCAGAAGGGGCGAGGAGCCGCCGTGGACGCCCGCACGATCAGCCCCGGGACCAGGGGTTCCTGCACCAGGTCGTCGCCACCCAGCTGCGCCAGCAGCATCCGTATCGTCCGCCGGCCGAGTTCGCCGAAGTCCTGTCGCACCGTGGTCAGCGGAGGGAAGAAGTGCGCCGCCTCGGGGATGTCGTCGAACCCGACGACGCTGACGTCCTCCGGCACCCTGACGCCGCGCTCGCGGCAGGCGTGCAGGAAGCCGAGCGCCATCGAGTCGTTCCCGGCGAAGACCGCGGTGAAGTCCGGCATGCGCAGCAGGCTCAGGCCCGCCTCGTAGCCGAACTGCGCGGTCCAATCCCCCAGCAGCGGGGCGCGCACGCGCAGATCGCGGTCGTCGAGCTCGCGCAGATAGCCCGCCATGCGCGCCTCCGCCTCCGTCCAGTTCTGCGGTCCGGCGAGGTGGACGATGTACTCGTGGCCGAGGTCCGCGAGATGCGCGACGGCGGCCCTGGCGCCGGCGATCTGGTCCATCGCCATCGAGTGGCGCTCTCCGCTCGGGCCGAGGGCCATGATCGGCACGTCCACACTCATCTCGCCGACCTCGCTCAGCACCTCCTGCTGCGGGGCGATGACGATGATCGCCTCGACGGCATGGCTGAGCAGATCGTCGATGCTGGCGCGCACCACCCCCGGCTCGCTGGAACGCAGATTCGCGATGGAGAGCCGGTAGCCGGCGTCGCGCGCCGCGAACTCGATCGCGGTGATCGCCGTGGCCGGCCCGTACAGCGCGCTGTGCGCCGTGAGCACGCCGATCGTGCGGGAGCGGTTCGTCGACAGCGCCCTCGCGACGGGGTTCGGCCGGTAGCCGAGTCGGTCGATCACCGACTGCACATGCTGGCGCGTCGTCTCGCGGATCCGGTCGCTGCCGTTCAGCACCCGCGACACGGTCTGGTACGAGACGCCGGCTTCGCGCGCCACGTCGCGGATGTTCAGGGCGCGAGGCGGGTCGCTCTCCACAGCCACGCGCACCTCCGTTCAGATCGGTCAGACTCATTATGCGCGAGGCGCGAGAGGCGCCGGCTCCGTCGCCCGCTTCCCCGTCGGCAGAGCATCGGGAATAGGCTGGTTCCACATCATGCAAGCCCCGTTGCGTCTTGTGCAATCGAATGGAGAAGCCCTCATGCCGAACCTTCTTCCCCAGCCGTCCCTCGTCGAGGTCGGATCCGGCGCGTTCCTGCTGGCCGAGACCGTCCGGATCCGCGTCGCGGAGCCGGTGCGCGCAGCTGCGGAGCGGCTTCAGGAGGCGCTGCGCGCAGGACTCGGCCTGCCCCTCGGCCTGGACGCCCCCACGGACGATCAGGGCTCCCCGAGCATCGATCTGGTCCTCGATCCGCTCCTCGCGGAGGAGGCCTACACGCTGGCCGTGGACGAGAGCGGGATCAGGATCGCCGCGGGAGGTGTCCGAGGCGCCCATCACGCGACGCAGTCGCTCCTGCAGCTGCTGCCCCCGCGCGTACACCGCCGCGCGCCCATCGTCCCCGGCGCGCCGGTCACCGTGCCCGCGGTGCGCATCGAGGACGCCCCGCGATACCGCTGGCGAGGGCTCATGCTCGACGTCGCACGGCACTTCGCGCCGACGGCCGAGGTGCTCCGCGTCATCGACCAGCTCGCGATGCACCGGCTCAACGTCCTGCACCTGCACCTCACCGATGACCAGGGGTGGCGCGCGGAGATCCGCAGGTATCCCCTGCTCACGGAGGTCGGCGGATGGCGCCCGTCGTCGCAGCGCGGATCCGGCCCCGGATCCACGCAGGACGGCATGCCGCACGGCGGCTTCTACACGCAGGACGACCTGCGCGAGATCGTCGCCTACGCGGCGGCGCGCGGGATCACCGTGGTGCCCGAGATCGAGCTGCCCGGCCATGTGCAGGCGGCGATCGCCGCGTACCCGCAGCTCGGTCTCGTCGCGGAGCCGCTCGCCCCCTGGACAGGATGGGGGATCAACCCGCACGCGCTGAACGTCGAGGAGTCGACCGTCGCGTTCTTCTGCGACGTGCTCGACGAGATCATCGAGATCTTCCCGTCCGAGGTGATCGGCATCGGCGGGGACGAGTGCCGCAAGGACGAATGGCGCGCCGATGCGCGCACCCAGGAGCTCATGCGCGAACGCGGGCTCGCCACGGAGGATGAGCTGCAGAGTTGGTTCATCGCCCGCATCGACGAGCACGTCCGTTCGCGAGGCCGGCGCCTGTACGGCTGGGATGAGATCCTCGAAGGCGGCCGGGTCGCCGGCGCGACGGTCGCCTCCTGGCGCGGAACGGCCGGAGCGATGATCGCGGCGCGGCGCGGATCCGACGTCGTCATGTGTCCGGAGGACACCGTGTACCTCGACTACCGGCAGTCCGACTCCCCGGACGAGCCGATCCCGACCGGCCTCGTGACCACGGTCGCGCATGTGCGCGCCTTCGATCCGATCCCCGCCGGACTCGAGCCCGAGCATCGAGACAGGATCCTCGGCGGGCAGGCGAACCTGTGGGCCGAGCACGTCGACTCGGCTCGCCGCCGCGACTATCAGCTGTTCCCGCGGCTGTGCGCTCTCGCGGAGGCGCTGTGGAGCGGTCAGGATCCGGCCGTCGTCGGGTCGTTCCCGGAGCGGCTCGAGGCGCATCTCGCACGTCTGGATGCAGCCGGTATCGAGTATCGCCCGGAGGACGGGCCCCGCCCGTGGCAGCGGGTCCCCGGAGTGCCGGGCAAGACCTTCGACCGCGCCGAGCGCGCGGCGGAGATCGCCCGGCTCACCGCGAACCTGGCTTAGCCGCGGGGCGCCGCGCGTGGTGCGCGGGCGCCGCGCGTGGTGCGCGGGCGCCGTGCGTCAGGCGCGGGCGTCAGGCGCGGGCGGCGGCGAGGAACGCCCGCGCCTTGGCGGTGACCGCGGCCCAGTTCCCCGCGGACGCGTCCGTCGCCGAGACCACGCTCGATCCGGCGGTCACGGCGATCGCGCCGGCACGCAGGTAGTCGGCGGCGTTGCCCTCGTGCAGTCCACCGGAGGCGACCAGAGGCAGCTGCGGGAAGGGCCCCGCGAGGTGGCGGAAGAAGCCGGGGCCCACGGTCTCCGCCGGGAAGATCTTCACCGCCGCGGCCCCGAGCCGTGCGGCCGTGAGCGCCTCGGTCGGGGTGAACGCGCCCATGATCACCGGCACGTCGTGCCCACGCGCGACCTCGGTCACCTCGGCGATGACCGCGGGGGTCACCAGGAACGCGGCACCGGCGGCGATGGCATCCCGCGCCTCGGCCGCGGTCGTGACGGTACCCGCGCCGACGCGCACGCCGGGGGCGCCGGCGCCGGCGGCGATGACGTCGGTGACACCGGGGGTGGTGAACGCGAACTCGACGACATGGATCCCGCCGGCGGCGAGCGCCGCCAGCAGCGGCAGCGGATCCGGGATGCGCGCCAGGCGCGGCAGCGCGAGCGCCGCGTCCCTGCGCAGCAGAGCCATCACATCGTGCGTCGTGGTGACGTCCTTCTCGGTATCGGCGCTCATCGCGTCCCCTCCTTCGTCGCGCGCAGGCTCCGGCCCGACACGCTCTCCGTCCGCTCGCCGTCCCGGACCGCGAGCTCGCCGTTCACCCACACGCCCGCGATGCCGGTCGCCGTCCGGCGCGGCTGCTCGAACGTGGCGCGGTCCTGGATCCGCTCCGGGTCGAACAGCACCAGATCCGCGGCGAACCCCTCGCGCACGAAGCCGCGGTCGGGCAGGCGCAGCCGCCGCGCCGGGGTCGCGCTGAGGTGGCGGATCGCCTCCTCGAGCGTCAGCACCCCGAGCTCGCGCACGTAGCGCGCGAGGTAGCGCGGGAAGGTCCCCCACGAGCGCGGGTGAGGGCGGTCGCCCACGAGGATCCCGTCGCTGCCGCCGGTGTGCCGCGGATGGCGCATGATCGCCTGCACGTTGTCCTCGTGCCCGATGTGCATGAGCACGCCGGTCGCGAACTCGTCGGCGAGGAGGATGCGGATGACCGCGTCCACCGGCTCCTCGCCGGCCTCCTCGGCGATCTCGGCGACGGTGCGACCGACCAGGTCCGCGAGCTCGGGATGCCCGACGCCGGAGACCTGGATTCGGGTCCAGTCGGCGCGCTCGCCGTGGAATCCGTCGCAGCCGTCCACGTCGAGGGCCTGGATCAGGGCATCCCTGTCAGCGCCGGACGCGAGCCGGACGCGCAGGGCGTCGAGGCCGCCCGCCGCGATCCAGCTGGGCAGGAGGGCCACGAGCGTGGTCGCGCCGGGCAGGTAGGGGTAGCTGTCCATCGTGATGTCGACCCCGTCGGCGAGAGCCTGGTCGATGAGCTCGAGGAATCGGGGCGCGGCGCCCGCGTTCGACGTGAAGTTGAGCGTCGCGTGCGCGAGGTGCAGTGCGCAGCCGGTCTCGCGGGCGATCCCGATGACCTCGGCGTAGGCGTCGATCGCTCCGGCGCCGTAGGAGCGGGTGTGCGGGGCGTAGAAGCCGCCGGCCTTCGCGACGACCTCGCAGAGCGCGGTGAGCTCGGCCGTATCGGCGTACATCCCCGGCACGTAGGTGAGACCGCTGGAGAGCCCGACGGCGCCGGCCGACAGCGAGTCCGCGAGGATCGCGCGCATGTCGGCGATCTCGGATCCGGTCGCCGCGCGACTGCCGGATCCGACGGTGAGCAGCCGCAGATTGCCCTGGGGCACGAGCACCGCCGTGTTGGTGGCGGTGCCCTGCGCGAGCCGGCCGAGGTAGCCCGCCATGTCGCGCCAGTCGATCGCGAGCCCGGAGTGCCCGTTCCAGCCGGCGATCTGGCGGCGCACGCCGCCGAGGATCTCGTCGTCGATGGGCGCGTAGCCGATCCCGTCCTGGCCGATGACCTCGGTGGTGATCCCCTGGCCGACCTTCGCGATGTGCGACGGATCCGCGAGCACGGCGAGGTCGGAGTGCGCGTGCATGTCGATGAACCCCGGGGTGAGCACGAGGCCTTCGGCATCCCAGACCTCGGTGCCCTCCCCTGCGGTGAGGGCACCGGACGGGGCGATGGAGTGTATGCGTCCGCCGCTCAGCAGCACGTCGGCGTTACGGCGCGCGGAACCGGTGCCGTCGACGACGGTCGCATGCCGGAACAGGGTCGGTGCGGGCGGAAAAGGGGTCATGCTCAGAACACGGTCTCCACGACGTCGACGACGACCGGGTCCGGTGCATCCGCATCGGCGACGACCGGGATCAGGCGCCACTTGTCGAGGACGGTGCACGGGTGCGACAGCCCGAGACGCACCACGTCGCCGACCCGCAGATGCGCCGCAGCACCGGAGGCGACGGCCGCCTCGCCGAGTCGCAGGAACAGGTGCTGGTCGTTGAGCGCGGACACCGTGCTGCCCGCGAGCACGCCGTCGTCCTCCGCCCGCCCGGCGATGCGCTGCGCGACCGGGAGCCCCTCGTCGAACGAGGCGTCGCGTCGTCCGCAGTCGAGCAGCGCGAGGCCCGGCTCGGGACGCGAGAGCACCCGCGCCCAGACGTGCATGGCCGAGCGGAACGGCACCTCGCCGATCGTGCGGCCCATCGGGCTGATCCCGGCGTAGAAGCCGTCGTCATGGATCTGGAACGCACCGGAGCGCACCACGACGTCGGCGTCGGGGCAGAGCGGCGGCAGCACGGCGCCGACGCGGTCGAAGTAGGCGCTGCCGCCTGCGGTGACCACGGCGCGCACGCCCGCCGGGTACAGCCCGGCAGCGGCGAGCTCGCAGTGCAGCCCCGCGAGTTCGGCGAGGTAGGCGTCGACCCGGGCGATCGCGGCATCACCGGCGTCGTGCGCGAGGGCGCCCTCATAGCCGCCGACCCCGGCCAGCTCGAGCACGGGCGAAGCGGTGATGGCCTCGGCGATCGCGCGTGCCGTGGCGCGGTCGCGGGCACCCGTGCGCCCGCCCGCGCCGCCGAGCTCGACGAGCACGCGGAGAGGCCGCCGCACTCCCCCGCTCAGGCCGGCCTCCATCGCGTGGACGACGTCCACGCCGTCGGCCCAGCTGAGGATCTCCACCTCGGGGTGCGCGGCCAGCTCGTCGGCGATCCACTGCAACCCGATCGGATCCACCGTCTCGTTCGCGATGATGATGCGGCGCACGCCGTGGGCGCGCCCGACCTGCGCCTGCCACGGAGTCGCGAGCGTGAGACCCCACGCGCCGGCGCCCTCGGGGCGGTCGTCGAGCAGCTGCCGCCACAGCGCCGGGGCCATCGTCGTCTTGCCATGCGGCGCCAGCAGCACCCCGGCCTCCTGCGCCCAGTCGGCCATGCGCGCGACGTTGTGCACCATCGCGCCGGCGTCGAGCGTGAGCAGCGGCGTGGCGAAGTCGGAGCGCATCGGCCCCGCCGCCAGGAACTGCTCCCGCGTCTGACCGTGCGCGGACGGCGGGAAGGACTTGTCCCTCACGGACAGCGGGCGGGCACCACTCGAAGACGTCTCCACCTCTCCATGATGCCGCCGTGTTGCGTTCGATGCAATTGGCGTTGCATCGAATTGCACGGCTGGATAGTCTCGATCCATGCCCGCGTCCGCCCACCCCGTCGCGACTCCCTCCGCCGTCACGTTCGGCGAGGCGCTGGTCGTGCTGGTGCAGAACGAGCCCGGCCCGCTCGAGCACGCCAGCGGCTTCACCCGTTCGCTCGGCGGCGCCGAGGCGAACGTCGCGATCGGCCTGGCCAGCTGCGGCGTGCCGACCTCCGTCATCACCCGGGTCGGCGACGACGGATTCGGCCGTTACCTCCGCGACGAGCTGCACCGCCTGGGCGTCGACACGAGCGCGATCGGCGTGGATCCGCTCCACAGCACCGGCGTCTACTTCAAGGAGGTCGGCGGCAGCTCCGCCGCGGTCACCGACCTGGGTGCCGGCCGCAGCCGCATGCACTACTACCGCTCCGGGTCCGCCGGAGCGCACCTCAGCCCGCAGCTGCTGGACGAACCCGCCGTCGCCGCAGCGCTCTCCGGAGCCGCGCTGGTGCACACCACGGGGATCACGCCGGCGCTGTCCGACTCCGCGGCCGACGCGCAGCGGGCGCTCGTCTCTGCGCTGCACGGCCGCGCGCTCGTCTCCTTCGACCTGAACTGGCGCGCCCGGCTCTGGAGCGGACGCGAGGCGGAGGGTCGCGCGCAGATGGCCGGTTTCCTGCGCTCGAGCGACATCGCGCTCGCCGGACTCGACGAGGCGGAGCAGGTGTTCGACGTCTCGTCGCCGGAGGAGCTGCGGCGGGCGTTCCCCGAGCCGCGGATGCTGGTCGTGAAGAACGACGACGGCGCGGTCGTGGCGTTCGACGGCGAGGAGCGGATCGAGGTGCCCGTTCCGGCGCGGGTCGAGGTGGTCGAGGCGATCGGCGCCGGCGACGCGTTCGCCTCGGGGCTGCTCGCGGGTATCCTGCACGGCCTTCCGCTCACCGAGAGCGTGGCCCAGGGGCACCGCACGGCCGCCCGCGCGCTGACCTCGGTCGCCGATCACATCGCACCGGATCCGGCGCCGCGCTCCCGTGCAGCCGACGCGACGACGGACACCGGGCCGACTCCTGCCTTCGCCGCATCCGCATCCGCACCCGCCGAGGAGTCCCGATGAACCAGACCGTGACCCGCGCGCTGGACCTGCTCATCGCACTGCAGGACGGCGCGCGCAGCCTCGACGAGTGCGCCGATCGGCTCGGCGTGCACAAGTCGACCGTGCTGCGCCTGCTGCAGACCTTGGAGGCGCAGCGCTTCGTGACGCACGACGCGCAGCACCGCTACCGGCTGGGCAGCCGGTTGTTCGACCTCGCCGGTGCCGCGCTCGCCCAGCGCGATGTGCGCGAGGTCGCTCGTCCTCATCTCGAGCGGCTGAACGAGCGCACCGGGCAGACCGTGCATCTGGCCGCCTACGAGTCGGGCGACGTCGTCTACATCGACAAGCTCGAGGCGCGCACCGGCATCCGGATGTACTCGCGGGTCGGTCTGCGCGCCCCGCTGCACAGCACCGCCGTCGCGAAGGTGCTGCTCGCCGACCTTCCCGCGTCCGCACAGCGGGAGATCGCCGAGGGCATCGACTACGTGCCCTACACCGAGCGCACGATTGCGAACGCGACGGACTTCCTCGC
This sequence comes from Microbacterium sp. NPDC060117, assembly GCF_042729315.1. NCBI lineage: Bacteria > Bacillati > Actinomycetota > Actinomycetes > Micrococcales > Microbacteriaceae > Microbacterium > Microbacterium sp. NPDC060117. The sequence goes on from NZ_JBHWXR010000003.1 coordinate 22,804, forward strand.
CGAACTCGCACGCGTGCGCGCCGACGACTTCGCCCGCGACAGCGGCGAGCACGAGAGCTTCATCAACTGCATCGCCGCCCCGATCCGCGACGGCAGCGGGGCCGTCGTGGCCGCCGCGTCCGTGTCGGTGCCGACCATGTCGCTGCCCGCCCACGAGGTGCTGGCCCTGTTGCCGCAGCTCGTCGAGGCGACACAGGCGACGTCCGCAGACCTGGGCTGGGCACCGCGCCCGGCCGCCGACCGAGAGGAACGACCATGACCGACAAGACCCGCGTTCTCACCGCCGACGCCCCCGCCCCCGCGCACGTGTTCTCGCAGGGTGTTCGCAAGGGCCCGATCGTGCAGGTGTCGGGTCAGGGCCCGGTGGATCCCGCGACGAGCGAGTACCTCTTCCCCGGCGACGTCGCGGCGCAGACGGTCCGCACCCTCGAGAACGTGCGCGCGATCGTCGAGGCGTCGGGGGCGACCTTCGACGACGTGGTGATGCTGCGCGTGTACCTGACCAAACGCGAGGACTTCGCGATCATGAACGAGGCCTACGGCGAGTTCGTCACGAAGCACACCCCGAGCGGCGTGTTGCCGTCGCGCACCACCGTGTTCACGGGCCTGCCGCGCGAGGAGATGCTCGTCGAGATCGACGCGCTCGCCGTGGTCTGAGCCTGACGGCTCCCGCGCGGCCCGCCTCTCGGGCTCGGGCTCGGGCTCGGGCTCGGGCTCGGGAGGAGTTCTCGCGCTCGGGAGGAGGAATCTCGCACAGGGCTCCGCCCGAAAGCGAGTTCTCCTCCCGACGCGCGCGCTGGCCCATACGGCGTGCGCCGGTCCACCCGCGTGCGCCGGACCCCACGAGGACCCCGCTACAGCTCGATCTGCGACCCCATCACGATCACGCGGTCGCGCGGTAGGCCGAAGTGGTCGCTGGCGTCGGTCGTGATGTGCGAGGCCGCCAGGAACAGTCGCTTGCGCCACAGCGCCATGCCGCCGCGCCGCCCCTCGCGCAGTTCGATCTTCGACAGGAAGTACGTGGCGTTGTCGAGGTCCAGCCAGCCCTGCGTCTTGTGCGGCGGGATGCTGCGCAGCGCACGGGGCAGATCCGGCTTCTCCGCGTAGCCGAACTTCGCCGAGATGTACAGGATGCCGTCCGTCGGATCCCCCAGGTCGTCGACCGTGCAGCGTTTGGTCTGCGGCACGCGCGGGACGTTCTGGATGTCGACGGACAGGATGATCACACGCGCGTGGCGCACGTGGTTGTGCTCGACATTGGCGCGCAGCGCGAGCGGCGTCGTCGAACCTCCCGGGTTGAGGAAGATCGCCGTCCCCGGCACCCGGTCGATGAGCTTCGGATGCGTCCGGAGGTTGCGCACGAAGTCGGTCAGCGAGCCCTCCGCCTCCGTGCGGCGCGCCGTGATGAGCTCGCGTCCGCGCTGCCAGGTCGTCATGACGGTGAACGCCGCCAGGCCGATCGCGAGCGGCAGCCAGGCGCCGTGCACGAACTTGGTGGCGTTGGCCGCGAGGAACAGCAGGTCGACCGACAGCAGGATCACCGCGCCGATCCCGAGGATCCAGCCCGGGGTCTTCCAGCGTCGCCGAGCCAGGTAGAAGAACAGGAGCGTCGTGATCGTGATCGTGCCGATGACCGCCATCCCGTAGGCGAACGCGAGAGACGCGGAACTGCGGAAGACGAACACCAGGGTGATCACCGACACCATGAGCAGCCAGTTGATCCAGGGCACGTAGATCTGGCCGTGCGTCTCGGACGACGTGTGCGTGACGCGCAGCCGAGGCAGGTAGCCGAGCCCGGAGGCCTGAGCGGCCACCGAGAAGGCGCCGGAGATCACCGACTGCGAGGCGATCACCGTCGCCACGGTGGACAGCACCACGAGAGCGATCCGGCCCCACTCCGGCGCGAGGAGGAAGAACGGCGCCGACATGTTCGCCTTGTCCTCCAGCAGCAGGGCACCCTGCCCCAGGTACGTCAGTGCCAGCGCGGGGAAGACCAGGAACAGCCAGGCGAACGAGATCGGCTTGCGACCGAAGTGGCCCATGTCCGCGTAGAGCGCCTCGGCGCCCGTGACCGACAGGACCACGGCCGCGAGTGCGAAGAACGCGATGTCGAAGTGACCGACCATGAACTGGATCGCATAGGTCGGCAGCAGCGCCAGCAGGATCTGCGGGTCGTGCATGATCCCGCCGATACCGAGGACTCCGATCACGACGAACCAGACCGCCATGATCGGTCCGAACAGCCGGCCGACCACGGAGCTGCCGAGCTTCTGGATGAGGAACAGCACCAGCAGGATCGTCGCGGTGATGGGGACGATCCATTCCTCCAGACCGGGGTTGATGGTCTTCAGGCCCTCGACCGCGGAGAGCACCGAGATCGCCGGGGTGATCATGCTGTCGCCGAGGAACAGCGCGGCTCCCAGCACCGCCAGCCCGGACAGCACGGTCACCGTGCGGGTGCGCTTGCCTTTCGGCGCCCAGCGGCGCAGCAGGGTGAGCAGAGCCATGATGCCGCCCTCGCCGTCGTTGTCCATCCTCATCGCGAGCAGCACGTATGTGATCGTGACGATCAGGATCACCGACCACACGATGAGCGAGACGATCCCGTACAGGTTCTCCGTCGTCAGCGGGATCGGATGCGGGTCCTCCGGGTTGAACACCGTCTGCAGGGCGTAGATCGGGCTCGTGCCGATGTCGCCGAAGACGACGCCCAGCGCGCCGATGACGAGGGCGAGACGGAGCGGACTCCTGCCGGCGACGGGCGCCTTCTGGTCGATCACGGCCTGGCTGTTCACAGACGAAGCCTAAAGCCCCCTTTCCGCACCACCCGGCGCTCCTCACGGAATCCTCACGCGGCGTGGCGACCGGGTCCTCACGAGATCCTGACGGACCTGCGCGGATCCGCGCAGTTTCACTTCGACTCGCTTCGCTCGCTCAGTACGGCGCTCGGGCGGCTCCGTCGCCCTCGCCTGACGACCCCGGTCAGGCGGAACGACGAAGCGCCGGCCCCGAACAGTTCGGGACCGGCGCTCCGGTTCGGATCAGCCCTTGCGGGGTGCCGTCACATCGATCAGCGCGGCGGTGTTGTTCTGCATCGACTTCTTCACCGAGATCACGGTGCCGTAGCCCACGCCGGCATCGGCGGGGTTGCCGGTGCCGAGGGTGGTGAACCCGAGGTCCAGACCGTAGAGGTCGGTCGCGGGAGTGCCGTCGGGGTTGACGACGCGCGTGCTGTACGGCGCGTTGCCGACCGAGGGCACGACCACCGAGGCGTCGCGCATGCGGTTGAACAGCTGACCGTCGCGGACCTCCAGGCCGGCCACCCAGCCCTTGTCGTCGGTGAAGGTGCTCACCGCGGGCTGCGCCGGGATGTCGGTGCAGGCCTCGTTCTGGTAGTTCGCGTCGACCAGGCAGTCCTTGAACGGCAGGGTCGGCGTGAGCCCGAACGCCGCGTTCGACGACTGCGCACGGCTGGAGATGTTCTTCAGCACGGACGGATCCAGATCCGCCTCTGCACCCGTGCGGCGCAGCGGGTCGAAGTGGCTGTCCACGAGCAGCAGGCCGCCCTTGGCACCGTAGCTCGGCAGGCTCGTCAGGTTCGTGGTGACCTGGTTCGAGCTGCCGTACGTGGTGTCGCGGTACCAGACCAGCGCTCCCGGGGCGTTGTACGGGACCTTCTCGACCTTCCAGCCGTCGGCGCTGTACACGGTGGTGTAGCCGTACTTCAGGCCGTTGTCGAAGCCGTCGAAGTTGCGCCACTCGACCAGGTAGTACTGCGCCTTGATCTGCGTGCCGGTGTCACGCGCCCAGCCGGCGCCGGTGGTGTCGGTGAAGGTGCCGTCGACCGCGGTCCAGCCGTTGTCGCCGGATTCGACGTCGTCGGTCCAGACGTCCGCTCCGCCGGCGGTCAGGGCGAAGTCGTCCGAGAACCAGCCGCGCTCCTGGAACGCCGCGTCGGTCGCCTGACGCAGACGGATCTGGATGTTCTGCCCCGCGTACGCCGACAGGTCGACATGGTCGTGGCGCCAGCCGTCGGTCGACCCGGTCAGGCCGTACTTCTTGTTGCCGAAGTCCTTCATCCGGCCGTTCGGGTCGCCGTAGCCGTCATCCGTGGAGACCAGCGCGCCGGACTCGTCGTAGACCTTCTGCTCGGTCCAGGTGGATCCACCGTCGGTCGAGACCTCGACGAAGCCGTAGTCCCAGTCCTCCTCGATGACGTAGTTGTTCCACATCGAGAAGGTCGCTCCGGCGGGCACGTTGTCGATCGAGCGGGTCAGCGTCGCATCCGCCCAGCTCTGGTCGGAGTTGGAGTACCACATCTCGGATCCGCTGTGCGGTTCCGCCAGCACGATCGTCTTGTCGGGCAGGTTGACCTTGATGCCGTCCTCGGTGCCCTTCGCGGGACGCGAGGTCTGGCCGACCTTGATGGTCTTCTTCCCGTCACCGGGATTCACGACCGCCGGGTCCGCCCAGCCGAGCACCCACTTGTCCCAGATCCCCATGTGGGTCGGCTGCGACTGGAAGATCGGGCCGGAGTGCGAGCCGGAGCTCATCAGATCCCAGAAGTCGATGTCGGAGTTCCCGGCGTTCGACGTGTCGTACAGGTCGGGCAGGCCGAGGTCGTGGCCGTACTCGTGCGCGAACACGCCGACTCCCGAGTTCTCCGGCTGCACGATGTAGTTCTGGATCTTGAAGTCGGTACCCGGGATCGTGGCGCCACCCGCGACGTCGGACGAGTGCGCCCAGATCGCGTAGGTGCCCTCCTTGCCGCCGCCACCGGACTTGTCCTCACCGGCGTGCACGAGCACGACGTGGTCGATGATGCCGTCGGGCTCGTTCACGTTGCCGTCGCCGTCGCGATCGCCCTGGTCCTCGATGTCGTAGTCGGACCATGGGAAGGAGGGGTCGGCCTGCGCGAGCGCCGCCACAGCGTCGATGGGCAGCTGCCCCGCACCGAGCGGGTTGTCGGGGTGTCCCTGCATGTCCTGCATGGGGCCGGCCTCGTACTCGCCGGTCGCGGGGTTGAGGTGGCACACCGTCGCCCCGTAGTAGGCCTCGGAGTGCGGCACGGTGACCCACGCGGTCGCCTCACCGGTGAGGGTGTATGCGCCGCGGGACATCTCCTCGTACATGTTCTTCATGGTGTTGCCGGAGATGTCGAAGCCGGGCTTGCCGTCCAGACCCGTCAGGTCGGTGCGTACGCGCTCGGTGACGCCCTGCTTCGAGAACAGCATCTTGTTGTAGAAGTCGCTCGAGAAGTCGGGCATCCACATCGTGTTGTTGTCGGGCTGCGCGGCCGTGGCAGGGTCGGGGATGTTGTTGTGCAGGGTCGGCCCCTGCACGTCTCCCGGCTTGCAGTCGGTCGCGCCGAACGCCGTCGGGACCTGCAGGTTCGAGAAGTCCTCCGTGCCCCCGAACTCGACCAGGATCGTGAGGAGCTTCGCCTGCTGCGTGGTCTTGGACTTCTTCAGGTTCTTCGGGCTCTTGCCGGTCTTCACGGCCTTCGCCTCGGTGATCGCGAGCTGCTTGGCCGCGACGGGGTTGCCCTGGGCGTGCTTCTGGTCGTTCTCCTTGGCGCGCTCGAACGCCGCGGCGCCGATCGCCTGGCGCGCGCTCGTGCTGCCGTTCGTGTCGGCGACCGCTTCGTCGTCGGACGCGTCGGTGAACGCTTCGGCGCGGGGGGCCACGTAGTTGATGTAGTGGTCGCTGGTGCCGCTCTTCGCGTCGGCCCCCGCGGGACCGGCGCTCGTGGAGGTCACCGTGCTCGACGGCGGGGGGCTCGACGGCGCTGCGACGGCGGGAACGGCCCCGAGGGTCGCCACCCCGGCCGCCGCCAGTGCGAACGCGGACGTCGTCGCCACCACACGTCGTCGTGTGCGAGCGCTCTTCTCTGACATTGCTTCTCCCTCCAGGCATCGCCCCAGGGGTTCCCGCGGCGATGCGGATGTCGTGCACCGGTCAGGCGCACAAGAACCAGCATTACCGTGAAAGTCCTATGCAAGGGAAGAGAATCGCCTGAAAAAGGAAGATCCTCCGCCGATATACCGCGAGCCGTGGAAGAGCCGCGGCGGTCGGGGACCCGACAGTGCGGGATCGGTCCGGACAGCGGAGGAATTCCCGCGGGAGAACGAACGAAGGGCGCCGCCCGGGATGTCCCGTGCGGCGCCCTCGTCGAGCGCTCGCCGTTCAGCGCGCGCCGGGTAGGGGTCAGCCCTTGTTGCAGAGATCCTGCAGCTTCTTGCCCTGCTCGGTCAGCTTCGCGCTGGCGTCCTGAGCCTTGGTCGAGATCTCCTCGACCTTGGTCTGCGCCTCCTTGAGCTTGTCCATCGCGGCCGGGTCCGTGGCGTCGATGTTCTTCATGTCGGGCATCTCGAAGCCGTCGAAGACCTTGACGAAGCTCTTGAACTCGGTCGCGAACGCCGTCAGCGGCGCCTTCACCGTCTCGTTGGTGACCTTCTTGCCGGCCTCGTCGAGACCCTTCTGCACGGGCGCGAAGATCCCGGCGAAGTCGACCTTCTCGCCGGTGGTGGCCTTCTGCATGGCCGAGCTGAGGTCGCTCGAGACGCTCGAGGTGGCCTTGGTCATCTCGGTGTTGGCGATCTTGCACGCGTCGGCCACGCTCTGGCCGCCCGAGCAGGCGGTCATGGTGGCGGTGAGGGCGATCGCCGCGGCGAGGCCGCCGATGCGGGTCAGGGTTGCCTTGTTCATGTTGAGCTCTCCGGTCTCTCCATAGATGTGGCTGCCGGTCCGAAAGGGCGCGACAGCCATGGTTGCCTTCCACCCTATTCCGAGCCGATCCATAGACTCGGACCCGTGCGGCGGATCCGAGGGGATCGTGATCGCACCGAGATGTCGATGACACGGTGCGTTCACCGGCCCGCAGAGGTCAGGGCCCCGCCGAGATCAGGACGGCGCCGAAGCGGTCGCTGCGCAGCGCTCCAGCACATCGACGAGGGCCGCAGGTCGACTCAGCGCCACGCAATGGCTGCCGTCGATCTCGTCCGGCGCGATGCCCAGGCGCTCGCGGACCACCCCGCGGAGGAACTCGGCGGGCAGCACTCGATCCTGGCGGCACAGCACGAACCGGGTGGACACGTCGGGCCAGGCCGTCATCGGCCACGGCTCGACCATCGCCGTGCGCGACGGGTGCGCGCGTTCACGGCTGAGCGCCTGGGCAGCCAGCTCTCGGGGAACGTCGTGATAGAAGCCCACGAAGGGGTCGGCGCTCCCGGTCAGCCCGCCGTCCCGTTCCGCCTGCTCCGCGACAGCGGACTCGTAGCCCAGGTCTTCCCACCACCGCTCGGGCGGCTCCCCCGGCGCCGGGATCATGCCGGCGAGCAGCACCAGCACGTCGACGGGCACGCGCTCGGTGACCAGCGGCGCGGTGAAGGCGCCGAAGGAGTGGCCGACGACGATCAGATCCCGGCGATCGCCGACAGCCTCCGCCACGGCGTCGGCATAGTCGGAGAGCGTCAGCGACTCATCGTCGGCGGGCAGGTCGGGCGCGACGACATCGTGCCCCCTGGCGCGGAGCTCCGCCGCGACCAGATGGAAATGCCACCCGACATCGCCGGCACCATGGATCAGCACGAACGTCGCCATCAGGGCGCCACCTCCTGCCCCTCCCGCTCAGTGAGCAGCGTCGTACGCCTGCAGCAGGCTCTCCGGGACCCGGCCGCGGTCAGAGACCTTGCGCCCGTTGGCGCCGGCCCAGGCGCGGATCGCGGTCAGATCACGCCCGGAGGCGCTCCGGCCCCGCCAGCGGGTGCTTCCTGATCGACGCGAGGTCCCTGCACCAGTGCCTGCAACACGACGGCCGGCCGCAATCCACGGCTGCAGAGCATCGCGAAGTGCAGCTGCATTCTTCTCTGACAGATCGATCTCGTAGAACGTGCCATCGAGCGAGAACGTCACGGCCTCGCCGGCGCCGATCTCGAGTACTTCTCCGTCTAGGTCGTCGACGAGCTGGTGAACGACCTTGCGTGCCATATCGATGACCGTATCAGCGCGCGATGGCCCTGCAAATACCGCGTCCTTCAGCAGGGCAGCCAGAACTAAGCGAGAGCATGTTGTTCATGATCGAGCATGTGGGTCCCGGCTTCGAACGAGAGTGGCGATTTCGATCGAGCGACAATTGGGGATGGCCGCTGGCAATCTTCATCGGCGTCGCATTGGTTTGCGGTCAGCTCACCATCATGGATGCTCTCTCCGTTGATGGTTGCACCCAGGGACAGTGCGACTACGCCTTGGCCTGGGTCACCACCGTGGTGTTCAACCAGTACTTGTTCTGGTTCGCCGTAGCTGTCGTGATCATCACACTCCTCCTCGCCCTGCTGCGATTGCCCGCGCGCATGGTGTCGTGTGTCTCGATCAGTCTCGTGATGTTGCGACGATCGCGAGCAACGCGGTATTCAATTGGTCGCTGCATGCAGGCGGTTAGCCACCATCGGACCATTCCATTTGTACGCACGCGCTGGCGCTGTTAGCGCTCGACTAACACGCTTGGAGGCGATCTATCCGCCGAAGCGCGTCTGCGATGCCTTCACCTAAGCGCCTATCGTCGGTCACCGGCCAGTTCCCCGTCCCTGCTTCTCAGTAGAGTCGCCACATGACTATCCGGACGCCTTTGGCTGACCTCGCCGCGGACGCCGTCGATGCCCTCACCGGAGCCCGCTGGGCGATCGCAGCCGCGGCGGACCACGTGCCGGCATGTCCGGGCCTGTACGCGATCTACGGCGACGAGCCGGCCTGGCGCGACATCGAGCTCGAGGCGGCTACCGACGGACCCCTCTACGTCGGTAAAGCAGAAGAGAGCCTCATCTCGCGCGACCTGCACGGCCATTTCGCGACGAATCCCAAATCGAAGCCCCGCACTGGCGGATCCACCGTGCGCAGGTCTTTCGCGGCTCTCCTTCGGGACACGCTCGACCTGCACGCCGTGCCGCGCAATCTCGCCAAGCCGGAGCGATTCGCCAACTTCTCCCTCGCGGAGGGCGGCGACGAGCGCCTGAACGAGTGGATGCACGCTCGGCTCACGCTTGCCCTCTGGCCGGCGCCCGAGGACCTCGCTGTCCCGCTCGGAGACATCGAGACCGTGGTCATCCACCACTTCGCCCCGCCGATCAACCTCGACAAGAACCCCGCCAAGCTCGCCCGACTCAGCCAGGCGCGCGCGGCGATGGCCGCCGAGGCTTCGAGGTGGACGCAGGACGCGTGATGCGGCTCGAGATCACCACGACACCGCGCGAGACCCTCGTCTGGGCGCCCACGGCCCAGGACGCTGCGCGGCTGCGCGAGTTCCTCACGGCCGCCGGCCGCCTCGTGCTGGACGCAACGCCTGATGAGCTCGCCCACTTCGGCTACATCCCCGACGACGAGCGAGACCTGTTCGACCCGGCGCGGATCTTCGACATCGAGATCGGTGCCGAGGCGCATGACTCCTTCGAGGCCCTGGTCGGCGCCGGGCACGCGCTCGTCTGGCACCGCTGGCAGTCCCGCCGCGGCGGGAACGTCTGGGGTGAGACGGTGTACTCCGCGTCGGCCAAGCCCAAGCGCGCCCCGATGGACAGCGCGGTGCACTTCGGCATCAAGGTCCGCGCCAGCCAGAAGTACGGGCTGCGGCTCGTGCGCGACGAATACGCCCGGATCAACAAGCGGTCCTCGATGCCCCGACGAACCCGTGAGATGGACCCGGAGTTCTGGGACTACGTCGACGAGCGGTACGAGGACGCAGAGCACCGGATCTACACCGACGAGTGGTGCGAGGCGGAGCGAGTCCGGGCGCTGGAGAACTACGACCTGAACATGGCCCACTTCGCGTCGCTCGATCCCGACGAGTTCGAAAGGGTGCTCCAGCACACCGTGAAGAGCTGGCGCGGAATGGTCGAGGTCACCGATCTCACGAAGTGGGATCGCGTCCCCGGGCTGTACGTCATGGTGCTCGACGATTACCGCCAGGTCTACGTCGGCGTCACGAGCTACACGGTCGGCATCATGACGCGGATCCGACAGCACTGGAATGGGACCAAGCAGTTCGACCGACTGCTCTGGCCTGACGTGGAGACGTCGATCATGTCGATCGACAGCTTCCGTCCCCTCGACACGACCAGGATCTTCGCGTTCGAGAGCTACGACCCGCACGGCAGGGAGAACGAACTTCTGGAGAAGATGCCCTCCAAGTTCGCGCTGAACAGGATCATGGGCGGCCCCGACGCTCTGCGGTTTGCTGCTCTCCTGGGCGTCGAGAAGGTCATCAAGACACGGGATCCATTGACCGCGATCCCTGAGGAGAGCGCGTGATCGATCAGATCTTGTCGGCGAAGAGCATCATCCCCGCGACCGTACTCATCATCGTCGGCCCGCTGAGCATCATTTTCGCGCCCTGGATCTTCCGCTTCTTACACGCGAGTGCTCGCAGGATGTTCCGCGACGAAGCCGACTTCTTCTTCCCTCCTGACAAGGGGCCCCTGGGGATTCGTATTGTCGGCGCCCTGATGATCGTGATGGCCGTCGGGGTCGTCCTGCTCGACGTCTATCACCCCTACCAACAGTGAGACCCGAGCTGGAGCCCCAGGCATGACCACCGAGATCCACGAACTGCCCGACGACGCCGCCGCGCGTTACAGCGCCATCCTCTCCGCTGTCGCGGAGGCTCTTCCCTCATCGTTCGACCAGGCCGAGCAGCTGCTGGCCCCGATCGCCGGCGAAGTCTGGATGGGCAGCCTGACCCTCCACGGCAAGACGGCACCCGGTGCCGCCGAGCGCTCGTCCCGCGCCGTCTCGGACCGCGTACGCGCCGAGGTGTTCCTGCGCGATGGGTTTGTATGTTCATACTGCGGTGGCCGGACTATCCCGCGCTGCGTGCTGGTCGCGATCAGCGATGTCTTCCCAGAGGCGTTCCCGTACTACGCGCACTACCGGCGCGGCACGGTCCACCCGGCGTACTGGGCGCTCGCTCCCGAAGCCGACCACACACTCGCGCACGCCAACGGCGGGTCCGATGAAGCCGCGAACCTCACGACCATGCACGCGACGTGCAACACCCGGAAGTCGAGTCTGGACGCGACCGTGCTACCAGCTGCTCCCGCGGTGACCGACTCAGGCCACTGGGACGGCCTGCTCTCGCACTACGCGGGCATCGTCGTCGCGGGCAACCAGCACGGCCGCCGGCACGCGGCCGCGAGCTATCACCCGAACTGGCTTCGACACTTCGGTCGGACCGAGGACGCTGCGCTCGTGCGCGCAGCTTCACCGATAGCCGACTGACACGAGACCGCGTCCCCCGTCGCTACAGGTCGATCCGCTCGGCGCCGGCGACCAGCATCGGATCCAGTAGCTGCCTGGCTCCCACGATCTCGACGCCGAGCAGGATCCCCTCGACGTCGAAGTCCAGCACGACCACCCCGCCCTCGACGCCGGGAGCTTCGATCGTGCGCACCGAGCGGCCGGGCTCCATCTCCGGCACGAGGTAGATGTACGCGGCATCGGCTTCTGCATCGAACGTGGTTCGCATGACGGGAGCCTACGTGGTCGGCCCGGGACCGATGGGAATGGTGGCGCGCAGGACCCAACCGTCTGCCGTCGTGCCCGACTCCAGCTGGCCGCGACATAGCTCGAGACGCTGTCTGGCACGGTGCAGACCCCGCCCACCTTCGCGGACACTGTTCCCTGTTGCCACCTGTGAGGCAGTGTTCTTCACGACGAGTTCGACGAGGTCAGATTGGCGATGGATGTCGATGCTCGCGGACTGGGAGCTGGGAGCGTGCTTGAGGATGTTCGTGACAGCCTCGATGGCGGCCTCTACGAGGACCCGCTCCGCAGCGGGGCTCGCGCCCAGACTCGCAGGAGGTGACGACACGTGCGTCGGGATCCCCGCGTCCTTCAGCAGCATTCCCAATGCGGAGACCACTTCCACGGGGCCGCCTTCATATCGTGCCGGGTAGGACTGCACGCCCTCGGGCCTCGTCCCGCGCATCAGGGTCAGCAGTGACCGGATGCTCTGCAGCGCCTTCTCTGCGGAGTCCTCGATCGTCGTGAGCGACACCTGACGTGCCGCCTCGTCTGGCTGCCGGGGCAGGGCACGTGCATGGAATAGCACGAGGGTGAGATCGTGCGCGATCCCGTCGTGCAACTCGTCTGCGATCCGCTCCTGCTCCTCGCGCGCGAGTGCTTCGAGGTCTTTCACCACGCGGGCCCGCTCGGCGACGAGGATCGCCTCTCTCGCGGTGATCAGACGGAACGTGAGACCTGCGAGGAAAGCGATCGCCGCGATGCCCGCGATCCCGTACACACCCCCGTTGGTGAGCGATGACCCGTTCAGGGCGATGTCCGCGGTAAGGACGGCCAGGACCAGCGCGTGAAGACCGATGACCCATGGTGCGCACGTGGCGGCCACCAGGCCGAGCGCGATCGCGAGTTCGAGAAGGTCGCCACCGCTGCCGGTGAGCGCTGCCCCGAGGCTGCAGATCACCATGACCATGAACGCCGCCGTGAGCGGATGCCAGGCGAACGCGGCGATCGCCGCGTACAGCATGAGCGCGAGCAGGTCAGCGCGCGCGAAGCGGCCCTCCGCGATGATGAAGCCGATCGCGATGATCACCAGCACGCTCACCACGGCAACGAGCAGGATCCGGGCGATGGGATGCAGAGCACGCTGCTGCCAGAACGCCTTGGAGCCCAGCAGGCGCCGCAGAGACGTCCGCGCAGGATCCGAGAGCATCGTCAGCTCCCGGCCAGTGCTTGCACCGCTCCGGTCTTCAGGCACAGATTCCCAGCATCTTGCACAGCCAGTCGCCGAGGTCGGCGGTGGGGACGGTGATCGTCGGGACGTACGCGCTGAGTCCGTAGATGTTGTTCAGTACGGGCATGGTGACTCCTCACGGTCGGGGTGAAAGTCGACGCCTGCCCGGGATCGACATCGGACCACTGTGCTAATCCATCTCCACACTATGTCGCGCATCCGCTGGACCAGAGATCTGTAGCCCTGGGGCTAGGAATCGCCCTTCGCCCTCGCGATAGCGTGATGAGGTGACTGACGCCGTGCGAGTTCTCGTCGCCGACGATGAGGCCCTGGTTCGACATGCGTTGAGGGCGTTCATTGCCGATGACGACCGCGTCGTGCTCGTCGGGGAAGCGTCTGACGGATCCGAGGTCGTTGATGCTTGCGCGCAGACCCGCCCCGATGTGGTCCTCATGGACATCAAGATGCCCAAGGTCAGTGGCATCGAAGCGACACGCAGGATCCTTGCGTGGAATTCAAGCTGCCGCGTGGTCGCCCTGACGACGTTCACTACGGAGTGGCGTGCGCTCGAGGTGCTGCAGGCCGGAGCGTGCGGTTATTTGGTGAAGAACTCCACCCCGGAGCAGATCATCGACGCCATCGTGGCCGCCCACGCCGGCGACCGTGTCGTCTCCCCCGAAGTGCAGGATCGATTCGTACGCGCCGCGATCGAGGCCGGCGACCGGCGATCTGCCGACTCGCCGGCGCTGAGCGACCGAGAGCGGCAGATCATCGGGCTGATCGCCAAGGGGCTCTCGAACGCGGAGATCGCCGACGAGCTGCACTACGCCGAAGCGACCGTGAAGGCTGATATCAGGCACATCAACCACCTGTGGAGCGTCGAGAACCGCCTCCAGATCGTCCTTCGCGCCACCGAGCTCGGCATCATCAGCCTCTGATCTAACCGTCCGGCAGACCTTCTGTAGCCCTGGGGCTACGAGAAGAGCCTGAGCCTTGACCGCTGTTGGTCGCCGGTGGTCCTGTGTTGCTGGGTCGCCGTACGGCACCCACCCTTACGACGGAGACCGGAATGGCTTCCGAGCGGGTGGCTTCATCCCGTTCAGGAGGTTCGAGGAGGACCGGCACTCGTCGATCGCACCAACACGAAGGAGTACCGGTGTCCAAATCCATCCCCACTCTCAAGAAGCTGGCGACCCTCACGGTCGCCGCGACGATTGCCGCGGCAGCAATGCTCACAGTCGCCTCCCCTGCGACGGCCGCGACGACTTCGGAGGTCGCATCGGTATCCACCGCAGTGCGCCAGGCGTCCGATGAGGCGACTCCCAAGGCGTCGCAAGCCGACATCGACAACGGCAACCTCGCCGGCACCTTCGTGACTCAGCCCGATGGGCGCTCCAGCTTCGACTACGGCGCTGCCGTGGCGGCTGGTGTGCCTGCAGACTTCGCGACGGAGTTTGCCAGCGGCGTGGTCGCAAGCGGTGGTGAGATCGCCAACGCCCCGGTCGACGTTTCCACGGCCTCGACCGCCAAGGGCGCAGAGATGCTCTCTGTGGCCTCGTGCGGTGGACGCAACGGATGGGGCCTGTACTGGTGGGGCTACCAGGTCGCGACCGATTCGTGCGTAACGAGCGTGATCATCAATTCGATCTGGGCCGGCGCTGGCGCGGCCGCCCTCGCAGGCATCATCTCCGGGGCAACGGGTATTGGCGCAGCTGCAGGCGCCGCCGCGGCTGCCGTGCTCACCATCGGCGCCGGCGCACTGGGGGTGTGCGCCTCATTTGGTAACGGAATCTACTGGAACACGCTCTACACCGGCACCCCGTTCTGCTGGGGCCAGTAAAGAGCCACACTGGACAGCGAGGGACTCATCGGACCGCGCGCTGCGTGACCCGGGGAGTCCCTCGCAAACGTCCTCGTTTGGCACGACCGTCCAAGAAGGGAACCAGACCATGACCAACTCGCCTCGCCGGTTCAAGGCGCTGACTAATACCGCGTTGGCGCTCACTGCCGCTTTCTTGCTCGTTGGGGTTGCACTGACCGTGTACGCCCTCGTCGCAGTCGAGCGCGGCTCCAGCTCCTTCAACGCTGCCCTCATGTGGGGGCGGGCTTCACTCATCCTCGGGGTGGTCATCGGGGTCGCAGCCATCTTGGTGCGCCGAAGCCTGGCGCGGCGGCTTCCGCCGCCTGAGCAGGTGAAGGACTGAGTGCTACGGGCGTGAGCGATCGACGCACCCTGATCGCTCTGCGACGGATACGGCTGATCTGCGGATTGATAGCTGTGGGCGGTTACGTCCTACTTGGAGTGAGCCATCTCGTGGCGTTCCTCTCACGGACACCGGGGAACGGTTTCCTCGGCGCCGCAGAACCTTCCCTGTTCGTCATCGCAAGCGTGCTCTTCGCCGCCACCGTCATCTCGATCCCCTACCTTCGTGAGACCGTCCATCCCGGAAACCCGGAGCGAACCGGGACGAGGGAGCGTTGACGCACTGCGCTTCGCTCGAGCACGCGTTTCCGCTATGGGACGATGCCGGCCGCTAACGTGAATGGGGTCCTGTTGCCAACGCGACCGGGACCCAAGTGCAGAGCAGTTCTGGGATTGCAGAGTCAATTGAGTAGCACCGCATCGACGCGACGGTCGGTGTAGCTCATCATCGGATGGGCGGCACTGACCGTTAGCGTGCTCATCCGGCTTCTCGTCTCTGTTTTCGCGGCTCTGAAGCTCAGAGACCTTCGCTGCGCGGACGGGTTCGCATACACGTTCGCGCCGTTGCTGGTTACCTGCGGAGAGCGTCAGCCAGCGGTCCTTGTGACCGGGTGGGCGCTCACAACCGCTACTCTCGCGGGCCTGATCGTTGCAGCGATCGCAGCGCTAACGGGACTCGTCTCCTCGCGATCGCGCGCGTGGCCCCTTGCCACGGCCGTTGTTGTAACCCTCATCGTCCTGGCCAGCAATCCGGACGCCACCTGGGGTACCAACTCCTGGATCTTCTTCAACGCATCCGGCTCGACTATCGTGGTCGCGCTAGTGGCAATAGGTAGTCGGATCGCGCGCACAGCCAAGAGCAAGAACACGTCGGCCCGGTAAGCCTCACCATGCCCAGAGCGTGTTGTTAACCTGGGTGTGCAGTGCGTCGAAGAGTCTTGATCGGTGCCACCTCAGGACTACGCCTTCGAGATCACGCACAGCTGACCCTTTACCAACACGACCTCGCGCGGCCTTCGTGATCCCCGACTCACCGTCTCCAGGTGCGCGGGATGCCGCGGCCAGACGCCGAGGCACAGGTACCGCAACACCCTGCGTGAGGCCCCCAGAGCCTCGTCCCCAGAACCGGCAGGTCCCGTTCGGGGGCACGAACCCGTCTGGTCGCACCAGCATCCACTATCGGTATGCAGGCGCGCAAGAGAATGCCTGCGTGCAGTGGGAATCGGCTCAGTTCCAGTTCATCCCGTGCGCGCGGCTGTCGAGCGCGTTCTTCCAGAACGACTCCCGAGCCAAGATGGCGTCGGACCGGGTCTTCGGGTCGAAGATCTCCAGGATTGAGTACTGGAAGTTCTCCACGATGTGCCGGTCGCCGAGGTCCGCGCGCAGCTGCTCGAGCTCGCGGTTGCCGCCGGTGAGGTTCTTCAGGTGCGCGTACCCGGACCAGCGCTGCCACAGGCCGTTGGCTTCGCCGGATGCGGATCCGATGTACAACCGGCCGTTGCTGAGATCGGCGATCACGTAGACGCCCTTCACGCTGGACAGAGCGTCCTTCCAGCTGGGCTCGTCGCCGGCGATGATCCGCTGCAGCTCGTGGTGGCGGAGCCGGACATTCTGGTAACCGGGGAAGGTGCCGAGCTTGATATCGGGTGCGAGCTCGTAGACCTCTGGGGCGAGCGAGCTCTCCTGCAATCCCGTGTAGTGACGGAGGTACGGGGTCCGACCAATTGGTCTGTCGAGCTTGATGATCAGACGCTTGATGTACTCGCTGTGCAGATCCAACGACGTCAGGTCATAGCCGTAGTCGTCGAAACGGTCGGGCTTGATCGTGTGGACCTCGAAGGCCCCACCGAAGATGAAGTACTGCGGACCGTACGGGTAGTACTGAGCGAACGACAACACGAACCGGGCATCGCCCATGTTGTTGTTCGTCTGCTTGGTGCGCCACCGACTCATGTTGAGCCAGGCATCGGGGTCGTCCATGAGGAAGTCCCATGCTTCGCCGCCCCCGCCGCCGTCCCTCATGTTGAATTTCACCTTGGTGAGCCCAGGCTCCGGGACGGGCATGAAATCTGTGAAACGGATCACGCGGGGCTCCTCGTTGAGGCCAGAAAGCTCGTCTGCCGCGGATGTCAGCCGCAGGTCACGTCGGCGCTGGCCGGGCGGGCGACGTTGTAGTCGAGCCCGTTGACCGTCACGACGATCATTGAGAGATCCGGGTAGTCGCAGCCGATGAAGTTGAACCAGTGCCGGCCTGCACTGTCGGCCACCTTGCGTAGGGCTGTGTTGGTCCACCCGCCATCGGTGCTGAGATTAATCCGGAGAAAGCCGGAGCCGCTCTCGACGCCGTCGTAGAAGCATGCCCAGTGCGTGTATGCGGCGTCGCACATGTCGTGGATGCTCTCGATGAAGTTGTTGTGCAGGTGCTCGTTGAACTTGGCTTCGATCGCCGCGGCGTCGATCCCCTGCGGCGCCGGCGTGCTCTCAGTCTGAGAAGGCGCTGTCGCAGCAGGCGACTCGGCAGACGGCGTCGGGCTCGGCTCTGCAGGTTCGGTGCCGCAACTTCGGGCGACCTTGAGGGTGGGTTTGTCGGTGACCTTCTCACCCGACGCAGGTCTCTGCTCGCAGACTGTCCAGTTCCGATCCTTCAGAATCCCGAACGTGCCGCCTCCGAGCACCTCGAGATCTTCGCCGATCCCTGCGTGCTTGATGTCGCTCTTGGCGACGTCGAGCGTCTTCCCCGCCACGTCCGGCATCACTGCCGGCGGCCCTGCTGAGCATCCAGCGAGCCCCAGAAGCACCACGAGCAACGCGGCCAGCCGCAACGTCTTCAACCCCACGTCGTTCCCCACTCTTGGTTCTGTGATTGAGCCACCCCACGGCGGTCCCCTGATGCTATCGGTTTGCTGTGACACAGCATGCCTGGAATCGACGGTCATCGAGCACTTGGACATCACCCCTTCGCACCGTGATCGCCAACAGGCTCAGGGCGCTGTCGCCGAACCATCTGATCATCACCTGCCCACCACAGGTGCTTGAGTATTGCCATTCGACGCGTGACCCTCATGAGTACGCCGAGCTACGCGAAGACACAGACTGGCTGCTCCCCGCGTGGGAACGCCCGGACGAGCACGCCGCGCTTGACATCCAGCAGACGCTCTCGGAGAAGGGTCTCACGCGCGCCGCAGCGGCCTTCGACTGCGTCATCGCGGCCTATGCGGTCGCCAACGACGCCGTGATCCTGAACTCCGACCATGACTTCGGGTACATCGAACTCGCCACCAACGGCCGGGTCCGGCAGGAGTACGTCGCCGCATGACCGCCGTTGGACGTGACCAGGTCCAACGACTTGCTCATCGTCCGACCGCCTGTCTCAGTTGTCGTCGAAACGGTAGCCGGCCTGTTCCATCACGGACGTCACCTTCTTCATGCCGAACCAGGTGTTGATCGTCGCGCTGCATCTGGTGCCGGCGTCGTCCCAGATCACCCGGAACCCGCCCGGTAGCCGATGTACTCCGACGATGCGTTGGCGACCCACCCACGTGCGGCCGAACAGAGTGCGCATGTCCAATCCGTCGGGATAGATCCTGAGCCGCTGCGCCCCCGGGATGCTGGAGCTTGTCGGGATGGAGCCTCGCGAGACGCCGATCGCCATCGGACGAAACTCTGCCACGAGCGAAGACACGTCTACCGTGTGCTCTTCACGCGAAGCGGCGCCGGCAACTGCGGCATCGCCGGATGATTCCGGGCGTGCGTGCACCGCCAGCTGTCGAGACCGCAGCACGGCACTCAAGATGCCGGCGGCCACGCTACCGGCGACGAACGAACCAGCCGCGACCGACAAGAGGAGCGGAGGCGTCGTCAGCGCCGGGTTGCCGGCGGGATACATGACCCCCAAGGTCACGATCCCGGTTGCGACCCCGAGAATCCCGACCGCCATCACGCTGAGCGATGCAAGGAACGCGATCCGGAGCAGCCGCACTCCGCCAATGTAGCCCCTCTTGGGACCCGAGCAGGGAAGAACGCTGCAGAGGTCGCAACGCGGCCCACGGGTCAGTTCACTCCCTCGCCTGAATGACTCGGAGATGATCACGAACTGTCTGCCGAGCGCAGCACGGCAGCGTTACGGTGAACGCATGCGGCTTCGCGTATCCCTCCTTCTGGCCTCCGCCGTAACGCTTGCGTTGACAGGCTGCGGCGCTTCCTCGACCGGCGTAGTCGCGGCATCGACAGCGGCCCGACCGTCGACCGTTCCGTCGCCGGTGCCGAGCGAGACAGCGTCGAATGTCGTTGACTCGGGGAGCACGGATGCCCAAGCCCAGGCACAAGCGCGCATGGCTCGACCAGGTCACGCTACCGCCGGAAGCGGTTCCCCTACCCATCGGCGCGACGTCGTTCAGCTCGTTCACGGGGTGGCCGTGCGCTCCCATCGCAACGTTGAACGGATATTGGAAGATCCCGGACATGAGTCTCCCCGAAGTCGCGAACTGGCTCCAAGAGCACCCGCCCGGCAACCTCATCTCGACGAGGCACGCGCCGGTATCCGAGGACCCCGACAGCACGTCGACGACGATCGGCTACATCCCCGCCCAGGGAGCCCAGCAAGGGATCGTCTACACCGTCGAGAAGATGCCGGATGGCGTCGCCGTCCGCGCCGAGATCGCCGCACAGGCCTCCACGGCGACATGCCCGCCGCTGCCCAGTACGGCGCGCCCGGCCAGGGGTGAGGTTCCCGCAGCCCAGTCCGCATATCGCTTATGGTCGCGGCTTGTGACCGCCAGCTCGCATAGATAGATGCTTCCCGCTCACCAATAGCTGATCTCGCGAGTACCGGTTCACGGCACTTCGGGCCCGGTATCGCCCCCGTGCTCACCTAGCTCCAGAAGTGCACCACAGAAGCACCACGCACGATCCGGATATGCGAAAACCCCCGATCTCTCGGGGGTTCTCATGGCGGTGACGGTGGGATTTGAACCCGCATGACAGCCCCGCGTTCGCGCGCGACCACCGTGGATCAGCATTTTTCCGGGGATCCACGATTTCTGAGCGGATCTCAAACCACGCATACTTTCCCGAGCTGTTAGCACCCGTGTTAGCACCGCCCATAGCGTTCATGGCCGCTCGAACAAATCGAGCTGCTCGCGGTCATAGAGAATCACTCGACCGACTCGACGAAAGGGAGGCCCAGCGCCAAGCGCGCGCCAGTTAGCGAGGGTCTTCGCGCTCACCCGAAGCCGTGCCGCTGCCTCAGATGGTCTAAGCCAGCGCTCGAACTCCTCGCCGTCTACGGGCCGTGCGGGCTGCTCCTCAAGTGTGCGCAGCCAGGGCGCCAGCTCAGCCCGGATCGCGGCGCGCACCTCGCTACGGATGATCTCTCGCAGACGCTCGTCGATCGTGCCCATGCTCAGGACGATAGGGCACAGTCGATCAGTCGGGCGGGAACACATGCACGCGGTCAGCCCGGATTCGGCCATCCTCGAGAATGAACATCATCAGGTCGCCGCCGATCGGTACTTCCCTCTCTTCACGGAGCCGTGTGGCGAGTTCGATCGTCTCTTCCAGCGTGGTCGGCTGGTATGCGGTGAAGGTCTGTGCGGGCGGGTTGATGAAGTACGCAGGGCCTTCGTGTCGCTTGCCTTCGAACTGGTCGCCGACACTGTAGCTGTAGCGAGCGAGCTTCCCGCTCTGGAACCCGAACAGGTGAACCGTGCATCGCCCAATATCTGAGCCGTGGTGGGCCGTCACGCTGCCGTAGAGCTCCTGCAGCTTGGCAGTCGCGCCATCGTTGATCTGCTCGAGCGTGAGCCCCGCACCATGCTCCTGAAGGTGCCGGAACCACTCTGCGCCTACATCCGCCGCTCCCGTCACAGTCATCCCGATATTGAGTTCCGGGAGATACCAAACCTTCAATTGGGCGCGCCGTGGTGCGTTCTCGTCGTCGACAACGAGCGTGTCGCTGAAGATGATCGCGAAATCCTCGCGCTGATCCACCATGAGCAAGGTCATGCTTCGTCCTTTCGTGGGATGAATGCGCCGTCAAACGCTTCGGCGATCCGGCTGTTGTACAGGTTGGCCATCGGGCTCGAGTACGACCCGGACGTGATCGCGTTCCGCCATTCGTCGATCCTGTCGGCGCCGCCCGCATTCGCGACATCCTCGGCGGTTAGCACGTACTCGCCGTTTGACAGTCGAGCCATGATCGAGTCGGAAGTGCTACTGCCCGGGCCGACGACGCGCCCGCCTGTCGCGTAGGTCCCCATGTGACCGTTGCCGGAGGCGTCCCCGTTGAGGTCTGGCATCACGGCGCGGTACTCGATCGTGCCGTTCAGGGTGCCGTACTGCGATAGGAAGTCGTCGATTGTCCAGCGTGCCCGAGAGGCATCGGCGAGGATGTCGACCTTCTTCTCCTCGGGAATGCTGAGGATCGTGTCACGCAAGTGCGCTGCCTGTTCATCGCTGGCGCCCATCGCCTTCGCGGCGTCGTACAGCTTCTGCCGGGACTCCTCGAGTCGGGCCGTGAATCCGGCGGTGTCGCCGTCGAGCTGCAGTTGAGCTGCCGCGGCATCCCACGCATCCTTGGCGAGATCCTTCAACATGCCCATATTGTCGCGGCCGGCCTCGGTCGTCAGGTCGAGAGTCGCTGAGTACCCGTCTTGGCCCTCGCTGATCTTCGCCACCTGCTCGGCGACGCTCGCCAACGTGTCCTGATATGCGATGTTCGCGCCGATCGCATCCTGATTTGCGCCGTTTGCTTCGTTGACCTGGTCGATGAGCTGCCGCAGCTTCGAGTTCAGGTCGTCGACACGCTTCGCTTCGTCCATGTAGGAATCGGCGGCGCTCTTCGTCGCCTCGGTCGCTCCGGCGTTGGCTTCTTGTTCCTGGCCCTTGATCTCGATGCCACGCTTGATCGCCTCGTTCTGCGACCCGATGCCGTTCGTCATTGCTTCGAGTGCGAGGCGCGTCTCGGCCGCGCTCATACCCGTCTTCGACGCGATGTCGTAGAACTTCGCTGTGTCGCCGCCGAGTGCGTCGTAGTACGGCTTGAGCTTCGCCATGGCGGCCTGATTGCCCATCGCCGCATCGGTGACCGTGTCGAGCGATACCCCGAGCTTGCCTGCCGCGTCGTATGCCGACTGCCAGTTGAAAGACAGCCAGTCGCCGCCCTTCTTCAACTCGTCAACGGCGATCTTGCGAGCAGAGTCGCCGATCTTGGCGGCACCGTCAGCGATCGTGTCTGCGTACGACTGCGCGAGTGCTGTCGCCTGCTGATGCTTCGCCGCGAGTTCGCCGACCACCAGGAAAAGCCCGCCCAACGCGAGGCCGGCAGCACCCGCGGTGAGGCCGATGCTCTTCATGGAGAAGCCCGCGCCCTGGATCGCCGACTTGTACTCCAACCACTTCGGGATGGTGCTGAACGCTGTCCCGCCTGCGAGCAGTACGGCGCCAGTCGCACCTCCGACGACGGAGATAACCTCCTGCACTGGGGCCGGCAGGTCGTTGTACATGTCGATCAGCCCCGTGAGCGCCTGCGCCATCGTCCGCAGCGTGTCGTTGGCAACGCTTCCGGTCTGGATAAGCGCCGAGTCAAACGCGCCGCCGAGCGCTTCGATATCGCCCTTCAAGTTGTCGAGCCGACGCCGTGCGGTATCGGCTGCGTATCCCTGATCGTTGACGGCGTCCGTCCACTCGCTGATGCCCTGTGCACCTTCGGAGTAGAGCACTGTGGCGGCACGCACGGCGTCGGACCCGAACATGACACTCATGGCCGCGTTGCGTTGCTCTGGTGTGAGTTCCTTCATCGCCGACTGCAAGCTGCCCGCGTATGTCGCAAGTCCAACGAACTGCCCGGAGGCGTCGTACGCCGAAATGCCGAGCTGATCCATCATCTTCTGCGCTTCGGCGGACTGCGGCGTGAGCCGCTGCAGCATCGTCTTGAAGCTCGTGCCCGCATCGGAGCCGAGCAGGCCTTGCGAAGCGAACGCGGCAAGTCCCGCGGTCGTCTCCTCGATGCTCAGTCCCGTGGACGACGCGACCAGACCAGTCTGGTTCAGCGCCGCAGACAGGTCAGTGACGTCGCCCATCGCTTTGCCGGCGCCGGCTGCGAGCAAGTCGGCAACGTGAGACATGTCCTGACCCTTGAGGCCGAACTGAGTAAGCGCGGTTGACGCGATGCCTGCGGCTTCCGCAACTCCGAGTCCGCCGGCAGAGGCGAGATCGAGCGCACCTCGCAAGCCACCATTGAGAATGTCGGCCGTCGAGACACCGGCTTTGGCCAGCTCCTCGATCGCGTTGGCCGACTCCTCAGCGCTGAATACCGTGCTCGCCCCTGCATCGATCGCTGCCTGCCGCAGCAGATCCATGTTCTCTGACGACTCGTGCGTGGCCGAGGATACCGCCGACATGGCCTCGTCGAAGTCCGCGAACTTCTTCACGGCGAGCCCGAATCCTGCGGTGATCATCCCTCCGGCCGCGATTCCCGCCATGCCGAGCGCGTTGAACGCCTCGCGCTTCTGCGCCAGCTTCTCCGCCTCTGAGCCAACCTCACGGGTCGACTTCGCCGCATCAAGCATTCCCCGCTGGTACTCCGCAACCTGCGCGGACACTCGCACCTTGACTACGCGTTCAGACATTCACACGATCCTTTTCGTCCTTCCGCGCCGTGCCGCCTTCTTCAGCAGCATCGGGAGGATAGAACTGGTCATCGGGGATAGAACTGTGGTCGCGCTGTTCTATCCCCACGGTTGAAAGCACACCGCGCTGCTCTTTGCCTGGCGGCCTGCAGCGCAAGCAGTAGGACACTCCGATGTGTCCCGTCAGGTCGGCACCACACCCGCCCCGGCACACGCGCGGCAGCGGCCCGTATCGGGTCACCTGCTTGTACGCGGCCACACAGCCGGCGCACCGCAGCCGCGGACGACCGCGAGTCTGCATCGGCAGAGCCATGTCGCAATCAACGCACCTTCGCACTCATCCGCCCCTTCCCTGCTGTCGGGTTTCCGTTGCCGGAACTGGTCTTCTGGACGCGATGCGCGCCCATGTCGACCATGCCGGCCGGGAGCTGCGCCTTCATCCGCGCCACCACGTCCAGGCCAGGGCCCGCCGCGCTCGGATCCGCGCCAACAAGCTTCGACATCAGATCCCGCAGCTGCGCGACCGCTGAGGCAGTGCCGCGATCGTCGATCGTCACAGCCAGGCGGATCGCCGCGGCGCGCTCCCACCCGGCAACGCACTGGCGATCAAGCTCCGCAGTGACCTCGTCTTCAACGCTCATACGACCTCCGCGTTTTCATGTGGAGAGAGAAAAGTCGACTCCCCGGCGGTACCCGGCCCGGAGGGCAAGGGGGTGTCCCCCACCCCCTCTGCGACGGCTTGCCAGCACCGCTCCCGGTGCGAATCCGCGCGGCCACGCTTGGCCGACAGAGCGTGTCTCGTACTGTCGCTCGCGACGACGTTCCTCGAAGCCGTGCGACCGTTGAGCCGAAGCGCTGGGAGGTGGAGCGCGATGATCGCGTGTCTGTTGTTCTCGGTACGCTCAGCGCATGGAATGGACTTGGGGCTGGGGCGCGGTGATCGTGGCAGCCATAGCCGCAGCGATCGCCGTGTGGCAGGCGCTGGAAGCAAGACGGTCGCGGCTGGATGCTCAGCAGGCTCAGGGCTCTGCCGAGTCCGCGGCACAGGCCGCTGCAGGCGCACAGCAGCAGACCGCTGATGCTCTCGCTGCTATTGCCGAGCTAGTGCGACAGCAGCATGAAGATGCCAGGGCTGCCGCCTCCAAGAAGCCTGACCCATGGCGGGTTGAGCCGGTCCACAAGCCGACCGGCGACGCCGTGATGCTTCGGCTCGATGGTGATGATCCGGTGCACGACGTGAGCATGACGTTCGAGCGAGCCCCCGGGGTGCTGATGCTAGATCCGAATCCGGTGCCCAGCACGATGCACCCAGGTGACGCGGTCGAGATCTATTGGCTCAGAACGTACGATGATCGCGGCAGCGGCACGTTCGTGCTCGAGGTGCGCTGGCGCCGAGAAGGAGACGCGGAACTCGCCGTTTCGCGCACAACGCTGAGCTAGTGACCCGCATCTCGGGCACTTAGGAGGGGCATGCGCCTCCGGTGACCGGGCACACGTCGCCACGCCATGGAATCTTTGGATACTGCTCCAACAGACGCGCGGTTGGCCCCCATCCGACATTTAGGATCCGCGCAGCCACAACAATCGAGACGAGATCGGCGCCTGCCTGACGCACGCGAAGTGCAGCGCTCTGGGCTTTTGCTCCGGTCGTCCAGGTGTCGTCGAACACAACGACGTGCCTGCCTGACAGATTGATATCTGGGACAGACAGGCTGAGTGGATCTAGGGTCCTGGTCGTCGAGTCTGCAGTGCGCGTGAGGTCAAAGCGTTCCCAGTGGGGCGGCGCGAATCTCAGCAGACCTTCGATCGGATGCGGCCCGCTTCGTCGCGAGACTGCGCCAGACGGTACGTGCGTCACGTGCGTGACAGGCGTGCCAAGCGAATCGAGGCAAGCACCGTGTACTTCGAAGAAGTGCCACACCAGCGCCGACAGCCTCGCCAGCGCAACAGCCCGCACATCCTCGTTGTAGCCGTCTTTGTAGTTTCGGATATCACGTCGCAGCTGCTCGTTCATCTCCCCGGCGTAGCTCAGCGGCACGACCAGCGAGGCGAGCTGCTCAGCGCCGCTCACACCACGGAGGTCGCGGCAACTGTTGCAAAACGCAACGCCTATCGCATCGAGCGAACCCAGGCAGTCCCTGCAGACCCGCTCATCACGGAGGGGATTGAACGCAAGCTGAGGGAGGATCTTGTTCGCGCGCTCGAATCGTCGCGCCGAGAGACTACCTGTCACTTCACATCACGCGCTAGCTAGCCACTTAAGTGCGTGCTCATCTCGGTCGAGAATCTCTCGAACCGCAGTTCGCGCTTCTTCAGCGTCCCGGACCACCGTTACGTCGAATCCACCAGCTGCATACTCGCGACCCCATGAAGTACCAGCCGCGACCTGGGTTGTAATGACCAGTGGCCTAGCGTGCTTTACCGCTGCGCCGGCCTGAATGCGCGTGCCCGACTTCTCCGACGCTTCAGCAATCACTGTCAGTGAGCTATAAGCGCTCATGGTGATGTTCCGCTGTGGGAACGTCTGCCTTGTGGGCCGCATCTCCGGACGGAACTGCGAGATAAGCAGACCGCTCTCCGAGATCTGCTGCTGCAGTTCTCGATGCTCAGCCGGATAGACGTTGCGGAGCCCGTTGCCCAGCACCGCCACCGTGCGACCGCCCGCTCGAAGAGCAGCCCGATGCGCCGTCCCATCGACACCCCGCGCCAGCCCTGAGACGACGGTGATGCCGTCTTCAGCCAGATATCCCGCCAGCTGATCAGCAAACGCAATACCGTTCGGAGTGACCTCTCGGCTGCCAACGATCGCGGCCGAAAGCCTGTCGTTCTGAATCACGCCTCGCGAGAACAGCACAAGGGGGTAGTCATACACCGACCGAAGCTGACTGGGGTACCGATCTGAGAACGGCGTGAGGAGGGTAATTCCTTCGGCCTCCCACGCCGAGCGCGTCTCACTCGCCGCGGCCAGCAGACCTGATGCATCGATATCGAACAGCTGTCCACTTGCGTTCGTCAGAACATCGCTCGGTGCCTCTCCGTCATCAAAACGACGGCGGAGAACGGCGGCCGTCAGCGGCTTCTCAGCGTGAAAGAGAAGAGCGAGCAGAGCATCTTCTTCACTCATGTGTGCAGTCCTCTCTTTCACTCGCACCTGTGCGCATCGTTCCTGGATCAGAGTCTCGCACCGGCCACGGACATCGTCGCGCTGACCTCAGCCCTAGCCTACGCGACCCCTGTCACAGGGGCTCGTGCCCCACCGCTGTCTTACGTTTCGGTGCTCCTCTGCGGGGCGGGAGCCGTCGCGGATCGCTCGCCCCAGCAGCGGGAGCAGGAGGAGTCACACGCTGACGCGCCGTGCCCAGTGTTCGACCCTGCGTAGCTTGCTTGATGCGGCATCGCCGAGCGCCTTCTGCTTCTCGTCGCGCTCCTGACGGGGCGTCTTGTCGATGCCATAGTCGCGGCGGATGTACGCCACCGTGACGGCTGTACCCATGGCGTCGTTCGCTCGGCCCTGGAAGCGCCGCTCGAGGTGATTTGCCCACTCCCAGGCAACCTCGACGAATCCGTTCGCGCGGTGCGCCTTGGCCATGATTTCGGCAGCGGCACCGTCTGCAAGTTCGATGATCCGCGCTCGCGTCTTCAGGTCGACGGATCGCTTGATGTCGGCGATATCGACGCCCGGGTTTCCGAGCGTGCTGCGGCGCGATTCTGCGAAGAGGTAGTCGGGGGCGAATGCCTCGATGGCAAGGACTCCGGCCATGTCGGCGACTTCGAGTGCGGTTTCGATCGATCGGCCGGATTCGATGATGGCCTTCGCTGCCTCCCAGCGCTCTTGCGACAGCATGATCGCGGTTGTCGTGGAGGTGTCGCGTTTCGGTCGCACTTCCTCGAAGGTTCGCGAAAGCTCCGCCTCCGCGCTCGGGAGCTGCTGCACGAGAGCGAAGGCCTGTCGCTCGAGTGCAGATTCGCTCTCCTTCTGGACTCGCGCGACCTCAGCATTCAGCATCCGATTGGTCTGCGGAGTTATCCGCGAGGTGTCGATCATGTGAGACATGCGGCGCTCTGCATCGCGGCGGGCGCCGGCCGCGTCGAATGACTGCCGCGCGATGTTGTGCAGGTCGTCTGCGATCTTCTCGACGAGGTCCGCGGCGCGGTTGAATTCGTACATGCCCATGTGGGCTCCTTCCATCCGGTTGCCGGGGATTCCCCGGCGGTAGCTTCGGTGAAGCGTTCTGGGTACAAGAAAGACCCCCACGAGCGGCACTCCTGGCGCGAAGAGTCGGGGTTCTTCGCCGGGTGCTGCTCGTGGGGGTCGTTGCCCCTCCGTGCCTGTGAACACGGGTAGGGGTGCGGTGGGGGCGTTCGCCGCGCCTCGGTCCCATCGCAAGGATGTGGGCTGAGCTGCGGTCGTTCACAGGCCTGAGCATCCGCGGCCCGGCGAAGGCCCGCGGTCTGCACGGTGGAATCAGTCGATCCCACGACGGCGTTCAGATGCGCAAAAAAGCGTGTTCCGGATCTCATCCAGTTCACGCCTACGGCAGAAGCCTACCGAGCGGATCGGCCAAGCCGGTCAAGGCCGGTCTAGTCGGACGCTGGCCTTGAATCCTCCACTCGGTCCGCCAGTGATCCGCAGCGTCGACCAATCGGCATCGGGCGCATCGTCCACCAGTGCTTCGAGCATGCGCCCCACAGTGAACGTGACGCTCGACGATCCCTGCCAGATCGTCTTCGTCACCCAGTCATCTGTCTCTTGCCGAGTCATGCGCTGTTGGTTCTCGTCGCGAACACGCTCAAGGTCGTCGAGATGGACCATTCCGCTTCGATGCACCGGGATCTCACCCGAGTTGATCCATCGGCGAACCGTGCGCGTGCTGCGGCCTATGAAGTTGGCGCCGGCCGCGACCGGAACGAGGTAGTCGAGATCTGTCATCTGCGCACCTTGCGCTCACCGGGCCAGGCACCGATGCCGACCGCTTGTCGGCAAGCGGTGCACCATTGGCGGGCTCGGGCGTTCGCATGATCGAGCGCTGCCTGTAGGCGTGCGATCCGACGCCACCGTTCTACCTCACGGTGCAACGCCCTGTTCTCCCGCGCGCGTTCTTCCACGATCGCTTCCCCGGTTGTCATCGGCGCACCTGGCGGCGCTGCAGGACATCGATCGCGACGTCCGCGGCCCGCGCCGCCCGTTCACGCTCGGTGAGCCTGCGGCAGCGCGGACACTGGTCGATTGCCTTCCGGGCCGTCGCCTCGAGGTCGGTCACGCCACTAGCCCCCGTCGAATGATCTTGTCCAGCCATTGCTTGTCCCCTTTCCGGGATTCGTACTCCTCCACCGTCACACCGTGCTCGCGGCACCACTTGTCGCGCTGTTCGGTAGCCGTGAGCGGGCGCACGCTGGTAGTCGTGCGCAGCCGGCGCGGCTTAGACGGATCCGCCCGCCTCCGACGACATGTCGGGGCGGGCGGATTGACCGGCGGAGCTTCAGGCCTCCAAGGTTCGGCGCGAAGCCACTCGACCGCCCACCGTCTCTCAGACGCCGGTCGTCCGGCGACGCTCGCCGCGTACGCTCGCGCCGCCTCGAGGATCTGCGCTGCGGTCGCAACTCGTCGAGCGCGGCCGTACGCGACCGATGCTCGAGCACGGTCCTTGTGCCGGGGATAGACCGCCCAGAACTCTGCGAACTCGTCGACCTCAAGCGCGCCCAGATCGAGCGCGTCGCTCACGTGATCGCCGCCCCTTCGGGGAGCATCGACGTGTCCGCCCAGAGCTTGCCCTTAGCGCTTAGCTCCTCGAACGCGGCCGATCCAGCAGGCGGCCCTTGGTAGTCGTCGTACCGCGGCATCTCGCTGAGCATGTCGCGCGTCGTCTGCCATGCATCGGCGGCGCTCACATCGGCGAGCCATGCTTCGTCCTCGGCGCTCGGAGTCTCCCCCGTGCTGTGGATGATCAGATCTCTCAGGTACTCCTTCTGAGGCTCTGAAGCGAAGCGGCTCGAGTGTGTCGGTCGCTGCGCGAGCGACCTAATCTCTTCTCTACTGGTGGTCTTCTTCCCAATAGTCTTCTTAGGGGGCGGAGCATCCGGTGTCGGATTTTCCGACGACGGATCGCTCAGGGCGTAGTCGACACTCTGGAACCGCCCATCCGCTCCTGTCTGCTGGATCCGCTCCAGATATCCGGCCTCCTCCAGCTCTCGGATGGCCGACCGTACTGCATCACGCCCTTCGGTTCCAGCGCCTACCAGTGTGGCGACTGACACGGCCCAGCCCGGCTGATGCGACAACAGCTCAACCAGCAGCCCACGGGCTTTCCGACTGAGCCGGCGATCGCGTGCCCAGACATTCGGCATGATCGTGAAGTCGCGATCAAAACGCAGCGCTGTGCGGTGAATCACGACGCGGCTCGCTGCTGGTTGCGGCGCTCGGCGTAGGCTGCGTGCTCGATGAGAGCTACCGCCACCGTGCGAGCGCTGTCTGCGCTCAGCGCGGCACCTTCTGGCACGGCCAGACGCACGGTGCGCTGTCCCTCGAACCGGCTCGATACACCCACCTCGATGCGGTTACCACCGCTGTAGATCACGCGCATAGCGCTACCTCAATCCGCTGTTTGTGGATCTCCCAGCGAAGCTGTATCACGGACTCGTCAACGCCGAAGCAATCAGCGAGGAATGCCACCTGGCAGCCTCCGTGCGCTTCTAGGTACGCGTGCCATTCGTCATCTTCGATCAGGAACAAAGCTGCCCATTGGTCTGCTTCTGCTTCCTGCTCGGGCACGCTGTCGACATGCCCGTAGATCGCGTGTGCGACTTCGTGCGCGAAGGTGCTGAGCAGCTCGCTCGGCGCAAGATCAACGTCGATCCAGACCTCTCTTGTCTGGTGACGGTAGAACCCTAGTTTTCCTACGGGTAGAGCGGCGACGTGCACACGTACTCCGAGATCTCGGGCTATCCCGAGAAGTTTTCTGAACCGATGGTCAGACTCTCGGAGTCGCCTGAATCGCTTCTTGAAGCACGCGTACCGAGGCTCAAACCAAGGCCTTGCTTCCGTCATTGCACTACCTCGACTCGGCACCCGCGGATGTACCGATCGACCTCGCCGCGCTCATAGAGGACGGTCTTCAGCGTCGGCTTGTAGAACGGGATCCCTCGGCGCTCGTAGCGCATCTTCTTGAGGTTCCCGACGCTGATCCCCGTCAGTTCCATGACCGCAAGAGGCGTCATCCAGTCATCACTCATCGGGCGTTCTCCGCCGTTCCAGTGCGCTCGGATCCTTCGAGCCACGCAAAGACATCGGATTCGCGGTACACAACTACTCGGGGGGTCGGCTTCAGGTATTTCGGGCCGCGCCCCCTGAATCGGAGCAGGCCCAGGTTGTTCTTCGTCATCCCGGGCACGATCTCGCACACCTGCTCCGGCGTCAGGTACTTCACATCGATTGCTGTAGCCACATCGGCTCCCTTCTTGACTTGGTCTATGACGTTCGCGTGGACGCCTCCTGGCCGCTACCCACGCGGGAGCGTTACCTGCTCCCATCGGCTCCTGCATGCGGACTCTCGTCACGACGCCGGCCGATCCCTGTTGAGTTGTCAAGATGCTGTCGGTATCCGGCGCCACCGTGTCCGCTGGCCGCCGCTCCTGATCTGCTGTTTCAGCAGCTCTATTGCATTTCTAACAGGTTTCTGAGATTTCTGCAACCTATCTGAGATTTCAGCTAGTCTGTGTCGCATGGCACGAAACCGAGCAAACCCAATCGACGCCACCTTTGGACCGTCATTCAAGGCGGCGCGACAAGCGGCCAAGCTGAGCCAGGATGCCGTCGTTGAGGCGATCGCAGCGGATGGGATCACGCTGCACCCGACGGCTATCGGGCGGATCGAGAGCGGAGAGCGAAAGGTGACCGTGGGTGAGGCTGTTGCTCTCGCGAACGCGGTTGGCCAGACAGTCGACCGCATGACGGGTTCTGGCGCTGGCGCGCTAGATGCGCCCCGAACGTTGCTCGAGCGCGCCCGCGCAGACTTGATGCGAAGCGCGGGGGCGTATTACGAGGCGCTAAGCATCTTCGCAACAACAGCCGACGCCGTGACACCCGACTACCCCGCTCGCGACGAGGACGACGTGTTGGACACGGAAATGACGCTTGCGCCACCTCTTCGAGTGATCGCGCTCTACATGCTTGGTCATCTACGGAGCGAGCTAGAGCGACGCGCAGGCGACGAAGCCGAGTTGGGATATAGCGGCACGGTGCTTAGCGCTGATCAATGGGACCGGGACGCCATTATCCAGGTGATCGGCGGACCCGAAGCTGTCGCGAGGCTGATCCAAGCGGCCAACGCGGAGAACGGCAATGGGTAGCATCCACAAGTACGCGGTGAAGTCGGATACCCGGACGCGATACATGGTGATGTACCGGGATCCGAACAACAAGCAGGTGATGAAGCGCGGATTCACTCGCAAGACCGATGCTGAGTCGTACTTGCGCAGCATTGAGGTGTCCAAAGATCGCGGCGAATACGTGGACCCCGCCGATGCGAAGGCCACGATTGGCTCGCTAGGCAACACCTGGTTGGCGAGTCAGAAGACGGTCATGAAACCGTCGAGCTACCGATCTGTCGATTCCGCCTGGCGAACGCACGTTGAGCCGAAGTGGGGCAAGGTCGAGATCGGCCGCATTCGCCACAGCGACGTGCAGGCCTGGGTGTCAGGAATGGCGAGTGGATCGAGCGCTACAACGGTTCTGCGGGCCTACGGCGTGCTCGCTGCCCTCCTGGACGTCGCGGCGCGCGATCGGCGTGTAGCGCGCAACGTGGCGCGGCAGGTGACACTTCCACGCAAAGGGCGGAAGGCGAAGATCTATCTCACGCATGAGATGGTCGACCGGCTGGCCGTCGAATCGTCCCATCCGGATCTTGTGCTGTTTCTCGCATACACGGGCCTGCGCTGGGGCGAGGCGACCGGGCTGCGGGTACAGCACGTCGACATGAAGCGGCGCCGGGTGAAGGTCGAAGAGAACGCTGTCATGGTCGGAACCGTGATTGAAGTCGGCACGCCGAAGACTCACGAGTCGCGCTCGGTGCCGTTCCCACCGTTCCTCGAGAACGCGATCGGCGAAGCGATCAAGGGCAAGCGGGCCGGCGAGCTGCTGTGGGGCGACGGGCGGCTGCACATGCGGCTGCCGAACAGTCGCGATGGCTGGTTCGCCGCCGCTGTGAAACGACTGCAGGAAGCCGACGAGAAGGCGGCCATAGATGCAGAAGAGCACGGCGAGGAGCCTGGCGAGATCTTCCCGAGGGTGACGCCGCACGACCTGCGACATACCGCCGCCTCTCTGGCGATCAGCTCGGGCGCGAACGTGAAAGCTGTGCAACGGATGCTCGGGCACGCTTCGGCCGCGATGACTCTAGACGTCTATGGCGAGCTGTTCGACGACGACCTAGACGCCGTGGCGATGGCTCTCGACAAGGCGCGCGCTGGATCCGGTGTTAGCACCCTGTTAGCACGGGACATTCTCCAGACATGACGAAAGCCCCGCAATCCCAATGTTCCAAGGGATCGCGGGGCTTTCAATGTGGCGGTGACGGTGGGATTTGAACCCACGGTAGGGGGTTACCCTACACAACTTTTCGAGAGTTGCACCTTCGGCCGCTCGGACACGTCACCGCGGAAAAGCATACGCGACGGCGGGATCGAGCGCGAATCGAGGGGATCCGGCCGGGCGCGTCGCCGAACGCACCGGATCCCGTCGAGTGCACGGCTCATCGACGCAGAATTCCCGTGCGCTCGATGAGATGTCGTGCACTCGACAAGATCGCGTGTCGTCGACACGGTCGCGCTGGTGCGCGCCGCATCGGATCACCAGGCCGCGGCGACCTCGGCGTGCGTGCGCAGAATGCCCTCGGTGGATCCGGCCGGGGCGCGCCCGATGCCGCACTCGGTCGCGACGCCGAACGAGGCGGCGTGCGCGGCGGCCGCTGCGATGCGGCGCCTGGCGCCTTCGGCACCGTCCTCGCGGTGCACGAGACCGAGGTACAGCTCGGTGCCCTCGCCCACGGCGAGCGCGTCGAGCGGAGCGAAGTAGGCGTCGTCGTCGTGCTCGATCGGCACCGGCAGGTGCAACCAGGTGAGCGGGCGGGCGGCAGCCGCCGCGACGGCGTTCGCGTAGCGGACCAGGTTCGCCGCGTCGGCGGGCTCGAAGAAGTGCTTCTCGGCAGCATCGCCGTAGCAGAGGTGCACCCCGACCTCGACGTCCGCCGGCACCGCGTCGATGAGCGCCGACAGCCGCGCCACGAGCCCGTCGAACGGGTCACCCGCCCACCACGCCTCCATGACCTTCCCGTATCCGGCCGCGCGTTCGATGATGCCCAACTCGCTGGCCACATCCCACTGGATCGCGAGGTCGCCGTGCGGGATCGCGGCGAGGATGTCCGCGAGCTCCCGCAGGATCGCCGCCGTGTAGACGGGCTCGATCGCCGCCCGGTCCTCGCCGGCGAAGAACGAGGAGATGACGGCGAGCGGTGTGGGCAGCGACACCTGGAAGCGGATGCCGTCGGCGATCGCCCCCTCCTCGCGCAGGCGACGGAAGACCTCAT
Source organism: Microbacterium sp. NPDC060117 (assembly GCF_042729315.1). NCBI lineage: Bacteria > Bacillati > Actinomycetota > Actinomycetes > Micrococcales > Microbacteriaceae > Microbacterium > Microbacterium sp. NPDC060117. The sequence goes on from NZ_JBHWXR010000003.1 coordinate 56,953, forward strand.
AGGAGGCGAGCGCCGCGGCTGCATAGCCGAGTGGCGGCAGCGCGATCCCGGCCGCGTCGACACCGTCGCCGATCCGCAGCGGCCGGGCGTCGAGCCCCGCCCCGAAGGGGATCCGCTCGGCGCCCACGCGTTCGATCCCCTCCGCCTGACCCAGCACGTCGGGCTGGAACATGATCCAGTGGAACCGGGTCCCGACCTCGCCGTCCGGGATGCGGCGCAACCGCGGCCCGAGGATCTCGGCCGCGGTGCGCATGGTGGTCTCGGCATCGTCGTAGTTGACGCTGCCGACCAGCAGCGCTCCGCGAGGGTTCGTCATGACTGAAAGCGTAGGGCGGTCATCGCTGTCGGTTTTGCACGGTTGCGCTCCGCACACGGCCGCACAGCGAGAGTTAGGATGCCCTAAGAAGACCCCGGAACCCGGATCGGAGGACGCCGTCATGTCGCACATCCACTCGCCCGCGCTCGAGAAGACCGGATACGCGGTGCTGGATCCGCACGACCAGGCGGCCGATCCCGCCGAATGGCTCGATCTCGCATACGTGCCGTGGCGCTCCTCCGGCGTCACCCGGTTCGCGCCGCTCACGAGCTACTCCGGCGAGGCGGACTGCAACGGCTTCTGGAACCACACCCCGCCGCGCACCGACAAGGACGGCGTCTGGGTGACGGCGCAGACCGCGCTCGCGCCGACGCTGATGCGGCGCGCGCAGGAGGCCGGCGCGAACATCGGGCGCTGCCGCGTGGTCGAGCTGCAGCCGAACAGCTACGCCGACGCGATCTACAACCTGCATCAGGACGACAACAACCGCCTCAACCCCGATGGCACCGGCTGGGTGGTGCGCGGGTTCTACAACCTCACCGACGACCCGGACTCGCTGCTGATCCTCCGCGAGGATCGGTTCGACCCGGCCACGGAGATGCGCCTTCCGCTGCCGGCGGGCTCTCGGATCGTGGTCGACACCCAGCGCTTCTGGCACGCCGTCTGGCATCGCGGCACCGCGCCGCGGTATGCGCTCATCACGTCATGGACCTCGGGCCCTGAGCTCGACGCGCACCTCGCCGCCGGGCACGCGCACTCCGACGTGACGTCGGTGCCGCTGGATCCGGCCGTCGTCGACGCCGCACAGCACGAGCTGCATCGCCGTATCGAGGAGCGCCGCCGGGCGTTCGAGGTGCTGGGCGAGGTGCTGGAGCCCACCGAGCCGCTCTGGCCCTGATCGCGCCAGGGAGGTCCTGCGGTCGGGTCAGCCGGCCGCGACGAGGCGGATCCCGGACGCCTCGAGCTCCCGGAGGGTCGGATCAGCCGGATCCGCGTCGGTGACGACGCCGGCCACCTCGTCCAGCGCCAGCACGGTGTAGCGCGACGCCGTGCCGACCTTCTCCTCGCTCGCGAGCACATAGGTCTCCGCGGCCCGCGAAGCGAGAGCACGCTTCATCGCCGCCTCCTCCGGATCGCCGGTGGTCAGCCCGGCCGTGGGATGCACACCGGTGACGCCGAGGAAGAAGAGGTCTGCGCTGATCCGCTGCGCCGCCTCGACGGCCGCCGCCCCGCATGCCACCGCCGAATGCTTGAACAGCTGCCCGCCGATGAGGAACACGTCGGCGGCATGGTCGAGCAGCGCGGCGGCGATCGTGGGGCTGTGCGTGATGATCGTGCACGGCAGCGAGGTCGGGATCTCGGCGACCATCGCCAGGGTCGTGGTGCCCCCGTCGAGGATCACCGTCGCCCCCGGCTCGATGAGGGCCGCGGCGGCGGCCGCGACACGGGCTTTGCTGTCGGGGGCCACGGCAGCCCGCCGCCCGTAGTCCACCACGGCGGGTGATGCCGGAAGCGCGCCGCCGTAGACGCGCACCGCGAGGCCCGCGGCATCGAGCTCGCGCAGATCCCGACGGATGCTGTCCTCGGACAGCCCCAGTTCGGCGGCGACGTCCTTCGCCACGAGCCTGCCGTCGCGATGCAGTCGCTCGAGCAGCATCTCCTTGCGCGCCGCAGCCAGCATTCCGACTCCTTCATGTTTGTGCACGTTTCTGCTGTATTGTACCCGACATGACCAAGCCACTCATGATCCTCATCGCCGGCCCCTACGCGTCGGGAACCGGCGGCGACCCCGCCCTCATGGCGCAGAACCTCACCCGGCTCGAGGAGGCGGCATGGCCGATCTTCCGCGCCGGGCACATCCCGATGATCGGCGAATGGGTCGCACTGCCCGTGCTGTCCAGCGCCGGCGCGACCGGCCCCGGCGACCCGCTCGCCACCGAGGTGATGTACCCGACCGCGGAGCGGCTGCTGCAGCACTGCGATGCGGTGCTGCGCCTGCCCGGCGAATCCCGCGGAGCAGACCAGGACGTCGCGATCGCCGAGGGGCGCGGGATCCCGGTCTATCGCCGTCTCGACGAGGTCCCGGGGATCGCCGCCTGAGCTCACGCTCACGGTGAGGACGTGGGGCGGCGTCAGCCGACGGGCAGGATCCGCCCCGCGTCGAGCCGGACCGTGCGATCGATCGTGCCGGCCGGGGGTTCCACGTGCGAGACGAGCACGACGGTCTGGGATCCGGCCGCGCCCAGCAGATCGCGCAGCAGCGCGTCGGACGCCTCGGGATCCACCCCCGCCGTCGGCTCGTCCAGCACGAGCACCCGGAAGTCGCGCAGGATCGCGCGAGCGAGCGCGATGCGCTGGGCCTGACCGCCCGAGACCAGGGCACCGCGCTCCCCGACCCGCGCGTCGAGCCCGCCTCGCTCCCGCACCCAGGGTCCGAGCCCCACCCGGTCGAGCACGGCGATCAGCTCGTCATCGGTCGCGGTCTCGCGGGCGAAGAGCAGGTTCTGCCGGATGTCCTCGTCGAACAGCATCGGATCCTGCTCGCACAGCCCGACATGGCGACGCAGCTCGGGTCCCGGCGCACCGCCCGCATCGCTGTCGCCGATGCGGTAGGAGCCGTCGAAGCGCAGGAACCCGACGAGGACGGCGGCGAGCGTGGTCTTGCCCGCGCCGCTGGATCCGGTGACGAGGACCCGCTCCCCCGGCGCGACGTCCAGGTCGAGGTCGTGCAGCGAGGGGGTGCGGGCGCCCGGCCACGACGCGGTCACGCCGCGGAGGCGCAGCGCGCCGTCCTCGATGCATCCCTCGCCCTCGTCGCCGCGCACCTCGGCCGGCAGCGCGGAGGGCAGGAGGGCGTGGATCCGCTCCGCACCGGCGCGCACGCCGCGCCACGCCGAGGCGGCCTGCGGCACGGCCGAGAACACGTCGAACACCGCCATGGGCAGCAGCACCGCAACCGCGAACCAGGGCGCATCGACGGCGCCTCCGGCCTGCCCGGGCGCGGCGACGGCGAGCGCCCAGATCGACGCGAAACCGGCCGCGATCGACACGAGCGCCGAGGACAGCGCCTGCGCCACAGCGGCGCGGGTGGCCGTGCGCCGCAGCGCGTCGTCCGCAGCCCCGATCCGTTCGCGGGCGACGCGCTCCGCACCGTAGGCCTGGAGCACGTCGAGGGCGGTGAGCTCGTCGACGAGGGCGCCGGCGAGCTCCGCCCGGTCGCGACTGAGGGCGCGCTCGGCCCGGCCGCCGACGATGCCGCCGAGCACGACCGCGCCGAGGACGGCGATCACCAGGCAGACCGCGAGCGCAAGAGCTGCGGCGGGAGCGATGACGGCGAGGACTCCGATCGAGACGAGGGCCACGACCCCGCCGGTCAGCAGCGGCTGCACCACGCGCAGAGGCAGATTCTGCAGGTTCTCCACGTCGTCGACGAGGGCGGCGAGCACCGAGCCGCGGTCCGTGGACCCCAGTCCCGCCGGCGCCAGCGGGGTGAGCCGGCGCACGACCGCCGCCCGCAGATCCGCGAGGCGGCCGAGCGCGGCATCGTGGCCGATGAGGCGCTCGAGATACCGCGTGACGGCCCGGGTGACGGCGAAGAAGCGCACGCCGACGATCGCGACGGAGAGCGGCACGAGGTTGTCGACGAGCGACGCGGTGACGATGAGCCATCCGCTCACCAGCAGCAGGCCGACCGCGGCCGCCGCCGAGACGATCCCGGCGAGGAGCGCGGGCAGGAACCGTCGCGTCCGGGGCATCGCGAGGCGCAGGATCCCGCCGACCGTGTCCGGGAGATCCGGGATCGGATCCGGATCCGACGCCGCTGTCGTCGATGAGGCGTCCGCAGGGTTCGAGCGGGCACCCGCCGTACCGGCGACGGTCGCATCTGCCGGATCGATCGAGACCGCGGCGACGGGAGCGACGACCGGGTCGTCTCCGATCCGCACGATCTGGTCGGCGATCGCACGGGCCGACTCCCGGTGCGAGACCAGCAGCACCGTCGCCCCGTCATCCGCCGCGCGGCGCACCGCGTGCCACAGCCGATGCTCGGTCACGGCGTCGAGGGCACTCGACGGCTCATCGAGGGCGAGCACACGCGCACCGGATCCGAGCCGGTACAGGGCGCGGGCCACGGCGACGCGCTGCGCCTGACCGCCGGAGAGGCCGGCGCCCTGCACACCGAGCACCTGATCCGGATCCAGTTCGGCCGCGGCCGCGGCGGCGAGCGCGCTCCGCACGCGGGCGAGATCGGGGGCAGGGTCGCCGAGCGCGACGTTCGCGGCGATCGTGCCGCGGATGAGCCCGGGGCGCTGACCGGCCCACGCGAGCCAGGCGGCCGGATCCGGATCCGCTGCATCCCCGCCCGCGACCTCGCCTGCGCCGTGACGCACCGCCGCACCCCCGACGCGGATGGCGCCGTCGTACGTCGCCCCGCCGCGCAGAGCCGCGAGCAGACTCGACTTGCCGGATCCGCTCCGCCCCTCGAGGAGCGTGACAGTGCCGGGCTCGGCCGTGAAGGTGACCTCTGGAAGGCGCAGCGATCCGTGCCGCACGGCGACCCCGTCGACGACCAGCCGGACCGCCCCTCCTGTTTCGAAGCGCGCGAATTGCTGGATTCCGGGCCCATCAGCAGCAAAGTGCGCGCTTCGAACAGTGGAGGGATCCGCTTCGAGCACCTCGAAGACGTCCTCGGTCGCGGCGACGCCCTCGGCCGCGGCGTGGAACTGCACCCCCACCTGACGCAGCGGCAGGAAGGCTTCGGGCGCCAGCAGCAGCACGAAGAGCCCGACGCCGAGGCTCAGCTCGCCGCCCAGCAGGCGCAGTCCCACCGACACGGCGATGATCGCCACCGCCAACGACGAGAGCAGCTCGAGCGCGAAGCCGGAGAGGAACGAGTACCGCAGCACCCGCATGGTCTCGCGGCGGTACTGCTCGGCGGTCTCCCGCATCCGGGTGGCCGCGCGGCGCTCGCGTCCGAACACCCGCAGCGTGGCGAGGCCCTGCACCGTGTCGGCGAAGCGCGCCGCGAGCGTGTGCAGCACCTGCAGCTGCTTGCGCTGCACGCTGCGCGTCGCGATGCCGATGAGGATGAGGAACAGCGGGATGAGCGGCAGCGTGACGAGGGCCGCGAGCCCGCTCGGCCAGTCCTGCCACCACATCACGGCGACGATGATCGGCGTCGCGATCGCCGTCAGCACGAGCTGCGGGATGTAGCGGGAGAAGTACGGATCCAGCGCGTCGAGTCCGTGCCCCGCCGTCACGGCGAGCGCAGCGCGGTTGCGCGAGCCGAGCCACGCGGGGCCGCGGCGGGAGATCGCGTCGAGCAGCGCCGTGCGCAGTTCGCGCCCGGCCTGCGCGGCCGCGCGGGCGCCCCACGCCTCCGACACCCAGAGCAGCGCGGCGCGCACCAGAACCACGAGCGCGAGCAACGGCACGTGACCGAGCGGCGAGCGGCCGGAGGCCACGTCCGTGATGCCCGCCGCCAGCAGGCCCGCGAAGGCGATCGTGACCGCGGTCTGCACCAGGGCGATGCCCGCGGAGACCGCGAGATAGGTGCGCGCGGCGGGCGCCCACCGCAGCAGTCGCGGATCGATCGGCTTCATCGGCTCTCCCACCGGTTCTGCCTCGACGCGGCCATCCGCCGGTAGCTGCGACGCTTGCACGACCTTGCGACGCCTGCAGGATCGGATCCGGTGATTCGATCGTGCCTCCGTCTCCGGATCGTGCACGCGTTGCTTGGCCGCCCTCCCCGTCCACCCCGCACACCCCGCACACCCCGCACACCCCGCACACCCCGCACACCCCGCACACCCCGCACACCCCGCACACCCCGCACACCCCGCACACGCGGCCATCCGCTGGCAGCTGCGACGCCTGCACGACCTCGCGACGCCTGCACGACCGGATCCGCGAATCCGTCGCGCATCCGTGGCGGAGTCGTGCATCCGTCGCAGGCCAGCCGGCCCGGAAGGCGATCCGACCCGGTCATGCGTGCGCGGGAACGGCCTCGATCGTCGACCGGCGCACGCGCTTGCGGAACACCCAGTACGTCCACGCCTGGTAGGCGAGCACGAGCGGCATCGCCACGAGGGCCGTCCAGCTCATGATCTGCAGCGTGTACGGCGTGCTGGACGCGTTCTCGATCGTGAGCGAGTTCGCCGGGTCGATCGTGGAGGGCAGCACGTTCGGGAACAGCGCGGAGAACAGCATGAGCACGGCCGTGAGGATCGTGACGACCCCGGCGGCGAACGCCCAGCCGTCGCGGCCGCGCAGCGAGAAGACCACCGACACGATGAGGAACACCGCGGCCACGGCGCCGAGCGCGATCACGGCCCAGAGCAGAGACGGTCGTCCGGCGGCGATCACGATCGTCCACGCCACGGTCCCGGCCGCCGCGAGGATCGTCGGCAGCGCGGCGAGACGCGCCACGCGGCGGGCCCGCTCGTGCACGACGCCGTCGGTCTTGAGCGCCACGAAGTACAGTCCGTGCAGGAAGAACAGCAGCAGCGTGGTGACGCCCACGAGCAGCCCGTACGGGTTCAGCAGGTCGAACACCGATCCGCGGAAGACGTGCTTCTCATCCAGCGCCACGCCCTGCACGATGTTGCCGAACGCGACGCCCCACAGCAGCGCGGGAACGGCGGATCCGATCACGATCATGGTGTCGAAGCGGCGCTTCCAGCGCGGATCGTCCCGCTGGTGCCGGTACTCGAACGAGACGCCGCGCAGGATGAGGGCGAGCAGGATCACCAGCAGCGGCAGGTAGAAGCCGCTGAACAGCGAGGCGTACCACTCGGGGAACGACGCGAACAGGCAGGCGCCCGCCACGATCACCCAGGTCTCGTTGAGGTCCCAGACCGGGCCGATCGTGTTGATGACCTGGCGCCGCGAGACGTCGTCCTTGCCGAGAAAGGGCAGCGACATCCCGACGCCGAAGTCGAAGCCGTCGAGCACGAAGTAGCCCACGAAGAAGAGGGCGACGATCCAGAACCAGAGCGTTGCGAGATCCATGTCCGTGTCCTTCCTCAGTACACGACCGACGGGACGGGGGCGTCCTCGTCGTGCTTCTCGGTGGTGTCGGGCCCCTTCTTGGCGGCGCGGACGATGAGCCCGACCTCGACGACCGCGAGGGCGGCATAGATGGCGGTGAAGGAGATGAGCGAGATGAGCACCTCGACCCCGCTCACTCCGGGCGAGACCCCGTTCTTCGTCGTCATCAGGCTGAACACGATCCAGGGCTGCCTGCCCATCTCCGTGAACACCCAGCCGACGATGTTCGCGCCCAGGGACAGCGGGAAGGAGTAGATCGCGATCTTCCACATCCACTGCGCGGGCTCGCGCTTGGCGTTCTTTCGGGTGAACCAGAGGCCGGCCACCGCGACCAGCGCGTGGGCCATCCCCAGCCCGATCATCCAGCGGAACGCCCAGTAGGTGACCCACAGCACCGGGTTGAACTCGGTGAGCCCCGTGGACGCGAACTTCTGCGCGTACTCCGCGTTCAGGTCGTTGATGCCGTGCACGCAGCCGTCCAGGGTGTGGTTGGACAGCAGCGACAGCAGATACGGCACGCGGATCGAGAACAGGTCGGTCTTGCCGTCCGGCGTGCCGAGCGTGAACAGGCTGAACGCCGCGTCCTTGCCGCACACCGTGTTGAACGTCGCCTCGGCGGCCGCCATCTTCATCGGCTGCGTGGAGTACATCGCGAGGCCCAGCTGGTCGCCGGAGAGCACGACGCCGGCGGTCGCGACGAGGATCGCCCACAAGCCGAACTTCAGGGACTTCCGCATCGTCACGACGTGCTGGCCACGGGAGAGGTGCCAGGCCGAGACCGAGATCACGACGCCGGCCGCGAGCATGAACGCGCCGAAGATCGTGTGCGGGAACGCGGCGAGCGCGACCTTGTTGGTCAGCAGCGCCACGAAGTCGGTGAGCTCGGCGCGGTTGGTCGCCGCGTTGTACGTGTAGCCGACCGGGTTCTGCATGAACGCGTTCGCGGCGATGATGAAGTACGCCGAGAGGATCGTGCCGATCGCGACGCCCCAGATGGTGGCGAGGTGCACCTTCTTCGGCAGCTTGTCCCAGCCGAAGATCCACAGGCCGATGAAGGTCGCCTCGAGGAAGAACGCGAGCAGCCCCTCGAACGCCAGCGGGGCGCCGAACACGTCGCCGACGAAGCGGGAGTAGTCCGACCAGTTCATGCCGAACTGGAACTCCTGCACGATGCCGGTCACCACGCCCATGGCGAAGTTGATGAGGAAGATCTTCGAGAAGAACCGCGTCAGATGCAGGTACTCGATCTTGCCGGTGCGCACCCATGCGGTCTGGAAGATCGCGGTGACGGTGGCCATGCCGATCGTGAGCGGCACGAACAAGTAGTGGTAGACGGTCGTCAGCCCGAACTGCCAGCGGGACAGGACGAGCGGATCAAGCCAATCCATGCGCGAGGCCTCCTGCGTTCGCGGATCCGGCGAGGGATCCTGTTCCGTGTGGGGATCCGGATCCTCCCGCGGATCCGATGCGCTCCTCGACCGCGGAGGCGGCGCCGTCCGTGCGATCCAGCTCGACCGTGCACTCCTCCGGCCGCGCCGCCGAGCGCACGCAGCGCGCCGTGAGCGGGCCGCCGGCCTGGGCGAGCACGCCCTGCATGAGGCCGAGATGCACCTGGCACAGCACCGGGCGGTGCTCCGGCCGCGCGGCGGCGTGCGGGCACGGGGTGAGCTCGACGGTGAGCCGGTCTTCGTCGATGACGGGCTCGAAGCCGCTCTCCTCGAGGTGCTCGACGAGCGCGTCGAGCTGGTAGGTGGCGCGACGGCCCAGTCCGGAGGGGTCCGTCCGCAGCACACGGCGCAGCAGGTCTCCGCGCCGGGCGGCGTCGTCGGCTTTCTGCTTGGCGACCGGGCTCGATGCCTCGGGCGCGCCCGTGGCGGCGCTGTACAGCACGCGCGGGCGACCACGGGTCGTGCGGTGCTCGGTGGTCGGCACGACGTACCCGCCCTCGATCAGCCGCTGCAGGTGCTCGCGCACGGTGTTCGGGTGCAATGCGGTGGCCTCGCACAGCTCGCCGATCGTGCGGCGCGGACGCGCCTGCACGAGATGCAGGATCCGCACCCGCGAATAGCTGGAGATCGGCCCGCAGACGGGCCCGGCGCTGGCCATGGCTCCATACTCGCATCGCGCACGGCCGCGGACGGGGACTTCGGCCGTGAATAATGCTGCGCGCGATAGGAGGTTCGGATCACGACCATGCGGATCACGGATCCGTCCGAGGGTCCCGGGTCGGACTCTCCGCGTCAAGCCTCCGGGGCGGAGCGGTGAGCGAGGGCGAGTTCGGAGATCGCGGCGACCACCGCGCGCACATCGCCGGGGCTCCCCCCCGCACGACCCGCCACGAGACCGGCGACGAAGGCGCTGAACGGCGCAGCGGGGCGGGCGACGCCGTTCGCGACGTCACGGGCGAGGTCGAGGATCAGCGCGATCGGCAGGTCGTCCTCGGCGAGGCCGAACCGTTCGCGCAGCTCGGCCGCCCACTCGTCGAGCGCCTCCGGGGGCAGGGTGCGGTCGTTCGGGGTCATCGGGGCTCCTCTGATCGTGCGGCGGATCCGGCGGCGTCGGCGCGAGCGCGTTCGAGGTCGTCCGGGGTGTCGATGTCGGCCGTGATCCCATCCTCGTCCGCGACCCACCGGATCGGAAGACCGCCGAGCAGGGCGCGGCAGGAGGCGCCGTCGACCTCGCCGAACCCGGCCAGAGCCGCGCGCACCGCGGCGGCGCTGTAGCGTCCGGCGAGCCATTGGGGGTGGCCGCCTGCCCGGAACACGAGGGCGTCGGGCGAGCCATCGAGACGGGTCGGCTCCCTCTCGGCCAGGCGCGCGATGACGGCCTCGGGGTGAGCGAGATCTCCGGCCAGGAGCAGGAACTCCTCCGCGTCGTCGAGCTCGGGGCGGGACAGGGCCGCGGCGAGCGCCGCGACCGGGCCTCCGAACGGCGGATCCTCGCGCACCCAGGTCACGGCGCGCCCGGGTGCTGCGCCCGCTCGCGCTCCCCTGTCAGCGGGCGCCGGACCGACCGCGACGACCGGGGACACCCCGTGCGTCGCGAGCGCGTAGAGCGTGCGATCCCACGGCGTGGAGGCGCCGAGCTCGAGCAGATGCTTGGCCGCGCCGCCCATCCGCCGGGCGCGACCACCCACGAGCACGACCGCGCCGATCGGCGTCGACGCGGAATCGGGTGCCGGCATGAGGCTCAGTCCAGCTCCAGCACGTCGACGAGATCGCCGATCTCCACCTCCGACACGTCGGCCGGCACCACGGCGTAGGCCCTCGCCCCGGCGAGCCCGACCGTGAGATGCGAGCCGGATCCCCCGCGCGTCGCGGGCAGGACCGTTCCGTCCACGATCACTGCGGGCAGGTACTGCCGGCGGTCCGGTGGCGTGCGCCAGGCCGCACCGGCCGGGATGCGCCGCACCGGACGGAGGACCTCGGCGCGGCCCTGCAGTCGCAGCAGCGCCGGGCGCACGAACGTCTCGAACGACACCGCCGCACTGACGGGGTTGCCCGGCAGCCCGAACAGCAGCATGCCCTCCGCGGTCACTCCGAACGCCTGCGGCTTGCCCGGCTGCATCGCCACAGCCACGAACTCCATCGCCTCGCCCATGCTCAGTCGCACGGCCTCGTACGCTCCGGCGCTCACCCCTCCGGAGAAGATGACGACGTCCGCGCCGAGCGCAGCGGCCCGGGCGGCCGCCTCGGCGGGACCGTCGCCGTCGTCGCCGACCACCTCGCGCAGCACGATCTCGGCACCGGCCTCGGCCGCGAGCCCGGCCAGAAGCACGCCGTTGGACTCGGGGATCTGCCCGCGACGCAGCGGAGCACCGGGCGCGACCAGCTCGGATCCGGTCGACACCACGGCCACGCGCGGGCGCGGCGCGACCTGCACCTCGGCGATGCCGACCGAGGCGAGCGCGGACAGCTGCCGCGGACCGAGCAGCGCGCCGGCGGGCAGCACGACCGCTCCGGCCGCGGCGTCGCTCCCGGCTCGGCGCACGTGCGCGCCCGCTGCGCGCGGGGCGTGCTGCACGACGGCGGTCCGCAGCGAATCTGCGAGCCCGCCGGCGGTGTCCTCGAAGGGCACGATCGTGTCAGCCTCGGTGGGCAGCGCGGATCCGGTCATGATCCGCACGGCGCAGCCCGGGGCGAGGGGCGGATCCTCCGGGCTTCCGGCGGGCAGATCCGCCGTCACCTGCAGGGTCACCGGTGCGCCCTCCGAGGCGCCCGCGACATCGGCGAAACGCACCGCGAAGCCATCCATCGCGGAGTTGTCGAACACCGGCACCGGGTTCACCGCGACGGCGTCGACCGCGAGCGTCGACCCGCCCGCCCGGTCGATGGGGATCGTCTCGGCAGCGCGGGGACGCACGGCAGTGAGCACCCGTTCCTGCTGCTCCTCGACCGTGCGGAACGTGCTGCCGTGGCTGCCGCCGGGGGGAGAACCGTGACTCATCGCCTGCTCCTCGCGTCCATGCTCCCGAGGGTACCGGTGCACGACGACCCACCTTCCGCTCGCTGGTCGCCAAGCGCCCCTTCCGCGCCCCGCAACGGGCCATACGAGACCACCGAACGAAAGTGCCACACGAAGCCACCTGGCCCACCTTCCGCTCGCTGGTCGCCAAGCGCCCCTTCCACGCCCCGCTACGGGCCATACGAGACCACCGAAGCGGCTTCGGGATGTCGGCATCCCTCGTCGCCCCCTGCCCTACGCCGCCCCTCCCTCTCCTCAGCCCCGGCTGTCCGCACCCCCGGCTAGCCTTGCTGCATGGCCACCAGGAAACCCACCGCACCCGCGTACGTCTGCACCGAGTGCGGATGGACGACCGCGAAGTGGGTGGGTCGGTGCGGCGAATGCCAGCAGTGGGGCACGGTGACCGAGCAAGCAACGCAGACCGGCATCGTGCGCCGGGTCGAGGCCACGGCCCCCGTGGCGGGCCGGCGGGCGCGCCCCATCACGTCGCTCACGTCGCAGGAGTCGCCGCCACGCTCGAGCGGGGTCGCCGAGTTCGACCGCGTGCTCGGCGGCGGCATCGTGCCCGGGGCGGCGATCCTGCTGAGTGGTGAACCCGGGGTCGGCAAGTCCACGCTGCTGCTCGAGGTGGCCGCCGCGGCCGCCCGCGCCGGCCGGCGGGTGCTCTACGCGAGCGGCGAGGAGTCCACCGCACAGGTGCGCCTGCGCGCCGAGCGCACCGGCGCGCTGCATGACGAGCTCTACCTGGCGGCCGAGACCGACCTCGGCACGATCCTCGGTCACATCGACGAGGTCTCCCCCGAGCTCGTCATCGTCGACTCGGTGCAGACCGTCGCCTCCGCCCTGTCCGACGGGGCCGCGGGTCAGCCCGCCCAGGTGCGCGAGGTGGCGTCGGCGCTCATCCGGGTGGCGAAGGAGCGAGACCTCCCGATCGTGATCGTCGGGCACGTCACGAAGGACGGATCGGTCGCCGGTCCCCGTGTGCTCGAGCACCTCGTCGACGTCGTCTGCCACTTCGAGGGCGACCGGCAGACGTCGCTGCGGTTCGTGCGGGCGCTGAAGAACCGGTTCGGGCCGACCGACGAGGTCGGCTGCTTCGAGATGACCGGATCCGGGATCGCCGAAGTGCCGGATCCGTCGAGCCTGTTCCTCTCCCGCGGGCGCCCCGAGCCGGGCACCTGTGTCGCGATCGCGCTGGAGGGCCGACGTGCGATGCCGGTCGAGGTGCAGGCGCTCACGATCCCGACCCAGGCGCCGAACCCTCGTCGCGTGGTGAACGGACTCGATTCGTCGCGTGTGGCGATGGTGCTGGCGGTGCTCGAGCGCCGGGCCGGCATCAGGACCAGCGACAAGGACGTGTACGTATCGACGGTCGGCGGCGTGCGCTTCGTCGAGCCCGCCGCCGATCTGGCGATCGCGATCGCGGTGGCAGGGTCCCTCACGGAGAACGCCGTGCCGCGCACGCTCGCCGCGGTCGGCGAACTGAGCCTGGCCGGCGAGGTGCGCCCGGTCACCCAGGCGGCGCAGCGCCGCTCGGAGGCGACCCGGCTCGGCTATGCGCACGTGATCGACGATCGCTCGGCGACACTGCGCGGGGCGCTCGGCGACGTCAAGGCGCACCGGGCGCCGCGTCGTCTCGACGACGAGATCCCCGCCTTCTGACGGACGTTCACACGTCCTGATAGACGGTCACGCCTCCAGGGCGCGCAGCAGTTCCTCGGGCGGCGCCTGCATGGGGTGCGGACCGGCGATATCGAGGAACACCGTGGTGATCACGTCGCGATGGGTCGTGAGGAAAGAACGCAGCCACACCGGCGAGTAGATGCCCACGCCGGGCGGGAGGTTCGCGGGCTTGTGCTTCGCGTCGCTGAACAGAAGCAGCGCGACGTCACCCGTGGACGGATCCCGATAGGTCCACACCTCTCCGCTGTCACGAGGGTTGTCCCTCGCACCGGGCCGGATGAGAGGCACGACCGTGTTGCCGTTGCGCAGCGCGAGCGCGACCGCGGCCATGTCCTGCTTCTCGAGCGCCTGCGCGAGAGCTTCGGAGCGGAAATCCGCCGCGGCGGGTGCCCTCTTCTTCGACTTCTTCACGGCCATCGTTCCAGCTTAGAAGTTCCCGCACAAAGAGGAGGACCTCTTCGCTCATCGCTTGGGGACAGATGATTGAAGAGGCCCTCAAAGTCCTCGACGACGGACGACGATGCGCTGGGGACGCTTGAGATTGTCGAAGCCACTGGGGATGGCACCCGCCAAGATCTCGAAGACTTGATCTCTATGGTATCCCAAAGGATGCTCCTAGGCGACAAATTCCCACTTTCCGCCCAGTTTCAGTTGAGCAGGAACTGCATCGGGTTCGTGCTCTGGAACCCCCCGATCGATACCGTCAGCCGGTAGGCGGCCCCGCCGCCGGGGGCGCGCTGCCGGTCCGTCGCCGCGCAGGTGTCCACGCTGGAGCGCGTGCGGTCCCACGTGACAGGGGTGGAGCTGGTGATCGTCGCGCCGGCCTTGATGGTCTGGATCGCGTCGCTCGGCGTCTGCTGGCAGTCCGTGGAACGCCACCACGTGTCGTTGCCGCTGGTGATGGTGAACGCCTGCGTGGTGGTGCCGACGTTCATGGTGCAGTCCTTGGTGCTGCTGTTGGTCAGCGAGATCGACAGCTGCGGATTCTGGTCGGCGGAGTAGGAGTCGTGGTCGGTGACGGCCGTCACCTGCACCTCGGCCGCCGTGCACGGCACCGGCCCCGCATCGGCGGTGCTGGTCGGCGAGGGCGTCGTGGCGGACGGGTCCGGGCTCGCGTCCGCGCTCGGATCCGGCGACGCGGGCGGGGTGGAGGTCGTCGGCGAGGGCGTGGACGACCGCGTGGCGGATGGCGTCGGATCCGGCCCCGTGCCGCCGCGCGCCACGAGCGACCACACGAGCCCGATCAGCAGCGCGAGCAACACGATGATGATGCCGAGGACCACGATCCGCCGGCGACGATAGACGGCGGCGGACTGGCGAGGGCTCATGCTTCCAGGTTAGACAAGGTGCTTGAGCATGCGCGTGTTGCCGAGCGTGTTCGGCTTCACGTGCGCGAGGTCGAGGAACTCGGCCACGCCCTCGTCACCGCTGCGCAGCAGCTGGGTGTAGACGTCGGGATCGACGACCTGCTCGCCGATCGGCGCGAATCCGCGGCGCTGGAAGAACGGCACCTCGAAGGTCAGGCAGAACAGGCGACTGAGGCCGAGTCCGACCGCGTGCTCCTCGAGGCGCTCCACGATCGCCCGCCCGACGCCGTGGTGCTTCCATCCCTCTTCGACGAGCAGGGTGCGCACCTCGCCGAGGTCCTCCCACATCACGTGCAGCGCTCCGCAGCCGATGAGGCGGCCGTCGGCCTCGGCGACCACGAACTCCTGCACCGCGCCGTACAGCACCGCGATGTCCTTGCCGAGCAGGATCCTTCGCTCCACGAGCGGCTCCAGCAGTGCGTAGATGCCCTGGACGTCGGCGGCCCGCGCGGGCCGGACGAGATACTCGCTCATCCCTCCAGCCTACGACCGCGCCTCCGCCCTCCGGGGGCGACGCGGCCCCGTCGCCCGCTCACAGGGAACGGGGCGACGGGGCCTGAAGCCCGGCCTGCACATTCAGACGGTGACGATGACGTCATCCGCATCCACTCGCACGGGGACAGGGCGGAGCCCGACGCGGCGATCCGCCGGGTGCTTGCCGGTCAGGATGTCGAACTCGAAGCCGTGCCAGGGGCACACGATGTTCCGGTCCGTGGGGTGGAAACCCGGTCCGCCGCTCTTGAGTCCGTCCTCGCCCTGTACGAGCTGCACGGTGCGCGGCATGATCTTGCCCTGACAGACCGGCCCGCCCTGATGCGGACACACGTTGTACCAGGCGCGCACCTCTCCGGCGTGGAAGTACAGACCCAACTCGGTGCCGTCGACATCGACGACGATCCGCTCGCGCTCCTGCAGGTCGGCGAGGCTCGCGACCACGACGTCCCGACGCACGACCTGCGCGCTCATTCGGCCCTCCGGTACCAGATGGCCATGTCGAAGAGGTTCACGTCTGCGGCGTCCAGCAACGCCGTGACGAGCACGACGGTCTCGGTCGCGTTGAGCGCGTCCTCGCGGATCGGCCACGCGATCTTGCCGACCCGATCGGTCTTGGCGGAGAAGAGCCGCGCGGCGGCGTAGAGCACATCGGCGATCTGCTCGTCGGAGACCTCGGCGCCGCGCTCCTCGGCGGCGACGTGCTGCACGAGCTCGCCGAGGCGGGCGATGACCGTCGACAGCTCGGCGGTCTCGGGGGCGGTGGTGGTGTTGTTGTCAGTCATGTCAGGAGATCCCGGGTCGTTCCTGGAGCACGCGCTCCGCGGAGGGCTTCTGTCGGTCGGTGGGGAGGTTGAACACTCGTGCGGCGTTCAGCCCGAGGATGTTGCGCTTGGCCTGTTCGGAGAGGAAGGGCAGGCGCGTGATCGTAGACGGTGCATCCCAGTCCCAGTGCGGCCAGTCGGACGAGTAGAGCAACTGGGTCTCCGCGTTGAACGACTTCATGGTCGCCTCGAGCAGCTCCATGTTGGTCCGTTCCATCGGCTGGGTCGTGTACCACATCTCCTTCATGTACTCGCTCGGCAGGCGCTTGAGACCCGGAGCCTCACTGGGGCGCATGAGCACCTCGTGGTCGAGCCGCTGCATGAGGAACGGGATCCAGGCCAGTCCGCTCTCGACCCACACCATCTTCAGCTTCGGGAAACGCTCCGGCATGGCGTTGATGATCCAGTTGGTGACATGGATCTGGTTGTAATGCGTGAACGAGAGCGCATGCATCGAGAGGAACCGGTTCAGCTGCGAGAACGACGGATCCCCCCAGTGATAGCCGGAGTGGAAGGCGAGCGGCTTGCCGCTGTCCTCGATGAGCTTGTAGAGGCGCGTGTAGACGTCGGAGTGCACCGGATTGTTGCGGGTCGAGCACACCGTGTAACCGATGATGCCCGGATCGTCCGCATAGGTCTCGACGAGCTCCTCGCACACCTCGGGGGTGTTGTACGGCAGGTAGAGCATGCCCTTGAGACGCGGATTCGGCGGCAGGATCACCTCGGTCAGCCAGCGGTTGAACGCGCGACCGAGCACGACCTCGACCTCGTCCTGCGGGTGCATCCCGAGCATCAGCATCGCGCTCGGGAACACCACCTGATAGTCGAGGCCCATGGCGTCCATGCCGCGACGTGCCGCCGTCACGAACGGGTGCCCCTCCGTACCCTCCACCGGCTCCTTGCGGCCCTGGTGGCCGATGCGGCCGCCCACGCTCTGGTGCGACATGCCCGGCTGGATGTTCAGCAGCGCGTTGTTGCCGCCGAATCCGTGGAACTGGCTCAGGCCGAGGTCCCGCCACACATCGTTGTCGATGAGGTCGAGCACCTCGCCCCAGAAGTGGTCTTCGGAGACGTGGGCGTCGATGTCGACGATGAAGTAATCGTCGTAGTCGTCTCGCGCCTGCTTCGTCGCGTGGGCGAGCACGTCGCGGGTGTCGGAGCGGCCGCCGATCTCGGCGAGCTCGCGGATCCGCGGCGCGTCGGAGCGGGGTGTGGGCAGGTCACTCATGGGCGTTCCTCTCGGGCGTCGATCGCTCAGTGCGCGGCGACGATCGCATCGGTCATCGTGGTCAGGTAGTCGTCCTCGGACGGCGCGGCGGATACGCGGTGCGGGATCACGACCGCGCGGGCGGGGTTGATCGCGAAGCCGTACGCGTCGCCGGGGCGGGGCACGGCGTCTGCGGCCATCTCGCCCGTGTCGACCCGTACCCGCAGCGGCAGGCCGTCCGCGCGGACGAGGAGGTTGACGGCGCTGCCGAGGTAGGTGCTGCGCTCGACGGCCGCGCGGAACCGTCCGGCGCCGGGCGCGAGGTCGTCGACCGGCATGATCCGGGCGTGCGCCGCGCGGAAGGCGACATCGGCCCGCTCCCCCGGCGCGGCCTCGCCGGTCACGACTCCGGCGACGACGAGCGACGTGCCGTCGACCTCGACGTCGGCGATGCCGTCGCGCACCGCGCGGATCGTGCCGGGGAGGATGTTCTGGAAGCCCATGAAGTCGGCGACATACGCCGAGTTGGGGCGGTCGTACAGTTCGCTCGGTGTGCCGTCCTGCACGATCGCACCCTCGCTCATCACGATGATCCGGTCGGAGAGCGTGATCGCCTCCTCCTGATCGTGCGTGACGTAGACCGACGTCGTCTCGAACTGGTTGTGCAGCGAGCGCACCTGCTGCCCCATCTGATAGCGCAGCTTGGAGTCGAGGTTGGAGAGCGGCTCGTCGTAGAAGATGATGCCCGGCCGGGCGGCCAGCGCGCGGGCGAGAGCCACCCGCTGCTGCTGGCCGCCCGACAGGGCGGTGACCGGACGCTTCTCGAAGTCCGCGAGTCCCACCGCGGAGAGCATGTCGGCGACGCGGGTGCGGCGCTCGGCCGCCCCCACCTTCGCGACCTTGAGCGGGTAGGCGACGTTCTCCGCCACGCTCATGTGCGGCCAGAGCGCATAGCTCTGGAAGACCATGCCCACCTGCCGCTTGTCGGCCGGCACGAACGTGCGCCGGTCGGTGTCCACGACGATGCGATCGCCCATGCTGATCCGACCGCCCGTGGGGCGCTCGAGACCGGCCAGGCACCGCAGCGTCGTCGTCTTGCCACAGCCCGAGGGGCCGAGCAGGGTGACGAACTCGCCGGATCCGATCGTCAGATCCAATCCGTGCAGGGCGGTCTTGCCGCCGTAGCGCTTGGTCAGTCCGGATACCTGGACCTCAGTCATGCCGATCAGTGCTCTCTCGCTGGGGGACGTCGGGTTCGAAACGGCTACTTCTTGAACTGCGCGTTGATGAAGTCGAAGTAGGGCTGGTTGAAGTTCGGGTCGGGGTTGGAGAACGGCAGGCGTCCGAGCTTGCTCAGCGCCGGCGCGCCCTGCGGGCCGGGTGCATCGGGCGTCCAGCCGTACGACTTGTTCTTCTCGGCGAGCGCCTTCTGCCCTTCGGGCGAGTACAGCCAGTTGATGTAGAGCTGCGCGGCGTCCGCGTGCGGGGCCTTGTTCACGATGCACATGCCGGTGCGGGACATGAAGTTGCCGCCGTCGTCGAGCGGGAAGACCGCGGCGACCGGGCCACCCTTGGCCTTCACATCCTCGTAGAAGCCCTGGTAGACCGCGATGCCGATCGGGAACCGGCCGCTGGCCACGTCCGCGGGGACGTTGGGCTCGGACTGGGCGAACTGCACGTCCTGCTTGGCGAGCGATTCGACGTAGGGCTTGCCCCACTTGTCGGCGCTCTCCGGCACCATGAGCGAGGTGAGGATGTAACGGATGCCGCCGGGGACGGTCGGGTCGCCGACCGTGATCTTGCCCTTCCACTTCGGGTCGAGCAGGTCCTTCCAGTTCTTCGGGGCCTCGTTCTCCTTCACCATGTCGGTGTTGTAGACGAACACGAAGTAGCGCATCGCGTAGTAGGTGAGGCGGCCGTCGAAGTTCGTCGGGATCTCGAAGCCGTCCGGAGCCGTCTGCACGTCGGCCTTGGTGCACAGATCTGCCTTCGCGGCGACCTGCGGCGACTCCCCGCCGTCGTAGATGTCGGCGATACGGTTGCCGCTCTGCGCCTCGGTCTCGATCTTGGTGATGCTCTGCGCGTCCGGCTGGTCCTGCTGGACGACCTTGATGCCGGGGAAGCGGTCCGTGAACGCCTTGAACAGCGCCTTCTGGGAGGAGACGCTGGGCCCGTAGACCACGATGTCCGTCTTCCCGTCGGCGACGGCCTTGCCGTACAGGTCGTTCATGTGCTTGTTGCCCGCGGCACTGGTGCCGGGGACCTCGATCGGAGTGTCGGGCTTGGCCGCGGCCGTGCCGGAGGAGCACGCGGTCAGGGCGGCGAGTGCGCCGATGGCCAGGGTGGCCGTGGCGAGGCGGAGGGTGGTGCGGGAGAACGTCATCATTCTTCCTCTCGGGTGTGTCAGGGGGTGATCCGGGTGAGGGGGACTGAGGGGGCGTGGCCCGAGCGGCCGGCGCGGGCGCGGAGGACCGCGGCGAGTTTCATGGACCCCGCGGCGAGCGCGAGCACGCCCATGGCCGCGACGAGGATGATCATGAACAGCGCGGCGCCCTGCGACATGTTGCCCTGCAGGAACTGCTGGAACGCGGTCAGCGAGACCGGCTGCAGTCCCGGCGGGGCGAGCAGCATCGGCACCGACAGGTTGCCTGCGATGAAGAGCGCGGAGAGGAACCATCCCGACAGGAAGCTGGGGACGACGAGTCGGAGCACGATCGTGAGCAGCACGCGCCAGGATCCGGCGCCGGACGTGCGCCCGGCCTCTTCGAGCTCCGGCGAGAGCTGGGCGAGCGCCCCCTCGGCGATCCGGCTGGAGACGGGGATCGTGGCGACGATGAGCACGAGCGTCATGAGGAACGCGGTGCCGTAGAGGCTGCGGAAGGCGGGCACGTAGAGCACTGCAAACATGTACGCCAGCGCGAGGACGATGCCCGGCAGCGCCCACGGGATCCACACCGAGAACGACGTGTACGAGCGGATGAAGCCCGTGCGGCGCGCCGTGACGTAGGTGGTGAGCAGAGCGACCGCGATCGAGCCGAAGCCGCCGATCACGGCGAGCCAGGCCGTGAGCCCCAGACTCGAGCTGAACTCGGGGTCCGTGAGCATCTGCACGTAGTTGTCGAAGGTGAGCCCGGTGCTCATGACGCCGAAGATCGGCTGCAGGCTGCCGAGGATCATCGCGAACAGCGGCAGGATCAGGTTCAGCAGCAGGAAGACGACGATGAGGGCCGAGAGCACCCAGCGCACGGGGCCGAGCTCCTGAGGCTCCCGGCGCGAGGTCTTGCCGGTGAGGGTCGTGAAGCTGCGCCCGCGGAGGATCCAGCGCTGCGCGAGGAAGAGCAGCAGCACGAGCACGATGAGCACGAGCGAGAGCGCGAAGGCCTTCGTGTACTCCGCCGGCGCCTGATCGCGGACGTAGTGGAAGATCTGGGTCGAGAACACGAAGATGTTGGCCTGCCGTCCGATCAGCTGCGGGCTGTCGAAGGACTGGAACACGAGCACCGCGATGAGGATCGCGGCCCCGGTGATCGCGGGCCCGACCGAGGGGATCGTGATGGTGAAGAAGGTCCGCACGGCACCCGCGCCGCTGATGGCGGCCGCCTCGTCGAGCGACTGGTCGCGATTCTTGAAGGCGCCGAGCATGAGCAGGTATGCGAACGGCATGTAGCCGAGCGACATCAGCAGGAACAGGCCACCCCAGCTCTGGATGTTGATGAGCGGCCCGTGCATGCCGAGCATGCGGCCGAACTGGTTCAGCAGGCCGTTCTGCGGGTTGCCCAGCATGATCCACCCGAGCGTGTGGAACAGCGGCGGCACGAACAGGTTGACAGCCATGAGCGGCGTCAGCAGGCGGCGACCGGGGACGTTGGTGTTCGCCGCGATCCACGCGAAGAGCCCTCCGCCGGCGACGGAGATCGTGCCGCACACGACCACGAGCAGCAGCGAGTTGCCCATGGTCTTCCACGTCTCGGGATCCTGGAACGCCGCGAGCAGCCCGCCGATCGTGAAGGGCAGGTCGTCGGACGGAAGTCCGTCGCGGAACGCGCCGATCGCGATCATCGAGACCGGGTAGACGAACACGAGCGTCAGGGCGGCGAGGAACACCGTCCACCCGAACCCGCCGGTCAGCGAGCGCCGGATCGATGCTCGCCGGTCGCGTTCGAAGTCGCTTGCCGTCACTGCCCTCTTCTTCCGTTCGCGAGAGCGGATCCGAGACCTCCGGTCACCCGGGATCAGACCGCTCCGTCTGTCGTGTTGTCAGCGTAGGAAGCCGCTGCGCGAGCCTCATCGGGCCCGGCTCCGAAGTCCTTCCCGGGCGGTCCGACACGGTGTCGGAACCCGGGCCGCCGGTGGCGCGATCGTGTCCGTCGGCGAGCCCCGGCGCGCGATCGCGACGCGCCGGGGATCGATCAGGGGGTCAGAGGAGGGCCGCGAGGACGGCGTCGTTCTCCGCGGGGAGGCCGACCGTGACGCGCGCACCGCCGGCGTTCGGGAACGGCCGGGCGAGGACGCCCTGCTCTGCGAAGCGCGCCACGAGGGCGCCGGCATCGCCGGGGAGGAAGAGGAAGTTGGACTGGCTCGGGAGCACGGAGACTCCCGCACCGTCGAGAGCCCGCACGATGCGCGCCCGCTCCGCGACGATGATCGCGATGCGCTCGTCGGCGATCGCGATCCCCTCGGGACTGAAGGCCGCGATGAGCGCGGCCTCGGCGATCCCGTTCAGCGCGAAGCCGACCGAAGTGCGCCGCAGCGCCTCCGCGATCCGCTCCGAGGCCGCCGCGTATCCGGCCCTGATGCCCGCGAGGCCGTGCGACTTCGAGAGCGTGCGCAGGATCACGAGGTTCTCGAACTCGTCGAGCAGCGGCAGCGTGGCCTCGACGGGCTCGTCGGTGACGAACTCGCGGTACGCCTCGTCGAGCACGACGATCACGTTCTCCGGCACCTGCCCGAGGAACGCACGCAGGCCCTCGACCGGGATCAGGCCGCCGGTGGGGTTGTTGGGGTTGCAGAGGTACACGATGCGTGTCTCGGGACGGATCGCCGCAGCCATCGCGTCCAGGTCCATCGCGCCGTCGTCGGCGAGACCGACCGCCGTGGTCTCGGCCCCGGCGAGCGCCAGAGCGGCCTTGTACGCCTCGAAGGACGGTGCGGGGTAGACGCCGTGCACGCCGGGCTCGCAGACGAGCCGCGCGAGACCGTGCAGCAGAGACCCGGAGCCGTTGTCCACCGCGACCCGGTCGGCGGCGACACCGAGAGCCCCGCCGATCGCGGCGCGGGCCGCGGCGCGGTGATAGTCGGGGTAGCGGTGCGACGTCTCGACCGCCACGGTCATGGCCGCGACGATCGGCGCCGACGGCGTCCAGGGCATCTCGTTCTGCGAGAGCCGGATGGGCGGCGGTGTCGCGCCGGCGGGACGGTTCGGGGTCTGCAGCATCTCATCGACGACGCTTCGGAACTCGAGCGACATGCGTCCTCCTCGGGCGGAAGTCAATTGTTAATAATGAATATGAACATTATTGAAGACGCGCCGCCCTGTCAACCCGCTCCGCCCCTCGAACCCTCAGGAGAGCAGTGTCGCGACCGAGGAATGCCGGTGCCGCTCGGCCGCGGACCGCGCAAGGTCGTGATCGCGCTGAGCGACAGCCGCCGCGAAGTCCAGGTGCGTACGCAGCCGCTCGGGAGTACTGGGCGCCGTGGCGCCTTCGAGCTGCTCCGCGATGATGTAGTCGACGAGGTTCGTGTAGAGGCTGCGCAGCAGTTCGTTCGGCGTGATCAGGGCGATCCGCGCGTGCAGCGCCCAGATCGCCGACGGCCCCGCCTCGGTGCCCCACACGGCCTGGAGCCGCTCGGCCAACGTCGCGATCTCGGCGACGTCGTCGTCGCTCGCATGCTCGATCGCATCGTGCAGCACCAGACCGTCCAGCGCGTCCAGCACGCGGAGGCAGTCGCTCGCGGTCGCCTTGCCCTCGCGCAGCTGCAGCAGCTGGTCGCTGAGCTGCATGAAGGGCGAGCGCGACGCGACGAAGATGCCGCCGCCGGGGCCGGGCTTCGCGTCCACCACGCCGCGCGAGCGCAGCAACTGGATCGCCTCGCCGAGGGTCGCGGGCGCCACCCCGAACCGGGTCGCGAGCTCCTGCCGCCTCCCGATGAAGTGCCCGGCCTTCCAGCCGCCGGAGACGATCTCGTCCTCGAGCGACTTCGCCACCTGCACGGCGACGGCGGCGTTGGTGATCTGCGTCATGACTTCCCCCGGTGATCCCTGCGGTGACCCCGAGCCGGCCACGCGTGAGTACAGAGTATGAGGTGACCCGCCTCGGCGCACCCTCTATTGGATATATTCATCATATCCAATGGCCATCGGCGACCACGGATCGTCGACTCGGGACGAAGGAGCCCCCATGACGGATCCCGCCGCGCTGCGCGCAGACGCCAGATCCCTCCAGCCCGAGCTGGTGCGCCTGCGCCGCGCGCTGCACGCGCACCCCGAGGCGGGATTCGCGCTTCCCCGCACCCAGCGCGCCGTACGCGACGCGCTCGACGGTCTCGGCCTGGAGATGCAGACAGGGCCGGAGGAGTTCTCCTCGATCACGGCCGTCGTGCGGGGCGCCCGGCCTGGTCCCGCCGTGCTGCTGCGCGCCGACATGGACGCTCTGCGAGTGCAGGAGCGCACCGGGCTCCCCTACGCGTCAGATGTCGACGGGTTGATGCACGCGTGCGGGCACGACCTGCACACCGCCGGCCTCGTCGGCGCGGCCCGGCTGCTGGCGGCGCGGCGGGAGCGGATGGCCGGCTCGGTCGTGCTCATGTTCGAGCCCGGCGAGGAGGCCGGAGGCGGAGCCCTCCGGATGATCCGCGAAGGCGTGCTCGACGCCGCGGGCCCCCGCGTCGAGGCGGCGTACGGCGCGCACGTCCTGCCCGGGCCTGCCGGCGTGTTCTCGACCCGCGGCGGGACGATCATGGCGGGCGCCTGCGCGCTCGAGATCGTGGTCGAGGGCCGCGGCGGACACGGGTCCCGCCCGCAGCAGGCGATCGATCCGGTGCCGGCGGTCGCGCAGATCGTCCTGGCCCTGCACGCGTTCGCGACCCGCCGCTTCCCGACCTTCGATCCGATCGTCCTCTCGGTCACGAAGCTCGCGGGCAGCGAGATCATCAACGCGATCCCCGACACGGCCTCACTGGGAGCGACGGTCCGCATCCTCTCGGACCGCAGCCGCGAGGTGCTGGAGAGGGAACTGCCGGATCTCGCGCACGGTATCGCGGCTGCGCACGGCTGCCGCGCCAGGATCTCCTTCCGCACCGTCTACCCGGTCACCGTCAACGATGAGACGTGCGCCGAGCGGGCGCTCGCGACGATCGGCGGGCTGCTCGGCACGGAACGAGCGGTCCCGGCCGCCGAGCCGTCGATGGCCTCCGAGGACTTCTCCGCGGTCCTGGCCGAGGTTCCCGGAGCGTTCCTCTTCCTCGGTGCCACACCGGAGGACATCGATCCCGACGAGGCGGAGATGAACCACTCCCCC
Source organism: Microbacterium sp. NPDC060117 (assembly GCF_042729315.1). Classification (NCBI taxonomy): domain Bacteria; kingdom Bacillati; phylum Actinomycetota; class Actinomycetes; order Micrococcales; family Microbacteriaceae; genus Microbacterium; species Microbacterium sp. NPDC060117. The sequence goes on from NZ_JBHWXR010000003.1 coordinate 81,870, forward strand.
CGTGCGCTTTTCGACGACGGCGTCCTCGCGGATCAGGCCGCAGCGCTCGCCGCGCTCGCACTCGCGCACGTCGGCCCCCGATGAGCGCCGCCGGATCGCTGCGGGGCGCCACGGACCGCGGAATCGGGGGCCGCGACGGCCGGGCGGGATCGTTCCGCCACCGGCCGTCGCCGCCCCCGGGCGGATCAGTGCTTCTCGTGGATGAGCGACCAGGGCGAGGGGAACACGTCCACCCGCACCCGGACGATCGCCGGACGCCGGGCCGCGATCGCGGCCTCGATCGCGGTGCGGACGCCGTCGGCGTCCTCGACGTCCACGAAGTCGATCCCGAACGCCTGCGCGAGCAGCGCGAAATCGGGGTTGACGAGGTCGGAGCCGATGAAGCGCCCGCCGTAGGTGTCGCGCTGGATGCGCCACACGTTGCCGAACCGTCCGTCCTCGAACAGCACGGTCACCAGCGGGATCCCGTACCGCTTGGCGGTCGCGAACTCCTGCAGCGACCAGCCGATCCCGCCGTCGCCGGTGACGGCGACGACCGGGCGGCCACCCGAGCCCACTGCCGCGCCGAGCGCGGTCGGCATCGCATAGCCGAGCGTGCCCTGGTATCCGGGCCACACGTACGAGTGCGGCGCCTGCACGGGGAAGCCGTAGGTGGAGACGTAACCGATCTGGGTGAGCTCGTTCACGTACACGCCGTCCTCAGGCAGCGCGGCGCGGATCGCGTCGACGAAGGCCATCTGCGGTGCCACGCGCTCGCGGATCCGCTCCTCGCACTCGGCGCGCAGGCGACGCAGCTCGTCCCCCCATCCCTCCCGCGCCGGGGCCTCGGCGACGAGCGCCTCGAGCACCGCGGTCGCGTCGGCCTGGATGGCGAGGTCGGGCCGTCGCGGGGATCCGAGATCCGCGGCCTCGACGTTGACGAGCGCGATCCGCGCGTCGCCGACGTTCAGCTGCTGCCCGAACGGGGTGAGGAAGCGGCTGCCGAACGAGATCACGAGGTCGGCCGTCGCGCGCAGCTCCCAGAGGGCGAAGGCGGGGAGGGCATGCGGATCGCGCGCGTCGATCACCCCGCGGCCGTTCTCGCTCATGACGACCGGGGCGTCCAACTTCTCGGCGAGAGCCGCGATGAGCGCGAACGCGCGCGTCCCGCGCACACCGCCGCCGACGTGCAGGACCGGGCGCTCGCTCTCGGCGAGCAGGCGCAGGAGCGCCGTCACGTCCTCGGCGGGCGCGACCGGCGCCTCCACCGCGAACGGGTCGCCGACCTCGACGTCGATCTCGGCGTGCAGCAGATCCGGCCCCAGCTCGAGGGCGACCGGGCGCGGACGTCCGGTGCGCATCTGGCGGAAGCCCTCGTGCACCAGCTCGGGGATCTCCTCGGCCCGGGTGGGCCGCACCGCCCATTTCGTGAGCCCCCCGACCGTCTCGGTCTGACGCGGGATCTCATGCAGCGCACCGAGCCCGCCGCCGACGAGACGCGAGGGGATCGTTCCGGCCAGCAGCATCACCTGCGAGGAGCACGCGTACGCCGTCGCCATGCCCGCTCCGGCGTTGAGCACGCCGGGCCCGGGCACCACCATCGCGACGCCCGGCTTCCCGGATGCCCTGTGGTAGCCGTCCGCCATGTACGTCGTGCTCTGCTCGTGCCGCGGGACGAGCAGATCGATCTCGTCCTGCTTGCGGTACATCCCGTCGGTGAGTCCGTCCAGCTGCACGCCGGGGATTCCGAAGACCGTCTCGACGCCCTCGCTGAGCAGGGCCAGGGTGAGCGCGTCGCCGCCTGTCATCTTTGCCATCGCATCGCCTCTCAAGAAATGAATATAATGAATATAGATCTATTTCCCGGATCTCTGCAACGCGACCATCTGTCGGCGGCTTCCTCGGAGGCTCGCAACCGCGTCCGGCAGATCCCGGAGAGCAGCGGAAAGGGAGGCGGGCGATGACGCTCGAAGCACAGGTGCAGGCCTATGCGGACCGGCTCGGACGGCCGATTATCGTGTTCGACGCGGAGTTCGCCGTCACCGCGTTCAGCGTGCACGACGGCGACGTCGACCATGCACGACTGGCGATCATCCTGGCCCACCGCGGCTCATCCCGCGCACGGGAGTCGATCAAGGAGTTCCGGGTCGGGCAGGCGGACGGCCCGGTGCTGATCCCGGCGATCGAGGGCGGGCAGACGCGACTCGTCGCACCGATCCGGCACGACGGGCACCTTGTCGGCTACGTGTCGTCGACAGTCCCGGAAGGGTACGAGCCCGTCGCCGATGACGAGGTGCTGCGCACCGGCCGTGAGCAGTTGGGCGTGGTGCTCGCCGCGATGGCGCTCGGCAACAGGCAGGACGAGGACAGGGCGCTGCGACTGCTCTCCGCTCTGTTCGGCGGGGCGGCGGAACAGCGGGCACGCGCCGCGGACGAGCTGCTCACGAGCGGCCTGCTCTCCCCCGCCCCGCACTACACCGCGATCTCGCTCGCGGTGGCACCTGGCGCCGTGGCGAGCGCAGCCACCCTGCGCCTCCTGCTGGACCGTGCCGTCGCGAGCATCCCGGTGTTCCCGACCCTCAAGGCGGTCGGGGCGGTGATCGACGGCGAGGCCGTCCTCGCCGTGCCCTACGAGATCGACGCCGATCGCCTCACCGCCCTGCTCGCGCAGCCCGCGTTCTCCGCACTGCGCGCCGGAATCGGGGGCGCGCACGCCCCGCTCGCCTCGGCCGTGCGGTCGCTCCGGGAGGCGCGCATCGCCCAGCGCGCCGCGGTCGTCGACGAAGCACGAGGCAGCGTCGCGCACTGGGCCGACCTGGGCCTCGACCGTGTGCTCCTGCAGCTGCCACTCGCGGAGCTCGCACTCACCGATCTCCCCGAGGCGGTGCAGCGCCTGCTCGACGCGCAGTCCGGCCCCGACCTCGCGCACACGCTCGAGGCCTATCTGGACTGCGGCTGCGATGCGCAGCGCACGGCGCAGGAGCTCCACGTGCACCGGAGCACCCTCTACTACCGGCTCGACCGGATCCGCGCGATCGCCGACGTCGACCTCGCCGACGGAGGCGTGCGCCGCGAGCTGCACACCGCGCTGCGCGTCGCGACGCTCGCCGGCCTGCGCTGACACGCAGACAGCGATCGGACAATTGACTATATTGATTAGAGTTTATTGCGGCCGTCCTCCGACCGCCGCAACCCCGCCGCACGCAAGGGAGCTGCCATGAACGCACTGCTGACCTCGGTCTCCGACCCCGACGGCCGCCCGATCCTCGACGCCGCAACCCGCGCGGAGGTCGGACGCGCCCCGGTCCGCACCGTCGCGGATCTGGAGCGGGCGATCGACGCCGCGCGGACCGCCCAGCCCGGCTGGGCCGCTCTCGGCCACGCCGAGCGCTCCCGACTGCTGCACCTCGTGGCCGACGACCTCGACGCGCACGCCGACGAGCTCGGCGAGATCGTCACCGCCGAGCAGGGCAAGATCGACGGCGCCGGAGAGGTGCACGGCGCCGCGCACTGGCTGCGTGCCGCCGCCGATACGGTCCTGGAGCCGCAGGTGCTGCGCGAGGAGGGCGCCTCCCGCACCGAGCTGCATTTCGTCCCGCTCGGCGTCGTCGCCTCGATCGGCCCGTGGAACTTCCCCGTCATGATCTCGGTCTGGCACATCGCGCCGGCGCTGCGCATGGGCAACACGGTCGTCATGAAGCCATCGGAGAACACCCCGCTGAGCGTCCTCGCGCTCGCGGAGATCTTCCGGCGCCACCTGCCCTCCGACGTCGTGACCGCCGTCTCCGGCGATCGCGAGGTGGGGGCGGCGCTGGCCGCGCACCCCGACGTCGCGAAGATCGTCTTCACCGGATCCACCCCGACCGGCCGGCGCATCGTGGAGAGCTCGGCGCACAACCTCGCCCGGCTCACGCTCGAGCTCGGCGGCAACGACGCCGGGATCGTGCTGCCCGGCACGGACGTCGCCGCGGTCGCCGATCGCCTGTTCTGGGGCGCCTTCATGAACACCGGGCAGGTGTGCGCCGCGCTCAAGCGCCTCTACGTGCACGACTCCGTCTACGACGAGGTGGTCACCGCGCTCGCCGAGCGCGCCGAGGCCGCGCCGATGGGCTCGGGACACGACAAGAGCAACCGGCTCGGCCCGGTGCAGAACCCCGCCCAGTTCGACATCGTCTCGCGCCTCGTCGACGACGCCCGCGAGCGCGGGGGCAGGATCGTCACGGGCGGGGAGCCGGCCGCGGATCTCGGCCCGCTCTTCTACCGCGCCACGATCGTCGCCGACGTCGAGGACGGCACGGCGATCGTCGACGAGGAGCAGTTCGGCCCCGTGCTGCCCGTCGTCCGCTACACCGAGGTCGACGACGCGGTGCGCCGCGCGAACGGCACGGAGCAGGGCCTCGGCGCCTCGGTATGGGGTCCGGACGCCGATGCGGCTGCCGAGGTCGCCCAGCGCCTCGACGCCGGCACGGTGTGGATCAACCAGCACGGCGGCGTGGATCCGTCGATCCCCTTCGGCGGCACCAAGGCCTCGGGCTACGGGCTGGAGTTCGGCGTCGAGGGGTTGAAGGCGATGGCGGCGACGAAGGTCATCCGCCGCTGACGGGCTGGCGCCCGCCGGGGGACCGCGTTTTCGTCTCGGTCACCTGCGGCGTCCTCGCTCAACGACCCCGGGAGGAGTTCCGGGGTCGTTGAGCGGCCCCGGCGTAGCCGGAGCGAGCCGAAACGCGGCAACCGCCAGGCGGGTCAGACGGCCCCGCGGAGCAGCTCCCAGAGCGCGGCGGCCTCCGGAGCGGTCGGCGCGGCGCCGCGCCAGACCACGGTCTGGTCCTGTCGGACGAGGGTGATCGGCTGGTCGTACTCGGCCGGCAGCCCTTCCGCGACCTCGACGGCGGCGAACGGGATCCCGCGCAGCTCGGCGGCCGCGGCGAGCACCGCGACCGGGACGCCCGGTGCGCACACCGCCGTGTAGCCGGCGGAGAGCAGGTCGTAGAGCGAGGTGCCGTCGGCGAGCCGGAAGTGCGGGGCGCGGCAGCCGGGGACCGTCGAGGCCGTGTAGGAGCCCATCGTGTACTCGGGCGCCGTCCCGTCGTCGTACCGGATGATCGGCGAGGCGTCGTAGCTGTAGCCGTAGTTGAGTCCCGCCGCCGCGAACTGGGGCTCGTTGAGGTCGTGGACGGCGGCGCCGAACGCTCGACGTGCCTCGTCCCCCTCCGGCCCGTCGTCCTCGAGCACCGCAGGCAGTCCAGGCTTGGCGAGCTTCTGCTGATGGCTCATCGCGAAGTGCGAGACCTGCTCCGTGATCGGGCGGCGCTCGGCCTGGTACGCATCCAGGATCCGCTCGTCCGCCCAGCCCGCGATTCGCGCGCCGAGCAGCCAGGTGAGGTTCAGCACGTCGGCGATGCCCGCGTTCATGCCGAATCCGGCGAACGGCACCCAGAGGTGGCAGGCGTCGCCGGCGATGAAGACCCGGCCGTCGCGGAAGCCGTCGGCGAGCAGGCGCCGCGCGACCCAGTCCTCCTTCGAGACGACCTCGTAGGAGAAGTCCTCGTCGACGCCGAGGATCGCGCGGATCGCCGCATCGCGGTCGACGGATCCCGGATCCTCCGCCTCCTGGGGCGAGAGGTAGGTGTGCACGAGGAACGTCCCCGTGCCGTCGATCGCGTAGACGTGGCCCACCCGGCGCGGGTTGAACGTGTAGTAGCCCCAGGCGCGGGGCTCGTCGGCCGACATGAGCCCGTACAGCTGCGGAGCGCGGATGCACGTCGACTGCACGTGCTGCAGCACCGGATCGCCGCTGAGCTTCGCCCCGATCTGCTTGCGCACCGCCGAACGGCCGCCGTCCGCGCCGATGAGGTAGCGGGCGCGCAGGGTGCGCTCGTGCGCGCCGTCGAGGTCGCTGATCGTCGCGGTGACGCCGTCCTCGTCCTGTGCGAAGGCATGGAACCGGGTGCGGTTGAGCAGCGTCACCCCGGGCGCCTCCGCCGCGTGCCGGGCGAGGATCGGCTCCAGGAACGTCTGGTTGATGCGGTGCGGCGGCTCGGGTGTCGCCCAGGTCGTGTCGGGCCCGTCCGTCGCGGTGTACCGCTCGCCGCTCGCCGGGATCGGGATGCGGGACAGCTCGCGCCCCGTGAGGGAGGTGCGGAACGCCACATCCTGCGGGTAGTCGGCGGGCAGGCCCGCCGCGCGCACCTCGGCCGCGATCCCGAGCCGGCGCAGGCTCTCCATGGTGCGGGACGCGACGTGGTTGCACTTCACGTTCGGCGGTTCGAGGAAGTCGCGCGTCTCGACCACGATCGCCGAGACCCCGCGGGAGGACAGGTCGAGCGCGGCGAGCAGGCCGACCGGGCCCGCTCCGATGATGAGGACGTCGGCGTCCGGCGTGCCGGTCATCGTGCTCCATTCGGGTCGGCCGCCGGACGGATCGGATCCCCGAGGCGGCGGAAGTCGTAGAGGTCGAGGGTGAGCTCCCCCGCGCGCAGGCGCGCCATGTACGCGTCCTCCTTCGCGGCACGGGCGCGCGCCGCGTCGCGGATGCGCCCGACGTCCCCGGCGGGCAGGATCGCCACGCCGTCGCGGTCCGCGACCACCAGGTCGCCCGCGTTCACGACGCGGCCGCGCAGCGTGATCGGGATCCCGATCGTGCCGGGCCAGTGCTTGATCGTGCCGCGGATCGAGATCGAGGTGCTGAACGCCGCGAAGCCGAGTTCGCGCAGCTGCGCGGTGTCGCGCACGCCGCCGTCGATCACGAGGCCCGCGATGCCGCGCGCCTGCGCCGCCACCGCCATCACCTCGCCCCAGTAGCCGAAGGGCGCTCCCCCGGCGTCGACGACGAGCACATCGCCAGGGCCGGCCGCCTCGAGGCCGTGGTGCAGGGCGAGGTTGTCCCCCGCCTGCGCCGCCACCGGCACCGCGCGTCCGACGATCTCCGCGCCGTCCCAGGCGGGGCGGAACGCCGCGTCGAGGAAGCAGTCCTGCCCGGAGGCCTCGTACAGCGTCGCGCTCCCGAGGCGGAGCAGCTCCGCGGCGTCGACCGGGTACGCGCCGCTCACGCCTCGGCCCGCTGCAGGTCGTGGTAGCCGTAGCGCGCGCGGGCCTCGGCGATCGACGCGCCGCCGAGCGCTGCGGCGAGGATCGACTCCTCGCGGGCATGGATCGTGTCCGCGACCTCGAGCACCTCGGTCTCGCAGTCCTGCGGGATCGCGACGACCCCGTCGGAGTCGCCGAGCAGGATGTCGCCCGGACGGACGGTGACGCCGCCGATCGTGACCGGCCCCTGCTCCTCGGCGACCTCGACGCGGTCCTTGCCGGTGCGCATGAAGCGCCCGCGGCTGTAGATGGGATAGCCGATCGACAGGGCGCGATGCGTGTCGCGGCACACCCCCTCGATCACGGTGCCGGCGATCCCCCTGTGGTGCGCGACGGCGGTGAGGATGTCCCCCCACACCGTGCAGTCCACGCGGGCGTCGTTGTCGAGCACGACCACCTGCCCGGGCTCGACCTGGTCGATGAAGTCGCCGACCGTGCCGGCCGGCACCTGCGCGCTGACGTAGCGGACGGTGAAGGCGCGGCCGACCATGCGCTGGCCGTCGGCGAGCGGCGCGAGGCCGAGCAGGCTTCCGGGGCGGCGCAGCTTGTCGAGCGCGTCCGAGACGGTCGCGGTGCCGAGCTCCCGGAAGCGCTCGATGAGGGGATCCGTCATGGCTTCTGCTCCTCTGCGGTGACGGTGGGGAACTGGGAGTCGTGCATGACCTCGCTCACGTCCCGACCCGCGCGCACGGCCTCCGCCATGCGCTCCTCCCGGTCCGCGATGCGGCGGGCGAGGCCCACCACACGCTCGGCCTGGTCGGCGGCGACGAACACGACGCCGTTGACGTCGGCGATCACGTAGTCGTAGGAGGCGACCGGGACGCCCGCGACCTGGATCCGCTCGTCCGCCGCCTGCTGCACGATCCGGCCGCGCGCGCTCACCGGCACGGCGGCGCGGGCGAACAGGGGCAGGCCGAGCGCTGCGCTCTCCTGCACGTCGCGGCACGCGCCGTCGACGATCACGCCGGCCACGCCGCGGCGCACGGCGGCCTCGGCGAGCAGACCGCCCCAGCACGACACGTCGATGCGGCCGTGGTTGTCGATCACGACGACGTCGTCGGGCTCGGCGACGGCGACGAGCGGCGTAGCGATGTGCGTCGCGGGGCCTGCCGCGGCCTTGGGCGCCGCCGTGACCGTGCGCACCCGGCCCGCGGTCACGCCGGCCGACGGCCAGCGCGGCGCGAGGGCTGTGACGGCGCCGGGGAGGCCGAGCGTGTCCAGCGCGTCCGACACCGCGCAGCTGTCCAGCTCGCGCAGCGCCGCGACGATCGGATCGGTCATCGGGCGGTCCGCTCCCAGGTGAGGAAGCCCATCGCGTTGCCCGTGCCGGCCTCGGTGCGGTAGCACGGCTCGTAGTCGACGTTCGTGACGCTGAGACCGACCTCATCGGCGATGCCGGCGACCGCGATCCAGTTGCGCAGCTCGGAGGCGCCCGACATCATCTCGCCCGCGGGGACCGACGAGAGGTACGCGGCGTCGTGGTCCTTCATCGCCTGGATGAACTCGGAGTCGAGCTTCTCGTCGATGACGAAGTGACTGAGGCCGCCGGATGCGACGACGCCGACCCTCAGGTCGCCGGGGAACGACTGGATCGCCCGGCCGACGGCGCGTCCGAAGTCGTAGCAGCGCTTGGCGCTCGGCGGATTCGGCTCCCAGAACGTGTTGATGAAGATCGGCACCATCGGGATCGTCGACTCCTGGCCGAGGAAGCGCTGGTAGATGAAGCCGAAGCCGTGCGGGATCGTGTGGTTCTCGTAGCGTCCGGCCGGGATGATCTCCGTCGCGCCGGTGTCGAAGTCATCCGCCTGGGTCGACTGGATGATGTGCTTGCCGAGCGCGCGGTGCGTGGGGCGCAGGACCGTGCGGTCGGGCACATCCCCCATCGCGGCCTCGGCGAGGCCGGGAGCCATCTCGTCCAGCTGCGCCTGCGTGTACGGCACGTGGGCGACCTCGTCGCCCCAGAACACCGAGAACGGTGCGAGCCACTCGTCGCCGTAGGTCTCCTTGTGGTCGCTCGAGATGATGACGAGCACGTCCACGTCCTGATCCGCGATGAAGCGGGAGAGCGAGTCCATCGACGCCTGGCAGCTGTCCCAGCGGCGCTGCATGACGTCGTGGGTGATCTCGGCGGAGAAGTCCTCGCGGAGGGCCTTGAGCTCCTCGAACGAGTACGTGCCCCCGCGGAACTTCAGGCCCTTGCTGCGACGGTCGGCGACGCCGCGCGTCTCCCAGGCCTCGGGCGGCGCGGCCTTGAGCTGCGGGCCGTGCGAGGTGCCGAATCCGGCGACGATCTCGGTCATGGTGGATCCTTTCTCGGAGTGCGGGCGCGGCCGTCAGAGACGGAAGAGGGCGCGCGCGTTGTTCTCGAGCACGTCGGCGCGACGGTCGTCGTCGAGCCACTCGATGTCGTCGATGAGCAGGTGGATGTCGTCGAACCAGCGCCCGGTCGCCGGGTCGATCTGCGACCCGGTGCCCGGCTTCTCGGATCCGAAGAGCACGCGGTCGGTCCCGACGGCCTTGAGCAGCAGCTCGAGGCTCTCCTGGGTGTAGAGGCAGGAGTCGAAGTGGAAGTTGCGCAGCTTGTCGAGGTAGGAGACGCCGGTGCGCACGACCGAGGGCAGGAACCGGCCCATCTGGTACGGGATCGCCCCGCCGCCGTGCGCGACGACGACCTTCAGATCCGGGAAATCGGCGAAGACGCTCGCCTGGATCATGCTCCAGACCGAGACCGTCTCCTCCTGGATGAAGTGCAGGCTGTACGGCTCGCGCGAGGGGAACTTGCACCCCGCAGAGTGCAGCAGCATCGGCACGTCGAGCTCGCAGAGCGCCTCGTAGAGCGGGTACCAGTAGCGCTCGCCCATCGCCGGCGGCACCTCGGTGCCCTCATAGGGGTCGGAGTTGACCATCGCCCCGACGAAGCCGAGCTCGGTGACGGCGCGGCGCAGCTCGGGCAGCCATTGCTCGACGCTCAGGTAGGGGCTCTGCGGGATCCCGGCGACGCCCCGGAAGCGGCCGGGGAAGAGCTCGGTCGCGCGGTGGATGAGGTTGTTGGTCTCGGCCGTGAACCACTCGACGATCTTCGTCGGACGCTCGGAGTGCATCGCGTGGAACGGCCGCGGGGAGAGCAGCTGCAGATCGATCCCCGCACCGTCGATGTGGTCGAGGTGCGAGATGTTCCCGAAGCTCGGATGCGGTGCGTTGTACGAGGCGATGAGGGCGTCGTCGCTGATGACCGGGGGCTTGCCGCCGTGCGAGCCCCGCGCCGCGAGCAGCGAGGCCTTCCACGCGTAGTACGCGTCCGGGGCGGACATGTGGCCGTGGACATCGATGATCACGGGGGCTCCTTCTGAGTCTTCTGCGGTCCGGAGGGCCGGGGCTTCGTCGCTGTCTCGACGCTATGAGAGGCCGGATCGGGGCGGATCGGCCGGCTGCGGGAAACTCCCCGGGACGGATCCGACACGGTGTCCGAATCGGGTCCGCCCCGGGCGCCGCGGTTCGGGCGCCGCGGCTCGGAGGTCACTGCACGAGGACGCTCGCGGCGGCGCGGATGCGCTTCAGGAACGGCTCGGCCGGGTCCTCGACGGGGACGTCGCCGCCGCGCAGGATCACCGCGAGCGCGTCGTCGAGCACCATCGACGGATCCTCCGGCATGCCTGCCGACCGCCACGCGACCTTGCGGTCGGGGCGCACGAGCAGCGCGCCGTCCTCGCCGATCTCCCGCGCACCGTTCCACGCGCCGTCGGCGTCGTCGATCGCGACGACGGTGACCGGCAGGGCGCCGCCGATGAGGTCGATCGCCTCCTGCCACCGGCCCGCGGCGGATTCCGAGGTGAGCAGGGTCAGCCCCACACGCTCGACGAGGTCGTTCGAGGACACCGCGGCGCCGCCCGCCGCGGTGCGGCTCGCCAGCCAGACGTGGGGCAGGTGATGGCCCGGACGCGACGTCGCCTGGAAGTCGGTGGGGTCGGCGGGGTCGCCCGGCACCGGAGTGCCGTCCGGCACCAGAGCGCCCGCCTCGTAGTGGAACCCGGCCTCGACGCCTAGCTGGCTGTAGTCGTGCGCGTTGTGCGCGACCTCGGCTTCGACGCGGGCGCGCATCGCCTCCCCCTCGGGGGTCTCGCTCACGAACACCTCGAGGTTGCGGAATCCCTCCGCCTCGTCCTCGCTGAAACCGAGTGCTGCGGCGATCGGGGGGTGCCGGTTCGCGTTCTCGAGCGAGTGCGCGGTGTACCACGCCACGATCGGCCGCCGCTCGGCCTGATAGCTGTCCAGCAGCGCATCGGGGGCCTGGCCGTCCAGCACCGCGGCGAGCTTCCAGCACAGGTTCTGCGCGTCCTGGATCCCGCTATTCAGGCCCAGGCCGCCCGTCGGCGGGTGCTTGTGCGCCGCGTCGCCCGCGAGGAACACGCGACCGGTGCGGAACCGCTTCGCGACTAGTCCGTTGTACGTCCACCGGGTCATCGAGTGCATCGTGATGGCGTGGTCCTCGGCGAGGCCGAGCATGCGCCGGATGGAGTCGAAGAGCACCTGCTCGTCGCTCGGATCTCCCTCGACCATCCAGCCGGCGACCGAGACCAGCCACTCCTCGGAGTCGCGGTCGTAGTGCGTGGGGCCGAGCGCCTGGATCGTGCCGCGCCGGCGCGCGCCGCCCGCCGGGTGCAGGAAATGACCGAGCAGCGCATCCGGCTCCGACCAGGCGGAGAGGTCGAGGCTGACGTGGTAATTCACGACCTCGCGCATGTCCCGTGGCCCTTCCAGCTCGACGCCGAGCAGAGCCGCACTGTCGCGTCCGCCGTCGGCGCCGATCACGTAGCGGGCGCGCACCTCGCGGACCTCGTCCGAGACCACGTCGCGGATCTCGACGGTCGCGGACTCCGCGTCCTGCCGGATGCCGACGACCTCCTGCTTCGCTCGGATCCGGCCGGGTGCTGCGGCGACCGCGTGCCGGTGGATGAGGGGATCCAGCCGCAGCTGCGGCATGTTCGCGAACGCCCGCGGGCTCGAGGCCCGATAGCGCTCGGCGTCGGGTCCGCCGCCCCATGCCGGGACCTCGCCGATCTTGAGTCCGTCGAAGCGCCCGGGTCCCGTCGCGGTCGTGTACCAGACCGCCTTGCGCCAGCGGTCGTGTGTGGGCGTTGCGGCGTAGATGTCGTCGGCGACGCCCATGTCGTGGAAAGCCTCCATGGTGCGCGGGTTGAGCAGGTGCGCGCGGGGGAAGCGGAACACGAAGTCGCGCCGCTCGACGAGCAGCACGTCGACGCCGCGCTGGGCGAGCAGGATCGCACAGCTCAGGCCGACCGGCCCGCCGCCCATGATGACGACCTCGACGGCCTCGGGCCACTCGTTCTCGCCGAGCGGCGGCAGGGGGGCGCGGGGGCTCTTCACGGATGCGGTCACGGATTCCTCCTCGAATGCGGAATCCCAGGCTAGGGAGGGGTTGGAACGCGACGATACGTGCCGAGAACGCGAAAGTCGGCCGCCGATTCCGACACGATGTCGCAACCCGTCATCGCCCCCGGACACGACGAAGGAGGACGTGCCGTCCCCCTCGGAGCAGCACGCCCTCTTCCGCCCGCGGGCCGGTTCTCAGCCCGAGATCGTAGGGACGGTCACCCACTGCCAGTAGGTGAACTCGTCCAGGTTCCAGTGACCGCCGTGTCGGCCGCCGTTGCCGGATGCGCCGATCCCGCCCATCGGGATGTGCGCGGCGTCGTAGATCGTCTGCCCGTTGACGGCCACCATGCCGGCCCGCAGCCGCGCCGCGAAGCCGAGCGCGCGGGCGACGTCGCGCGAGTGGATCGCCGCCGTGAGGCCGTAGTCGCTCGCATTGGCCAGCGCGAGGGCCTCCTCCTCCGTCCGGAATCGGGTGACGGGCGCGACGGGGCCGAAGATCTCCGACCGGAAGGCCGCATTGTCCCGGTCCACCCCGTCCAGCACCGTCGGTGCGTAGAACAGGCCGTCGTGGGCGCCGCCGTGGACGACACGGGCGCCGTCGGCGATCGCCGCCTGGACGATCCCGTGCACCCGCTCGGTCTGCGCGGCGGTGATGAGGGGGCCGAGCGTCGTACCGGGTGCGAGCGGATCGCCGGACACCAGTGCCGCCGCGGCCGCCCGCAGGCGCTCCACGTACTCGTCGGCGATGCTCTCATGCACGAGGTGGCGTCCGGTCGCCATGCAGATCTGTCCCTGATGACGGAAGGAGCCGGCGACGCCGGCGGCGACCGCCTGGTCCAGATCCGCGTCGGCCATCACGAGGAACGCGTTGTTGCCGCCGAGCTCGAGCACCACACGCTTGAGCAGACCCCCGGCGACCTCGCCGACCCTGCGGCCCGCGGCGGAGGAGCCGGTGAAGGAGATCACGTTCGTGTGCGGGGAGCGCACCACGGCCTCCCCCGTCTCGGGCCCGCCGGGGAGCACGTGCAGCACGCCGTCCGGAAGTCCGGCTCGGCGGAAAACCTCGGCGATCGCCGCGCCTCCGGAGAACGCCGTCTTGACGTCGGGCTTGAGCAGCACGGCGTTGCCGAGCGCGATCGCCGGCGCGACCGAGCGGATGGCGAGCATGAGCGGGGCGTTCCAGGGCGAGATGACGCCGACGACCCCGACCGGGATCCGCCGCGCCATCCCGATCGTCCCGGGGTCCTCGACCGGCAGCAGGTCGCCCTGCGACATCGTCACGAGCCCGGCGGCCGCGACGAGCTCGTCGATGGCTTTGTCGACCTCATGCCGCGCCTTGCCCGGGAGCGAGCCGCTCTCCCGGATCAGGACCTGCTCGACGTCCGCGCGGATCTCGCGCAGCGCGGCGGCCGCCCCCATGAGCACCTCGGCTCTGGTGCGGTAGGACGTACGACCCCAGGCGGCCTGGGCGGCGAGCGCGCTCTCGCCCGCGCGTGCGACGTCCGACTCGTCCGCGAGCCCGGTCTTCGCCACGAGGCCGCCGTCTCCGGGCGACGCGATCGACTGCACGCCGCCGGCCCCGGGAACCCATCCGTCCGAGAAGATGAGCCCGTCGATGTCCTCGATGTGCCACCGCGCCATCGCCGTCTCCGTCCTCCTCGTCGAGTGCTGCCAGGGCGATGCTATTCGACCTGCGCGCCCGCTCTCCCCGTCGCAGCGGCGCAAGGAGGAGCCCTCGGCTCAGACACCGTGTCGTGAGGCGCCAGGTCGATGCGCGAGCCCGGCGGCGTGCGCGAAGCCACGGGATCTGCTAGTCTGTTGGATTGCGCGCCTGGCCCGCCGACGTCTCTTCGGCGCCGCGCCATCCGGTCCTGAGATCAATCCTCGAGATGAACCTCGGGCCACCCGTCCGGAGTGACATCCGCGAATCGCACCGATGCGTTTTCGCGCGTCCGGACAGGATCCGACTTTTCCCGGCGGCCGCGCGCCGCCGGACAGCACGAAGAAGCATCACCATGAACATCACCTGGAAACAGGCGGACCACGACGTGTACGTGGCGACCCGAGACGGCGAGTATGCCGGCTTCGTGGCCGTCGACGGTGCGTCGCACGTCCTCCACGACCGGCACAGCCGCCGCCTCGGCAGTTATTCGTCCCTCTCCGCCGCGCGCAGCGCCCTGGAGTCCTTCGGTGCGTCCGCATCTGCGGGGCAGCAGCGCCGACGTCGTTCCGCACGGAGCCGTCACCGTCCATCCACCGCCCGGAGCCGCTGAACCGACCTCTGAAACACGCGAAAGGGGGACGAGCACCGAAGTGCTCGTCCCCCTTTCGCATGTGGGGAACCGGATCCGATCAGGCCGCGCCGGCCGCGATGTCCGGCGTGGTCGGGATCGTGCCGGCGGTGTTCACACCGACGGAGACCTTCTCGCCGCGCGGGCCCGTCGTGAAGACGAACTTCCCGTCCTTCGCGTCCACGTGCACGTGGTCGCCGGGGTTGAGCTCGCCGTGCAGGATCTTCTCCGACAGCTGGTCCTCGACCTCGCGCTGCATCGCACGACGCAGTGGGCGGGCCCCGAGCGTCGGATCGAACCCGATCTCGATGAGCTGGTCCTTGGCCGCATCCGTCAGCTCCACCGTCATGTCACGGTCGAGCAGGCGGTCGCTGAGGCGCTTCGTGAACAGGCCGACGATCTGACGCAGCTCGTCCTTGTTCAGCTGCGGGAACACGATGACGTCGTCGAGACGGTTCAGGAACTCGGGCTTGAAGTTGCGCTTGAGCTCCTCGTCAACCTTGCCCTTCATCCGCTCGTAGGTCGTCTGCGAGTTGCCCTCGATCTGGAAGCCGACCGGACCACCGGCGATCGCCGACGAACCGAGGTTCGTGGTCATGATGATCACGGTGTTCTTGAAGTCGATGACGCGTCCCTGGCCGTCGGTGAGGCGGCCCTCCTCGAGGATCTGCAGCAGCGAGTTGAAGATGTCCGGGTGGGCCTTCTCGATCTCGTCGAAGAGCACCACGGAGAACGGCTTGCGGCGCACCTTCTCGGTGAGCTGGCCGCCCTCCTCGAAGCCGACGAACCCGGGAGGGGCTCCGAACAGCCGCGAGACGGTGTGCTTCTCGCCGAACTCGCTCATGTCGAGCGAGATCAGGGCGCCCTCATCGTCGAACAGGAATTCGGCGAGCGCCTTGGCGAGCTCGGTCTTTCCGACGCCCGTGGGGCCGGCGAAGATGAACGAGCCGGAGGGGCGCTTCGGGTCCTTCAGGCCCGCACGCTGACGACGGATCGTCTTGGACAGGGCGGCGATCGCCTCCTCCTGGCCGATGACGCGCTGGTGCAGCGCCTTCTCCATGAAGACGAGGCGGCTGGACTCCTCCTCGGTGAGCTTGAACACCGGGATGCCCGTGGCCTGGGCCAGCACCTCGGCGATCAGGCCCTCGTCGACGACCGCGTTGGTCGCGACGTCGCCGGCGCGCCACTGCTTCTCCAGGCGCAGCCGCTCGGCGAGCAGCTCCTTCTCCTGGTCGCGCAGCGAGGCCGCCTTCTCGAAGTCCTGCTCCTCGGAGGCCAGCTCCTTCTCCTCGCGGATCTTGGCGATCTTGTCGTCGAACTCGCGCAGCTCCGGCGGGGAGGACAGGATCGACAGGCGCAGGCGGGCGCCGGCCTCGTCGATCAGGTCGATGGCCTTGTCCGGCAGGAATCGGTCGGCGACGTAGCGGTCCGCGAGGTTCGCCGCGGCCACAAGGGCGCCGTCGGTGATCTGCACCTTGTGGTGCGCCTCGTAGCGGTCGCGCAGACCCTTCAGGATGTTGATCGTGTGCGGGAGGTTCGGCTCCTGCACCTGGATCGGCTGGAACCGGCGCTCGAGGGCCGCATCCTTCTCGAAGTGCTTGCGGTACTCGTCGAGCGTGGTCGCACCGATGGTCTGCAGCTCGCCGCGGGCGAGCAGCGGCTTGAGGATCGACGCGGCGTCGATCGCACCCTCGGCGGCACCCGCACCGACCAGGGTGTGGATCTCGTCGATGAAGACGATGATGTCGCCGCGCGTGCGGATCTCCTTCGTGACCTTCTTCAGGCGCTCCTCGAAGTCTCCGCGGTAGCGGGATCCGGCGATGAGGGATCCGAGGTCGAGCGAGTAGAGCTGCTTGTCCTTCAGCGTCTCCGGGACGTCGCCCTTCACGATCGCCTGGGCGAGGCCCTCGACGACGGCGGTCTTGCCGACGCCGGGCTCACCGATCAGCACCGGGTTGTTCTTGGAGCGGCGGGAGAGGATCTGCATGACCCGCTCGATCTCCTTCTCGCGCCCGATCACCGGGTCGAGCTTGTTGTCGCGCGCGGCCTGGGTGAGGTTGCGCCCGAACTGGTCGAGCACCTGCGATCCGCCCTGGGCCTGCTGCTGGCTGCTGTCGTGCGCGGCGCCGGAGACGGCGGCCGGCTCGCGCCCCGGGGATCCGGAGAGCATCTGGATGACCTGCTGGCGCACCTTGTTCAGGTCGGCGCCGAGCTTGACGAGCACCTGGGCGGCGACGCCCTCGCCCTCGCGGATGAGGCCGAGCAGGATGTGCTCGGTACCGATGTAGTTGTGGCCGAGCTGCAGCGCCTCGCGCAGGCTCAGCTCGAGCACCTTCTTCGCGCGCGGCGTGAAGGGGATGTGGCCGGTCGGCTGCTGCTGCCCCTGGCCGATGATGTCCTGCACCTGCTCGCGCACGGACTCGAGGGAGATGCCGAGCGACTCCAGCGCCTTGGCGGCGGCTCCCTCGCCCTCGTGGATGAGGCCGAGGAGGATGTGCTCGGTGCCGATGTAGTTGTGGTTGAGCATCTTCGCCTCTTCCTGGGCGAGGACGACGACACGACGGGCTCGGTCGGTGAATCTCTCGAACATGTCACTCCTTGTTCGTTGCCCGGTGGGGGCTGCCCGGTGAGGGCGATGGCACAGTTCGTGCCGGATACATCGAGAGTAACGACCGGGCGAGGGCCGTATGCCGTTGTTCGCCGTCGGCTGACCCGCGCGACGGACTGTGACGCGAGCGGATCCAGATCCGATCCTGGGGCCGCCGACGGTCTCTGATCCGCTCATCCCTTGACGCACTTATCGACTGTCGTTATGTTAACGAACATCGATAACAACGTTCCTCGATAAGGAGTTGCCGATGAACGATCTCAGACCGGCGCCCTCGCAGGCGCTGACGACCCGATCCGAACGCGCCGACGCGATCACCGTGCTGATCGTCGGTCTGCTGGCCAGCGTCGTCATCGTCGGCCTCGTGTCGCTGCGGGCGCTGCAGACCTTCCGCTCAGACGGCATCGGCTGGATCCTGCCGATTGATCAGCAGCCGATCGAGGCGACCGTGGGATCAGGGGTCGGGTCCCTGCACGGCTACGCGACCGAGGCCCTCGTCATCGCGCCGAACGTGAATGTCGTCAGCATCATCGCGATCGCACTTTCGCACGCCGTCTTCGCCGCGGCCGCACTGACCATCGTGGGTGGAGCGCTGTGGATCGCATGGTCGTTCCTGCGCGGCCGCTTCTTCGCGCGGGGAACGGTGCGCGCCCTGGCGGTGATCAGCTGGGCCCTCGCCCTCGCCCCCGCGCTGATCTTCATGCTGGACACGTTCGGGCGCAATGGAGTGCTTGCGGCCCTCTCCATCGAGAACGACGGCTCGGTCGATTCAGACCGGTACTGGTCGTGGCTTCCGCTTTTCAGCGCCGGCGTCGCACTGGGCCTCGTCACGATCGCGTTCCGGCGAGGCGCACGCCTGCAGAAGGATACGGAGGGACTGGTATGAACACGAAGGGCAGTGCTACCGCAGCGTCACGATCCCGTCTCGGCGAGGGGTTCGTGCTCGGGCTCATCGCCACCGGCGCGGTGAGCGTTGCGATCGCCGCCCTCGTCGCGATCGTGCTGCGCGCCGTCGCCCTGTTCGGGCCCGCGCCGACGATCCTGCTCCCGATGCACGACGGCGGGACCGTGAAAGCGCTGGCACAGGCGCCTGCCGTGCTGCAGTCGGACTACGCGAGTGCGCACGTCACGGTCGAGGGGATCCCGTTCTTCGCGCGCCTGCTGCTCGTGCTCGAGGGCGCACTGCCCGCGCTTGCGACGATCGGCGTCTGCGCCGTGGCCTGGTGGCTCGGCGTCTCGCTGATCCGGTCTCGGCCGTTCCGGCGCTCCATGTCGACCGCGATCGGGATCGCCGCGTGCCTCGTGATGGCCGGCGGCATGCTCGGCCAGCTCGCCGGCGCGATCGGGCGCGCCGCAGTCGTCGATCACCTGAGCGTCGGGGATCCGTCGGTCACGCACGTTCTGTGGCCGTTCCTGCTCGAGTTGGATCTCGCGCCTCTCGGCTGGGGCTTCGCGCTCGCCTTGATCGCTACGGCGTTCCAGCTCGGCGCGCGCATGCAGCAGGACACGGAGGGCCTGGTGTGACCCCCGCGGCCTCCGACGAAGACGACACCGGGATCCATTGCCGCCTCGACGAACTGCTCGCCGCGCGAGGGATGACGCTCACCCAGTTGAGCGAGATCGTCGGGGTGAGCATCGTGAATCTGTCGGTGCTCAAGAACGACCGGGCCAGGGCGATCCGCTACTCGACGCTGCGCGCGGTGTGCGAGGCGCTGCAATGCGAGGTCGGCGAGCTGCTGGTCCTGGCTCCGCGAGACTGACCAACGATGCAGACGGCTCTAACCGACCGGGTCGAGGGCGATCAGCGGATGCCAGTGCCGTTCCCGCAACGGTGACGCCTCCGCGCGGAGGTCCAACCAACGTCCGTCGATCCGCGGCCTGAACTCCGTCTGCCATACCCCGAAATGTGCGACCGGTGCCGGCCACTCGTAGCCCCCGAGTGGATCTCCGGCGGGGTCGGGAACGATGTTGCGCACGGCGCCGACGAAACGCGGTGGCTCGACGGATCCGGTGATGTCTCGGCTGAGAGCGCCGATCGCTTTCCACCCGCCGGGATCCCGATCGCCCACCGCGCGGGTGGGGAGGTCGAGTCTGCCCCCGCGCTCACGGGGAACGCAGAAGACCCGGTCCCCCTCGCGGATCAGCAGCCGCACCAGCCCCATCGGCGACGGCGGCGCGGCTGCGACGACCCATTGGACACGACTGCCGGCGGGCAGCCACGACGGCTCGCCCTGCTCGCGCAGGACATGTTCATCGGTCGCCGCGGCAGCGCGGTCCTCGCGATCGCCGGGCTCTCCCTCACCCCACGGGTGCGCCACGCAGATCAGGCCACGGGCGGGGCCGGCGGCGCGGCAGGCTGGGCCGGCGCGGGCACGGCGCCATCGATCGGCTCGATCACCACGGCGGTGCCGTAGGCGCACATCTCGCTGAAGCTGCCGAGCGAGCCGGAGTCGAAGCGCATGGCGATCACCGCGTTGGCGCCGCGCTGCACCGCTTCGCCCCACATGCGGTTCATCACCTCGTAGCGGCTCTCGTACATGAGCTTCGTGAACTCGGGGATCTCTCCGCCGCCGAGGGCGCGGAAGCCCGCGGTGAAGCCCTGTCCGAAGTTCGTGGAGCGCACGGTGAGGCCCATGACCTCGCCGAGCACCTGGGTCACGCGATAGCCGGGAACGTCGTTCGTCGTCACCATGAACATGCGCTCATCGTCGCACGGCGACCGGATCCGGCGCACCTGTCTTCCTGCCTCCCGTCCCCACCTTTCCCAGAGCGCGCACAGGCGCTCCCGGAGTCTGCACAGGTGCCCGTCGGAAGATCGAAGTCCCGCCAGACCGCAGACCCGCACCACAACTGCCCCCGACAGGAACGGATCCGGACGATGACGATGAGCCCCCAACACGCCGCCCGGCGCCGCATGTATCGACGACGCCGGTGGGTCGTGGGGATCATCGCTGTGATCGTGCTCGCGCTGATCGCCGCGGCCGCGTTCGTGGTCATCACCTACGCCGACGCGAACAACGGGATCCATCGTTCGTCGATCGCCGGCGTGACGGGGCCGAAGCAGAACACCGGCGAGACGAACATCCTGATCATGGGTCTGGACAGCCGGGTGGATGAGAACGGCAAGCCGTTCCCGCAGGCGATCTACGACCAGATCCACGCGGAGGATGCCTCGGTCGGCGGCTACAACACGAACGTGCTGATGCTGATCCACATCCCCGCGAACGGCGGGAAGGCGGTGGGGATCTCGATCCCGCGCGACGACTACGTGGACTTCCCCGACTCCCCCGGTGGCGTGGACAAGGGCAAGATCAAGGAGGCGTACGGCGATGCCATGAACGCCTCGATGCAGAAGCTGACGGACAAGGGCGTCGCAGAGGCCGACGCGTATCAGCAGTCCCGCACGGCGGCGCGGCAGAGCACGATCAAGACGGTGTCGGCGTTCCTCGGCGACGTGCGGATCGATCACTTCGTCGAGGTGACGATGGCCGCCTTCTACGAGGTGGCCGAGGCCGTGCAGCCCATCACGGTGTGCCTGAACCATGCGACCGCCGATACGTTCTCGGGCGCCGACTTCCCCGCCGGGGTGCAGGAGCTGAACGCCGCGCAGTCGATGGCGTTCGTGCGGCAGCGCCGTGACACCACCTCGAGCGACTTCGACATGACGGATCTGGATCGCACCCGACGCCAGCAGGCGTTCATGGTGTCGCTGGCGGTGAAGCTCAAGCAGGCGTCGACGTTCACCGACTTCGGCAAGCTGCAGAAGCTCATCGACGTGGCGAAGAAGGACATCGCGCTCGACGACCAGCTGGATCTGCTGTCGTTCGCGCAGCAGGCGCAGAGCCTGGCCGGCGGCAACATCTCCTTCGTGACGCTGCCGATCGACCACTTCGACACCATCGACGGGCAGAGCGTGAACGTCGTCGATGTGGACGCGATCCGCGCACAGGTGCACGACCTGCTGACCCCGCCGACCGCTGCGCCTACCGCGTCCCCGGCGCCGTCGTCGCCTTCGGGATCGACGTCCGGATCCGGGTCGTCCGGGTCCTCCACTCCGGCGACGCCGAACCCGGTCTACACGGACTCGTCGTCCCCACTGCAGTCGGGGAACGTACCCTGCGTGAACTGAGCGCGCCGCACGACGGCTGAACCGCCGGGGGCGCTGAACCCGCTGCCCGCCTATTGGACGTAAGGCACGGTCAGCACCGCGTCGGCGAGGCCGGATGCCGAGAACCGGACCGTGATCACGCCGTCCCAGAAGGCGGTGCCGTTGTTCGGGGTCTCCGCGCCGTACATGAAACCGTTCGCGGTGGAGCCGTCATAACTGGAGACCACGGGCGTCTGCGAGCTGCCTGCGACGACGACGGTCTCGAAGACGAAGGTGCTGTGGAGCTGATCGTCGGGTGCGCCGGTCGTGGTCGTCCAGCCGACGATGCCGGCATCACCGCCGGGGATGTTCCCCTTGTAGAGGTAGAGCCCCTGGGCCGCGGAGTTGGATCCGGTGCCCTGCCAGGTGATCGTCGCCGACACGGTCGTCGCCGTGGGCGCCGCCTGCGGAAGCTGGAGCACGCCGCTCAGGCGGAACTCCGAGCTCCACTGGGGCCCGGTGAAGGTGAGCGAGACGCCGCTCGCGTCGATGGCGCCGACGCTCGCCGCGCTGAGCGGCACCGCGACCGCGGCGGCGACGACGGGCGTGCTCCATGCGGCGGCGCGGAGCACCGTGCGTCGTGAAAGAGTGCTGCGGTCATCGCGTGCAGGGTAGTCAGTCATCGGAGTCCTTCGCTTCGACGGCGGGCTGCGGCCGTCGGGTTCCGGCGCTCGCAGCATCCTATTGGTGCGGTGGTGCCGGAATCGAGTTGGTGCGGTGGTGCGGGAATCGAGCAGCAATATCCCGGGATGTCCGATCGCCTGCGGAGGCGGCGATGCGCAGAGGCGCGTTCTGCGGCGATGCTTCGATGGCCAGGCGCTCCGGCTCACCCGGCCGAGGACCCTTCGCGGGCTCGGTCAGGCGGCGGGGCGGAACCGTTTGGGTGGCGGATCCACGTCTCCCCAGAGGTAGCGCAGCGGCAGCCGCCGGGCGAGGGTCGTCGCCGCCCCGTCTGCCCCGTGGAGGATGAAGTCGTCCTTGCCGTCGCGGGTGATCCGCCACCCGCCGTGGTGCAGTTCCCCATGGTGGAACCGGCACAGCAGGATCCCCCGGTCGATGTCGGTGCGGCCGTGGTCGCGATGCCATTCGTCGATGTGGTGCGCCTCGCAGTATGACGCGGGTCGGTCGCACCCGGGCCATCGGCAGCCGCCATCGCGCACCGCCAACCCGATCCGCTGTTTAGGCGTGAACAGCCGTTCCTCGCGGCCGACGTCGAGCGGGTTGCCGCACGAGTCGACCGCCACCGTGACCGCGCCCGCCTCGCAGAGCCGCCGCTCCGCGACAGCTGCCGATACGACGGTGAGCCCGTCTTCGGTGACGGCGATGCGGCCGAACGCGCCGGTGGCGTCGATGGTCTGCACGATCCGCAGCCCTGCCTGGCGAGTGCCGAAGACCGCGGGCGCGTCGGTCAGCACGCCGGCGCGCACGATATCGAGGAGCAGGTCGTACGCGAGCTGATCATTGGAGCGCGCGTCCGCGGTCAGGTCGGCCGCCGCCTCCTGCTCGTCCGCGTCGACGAACCGGGGCCCGCCCCGGCGCGGGCGCAACGCCGCAGCGAAGATCGTGTCGAAGAACGCCCCGCCCTCATCGTCGAACACCATGCTCCCGCGCCGGGTGCCCTCCTGATCGAGCCAGGTGCGGAACGCCCGCCGCTCGTACCGCGCCCGGCAACGCTCCTCGGCCCCGACCGGATCCAGCAGGTCCCGCACGCATCGCGCGTGTGCCAGCAACTCCTCCACCGTGCGCCGCGAGGCCTCCTCCACCAGCTGCCCGGCGGCGGTCCACCACGCCTCCTCCGCCCCGGAGGGAGGTTCACCGAGCCCGCGACGGATCGCATCGAACTGCGCCGACGTCAACCGGCTCGCCCGCAGCGCCGCACGCAACGGCTCGAACCACGGCAGCACCGGATCCGACCCGGGCGGCACCGCAGTGCTCCCCTCGACGCCCGCGGGCCGGGGATCCGCGGAGTCTTCGGACCCTGGATCCACGGCGGCCGAGGACTCCGGCTCCTCCGCCGGATCGGTCCCCTCATCGAGGAGCGCCTCCCCCACCCGCACCTGCCGGGACGCCTCCGCCTTGCTCATCCCGCCGAGCGTCTGCACCAGCGACGCAGCCGACCGATGCCCCAGCCGCTGCGCCAACCCCTCGTGACCCGCCCGCCAGGCCGACCGGGCATGGAGCACGCCCGCCTCGATCGCCTGCAGCTGCTCGATCAGAACCCCGAGCTCCGCCGTCTGCCCGAACGTGGTCACCAGTTCCGCGTCATCCAGACCGACGATCACGGACTGCGCATCGTCGATGCTCGCACCCGCGCCGAACCGGCCCCGGAGGGTCGGGATCAGCGCTGCGATCGCATCGAAGGAGGTCATGTCCCATGATCTCAGCAACCACCGACATTCGAAGATTTGTCCACAGGTCGGATTCTGAGATCTGCCCGTGAACCACGACTCCGAAGCCTCTGGCGCGCAGGCCCGGAGCCGCAGTATTTTGATCCTCGTGAGCCGCGCAGCCAAGGTCGCCACCGGCGTCGTGGCTGCCGCCGTCGTCGCAGGCCTGGTCGTGCTCGCCTATCCCGCGTTCGCCGCGCTCGGGGGCATCGGCCACCCGGCCGCGAGTGCGGTGACGTCGACGCGTCCGACAGCCGTGTCGGATCCCGCCCCTTCCCCCACGCCGAGCAAGGACGCTGGATCCGGAGACTGCCCTGCGGAGGCCTCCATCAGCCTCAGTGGTCAAGACAAGGCCCACATGGTTCCGACGCTCGTGATGGCGGACGCACTGACAGACCGAGGCACAAGGCCCGGTGCGCGCGGCGAGGTGGTCAGCAACGCGCAGGGCATCCACTCCTACATCGTCGCTCCGAACGACAACCTGATCTCGATCGGGCAGCGCCTCTGCATCGAGTACGGGAACGTGGCCCTGTATGACCACGTTCTCGGCGCCGCGATCCAGCCCGGTGCGCAGTTGATCCTCCGACCCGACCCGTCGATCCCCTGGATCGACCCCTACGTACCGTTCGATGCGATCCCGAATGTGACCAACACCGTCGACTACAACAGCACGATCTACGAGATGGGCGCCGCCGTGCGCACGCACGATCTCGACACCGCTCGGGCGCTCTGGACCCGATCCCTCTCCGGGCATGTCTCCCCCGCTGCCCAAGCTGCCGCCACCACGGCGCTGGATGCCGGCGACTGGGCGACGCTGGATCAGCTGTTCCCGTAGGCAGCGTCCGCGCGCACCGGAGCCGACGGCACCGTGGCCCCGCATCGAGCAGGAATCGAGAAGCGTCCTTGCGGCCCCGGCTCCGAGACTCGAAGCATGAACATTCAGCGCATCACCATCGAGACCAGCTCCGACGCCGTGCAGGCGGCCGGGGCCTTCTACCGCGACGCACTGGGACTGGCGGAGCACGTCGCCGTCCGCGCCGCCTCCGAGCCGAGCAGCGGGTTCCGCGGCTTCGCTCCGTCGCTCATCTTCGTGCAGCCGGGCGACGTCGACGCGGCCGTCGAGCGGGCGCTGGCCGCCGGGGCGAAAGTCATCAAGCCGGTCGCCAAGAGCCTCTGGGGCTACGGCGGCTCGTTCCTCGCGCCCGACGGCACCGCCTGGCAGATCGCGAGCGCCAACAAGACCGCCACCGCGCCCGCCACGGGTGAGGTCGAGCGACTCGTCCTGCTGCTCGGCGTCGACAGCGTCAAGGCCAGCAAGCGCTTCTACCAGGAGCAGGGCCTGACCGCCGCGAAGAGCTTCCCGTCCTACGTCGAGTTCGACTCGGGCGACGTCAAGCTCGCTCTCTACAAGCGCGCCTCCCTCGCGAAGCAGGTCGGCATCGACCCCAGCGGCAGCGGATCCCACCGGCTCGCGGTCGTCGCGGGCGGGACCTTCACCGACCCCGACGGCTACGCCTGGCTCACCGCGGAGAGCACCGTCCACGCGGGGTGACGGCGAGGAGGAGCCACCCGGATCCGGGCCCCTCGAGAGATGCTTCGGGACCGGATCCGGGTGAGCCCGCAGGTGCGCCGCGTTTCGTCTCGCTGCGCTCGCTCAACGACCCCGGGGAGTGCTCGCCCAACTACCCCCATCGAGCGCCCCCGGCGCCGCGAGCCTGCGTCATCGTTCGTCACACCCGAGCCCGGAATACCAGCGGACTCATAGCGTTGAACTCATCCGGCGCCACGGCGCCCGCTGACCTGGCGCGAACCGCGCCGATCTTCTCCGGCGCACCCACGCGCTCCGACCAGGAGTCTCTGATGAGCACAACCACCCCCGCGGCACGGCGCCCCAAGGCGCCGGACACGCGCGGCCCCGTCCGCAAGCTGCTGACCTCGTTCGGCTTCCAGATCATCGCCGCGCTCGTGCTCGGCATCGCGGCGGGCCTCATCGGCCGCCAGCTGGGCGCCACGCACGACACCCACACGGTGCTGTCCGACACGCTCGACAAGATCGGCGGCTCGTACGTCACGCTGCTGCGCGCAGCGGTGGTGCCCCTCATCTTCACGGCGATCGTCGCGAGCATCTCGAATCTGCGCCGCGTGCAGAACGCCGCCCGCCTGGCCGGTCAGACCATCCTCTGGTTCGCGATCACCGCGTTCATCGCCGTCTCCATCGGCATCGTGCTCGGCATCACCATCCAGCCGGGCGCGCACGCCGGCACCGACCTCGTGAAGGGCACCGTGCCCACCCAGGGCACTTGGTGGAACTTCCTGCTCGGCCTGATCCCGCAGAACTTCCTCGGCCTGGCCGTCAACACGACCGCCGGCCCGACCGACGGCACCTTCGTCTCGGGCGTGAACTTCAACATCCTCCAGGTGATCGTGGTCGCCGCCGCGGTCGGCATCGCCGCCCTCAAGGCCGGCCGCAAGGCAGAGCCGTTCCTCGCCTTCACGGAGTCGCTGCTCAAGGTCATCCAGCGCGTGCTGTGGTGGATCATCCGCATCGCGCCGATCGGCACCTTCGGCCTCATCGGATCCGCCGTGATCAACTATGGCTGGGACAAGCTGACCTCGCTCGCCTGGTTCACCGGCGCCATCTACATCGGCCTCGCGCTCGTGCTGTTCGTGGTCTACCCGATCCTGGTGAAGACGCACGGCCTCTCGATCAAGCAGTACTTCACGGGTGTGTGGCCCGCGGTGCAGCTCGGCTTCGTGAGCCGCTCGTCGATCGGCACGCTCCCCCTCACCGAGCGTGTGACCGAGCGCAACCTCGGCGTGCCTCGCGGCTACGCCTCGTTCGCCGTGCCGCTCGGCGCCACCACCAAGATGGACGGCTGCGCCGCGATCTACCCGGCCCTGGCCGCGATCTTCGTCGCCCAGTTCTTCCACATCGACCTGAGCATCATGCAGTACCTGCTGATCGTGATCGTCTCCGTGGTCGGATCCGCCGCGACAGCCGGCACCACCGGCGCGATCGTGATGCTGACCCTCACCCTGTCCACGCTGGGCCTGCCGCTCGAGGGCGTCGGCCTGCTGCTCGCGATCGACCCGATCCTGGACATGGGCCGCACCGCGGTCAACGTCGCGGGTCAGGCCCTGGTGCCGACGATCGTCGCCAAGCGCGAGGGCATCCTCGACCTCGACCTCTACAACGCGCCGCGCAACGGCCTGCCGTTCGCCGAGGACATCGACGACGAGGCGCCCGAGGCCGTCGAGTCCGCCGCCGACGAGGCCGCGGTCGGATCCGCCGCGCGCTGACGCTCCTGCGCGAACGAGGCCCTCGGATCCTTCGGGATCCGAGGGCCTCGTTCGTCGACCCGTCTCCCTCAGGACTCCAGCAGGGCGACGTCGAGATCGAAAGCCAGCACCGCCGCACGCGCGAGCAGCCGTTCCTGGTCCTCTCCGAGGAAGCCGATCGTGCGCCCCAGTCGATCCACCGGAATCGTGAGGACGTTGTCGAGCGATACCGCGCAGTCGTGATCCAGTCCATTGCGAGGCCCCACGGACACCTCGCTGCTGAGCCCCTTCACCGTGGAGGTGATCGGCGCGACGGTGACCTTCGTCATCGCATGCCGCGCGGCCTCGCGAGTGAGCACCAGCACCGGCCGGGTCCTGTCCAGCTGTGCGAGGCAGATCTCACGCATCAGTCGCCGACGTCCAGGTGGTTCGCCGCCCAGTCGACGAGCCCGTCCAGGTCATCCGCCGCGCCCTCTCGGTGCAGGATCTCCGCATCGCGCTCGGCGAGCAGCCGGCGCATCTCCCGCTCCAGCGCCGATGCGACCAG
This sequence comes from Microbacterium sp. NPDC060117, assembly GCF_042729315.1. Lineage (NCBI taxonomy): Bacteria > Bacillati > Actinomycetota > Actinomycetes > Micrococcales > Microbacteriaceae > Microbacterium > Microbacterium sp. NPDC060117. The sequence goes on from NZ_JBHWXR010000003.1 coordinate 109,588, forward strand.
CGCGGCCCTGCTGCTCACGCGTCCCGCGGCGACCTCTTCGTCGAGGAACGCGACGACCGGATCCGGCAGACGCACGGCGATCTGAGTGCTCATGGTCCCACTCTACTCCGGATGCATCCCAGTTTGGGATGCATCCCCGGGGCAGATCTCAAGTGATTCGGGGTCGTTGAGCGAGCACGGCCGCAGGCCGAGCGAAACGAAACGCGGTGATCTCGCGAGGGCACCGCGTTTCGTCTCGGTCACCTTCGGCGTCCTCGCTCAACGACCATCCGGCGTCCAGGGATCCGCTCGTTCCCGTCCTCGGATCCGGCGTCAGCGCTCGGCCGGCCCCGTCGCCATCCGGGTGTCGAGCGCGAGCTCCTCGGCGTCCATCGCCGTGATGAGCTCGCGCATGACCTCCTCGTTCAGCGTGCCGGCGTCGCGCTCGGCGATGAGCACGTCGCGGCGCACCTGCAGCCAGCCCTTCGACAGTCCGACGAGCTCGTCCCGGCTCGGACGGGGCATGGCGTCGTCATCGCGCTGCCCCTTCTCCGTATCCCGCTCCACGCGGGTGAACCGCTGCGCGAAGCGGTCGAACCAGCCCAGCGACGCCGCCCCGTGCTTCTCCTCCCACGCCGCGCGCCTCTCGTCGAGGAAGACCTTGCCCGCCTCGCGGGTGCGGGTGCGCACCTGCGCCAGCTGACGGCGGTCCTCCTCTTCTTCATCGGTGACGTCGGCGACGCCGAGCCCGCGGATCAGCAGCGGCAGGGTCAGCCCCTGCAGCAGCAGGGTGCCCACCGTCACCAGGAACGCGACGACGACGATCGCGTGGGCCGCCTCCGTGTCGAGCCCGGCGAGATCGGCCGCGGCGAGCGCGGTCGCCAGGGTGACCACGCCGCGCATCCCTGCCCAGGAGATCACGGCGTTGTCGCGCCAGCTCAGCTGCGACTCCTGGAACCGCTCGCGCAGCTCCTCCTCGCTCGGTCGACGCCCCGTCCAGCCCCGCCTCCGCTGCTTCTCGGCGACGGCGTCGACCCGTTTCTGGAACTGCCCCGACGCGAGAGCCTTCTCGAACTGCCGCAACCGCAGCCGTGACCAGAACGCACCCCAGGCCGATGCCGGATACACGAACAGCGGCCGCACCAGCAGCACCACCACGAACACCGCCGTCGCGAGCCAGAGCACGCCACCGACCTGCGTCGCGCCCAGCTCGCCGATCACCGGCGGCAGCTGCAGTCCGATGTACGCGAACACGAACGCCTCCAGCAGGAAGTCCGCCGACAGCCAGATCGGAGCCTCCTGCATCCGCGTCGCGTAACTGGTCCGAGGCGCGTTGTAGCCGACCACGAGCCCCATCGCGACGACCGCGAGCACCCCGGATCCGTTCAGGTGCTCCGTGATCGCGTAGATCCCGAAGGGCGCGAGCAGCCCGAAGGTGCCGATGACCACCGGATCCGAGATGCGCATCCGCAGCTGGTGCATGCCGAGGCCGGCGACCGCGCCGATCGCGACGCCGACGACGACCGCGACGAGGAACTGCCAGACGCCGTCCCAGACGGTGAGGGTCGCGCCGGCAACGATCGCGGCGAACACTCGGTAGAGCGTCAGCGAGGTGGCGTCGTTGATCAGGCTCTCGCCCGACAGCACCGTCATCACCCGCCGCGGCAGGCCCAGCTTGCGACCGATCGCGGCGGCGGAGACGGCATCGGGCGGCGCGACGATCGCGCCGAGCAGCAAGGCGCCGGGCAGGGTCAGCGACGGCATCAGCAGCCACGCCACGAGCCCGACGGCCGCGGTCGTGACGACGACCAGGCCGATGCCGAGCCGCCGGATCTGCGGCATGCTGCGCCGGAAGCTCACGAACGACACGTCGAGCGACGCCGAGTACAGCAGCGGTGGCAGCACGAGCGTGAGCAGCACGTGCCCGTCGATGCGGAGGTTCGGCACCGCCGGGATGAAGGACACGGCGAGCGCCACCACGGTCACGAGCAGCGGCGCCGGCCATCCGCGCCAGCGTGCGACCGCCGCGACGATGACGGATCCGACCAGCACGTAGAAGATCTCGGCGTCCATGCCGCCAGGGTAGCGGGGCACTGCTGTCGCGCCTCTGTCGCGACGCTGTCGGGACGGGACCGGATCCGTCAGCCACTGGAGGCGAGCAGGCGGACGACCTCCCCGTCCGGCGTCTGCCGGAAGTCGACGTAGTGCATCCCCACCGCCATGAAGCCCTCCGGCGCCTCGACGCAGACGACCTCGTCGGCAATCGGATCCGAGCCGGCCCTCAGCTCCGCGAGAACCTCCGGCGGCGACACCGGCACCGCCACCACGACCCTCGCCGCGCCCCTGGCTCGCGCGATCGCGCAGGCGGCGCGCACCGTCGCGCCCGTGGCGATGCCGTCGTCGACGATGAGCGCGGTGCGCCCGGTGAGCGGCTCGGGCGCACGCCCGCTGCGGAACAGCTCCGCCCGCCGCTCCACCTCGGCGCGTTCGCGGCGTTCCACGGCACGCAGGGTCTGCTCGTCCACTCCGGCAGCGCGCACGACGTCGGCGTTGCGGACCGCCGCGCCCTCCTCGCCGACGGCGCCCATCGCGAGCTCCGGTTGCCAGGGCACGCCGACCTTGCGCACCACGAGCACGTCGAGCGGAGCGCCGAGAGCCCGCGCCACCTCGGCCGCCACCGGCACTCCGCCGCGGGGCAGGCCGAACACCACCGGATCCGCAGGCGGATCCGCCACCAGCAGCGCGCCGAGCCGCCGGCCGGCGTCGGCGCGATCCGCGAACCCGTGCATGACTCCGGACTACGCCGTGCGGACAGCACGGTCAAGACGGACGGCACGCCCGGGGGCGTTGAGCGAGGGCGTGCCGCGCGAGGGCGCCGCGCGCGTGGAGCGCCGACGGGCGCTCGACCGCGCGCGTGGAACGCCGAACCACCCCTTTGCGCGCGAACCACCCCCTTCTGCGCGGCGCGCAAGGGGGTGGCTCGCACAGAAGCGGGTGGCTCGGCGCCCCGCCGCACACTGCGCCGCGGACGTGCGCCCCGACCGCAGGCCGCGGCGCGGCAGAGATGCGGATCCGGAATGCCCCGGCACCCGCTCGCGTTGTCGAAAGCGATGTCTTCTCTCGCGCTCTCCGTCCTCGACCTCGTCCCGGTACGCACCGGGCAGACCAGCGCCCAGGCGGTATCGGCGTCGCTCGCCCTCGCCGCGCGCGCCGATGAACTCGGCTATCGGCGGTACTGGTTCGCCGAGCACCACAACATGCCGGCGGTCGCCTCCACTGCCCCGCCCGTGCTGATCGCCGCAACCGCCGCGCGCACGCAGCGCATCCGGGTCGGATCCGGCGGGGTCATGCTGCCGAACCATGCGCCGCTCATCGTCGCAGAGCAGTTCGCCGCACTCGAGGCGATCGCTCCCGGCCGCATCGATCTCGGCATCGGCCGTGCCCCCGGCAGCGACCCGGTCATCACCCAGCTGCTGCGGGCAGCCGGCACGGCCGGCGACGTCGAGCACTTCCCCGACCACGTGCAGGACATCGCGCTCATGCTGCAGCCCGACGGCGCGACCGTGCAGTTCACCTCGGGCGGCGAGTACGCGGTGCGCTCCACGCCTGCGGCCGCAGGCGCCCCCGAGGTGTGGCTGCTCGGATCCAGCGACTACTCCGCACAGCTCGCCGCTTCGCTCGGTCTGCCGTACGTGTTCGCGAACCACTTCTCCGGGCAGGGACTCGACCGGGCCCTGTCGCTCTACCGCGAGGGCTTCCGTCCCACCGAGGCGCACCCCGAGCCGCGCACCTTCCTCACCGCGAACGTGGTGGCGGCGCCGACGGCCGAGGAGGCGTCGGATCGGGCGATCCCGCAGCTGCGCATGATGGCGCGCTTGCGCCTGAACCGTCCGCTCACGGCGCTCGAGACCGTGGAGCAGGCCCGCGCGGCCCTTGCGGCGAACCCCGATGCACAGGAGGAGCAGATCCACGCTGCGGCGCTCGCGAACTGGTCCGTCGGCGACGCCACGACCGTGCGCGCAGAGCTCGAGGCGTTCGCCGCGCAGCACGGCGTGGACGAGATCATGGTCTCGCCGGTCGCCGGATCCTTCGCCGCCGAGGATCCCGACCGCACGCCCGGCCGGACGCAGACGCTGGAGTTGCTCGCGGGCTGACGGGCGGCCCGACTCGCCCGACGGCGTGCTCGCTGCTCAGAACAGGGTGCCGAGCTTCGCGATCGTCTCGACGACGTGCCGGGCCTGGTCGGCGCCGATCCCGAGCTCCGAGCGGATCCGAGTCTCGGCTTCGGCGGTCCGGCCCTGCTGCACGAGAGCGATGATCTCGTCGGGGAGTTTCGCCGAGAACGACGACACCGTCGTCCCCTCGGGTGCGGCCGGCTCCGCTCGATGACGCCGGGACGCGGTGCTCGACCAGCTGACCGTCGTCGAGCTCGTCGACGTCGTCCGCGTCACTCCGTCGTCGGCGCCGCTCGCGTGCGGATCCGCCCCGCCCGTCCTCAGGAACGAGCGGACATCGGAGCGGGAGAGCCCGTCGACCGCACGCCGCGCCCACTCCGGTTCGTGCCGGCCCGTCGCCGCCATGAGAGCCGTCACCGCCTCGTCGACCCGTCCGTCGGCCACCAGGGTGAGGACCTCGTTCGGCACGATGTGAGGGCCGGCGGCCGCCCCGGCATCGGCGCCGGGAAGCGGAGAGGTCTGGGGACCGACCGTGGCACCGACCAGGAACTCAGGACTCGTTCGCTCGGCCATCGCACCCGGATCCCCTGACGCGGCGGGCGGAGTCGCATGCATGCCCGACGACGGGTTCAGCACGGCGCCCGATGGCAGGGTCGCACCGATGCCGCGGTCGTCGGCGCCGCGGGGCCGCCTCAGCGCGCGCACCAGGATCACGATCACCGCGGCGGCGACCGCCACCACGACCAGCCCCGCGACAAGCAGCCCACTCGAGATCATGACTCCACCGTAGAGGGCCGCCCGACCGGAGAATCGCTCGGCGCAGATGCACCCGGGTCAGGACGCGCATGGGACACCGGAGGCGCCAGGACCCGGCCTAGGCCTCCGGTTCGCCCGCGATCAGCCCGCGCAGCCAGTCGCGGGCCTCGACGAAGACGTCGTCCGCGTAGCGCTCCGGGTACTGCACGATGCGACGGTCGGCGCGCGGGTACGAGCCGAGGTAGACCACGCGCGGGCTGAACCGGCGGATGCCGAGCAGCGCGTCGGCCATGCGCTCGTCCTGGATGTGGCCGTCCGCGTCGAGGACGAAACGGTACCGGCCCAGCTCGTCGCCGATGGGCCGGGACTGCAGCAGCGACAGGTTGATGCCGCGGGTGGAGAACTGCTCCAGCAGTTCGAGCAGCGCACCGGCGTGGTCCTCGGGGAGCTCGACGATGAGCGAGGTCTTGTCGGCGCCGGTCGGCGGGGCCGGCGCGGTCGTGCGCGCGACCAGTACGAAGCGCGTGACGGCGTTGTCGTTGTCGCCGATCCCGTCGGCGAGCAGCTCGAGCTCGTGGTGCGCCACGATGCCAGGGGCCGCGATGGCGGCGTCCGCCGGGAGCGAGCCGTCCAGGATCCCCAGCGCCGAGGCGACGTTGCTCGCCGCGGGCACGTGCTGGTGGGTCGGGATGTGCTCGCCGAGCCAGCCGTAGCACTGGGCGTAGGCGACCGGATGCGCGGCGATGACCGTGACGTCCTCGATGCGCGTCCCCGGAGCGGCGACCAGCACGAAGTCGACCTTCACCAGGTACTCGCCGATGATCCGCAGGCCCGGCAGGGTGGCCAGCGCGTCGAGCGTCGTGGTGACCCCGCCCTCGACCGAGTTCTCGATCGCGATCATCGCGGCGTCACTGCGCCCCTCGAGCACGTCGGCGAGCGCCTCGCCCACATTGTGCACCGGGCGCCAGTCGTGTCCGCGCGCCTCGGGCACCTGCTCCAGCGCCGCCTCGGTGAACGTCCCCGCAGGGCCGAGGTAGCTGTATGTGCGGCGGGCGGGGGCGGCATCGGTCACGGCGTTCAGCCTAGTCCGGGGCGCGTCCCCGCCTCCGGTCGATGACGCGGCCGGGCGCACGAGGTCGGCCACCTGCCCGATCGATGCCCCGCGCCGAAACGATGGTGCGTTGCGCGGCCCGGCGCGGCAGACTATCCCCATGACGAGCCGTGCCGGCCTCCCCGCGGAGGAAAGCGACCTGATCGACGTCGACGAGCTGATCGCCGCCTACTACGACCGGATCCCGGATCCGAAGATCTCCACGGAGAGGGTCGTCTTCGGCACGAGCGGGCATCGCGGATCCTCGCTGAGCGGCAGCTTCAACGAGCAGCACATCCTCGCCACGACCCAGGCGATCGTCGACTACCGCACCGCGCAGGGCATCACCGGCCCGCTGTTCCTCGGCCGCGACACGCACGCCCTCAGCCGTCCGGCCGAGCGCAGCGCGATCGAGGTGCTCGTCGCGAACGGCGTCGACGTGCTCGTCGACGCACGCGACGCCTGGGTGCCGACGCCGGCACTCAGCCACGCGATCCTCACGTACAACCGCGACCGCACGGACGACGAGCCCGGCCGCGCCGACGGCATCGTGGTCACCCCGTCGCACAACCCGCCGCGGGACGGCGGCTTCAAGTACAACCCCCCGCACGGCGGCCCCGCCGACACCGACGCGACCGGCTGGATCGCGAACCGTGCGAACGAGCTCATCGAGGCGGGCTTAGAGGGCGTGCGGCGCACCCGCTTCGCCGACATCGACACGAGCGAGCTCGGCACCTACGACTTCCGCGACGCCTATGTGCGCGACCTGCCCTCGATCATCGACATCGACGCGATCAAGAAGGCCGGCATCCGGATCGGAGCGGATCCGCTCGGCGGCGCGTCGGTCGAGTACTGGGCCCTCATCGGCGAGATGCACGGCCTCGATCTGACCGTGGTCAACCCCGAGGTCGACCCGACCTGGCGGTTCATGACGCTGGACTGGGACGAGAAGATCCGGATGGATCCGTCCTCCCCGTCGGCGATGGCGTCCCTGGTCGCGAAGAAGGGCGACTACGACGTGCTCACGGGCAACGACGCCGACGCCGACCGGCACGGCATCGTCACCCCTGACGCGGGCCTGATGAACCCGAACCACTACCTCGCGGTCGCGATCGACTACCTGTTCTCGCACCGCGCGGGCTGGGGCCGCGACGCCGCGATCGGCAAGACCCTGGTGTCGTCGATGATCATCGACCGCGTCGCCGAGTCGCTGGGCCGGCGCCTGCTCGAGGTGCCCGTCGGGTTCAAGTGGTTCGTGCCGGGGCTGTTGGACGGCTCCGTCGCGTTCGGCGGCGAGGAGTCGGCCGGGGCGTCGTTCCTGCGCAAGGACGGATCCGTGTGGTCGACCGACAAGGACGGCATCCTGCTGTGCCTGCTGGCCGCGGAGATCATCGCCGTGACCGGCAAGACCCCGTCGGAGCGCTACCGCGAGCTCGAGGAGGCGTTCGGCGCCTCCGCCTATCAGCGCGTGGACGCCCCCGCGACGCCTGAGCAGAAGGCCACGCTCGGCAAGCTGTCTCCGGCATCCGTCGCCGCCACCGAGCTCGCCGGCGAGGCGATCACGGCCAAGCTCTCGCATGCCCCCGGTAACGGCGCGGCCATCGGCGGCCTCAAGGTGCAGACCGAGCACGCCTGGTTCGCCGCACGCCCCTCCGGCACGGAGGATGTCTACAAGCTCTACGCCGAGTCGCTGCTCGGGCCCGACCACCTCGCCCGCGTGCAGGAGGAGGCCAGAGCCGTGGTCAGCGCCGCGCTCGGCGGCTGAGCGCGGCGACGAGACGAAGGGCGTCGCCGTCCTCGTCACTCAACACCCCTGGGAACGCACCAGGAGACGCGCTTAGCCTGCCTGGCCGTTTCCCGGGGTGCTGCCCCGCACCACGACCTCGACAGGCAACGGACCCTGAGTCCAGTCGTCATCGACGATGGCGCGGAACGCCTGGTAGCCGGCGGCGTTGAGCGGCAGTCTCACCGTCGTGAGCGCGGGTGTCACGTCGCCGCTCGCGGGTACGTCGTCGAATCCGCAGACCGCGATGTCGGCGCCGACCTCGCGCCCCGCGGCTCGAATGGCGGAGATCGCGCCGAGCGCCACGACATCACTCATCCCGAACACGAGCGTGCCGGGCTCGACCCCCTCCGCCAGGGCCGCCGCCATGGCCGCCGCGCCCGACTCCCGCCGGAAGTCGCCGCGGTGGATCCGCTCCATGTGACCTCCGCCCGACCCGAATCCGCGGGCGAACCCGTTCAGACGGTCGTCGGAGGTGCGCACCCCCTCGGCGGCGCCGATGCCGATCGCGGTGCGGTATCCGAGTGCGGCCATGCGTCGGCCGAGCTCCTCCGCACCGCCCGCGTTGTCGATGGTGATCGCCCGAGCACGGTCCCCGGCGCCGGTCGGGCGGTCGCCGAACGCGACGACGCGGCCGCCGTAGCGCTCGAACGCCTCGAGCTCGGAATCGCTCGAAACGGACCCCGCCTCCTCGTCGATGCCGTCAGCGCGGGAGGCCGCGAGGATGAGGCCCTGCGGACGCTGGCCACGCAAAGCGCGCAGGATCCTGTTCTCGCGTTCCGGGTCCCGCTCGGTGATGGAGATCGTCACGACGAGACCACGCTCGTCCGCGCCGCGGGCGACACCCGCCGCGATCTGACCGAAATAGGGATCGGCGATGTCGGCGACGAGCAGCGCGATGACCGGCGAGTGCCCGCGTGCCGTTGCCTGGGCCGACATGTTCGGGGTGTATCCGAGCGCCTCCGCGGCGCGCTCCACGCGCTCGCGGAAGGCTCCGGCGACCTTGCGCTCAGAGCCGTTCAACACGCGAGATGCGGTCGCCAGCGACACCCCGGCCTCCCGCGCGACATCCTGCAGCGTGGCCGCGTGAGCGTCTGAGGAGACCGCACGCGGGGAAGGGCTTACCGGGCTCATGCCCCGAGCATAGTCCGCGACATTCCCGCCGAGAGGTACCCGCGCAGCGCAACCGCCTCGGCCGCGAGTGCCGCCGGATCATCGTCCGGCACGAACTCGAGCAGCGCGTCGCTCGGGGGCGCAGGGGCGGCGGCCGCCGCGGCGAAGAACGCACGCCACAACCCGTCACGCGCGGTGAGCGGCAGCCGCTCGGTCGCAGGCCACCACGAGAACACGTGCACGGCGGAGACCCGGTCGGCGATGCGCGCGTACTCGGCCACGGCGGCCGCGGCGGAGGCCGCGACAGTGGGCTGCCAGTAGGTCGACAGATGCGGGCTGGCGACGTCGTCCAGCACCCGGAGCGTCTGTTCGGCGTCATCGGCGAGCGTGCGCCCGTGGAACTCCAGGGCGAGCGAGATCCCGCGCCTCCCCGCCTGCTCAGCGGCGGAGGCAAGGGCGTCGATGGTCGCTGCACGCTCCGCCACGGTGGCGTCCGCCGATCCGATCCGTCCCGCCCACACGCGGATCCGATCCGCGCCGAGCGCCGCGGCGGAGTCGAGGATCGGCGCGATGTCCTCCGCCGCATCCGCACGGAAGTACGAACCGTACGAGGCGACGGCCAGCCCGGCGTCCGCCGTGATGCGCGCGACCTCGGCCGCGCGCGCAGCATCACCCGGGGGCACGTGCACGTCGCCGCCCCATTCGATCGCCTGGAGCCCGGCGCTCGCTGCGAGCGCCGAGATCGCGGCCGGATCCAGTTGGCGGAAGGTGACGGAGCACAGCCCCGGTCGGATGGTCATGGCGTTCAGCCTTTCATGTGGCGTCGGGCTCGGTTTCCGGTGGCGCTCGGTCTCCGGGCGCTCGGTCTCGCCGGACCTCGGCACGTCGCACCGCGTTCTCCCTTGAGACCGAACCTCCGTCCCGAAACCCACGATAAGAACGTCGGTCTCGTGACGCAGGTTCGGTCTCGCGGGATACGACGAGCGGCTACCGCAGGTGCGGGGAGACCGCCGCGCCGAACGATTCCGCCGTGCGGCGGACGACATCGGCCGGGTCCTGGGCCCAGATGTCGGCGTTGAAGATCTCCACCTCGATGTCGCGGTCGTACCCGGTCGCGACGACCGCCTGCGTCAGGGATCCGAAGTCGATGATGCCGTCGCCCGGGTAGTGCCGGCTGAGCAGCACGTCGGCGGGCAGCGGCGTCTTCCAGTCGCACACCTGGTACGTCGCGATGCGGCCCTCACGGCCGGCGCGGGCGATCTGCTCGAGCACCTGCGGATCCCACCAGATGTGGAACGTGTCGACCGCCGCCCCGACCACGGCCGGGTCGAAGTCCGCCGCGATGTCGAGTGCCTGCCCGAGCGTGGAGACCACGCACCGGTCGGATCCGAACATGGGGTGCAGGGGCTCGATCGCGAGCGTGACGCCGGCGGTGGCGGCATCGGCGGAGAGCTCGCCGATCGCGTCGCGCACCCGCTCGCGAGCACCCGCGAGGTCGCGCGATCCCTCGGGCAGTCCGCCGGCGACGAGCACCAGCACCGCCGTGGAACCGGCGGCCCCGGCAGCGGCGAGGGTCGCGGTCTCCTCGATCGCACGGCGGTTGTCGTCGAGCGCGGCGACGCGCTCCGGCCCCGCGGGGAGAGTGAAGAACCCGCCGCGGCAATGCGTGGTGAAGCGCAGCCCGGAGTCGGCGAGCATCCGCGCCGCCACGTCGAGACCGACCTCGTTCACGGGCTCGCGCCACAGTCCGATGCCCTGCACGCCCGCCTCGGCCGTGACCTGCAGCGCCGTGGCCAGGTCGGCGTACTTGATCGTGGCCTGGTTGATCGACAGGCGCGGGTCAACGATGGTCATGCGGTCACTCTCCCCAGGTCGATGCCGTTCAGCGCGAGCATGCCGTGCCAGCGCTCACGGGCGAGTTCCGGATCCTCGAGCGCGAGCGATGCGTTCGCGAGCTCGACGATGCGGCTGAGGTGCGGCAGGCTGCGCGCGGAGTGCAGACCGCCCACCATCTGGAACGCCGGCTGGTGGCCGTTCAGCCAGGCCAGGAACGCGACGCCGGTCTTGTAGTAGAACGTGGGCGCGGCGAAGACCTGGCGGCTGAGCTCCTCGGTGGGCCCGAGGATCTCGAGGTACCTCGCAGGATCCCCCGCGTCGAGTGCCTGGATGGCCGCCGAGGCGACTGGGGTGATCGCGGCGAACGCGCCGAGCAGGGCGTCGGAGTGGCTGCGGTTGTTCTCCGCGAGGGCGCCGCGTTTCGTCTCGGTCGCGCTGTGCGCGTCCTCGCTCAACGCCCCCGAGAGAGACCCGCTGCGCGCGTCCTCGCTCGACGACCCCGACGAGTCACCGCCGATCAGGCCGACGTAGTTGAAGTCGTCGCCGGTGAACATGCGCACGCCCTCCGGGAGCTGCGCACGCACCGCGATCTCGGACTCGGCGTTCAGCAGGCTCATCTTCACACCGGCGACCTTGCCCGGGTTCTCGGCGATGATGCGCAGCAGCGTGGCAGAGGCCTCACGCCAGTCGGAGGATCCGAAGTAGCCCTCCAGCTGCGGGTCGAACACTGTGCCGAGCCAGTGCAGCACGACCGGGGCGGTCGCCTGCTGCAGCACGGCGGCGTACACACGCAGGTAGTCCGTGCGCGACTCCGCGACGCGGGCGAGGTGGCGCGAGGCCATGAGCACGGGGCCGGCACCCTGCTCCTCGGTGAAGTGCAGCTGCTCGACGTAGGCGTCGATCACTCGCTGCAACGAGATCCGTTCCTCGTCGACATGGTCGGTGTTGACGCCGACGACGACGGATCCGCCCTCCTCGCGCGCGACCTCGGCGCTGCGCGCGATCAGCTCGCGCGTGGCCGCCGCGTCGAGCCCCATGTTGCGCTGCGCGGTGTCCATGGCGTCGGCGACGCCGAGGCCCCAGGAGTACACGTTGCGGCGGAATGCGAGCGTGGCGTCCCAGTCGATGTCGGCGGGCTGGCCCGGCGTGTTGTCGGCGTGCACCTTGGGCACCACATGCGCGGCGGCGTAGGCGACGCGGCTCTGCAGCGGCACGGTCGGACGCGTGTAGGCGCCGGAGTCGTTCAGTGCGGCGTCGGTCCTCGCACCGTCGGCCACGAGGAGGCGGATGGTCGTCATCGGATCCGCCTCAGTCCAGGCTCAGCGCGGGCAGCGCGATCTTGCGCCCCTCGGCGGAGGACTGCAGGCCGGCCTCGGCGAGCTGCACGCCGCGAGCCCCGGCGAGCAGGTCGAAGGCGTAGTCGGTGCCGAGCACATAGGACTCCAGGTACTCCTCCCACTGCTGACGGAAGCCGTTCAGGAACACGTCGTTCACGGGCACGTCGGCCCAGTCGGCGTCGTAGTCGTGCGCGTCGGCCAGGTCGGGGTTCCACACCGGCTTCGGGGTGGCGTTGCGGTGCTGGATCTTTGCGCCGAACAGGCCGACGACGGCGGATCCGTGGGTTCCGTCGACCTGGAACTCGACGAGCTCGTCGCGGTTCACCCGCACGGTCCAGCTGGAGTTGATCTCGGCGACGATCCCGCCGGAGAGCTCGAAGATGCCGTAGGCCGCGTCCTCGGCGGTCGCGGTGTAGTGCTCGCCGTTCTCGTCCCAGCGGTCGGCGATGTGCACGGCGGCCTGGGCGTAGACGCTCTCGACCTCACCGAAAAGGTTCTCCAGGACGTAGTTCCAGTGCGGGAACATGTCGCTGATGATGCCGCCGCCGTCCTCGGTGCGGTAGTTCCAGCTCGGGCGCTGGGCCGGCTGCCAGTCGCCCTCGAACACCCAGTAGCCGAACTCGCCGCGCACCGACAGGATCCGCCCGAAGAAGCCGGAGTCGATCAGCCGCTTGAGCTTCTGCAGACCCGGCAGATAGAGCTTGTCGTGCACGACGCCGGTCTTGACCCCGGCCGCCTGCGCCAGACGAGCGAGCTCGAGGGCCTCCTCGACCGACTCGGCGGTGGGCTTCTCGGTGTAGATCGCCTTGCCCGCGGCGATGGCCTTGCGGATCGCGGTCGCGCGCGCCTTGGTGACGAGGAAGTCGGCGTAGATCTCCCACTGCGGATCCGCGAGCGCGGCGTCCAGGTCGGTGGTGTAATCGGCGATGCCATGCTTCGCGGCGAGCTCGGCGAGCTTCTGCTCGCTGCGACCGACGAGGATCGGCTTCACGGTGACGCGGCTGCCGTCGGGCAGCTCGATGCCGCCCTGGTCGCGGATCGCCAGGATCGAGCGCACCAGGTGCTGGCGGTAGCCCATGCGCCCGGAGACGCCGTTCATGATGATGCCGATCTCGCGAGTGGTCGTCTCAGCCACGGTGTTTCCTTCGTCTCGTGCCCACCTGCGGGTCGTGTCGTGGATCCCGACCCGGTAAGCGCTTTCCAGTTCGCATCATCCTGACATGGGAACGCGCTTTCCGCAAGTGGCGCACGCGCGTCACCGGGGTCGCGGATCCGCCCCCGGGGACCTCGGAGTCAGGCGCTCGCGCGCACGATCAGCAACGGCTTCAGCAGCGGCGGATCCGCGACGTCCCGCCCCTCGACCCGGTCGACGACGAGCCGCACGGCCAGCTCGCCGAGCGCGGCGAAGTCCTGCCGGATCGTACTGAGCGGAGGTCGGAACTCGGCGGCGTCGGCGATGTCGTCGAAGCCGAGCACAGCCACCTCGTCCGGAACGCGACGCCCCGCGTCGGCGAGAGCCCGCAGCAGGCCGAGGGCCATCTGGTCATTGGCGGCGAAGACGGCGTCGACCGAGGCATCAGCTGCGAGCACGCTTCCGCGGTCGTGGCCCGAGCGTGCACTCCAGTCACCCCGCACCGGATCCGGGACCGGGAGCCCGCGCGCGGCGAGCTCCTCTCGCCAGCCGCGCTCGCGCTCCGCCGCAGCGAACGAGCCCTCGGGCCCCGCGAGGTGGTGCACGGTCGCGGCGCCCCGGTCCAGGAGGTGCGCGGTCGCCGCGCGGGCTCCCGCCGCGTGGTCGGTCCCGATGACGGTGAACCGCGGATCCGCGGGGGAGTCGACGACGACGAGCGCGAGCCCGGCCGGATCCGCGTCACGCGCCAGCACGGACGCCTCGTTCAGCACGACCGCCCCGTCGACGCCCTGGTCGTGCAGCCGGTCGAAGGCCTCGCCGATCCGCCCCTCGACGCCGAGGGTGACCACGGCGAGCGCGTAACCGCGCGCCTCCGCAGCCTCGGAGACGGCCTGCAGGAGCGCGGAGTTGCCGACCGTGGCGAGGGTCTGCGCGACGACGCCCAGGGTCTCGGACCGCCCCGTGCGCAGCGCTCGCGCGGCGCGGTGCGGACGGTAGCCGAGCTCGGCCATGGCGGCCTCGACACGCTCGCGCGTGGCCGGATCCACCCGCGGGCTGTCGTTCACGACGCGCGAGACCGTCTGTCCGGACACCCCGGCGCGCGCGGCGACCATCGCCATGGAGACGCGCCCGGTGGACCGCGGCCCCCGGCGGGCGCCACCCGCCGCAGCGCCGTCGGCGATCCGGCGGAGCTCCTCGAGCTCGTCGTCGTGCTTCGGCATCGCCTCGCCTCTCCCCTGCCGGTCCCCGCGCGTACCGATCTCAGGAATGTTGACGCTATCACGCCGTGTGCCCTATCGTGTTTACGTGAACATGGAAATCGATCCTGAGTACGGCACGGGCGCGCCGGCCGACGGCCCCGCCGCGCTCCCGGGCAGCACCGGCGCCGCTCAGACCGACGATGCCGCTCAGGCCGACGGCACCGGCGCCGCGACGCCGGCAACTGCCGAGGCGCCCGACGCAACTCTTGAGATCACCACGCTCGGCGCGGGCGTGGTCAAGCGCGCCACGCGCCTCGCCGACGGCCGCGACCTCATCTACTACGACGACCCCGGCACTGCGCTCGGTCCCGACCGGAGCGCCGATGCCCGCGCCCTGGATCCCCGTCCCGACACCGCATCGATGCGCCAGGACGTGCTGACCGGCGACTGGATCACCTTCGCGACGAAGCGCCAGACCCGGGTGATGATGCCGAGCGCGGATGCGGATCCGCTCGCGCCCCAGTCTCCGACGAACCCCTCCGAAGTGCCGTCGCGCTATGACGTCGCGGTGTTCGAGAACCGCTCCCCGTCGTTCGGCCCCGCCCTCGCCGAGGCGGTCGGCGCCGCGCCGGCGGCGGTCGACCCGCCGCGCGGCCTGGACGACCTCGAATCGATCGGGCTCGAGCGCACCCGCACCAGCGTGGGCCGGTGCGAGGTCGTGTGCTTCAGCCCGGAGCACGCCGGATCCTTCGGCACCCAGTCCGTCACCCGCGCGCGCACCGTGATCGAGGCTTGGGCCGACCGCACCGCGGCACTCTCGGCCCTTCCCGGCATCGAGCAGGTGTTCCCGTTCGAGAACCGCGGCGAGGCGATCGGCGTGACCCTCCCCCACCCGCACGGCCAGATCTACGCCTACCCGTATGTCACGCCGCGCACGCAGCGACTGCGCGAGAGCATCGCCCGCACCGGCGCCGACCTGTTCGACCGGGTCCTGGACGCCGAACAGCGTTCGGAGCGCATCGTGCTGCAGGGCGAGCACTGGACCGCGTTCGTGCCGTTCGCCGCACGCTGGCCGCTCGAGGTGCAGCTGATGCCGCACCGTCATGTGCCCGACTTCGCCGCGCTGGACGACGCCGAGCGCGATGAGCTCGCTCCCCTCTACCTGCACCTGCTGCGCGGCGTGGATGCGCTCTACGGCACTCCCACCCCGTACATCGCCGCCTGGCACCAGGCACCGGTGCGGGTCGGGCGCGACGAGATCCGGATGCGGCTCGAGCTCACCAGCCCGCGCCGTGCCGCCGACAAGCTGAAGTTCCTGGCCGGATCCGAATCCGCGATGTCCGCATGGACCGCCGAGATCCTGCCCGAGGATGCCGCCGCGCGTCTGCGCGACGCGATCGCATCCGTGCCCGCTCCGACCACCTGACCCGGCGCCCCGCCGCCTGCCCCCTCTCGCCGACCATGTCCCGTTTCCCGCTCCCGATTCAGCGCTTTCGCCGCCGGAAGTGGGACATGACCCCACCAGAAGTGGGACGCCGTCGGCGGAACACCCCTCCCGAGGAGACCCGATGACCTTTGCCCGCACCGCCGACCCCGCCACCACCGCGTCCCGCGCGGTCGGTGCCGCGACGGAGCTGTTCCGCAGCCTGACCGGATCCGACCCGGTCGGTGTGTGGTCGGCGCCGGGACGCGCGAACCTCATCGGCGAGCACACCGACTACAACGACGGGTTCGTGCTGCCTTTCGCGATCCAGCACCGCACGGCTGCTGCCGCGCGCCTGCGCACGGACGGCCGGATCCGCGTCGCCTCCACCTTCGCCGCGGAACCGGTCGAGGTCGCGCTCGACGACCTCGAGACGCTCTTCCCGTCCGACGGCGCCCCCCGTGTCGCGGAGTGGGCGGCGTACCCCCTCGGCGTCGCGTGGGCGCTGCGCGCTCTGGTTCCCGCCTGGGCCGCCGGCACCTTCGCCGGCGTCGACATCGCGATCGCCTCCGACGTGCCGGTCGGGGCGGGGCTCTCGTCGTCCGCCGCGATCGAGGGCGCCACGGGCGCCGCCCTGAACGAGCTCTGGGGCCTGGGGCTGGATCCGGTCGCGCTCGCGCAGGCCGGCCGCCGCGCCGAGAACGAGGCCGTCGGCGCCCCGACCGGGATCATGGACCAGATGGCGTCGACGCTCGGGCAGGCGGACGCCGCGGTGTTCCTGGACTGCCGCACGCTGGACACTCGCGCGATCCCGCTCGGATTCGCGGAGGCCGGGCTCGAGGTGCTCGTGATCGACACCGGCGTGAAGCACGCCCACTCCACGGGGGGCTACCGCGAGCGTCGCGAGTCCTGCGAACGCGGAGCCGCCGCCCTCGGCGTGGCAGCACTGCGCGACGTCGCCGTGGCTGATCTGCCGCGCGCCGCCGAACTGCTCGACGAGGTCGACTTCCGCCGGGTCCGCCACGTCGTGACCGAGGACCAGCGCGTGCTCGACACGGTCGCCGCCCTCGCTGCGCACGGACCGCGCGCGATCGGCGCTCTCCTCGTCGCCTCGCACGTGTCGATGCGGGACGACTTCGAGATCTCGATCCCCGAACTCGACACCGCCGTCGACACCGCCCTCGCGCACGGCGCGATCGGCGCACGCATGACCGGCGGCGGGTTCGGCGGCGCTGCGATCGCGCTCGTCGACCACGACCGGGTGCCGGCCGTCGCCG
Source organism: Microbacterium sp. NPDC060117 (assembly GCF_042729315.1). Lineage (NCBI taxonomy): Bacteria > Bacillati > Actinomycetota > Actinomycetes > Micrococcales > Microbacteriaceae > Microbacterium > Microbacterium sp. NPDC060117. The sequence goes on from NZ_JBHWXR010000003.1 coordinate 126,688, forward strand.
AGGCCGTACGCGTGGCGTTCGCCGAGGCCGGTTTCGCCGAGCCGCACCTGTTCACGGTCGTCCCCTCGGCCGGCCCGCACCGCGACGTCTGATCGCAGGTCTCGGTTTCGAAGCGCGCACTTGGCTGCATCCGGCATCGGAATGCAGCAATGTGCGCGCTTCGAAACCGGATCCGGATCCATCCCGGAGCCGGATCCGGCCCGGATCCGGCCCGGTGATCGCCCAGCAAGCCCCCTGCCAGAATGAGACCCGCGCAATCGCGCGACGGAAGGAGACCCATGTCCTGGCTTGTCACCGGCGGCGCCGGCTACATCGGATCGCACGTGGTGCGCGCGCTCGCAGAGGCCGGGCTCACCCCCGTCGTGCTGGACGACCTCTCCAGCGGGGTCGCCTCGTTCGTGCCCGAGGGCGTCGCCTTCGTGCAGGGCAGCATCCTCGACCGGGAGCTGGTCGAGCGCACACTCCGCGAGCACGGCGTGCAGGGCGTGATCCACGTCGCCGGCTTCAAGTACGCCGGGGTCTCGGTGCAGCGCCCGCTGCACACCTACGCGCAGAACGTCGAGGGCACCCGCGTCATTCTCGAGGCGATGGCTGCGGCCGGCGTCGCGAACATCGTGTTCTCCTCGAGCGCCGCGGTGTTCGGCACGCCCGACGTGCCGCTCGTCGTGGAGGAGACCGAGAAGCGGCCGGCCAGCCCCTACGGTGAGTCGAAGCTCATCGGCGAGTGGCTGCTGCGCGATCAGGCCGTCGCGACCGCCGGATCCGAGACGCCCCTCGTGCACACCTCGCTGCGCTACTTCAACGTCGTCGGATCCGCGGATCCGTCCGTCTACGACGTGAGCCCGCACAACCTGTTCCCGATCGTCTTCGAGAAGCTGCTCGCGGGTGAGACCCCGCGCATCAACGGCGACGACTACGCCACGGAGGACGGCACGAACGTGCGCGACTACGTGCACGTCGGCGACATCGCGCTCGCTCACGTGGCCGCCGCGCAGCGCATGATCGCCGGCGAGGCCGTCGAAGCCGCCTACAACCTCGGATCCGGCGATGGCCTCTCGGTGCGTCAGATCATGGACGCGATGGCGCGCGTGACCGGCATCGCCTTCACTCCGGAGATCGGTCCGCGCCGCCCGGGCGATCCCGACCGCATCGTCGCCACCGGCGAGCTCGCCGCGCGCGACCTGGACTGGCGGATGCGCCACTCGGTCGACGAGATGGTGCGCTCCGGCTGGGAGGCCCGCCGCAACGCCGACTGATCCGCCCATGCCCCGGGTCGTTGAGCGAGCCCCGAGCGCAGCGAGGCGCGAGACGAAACGCGGTGCCCTTGCGAGAGCACCGCGTTTCGTCTCGGTCGCCTGCGGCGTCCTCGCTCAACGACCCCGGGAGGCGCTCAGCTGACCCACCGCCCGCAACGCGGAACGCGGCCTCCCCGACGGGAGACCGCGTTCCGTTGACCGAGCGCCGGACTACGCCTGGGGTGCGTTCGCGGCGGCGATGAGCTGATCGACGCCCTCGCGGTCGAGGCCCCAGCCGAACGCGGGGAGGCGCCCGAGCGGGAACGAGCCCATCATCTTCGCCATGGCCTCGCCCGACATGATGCCGTCGCCCTCGCCGCCGAACTGCTCCTGGAGAGCGGCGAACGCGCCCGCGACCATCGGACCCGCGACCGGGTGCGCGAACACCGCGGCCAGCGTGGACTCAGGCGTGAGCGGAACCATGACCGCGTCGCCGGCCACGTCGACGACGGTGGAGCCGCGCAGGTCGCGGCTGGAAGCCCCGGCCTCGACGCGGTACGCGCCGCCCTCGACGACGAAGCGATCGACCCGGATGTCCCAGTACGCGAGGTCCTCGCGGCGCACGGTCAGCACGACGTCGGTCGTGGCGCCCGCGGCGACCTCGACCGACGCGAACGCCTTGAGCTCGCGAGGGGCGCGCTCCACGGCGGAGGCGACCGGGGCCACGTAGACCTGCACGACCTCTCGGCCGTCGCGGGATCCGGTGTTCGTGACGGGAACCGTCACCGCGATGTCGCCCGAGGCCGTGACCTCGGCCGCGACCTCGCCGTACGCGAACGACGTGTACGACAGGCCGTGGCCGAACGGGTAGGTCACCGCGATGTCGCGGGCGTCGTACCAGCGGTAGCCCACGAAGATGCCCTCGCCGTAGCGGACGTGCCCGTTCGAGCCGGGGAAGTTGCCGAACGCCGGGGTGTCCTCGAGGCGGTGCGGGATCGTCTCGGCCAGGCGGCCCGAGGGGTTCACCGCGCCGAGCAGCACGTCGACGGTCGCGGATCCGCCCGCCTGACCCAGCAACCACGCCTCGACGATCGCCGGCACGCGGTCGGCGAAGGGCAGTGCCACGACGGATCCGTTCGACAGCACGACGACCGTGCGCGGGTTGGCGGCGATGACCGCGTCGAGCAGCGCGAGCTGGTGCGCGGCGAGGTCGATGTGGTCGCGGTCGAAGCCCTCCGACTCCTCGGCGTCGGTGAGGCCGAGGAACACCACGGCGACGTCGCGGGAGGCGGCGAGCGCGACGGCCTCGGCGCGCAGGGCGTCCTGCCCGTCCGTTGCGGCGTCGAAGGCGAAGCCGGGTGCGAAGGCGACCCGATCGCCGGCCGCGGTGGTGAGCGCATCGAGAGCGGAGTCCACGCGGGTCGGGTTGATGTGCGACGATCCCCCGCCCTGGAAGCGCGGGGTGCGGGCGAACTCGCCGATCAGCGCGATCGAGGCGTCCTCGGCGAGCGGCAGCAGCGGGGCGCCGTCGACGGCCTCGTTGCGCAGCAGCACGATCGAACGACCTGCGACCTCGCGGGCCAGCGCGTGGTGCGCGTCGACGTCGAGCGGCCCGGCGACGGCCGGACGGGCCTGGGCGCGGCCGACGAGGTCGAGCACGCGTCCCGCGGAGGCGTCCAGCGCCGACGCCACCGCCGGGTCGGAAGCGGCTGCGGTGGCCACGGCGCGGTCCGGGGCGCCGTCACTGCCGGGCATCTCCAGGTCCAGGCCGGCGACGAGTGCGGCGACGCGGTCGTTCACCGCACCCCAGTCGGAGACGACGAGACCCTCGAAGCCCCACTCGTCGCGCAGCACCTGCGTGAGCAGCCAGGGATCCTGCGAGGCGTAGACGCCGTTGATCTTGTTGTACGAGCACATCACGGTCCACGGTTGCGCGTCCTTGACGACGCGCTCGAAGCCGCGCAGGTAGATCTCGCGCAGGGGTCGCGGATCCACATCGCTCGAGGCGGTCATCCGCTCGAACTCCTGGTTGTTCGCCGCGAAGTGCTTGAGCGAGCTGCCGACCCCCTGTGACTGGATGCCCTTCACGAGCCCCGCGCCCATCACGCCGGAGACGATCGGGTCCTCAGAGACGTACTCGAAGTTGCGTCCGCACAGCGGGGAGCGCTTGATGTTGATGCCGGGGCCGAGGATCACGGCCACGTCCTCGATCGCCGACTCGACGCCCAGCGCGACGCCGACGCGCTCGGCGAGGCCGGGGTCGAAGGTGGATCCGAGGCCCGAGGCGGGCGGGAAGCAGGTCGCGGGGATGCTCTCGCTGAGACCGAGGTGATCGCTCTCCGCCGCCTGCTTGCGCAGTCCGTGCGGGCCGTCCGTGACCATGATCGACGGCACGCCGATCCGGTCGATGGGCTTGAGCGTCCAGAAGTCCTTGCCGCTGGTCAGCGACGCCTTCTCCTCGGTGCTGAGCTGGGGCAGGTGATCGCGGGGCGATGTCATTGTCGACTCCTTCGTGGACGACTCTCGGGTGACGGGCAGGGCCAGTCGATCAGGTTCCGAGATAAAAAGCAAGCATTACTCGGTTTTTGATGCCGCGGATCCGGATCCCGGGATAGTCTCGGGACATGGCACGACGAGGTTCGTACGCGAAGGGCATTGCGAAGCGCGAGGAGATCCTGCACGCAGCCCTCGCCGTGGTCGCCCGCGAGGGCTATCACGGGGCCTCCGTGAAGGAGCTCGCCGAGGCGGTCGGCCTCAGCCAGGCAGGGCTCCTGCACTACTTCGACAGCAAGGACGAGCTGTTCGTCGAGATCCTGCGCACGCGCGACGAGGTCGACATGGCCGGCCATGCCGGGGCCGTGGAGGCCGTCGACCTCGACGAGATGCGCGACGGCTACCTCGAGATCGTGCGCCACAACGCCCGCGTCCCGGGGCTCGTCGAGCTGTTCACCCGGCTCGCGGCCGACGCCGCGAACCCCGAGCATCCCTCGCGCGTCTTCTTCGCCGAGCGCGGCGCGGGTCTGCGCGACCGGTGGGCGGGCACGATCGCCGACGCTCAGGCCGAGGGCCGGATCCGCGGCGATGTCGATCCGGTGCTGGCCGCGCGCCTCCTGCAGGCCGTGTCGGACGGCGCCCAGATGCAGCTGCTCGTCGAACCGGAGCTCGACATGACCACCCTCATCGAGACGCTGTTCGACCTCATGCGGGCGCCGGCGGAGACCCCCTGACGAACCTGCACCCGGTCGGCGACGGCGGAATCGCTCCGGTGATCCCACCGCCAGGTCCGCCACCGGACCGCACCGTCGCCGACCGGGATCCTGTCACGCCTCCAGCAGCGGGCGCACCGAGGCGTACGCGTCGCGCACGTCTCGCGAGGGCGTGTCGAACACCCGCGCGACGCCGTCGCGGTCGTAACGCGTCCACCCGGGGTCGCCGCCCGCGATGAAGGCGACCGCGGCCCCGTGCACCTCGTCGGCAAGAGCCTGCGGCGGATTCGGGCCGGCCAGCGGCACCATGGCGGGACCGTCCAGGCAGTCGAAGAAGAACGGCACGTCGAGGCAGTGCTCGGCGAACCCGAACGTGCCGGACGGCCAGGAGAACCGGTACACCCAGGTGGGGGCTGCGCCCCGATCGGCGACGATGCGAAGGATCGCGCGACGGAACATCTTGTCGGTCAGCACGCGTCCGGCCAGGCGCGCCTTGCCCAACGCCTGCACGTCGGCGTTCGCGGCCAGGTAGGCCTTGCGCGCCGGCTTCGCGACGCCCAGCTTCCCGAGCAGCATGCCCGTGGGCACCCAGCGCAGCATCTTCGCCGCGTCACCCATCGCCATCGTGAACTCGTCGTCGGTGGCGCCGAGTACGAGCGGCTTGTCGGATCCGACGCCCGCGCGGAAGGAGTCGGGAGTGGGGCGCAGGATGAGGTCGCCGTCGACGGACGGCCCGAGCGGCAGCCCGTTCTCGACGATGTCGCTCATGTCACCGCCGTCGAAGGCGGTGAGCTTCTTCTGCGCCTCGAGGATCCGCTCCTCGCTCAGCGCGCCGAGGCCCTCCCGGGTCGGGGCGACGCCGAGCTCGGCGGCCAGACGGCGCCCGAACTCCTCCGAGCGCGCGGCCGACACATCGGCGAGCGCGCCCGAGATCGCATACACGCCGTGGAACAGGTGCTGGGCCTTCTCCATGCCGAGCAAGGTCATCACCGCGCCACCGCCGGCGGACTGTCCGGCGATCGTGACCCGGGCGGGGTCGCCGCCGAACGCGGCGATGTTGCGCTGCACCCATTCCAGGGCGAGCAGCCAGTCGCGCACTCCGCGGTTCGACGGGGCGTCCTCGATCCAGCCGAAGCCGTCGAAGCCGAGCCGGTACGAGATCGTCACGGTCACGACGCCGTCGCGGTTGAAGTTGCGGCCGTCGTACCAGGGGCTGGCCGGGGATCCGGCGAAGTAGCCGCCGCCGTGGATGTAGACGAGCACGGGCATGCCCGTGGCGTCCGCCGCCGGGTCGGCCGGGATCGCCGGCGTGTACACGTTCACGTTGAGCGTGGAGTCGCCCTCGACGCTGGGCTCGGGGATGAGGGTCACCCCCGGGTCGCCGCGCTGCGCGGTCGCACCGAACTCGGCGGCGTCGAACACGCCCTCCCACCGCGCCTTGGGCACCGGTGCCGCGAACCGCAGCTCGCCCACGGGCGCCTCGGCGAACGGGATGCCGAGGAACGCCGCGGACTGCGGGTTGCCCGTGCCGCCCGTGGTGGGGCGCCAGCGACCGCGGACGACGCCTGCTGCGACCCGCACCTCGGGCTGCGCGAGCACGGCGTCGGCCGCGACGGAAGAGGTCTGAGTGTTCTCCATCGGAGTTCCTTTCGTGGAGGAGAAGGTTGCCGCTCCCCGCGGCCGCACCGGATCCGATTCGGCCGCGGGGAGCGGCGGACTGCTATCTGACCGACTTGATCGGCGCGATGGCGACGGCACCGAGGACCGCGAACACGATCGCGAAGACGAACAGCACCGGATAGCCGCCGAAGGAGCCGATGATGATCGCGGCGATCGGCGCGCTCAGCGCCTGCGGGATGTTGGTGGCGACGTTGAGGATGCCGAGGTCCTTGCCCGCCGAGGTGCCCTCGTTCGGCAGCACCTCGGTCATGAGCGCCGCGTCCACCGACATGTAGAGACCGAAGCCGACGCCGTTGACGATGCTCATGATGATCATGCCGGTCATGTTCGGCATGACCAGCGGGAACGCGAGCCCGGCCGCCATCACGACGGTGGCGACGTAGATGAACACCTTGCGGCGCCCCACCTTGTCGCTCCACCAGCCGGAGAGCGCGATCGCGATCAACGTCGGGACGAAGGCCACGAGCGTCAGGGTCATCACCGCGCCCTGAGCCTGCTGCAGCGGCAGCTTGATGTAGTCGGTCAGGATGTACAGCTGATACGCCGAGACGACGAAGTAGCCCAGGATCAGCAGGAAGCGACCGGTGAAGGCCCAGAAGAAGTCGGGGTGCCGGCGCGGGTTGATCCAGAAGCCCTTGAAGAACGCGCTCCAGCGGAACGGTTCGACGACCGCGTCCTTCGAGGACCAGTCCTTGTTGAACAACGCGAACAGGATCGTGACCACGATCACGGCGATGCCGAAGACCGAGTAGCCGAGCCCCAGCTGTGCACCGAGGCCGACCGCGAGCATGACGCCGACCGTCATGCCGAGCTGCGTGCCGAGGCCGATCATGGCGCTCGCGCCTCCGCGCTTGGCACGCGGGAAGCGGTCGGCGGTGATGGTCGTCAGCGGGGCCTGCAGGAAGTTCAGCGCGACCTGGATCAGCACCCAGAACACCGTGATCCACATCAGGTCGGTCAGCGAGCCCATGCCCAGCAGCAGGACGCCGCCGATCAGCGCACCGAGCACCATCCACGGCACGCGCCGGCCGAAGCGCGAGCGGGTGCGGTCGCTGAGGGCGCCCGCGATCGGCTGCGCGAACAGGGTGAAGATGAACGACGTCGTCGTGACGATGGCGAGGTTGGCGACCTTGTTCTTCTCGTCGAGCAGCAGGATCTGCGTGGGCAGCAGGATCGCGATGAGCCCGCCGTAGGTCGCGAACAGGGTCATCGAGGCGATGAGCAGGCTGGGCAGCAGCCGCTTGGTCGCCGGCGGACTCGCAGCCGGCTCCCCCGCCGTGGGAGCGGTGGCCCGGATGAGCCCTGTGGGGGCGATCTCGGCGGCGGGATCGGGAGGGGTGATGGTCATGGGACGGCTCCTCATCGAGCGGATCGGGTGCGGATCCAAATCCCGAACCTTGTTTGGTATTTGGATCGACTCGTATTGTGACACCGAAACCTGAACGCCGCAAGGGTTTCGGTGTCACAAACCGACCGTCGTTCATGTTTCGTGACGGACGGATATCCTGATCCCATGGCCAAGAGAGGCGCGTACGCCAAGGGCGTCGTCAAGCGCGAGGAGATCCTCGAGGCCGCGCTCGAGATCGTCGGCAGGCTCGGCTACCGCAACGCCTCGGTACGTGAGATCGCCGACGCCGTGGGGCTGAGCCCGGCCGGCCTGCTGCACTACTTCGGCACCAAGGAGCAGCTGTTCGTCGAGATCCTCCGTGCGCGGGACGCGCACGACTTCGCCGGCCCGCCCGACGGCGACTTCTTCGAGACGTTCCTCGCCGTCATCCGACACAACGCCGAAGTGCCGGGCCTGGTCCAGCTGTACACCCAGCTGCAGGCCGAGGTCGCCGATCCCGACCACCCGGCGCGGGCCTTCTTCCTCGACCGCACCGCGGCCGTGCACGCCGCCGCACGCGAGGAGTTCATCGCCGCGCAGCAGAACGGACTCATCCGCGCCGACCTGGATCCGGAATGGATCATCCGCGCCGGTCACGCGCTCGCGGACGGGCTGCAGAACGCGTGGATGCTGGATCCGACCATCGACATGGCCGCCGACGTCGAGCAGTTCTTCGCGTTGCTGAAGCCCTGACACGCCGGTCGCGGATCGCGGTCGTCGAGCGAACGCGGTGAGGCCGCGCTCGCTCAACGTCCCCGTCGGGGTCCGCCGGTTACCCTGATCGGGTGACCGCCGACGCACCTCTCGCCCAGACCGTCTCCGGCCCCGTCCGGGGATTCTGGCGGGGCGAGCCCGGCACGCCAGGTGCCTCGGCGGCATTCCTCGGGATCCCGTTCGCCGCCGCGCCCGTGGGCGAACGGCGCTTCTCCGCCCCGCAGCCGCCCGAGCCGTGGACGGAGGTGCGCGACGCGACGACGTTCGGCCCGACGGCGCAGCGCGGCGACAAGGGCGAGACGCTCATCCCCGAGCCGAGCATCCCCGGCGCCGCGACGCTGAACGTGAACGTGTTCACGCCGTCGGTCGAGGGATCCCGGGCCGTCATGGTCTGGATCCACGGCGGCGGCTACGTCGACGGCTCCCCCGCCAGCCCCTGGTACGACGGCGCCGCCTTCAACCGGGACGACGTGGTGACGGTGAGCGTCTCCTACCGGCTGGGCTTCGACGGCTTCGGCCTCATGCCGGGCGCTCCCGCGAATCGCGGGGTTCTGGACTGGATCGCGGCATTGGAGTGGGTGCAGCGCAACATCGCCGCGTTCGGCGGGGATCCGTCGCGCGTGACGATCGCCGGGCAGTCCGCTGGAGCCGGTGCGGTGCTGACCCTGCTCGGCCTGGAGCGCGCCCAGCACCTGTTCCACGCGGCGATGGCCTTCTCCCCCGCGCTCGCGGACATCGACCCGGATCTGGCGTCGCGGCGCACCCGGGCGCTGGGCGTGCTGCTCGGCTGCGCACCCGACGCCGACGGCTTCCGCACGGTGCCCGAGCGCACCCTGCAGCGCGCCCAGCCGAAGGCCGCCCTGCTCGGCGCGACACGGTTGAAGGCGCTGCTCGCTCCCCTCGCCGAGGGGCTGCCCTGGGGTCCGGTGGTCGACGGCGATGTCGTGCCGCGGCCCGCCGTCGCGGCGTTGCAGGCGGGGATCGGCGCCGACAAGCCGCTCCTGCTCGGCGCCACCGATGACGAGTTCACCATGACCATGGACCAGGCACCGGGCGTGCTGCGGTTCGTGCCCGCGTCGTTCGCGCTGATGCTGCTCACCCGCGATCGCAGCATGCGCCGCGCCTACCTCGCCGCGAACCGGGAGCAGCGCCGCCGCGGCACCCCGGCGCTGCTCGGACGGTTCGTGACGGACCGGGTGTTCCGCTCGCTCGTGGTGCGGGCCGCCCAGGCCCGCGGCGATGCCCCCACCTGGGCCTACCGCTTCGCCTGGGTGTCTCCCGCAAAAGGGTGGTCATGCCACTGCCTCGACGTGCCGTTCTGGTTCGACGTGCTCGAGGATCCCTTCGTGGAGCGCCTGGCCGGCCCCACCCCGCCGCAGCACCTCGCGACGGAGATGCACGCCGTGGCGGCCCGGTTCGTCGAGGAGGGCGATCCGGGCTGGCCGCAGTGGCGCACGGATCCGGGCCTCTCGCGCGTCTTCGGCGGCGGGCCCGCCGAGCCCGCACTGTCGGCGACCGCCTACGACGGAGCCCTGCCGCTGGCCTGACCGCGCACGCCCTCGCCCCCTCCCCCGGGGCCGTTGAGCGAGGACGCCGCAGGCCCTCATCGCCCGGAGTGGCCGGCCTTCTGCCGCGTTCGCTCGGAAGGACGAACCCGCCGTCCGATGGGAGCGGGACGGCGGGTTCGGGTCGATGCGGGCGCGAGGCCCTGGGTGGATCCCGGCGCCGTGCACGACGGGCGGGATCCGGATCCGATCAGGCGATCGGGTCCAGCAGCGGGATCTCGTAGCGGTGCGGCGTGCCGAAGCGGTGCGCGGTGACCGAGACCGCCTGCTCGCGCAGGAAGGTAAGGATCTCCACGCGGCCGGCGGCGACCACGGGGTTCGCGTACAGCGCGAGGCTCGGCGAGCCGTCGACCGCTGCCGCCGTCGCAGCCGCGGCGGCGCCGACGAGGCGCACCCGGCCGTCCCGCGCAGCCAGGCGCTGGGCGTGCGCGGCCCATGCGGCGGCGTCCTCGGTCGCGACGGTCACGTCCTGCGTGCCGAGCCAGGTAGCCACGGATCCCGGCAGCGGAGCGAGCGTGCTGACGGTCACCCGCGCGCGGGCCCGGCGGCCGGCGGCGACCACACGGATCAGCTCGGCGACGCGGTCGCCCTCGAAGCGCACCGTGACCGGCACGGCCTGGTAGCGCAGCGCGTTCTGCTCGGTGGTGAGGCCGGTGGCGTCGCGCACCACGCCGAACTCGTCGGCCCAGGCGTCGATGTCGGTGGCCAGCGCGCCGCGCAGCCACGCGATGTCCGCGTCGGCATCGCCCGCAGCCGCGAGCGCACCCACGGCACCGGTCGCGAGCGCGTCGAGCTCCCGCGTCGACGTGACGGGAGCGTCGGTCCACTCCGAGAGGCCCACGAGGTAGTTCGGGCCGCCCGCCTTGGAGCCGGCGCCGACCGCGGCCTTCTTCCAGCCGCCGAACGGCTGGCGCTGCACGATCGCACCCGTGGTGCCGCGGTTGACGTACACGTTGCCCGCCTGGATCGCGGCGAGCCACGTCTGGATCTCGTCCTCGTCGAGGGAGTGCAGCCCCGAGGTGAGGCCGTAGTCGATGTCGTTGACGACGTCGATCGCCTCGTCCAGGGAGTCGGCGGTCATGATGCCGAGCACCGGACCGAAGTACTCGACGCGGTGGAACTCGCTTCCGCGCTGGACGCCGTCGCGGATGCCCGGGCGCCAGAGCTGGCCGGCATCGTCGAGCTTCTCGGGCTGCAGCAGCCAGCTCTCACCCGCGTGCAGCGTGGTCAGGGCGCCGAGCAGCTTGCCCTCGGCCGGGCCGATGAGCGGGCCGATGCGGTTCGAGCCGTCCTCCGGCGTGCCCACGTCGTAGGCGCGCACGGCGTCGACGAGCTGGCGACGGAAGCGCTCGGAGCGCGCAGCGGATCCGACGAGCACCACGAGCGAGGCCGCGGAGCACTTCTGCCCGGCGTGGCCGAAGGCGGCGTAGGCGACATCCTTCGCGGCGAGGTCGAGGTCGGCCGACGGCGTGACGATGATCGCGTTCTTGCCGCTGGTCTCGGCGAGCAGCGGCAGGTCCTGGCGGAAGCCGCGGAACAGCTCGGCCGTCTCGTAGCCGCCGGTGAGGATCACGCGGCCCACGGCCGGGTCGCTCACGAGCTTCGTGCCGAGGTCGCGCCCGTCGAGCTGCACGTACTGCAGCACCTCGCGCGGCACGCCGGCCTCCCACAGCGCCTCGACCATGACCGCGCCGGAGCGACGGGCCTGACGGGCGGGCTTGATGATGACCGGGGATCCGGTCGCCAGCGCCGAGAGCGTGGATCCGGCCGGGATCGCGACGGGGAAGTTCCACGGCGGGGTCACCACGGTCAGTCCGACCGGCCGCATGACCGCGCCGTCGACGTCGGCGAGCTTCTTGGCGCTCTCCGCGTAGTAGTGCGCGAAGTCGATCGCCTCGGAGACCTCGGGGTCGCCCTGCTCGATGACCTTGCCGGCCTCGGATCCCATGACCTCCAGCAGCTCGGCGCGACGCGCCTCGAGCACGTCTCCGGCCTTGTGCAGGATCGCGGCACGCCCCTCGGCGCCGAGCGCGCGCCAGGCCTCGCCCGCGGCGACGGCGGTCGAGATCGCGGCGTCGACCTGCGCGGCCGAGCTCAGCGTGTTCGCGGCGACGGTGTCGTTCCCGAGCGTCGACTCCTTCATGCGCGCACGGATCGCGTCGCCCCAGGCACGGTTCGCCGCGAGCGAGGGGTCGGTGTCGGGGGCGTTCAGGAAGCCGTCCGTGAGCCCCTCGGCGACGGGCGCGGTGCGGTCCTGCACGCGGTTGGTGCCCGGCACCTCGGTGGGCATGGCGCGCACGGAGGCCAGGAAGCGCTCCTTCTCGCGCTCGAACAGCTTCGGATCCGCGTCCAGGTCGAAGACGGCCGACATGAAGTTCTCCTGCGAGGCCCCCTCCTCGAGGCGGCGGATGAGGTAGGCGATCGCGACGTCGAACTCGTCGGGGTGCACGACCGGGGTGTAGAGCAGCAGGGATCCGACCGTGCGCTTGACGACCTGCGCCTGAGCCGAGGCCATGCCGAGCAGCATCTCGAACTCGATGCCCTCGGTCACTCCGCGCTTGGAGGCGAGCAGCCAGGCCATCGCGATGTCGAAGAGGTTGTGGCCTGCGACACCGATCCGCAGGTTGGCCACGTGCTCGGGACGCAGTGCGTACTCCAGCACGGCCTTGTACGAGGCGTCGGACTGTTGCTTGGTCGACCAGGTGGCGAGCGGCCAGCCGTGCGACTCGGCATCGACGGTCTCCATGGGCAGGTTCGCGCCCTTGACGACGCGCACCTTGATCGGCGCGCCGCCATCGGCCACGCGCTTCGCCGCCCACTCCTGCAGGCGGATCATCGCGCCGAGCGCGTCGGGCAGGTAGGCCTGCAGCACGATGCCGGCTTCGAGGCCGCGGAACTCCGGGCGGTCGAGGATGTTCGTGAAGACCGCGATCGTGAGGTCGAGGTCCTTGAACTCCTCCATGTCGAGGTTGATGAACTTCGCGGATCCGTCGGGCATGCCCTTGAGCGCGATCCGGTACAGCGGCAGCAGCGCCTCAGCGGCGTCGGCGACGGCGGCGTCGAACGCCCACGGGCTGTGCGGGGCGACGGTCGACGAGACCTTGATCGAGACGTAGTCGACGTCGTCGCGCTCCAGCAGACGGCGGGTGCCCTCCAGGCGGCGCGCGGCCTCCTCGCGGCCGAGGATCGCCTCGCCGAGGAGGTTGATGTTGAGCTTCACGCCCTGGCTCTCGCGGATGTGCGCGATCGACTTGCCGAGCTTCTCGTCGCGGGCGTCGACGATGAGGTGGCGCACCATCTGGCGCAGCACCGTGCGCGCCGCGGGCACGACGATCCCGGGGACCATGCCTGCGGTCGCGCCGCCGAGCCCGATCGCGGCCTTCATCGGCGCGGGCAGGAAGCCCGGGGTGAGCGGCACGAGCTCCTTGAGCTTCGCGGCGGCGACCTTGAGGTCCTCCGGACGCACGACGCCGTCCACGAAGCCCACGGTGAAGTCGAGGCCGTTGGGGTCGCGCAGCACGCCGGCGAGACGCTGGCCCGCGGCGTCGACGGGGACCTCGCGGCTCTCCACGAGCCACTTCTTGACGAGGGCGACGGCGTCGTCGGCGAGGGCGGAGAGATCGTCGATGCCGGCTGCGGTGCCGACAGGGCTTTCGTTGGCGGTCATGGTTCCTCGTGGGTTCGGTGCCGGGTCGGGATCACGCGCACGCGCGCGGGATGCTCCCAGCATGGATCCGATCTCCCTGCAGGAAAAGCGATGATTCCTGGCGAGTATCATTCGATACTGTCGATGCATCGTGGGCCTCGGCACATCCGCCATCGACGCCTTACCCGCGAGACCGAACCTGCGTCCCGAGACCGACGATCACATCGTCGGTCTCGGGACGTGAGTTCGGTCTCGCGATCGCCCGGAACGGCCGGACGGCGAGACAGCAGAGGAGGGCCACCATGTTCGAGTTGCGCCGATTGCGGTTGCTGCACGAGTTCGCCCTGCGCGGCACGATCGCCGAGGTCGCGCATTCGCTGTCGTACAGCCCCTCGACGGTGTCGCAGCAGCTCGCGCTGCTCGAGCGCGAGGCCGGAGTCACTCTGCTCGAACCCGATGGGCGCCGTATCAGGTTGACTCCGGAGGGAAGGATGCTCGCCGCGCACGCCGCGCGCGCCCTCGAACTCGACGAGCAGGCCCGGCAGGCGCTCGCGCACGCCCCGGCCGAGGCCGTGCGGATCAGCGCCATGCCGACCGCCGCCGAGACCATCGTGCCGGCCGCACTCACCGCGCTCACCGTCGCGCATCCGCACCTGCGCGTCGAGATGACCGAGGCCCCGCCCGAGGAGGGCCTGTTCGAGCTCACCGCGCGCCGGTTCGATCTCGTGATCGCCGAGCAGTATCCGGGCCACACCCGGGAGCGGCACGCCGGCAACGCGCACGAGCTCATCGGCGAGGATCCGATCCGCCTCGTCCTGCCTCCCGGCGAGCGCGCCGTGTCGCTCGATCGGCTGCGAGACCGGCCCTGGGTCATGGAGCCGACCGGATCCGCCGCGCGCCAGTGGGCGGTCCAGCAGTGCCGCGCCGCGGGCTTCGAGCCCGACGTGCGCTTCGAGGCCGCCGATCTGACCGCGCACGTGCGGCTGATCGAGACCGGCCACGCGGTCGGCATGCTGCCAGATCTCATCTGGGGCGACACCCCTGCAGCGGTCACCTTCGCCGAGCTGCCCGGATCCCCCGTGCGGGAGGTCTTCACGGCCGTGCGCGAGTCGGCGCGGGGGTCCGAAGCGATCGGCGCCGTGCGCGGCGCGCTCGCGGAGGCGTTCGCACAGCACCGTCGCCCCCGCGCCCGCTGAGCCGGCCGGGACCGTCGCAGCCGGGGCACGAGAAGCGCGGCCGGCTCACCGCTCCGGCCTGTGACGATCAGCACATCCCGCGACGATCAGCACACGTTTTCTCCGGATCCGTGTGCTGATCGTCACAATGTGTGCCGATCGTCACGGGCCGGCAGGCAGGGGCTCAGCCCTCCCGCACGCTCGCATGCGGGATCCGCTGCCGCATCACCCGCACGGCCTCGGGGCTCACGTCGACGAGCAGAGCATCGCGGCCGAGTGCGGAGGCGACGGCGCCCGCGGTACCGGATCCGGCGAACAGATCCAGGATCCGATCCCCCGGTCGGCTGGACGCCTGGATCATGCGGCGCAGGATCCCCTCCGGCTTCTGGGTCGGATAGCCGGTCTTCTCCCGCCCCGACGTGGGCACGATCGTGTGCCACCACACGTCGGTGGGCAGCTTGCCGCGCTCCCGCTTGGCGGCGCTGACCAGGCTCGGCGCCATGTAGGGCTCGCGCTCGATGTCGTCGACGTTGAACACGTGCCCGCCCGGCGTCTTCACGTAGACGAGGATCGTGTCGTGCTTCGTGGGCCAGCGCGTGCGCGGCTTGGCGCCGTAGTCGTAGGCCCAGATGATCTCGTTCAGGAAGCAGTCCCGCCCGAACACCGCGTCCAGCATGACCTTCGCGTAGTGCGCCTCACGGTAGTCGAGGTGCAGGTAGAGCGTGCCGTCGTCGGCGAGCAGCCGCCACGCCTCCTCGAGCCGCGGCATGAGGAAGTCGCCGTAGTCGTCGAAGCGATCGTCGTACGCGTGCAGCAGCTCGCGCACCCGCTCGTAGCGGTGCCCGTGGAAGCCGTGGTTGACCTCGCGCGAGCGCTCCTCGGGGGCCGGCTGCTCCGTTCTCAGGATGGACTTCGCGGATCCCCGGATTCCGGGCACGGAATCGGCCGAGTCCCCGGACTCATCCTGAATCGCGTCCGCCGGGCGGTCGGCACGGCGGCTCGAGACCGCGTGCCGCTCCTGCGTGCGGCCGGTGTTGAACGGCGGATCCAGGTAGACGAGCGTGAAGGATCCGTCCGGCAGCGTGCGGGCGACGTCCAGCGCCTCCCCATGCACGATCTCGACGGCGCCGGGCGTCGGCGCGCCCTCGGCGGCCGGGCTCACGGAACCCGGTGCAGCCACGCCTCGGTGCCGAACTTCGTGCGCACGAGCTCCTCCGCGGCCTCGTACTCGTCGGCGGCGATCACGCCGTCCTCGGCACCGGTGACCGCGCGGAACGTGTCCTTGAACCGCTCGATGATCTCGGCGCGGCTGAGGCCGGTCTGGCTGCGCAGCGGATCCACCCGCTTGGCGGCCGAAGCGGTGCCCTTGTCGCTGAGCTTCTCGCGGCCGATCCGCAGGACCTCGGTCATCATCTGGCCGTCGATGTCGTAGGACAGCGTGGCGTGGTGCAGCACGCCTCCGTTGGCGAGCCGCTTCTGCGCGGCGCCGCCGATCTTGCCGCTGGGGCCGGCGATGTCGTTGAGCGGCTGGTAGACGGCGTCGATGCCGAGCGAACGCAGCGCCTGCAGCACCCAGTCGTCGAGGAACGCGTAGGAGTCGGCGAACGTCATGCCCTGCACGAGCGTCGCCGGCACGTACAGCGAGTAGGTGATGATCTGACCGGCGGCCATCATCATCGCGCCGCCCCCGGAGATGCGCCGGACGACGTCGAAGCCGTGCTTCGCGGCCCCGGCCGGATCCACCTCGTTGCGATAGGACTGGAAGGATCCGATCACCACGGCGGACTCGTCCCACTCCCAGATCCGCAGCGTGGGACGACGCCGACCCTCGCCGACGCGGGTGGTGAGCACCTCATCGAGGGCGAGGTTCATCCGCGGCGAGACGGCCTTGTCGTGCAGGATCTCCCAGTCGAAGTCGCGCCAGCCCGGCGCCGTGACGAGCGCGCGGCGCACCGCGGTCCCGACGGCCTCGGGTGTGAGTCCGAGCAGTTGCGCGCCCTCGGGAAGCGCGGCGCGCACGGCGGCGGCGATGGCCGATGCGTCCGTCTCGACGGGCAGTCCGGTGACCGCGGCGTTGATGTCGTCGAGGGCGTCGTCCGGCTCGAGGAAGAAGTCTCCCGCCAGGCGGAAGTCGGAGATCGCGCCGTCCGCCACCTCGAAGTCGACGACGACCAGCTTGCCGCCAGGAACCTTGTACTCACCGTGCACCGCTCCAGCCTACGCGGCGGCACGCGGGGCGGCGGCGCGGGGCGGACCCGCGTCAGTCCCGGGACGGGACGCGCTTGTCGAGCCAGGCGAGCAGATCGGCCCGGACCTCGGCCTGCTGCAGTTCGTTGAAGATCTCGTGGCGCGCGTCGGGATACACCAGCGTGGTCACGTCAGTGAGGCCGGAGCGGTTGCGGTAGTCGTCGGCGAGGCGGTGCACGCTGCGCGGTCCGCCGACCGGGTCGTCGCGGCCGACCATGAGCAGCACAGGCACGTCGTTCGGGAAGTCCTTGCCCGGGCGTCCGTAGAGCCGCGCGGCCTCGATGGGTCCGAACAGCTTCAGCAGCGGGACCTCGGTGGTCAGCGGATCGGCACGGAACGCCTCCCACACGGCGGGATCGCGCGTGAGCCACTCGAGCCCGTGCGCGGCCGGCCCCTTCCATCGCGCGTTCAGCGGCCGCGAGTTGAGATCGGTCGGGGTGCGGTGGGCGGATCCGGTGAGGATCACGGCGTCATAGGCGTCCGGATGCGCGTTGAGCACCATCTGGGCGAGGAAGGATCCCCAGGAGTGACCGAGCAGCACGAGCGGCAGCCCGGGGTTCTCCGCGCGGATGAGCTCGGTCAGCTGCCACTCGTCGGCCACGACCGCGCGCATGCCGCCGGGGCCGAGCCGCCCCAGCTTCGCCGCGTCGCCGTGCTGCTTCATGCCCGTGCGCCCGTGCCCACGGTGGTCGTCGGCGTAGACCGTGAAGCCGGCGGCGGTGAGCTCGGCGATCACCGCGCCGTAGCGGCCGGCGTGCTCGCCGACCCCGTGCAGCAGCTGCACCACCCCGCGGGGCGTGACGCCGTCGGCGGCGGGGTGGACGTCGTAGACGATCGCGATGCCGTGTGCGTCGGTGAACTCGGCGGTGCGGGGCTCAGCCATGCCCCGAGTCTACGGATCCGGCGCCCGCACGCCGCATCGGGTCTGCAGATGACGCGGCCCGCGTCGCACGGATGCGGTGTCGTGGGTCGGCCCGCGTCGGCTGGGACACGCGTCAGAGCCCGGACCGCGGCCGGGGCTCGCGTCAGATCCCGACTGAGACCGGGGCTCGCGTCAGAGCCCGAGCGCGGCGCGCACGGCGAGCGCCTCTGCGAGGTCGGTGACCTCGTGGCCGCCGCCGTCGTCGGCCGCGGATCCCATCCGCACGGATCCCGACGCGGCGACCGTGCGCTTGGCGGAGAAGTGCAGGGCGTCCACCCCGGTCGCGGCGATCTCCGCGGCGTTGACCGCGGTGACGCCACTGCCGGCCATGACCTCGATCCGGCCGGCGGCGTCCGTGACCAGGGCCCGCAGCATGTCCACACCGTCGCGCGCGGCCGACGCTCCGCCCGAGGTCAGCACGCGGGTGAGCCCCAGGGCGAGGGCGACGTCCAGCCCCGCGACGAGATCCGGGGTGGCGTCGATCGCCCGATGCAGAGTCACCGCAGCATCGGCGCTCGTCTCGCGCGCCGCGTCTCGCAGCCGCGCCAGCGCATCGGCGTCGAGCTCGCCGCCGGCGGCCTGCGCGCCGATCACGACGCCGGTCGCGCCGTGCGCGAGCATCCACCGCACATCCCGTACCGCGGTCGCGATCTCCTCCGCGTCGTAGTGGAACCCGCCCGCGCGGGGGCGCACCAGCACGTGCACCTCTGGACCGTCGTGCGCCGCCGCCTCGACCGCGAGCTCGAGCGTCGCGGGCGACGGCGTGAGCCCGCCCAGGGCGAGGGCCTGCGTCAGCTCGACGCGGCGCGCGCCGATCTCGCGGGCGACGCGCACTCCGGCAGCGTCCTGGACGGCGACTTCGAGCGCGAGGGGCATCCGACCATTCTCACTGCTCGACGAAGCGGGCGGAATGGACGCGCGGGCATTTGTTCAGCCTCTTGCATGACGAATTCGCCCGTCGGATCGAATATTTAGTTAGGCTATCTAAGCAATGACCTCCGAGAACCTGCACGAGACCGCCACCGAACTGCGCCTCGCCACGTTCCGACTCGCCCGCCGGCTGCGCTCCGTGCGCGCCGTGGACAGCCGCAACACGGCAATGAGCGATGCCCAGCTCGGCGTGCTCGCCGCGCTCCGCGCGCACGGGCGCCACTCCCTCACCGCCCTCGCCGACCGGGAGCGCGTCACGGCGCCGACCATGAGCGCCCTCGTGACGGGCCTCGAGGAGCAGGGCTACGCGATCCGGATCCCCGACGAGGTGGATCGGCGCCGCGTGCACGTGGAGATCACGCCCGCAGGCGAGACCGTCGTGACGGAGACCTTCGAGCGTCGCACCCGGCTGCTGATGGCCGAGATCACCGAGCTCGACCTCACCGACGACGAGCTGCGGGTGCTGCACGAAGCCAGCATCCTGATGCGGAAGCTGGCCGAGCTGTGAGTCAGATGTTCCGCTCCTTCGGGGCCTTCAACTACCGGATCTGGTTCTTCGGCGCGATCATCTCGAACATCGGCGGCTGGATGCAGTCGACCGCGCAGGACTGGGTCGTGCTCACCGAGCTCACGCACAACGACGCGACGGCGATGGGCGCGACCATGGCGCTGCAGTTCGGGCCGCCCCTGGTGCTGGTCGGGCTCACGGGCCGGGTCGCCGACCGCTTCGACCGGCGTCGGATCCTGCTCGTCACGCAGAGCACGCTGATGGCGCTCGCCATCGCGGTCGCCGTGCTCCTGCTCACGCACGTGATGACGCTGCCGTTGATGCTCGTGTTCGCGGCGTGCTTCGGCATCGCGAACGCGTTCGACGCCCCCGCCCGGCAGGCGTTCGTCTCCGACATGGTCTCGATGGAGAACGCCTCGAACGCGGTCGCGCTGAACTCCGCGTCCTTCAACATGGCGCGGCTGATCGGCCCCGCCGTCGGCGGTCTCGCGATCGTCGCGCTCGGATCCGGCTGGGTGTTCGTCGCCAATGCGGCCACGTTCCTCGCGATGATCGTGGCGCTGCTCCTGATCCGCACCCGCGAGCTCATGCCGCGCCCGAAGAACCGCCGCGCCGGCGGACTCATCGTGGGCATGCGGTACGTGGGCAGCCGCCCGGACCTCGTGGTCGTCTTCGCGATGGTCTTCCTCATCGGCGCGTTCGGCATGAACTTCCCGATCTTCGCGTCGACCATGGCGCTCGAGTTCCACAAGCAGGCCGACGGCTACGGTGTGCTCAGCTCGGTGCTCGCGATCGGATCCCTCACCGGGGCGCTGCTGGCCGCCCGCCGCGATCGCGCCAGGGTGCGGGTGCTGATGATCGCCGCCGGCGGGTTCGGCGTCGCCTCGATCGTGTCGGCGCAGATGCCGACCTACGTCTCCTACGCGGTCACGCTCGTGTTCGTCGGATTCTCCACGGTGACCATGCTGACGACGGCGAACGGCTACGTGCAGACGACGACGGATCCGGCCCTGCGCGGCCGGGTGCTCGCGTTGTACATGGCCGTGGTGATGGGAGCGACACCGATCGGCGCCCCGATCGCCGGCTGGGTGGCCGACGCCTTCGGGCCACGTGCGGCGATCATGGTCGGCGGCACCGCCGGGCTCCTGTCATTCGCGATCGGCGCGGCGTGGATGCTCTACTCCGGGCGGCTGCACCGCCGGGAGGAGTCCCGTTTCCTGCTCACGCTCGACGAGACGCGGCCGGTGCGGGTGGTGGAGGCGATGCGGCGCGCGGTGACCCCGCCGATCACGAGCGCGACCACGCCGATCCGGGTCGAGCCGCGCGCCGCGGGCTCGGGCGACGACGCGTGAGCGGCGCATCCTCGGCCGAGGACGCCCGCGGCCGTCGGTCGCCGCTGCCCGCGCTCGGTGCGCTCTCGGCGTTCGGCCCGCTCTCCATGGATCTGTACATCCCTGCACTGCCCCAGCTCGGGCGGGACCTGCACACCACCGAGACCCTCGCCCAGGTGACCATGAGCGCATGCCTCATCGGGCTCGCACTCGGGCAGCTGCTGTGGGGCCCGATCAGCGACCGCTACGGGCGCCGACGCCCGCTGCTGTGGGCGGTCGCCGGGTTCGCCCTCGCCTCCCTCGTGTGCGCCCTCTCGCCGTCGATCGAGCTGCTGATCGCGGTGCGCCTGCTGCAGGGTCTCTGCGGCGCGGCGGGGATGGTGATCGCCCGCGCGGTCGTGCACGACGTGTACGAGGGTGCGGAGGCGACGGCGGGCTTCGCCGCGCTCACGGCGATCGCCGGCGCAGCACCCGTGCTCGCCCCGCTGCTCGGAGGCCTGCTGCTGACGTTCACGGACTGGCGCGGTCTGTTCGTCGCGCTCGGCGTGATCGGCGCGCTGCTCCTGCTGACGGCGGCGCTCGCGGTGCCCGAGACCCACCCCCGCGCGGAGCGCACCACGGGCGGGCTCGGCAATGACCTGCGCGGGATCGGAGCGGCCCTCGGCAACGGGCCGTTCCTGGTGTTCGCCCTCACTCTGGGGCTCGCCGCGGGAGGGTTCTTCACCTACCTGCAGATGTCGTCGTTCGTGCTGCAGAACCAGTTCGGCGTCGACGCTCAGGGCTTCGCACTCATCTTCGCGATGAACTCCGGCGGCATCGTGCTGGGGGCCTGGCTCAGCCGCCGCCTCGCACGCCGCTCCGACGGGCGCCGCTTCGACGGTCGCCGCGTCGTGCTGACCTCGCTCGCCCTCGGCACTGCCGCGGCCGCGGCGGTGCTGGCGAGCGCGCTGCTGCACAGCCCGTTGCCGTGGCTGCTCGCGCCGCTCTTCGTGCTCGTCGGCCTGCACGGCGTGAACAACCCGACGCTGACCGCGCTGGCGCTGTCCCGCATCACGCGCGGGGCGGGATCCGCCTCCGCTGTCCTCGGCACGCTCTCGGCCCTGCTGGGTGCTCTGGTGCCGCCGCTGCTCTCGCGCGCCGGAGCGTCGGCCGCTCTCATGGGCGGGACGATGCTGGTCGCCTTCGCCGCCGCACTCGTGCTGCTGGCTGCGACCGGGCGGATCACACGCGCACGGGACCGGCCTGATCCACCGGCCTGAACGGATCCGGACCGCGCATCCGCTCTCGCCTCCGCTCCCCCGCTGCCGCTCCGTGGTCGCCGCTCCGTGGTCGCCACCTGCGGCCAGGCACTCGGCCCGGACGCGATCCAGGTCCGCTGAGCAGTCCGGATCTGCGAAGTTCTTACGGATCCGTGATCTCGCCGCCCCGGGGATCCTGCGGATTCGTACGCTGAGAGCATGACCGGATCCGCTTCGCGTGACAGGGCAGGGGCCGCCGCAGCCGGCATCGCCTCCGCCCTGCTGGGGATCGGCGCGGGCGAGCTCATCGCGACGCTGCTGGCGCCGCAGTCCAGCCCGTTCGCGGTCGTCGGCGGCACCCTGATCGACGCCGCACCAGCCTGGGCGAAGGACACGGCGATCGCCTGGTTCGGCACCGGGGACAAGGCGGCACTGCTCACCGGGATCGCGATCGTGCTGCTCGCCGCCGCGGCCGCGCTGGGGCTCGGCGAGCGACTCCGAAGCGGCATCGGAGTCGCCGGTTTCGTGGCGCTCGGGGCCGCGGTCTCGCTGATCGCCCCGCTCCGCGCCGACGCCGCCACCCTCTCCTGGCTGCCCGCGCTGTTGTCCGGGATCGTCGCCGCCCTCGTGCTGCGCATGCTCCTGCGGCGGCTGCCTGACCGGCGCCTACCCGACCGTGAGACTGCATCTGCGTCTCGAGACAGCAGACGAGAACTGCAGTCTCGAGACGGAGATGCAGTCTCACGGCCCTCGGGCGAGGTGGCGCCGGGCTCGCCGGAATGGCAGGACGCGCCACCCGCCCCTCACGAGACACCCGCATCCTCGCCCGAACCCGCCGCCCCTGCCGCTTCGCAGTCCTGGGGCGAGGAGATTCCGACCGCACCCGACGGGCTGTCCGCGCCCGTGGCTCCCCGTGCGACGAACGAGGCGACCCGCCGCCGCTTCCTGGCCTGGACCGTCGGCACCGCCGCCGTCGGGATCCTCGCGGCCGTCGCCGCCACGGCGGCGCGGGCCGGATCCGTCGCCGTCGGCACGGTGCGCAGCGCGCTGCACCTGCCCCGGCCCGCGGTGCCCGCCGCTCCGGTCCCGGCCGGCGCCGCGCTGAAGGTCGACGGCCTGAGCCCGCTGATCACCCCGAACGCCGACTTCTACCGCATCGACACCGCGCTCGTCGTGCCGCAGGTGGATCCCGCGACCTGGCGGCTGCGCATCCACGGCATGGTCGCGCACGAGGTGGAGCTCACCTGGGACGAGCTGCTGGCGCTCCCGCTCGTGGAGAGCGCCGCCACGCTGTCCTGCGTGTCGAACGAGGTCGGCGGCGACCTCATCGGCAACGCCGTGTGGCTCGGCTACCCGATCCGCGAGCTGCTCGCGAGGGCGCAGCCGTCCGCCGACGCCGACATGGTGCTCTCGACCTCCGCGGACGGCTTCACGGCGGGCACCCCGCTGGAGGCCCTGACCGACGACCGGGCCGCGCTGCTCGCGATCGGCATGAACGGCCAGCCGCTGCCTTTCGAGCACGGGTTCCCGGTGCGCATGGTGGTGCCGGGTCTGTACGGCTACGTCTCGGCGACGAAATGGGTCACGGATCTGGAGGTCACCCGCTTCGACCGGGCGACCGCGTACTGGACGGCGCGCGGCTGGTCGGAGCGCGGCCCGATCAAGCTCGAGTCGCGCATCGACGTGCCTCGAGGCCCCGTCCCTGCCGGCGACACGGTGATCGCCGGGGTCGCGTGGCAGCCGCATGCCGGCGTCTCCGCCGTCGAGGTGCAGGTCGACGACGGTCCGTGGCAGCGCGCCGAGCTCGCCCCGGCGATCTCGGCCGACACCTGGGTGCAATGGCGGCTGCCGTGGAAGGCGACCGCCGGCCAGCGCACCGTCCGCTGCCGGGCCATCGGCGCCGACGGCACCGTGCAGACCGCGGACGTCGCACCCCCGGCGCCGGACGGTGCGACGGGCTGGCACACGATCGGGGTGACGGTCAACGCCTGAGCCGGCGCAGGATCCTCACGGAATCCAAACGCTTCACTTCCTTCACGAATTTGTGAAATCGGCGTAGCATCGCAGCCATGAACACGATCATCCGCACCGACGGCCTGACCAAGCACTACGGCCGCGTGCATGCGCTCGACGGACTGGACCTCAGCGTCGACGAGGGCCAGGTGCACGGCTTCCTCGGCCCGAACGGGGCCGGCAAGTCCACCACGATCAGAATCCTGCTGGGTCTCGCCCGCAGGACCGGCGGGTCCGCCACCGTCTTCGGGGAGGATCCCTGGACATCGGCCGTGGGCATCCACCGCCGCGTCGCATACGTGCCCGGCGACGTCAGCGTCTGGCCGAATCTCTCCGGAGGCGAGGCGATCGACTTCCTCGCACGCCTCCGGGGAGCTGCGACCAAGGACCCCTCCTACCGCGCGGAGCGGGAGCGCCTCATGACGGCGTTCCAGTTCGACCCGCGTAAGAAGGGCCGCGCCTATTCGAAGGGCAACCGGCAGAAGGTCGCGCTGATCGCCGCCTTCGCCGTCCCCGCCGACCTGTACATCCTCGACGAGCCGACCAGCGGGCTGGATCCCCTCATGGAGGTCGTCTTCCGCGACGAGGTGCAGCGAATCAGGAGCCGCGGCGCGACCGTGCTGCTCTCCAGCCACATCCTGTCGGAGGTCGAGCTGCTCTGCGATCGCGTCAGCATCATCCGCGCCGGGCGGATCGTGGAATCCGGCACGCTCTCGGAGCTGCGCCACCTCACGCGCACCGAGGTGTCGTTCGAGGCCGCCGACGACGCCGCCCTGGCCGGGATCCCCGGCGCGCACGACGGCACGTTCGACGATGGCCGGGTCCGGTTCACGGTCGACAGCGACGCGGTCCCGTCGGTGCTGCCCGTGCTCGCGCAGCGCAGCGTCGCGGGCCTGCGCATCGAGCCGCCCTCCCTGGAGGAGCTGTTCCTTCGGCACTACGGCGACGACCTGGCCGCTCTGCGAGCCGCCGAAGAGGACGGCGGCACCCGCGCCTCGCGTCGCGCCGCCATGAAGGAGTCATGATGGGCGCCCTGCTCCGGCAGCGCCTGCGCCGCGACTGGCTGCAGGTGCTGCTCTGGATCCTCGCCACGGTCCTGATGGCCGCCGCCGGCTACTCGGGCGTGACCCAGTCCTACGCCACCCACACCGATCGGGTCGAGGTGCTCTCGGCGGTCATGGCGAACCCCGTCATCATGATGTTCCGCGGGCTCCCCTCCGGAGCCTCGGAGGGGCAGTTCCTCTCGTTCGAGGTCCTGCCGTGGCTCACGATGCTCGCCGCACTGATGAGCACCTTCCTCGCCGTCCGCCACACCCGCGGCGACGAGGAGGCGGGCCGCACGGAACTCGTCGCGGCCACCCCCGTGGGGCGCGCACTGCCGACCGTCGCCACGATCATCCACGGCGTAAGCGCGAACATCGTCCTCGGCGTCCTGGTGGCGGTGACACTGATCGGGTCCAAGCTCGACGCGACCGGATCCTGGCTCATGGGCGCGACCTCCGCGACGACGGGCATCGCCTTCCTGGGCATCGGCCTGCTGGCCGCGCAGCTCATGCGCACCTCCCGCGGGGCCAACGCGCTCACCGTGTGGATCCTGGTCGGCACGTTCCTGGTGAACGGGATCGGCAATGTCGCGGGCACGCCCAGCGACGACCTCACCCGCATCACGAGCTCGGGGCTCGTCTGGGCCTCGCCGTTCGGCTGGGCCGAGCAGGCGCGCCCGTACGACGCGAACGACGGCTGGCCCGCGCTGCTCGGGCTCGCATTCGGGCTGCTGCTGGCGATCGTCGCCGTGGCGCTGCAGTCGGCGCGCGACATCGGCGAGGGCTTCGTCCCGGCTCGCCCCGGCCGCGTGCACGCCCGGCCCGCGCTGTCGACGCCGCACGCGCTCGTGTGGCGGCTGACCAACGGCGCGATCATCGGTTGGGCCGTCGGCGGCGCGCTCACCGGCGTGCTCGCCACCAAGCTGTCCGGGCTCGCCGGGCAGATCTCGGGGCAGAACCCCGCGGTGCAGCAGATCCTCGACAAGATCGGCAAGGCCGGCAACCTCGAGGAGACCGTCGTCTCGGTGTTCTTCACGATGATGGGGATCCTGGCCGCATGCGCCGCCGTGCAGATCGTCGCGCGCGCGAGGCAGGAGGAGGCGCACGGCACCGCCGAGAGCGTGCTCGCACAGCCCGTCGGACGGGTGCGGTGGCTGCGGGACTACCTGCTGGTGGCGACGTTCGCGATCGCGATCATCGTCGCGGCGGCGATCCTCGCGGGCTACGCCGGACTCGTCGGCAACAAGGACGCGTCGTCGCTGATGCAGGTCGTCACCGTGGTCGGACTCGGGCAGGGCCTCGCCGCCTGCGTGTTCACCGTGCTCACCGGGATCGCATTCGTACTGCTGCCGCGCGGCACGGTCCCCGTCGCGTGGGCGCTCGTGCTCGTGGCCACGCTGTTCGGCCTGTTCGGTCCGCTGTTCGGGCTGCCGGAGTGGACCACGCGGTTCTCTCCGTTCTCGGTCACCCCGATCGTGACGAACGGCGACGTGGACCTGCGCGGGACGTGGTGGCTCGTGCTGGTGGTCGCGGCCGGTGCGACCGCGGCGCTCGCTCTGATGCGCCGCCGCGAACTCCGGACCGCGGGATGATGGGCTCATGAAGGAGCAGGATCCGGCGCCGCTCGTGCACCACGGGGTCGATGCCGCGGAGGCCGCGGCGGCGATGATCGCCGCCGTCGGCTTCCCGCGCATGCCGGGACGCGTGATGATGGCGCTCATCGCCGCGCCCGCGGATGGATACACCGCGGCGGAGCTGGCCGAACGGCTGGGCATCAGCGCGGCCGCGGTGTCGGGGGCGGTGCGCTACCTGCAGACGATCCAGGTGATCCGTCGCGTCTCCCGGCCCGATCGCCGGCGCGACCACTACGTCATCATCCCGGACACCTGGTACGGGCTGATGACGAACAACGGCCCGATCTACGAGCGCCTCGCCGCGCACATCGAGGCGATCGGGGCGGAGCACGCCGACGACCATGCCGCCCGGGATCGGGCCTCGGAGATGGCGGAGTTCTTCCGGTTCATGGCGCGGCGCATGCCGCAGCTGATCGACGAGTGGGAGGCCCTGCGCGCCGAGCGCCGCACCACCGAGTGACGAGCACTCGCCTGTCCCGACGGAGTCGTTGAGCGAGTCCCGACGGGGTCGCTGAGCGAGCACGGCCGAAGGGCGCGCGAGACGAAACGCGGCCACTCGCCAGGGCACCGCGTTTCGTCTCAGTCGCCTTCGGCGTCTTCGCTCAACGACCCCGACCGGACGTACCCGAGCCGCGGGCGTCAGCCGCCGAGCACCACGCGGAGCTGCTCGAGCGCCCAGTCCAGCTCGGTCGCGCGCACCACGATGGGCGGGGCGATGCGGATCGTCTGGCCGTGGGTGTCCTTCACGAGCACGCCACGGTCCAGCAGCTTCTCCGCGATCTCACGTCCGGTGCCGCGCGACGGATCGATGTCGACCCCGGCCCACAGACCGGCGACGCGCACCTCGGTCACGCCGTGGCCGAGGAACGCCTCGAGGCCGGCGCGCAGGTGCTCCCCCAGCGCGCGGGCGCGCTCCTGGAACTCCCCGGACTCGAGCATCTCGACCGCGCGCAGCCCGACGGCCGCGGCGAGCGGATTGCCGCCGAACGTGGATCCGTGCTCGCCCGGACGGATGACGCCCAGCACGTCCTCGTTCCCGACGACGGCCGAGACGGGCAGCAGCCCGCCGCCGAGCGCCTTGCCGAGCAGGTACAGGTCGGGCACGACGCCCTCGCGATCGCACGCGAAGGTCTCGCCGACGCGTCCGAGCCCGGACTGGATCTCGTCGGCGATGAACAGCACGTTCCGCTCGTCGCAGATCTCCCGGATCCGCCGCAGGTAGCCGTCGGGCGGGATGATCACGCCGCCCTCGCCCTGGATGGGCTCGACGAGCACGGCGACGGTGTCATCGGTGATCGCCGCCGCGATCGCCTCGGCATCGGCGTAGGGCACCGCGTCGAAGCCGGGCGTGAACGGACCGAAGCCGTCACGCGCCGACTCGTCGTCGCTGAAGCCGACGATGGTCGTGGTGCGGCCGTGGAAGTTGCCGTGCGCCACGATGATGCGCGCCGCGTCCTGGCGCACGCCCTTGACACGGTAGCCCCAGGCGCGGGCGACCTTGATGCCGGTCTCGACGGCCTCGGCGCCGGTGTTCATCGGCAGCACCAGATCCTTGCCGCACAGCCGGGCGAGAGCCGCGGCGAACGGCTCGAGCCGGTCGTTGCGGAAGGCGCGGCTGGTGAGCGCGACCCGGCCCAGCTGCTCCTCGAGGGCGGCGACGAGCGCGGGGTGACGGTGACCGAAGTTCACCGCGGAGTACGCCGCGAGCAGGTCGAGGTAGCGCTTGCCCTCGACGTCGGTCACCCATGCGCCCTCGGCACGGGCGATCGTGACATCGAGCGGGGCGTAGTTGCGCGCCACGTGCGGCTCGGCGCCGGCGTGCGGATCCTGCCCGGCGATCGTGCCGTGCTCCGCGTACTCCCTGACCTGCTCCGGCGTCATCACGCGCCCCGCAGTTCCAGGGTGCAGCACTTGATGCCGCCGCCGCCGAGCAGCAGCTCGCTGAGGTCGACCATGAGGGGGTTGTAGCCGCGCTCGCGCAGCTGCTTCTCGAAGCCGGTCGCGCGCGGCGAGATGATCACGTTGTAGCCGTCGCTCGCCGAGTTCAGGCCGAACACGGCGCCGTCCTCGTCCGAGACCAGGATCGCGTCCGGGAAGCGCTCCTCGAGGATCGCGCGGCTGGCGTCGTCGAAGGCGTGCGGCAGGTACGCGATGTTCGCGGTGGCCGGGCCGCCGTTCTCCTCGCCGATCACCGGGTCGAGCACGGTCAGCGCGGTGTCGAGGTGGTAGAAGCGCGGGTCGACGAGCGTCAGCGTGACGACCTCGCGACCGAAGACCTCGCTCACCTCGCGGTGGCTGTCGCCGGCGGAACGGAAGCCCGTACCGGCCAGGATCACGTCGCCGGCGAGCAGGAAGTCGCCCTCGCCCTCGTTGATCTCCTTCGGCATCACGGTGTCGAAGCCGTGAGTGCGGAACCAGTCGGCGAACGCGGGGGACTCGCCCTGGCGCTGCTCGTAGTAGAACGACGGCACGTAGGCACGGCCGCCGATCACGAAGCCGCCGTTGGCCGTGTAGACCATGTCGGGGTAGCCGGCGAGCGGCTCGATGAGCTCGACCTCGTGCCCCAGCTCGAGGTACAGGTCGTACAGCTTCTGCCACTGCGCGACGGCCTTGGCCGTGTCGGTGGGGTTCGCCGGCTCCATCCACGGGTTGATGCTGTAGTTCACCGTGAAGTGCTCGGGCTTGCACATCAGGTACCGGCGGTGGTGCGCGGTACGGGCCGGCGTGGCGGTAGCGGTCTCAGGCGTCGACATGAGGCTCCTCGGAATCTTCGGTCGCGGCGGACGCTGTCCTGAGGCCCGGCGGTCCTTCGATCCGTTGTGCGGAGAAGATGCGACACGGGCACGCCGCCGCCCATTGTCTCACCCGAGCCTGGATATGGCCCTCACGGCGCGGCCGCGGCCGAAGGCGGCCGATGTCAGCCCGGCAGCGTGTCGCCGATCGCGCGCAGGTAGCGGTCGGCGTCGAAGTCCTCCAGAAGCGCGGTCTGCACCGCCGCACCCTGCACCAGTCCGACGATCAGAAGCGCCATCCCCTGGGCCCAGGCCTCGGGATCGGAAGGAACCGGATCCGGCTGCGTGCGGGACCAGGCCACCATCGACTGCACGAACACCTGGCGCACTTCCGGGAAGACCCGGGACACGAGCGCGCGCAGCTCCGGATCCGTCACCGCCTCACCCCAGGTCTGCACGATCAGCGGCAGCGTGGCGATCTCGCGCAGACCACGGATCGTCATCACCGCCAGCTCACGCGGCGACCTCGGCGCGGGCCGCCCGTCGGCGCCGACGCCGATCTCGGCGATGCGCTCGCCGAGCACGGTCTCGGCGACCGCCTCGAGCAGTTCCTGCTTGCCGGCGAAGTAGCCGTAGATCGCCCCCGCCGACGAACCCGACTCGGCGATGATGTCGGCCATCGACGTCCGCTGATATCCGGTCCGCCCGAACGACCGCATGGCTGCGGCGATGATCTCGGCGCGACGCTCCTGCTTGCGCTCTGCGCTGATCTTCGGCATCGGGACCTCCTGGCTTGACTTCTCACTCTCTCAAGTGAACTATACAAAACGAACATTCATTCTGTTTGGAGTCCTCGTGAACACCGCACCGCGCAACGTTCTGCACACGACCTGGCCCCGTGCCGTCCTCACCGCCCTCGGCGCCTGCCTGATCGTCGGCGTGGTCCTCCTCGGCTTCGCCTGGCCCTCGGTCACCGCCTCGCCGAAGAACCTCCCGGTCGGCATCGTCGGATCCGACGCCCAGGTGACCCAGGTCGAGAAGGCGATCGCCGAGAAGGCCGACGGCGCGGTGAAGCTCTCGGTGTACGACGATCGCGCCGCCGCCGTCGCCGCGATCAAGAGCCGCCACGCCTATGGTGCGATCGTGCTCGGAGCCGCTCCGACGGACGCACCCGAGATCCTCACCTCCTCGGCGGCGAGCACCGCGGCCGCGCAGCTGCTGACGGGACTCGGCACCGGGCTGCAGGCGCAGATCGACGCGCAGATCCGCAGCACGGTCGAGAAGAACGTGCAGAAGGCGGCGGCCGCAGGCCCCGCGGGTGCCGCCGCGCTGCAGAAGCTCACGATCCCGACCGTGACGGTCGTGGTGAACGACGTCGTGCCGCTCGCGGACTCCGACCCGCGCGGCACCGGCATCGCCGCGGCCATGTTCCCGCTGACGCTCGGCGGCATGCTGGGCGCGATGGTGGTCTCGTTCGCCATCAAGGGCAACTGGCGGCGGCTGGCCGGGCTCGCCGTCTATGCGGTCGGCGCGGGCCTGGTGCTGACCTCGATCCTGCAGGCCTGGTTCGGCGCCCTGCAGGGAGACTTCCTGACGAACGCCGCGGCCATCGCCCTGTCGATCGCCGCGGTCTCGGCGCCGATCGTGGGGCTGTACAGCCTGATCGGCACCCCCGGGCTGGGGCTCGGCGCCGGGTTCACGCTGCTGATCGCGAATCCGCTGTCGGCCGCGACGATGCCGGTGGAGTTCCTGGCGACGCCATGGGGATCGTTCGGTCAGGCCCTCGCGCCGGGCGCCGCGGGCACCCTGATCCGCACGCTCTCGTACTTCCCCGACGCGGCCACCGGCACGCAATGGACGACGCTCGCGATCTGGGCCGGCGCAGGGCTCCTGCTGCTCGCGCTGAGCGGTGTGCGGCGACCCGCCTCTGCCGCGGCGGGGCTGTCGTCGACCTCGTCCGCGCAGCCGGCCACCGCCTGACCCGGCGCGTCAGATCACCCCCGCGCTCCAGTCGTCGGGGTTGCCGTAGCGGTGCGCGGTGATCGCGATGGCCTGCTCGTGCAGGAACGGCAGCAGCTCGATGCGGCCTGCGGTGGTCACCTCGCCGGCGAAGATCGCCAGATCAGGATCCCCCTGCACCGCCTCTGCGAGCGCGGCGTGCAGCGCCGCGACGTCGTCCGCCGCGCCCACGATGCGCACGCGGTTCGGCCGCGCCGGCGCACCCTCCACAGCGGGTTCCTTCTCGCTTCCGTCGCGTTCTCTGCCGCTTTCCGTCAGGCTTTCCGGCAGTTTCTGCGACGGGAGCAGATCGGATCCGTGCGCCGTCACCGCCGGCCCCGTGAACCGCTGGGTCCACTCCGCGTCGCTCTCCACGAACACGGTGACACCGGCCTCCCCCAGCACGCGGCGCACCGCAGCAGGCAGGCCGATCGGCGACGACAGGGTGAACGCTCCCCCGCCGCGGATCGCCGCGATCGCCACCCGCAGCAGCGCGCGCAGGGGCGCCTCGCCCGTGGCTCGCACGGCGACGGGCACCGAGCGGTACCGGAACAGATTGCGCTCCACGCCGAGGCGCGAGACGTCGCGCACGCGCCCGAATTCGCGATCCCAGGCCAGCGCATCCGACAGGGCCGCCCGGCGCAGCCACTCGAACGCCGTGTAGTCCAGCGACGGCTGGGCCGCCTCGATGAGTGCGGTGATGCGAGAGTCCAGCCCGCGCAGATGCAGGGTCGTGGATCCGGCCCCGCCGGTGTCCCGCCAGGATCCGAGCCCGATCAGGTGGTTCGGCCCGCCCGCCTTCGCGCCGGTGCCGACCGAGGAGCGCTTCCACCCGCCGAAGGGCTGACGCTGCACGATGGCGCCGGTGATGCCCCGGTTCACGGAGAGGTTGCCGGCCTGGACGCGGTCGAGCCAGAGGGCCAGGTCGTCCGGATCCTGCGTGTGCAGCCCCGCCGTGAGCCCGTAGTCCACCGCGTTCTGCAACTCGACCGCCCGCGCGAGCGTCGGGGCGTGCATGATGCCGAGGACCGGACCGAAGAACTCCTCGCGATGGAAGCGCGATCCCGGCTGCACGCCGAGACGGATGCCCGGCGTCCACAGCCGCCCCTCCGATCCGGGGATCTCGCGCGGCTTCAGCAGCCACTTCTCGTCGGGACCGAGCTCGGTGAGCGCCCACTGCAGCTTGCCCTGCGGCGGTTCGATCACCGGCCCGACCTCGGCGCGCGGATCCTCGGGCCACGCCACCCGCATCGACCGGGTCGCGTCGACGAGCTGGCGCGCGAACCGCTTCGACCGCCCCACGGGTCCCACCAGGATCGCGAGCGACGCGGCGGAGCACTTCTGCCCGGCGTGCGCGAACGCGCTCTTCACGAGGTCGGCCACAGCGAGATCCAGATCCGCCGACGGGGCGATCACGATCGCGTTCTTCCCGCTCGTCTCGGCGTGCAGAGCCAGATCGTGCCGCCAGCTGCGGAACAGCGCGGCGGTCTCGAAGGATCCGGTGAGGATCACCCGGTCGACCTCGGGGTGCGCGATGAGCGCCCGGCCGAGCTCGCCCTCGGAGATGTCGACGAAGGCGAGCAGGTCGCGCGGGATCCCCGCATCCCACAGCGCAGCCGCGATCACGGCCGCCGAACGCCGGGCCTGCGGCGCCGGCTTGAACACGACACCGGATCCCGCGGCGAGCGCGGCGAGCACGCCGCCCGCGGGGATCGACAGCGGGAAGTTCCAGGGCGGGGCCACCACGGTGACGCGGGACGGCACGAACGCGGCCCCGGGGATCGCGTCGAGCTCGCGGGCCTTGGCGGCGTAGTAGCGCGCGAAATCGACGGCCTCGCTGACCTCCACATCACCCTCGGAGATCACTTTGCCCGTCTCGGCGGCAGCGACCTCGATGAGCTCGGCGCGACGCGACTCGAGCACCGCGGCGACTCGCAGCAGCACCTCGCCGCGCTCGGCGGCCGGTCGAACACTCCACGCTCCCGCCGCAGCCCGCACGCGGGACAGGATCCGCTCCAGCTCCGCCTCTTCGGTGACGCGCGCGCTGCGCACGATCCCGTCGCCTGTCGTAGACCCCGGGATCCGGGCGAGGATCTCACGGGCCCACTCGCGGTTCGCCGGCAGCGCCGGATCGCTGTCCACGGCATTGCGGAAGCCGGGCGCGCCCGCAGCGACGGCGGACTCGTCCTCGCGCGCGGCGAACACGGCCGTCTCGACGAAGGTGTCGCCGGGATCCACGGCCTCGGCGATGCCGAGCACGGCCTGCGTGAGGGCGGCGGACTCCGTGTCGGGATCCGTGGTGAGCGCGGTGGGCTCGTGCACCGGGGCGAGCCGGTTCTGACGGCGGCGCGGACGCGCGAGCAGCGCGGGATCGGCGGAGCGCTCGAGCGACAGCGCGAACCGGTTGATCTCGCGATCGAGTGCATCCGGATCCTCATGCAGCCGGAACGCCGCGGAGAGGAAGTTCTCCGGGGAGGCGGTCTCCTCGAGCCGTCGCACGAGATAGCTGATCGCGACGTCGAACTCCTGCGGCTTGACGACCGGCACGTACAGCAGCACGTGCCCGACCTCGCGACTCACCGCCTCGACCTGCCCCTGGGCCATGCCGAGCAGCATCTCGAACTCGATCGGCACGGATCCGGATCCGTCGTCACCGATCTCGGGTCGCACCCCGCGATCGCCGGCGAGCAGCCACGCGTACGCGATGTCGAAGAGGTTGTGACCCGCGATGCCGATGCGCACGGCCCGCACCGATTCGGGCGTGAGCGCCGCGTCCAGGCAGCGCAGGTAGTTCGCATCGGTGTCGATCTTGGTGTCGTAGGGGGCGGGCGTCCAGCCGTGCAACGCGGCCTCGACCCGCTCCATGGCGAGGTTGGCGCCCTTCACGAGGCGCACCTTGATCGGCGCACCGCCGTGGTCGACGCGATCCTTCGCCCAGGCGGTGAGCTCGCGCAGCGCCGGCAGGGCGTCGGGCAGGTAGGCCTGCAGCACGATGCCCGCTTCGAGGTCCTTCAACCGCGGATCCTCCATGATGCGCGTGAACACCGCGATGGTGAGGTCGAGGTCGCGGTACTCCTCCATGTCGAGGTTGATGAATGTCCTGCGGCTCTTGGGGCTCGCCGAGGCCCACGGATCCCCCGCCGCCGTCAGATACAGCGGCAGCAGCCGCTCCGCCACCTGCTCGACGACCTCGTCGAACGCCCACATCGAGATGCGGCTCACGACCGCCGAGACCTTGACCGAGACGTAGTCGACGTCGTCGCGGCGGATGAGATCGTGGATCCCGTCGAGGCGGCGCTGCGCCTCGTCCTCTCCGAGCACGGCCTCGCCGAGCAGGTTGAGGTTCAGGCGGGCGCCGGTCGAGCGCAACTTGGCGATCGCGGGGCCGAGCTTGGCCGGGCGGGCATCGGCGATGAGGTGGCCGACCATCTCGCGCAGCACCGTGCGGGCGATCGGCACCGTCGGCGCGGGGATCCCCTGCGCGACCAGGCCGCCCGCACGGACGGCCGCCCGCAGATACCAGGGCAGGAAGCCGGGCACGAGGGGAGCCACCCTGTGCAGTCCGGAGGCCGCCGCACCCAGGCTCTCCGGCCGCATCACGTCGTCGACGAAGCCGAGTGTGAACGGCAGCCCGTTCGGATCCCGCAGCACCCTGGCGAGCCGCTCGGCGGCCGGATCCGCATGCGAGGAGGCGGCCTCGTCGATCCAGCGCTGAGCCAGGGCCACGGCCCGGCGCGCGCGCTCGGTCTCCGAGGCGTTCAGCCACTGCGGCATCGGTTTCGTCCTTCCCGCCCCGCGCCGTCGGGTGGGCGCGGAGTGCTCCCCTCAAGCATGGCGTTCCTCACCGCCCACGGCAGGGCGGCACGCCCTCCGCGCCTCTCTATATGCTGTGCTCGTGGGGGAAGAGCACGAGGCGGATGCCGCACCGCCGGCCGTCGCGGACGCTGCAACGCGGGCGGCGTCGGAGGCGCGCGCCACGGCGTGGGCGCGCAAGATGGCCGACAAGGTGCCGACCGGCTGGCTGATCACCGGTGCCGGCGCCGTGCTGCTGGCGTCCACCGCGGCCTTCGGCGGGCTCGCGGACGTGCCGAAGCCCAAGACGCCCGAACTCCGGGTCGGCCAGCACTACGTGGGATCCGATCTCGACATGTCGGTCGTGAGCGCGGCGATCGGCGGCGAGGTGCGCGGCACGAGCCTCTACCCCACGGATGGGCAGCGCACCCTGGTCGTGGTACTCGATGTCACGAACGAGTTCGACAAGCCCCGGTCCGCTGGAGTGAAGGACGCCCTCGCCGGCATCGGCGTCGACGGCATCGACACGGTGCGGTTCAATGCGAACCGCACCGTCGATGGCACCAGCGTCAGCTACCTTCAGCCCGACGTGCCCGCTCGTGTTCGGGTCGCGTGGCTGGTCGATGCGGGCGAGGTCGCCGTCGGCGACGAGATCCGGCTCGCGCTGCCCGATTCCACCCACTACGTCGGCCAGCTCTTCACGCAAGGCGACTACTGGTCGGACCTGCGCACCGGCGCCTACGTGACGGTGAAGGTGGACGCGGTGCCCGCCGAGGACGAGGCCCAGCCGTGACGATTCCGCCGCCCCCTGAATCGCTCGCGCCCGCGGCCCCGGTTCCCGCCGCGGCGCCGCGGCGCGGTCTGCGCACGGCGGGGATCTGGGCGCTGTCGGCCGTCCTCGTAGTCGGGGCCTGGGGGCTCACCCAGGTACAGCAGCCGGACGACGCGCCGTACGACCGCTTCGTGACCTCCACGACGGTCGGGAAGCGCGGCGAGGCGCGCAACATCGCGGTCACGGTCACCGACATCCGCGCGGGACACGCGGTCTCCGACGGAGACCGCTGGCGCGCCGACGGCACCTGGCTCGTCGTCGATCTCGACGCCGCCACCGTCGAAGACCAGCTCGGCGCCGCGCTTCGCGTGGCGAACCTGCGCGTCGGCGGGCGCACCTACTCGGCCACGGAGCGCGGCGAGACCGCCAAAGGCATGACGCTGATCACTGGCGTCCCGCGGCACGGCAGCATCGCATTCGAGCTGCCGGAGGGCTCCCTGCACGGCACGGCGACACTCGAGTTCGCCTCGACGGTCTGGACGAGCACGGACGGCGTCGTGGAGGTCGTCGTCGATCTCGACGACGTCGCCGTGCAGAACGACGTCGTCCTGGATCCAATGGGGTGGCCACGATGACCGGCGGGCGCGGTTGGTGGCGCCGCAACGCCCTCGCCCTCGCCCTGTTGGCCGTGCTGCTGCCGGCCACCG
Source organism: Microbacterium sp. NPDC060117 (assembly GCF_042729315.1). Classification (NCBI taxonomy): domain Bacteria; kingdom Bacillati; phylum Actinomycetota; class Actinomycetes; order Micrococcales; family Microbacteriaceae; genus Microbacterium; species Microbacterium sp. NPDC060117. Next base: position 163,163 of record NZ_JBHWXR010000003.1, read on the forward strand.
TGCTGGGGATCGGATGGTGGCAGTGGAAGTACACCTTCCCCGACTCCGGGCAGCCGGTCTGGGCCGTCGAGCCCGGAGCTTCGGGCACCGTCGAACTGCAGGGGGCGACCTGGGGTCCCGTCCAGGCCAAGGAGATCACCGACACCAAGGATCTCGACATGCCCAAGGGGGCGAAGCTCATCCTCGTGGGCGTCCTGGTCACTCCGAAGAGCGACAAGGCTCCGGGGTGCTGGGAGCCGATGCTCGTGCAGAAGAGCACGGGACACAACTGGCGGTCGGCGCGCACCGAACTTGGGCTGCTCTGGAATGACGAGGAGCCCGAGACCTGCGTCACAAGCCCGGACGATGGCAAGAAGAGGGTCGAGCCCTACAAGCTCATCCTCCCGTACGTGGTGCCCGAGGACGTGGAGGGTCCGTTCTGGGTCGATGTGAAACCGCTCTACGCCGGATCCGACTTCGTGCGTTTCAGCGTCGATCCGTGATCGCGCTCAGGCGGGCGGTCGCGCGGGAGGTACGGGCGCGCCCGGAGGCAGAGCCCACTCCGCTGATCCGGACGCCCCCGCCGGCGACACCCGGGGCGCCAGCGATCCCGATGTCGGCAGTGCTCCCGCGGCGGCGGTGATGGCGGCCGCATCCACCTCGTCGTCCGTGGCGGGCGCTTCCGCGTCGGTGCGGGCCAGCTGCGCGCGACGCAGCATCCCGAACGTGGTGTCGTAGGCGCCCGCGATGAGGGCGAACCGGATCGGCTCGATGACCAGCGGCGGGATGAGGAAGATCACCGGCCAGTACACCGCCCAGAACAGCAAGACGTCGTGCGGTCCGATCCACCGGCTCACCCCGTAGCGCAGCCATGACTCGGCGACGATCACGGCCGTGTAGAGCAGAGCGTAGGACGCGACGATCACCGGTCCCGCCCGCCACATCAGTAGGATCGCCCGCCAGATCGGCAGGAAGCGCGAGCCGAGCTCCGTGCCGAGGTCGCGCAGCCGGCGCATCACCGGGTTCGGCACGTGAGCGACGCGCTCGCGCATCTGCGTGACGAGCCGGTGCTGGATCTGCAGCTTCTCCGCCACGATCGCCTGACCGTAGACGACGCCCGCGACCGTGAGCCACGCCAGCGGCGCGAGCAGCACGGGACCCGCCTGGGACAGGAGCCACCCGATCGCGTCGCCGATCCAGACGAACGGCGGGAACGTCGCAGCGAGCGTGGAGCGGACCTCACCGAGCCACACCATCACCGCCCGGGAATCGACCCAGCTCTTGGCGCCGTCGGTGAGGTCCTTCAGCAGCAGGATCGAGAAGAACACCCAGACGACCTCGCAGTACACCGCCAGCACCGCGAGCACCCGGGGCAGCCTGTCCGACCAGCGTCCCCACGCCCAGCGCGCCGCGAAGGCCACGACGATGACGAGCACGGTCCAGACGTTGAACGAGAGCTCGAGCACATTGTCGCCGGGGTCGAAGGTGCGGTCGGTGCCCAGCGTCGCACCGATCTCCTCCCGAGTCTTGGCGAGAGCGCGCAGCCCGTAGTCCTGGATGTCGTCGCGCAACAGTCCCTGTGCGGCATACACGGCGAAGAACGGCAGGATGCTGGCCAGCAACGCGGTCAGGAAGCTGCGACGCCGCTCTGCGGCGGACTCGGGCACCGGCGCGACGGCCTGCAACGACGTCAGTCCGTCTCGCAGCACCAGCAGCATGCCCACCAGGCTGATCAGCCGGGCAAGCACCGCGAACGGGAGGATGAGCAGCCCCCCGACCGAGCTGTAGGCGCCGACGAATCCCGCGAGAGCCGTCACCCAGTAGTGGGCCAGCGTTCCCGCGAGGTACCACGCGAGAAGCGCGGGCCAGTGCATCCACAGCACCCGGCCCGTCGTTCGAATTATCGCCCCCACGCGCACAGATTAGCGTGCGAGCGCGCTGCGTCGGCGGCGGTCAGTCGACCCAGACGCTCGGTGCGGGAGCCTTGGTCGGCGGCAGCGCCGAGGCGGCGGCCCAGTCGTGGATCCAGTCCTCGACGCCCGGCACGTCTTCGGGACGACCCAGGGCACCGAAGAACTCCTCGTGCGAGACCGTCCCGCCGGTGCGGCGCAGCATGCGCGCGCGCACGATCACCTTGGCGTACACCTCGCCGTCCACGACCGCACGATGCTCCATGAACAACGCCTTGTCGTCGTGACCGATGAAGCGCGACTCGACATCGAACCGCTGCCACAGCTCGAGGGACTTGCGGAAGGTGATCGTCTCGCTCGAGACCACGGCGTACCAGCCGCGCTCCTTCATGGCGTCGAACAGTCCCGTGCGGATCAGCAGGTCCCACCGACCGAGGTCGAACAGCGACAGATACCGGCCGTTGTTCATGTGCCGCAGGATGTCGAGATCCGTCGGCAGCGTGGTGAGTCGGATCCGCCCGACGGCCGTCGGCGCCAGGGTCTGCCCCCGGCGGGAGCGCCTGCGGGCGGAGAGGATGACGAGCAGAGTGCGCCAGATCACGTTCACACGAGGAGCGTAGTGAATCCGGCACGGAATCCCCTGATCGATTGTCGGATCCGCACAGTCACGGCACGACGTGTCACGTGGCGAAACGAGCCCGTAACGCTCGATTTCTCCTCAGCGCACCGCGCGCGTAGAGTCGCGAACATGAGCGCCGAAGCCCTTCCCACCGTCACCGTCCGGCCCGTTCGCGATGTCGATGCCGAAGCGCTCGGCCGTGTGCACGCGAAGTGCTGGCACGAGACCTACGACCACCTGATCAGCACCGCGACGCTCGAGGCCGTCTCGCCCAAGCGCCTCGCCGAGCTGTGGACGCACTGGGCATCCCAGGGCGAGGAGTACCGCATGAGCGCGGCGCTCGTCGACGGCGAGATCGTGGGCTTCGTCGGTTCCGGCCCTGCTCGGGACGAGAACCCCCCGGCGGAGCGCGAGCTCTACTTCATCTACCTGCTGGACGCCTGGCACGGCACCGGCATCGGCCAGCGACTCTTCGAGGCGGCCGTCAGCGCCGGCGAGAGCTCCTACCTCTGGGTCGCCGAGGACAACCCCCGCGCGCACCGCTTCTACGTGCGCAACGGCTTCGTGCTCGACGGCGCGTCGCAGCAGGAGCCGTTCCTCGGCGAGACCATCAAGGAAGTCCGCTTCGTGCGCTGAGCCCGGCGGCGGCTCAGCGGGCTGCGGCGTAGCCCTCGGCGCCGCACCCTTCTGCGCCGAAACCCCCACGCACCGTCGAAACCCCCTCTGAGCCACGTCGCTCCGAGGGGGTTTCGACGGCCAGAGAGGGTTTCGACGCTGCGGCGGGGCCTCGATGCGGATCCGATCGCGCGAGGCCACGGATGGCCACGGGCCAATCGGTCTCAGCCGTCGATCGCGTAGAGGAGCACCCGGCCGGCGTCCTCGAGCCGCTCACCGCGGAGCGTGTAGCCGAGGCGGTCCAGGATGCGGATCGATCCGGCGTTGTCCGCGTCGACGGTCGCCCAGACCTCGGGCAGCCCCAGGGCGAAGCCGTACTCGGTGACGGCGCGCGCGAGCTCGGTGCCGATCCCCTGCCCCCACTGCGACCGCACGAGGATGTAGACGAGCTCCCAACCGGGCACGTCATCGCTCGGCGAAGGCTTGATCTCGGCGTGCCCCACGACCGCGCCGCCACGTTCGACGGCCCACACGGCGAAGCGCTCGGTCGGGTAGACCTTGTCGAAGACCCGCCCGAACAGCGCACGGTCCTCCTGCTCGGTCTGCTTGCCGTCGCCGACGTAACGGGCGACGGCGTCGTCCTGGAAGAGCGCGACGAACGCCTCTTCGTCGGCGCGTTCGTAGGGGCGCAGGCGCAGGCGCTCCGTCGCGAGCTCCGCTGTCGGCGCCGCCGTGACGCCGTCCCGGGGTGCCGCTCCGTCTCCGGTCACCGGCCGGACACCTGCCCGAACATCTTCGCGATGGGGGCGAGCACGAGCGGGCGCGCAGCGACCCAACCGCCGGCGATGACGACGAGCGACAGCACGAACACCCAGAACCCGGTCCACGTGACGGCATCCTGCGCGGCGAACATGTGGTTCAGGTTGCGCAGCATGCCGGTGAGCAGCACCAGCGCCACGTGCACCACGATGAACGCCGTGAAGAACAGCATCGTCGGGAAGTGCACGGCGCGCGCGATCTCGATCGGATACGCCTTCGACAGCCCCTCCGCCTTCTTCGGCCACAGCCCCGACATCCGGAATCCGGTGGCGATGGCCACCGGCGCGGCAAGGAACACGATCGTGAAGTAGGCGAGCTGCTGCAGGCTGTTGTAGTTGACCCAGCCGTTCTCCGTCGGCCAGTCGAAGGAGACGTACTGGAGCAGCGCCGAGAGGGCGTTCGGGAACACGTCCCAGCTCGTCGGCACGATCCGCATCCACTGCCCGGTGACGAACAGCAGCACGACGAAGATCACGCCGTTGACGATCCAGAGCAGATCGAGCCCCTGGTGGAACCACAGCGTGAGGCTGATCTTGCCCTTCGGGTTGCCCCGCGGCGTCCAGAACGCCGTCGGCCGCTTCTCGCTGCGCACGCGCAGGCCGGAGCGGATGATCAGCGTCATCAGGAACACGTTGAAGAAGTGCTGCCAGCCGATCCAGCCGGGAATGCCGACGGGTGCCCCTGCAGGCAGGTGGTACTCGCCGGGGTAGGTCGTGAGGAAGTCCTGCATGAACGGCAGGCTGAGGAACGCCCGCACGATCGCGATCGCGGCGCCCGCGAGCACGGCGAGGCCCGCCGCGGCGAACAGCCCGCCGATCGCCTGCGGCCAGGTCGGTCGGAGCTTCGACGCTGCGGGCTCGGTCGCGAGGCGGCGCGGGGCCGAGCCGTTCCAGACGGTCCGCGTGAACGGCAGCGGCGCGGAGACATCGGGCAGCGGCGCGACGGCGATCGCGGGCGCTGCCTGCGCGACGGCGACGACTGTCGCCTCCGTCGCCGCGGGGGCGACCACACTCTCGGCGACCACGGCTGCCGTCCCGGCCGGAGGCCAGGGCTCTCCCCCGACGACGCGCGGCAGACCGCGGCGCAGTGCGAATCCGGCCTGTGCCGGGGCAGTAACGGCCGCAGCGGCCGGCGACGTCCTCGCGGTCACCGGGACCGCCGCGGTCGTCGCCCCCTTCGAAGCCTCCGAAACGACGACATCGCTCTCTTCGACGAGCTCGGGGACCGGGCTCGCGGCAGCCAGGACTCCGGCCGCACCGGCAGGGGGCCAGGGCTCCCCGCCCGCAACCCGCGGCAGACCACGGCGCAGCACAGCCCCGGAAGGCGTGGACGCTGTCGCCGCACCCACGAGGTCGTTGAGCGACGACGCCGCAGGCGTCGGAGACGAAACGTCGTCCGCGCCGTGCCGCGTTTCGTCTCGCGGCGGCTCCGCCGGTGCTCGCTCACCGACCACGGCGGTGACGGTGTCCGCAACCGCAGCCCCGACGGGCTCGGCGACCGCCCCCACCTCGGTCTCGATGCCCGCCGCGACCACCCCGGCCGGTGGCCAGCCCTCGCCGCCGCGGGTGCGGGGCAGCCCCCTGCGCAACGTCGCCATCGCTACTTCTTCCGTGCGCGCAGCTGTTCGATCACCTGGGGCACGACCGTGAACAGATCGCCCACGATGCCGAAGTCGGCGACATCGAAGATCGGAGATTCCGGATCCTTGTTGATCGCGACGATCGTCTTCGCCGTCTGCATCCCGGCGCGATGCTGGATCGCGCCGGAGATGCCGAGCGCGATGTAGAGCTGCGGCGAGACCGAGACACCGGTCTGACCCACCTGATGCGCATACGGGATGTACCCGGCGTCGACCGCGGCGCGGGACGCGCCGATCGCGGCGCCGAGCTCGTCGGCGAGGTCCTCGACGAGGGAGAAGTTCTCCTTGGATCCGAGACCACGACCACCCGAGACGACGACCTTCGCCCCGCGCAGCTCGGGCCGGGACGACACCGCCTCAACGGCCTCGACCGGCTCGCCCGTCGCGGCAGCGGCGCCGGATGCCTCCACGGCGAGCGCCTCGACCCGGGCGTCGGTCGCGGCCTCCGCGCGGGCGTCGACCGCGCCCTGACGCACCGTGATCACGGGGGCACCGAACGTCGGCGCCGAATCCGTGAGGAACGCCCCACCGTAGACGGAGTGGTGCGCGACCACGCCCTCATCGTCGCGGGAGAGGCCGATCGCGTCGACCGACAACGCCAGCCGTTCGCGCACGGCGAGGCGCCCGGCGGCGTCGCGGCCGGCGATCGAGTTCGAGACGAGCACGGCCTCGGGGCCGACCGCGCGGTACGCGGCCTGCAGCGCGTCGACCACGGGGACGGTGACGGATCCGGCGTCGATGTCCGCGGTGAGCACGACCTGCGCGCCCGCGGCTATGGCGGCGTCGACCGCCGCTTGCGCCGTGCCGGCAGGAGCGGCCACGAGCGCGACCGGAGAGCCCAGCTGCGCCGCAGCTCCCAGCAGGCCCGCGGCCGACGGCGCTGCCGCACCGGCCGGAGTCACATCCACGAGCACAAGAATCGAGTCGGAGGGGTACGCCATGCTCACACCAGCCTGTTCTGCGCAAGGAACTCGACCAACTGCGCGGCCGCGTCCCCCTCATCCGTGATCTTCACACCCGCCGCACGCGGCGGCTTCTCGGCCACGGCTGTGAGGATGGTCTGCGGCGCCTCCGCCGGGTCCGCGCTCACACCAAGATCGGCGAGGCACAGCACCTCGAGCGGCTTCTTCTTCGCCGCCATGATGCCCTTGAAGTTCGGGAACCGCGCGTCCGGGAGCGCCTCGGTGATCGAGATCACGGCGGGAAGCGGCGCGCTCACCTGCTGGGATCCGAAGTCCGTCGCGCGCGTGCCCGTCACGGCGTCGGTCGCGATCGCCACAGCACTGAGCGCGGTCGCCTGCGCGAAGCCGAGGTGCTCCGCGAGCATCGCCGGGATCACTCCCCCGGATCCATCCGTAGAGAGATTTCCTGTGATGACGAGGTCGGGCTCGCCGCGCCGGATCGCCGCCGCGAGCACCGCCGCGGTCACACCCAGGTCAGCGCCGCGCAGCTCTGCGTCGACGACGTGCACCGCGGAACCGGCGCCGATCGCGAGGGCCCGCCGGATCGATGCGGTCGCCGACTCGGGAGCCATCGACAGAGCCACGACCTCGGTCCCGGGGTTCGCGTCGGCGTAGCTCAGTGCGACCTCGAGAGCGCGCTCGGTGATCTCGTCGAGCACGACCTCCCCCGCGCCGCGGTCCGCCAGACCCGTCTCCAGGTCGAGCTTGCGATCCCCGTAGGTGTCGGGAACCTCTTTCACCAGGACGTAGATCTTCATCGAACCTCCGTTTGCGCTTGCGATGAGTCTACCGGGCGGCCGTAGTGGAATTCGATCTCAAGATAGGTGAGATTCAGTCTCAACGTGCGCGAGGGGTGATCGCCCCCGCATCACGTCGCACGCCGGTCGTCTGCGCGTCGGCCGCTGCACCCCCGATGGCGCCGTCCGGGACGCCAGCGAGCCGACGCGGATCCGATTCCCGCCCCCGGTAACGTAGGGGAATGGCCCGTCCGCACCCCCTGCCCGTCGACCCGCTCGCCGAGGCGAAGCGGCAGTGGCTCGCGCATGGCTGGGACCACGCCGCCGACGGCATGTCGCTGGTCACCTCGGTCATGCGGGCCCAGCAGCTGCTGCTCGCCCGGGTGGACGCCACCCTGCGCCCGTTCGCGCTGTCCTTCGCACGCTACGAGGTGCTGCGCCTGCTCGCGTTCAGCCGCACCGGCACTCTTCCGCTGTCGAGCGTGGTCGCACGCCTCCAGGTGCACGCGACGAGCGTCTCCAGCACGGCGGACCGGCTGGTCCGCGACGGCCTCATCGCCCGGCACCGTGACCCGCACGACGGCCGCGCCGCGCTGCTGGAGCTGACGGAGACCGGACGCGAGCTCGTCGAACGCGCCACCACCGCACTCAACGACGAGGTGTTCACGGATCCGGGGATCTCCCCCGAGGACGGCGCCGACCTCGTCGCCATCGTCGCACGCATGCGCAAGGCCGCCGGAGACTTCGCGGATCCACGCCCGCAGCCGGATCCGCTCTGATGGGCTCGTTCGTCCTGGAGCGGACGATCGCCGCTCCGGTCGAGCGGGTGTTCGCCCTCTCCCTGGACGTGGACGTGCACGTCGACTCGATGGCGGCGCACGACGAGCGCATCGCCGACGGCGTGCAGGCCGGGCGGATGGAGGAGGGCGACACGGTCACCTGGGGCGCTCGGCACTTCGGGATCCGCTTCCGGATGACCTCGCTCGTGTTCGACGTGAATGAGCCGCACGCGTTCTCCGACCGGCAGATCCGCGGACCGTTCGCCGAGTTCCGACACCGCCACACCTTCGAGCCGGCATCGATTCCTGCCGCGCCCGCACGGCCCCGCGGGCACGGCACCCTCATGCGCGACGAGATCGTGTTCCGCTCCCCGTTCGGCCCGATCGGGCGGATCGTCGACGCGCTCGTGATGAGGCGGCACCTGATCCGGCTCATCCAGCAGCGCAACGACACCCTCGCCGCTCTGGCGGAGCGGTCGTAGGCTGGCCGGCATGAGCGAACTCCGGATCCGCACCGTCCTCGAGCCCATGGGACCGGCGGGCGCCATCGTCCTCACCGACGCGCAGGTCGCCGAGATCAGCAGCGCGAAGGCCTTCCCCGTCGCGGTGACGATCGGGCAGAGCACCGCGCGCCTGCGCCTGGCACGCATGGGCGGCAAGAACCTCATCGGCTTCAGCAAGGCGAACCGCGCCGCGATGGGCATCGAGCTCGGCGAAGAGTTCGATGCGGTGATCGCTCCGGACGCCGCGGAGCGCACGGTCGACGTGCCCGAAGCCCTGGCGTCTGCCCTCGCCGACGCCGGTCTCACCGCCGCCTACGATGGACTCAGCTTCACCCGTCGCAAGGAGATCGCCGTGTCGGTCGCCGACGCCAAGCAGGAGGCGACCCGCGACCGCCGCATCGCCAAGGCCCTGGACGAGCTGCGCGGCTGAACGAACTCTCTCCTCGGCGACGGGTCACCCCGCTGAACGGGGCGACCCTCTTCCAGGTCGCTCGCTGGTCCCGTATCGCCCCTTCGCAGACACGGAAGGGGCGATACGGGACCAGCGAATGGGAGCGGGATGCCCGATTCGGCCTGCTCTCTCGGAGGACTGACCCGGAGTCTCAGCGGGCTCAGTCGCCGTCGTAGACGTAGGCGTCGAAGCGCGCCGGGATGCTCATGCGCTGCCAGGCGAGTTCCTCGTCGCGGCGGGAGCGGTCACCGGGGAACGCGCGGGCCGTGTGCCGCGGCACCTGCCGGCTGTGCCCGGCGAGGTGCGCGACGGCCACCGCCTGCCCGCACACGCGCGCGGCGGCGACGGCGCTCGGATCCTGCGCCTGGCGAGCGGCTTCGTGGCAGGCGAACGCCTTCTCCCGCACCGCATCGATGTCGAGCTCGCCGCGCAGGAACGCCTCCGCGGCGGCGAGCGCCTCCCTCGGACGGTCGTCGTCGGGGCGCTCCGCCTGGAACAGCGGCAGCAACCGCTCGGCGCAGGCGATGGTCCAGCCGACCAGCTCGCGTCTGTCATCCTCGGAGAGACGCAGATCCTCGATGTCCGGCAGCGCGCCGTCGGCGAAGAGCGGCACCACGTTCGAGGCCTCCTCGCGCCCGGATGCGCCCGCGCGGGACGAATCAGGGAAGGATCCGAGCGAATGGATGTCGGACACGACGATCACCGGTTCTCGAACTGCGGCGGGCGCTTCTCGCGGAAGGCGGCCATGCCCTCCTTCTGGTCGGTCGTGTCGAACAGCGACGCGAAGGCCTCGCGCTCGATGTCGAGTCCGACCGCAAGCGTGGTCTCCATGGCGGCGTCGAGCGTCGCCTTCGCGGCGATGATCGAGGGCAGCGACTTCGACGCGATCGTCTCGGCGAGCGTCGAGGCCTCGGCGAGCAGCTCGGACGTCGGCACGACGCGAGAGACCAGCCCGGCCCGTTCCGCCTCCTCGGCGCCGATGATCCGCCCGGACAGCACCAGCTCCGCAGCCTTGTAGTACCCGACCGCGCGGATGAGCCGCTGCGTGCCGCCCATGCCGGGGATCACTCCGAGGTTCACCTCGGGCTGGCCGAACTTGGCGTTGTCCGCGGCGAGGATGATGTCGCACATCATGGCGAGCTCGCAGCCGCCGCCGAGGGCGAAGCCGCTGACGGCGGCGATCACGGGAGTGCGCACGGCGGCGAATTCGCGCCACACGCCGAAGTGGTCGGTCGCGGTGATCTCCGCGGCGGACATCGCCTCCATCTCCTTGATGTCGGCGCCCGCGGCGAAGGCCTTCTCGGATCCGGTGACGACGATCGCCCCGACCCCGGAGTCCGCGTCGAAGGCGGTGGCGGCGGCGGTGACCTCGTCGGCGACCTGCGAGTTCAGCGCGTTGAGCGCCTGCGGCCGATTCAGGGTGATCCAGCCGACTCGTCCGCGCTGTTCCGTGAGGATCGTCTCGTACTCGCTCGTGGCCATGGTCATCCTTTCGCCGCACCTTCGTGGCGCTTCCAGTATCCCCGATGTCGGTGAACGCACGGTGTCCGTGTCGCTACGAACCGCGCTTCCGCCCCGTTTCCCTCCGCCCTGCGTGTTTCCCTCCCCAGGACGGCGCCTGCCCGGGGAGGGAAAGACGCGGAGGGGAGGGAAACACGTGACGTGGATCCGATGACGACGCGACCCGGATCCGATGACGACGCGACGCGGATCCGATCAGGACGCGTCGCGGATGTCGGTGATGATGCCGGAGAAGTCGCGACCGGCGCCCGGGCCCGCCGCGAACGCCGCGTAGATCTGCTGCGCGAGCCGGCCCATCTGAGCGTCCGTGCCCGTGCCCTCGATCGCCTGCAGCGCGAGTCCCAGGTCCTTCGCCATGAGTGCTCCCGCGAATCCCGGCTGGTAGTCGCGGTTGGCGGGGCTGGTCGGCACCGGGCCGGGCACGGGACAGTTCGTCGTGATCGACCAGCACTGGCCCGACGCCTGCGACACCACGTCGAACAGCGCCTGGTGCTCCAGCCCCAGTCGCTCGCCGAGCACGAACGCCTCGGCCACGGCGATCTGCGAGATGCCGAGGATCATGTTGTTGCACACCTTCGCGGCCTGCCCGAGCCCGGGCCCGCCGCAGTGCACGATGCGCTTGCCCATCGCCTCGAGCAGCGGGAGCGCGGCGGCGAAGTCCTCGTCCGAGCCGCCCACCATGAAGGCGAGCGTGCCGTTCTCGGCCCCCACCACGCCACCCGACACGGGCGCATCGATGTTGCGGTGGCCCGCCTCGATCGCCAGGGCGTGCGCGACGCGCGCCTCGTCGACGGCGATCGTCGAGCTCTCGATGAACAGCGTGCCGGGGTCGGCCGCGCCCAGCAGTTCGTCCTGATAGGCGGCGATCACGTGCTTGCCTGCGGGGAACATCGTGATGACGACCTCGGCGCCGGCGACGGCGTCCACGCCGAACTGCGCGACCGGCAGCCCTGCGGCCGCGGCGGCGTCGACGGCGGCGGACACCACGTCGAAGCCGATCACCTCGTGCCCGGCGGCGAGCAGGTTCTTCGCCATCGGCAGGCCCATGTGGCCGAGTCCGAGGAACGCGATGCGCGTCATGATGCGGCTCGCATGGAGGCGGATCCGGAGGGGCGCAGCATCTCGCGTCCGACGATGAGTCTCATGATCTCGTTCGTCCCTTCCAGGATCTGATGCACCCGCAGATCGCGGACGACCTTCTCGATCCCGTAGTCCTGAAGGTACCCGTACCCGCCGTGCAGTTGAAGGGCCTTGTTGGCGACGTCGAAGCCGGCGTCGGTCGCGAAGCGCTTGGCCATCGCGCAGCGCATCGTCGCGTCCGGCGCCTTCTCGTCGACGGCCTGCGCGCCGTCGCGCACCATGAGCCGCGCGGCCTGCAGATCCGTGCGCATGTCGGCGACGGCGAACAGGATGGACTGCTTCTCGGCGAGGGGCTCGCCGAACGCCTCGCGCTCGTGCACGTACTGCACGGCGCGGTCCAGAGCCCACTGCGCGCCGCCGATCGAGCAGGCCGCGATGTTGAGGCGACCGCCGTTGAGCGCGCTCATCGCGATCGCGAAGCCCTGCCCCTCGGATCCGAGCATGTTCGTCGCCGGAACGCGCACGCCGTCCAGGATCACCTGACGCGTGGGCTGGGCATGCCAGCCCATCTTCTTCTCCGGCGCACCGAAGCTGAGGCCCGCGGAGTCTCCCGGCACGAGGAAGGCGGAGATGCCGCGCGCGCCGGGGGCGCCCGTGCGCGCCATCACGATGTAGACGGCGGCCTCGCCGGCGCCCGAGATGAACTGCTTCACGCCGGTCAGCACGTACTCGTCGCCGTCGCGGGTCGCACTCGTGGCGAGCGCCGCGGCGTCGGATCCCGCCCCCGGCTCGGTGAGGCAGTAGCTGCCCAGCCCCTCCATGGTGGTGAGCTCGGGCATCCAGCGCGCGAGCTGCGCGTCCGTGCCATAGCTGTCGATCATCCAGACGACCATGTTGTGGATCGAGATGTAGGCGGCGATGGTCGGGTCGCCCTTCGCGAGCTCCTCGAAGATCGCGACGGTGTCGACGCGCTCGAGCCCGGTGCCGCCGGACTCCTCTCGCGCGTAGATGCCGCCGAGGCCCAGCTCGCCCGCGCGCACCAGGGTGTCGCGCGGAAACAGGTGCTTCTCGTCGCGCTCGGAGGCGAACGGGGCGAGCTCGGTCTCGGCGAACTCGCGCACGGCGCCGAGGATGGCGGCGCGCTCTTCGCTGGTCATCGTGATCGGGGTGGCGACGGTGGTCATGTCGTGTCCTTCTGGTGTTCCTGCTGCGTGCGGCGGGGTCAGTGCATGGTCGGGATGACGAAGCTGGCGCCTTCCCGGACGCCTGCCGCCGGCCATCGCGAGGTCACGGTCTTGGTCTTCGTGTAGAAGCGGAAGGCGTCGGCGCCGTGCTGGTTGAGGTCTCCGAAGCCGGATCTCTTCCAGCCGCCGAACGTGAAGTACGCGATCGGCACGGGGATCGGCACGTTCACGCCGACCATGCCGACGTTGACGCGGGCCACGAAGTCACGAGCCGCGTCGCCGTCGCGCGTGAAGATGCCGACGCCGTTGCCGAACTCATGCTCGGAAGCCATGCGCAGCGCCTCCTCGTAGTCCGCCGCACGGGCGATCACGAGCACCGGTCCGAAGATCTCCTCGCGGTAGATCGACATGTCCGTCGTGACGCGATCGAACAGGGTCGGGCCGAGGTAGAACCCCTCCTCGTGACCCGCGACGGAGAAGCCGCGCCCGTCGGCGAGCAGCTCCGCGCCGGCATCGATGCCCTGCTGGATGTAATCGGTCACGCGCTCGACCGCGGCGCGGTTCACGAGCGGGCCGTAGTCCATGCCGGGTTCGAGCGAGGGCCCGACCTTGAGGGCGGCCACCCGCTCGGCGAGCTTCGCGGCGAGCGCGTCAGCGGTCTCCTCGCCGACCGGCACGGCGACCGAGATCGCCATGCAGCGCTCCCCCGCCGAGCCGTAGCCGGCGCCGATGAGGGCGTCCGCGGCCTGATCCAGGTCGGCGTCGGGCATGACGACGAGGTGGTTCTTCGCCCCGCCGAAGCACTGGGCGCGCTTGCCGTGCGCGTTCGCGGTCGAGTAGATGTACTCCGCGATCGGGGTGGATCCGACGAAGCCGATCGCGCGCACCCGCTCGTCCGTGAGCAGCACGTCGACGGCCTCCTTGTCGCCGTGCACGACGTTGAGGATCCCGGCCGGCAGGCCCGCCTTCAGGAACAGCTCGGCGATCCGGACGGGCACCGAGGGGTCGCGCTCGCTCGGCTTGAGGATGAAGGCGTTGCCCGCGGCGATCGCCGGGCCCATCTGCCACAGCGGGATCATCGCGGGGAAGTTGAACGGGGTGATGCCGGCGACCACGCCGAGCGGCTGGCGCAGCGAGTACACGTCGATGCCGGTGCCGACACCTGTGGAGTACTCCCCCTTCAGCAGGTGCGGGGCGCCGACGCAGAACTCGATCACCTCGACGCCGCGCTGGATGTCGCCCTTGGCGTCGTCCAGCGTCTTGCCGTGCTCGCTGGAGAGCAGGGCGGCGAGGTCGTCCATCTCATCGCGGATCAGTTCGAGGAAGCGCATGAGCACCCGCGCCCGCTTCTGCGGGTTGGTCGCCGCCCATTCCGGCTGAGCCGCCTCCGCATCGGCGATCGCCGCGCGCACCTCGTGCGCGCTCGCGAGCGGCACGCGCGCCTGCACGGCCCCGGTCGACGGATCGAAGACCTCGCCCCAGCGCCCTCCGTTCGCTTCCGGGCTGCCGGGGATCTCTGATCCTCCGATGAAATGGGTGATGTCGCGGACCATCGTGTGCTCCTGGTTCTGCGTCGTCGTCGACGCTGGCTCCAGATTACATGGCCACCCATGTAGTTAGAAGGTGTTCCATGTAATTCATCGACACCTGACAGCGAGTTCACCTGCCGGTCACCTTCGGCACGTACAACGGATGCTGCGCGGGCCGCAGACGCTGACCGGATCGGGTGCTCGTCTCCCCGCGCACGATGGGATCCGCCCGGCTTTCTCGCACGGGCTCCCGGCGGTCACGAACCGCAGGACCCCCGCCGAATCGGGTCGGCGGGGGTCCCCTCGTTTCGCGGGCCTCAGGCGCCGGTCACTCCCAGGTGACCTGCGGTGCGGCCTTGCCGAAGTCCACGGTCGGGGTGCCGAGGGATCCGCCGAATGTGACGGTGTAGGTCTGGCCGTCACTGCCCTGCAGCTGCATGTCGACGCTGATGTAGTCGTAGGCGGACACGACCGTCGGCGAGGATCCGTTGCTCTCCGGCTGCAGCGCATCGAGCTTCGCACTGCCGTCCGCGGTGAGCGTGCGGGTGACCGTGCCCTCCACCGGGCTCGCGCCGGAGAGGTCGATCGCGGTGATGTCCATGCCGCAGGGCGTCGACAGCGTCTTCATCGCCACGCACGCCTCGACCGAGGAGCGCACCAGCGAGCGGAACTCGGAGACGCCGGCATCGTTGAGCTTCGTGCGCACGTCGTACAGCGCGGACGCGTCGTCGTAGGACGCGATGGCGAAGGTCGAGTCGCCGTCGATCGAGAAGTACTTCGAGTCCAGTGCGATCTCGTAGGTGCCGGGGAACACGTACGCATCGGTGATGTCAGCCGTGGGCACCCCGTTGAACGTCGCGTCGAGGCCGCGCAGGCTGTCCAGTGAGATCGGCGTCACGCCGTTCGCGATCTTCCAGGTGTCCTTGTCCTTGTACGCCTCGTAGGTCGTGGACACCGTGCGTCCGCCCACCTCGAACGACGCGGCGACGGTGGCCGAGTACTTGCTCTCCCCGCCCTTCTTCACCGAGATGTGGCTGACGCCGCCGAGCTTCTCGGAGGCCTTCAGCACCGGATCGGTGAGCAGCTTCTTGTCTGGCACGCTCTCGAGGTAGCCCAGCGCGGCCTTCGCATCGCCCTTGGACACGGCGGTCAGATAGGCCTTCACGGTATCGGCGGCGGTCACCGAGGATCGGGTGAGCGCGGGCACCACGAGCAAGGCCACGACCAGGATCGCCACGATCAACAGGGCGGCACCGCCGCCGATCAGGCCCCAGAGCAGCCCCTTCGACGACTTCTTCGGCGGCTGGGTGCCGTCGCCCTGGCCCGGGTAGGGCTGGGTGGGCTGCGCGCCGTACGGCTGGCCGGGGTACGGCTGGGTGGGTTGCGCGCCATACGGCTGTCCAGGGTACGGCTGGGTGGGGGTGGGCTGCGCGCCATACGGCTGTCCAGGCTGCGCGGCCTGACCCGGGTACGGCTGGGTGGGCTGCGCGCCATACGGCTGTCCGGGCTGGGCGCCATACGGCTGTCCGGCATAGGGCTGGCCCTGCTGTCCCGTATGCGGCTGGGCGGGCTGCCCGGGGTACGGCTGGGCGGGCTGGGCGGCGTACGGCTGGCCCGGCTGGACGCCATAAGGCTGCACCGGGGAAGGCTGCCCCGGCGGCGGGAATGCCTGTTCCGGCGCAGGCGGCACCTGCTCCGGAACGACCGGTGAAGCGGACGCGGGGTTCCCCGCCTCACCCTCGGTCGGCGCCGGTGGCACCGGCGGCGGGGTCGGATCCTTCGACCCGGATCCGAAATCGAGCTCATGCCCGCCCTGCGGCGGTTCCCCCTCTGTGGCCATGGCTTCAGACTACCGAGCGGCCCGACGCAGTTCGATGGGCAGAACTGCCCGCGTTCCCGGCCGGACTCAGGCTCGCGGGCGCCGCAACGAGGAGGCGGTCACAGCGCGTGGATGCGCCAGCTCACGGCATGCACGGCGCCGGGTCCCAGCACGACGAACCGGCCCCGGGGTCGAACGCATCGGGTGCGCAGGTCCTCGGCTCCACTGCGAGTCCGCCCCGCTGATGTGTCACGTCACAGCCCCTGGGCGAGCCGGTAATAAGCCTGGTTCCAGCGCACCTGCTTCTGGAACTCGCCCAGTGTGGTGCTGTCGTCGATCACCAGCAGCTCGACCTCGGCCATCTCGGCGAAGTCGCGGAACGCGTCGATGCCCACGGCCGTCGACATCACCGTGTGGTGCGCGGCGCCCGCCGTCAGCCACGCGGCCGCCGAGGTCGTGAAGTCCGGCTGCGGCTTCCACACGGCGCGACCGACGGGCAGCTTCGGCAGCGCCGCGCGCGGCTCGACGTTCTCGACGACGTTCGCGGTGAGTCGGAATCGATCGCGCATGTCGCTGAGGGCGACGACGACGGCGGATCCGGGATCCGCGGTGAAGACGAGGCGCACCGGGTCGTCTTTGCCGCCGATGCCGAGCGGGTGGATCTCGAGCGTGGGCTTCTGCGTGGTCAGCGAGGGCGACACCTCGAGCATGTGCGCGCCGAGGATGAGCTCGTCACCGGGGGTCATGTCGTAGGTGTAGTCCTCCATGAGGCTGGCGCCTCCGGGCAGCCCCGCGCCCATGACGTTGGCGATCCGCACGAGCACGGCGGTCTTCCAGTCGCCCTCCGCGCCGAAGCCGTACCCCTCTGCCATGAGCCGCTGCACGGCGAGCCCCGGGAGCTGCTTCAGCGCGCCGAGGTCCTCGAACGAGGTCGTGAACGCGCTGAACCCGCCCTCCTCGAGGAACGAGCGCAGACCCAGCTCGATCGCCGCCCCGTCGCGCAGCGACTGATGCCGCTCGCCTCCGCGCCGCAGCTCGGGAGCGACCTCGTACAACTCCTCGTACTCGGCGACGAGGGTGTCGATGTCGGCCTCGCTCGCCGCGGCGACCGCGTCGACGAGCTCGTTCACACCCCAGGTGTTCACCTGCACGCCGAAACGCAGCTCGGCCTCGGTCTTGTCACCCTCGGTCACGGCGACGAAGCGCATGTTGTCGCCGAAGCGGGCGAGCCGGAGGTCGCGCGAGGCGGCGAGGCCCGCCGCCGCTCGCTGCCAGGTGCCGAGCTCGCGCTGCACCCGCGGATCGGAGGCGTGGCCGACGATCGTCTTGCGCGGCACGCCGAGACGGGTCTGGATGTAGCCGAACTCGCGGTCGCCGTGCGCGGCCTGGTTCAGGTTCATGAAGTCGAAGTCGATGTCGGCCCAGGGCAGCTCGACGTTGGCCTGGGTGTGCAGGTGCGCCAGCGGCTTCTGCAGCGCGTCGAGGCCCGCGATCCACATCTTCGCCGGGCTGAACGTGTGCATCCACGCGATCAGTCCGATGACCTTCTCATCGGCGTTGGCCTCGAGCGCGGTGCGCTTGATCGCGGCCGAGTCCGTGAGCACCGGTTTCCACACGATCCGCACGGGCACCTCGCCGGCCTCGTCGAGGATCCGCCTGATCTGCTGCGACTGCTCGGCGACCTGCGCGAGCGTCTCGGGGCCGTACAGGTGCTGGCTGCCGGTGAGGAACCAGACCTCATAGCCGTCGAGCGAGGTGGTGAGCGGGGTGCGGGTCATCGGAGCTCTTTCGTTCTCGGGATCCGGATCCGCGGATCCGGGTGATCGTCGTTCGAGTCGTGGGCTGTTCAGAGCGAGGCGACCGCGGCGGCCTCGATGGCGAGGCCGGCGCGGTAGCGGTCGAGGTAGGCGGAGAATCCGGCGACGTCGTCGGGAAGCGGATCCGCCACGGTGATGGCTGCTGCAGCGAACACTCGGCCGTCGAGATAGTCGCCGAGGCTCCGTTCGCCGGCGTGCGCGAGGTACGACGCGAGCACCGCGATCCCCCACGCTCCCCCTTCGGACGCCGCCTCGCCCACAGCGACGGGCGCGCCCAGGGCACCGGCGAGGAAGCGCTGCGCCACGCCCGCCGTGCGGAACATGCCGCCGTGGGCATACATCCGATCGAGCTGCACGCCCTCCGCGGCGAGAGTCCGCATGCCGAGCGCCAGCGTGCCGAACACACCGTAGAGCTGCGCCCGCATGAAGTTCGCCAGGGTGAACGCGCGGCCGGGGGTGCGCACCACGAGCGGTCGGCCCTCGGCCAGCCCGGCGATCGGCTCCCCCGCGAGGTGGTTGTAGGCGAGCAATCCACCCGCGTCGGCCTCGCCCGCGAGCGCCTCGCGGAACAGGGCCGCGAACGCGATGTCGTCGCTGACGGGAGCCCCGGCAGCCGCGGCGAAGCGGGCGAACAGCCCGGCCCACGCCGCCAGCTCACTGGCTCCGTTGTTGCAGTGCACCATCGCGACGGCGTCACCGGAGGGCGTCGTGACGAGGTCGATCTCGTGATGGCGTCCTGCGAGCGGGCGCTCGAGCACGACCATGGCGAAGATGCTCGTGCCGGCGGAGACGTTGCCCGTGCGCGGGGAGACCGCGTTGGTGGCGACCATGCCGGTGCCGGCGTCGCCCTCGGGCGGGCAGAGCGGGATGCCGGCCCCGAGGGACCCGGACAGATCCAGCAGCATCGCCCCCGTCTCGGTGAGCGCGCCCGCGTCGGCACCCGCGGTGAGCACATGCGGCAGCAGCGCCGTGAGAGGCGCCGGCAGCCGGCCCGCGGCGAGCGCGTCGTACGCGGCGACCATGGCCGCGTCGTAGTCGCCGGTCGCCGAGTCGATCGGGAACATGCCCGAGGCGTCGCCGACGCCGAGCACGCGGCGACCGGTCAGCCGCTCATGCACGTACCCGGCGAGCGTGTTCACGCCCGCGATGCGCGGCACGTGCTCCTCGTCGTCGAGCACCGCCTGGTGCAGGTGCGCGATCGACCAGCGCAGCGGGATGTTCACGTCGAGCAGGTCCGTGAGCTCGGCCGCCGCGACCGACGTGTTCGTATTGCGCCAGGTGCGGAACGGCACGAGCAGATCTCCCGCGGCGTCGAACGCCAGGTAGCCGTGCATCATGGCCGAGACCCCGAGCGCGCCGATCGTCGTCGGGCGCACGCCGTAGCGGTCGTGCACGTCGGCGACGAGCGTCGCGTAGGCCTCCTGAAGCCCCGCCCAGACCTCGTCCAGGTCATAGGTCCACAGGCCGCCCTCGAGCCGGTTCTCCCATGCCGAGGATCCGGTGGCGAGCACGACGGAGGGATCGGATCCGATCAGGCACGCCTTGATCCGGGTGGATCCGAACTCGATGCCCAGGCTCGTCCGGCCGTCGAGGATGTCGTCGCGCGCGCTCATCGCCGGGCGTCCGAGTTCTGGCCGTACACGTTCTGGTACCGGCTGTAGAGGCGGTCGATCGCCTCCTGCGGGATCGGGATGAGCGGGCCCGCCTGCCGTGCGAGGTGCACCGTGCGCGCGACGTCCTCGACCATGACAGCGGCCTTGACCGCGTCCTTCGCATCGACGCCGATCGTGAACGGGCCGTGGTTCTGCATGAGCACCGCACGGCTACGGTGCCCACGCAGAGTCTGAACGATCCCGCGGCCGATCGAGTCGTCGCCGATGATCGCGAACGGGCCGACCGGGATCGGCCCGCCGAACTCGTCGGCCATCGCGGTGATCACGCAGGGGATCTCCTCACCGCGTGCCGCCCAGGCCACGGCGTAGTCGGAGTGGGTGTGCACCACGCCGCCGACCTCGGGCATGTTCCGGTAGACGTAGGCGTGCGCAGCGGTGTCGCTGGAGGGGGCGCGATCGCCGCCGGGGGTGCCGGGGATCGGGGCGCCGTCGAGGTCGCAGAGGATCATGTTCTCTGGGGCGAGGTCGTCGTAGCCGACCCCGGAGGGCTTGATCACGAAGAGGTCGCCGCTGCCGTCTTCGGAGAGCCGGACGCGACCGGACACGTTGCCGCCGGTCCAGACCACCAGGTCGTAGCGCACGAGCTCGGAGTGCAGCCGCGCCACGTCGGCACGCACGGTGGCGATCGCCTGCTCGATCTCCGCAGAGAAGGTGGTCATTCGGATCCTCTCGGGCCCGCCCGAGGTTCTCCTGGGCGACTGTGACCGGTCACGGGCAAGTGTGACACCACTCACCGCAAGCCGTCAAGAGCCCGACGCGTGCCTCACCGACCGCCGCGCGTCCGGGGAAGAACACGCTGCAATTCCGAGCCTCTCCCGCTCAGGTCGCGCTTCCGGCTGCACGAGCGTGCCCGCAAGAGGACAGACTGCGACCCGAACGGCAGGCCTGGTCTCGTGAAGATCCGGCTGCTAGGCCGACGGCGGGACGATCGAGTCACGGGCGACGAGGACCGGCGCGATCGGATCCGTCGCGTCTGCGGCGGATCCCGAGGCCGCATCGTCATCGGCGGCACCCGTGCCGGGCCCACCCCGGGCGATGACGCGCGCGACAGCGCGCCGTGCGAGCTCCTCGAAGTCCTGCCGCACGGTCGTGAGCGGCGGCCAGGCGTACGCCGCCTCCGGCACGTCGTCGAAGCCGACGATGCTGATCTGCGCCGGCACATCCACGCCGGCCGCACGCAGACCGCCGATCAGGCCGAGCGCCATCTGGTCGTTCGCGGCGAAGACGGCAGTCGCACCGGAGGCGATCACGTCCGCCGCGGCCTCGTGGCCGGAGCGCGGACTCCAGTCGCCCGCGAAGACCGCCCCGACGGGCAGGCCGCGGGCTGCGAGCTCCTGGGCGAAGCCGGCCGCGCGCGCCTCGGCCTCCAGCCAATCCGTCGGGCCCGCGAGGTGTGCGATCCGCTCATGTCCGGCGTCGGCCAGAGTCGCCACGGCGAGGCGTGCGCCGGCCCGCTGATCGACGGAGAAGTCGGCGCGCTCGGCGGCGTGCAGGATCACGACGGGGGTCCCGATGCGCAGCGCGTCGAGCACCTCGAGGGTGCGCGCATGCGGCGCGAACACGATCATCCCGTCCACGGCCTGCGCGCGCAGGTGCTCGATCGCGTCGCGGACGGAGGCCTCGTCGCCGGAGTCGGCGAACGCCGCGGTGATCCAGTACCCGGCCTCGCGCGCCGACGCCTCGATCGCGGCCATGCTGCGCGACGGGCCGTACTGCAGCGCGTCCGAGGCGAGCACGCCGATCGTGCGCGTGCGGTGCGTGCCGAGCGCGCGCGCGGCGTTGTTCATGCGGTAGCCCAGCTCATCCATCGCTGCCACGACGCGAGCGTGCGTGTCGGGCGCGACGTCCGGGTGATCGTTGAGCACGCGCGACACGGTCTGCCGCGAGACCCCCGCGAGCGCGGCGACCTCCCGCACTCCGACGGCGCGCTGCGGCTTCGACTCACTCACGCCTGCGAGTGTACGGGTCGCGCACCCCCGCCCTCCGGCCCGTCTCCGCCCAGGTCGCACTTTCTGCTGTTCCGAGGCTGCCGGAAGAGCCGAGAGTGCGACCTGAACCGTCGACGGAAGACCCCGGTACCGCGCTACAGGCCGAGCCGCTCCAGAAACGCGTTCCGGAATCGGCCGGCCGGATCCATCCGCCCCGCGAGCGCAGCGAAGTCGCCCCACCGCGGGATGCGGCGGCGGATCTCCGCCGGCTCGAGCGCGGCGAGCTTGCCCCAGTGCGGACGGGCGCTCTCGGGCAACGCCGCCTCGATCGCCGGCAGCAGCGCCTCGACCGCGGGCTGGTCCCGGCGCCAGGTGAAGTGCAGTCCGACCGCGCCCTCCCCGTACGACGAACTCAGCCAGAGGTCGTCGGCGGCGACCGTGCGCACCTCGTTCACGAGCAGCAGCGGCGCGATCCGGTCGGCGAGCCCGCGGATCGCCTCGATCGCGCGCACCGCGTCGCGTCGCGGCACCAGGTACTCGCTCTGCAGCTCCTCGCCCGCCGATGGCGTGAAGCCCAGCTGGAAGTGGGGCAGCCGCTCGTGCCAGGGGCCGGGCTCGCCGAGCTGCGGGGTGCAGGCCTCCGCCGGGGCGCCGAGGATGGGATGCCGCCGCACGACGGCGGGCGTCGTCCCGAGCCGGGCCAGCAGGGCCTCGTCGAGGGCGACGCCGCCGACCCGGTTCTTGATCCAGAGCTGGTCCGCGCGATCGCGATCGGTCCAGCGGCTGAAGATGCTGACACTCGTCCCGAGCGCGGTGACCCGGTCGAACTCGGCCAGCAGCGCGTCCCACGCCGGCCCCTCGTGCACGGCCTGGGCGACGTCGTACGCCGGCTCCACGTCGAGTTCGAGCTCGACGATCACTCCGAGCGCGCCGAGCGAGACGACCGTCCCGTCGAAGTCGTCATCGCCGCGACGCAGGGTGCGCTCGCCGTCGGGCCCCGCGAGCGTGAGCGACCGCACGGCCGCGGCGAGGGATCCGATCGCATCGCCCGATCCGTGCGTCCCGGTGGACACCGCGCCCGCCACGGAGATGTGCGGCAACGACGCGAGGTTCGCCAGCGCCAGTCCGCGGCGCTGAAGCTCTGCGCCGAGTTCGCCGTAGCGCATGCCGGCGGGCACGCGCACGGCGTCGGACGCGACCTGCACGACCTCCTGCGGCATCGCCGAGAGGTCGATGAGCGTGCCCGTCGTGTCGGCGATCGTGTTGAAGCTGTGCCGGGAGCCTAGCGGGCGCAACGACCCCGGCGTCGAGAGGATCTCGTGCAGCTCCTCACGGCTGCGCGGTCGTTCGATCGCCACGGCGCCGTAGTGCAGGTTCCCGGCCCAGTTCGCCCCGATGCTCATCGCCACATCATAGAACCGGGTTACATCGATAGAACGCCGAGGAGCGGCGGGACCCGAGGCCCGGGCTTAGGCTGAGCGCATGGCAGGGAGCACGCGGGCGACGATGCGCGACGTCGCGTCGCTGGCCGGCGTCTCCGCGAAGACCGTGTCGAACGTGGTCACCGGCACGGTGTTCGTGCGCGAGGACACGCGGGAGCGGGTCGAGGACGCGATGCGCAAACTCGACTTCGTCCCCAACCTGAGCGCCCGCAGTCTGCGCAACGGCCGTTCCGGAGTGATCGCGCTCGCGCTGCCCTACCTGGCGACGTCGTTCTCCGCCGAACTGCTCGACCACATCGTCCAGGCCGCCCGGCTGAAGGGCTTCGCCGTGCAGGTCGAGCAGACCGGATCCGAGCCGCGGCGCGAGCGCGAGCTGCTCTCCCGGGCTCGCGCGCACCTCGTCGACGGCCTGATCCTGAACCCCATCCGGTTGGAGGACAGCGCACTCACCGACGAGGACCGGCAGCTGCCCGTCGTCCTGATCGGCGAGGTCGAACAGCAGCTCGCCGACCACGTCGGGATCGACAGCGTGGCGGGCGCCGCAGCGATGACGCGGCATGTGATCGAACGCGGAGCCCGGCGGATCGCCGTCGTCGGCGGCGATGATCAGCACGCGATCGCGACCGCGACCAGCCGGCTCCGGTTGCAGGGCGTACGCCAGGCGCTGGCGGAGGCAGGCCTTCCCGCCGACCCCCGGTTGACCGTCAACCACGGCGACTGGACCATCTCCGGCGGCGCGGAGGCCACCAACGAGCTGCTCTCCCGCGGGGTGCCGTTCGACGCCGTGCTCGGCTTCACCGACTCCCTCGCGACGGGCGCCCTGCACGTGCTGCACAGCCGCGGCATCCGCGTGCCCGAGGACGTGCTGGTGACCGGCTTCGACGACGTCGAACTCTCCCGTTTCACCGAGCCGGCACTGTCGACCGTGCAGATCGATCGCAGCATCTTCGCCGCCTCCGCCGTCGACCTCCTGGCGGAGCGGATCGCGGACCCCACGGGCACGCCCCGCTCGATCACCGTTCCGCACCGCCTCGTCGTGCGCGAGAGCACTGCTGCGAGCCCGCGAGGCTGGGCTCCGGGCTCCTGACCCCGATACCCCGGGGAACAGGGCGAGAGTTCCGTGACCGGTCTCAGATGGGTCTTGCATCCTTCATTTCATCGATGTAATGATGGCGGCATCCCCCGATCGTCCACGAAGGAGTGACGATGACACCACCTCTCGATCTGAACCGGCGGCAGTTCCTCGGCGCCGCGGGCCTGACCGCCGGCGCCGCGCTGCTCGCCGGCTGCGCCCCATCCTCGGCCGCCGCGTCCGGTACCCGCACCCTGCAGTTCTGGCACCTTCTCTCCGGCGGCGACGGCGTGACGATGTCCGGTCTGCTGGACGGCGTGAACAAGGCGCAGACGGCTTACCGCGTGCGCCCCACGGTGCTCGCCTGGGGCACGCCCTACTACACGAAGCTCGCCATGGCCGCGGCCGGTGGCCGCGCCCCCGACGTCGCGATCATGCACGCCACCCGAGTGCTCGGCTGGGCCCCCGGCGGGCTCCTCGACGACTGGGACACCGGCCGTCTCTCCGACCTCGGCGTGGACGCGTCCACGTTCCCGGATCCGATCTGGAAGAAGGGCGACGTCGACGGCAGGCGCCTCAGCATCGCCCTCGACGCGCATCCCTTCGTGCTCATGTACAACACGGAGGTCTGCGAGAAGGCGGGCGTGCTCGGCCACGACGGTCGCCTGAAGGAGGCGGAGAGCCCCGAGGAGTTCCTCGCCATGGTCGACGCGATCGCCGGAGTCACCGGCGGGCACGGCCTCTCCTACGGCTACCTCGGCGACGGCTCCCAGATGTGGCGCCTGTTCTACACGCTGTACACGCAGCACGGCATCGAGATGGAGATGCCGCAGGGTGGCTCCGCGGTGATCGACAAGGACGCCGCCGTCGCCTCCCTCGAGTTCATGCAGAAGCTGCTCGACGGCAAGCGGGCGGCCAAGCAGGCCGACTACGGCACCGCCGTGGCGGAGTTCGCGACGGGCAAGAGCGGCATGTTCCTCAGCGGAGTGTGGGAGCTGCGCACGATGCAGGCCGCCAAGATCTCGTTCGACATCGCGATGATCCCGCCCCTGTTCGGCACGCGCACGGCCTACGCCGATTCGCACTCGTTCGTGCTGCCGCACCAGTCGCACCCGGACGCGGCGAGCCGCGACCTCGTGTACCGCTTCGTGGCCGACATGTTGAAGGGCTCCTTCGGCTGGGCGGAGGCCGGGCACATCCCCGCCTTCCTCCCGGTCACCGAGTCCGCGAAGTACGCGAAGCTGCTCCCGCAGGCGCACTACGCCGAAGCCGCACAGTACGTGCGCTACGACCCGCCCGCGTGGTTCACGGGCTCCGGATCCAACTTCCAAGGTCAGTTCGGCGCCGCCGCCCAGCCCGCGCTCCTCGGCGGAGGCAGTGCCGCCGACGCCATCACCCGCTTCGAGACCGCCGTCACGCGATTCCTCGCCCAACCCAATCCCGCCGACCCGGAAGGAGCTCGGAGATGACCACGACGGCGCCCACCACCACGACCATCGTCACCGGTCGCGCGGCGACCCGCGCGACCCGACGCCACGCCGGCGGATCCCACCGCGGCGAGCAGCTGATCGGCTGGGCGTTCCTCACCCCCTTCCTCATCGCGTTCGCGCTCTTCCTCGCGTGGCCGATCCTGCACGGCCTCTACCTCAGCTTCACCGACCAGTCCCTCACCGGATCCGGCGGCGGATTCGTCGGCTTCGCGAACTACATCGAGGCGCTCGCGGATCCGGTGATGTGGGGAGCTCTCGGCAACACGGTATGGTTCACGCTGCTGTCCACGGTCCCGCTCGTGATCATCGCGCTCCTCATGGCGGTGCTCGTCGACCGCGGACTCCCGGGCCAATGGCTCTGGCGGCTCTCCTTCTTCATGCCGTACCTGCTCGCCTCCACGGTGATCTCGCAGATCTGGATCTGGATCTTCAATCCGCAGATCGGGGCGGCGAACAACGTCCTGAAGGCGTTCGGTCTCGAGCCGATCGCCTGGCTGCAGGATCCGAAAGTCAACATGCTCGCGATCGTGATCGCGACCGTGTGGTGGACGGTCGGGTTCAATTTCCTGCTCTACCTCGCGGCGCTGCAGAACATCCCGCAGCAGCAGTACGAGGCGGCCTCGCTGGACGGCGCGGGAGGCTGGCGGCAGTTCACCTCGATCACTCTCCCGCAGCTGGGACCGGCGACCACCCTCATCGGCCTGCTGCAGATCCTCGCGTCGCTCAAGCTGTTCGATCAGGCGTACCAGATGCTCGGCGGCCTCTCCAGCGACACCACTCGCTCGATCGTGCAGTACATCTACGAGACCGGTTTCGTCGGGTACCGGTTCGGCTACTCGGCGGCGATCTCGTACGTGTTCTTCGCGATCATCATCATCCTCGGCGTCGTCCAGGCGCTGATCACCCGCCGGCGGAAGGACGCCCGATGACCACCGCGACCCGCACCCTCGTCGCCCCGGGCGCTGCGCGCGCCCGCACCCGCCGGCCGGTCGGCCGCCGCTTCACCGTTCTCACCGTTCTCGCCTTCGCGGTGCTGCTGATCCTCGCGATCGGCTGGCTCCTGCCGTTCCTCTGGGCCGTCGCCACCGCGTTCAAGACCGAGACCGACGCCGCATCCGGCGACGCCGGCTGGATCGGCGCGAGCGGGCCGACGGCGCAGGCCTTCGGCGCGATCCTCTCGCAGGGCAACGTCTACTTCTGGGCATGGAACAGCCTGTGGACCGCGACCGCCGTCACCGTGATCACCGTCGCGATCTCGGCCCTCGCCGCCTACGCGTTCTCCCGGCTCGACTTCCGCGGCCGCAGGTGGCTGTTCGTCGTCATCATCGCCGCGATCGTGGTGCCCCCTCAGGTGCTGATCATCCCGCTGTTCTACGAGATGCTGGCCTTCAATCTCGTGGACACGCACTGGGGGCTCATCCTGCCTCAGGTGGTCGCACCCGCGATGGTGTTCATCCTGAAGCGGTTCTTCGACGCGATCCCGGTCGAGCTCGAGGACGCGGCGCGCGTCGACGGCGCCTCGAGATTCCGGGTGTTCTGGTCGATCGTCCTGCCGCTGTCGCGGCCGATCCTCGCCTCCGTCGCGATCTTCGTGTTCATCGGCGCCTGGAACAACTTCCTGTGGCCGTTCCTCGTGATCAACGACACCAGCCTGATGACCCTGCCGGTCGGCCTGCAGACGGTCATCAGCGCCTACGGCGTGCAGTACGCGCAGGTCATGGCCCAGGCCGTGCTCGCCGCCCTGCCCCTCATCATCGTGTTCCTCATCTTCCAGAAGCAGATCGTCAAGGGAGTCGCCACCAGCGGCTTCGGCGGTCAATGACCCGAACGGATCGGATACCCATGACCCACGCCCGCATCACCATCGACCGCGACTTCTCGCTCGCCGACGTCCCGCGCCGCCTGTTCGGCCAGTTCGTCGAGCACATGGGCCGCTGCGTCTACACCGGCATCTACGAGCCCGGCCATCCGGCCGCCGACGCCCGCGGCTTCCGCACCGACGTGCTCGAGCTCGTGCGCGAACTCGGCCCCACCGTCGTCCGCTACCCCGGCGGCAACTTCGTCTCCGGCTATCGCTGGGAGGACGGCGTCGGCCCCGTCGCCGAGCGCCCCGTGCGCATGGACGGCGCCTGGCACACGATCGAGACGAACGCCTTCGGTCTGCACGAGTTCATGGACTGGTCGCGCGAGGCCGAGGTCGAGGTCATGGAGGCCATCAACCTCGGCACCCGCGGGGTGGAGGAGGCCCGCGCGCTCGTCGAGTACGCCAACCACCCCGGCGGCACCTACTGGTCGGACCTGCGCCGCCGCAACGGCGCCGAGGATCCGTTCGGCATCAAGCTGTGGTGCCTCGGCAACGAACTGGACGGCCCCTGGCAGATCGGGCACAAGACGGCGCACGAGTACGGGCGTCTCGCCCAGGAGACCGCCAAGGCGATGAAGCTCGTGGATCCTGAGATCGAGCTCGTCGCGGTCGGATCCTCGAACCGGCAGATGCCGACCTTCGGCACCTGGGAGCACACAGTGCTCACGCACGCGTACGACGAGGTCGACTACATCTCCATGCACGCGTACTACCGGGAGCAGAGCAGCGATGCGGCGTCGTTCCTCGCCGAGGGCGTGGAGATGGACATGTTCATCGACGGCGTGATCTCCACGATCGACGCGGTCAAGGCCGCCGGCAAGCACAGCAAGCAGGTGGACATCTCGTTCGACGAGTGGAACGTCTGGGACTTCGACCGGTTCAACGACGTCGAGGAAGGCGAGGTGGCCGCGGCCGGCTGGCGCGAGCACCCCCGGCTCATCGAGGACACCTACAACGTCACCGACGCGGTCGTGGTCGGCACGTTCCTGCACAGCCTGCTGCGGCACGGCGACCGCGTGAAGATCGCCAACCAGGCCCAGCTCGTGAACGTGATCGCCCCGATCCGCTCCGAGGAGGGCGGCCCGGCGTGGCGGCAGACGATCTTCTGGCCGTTCGCGCGGATGGCGCGGATGGCGAAGGGTCGGATCATGCGGCTCGCGGTCTCGTCGACCAAGGGCGAGACCGCGCAGTACGGCGACGTGGACGAGGTCGACGCGGTGGCGACGTGGGATGAGGCGTCGGGGCGCCTCGCACTCTTCATCGCGAACCGCTCGCTCTCCTCGGAGGCAACCGTCGACCTCGACCTGCACGGTCTGCGCGCGACCGCGGTGCGTTCGGCCGAGATGCTCACCGTGCCCGAGGGCGGCGACCGCCTCACCGCGAACCTCGAGCAGACGCCCGACGCGGTCGGGATGCGGACGCTCGACGGTGTCGCGATCGACGACGGCGCGGTACGCCTCACCCTGCCGGCGCTGTCGTGGTCGGCGGTGGAGCTCGAGGTCG
Source organism: Microbacterium sp. NPDC060117 (assembly GCF_042729315.1). Classification (NCBI taxonomy): domain Bacteria; kingdom Bacillati; phylum Actinomycetota; class Actinomycetes; order Micrococcales; family Microbacteriaceae; genus Microbacterium; species Microbacterium sp. NPDC060117. Next base: position 192,098 of record NZ_JBHWXR010000003.1, read on the forward strand.
CCCGGAGTTGAATCCGGGGTCGTCGAGCGCGTGAAGCGACCGAGACAAGGCGCGGTGCTCCTGCGAGGGCGCCGCGTTTCGTCTCGGTCGCCTTCGGCGTCCTCGCTCAGCGACCTCGGGGAAGGAACCGGCCGCGCATGAGCTCAGCCCAGTGGATCCGCGAGCAGGCGTTCGAAGGCGGCGTCCGCGGCGCCGATGAGCAGGCGATCGGCGCCGAGCGCGGCGGCGGCGATCTCCAGCCCCTCGGCCGATGCGGAGAGCGCGCGCCGTCGCACGTCCTCGTCGAAGACCGCCGGATCCAGATCCCGCAGGATTGCGAGGAAGCCGCCGAGCACGATCATCGCCGGGTTCAGCACGTTGACGGCGTTGCCGAGGGTCGCCGCGAGGATCCGACGCTGCCGTGCGGTCTCGGCGATCGCGGGCCCCTCCCCGGCAGGGGCGAGCGCCGCGCGAAGCTCGGCATCATCGGGCGCGATGAGGCCTGCGGCCTGCACCAGGCGGGCGCGGTTGACCTCGTCTTCCAGCACCCCGCCCTCGGCGCGCCGGTCCGCGGCATCCGCCACGCTCGCGGCGGTCTGCCCCCATTCCCCCGCGTAGCCGCCCACGCCGCCGATGAGCTGGCCGTGCAGGATGAGTCCGCCGCCGATGCCGCTGGCGCCGCCGTTCAGGTACACGACGTCCCCATGCGCACGGGCGGCGCCGAACAGCCGTTCCGCACGGGCTCCGAGCGAGGCGTCGTTGCCCACGACCACGTCGATGCCCAGCGCGGCCGCGAGCGGTCCCGCGATGTCGGCGTCCCGCCATTCCAGATGCGGAGCGAATCGGACCAGACCGTCCGATGCCCGCACCAGCCCGGGAACCGCGAGGCCGACGCCCTCGATGCGGCAGCCGGCCAGCGCCCCGTTACGCCAGCCGCCCACGACCCCGGCGACGATCTTCACGACCTCCGCGACATCGGGCTGCTCGACGGGGATCCGCACCCGCTCGCGCACCGCGCCGCCCAGCGCGACCGCCCCGATCTCGACGGCGTCGATCTCGGGGTTCACGCCGATGGCGACCACGCCCGGACGGGGCGCGACCACGGGAGAGGGGCGCCCCACCCGGCGCGTGGGATCGGGCTCGTGCTCCTCGACGAGCCCGGCCTCGACCAGCCGCCCGACCAGATCCGAGACGGTGGAGCGGTTCAGCCCGGTCTCCGCCGTGATGACGGCCCTGGACCGCGGACCCGCATGGTGAACGAGGCGCAGCACCTCGGCGAGATTGGTGCGCCGCACCCCCTCGACGGTCGTGGCGCGTTCGTTCATGCGGCGTCTCGCTTCCTGCACGCGGTGGGACTCCAGGCTACCGAGCGCCGCCGCCGGACCGCGCAGGCGCGTACGTGAAGCGGGCGATGCGCACGTCCCCCCGTGGCGGGGCACCGACGCTCGTGGCGTACACGCCGACCCAAAGGCCGAGGAATCCGCCTGTCGACGACGCGTCCAACTCTCGCCCATCGGCGGCGAGCACGTCGGCACCGGCGTGCCGGAGTACGTAGTCGTATCCGCGCCCGCTCACGGCGAGCTCCACCTCGTTCGCCTCGGACAGCGCACCCAGATCCCGATGCTCCCTGTCGCCCCCGAAGCAGCGCTCGGACGAGAGCCGCAGCCCGTCCGGCGTGCGCGTGACGGCGACCGCCACGTGGTCCCGCTCGGACTGCCGCAGCACGACGCCCGCGCGCTCGCCCTCGGCGAGCCCGTGCACGTCCAGCACGCAGCGCACGTCGACGTCCGCGTGCTGCTGCCGCACCCCGAGGAACGCCGGCGTGGACGGCTCGTGCAGGGTCCCCGCGCGCACGGGTAGCCGCCAGCTGTCGCCGTCCGCGACCGCCACCTCGGCGGGCAGAGCGCGGAGCGCCGTCCAGCGAGGATCCGCGGGCTCGACGACGCCCGCGACCCGGTCGTCCGGCTGCCACGAGCCGGCGGGCGCTTCCTCGGTCGCCCACGGGATCGCGACCGTATCCGGCAGCCGCCCCTCGCCCGGCGCGAACACGGGCCAGCCGTCCTCCCACGCCACGGGGCACAGGAACGTCTCCCGGCCGAGCGGATAGTGCCGGCCGTCGGCGGTGCGCATCGCCAGCATCACGGCGAACCAGGATCCGTCCGCCGCCTGCACCAGATCCGCGTGTCCGGCGCCGATCACCGGGCTCGTCCGTCCCAGCTGCCGATGCGTGAAAACCGGGTTCGCTCTGTTGCCGACATACGGTCCGGTGACCTCGTCGGCACGCGCCACGCTCACCGCGTGGTGGAACTCGGTGCCACCCTCGGCGGCGAGCAGGTACCAGTTCCCATCGATGCGATACAGGTGCGGGCCCTCCGCCCAGACCGCCCCGTGCACCGCGCCGTGCCAGATCACGTGCTCCTCACCGACGAGTACGCGTCGGTCCGGCGAGTACTCCTGCACCCAGACCTCGGTCTGATCGTGCCACTCCGGATCGGGGGCCAGGCGGGTGCCGTGCAGCCACACGCGCCCCTCGTCGTCGAACACGATCGACGGGTCGATGCCGGCGACGTCGAGCATCACGGGATCGCTCCACGGTCCAGCCGGGTCGCTCGCGGTGACCAGGAAGTTCCCTCCCCGGGTCGGATCCTCCCGGTCGATGAGCGTGCACACCACCCAGAACAGACCGCGCCCGTGCCGGATCGTCGGCGCGTACAAGCCGCCAGAGGATCCGATGCCCTCGAAGTCGAGCATCCCGGGGCGGTCGATCACGTGCCCGACCGTCTCCCACCCCGCCAGGTCGCGCGAGCGCAGCACCGGCAGACCGGGCAGGTACTCGAACGTGGACGTCACCAGGTAGTACCACTCGCCCACCCGGCAGATCGACGGATCCGGATGGCATCCCGGCAGGATCGGATTCGCGACCGCGATCACGTGACCGACACCGTCACCAGGCGGGCGTCGGCCGCGCCGACCTCGTGCACATCCCCCGTGAGCCGCACCGGCAGAGCCGCCGTCGCCGCGCCGGGGAGCACGCGGTGCGCACGGGCGCGCTCGTTCGAGATCGCGCCCCCTGTGACGCCGGCGATCTCGCCAATGTCGGGCGCCGGAGCGGATGCCTCGGCGTGGGCGGCCGCCCACACGCGCACCTCCCCCGGCTCGACCACCCGGGTCAGCGTGCGGTCGGTGAACGCGAAGCGCGCCGCCGGCACCGCGAAACGCAGCGTGCGGCGCTCTCCCGGCTCGAGCTCGACGCGCGCGTAACCCAGCAGCTGCGCCACGGGACGCGTCACGCTCGCCACGACGTCCCGCCCGTACAACTGCACGACCTCGGCTCCACGGCGGGCGCCCGTGTTGGCGACGGTCACGGTCGCGGTGAAGGCGCCGTCCGTGCGGGCCTCGGCGGAGACCGCGAAATCGTCGTAGGCGAAGCTCGTGTACGACAGCCCGAACCCGAACGGCCGCAGCGGGGTCGGATCCGTGGAAGTGACGTCGGAGGGGCCGCCCAGGATCGGATGCAGGTAGCTGTACGGCTGCGCCCCCGCCGATCGCGGCAGGCTGAGCGGCAGCCGTCCCGAGGGCGACGCCGCACCGGTGAGCACGTCCGCGATCGCCGTGCCGCCCTCCTCGCCCGGGAAGAAGGCCTGCAGCACCGCCCCCGGACGCGCAGCACCATCGTCGAGCGCCCAGTCGATCGCATAGGGACGACCGGAGAGCACGACCATGAGGACGGGCGTTCCGGACGCGACCAGGCGCTCGACGAGCTCGCGCTGCACGCCGGGGAGGTCGAGCGACTCCACATCGTTGCCCTCGCCGACGGTTCCCCGGCCGAAGAGCCCCGCCTGGTCGCCGACCACGACGATCGCGATGTCGGCGTCCGCGGCGGCACGCTCGGCCTCGACGAAGCCCGACGTGTCGTCGCCGTCGACCTCGGATCCGCGCACGTGCACGATCTCCGCTTCGGGGAGCGCGACGGCAAGCGCCTCGCGCACGGTGGGCATCTCGATGCCCAGCTCATGGTCGGGGTGGTGCGCGAGCACGTGGTTCGCGAACGAGTAGCAGCCCTGCAGCGCATCCGTGCGATCGGCGTTGGGCCCGATGAGCGCGATGCGTCGCGCCGACGCCGCGAGCGGCAGGACGCCGTCGTTCGACAGCAGCACGAGGGATTCCGCGGCCAGCCGCCGCGCGACCGATCGGTGCTGAGGGGTGTCGAGGTCGACCGCGACCGGGGCCTCGTCCTCGAAGGCGCCGGGCTCGAGGAGTCCGAGCTGCTCCTTCTGGGCGAGCACCCGTATGACGGCGCGATCGAGATAGGCCTCGTCGAGCGCACCGCTGCGCACCCGGTCGATCAGGGGCTCCAGGTAGGCATCGCCGGAGGGCAGCTCCACGTCGATCCCCGCCCGCAGCGCGAGCTCGGCGGCCTCGCCCCGGTCGGCCGCGACCGCGTGCATGACCTCGAGGAACGCGATCGCGAAGTAGTCGGCCACCACGACGCCGTCGAAGCCGAGCCGCTCGCGGAGGAGCGCCGTCAGCAGGGCCGGATCCGACGCGACAGGCACACCGTCGATCTCGGCGTAACTGTTCATGACGCCGCGCACCCCGCCGTCCCGGATCGCCATCTCGAACGGCGGCAGGAAGACGTCGGCGACCTCGCGCGGCCCGGCGGACACCGGCGCATGGTTGCGGCCGGCGCGCGAGCCGGAGTACCCGAGGAAGTGCTTGAGCGTGGCGTGCACCCCGGCGGACTGCAGCCCCTGGACGTAGGCGGTGCCCACGGTGCCCACGAGGTAGGGGTCCTCGCCGATGCACTCGTCCACCCTTCCCCAACGGGGGTCGCGCACCACATCGAGCACCGGGGCGAGCCCCTGGTGGATGCCGAGCGTGCGCATCGACTCCCCGATCAGCGCCCCCATCTCGGCGACGAGCTCGGGGTCGAACGAAGCGCCCCAGGCCAGCGGTGTCGGGAAGGTCGCGGCCTTCCACGCGGCGAGGCCCGTGAGGCACTCCTCGTGCACGAGCGCCGGGATCCCGAGCCGCGTCTCGCGCTTCAACCGGCGCTGCTCCTCCCAGAGCCAGGCCGCGCGCTCCGCGGGCTCGACGGGGCGAGTGCCGTACACGCGGGTGTAGTGACCGATGCCGTCGCGGGTGATGCCGGCCAGCGTGTCGTGGCGTCCTGCGGCCGCCATCTCGTTCTGCAGGGGCGCCACGACCTCGCCGCCCTGATCGAGCCAGTACCCGACGAGCTGCGCAGCCTTCTCCTCGAGCGTCATCTGCGCGAGCAGCTCCCCGACCCGCGCGGAGGCGATCGGGAGGGCCGGGATCTCGTCCGTCGCCGTGGCCTGGGTGGTCGTGTCCGAAGTCATGCTCAGCCCTTCACCGCGCCGGTCAGGCCGCCGACGATGCGGCGTTCGAAGAGGCTGAAGAAGATGAGCGCGGGCAGCATCGACAGCGAGGTGTAGGCCAGCACACGGGCGGTGTCGACCGAGTACTGCGAGGAGAAGTTCTGCACGCCGAGCGGCAGCGTGAACAGATTCGGGTCATTGAGGATGAACAGCGGCAGCATGTAGCCGTTCCACGATCCGACGAACGCGAGGATGCCGACCGTGATGACGCCCGGGAGGCTGAGCGGGATCACCATCCGCCAGAAGAAGCCGAGCCGGGAGGCGCCGTCGATCGCCGCCGCCTCCTCGAGCTCCTTGGGGATCGCCTTCAGGAACGGTACGAGGATGATGATCGTGCCGGGCAGGGCGAACGCGATCTGCGGCACGATGATGCCGGCCAGGCTGTTCACCAGGCCGAGGTTGCGGATCAGGAGGTACAGCGGGGTGATCGCGACGGTGACAGGGAACATCAGCCCCGCGGCGAACAGCGCATACATGGCCGGCTTGGCGGCGAACTCGTAGCGGGCGAGGACATACGCCGCCATGACGCCGAGCAGCACGGCGCCGACGGTCGTGCCGATCGCGACGACGGTCGAGTTCACCAGAGCCGTCCAGAACTCGGATCCGGCGAGCACGTCGGAGTAGTTGGCGAACTGCCAGGGCGCCGGGAAGCCGGACGGATCCTTCGTGATCTGCGAGTTCGTGCGGAACCCGCCGATGATGATGTAGAGCACCGGCGTGATGCAGATCGTCACGAGCACGATCGCGATCAGGTACAGCCCGGGGCTCCCCCACGGGGCCTTCTGCGAACGGCGTTCGCCTCTGCGCCCGCGCGGCTGCACGATGGCCGTGGTGCGGAGGGTGTCGGTGGTCATCGGCGGGCCTTTCCGCTGTCGCCCGTCAGGGCGCCGTCGGTGTCGCGCCGCAGTACGAACCGCTGATAGATCAGGGCGACGACGAGAGTGATCAGGAAGAGCATCACGGCCACCGCGTTGCCGAAGCCGTAACTGCCGGCGAGATGCCCGTTCTGGTACATGTACGTCGCCATCGTCGAGGTGCCCGCCGTGGCGGAGATGTACTGCCCCCAGATGATGTTGACGAGGTCGAAGAGCTGCAGCGCGCCGATGATCGACAGGAACGCCCAGATGCGGATCGTCGGACCCAGCAGGGGCACGGTGATGTTCCACTGGATCTTCCAGAAGCCGGCGCCGTCGATCGCCGCCGCCTCGAACAGCTCCTCGGGGATGGACTGCATGCCCGCGAGCATCAGGATGACCGCGAACCCGATGTACTTCCAGGTGATGATGACCATCAGCGTCCAAAGGGCGAGCTTCGGATCCGCGAGCCACGAGTGCTGGAGGAAGCCGAGCCCGACCTTGCCGAGCAGCGAGTTCAACGCGCCCGAGTCCTGCATCATCAGGTTCCACCCCGTGCCGACGATGACCTCGGAGATCACGTAGGGCACGAAGATCAGCACGCGGATCAGCGACCGCCCGCGGAACTTCTGGTTCAGCAGGAGCGCGAACAGGATCGCGATCGGCCCCTGCAGCACGAGCGAGAGCACGACAATCGCGAAGTTGTGCACCACCGCGTCGCGGAACGTGTGGTCCTGCCACATGTGGATGTAGTTGTCGAGACCGACGAACTGCGTCGGCCACCCGAACCCGTTCCACTTGAAGAACCCGTAGACGGAGGCCATCCCCACCGGGAGGATGACGAATCCGACGAACATCAGCAGGGCGGGCCCGGAGAGCAGCGCGATCTCGCCGCGCTTGCGCCAGTCGGCGCGTGCTCGCCGCACCGGGGCCGGGGAGACCCCGGTCCCGGTGCGGCGGTCGCTCTCAGGCACGGCCTCGGCCATCACCTGGGTGCCAGTCATCGCTCTCGCTCAGCCCCTCGCCGCAGCGTCGGTGATCTTCTGGAGGAGCGTCTTCGGGTCGCCCTGCCCGGCGAGCATCTCCACGACGCCCGTGTTCAGCGCGTTGCCGACGTTCTGCCCGAGCGCGGTGTCGAGCCAGAGCGCCACGTACGGCGCCTTGCTGTAGGCCTCCATGAGGGGCTTCAGCGACGCGTTGTCGACCGCGCCCTTGGCGTCCTGGTTGGCCGGGATGGTCTGGAACGCCACGGCGTACTTCTCCTGCTGCTCCTTCGCCGCGACGAAGTTGAGGAACTTTTCGCACGAGGACGGGGACTTCTCGGAGCAGGAGTAGCCATCCAGGCCGCCCATCATCGCGCCCGCCTCGCCCTTGCCCCCGGAGACCTCGGGGAACGGGAACCAGTCGAGGTCGGCCAGCGGCTTCTGATCCGGGGTGAGGCTCGCGACCACGCCCGGCTCCCAGGCGCCCATGAGCTCCATCGCCGCCTTGTGGTTCGCGACCAGGCCTGCCGAGGAGTTCGCACCCTGCTGCGCCGACGTGGTGAGGAAGCCCTCGTTGAACGGCTCGACCTGGGCGAACTTCTGCAGGTTGTTCGCCGCCGTCAGCCAGCAGCCGTCGGTGAAGTCCTTCTTCGTGGCGAGGTTCGTGATGAGGTCCTTGCCGCAGGCACGCACCGCGAAGAAGTAGTACCAGTGCGCGGCCGGCCAGGCGTCCTTCGCACCGAGGGCGATGGGCGCGATGCCTGCGGCCTTGAGCTTGGTGATGGCCGCCTCGAGGTCGTCCATCGTCTTCGGGGTCTCGGTGATGCCCGCCTTCGCGAACAGATCCTTGCTGTAGAAGAGGCCGCCGGGCAGCACCGCGGTGGGGACGCCGTAGACCTTGCCGTCCACCGTGAACGCGCTCAGGGCAGCGTCGCCGATCGCCTTCTTGACGTCGGGGTCGATCTTGTCCGTCAGATCCTTGACCTTGCCCGCCGCCACGACGTCGGCGAGCTTGCTGCCGCCGCGGGCCATGAAGACGTCGGGCATGTCGCCCGAGTTGACGGCGGTCTGCAGCTTGCCGTCCATGTCCTCGTTCTGGATCGAGGTGACCTTCACCGTCACGTCGGGGTTGGCCTTGTGGAACGCGGCTGCCGCGTCCGTCCAGAACTGCTTGCCGTCGCCGGTGGTCGAGTTCTGCCACACCGTCAGCGTCTGCTTGCCGCCCGCGTCGCCACCACCGGAGCCACCGGAGCAGCCGGTGAGGGCAATCGCGCCCACGGCCGCGACCGCCACGGCGGCGGTCAGAACCTTGCGGATCTTCATGCTGTGTTTCTCCTCATCGTCGAGTTCCAGCACCGCGTCGGCAATTTGTTGCCGACTACAGCGAATGTGCCGTCGGCCTACTCTGGCACTCGCGTCACCCGCATGTCAAACGATATCGATAACGTTTTCGCTCGCTAGATTGAGCAGATGAGCCCCCGCATCACGATCCACGACGTGGCCCACGCCGCCGGCGTCTCCGTCGCGACCGTCTCGAAGGCGATCAACGGCCGTGACGGCGTCTCGCCGTCGACGCTCGAGCACGTGCAGGAGGTCGTGACCCGGCTCGGATACGAGAGCTCCCTCGTCGCGACCTCCATGCGACGGCGCAGGACCGACGTCATCGGCGTGCTCGTCGCCGAGTTCGAGCCGTTCGCCGTCCAGCTGCTGCAGGGCGTCTCGGCCGCACTGCAGGGCACGCGCTTCGACGTCCTCGCCTACGCCGGGAGCGTCTCGGCGGGCGAGCACCTCGGATGGGAGCGCCGCTCACTGTCCCGCCTCGGCGGCACCCTCATCGACGGCGCCATCCTGGTCACCCCCACGACCATGCCCGCCGACGCCCTCGTGCCGCTCGTCGCGATCGACCCGCACGAGGGGCCCGACGGACCGGCCTCGGTGAGCGTGCACAACGCCGAAGGCGGCTTCGCCGCGACCACCCACCTGATCTCGCTGGGGCATCGTCGCATCGCGCATCTGCGCGGTCGTACCGACCTGGAGTCCGCACACCAGCGCGAGGACGGATACCGCCGAGCGCTCGAAACCGCCGGGATCCCGTTCGATCCCGCGCTCGTCGTCGACGGCGGCTATCGCAGGGCGAGCACGACCGCCGGCGCGCACGCGCTGCTCGATCTGACAGATCCCCCCACCGCGGTGTTCGCCGCGAACGACCTGTCCGGAATCGAGATGATCCGCGTCGCCGCGGAGCGCGGCCTGCGGATCCCCGAGGATCTGTCGGTCGTGGGCTTCGACGACGTACCCGAGGCCGCGGCGCATGTGCCGCAGCTCACGACGGTGCGTCAGCCGCTCGCCGAGATGGGCGCCGAGGCCGTGCGCGTGCTGCTGGCGATGCTCGACGGCGCCCCGCACGAGCACGTGCGACTGCCGGCCGAGCTGATCGTACGCGCCTCCACCGCCGCCCCACGCTGACACACCCGCCTGCCCGACCACGCCGCAGCCGCCCCGCACGCGGCGTTGCATCGACTCGGCCGCGCTGATATGTTCGCTGCTACAACATTTCATCGACGTCGCTGAAGGCGGTTCACCATGTCACTCACCCCCACCCGCGAGGACAAGTTCTCGTTCGGCCTCTGGACCGTCGGCTACAACGGCGCCGACCCCTTCGGCGGTCCGACCCGTCCCGCGCTGGACGTCGTGCACGTCGTCGAGAGGCTCGCCGAGCTCGGCGCCTATGGCCTGACCTTCCACGACGACGACCTGTTCGCGTTCGGATCCACGGAGGCTGAGCGCCAGACGCAGATCGACCGCCTGAAGGGAGCCCTGGCCGACACCGGGCTCGTCGTGCCGATGGTGACGACCAACCTGTTCAGCGCGCCGGTCTTCAAGGACGGCGGCTTCACCTCGAACGACCGTGCCGTGCGCCGCTTCGCCCTGCGCAAGGTGCTCCGCCAGCTCGACCTCGGCGCCGAGCTGGGCGCGAAGACGTTCGTCATGTGGGGCGGTCGCGAGGGCGCCGAATACGACTCCGCGAAGGACATCCGCGCGGCACTGGAGCGCTACCGCGAGGCCGTGAACCTGCTCGGCGACTACGTGACGGACAAGGGCTACGACATCCGCTTCGCGATCGAGCCGAAGCCGAACGAGCCGCGCGGCGACATCCTGCTTCCGACCCTCGGACACGCGCTCGCCTTCATCGACTCGCTCGAGCGTCCCGAGCTCGTCGGCCTGAACCCCGAGGTCGGCCACGAGCAGATGGCCGGGCTCAACTTCGCGGCCGGCATCGCGCAGGCGCTGTACCACGGCAAGCTCTTCCACATCGATCTGAACGGCCAGCGCGGCATCAAGTACGACCAGGATCTGGTGTTCGGCCACGGCGACCTGCACAACGCATTCGCCCTGGTCGATCTGCTCGAGAACGGCGGCCCGAACGGGATCCCGGCCTACGACGGCCCGCGCCACTTCGACTACAAGCCCAGCCGCACCGAGGACGAGACCGGGGTGTGGGACTCGGCGAGCGCGAACATGCGCACGTACCTGCTGCTCAAGGAGCGTGCGGCGGCCTTCCGCGCCGATCCCGAGGTGCAGGAGGCGCTCGCCGCGGCTCGTGTCGACGAGTTGTCCGCGCCGACCCTGAACGCCGGCGAGACCTACGGCGAGCTCCTCGCCGACCGTTCGGCCTATGAGGACTTCGACGCGAACGCGTACTTCGGCGGCAAGGGCTTCGGGTTCGTGCGGCTGCAGCAGCTCGCCACCGAGCACCTGCTCGGCGCCCGCTGAACATGACGCTGGTGATGGGCGTGGACTCGTCCACGCAGTCGTGCAAGGTCGTCATCCTCGACGCCGCGTCCGGATCCGTCGTGCGCACCGGCCGCGCGGGGCATCCGGACGGCACGGCGGTCGACCCCGAGGCGTGGTGGCGTGCGCTGAACGCCGCGATCGCCGATGCGGGCGGCATGGACGATGTCGGCGCATGGTCGATCGGCGGCCAGCAGCACGGGATGGTCGTACTCGACGACGCCGGATCCGTGATCCGCGACGCGCTCCTGTGGAACGACACCCGTTCGGCCGGCGCAGCACAGGACCTCATCACCGAGTTCGGCGCGACCGAGCTCGCGACGCGCACGGGCCTGGTGCCGGTCGCCTCGTTCACGATCACGAAGCTGCGGTGGCTGCGCGACGCGGAGCCGCAGAACGCCGCGCGCGTGGCCGCGGTGGCCCTGCCGCACGACTGGCTGACCTGGCGGCTGCGCGGTTACGGGCCCGCGGGGGCGTCGCCGCTCGGACCGGTGCTGGACGAGCTCGTCACCGACCGCTCCGACGCGAGCGGCACCGGCTACTGGAATCCCACGGACGGCGGCTACGACCGAGCGCTGCTCGTGGCCGCGCTCGGACACGACGCGATCCTGCCGCGGGTGCTGGGCCCGGACGAGTCGGTCGCGGATCCGTCCGGTCGCCAGGTCGCGCCGGGCGCCGGGGACAACGCCGCCGCTGCGCTCGGGCTCGGCGCGGAGCCGGGCGACGTCGTCGTGTCGATCGGCACGTCGGGCACCGTGTGCGCGGTCAACCGCGCGCCGATCGCGGATCCGTCCGGCACGGTCGCGGGATTCGCCGATGCGACAGGGAACTTCCTCCCGCTCGTGGCGACGCTGAACGCGGCGCGTGTGCTCGACGTCACCGCCGCGCTGCTCGGCGTCGGACACGGCGAGCTCAGCGATCTCGCACTGCACGCCCCCGCGGGAGCGGACGGGCTGACCCTGCTGCCGTACTTCGAGGGCGAGCGCACTCCGAACCTCCCCAATGCCACCGCGTCGCTGAACGGCATGACGCTCTCCTCCACCACGCGTGCGAACCTCGCCCGCGCCGCCGTCGAGGGGATGCTGCGCGGTCTGGGTGCCGGGCTCGACGCCCTCCGCGGACTCGGCATCCCGCTCGAGCGCGCCCTGCTCATCGGCGGCGGCGCGCAGTCCGAGGCCGTGCGCCGGATCGCGCCGGCGATCCTCGGCGTGCCGGTCGAGGTGCCCGCTCCGGGCGAGTACGTGGCACTGGGCGCCGCCCGCCAGGCGGCCTCGGTCCTGCACCGCGATCGCGCCCCGCGGCCTGACGGCGCGGGTCGCCCCTAGGCTGACGGGCATGCCGCTCACCGATCTCCCCCTGTGCGAGCTCCGCGGGTACCTCCCCGACGTCGCGGAGCCCGCCGATTTCGACGCGTTCTGGCGCGACACCCTGGCCGGATCCCGCGAACTCGCCACCCCGGCCGAGCTCTCGCCCGCGACGACCCCGATCGATGAGCTCATCGTCGAGGACCTCGCGTTCTCGGGCTTCGGCGGCGAGCGCATCCGCGGCTGGGTCACCCGGCCTCGCCGCGAGGGGCGCCTGCCGGTCGTCATCGAGTACCTCGGCTACGGCGGCGGCCGCGGCATCCCCGGCGAGCGCCTGCAGTGGGCGGCCGCGGGATATGCGCACGTGCTCATGGACACCCGTGGCCAGGGCGCCGGCTGGGGATCGGGCGGCGCCACCGCGGATCCGCACGGGTCGGACGGGGCGACGCCCGGTTTCATGACACGCGGCATCGCGCACCCCGCGGACTACTACTACCGCCGGGTGTTCACCGATGCCGTGCTGCTGGTCGATGCTGTGCGGGGCTTCGACTTCGCCGACCCCGCGCGCATCGCCGTCACCGGAGGCAGCCAGGGCGGCGGCATCAGCATCGCCGCCGCGGCCCTGCACCCCGGGGTCGCAGCGGTCATGCCCGATGTGCCGTTCCTGAGCCATTTCCGCCGATCGGTCGCGCTGACCCCCGAGCACCCGTTCCGCGAGATCGAGCGCTATCTCTCGGTGCACCGCGATCGGGTCGAGCAGGTCTTCCAGACGCTGTCCTACTTCGACGGCGTGAACTTCGCACGACGGATCACGCGGCCCGCGCTGTTCTCGGTGGCGCTCATGGACGACATCGTGCTGCCGTCCAGCGTCTTCGCCGCCTATAATCACCTCGCCGCGGACGATACGGCGATCGAGGTCTACGAGTTCAACGGGCACGAGGGTGGCGGCTTCGCCCAGTGGCTGCGTCAGACCGCCTGGCTCGCCGAGCGCTTCTGACGCGCAGACGCTCGTCCTCCTGCAGAGCCTTCGGCTCACGCACACCGGCGGGCTCATCCTTCGCACGCTCAGGTCGCCGTTTCTGCTCCGAAACGCCGGTTTCCGCAGCAGAAATTGCGACCTGCTTGCCCGGTCTCTTCGGATGCCGATCGGATCCGGATGAGATGCGGATTCGATCAGAGGGGTTGACGCGGCCTCCTCCTGAATCTATAAAGAAACTTAGCTATTAGATTTCAGGAGCTTCGATGACGTCCTCCCCCGCCCCCGGCACCCCCGGCTGGCTCGCCCTCCGCAACGATCAGGCGGCGCTGTCGCTCCTGCTCGACGAGGGCCCGCTCACGCGCAATCGCATCGGCGAACTGACAGGTCTCTCCAAGCCGACCGCGGCGCAGATCGTGACACGGCTGGAGGAGGCCGGGTTCATCCACCCCGCCGGCGAGCTCTCCGCCGGCCGCGGACCGAACGCGGTCACCTACGACGTGCGACTGGATCGCAGCCTGGGCGTCGCGATCGACGTGGACGAGAACGTGCTGCGCGCGACCGTGGTCGATGCGCGCGGTTCCCAGCGACCGGTTGCGACCATCCCGGTCGACGCCGCGCACCCGCGCTCGGCCGAGGGCGACGTGCGCCGCGCGATCGAGGCCGCGTGCAGCGCGGCGGACGTCGACGCCGGCGCGGTCGTCGAGATCGTGATCGGCGTGCAGGCCGCAAACGATCCTGCCGCGGATCGCCTGAACTTCACCGACACCCTCGATGGCTGGCCCATGCAGAATGCGCGCGGCGAGCTGGAGGCGGGCCTCGGCATCGCGGTCACCCTGGAGAACGACGTGAACCTCGCCGCGATCGCCGAACGCGCCGAGGGCGCCGGCGCCGATGCCCCTGGCTTCGCGCTGCTCTGGCTCGGCGAGGGCCTCGGTCTCTCGATCGACCTCGACGGCACGATCCTGCACGGCGCCACCGGCGGCGCCGGCGAGATCGGCTATCTGCCCGCGCCCCGCACGGCGATGGCGATCGACCCGGACGCGGAGGACCTGCAGGAGCTGGTCGGCGGATCCGCCGTCGCGCGCTCGGCGACCTCGGCCGTCGGCGGCCCCCTCGACTACGCCGGCGCTCTCGCCGCCCTCGCGAGCGAGCCGGATCGGATCCTGCCCGACCTCGCCGCACGGATCGCGCTTGCTCTCACGCCGGTCATCGCCGTGCTGGACCCGTCGCTGGTGATCCTCGGCGGTCCCACCGGGGTCGCGGGCGGAGCCGCCCTGGCCGCCGCCGTGTCCGCCGCACTGCGCTCCTCCTCCAGCTGGGATCCCGCGGTGCGCACCACGGGGGCTCCGGCCGACGCGGTGCTGCTCGGCGCCCGGCACGTGCTCGTATCGCGGCTGCGCGGGCGACTGCTTCCCGATTGATCGCCCCGGGGCCGGTCGTCGCCGACCCGGATCCATGTTCATGAACAGAGAGGTTCACATGAAACGCCACACCCGGCTCCGGATCGGAGCCATCGCCGCGCTCTCCGTCACCGCCGTCGTCCTCGCCGGCTGCTCTGGCGGGTCCGACACCGCTGTCGCCGCCAAGGCGCCCGACCATCTGTCCGGCACGGTCACGCTGTGGGAGTTCTTCAGCGACCGCGAGGCGGGAGTCGTGCAGTCCGTCATCGACGACTTCCACAAGAAGTACCCGGATGTGAAGGTCGACGTGCGCACCGGTCAGGAGGACGACAAGATCATCAAGGCGATCGCCGCCGGCAACGATCTCGACGTCGCTATCTCCGGTGCCGTCGACAACGTGGGCGCGTTCTGCTCGTCCGGAGCGCTGCGCGACCTCACTCCTTACATCGCGCGTGACGGCGTCGACCTCTCACAGCTGTCCGATGTCGCGCGCAGCTACACCTCCTTCGGCGGCAAACAGTGCGCGCTGCCGATGCTCGCCGACGTGCAGGGCCTGTACTACAACACCGACCTGCTGCAGGCGGCGGGCTACAGCGCCCCGCCGAAGACGCTCGGCGAGCTCGAGGAGATGGCGGTCAAGCTCACGACCTACAACGCCGACGGATCCATCAAGACCCTGGGCTTCAACCCGCTGATGGGCGCCTACGAGAACGCGCCCACCGTCTTCGGCGCCGCCGCAAGCGCGGAATGGATGAAGGACGGAAAGAGCGCGATCGCGTCCTCCCCCGGCTGGAAGGACCTGATGACCTGGCAGAAGAGCTTCATCGACAAGATCGGCTACGACAAGCTCAAGGCCTTCACCGCCGGTCTCGGCGACGAGTTCTCCGCGGGGCAGGCGTTCCAGACCGGCCAGCTCGCGATGAACCTCGACGGCGAGTGGCGCGTCGCATTCCTCGCCGATCAGGCGCCCGACGTGAAGTACGGCGTCGCGCCGTTCCCCGTGCTGGACGGCCATGAGGATCTCTACGGCGGCGGGTACTCCTCCGGGACGATCGCGGGCGTCTCCAAGGGCTCCAAGAATCCCGAGGCCGCCTGGGCTCTGCTGCACTACCTGACCTTCGACACCGACGCGGTCGTGAAGCTCGCGAACGGCCTGAAGAACGTCCCGACCACGAAGGATGCGCTCGCCTCCTCGAAGCTGGACCTCCCTGAGCAGTTCGGCACGTTCCTCGACATCGCGAAGAGCCCGCACCTGACCTCGATTCCGGCGACCGTGATCGGCAGTGCGAACCAGGTCGCGCTCTCCGGCTATTGGACCAAGTACCAGTCCGGCGGCGGTGGCGACATCGACGCGGGCCTCAAGAAGGTCGACAAGGACATCGACGACCAGCTCGCGCTGAGCGAAGGCCCGTGATGACCGCGACACTCGCTCCGGGGCGTGCGGCGACTCCTCCGCACGCCCCGGTGCCCACCGCCCGACACCCGCGCGGATCCGCCGCCCGCCGTCGCCGCTGGAGCATCGCCCTGATGCTGGCCCCCACGCTCCTGGGCCTCGCCGTCTTCTTCGTGTACCCGTTCGCGGCGAACCTCTACTTCTCGTTCACGCGGTACGACCTCGTCTCAGCACCGCAGTGGAACGGGCTGAACAACTACGTCTACTTGTTCACCAAGGATCCGCGCATCGTCACGGCCGCCCTGAACACCCTGTGGTTCGTCGTGATCCTGGTGCCGGTGCGGATCGTCTGCGCCCTCGCCGTCGCCGGCCTTCTGCTGCGCGCCCGCAGCGCCGGCGGGATCTGGCGCACGATCTTCTATCTGCCCGCACTCGTGCCGCCCGTGGCGTCCGTCGTCGCGTTCGTGTTCCTCTTCAACCCGGGAACCGGTCCGGTGAACCTCGTGCTGAAGAGCCTCGGCATCCCCGGCCCGCTCTGGTTCAACGACCCGGCGCTCGCGAAGCCCTCGCTCGTACTGCTGGGGGTGTGGGTGATGGGCGACGTCATGATCATCCTGCTCGCCGCTCTCCTGAACGTGCCACGCGACCAGTACGAGGCCGCATCGCTCGACGGGGCGAACGGCCTGCAGAAGGTGCGCTTCGTGACGATCCCCTCGATCGCCCCCGTACTGCTGTTCGCTCTGGTGACCGGCATGATCGCGGCCCTGCAGTACTTCACCGAAGCGGCCGTGGCCTCCGGCGTCGCATCCGGCCGCTCCGGCGCCGCCTCCGGCGGGCTGGCAGCCGACATCGGCTATCCGGAGGACTCGCTGCTCACCTACACGCAGTGGCTGTACGTGCGCGGGTTCGCGAACTTCCAGCTCGGCTACGCGGCAGCGATGGCCGTGGTGCTGTTCGTGGTGGCCAGCGTGTTCGTCGCCCTGCTGCTGCGCAAGGCGCGGGCCTTCTCCCCGGAGGACTTCTCATGACCGCGACCGCGCTCATCACGACCGGATCCGCACGCCCGCCGCGTCCGGTGCGGGGCGTTCGGAGGGCGCTCGTCTGGATCGCCGACCACACCGTGCTCTCCGTGCTCGCGGTGCTGTTCCTCGCCCCGATCCTGTTCGTGCTGCTGACCTCGTTCATGTCGAGCCGGCAGACGTTGACGGCCTCGATCTGGCCACAGCCCTGGGATCTCTCCAACTACGTCCGCGCGTTCACCCAGGTGCCGCTGGGCCTGTGGTTCCTGAACTCGGCGTTCTACGCGGTGCTCGCGACGGCGTTCATGCTGGTCTCCTCGGTGCCCGCGGCCTACGTGCTCGCGAAGATCCGCTTCCGGGGCGCGAACATCATCTTCCTCGCGATCATCGTCGCGATGCTGCTGCCGCCGCAGGTGACGATCGTCCCGGTGTACGTGATGTTCGCCAAGCTCGGGCTGACCGGCACGCTCTGGCCGCTGATCCTGCCCAATCTGCTCGGCGATGCGTTCTCGATCTTCCTGCTGCGACAGTTCTTCCTGACGATCCCGACCGCCTACGCCGACGCGGCGCGCATCGACGGCAACGGCGAATGGGGCGTGCTCTGGCGAGTGATGGTTCCGATGACGAAGCCCGGCATCGCGTCGGCTGCGATCTTCCTGTTCTTCAACTCGTGGAACGACTACTTCGGGCCTCTCCTCTACGCCTCGGAGAATCCGTCGGCGTGGACGGTCGCCTACGGACTGTCCACCTTCCACGGCACGCACGGCACCGACTGGGGCACGACCATGGCCGTGACGATGCTCGTCACGATCCCCGTCGTCATCGTGTTCTTCTTCGCCCAGCGCGTCTTCGTCGAGGGCATCAACCTGACCGGCGTGAAGGGCTGACATGAAACTCACCGTCATCGGAGGCGGCTCCACCTACACCCCCGAGCTCACGGATGGCTTCTCCCGGCTGCACGACCTGCTGCCGATCGACGAGCTCTGGCTCGTGGATCCGGACGACCACCGCCGGGAACTGGTCGCCGGCGTCTCGCGGCGCATGTTCGCGCGCGCCGGGCACCCCGGTCGGATCAGGGCGACCGCCGATCTCGTCGCGGGCGTCGCGGATGCCGACGTGGTGCTGATCCAACTGCGGATCGGAGGCCAGGCCGCCCGGCTCGGCGACGAGACCTGGCCGCACGAGGCCTGCTGCATCGGGCAGGAGACCACGGGCCCGGGCGGACTCGCCAAGGCACTGCGTACCGTTCCGGTCGTGCTCGAGGTCGCCGAGGCCGTGCGCCGGCATGCGAAGCCCGACGCCTGGATCGTCGACTTCACGAACCCGGTCGGGATCGTGACGCGCGCACTGCTCGAGGAGGGGCATCGCGCGATCGGCCTGTGCAATGTGGCGATCGGATTCCAGCGCCGCTTCGCCCGGATGCTCGGCGCGGATCCGGACCGGATCCGCCTGGAGCACGTCGGCCTGAATCACCTCACCTGGGAGCGCGGGGTGCTGCTCGACGGATCCGACGTGCTGCCGACGATGCTGGACGAGCGCCTGTCCGAGCTCGCGGACGAGGTGGAGCTGCCCGCCCCGCTGCTGCAGAACCTCGCGATGGTGCCCTCGTACTACCTGCGGTACTTCTACGCCCACGACCGCGTCCTCGAGGAGCAGCGGCACGAACCGCCGCGCGCCGAGAAGGTGATGGAGGTCGAGCGGGAACTGCTCCGGCTGTACGCGGATCCGGCCGTCGACCAGAAGCCGGCGATCCTCGCCGAGCGCGGGGGCGCGTTCTATTCAGAGGCGGCGGTCGACCTCATCGCCTCGCTGCTCAGCGATCGCCGAGACGTGCAGGTCGCGAACCTGCGCAACGACGGCACGCTGCCCTTCCTTCCCGATGACCACGTCATCGAGGTATCGGCCACGATCGGCGCCGCCGGCCCCGTCGCGGTGCCCGTCGCTCCGCTGCCGGCCGACGTGCAGGGCCTGATCGGCCACGTCGCGGGCTACGAACGGCTCGCGCTCGACGCGGCCCGGCACACCGGATCCGCCGACCGCGGGCGACAGCTCGTCGAACGCGCGCTGCTCGCCCACCCGCTCGTCGGCCAGTGGGATCGCGCGGAGAAGCTCGCCGACCTGCTGATCGACCACAACCGGGATCACCTCGCGTGGGCGCGGTGAGCGGCACGGCGGTGCGGACCGGACAGGGCCACCCGGCGACGCGCCCCGGAGGGATCGTCGTCGCCGTCGACGGCGGCGGCACCAAGACCGACGCCGTCGCCCTCGATGGGACGGGTGCGGTCGTGGCCCATGTGCGTCTGGGCGCGTCCGATGTGCACCCCGGACGGGAGGGGGAATCGGCCTCGGTCGTGGACGAGGCGGTCCGGAGGGTGCACGCCGAGGCCGGAGAGGGGCCGCTGCTGAGGGTCGGCGTGTTCCTCTCCGGCCTCGATCACGAGGACGAGTTCGCGGCCTTCCGCGCGCGGATCCGTTCGCTGCCGTGGTTTCTCGGCGAGGACGGCGCCGAGGCGCACGTGGAGAACGACATGTTCGCGCTGCTGCGCACGGGCACGCTCGCGACCGACGCGGTCGCCGTCGTCTGCGGCACTGGGCTCAATGCGATCGGCGTGCGCGCCGACGGGACGACGGCCCGCTTCCTCGCCTGGGGGGCCGTGTCCGGCGACTGGGGCGGCGGGTCGGACATCGGCGCCGAGGCGCTGCGCCTGGCCGCGCGGGCGCTCGACGGACGGGGACCGGAGACCGCGTTGACCACAGCGCTTCCCGAGCGGCTCGGGCGCACCGATCTCACCGCCCTCATCGAAGACGTGCACTTCGGCCGCCTTCCGGAGGAGCGGCTGGCCGAGCTCGTACCCGTGGTGTTCGCGGCCGCCGGCGGCGGCGACGTCGTGTCGCGCGCGCTGGTGCAGCGCCAGGCCGAGGAGATCGTCGCGATGGCTGCGAGCGCCGCCCGGCGGCTAGGGCTCGAGCAGGATCCGATCCCCGTAGTACTCGGCGGCGGAGTACTCGCGGCGCGCCAGCCGCTGCTGCTGGACGGCGTCGTGCAGGGGCTCGCCTCGGCGCTGCCCTCGGCCGTTCCGACCGTGGTCGACGCCCGGCCCGTGGTCGGCGCGGGGCTCACGCTGCTGGAGCAGCACGGCGCGACGGACGACGTGCTGCGCCGCGCCCGTGCGGCGCTCGAGCGCACCGTGCCCTCCTGAGCCGGGCGCTGCCGACGGACCGACGCACCGGGGCGGCCGACATCCGCAACATCCGGGAAACACGGGATGCGTACACTCGGGGACGCCACAAGCACGCACTCCCCCGAAGGACCCACCATGTGTCCGGTACGCCGTCATCCGCGCCCATCACCGTCTCGATCCGCCGCGAGGTCGACCCCGCCCGCATCGCCGAAGCCACCGCCTGGGTGCAGACCGGGGTGAATCTCGCCAGCGGCCATCCCGGCTTCCTCGGATCCGGCTGGGTGCGCGACGGGGAGGACTCGCACCACTGGCACATGCTCTACCGCTTCGCCGACGAGGCGGCCCTCGACGCGTGGGAGGCCTCGAGCGAACGCGCCTGGTGGCTGTCGATGGGCGAGGGCTTCGTGCGCAGCGAGCGCACCCGGCGGCGCACCGGGATCGAGGGCTGGTTCGACGAGCCGTCGACCGAGACGATCTCGCTGCCGACCTCGACCGGCACGACCACCGTGATGGTGGCGCCGTCGCCGCCGCGTTGGAAGCAGGCCGTGTCGATCTGGCTCGGATTCTTCCCGGTGAACCTGGTGTTCACGTACCTGATGAGCCCCGTGCCCGGCTGGAACGGCCTGCCGATCTGGCTGCGCGTGCTCGCGACCACGATCGTGCTGACGCCGATCATGACCTACTGGGTGCTGCCGTTCGTGACGCGCAGCCTCCGGCACTGGCTGGCCCGCTGAGACGTCGCCACCTGTTTCAAAGAGCGCAAATGGCTGCATCTGCGGCCAGAAAGGCGCCATTTGCGCTCTTTGAAATCGGGATCAGGCCTCGATGTGCCTCTCCGGCACGCCGTCGTAGGCGGACAGCGGACGGATCAGCGCATTCGACGCGGCCTGCTCCATGATGTGCGCCGTCCAGCCCGTGATGCGCGCCGCGATGAACAGCGGCGTGAAGATCTCGGTCTCGAAGCCGAGAAGGTGGTACGCCGGCCCCGACGGATAGTCGAGGTTCGGGTAGATGCCCTTGCGCGCGACGAACTCGGCCTCGAGCGTCTTGTACAGCTCGGCCAGATCCGTGCGGCCGGTGTCGGCGATGAGCCGGTCGAGTGCCGCCTTCATGGTCGGCACGCGAGAATCACCGCTCTTGTAGACCCGGTGGCCGAAGCCCATGATCTTGCGCTTGTTCGCCAGCGCGTCGTCGAGCCACGGCACGACCCGGTCGGCGGATCCGATCTCCTCGAAGATGTGCATCACGGCCTCGTTCGCGCCGCCGTGCAGCGGGCCCTTGAGCGCCCCGATCGCACCGACGACCGCGGAGTACAGGTCCGCCGTGGTCGAGGCGATCACACGCGCGGTGAAGGTCGAGGCGTTGAAGGAGTGCTCGGCGTAGAGCACCATCGAGATCCGGAACACGTCCACGGCCGCATCGGACGGGAGCACCCCGAACGTCATCCAGAGGAAGTTCGTCGAGTAGTCGAGGTCGGGCCGCGGATCGATCGGCGCGAGACCCCAGCGGCGGCGCTGCACGGCGGCGACGATCGTCGGGATCTGGGCGAGCAGATAAACGGAGCGGCCGAGGTCGAGCTCGCGATCGGTCCAGCCGCCGGGGCGGTTCAGGCTCGGATCGAACGTGCCCAGCTGGCTGACCGCCGTCCGCACGACGTCCATCGGGTGCGCGTCGAGCGGGATCAGGTCGAGCAGGGCGAGAGTGCGCGGATCCAGCGGACGGAACGCCCTCTCCTGCGCCTCGAACGCGGCCAGCTGCTCGGGCGTCGGCAGCTCGCCGTTCCAGAGCAGGTAGGCGACCGCCTCGAACGGCTGGGTCGCCGCGAGCTCCTGCACGGGGTACCCGCGGTAGAGCAGGCTGTTGGTCTCCGGGTTGACCTTCGAGATCGCCGTCGTGTCGACGACGACGCCCGCGAGGCCCTTCTTGATGTCGGGGTCGCTCATGTCACTCCTTCGTGCGCGGTCGCCGAGACGGGCTCAGAGACCGAGTTCCTTGTCGATCGTGAAGTTGAAGACGTTCGTGTCGAAGTGGTTGTAGGACTCGTAGTCGATGAGGTCGTACAGATCCGCCCGGTGCTGCATCTCGCCGAGCTTCGAGGTCAGATGCCCCTCCTCGTTCAGAGTATCCAGCGCGCGCCCGGTCGCCCCCATCGCGATCCGCAGCATCGAGACCGGCCAGATGACGATGCTCACGCCGGCGTCCTTCAGCTGGGACGAGCTGAACAGCTCGCTCTTGCCGAACTCGGTCATGTTCGCCAGGATCGGCACGTCGAGTTCGGAGGCCATCCGCTCGAACTCGGCGAGGGTGCGCATCGCCTCGGGGAAGATCGCGTCCGCCCCCGCGTCGACGAGGGCTTTGGCCCGGTCGACGGCGGCGTCCATGCCCTCCACGGCGCGGATGTCGGTGCGCGCCATGATGAGGAAGTTCGGATCCCGCCGCGCGTCGACGGCGGCGCGGATGCGCTTGGTCGCGGTCGACTCGTCGACCACGGCCTTGCCGTCCAGGTGCCCGCAACGCTTGGGGTTGATCTGGTCCTCGATGTGCGTGCCGGCCAGGCCCGCGTCCTCGAGCGTCTGGATCGTGCGGGCCACGTTCATCGGCTCACCGAATCCGGTGTCGGCGTCGATGATGGCGGGCAACTCGGTCATCCGGGCGATCTGCTGCCCTCGCCCCGCCACCTCGGTGAGGGTGGTGAGGCCGATGTCGGGCAGGCCCAGATCGGCCGAGAGCACCGCGCCAGAGATGTACACCCCGTCGAAGCCCTTGCGCTCGATGAGCCGGGCGCTCAGCGGATTGAACGCGCCGGGGAAGCGCAGCAGCTCCCCCGCGGCGAGCCGCTCGCGCAGGATCCGCCGCTTCTCCGCGGCCGGCGTGGTGGAGTACAGCATCAGAACAGGCCCTTGGGCGCCGGTGCCGTGGCGAGCACGCCGGGGGCGGCGATGATCGACAGTGCCGCGACCTCGTCCGCGGTGAGTTCGGGCAGGCGCTGCACCAGCTCCAGGAAGCGCTCGATCTCGGCGGGCTCGAGCACCGGCTCAGCGAGGATCCGGAACTTGCGGATGTAGTCCTCGCGGGCGAACGGCCGCGCGCCCAGCGGATGCGCATCCGCGACCGCGATCTCGTCGGTCACCGTCTCGCCGTTCGTCAGGCGGATCTCCACTCGGCCGCCGAACGCCTTCTCGGCCGGGTCGATCGAGTGGTAGCGCCGGGTCCACTCCGGGTCCTCGGCCGTGGTGATCTTGTGCCACAGGGCCACGGTGTCCTCGCGCTGCGCGCGCTCGGGCGCGTAGGAGTCGACGTGGTGCCAGGTGCCGTCCTGCAGGGCGACCGCGAAGATGTACGGGATCGAGTGGTCCAGCGTCTCGCGGGAGGCGTGCGGGTCGTACTTCTGCGGATCGTTCGCCCCGGATCCGATCACGTAGTGCGTGTGGTGGCTGGTGTGGATCACGATCGAATCGATGTTGGCCGGATCCGCCAGCTCGGGCCGCTCGTTGTGCAGCTTGCGCGCCAGATCGATCCAGGCCTGCGCCTGGTACTCGGCGGAGTGCTCCTTCGTGTAGGTGTCGAGGATCGCGCGCTTGGACTCGCCGGCCACGGGCAGCGGCACGTCGTAGGACGCGTCGGGACCGTCGAGCATCCAGGCGATCACGCCGTCCTCGCCCTCGTAGATCGGGCTCGGCGAGGTCTCGCCGCGCATCGCCCTGTCGACGGCTTCGACTGCCATCTTGCCGGCGAAGGCGGGGGCGTGCGCCTTCCACGTGGAGATCTCACCCTTGCGGCTCTGCCGCGTGGCGGTCGTGGTGTGCAGCGCCTGGCCGACCGCCTGGTAGATCGTCTCCACGTCGAGGCCGAGCAGTGTTCCGATGCCGGCGGCGGCCGAGGGACCGAGGTGCGCGACGTGGTCGATCTTGTGCGCGTGCAGGCTGATCGCCTTCACGAGGTCGACCTGGATCTCGTACCCGGTCGCGATGCCGCGGACGAGCGCGCGACCGTCGGAGCCCACGTGCTGTGCGACGGCGAGGATCGGCGGGATGTTGTCGCCGGGGTGCGAGTACTCGGCGGCGAGGAAGGTGTCGTGGTAGTCGAGCTCGCGCACGGCGACGCCGTTCGCCCACGCCGCCCACTCGGGGCTGGTGCGGCGCTCGAGCGCGCAGCCGAACACGGTGGATCCGGATCCGTTCACCGAGACGGGGTGGTCCAGCGCCTGCTGACGGGCGGCGCTGACGGGGGCCCGGGTGAGCGAGGCGGCGGCGACGGACGCGTTGTCGATGACGCGGTTGATGATCATGTCGACGACGTCGGCGTCGACCTCGACCTCATCGGCGGCGATCTCCGCGATGCGCCAGGCGAGCTGCCCCTCGCGGGCGAGCTGCTCGTCGCTGCGGTGCACACGGAGGTGGTGGGTGACGGTCATGCTCTGGCCTTCTTTCCGGATGGGGTCGTTGAGCGGGCACCGGCGGAGCCGGCGTTCGTTGAGTGAGCCGAAGGCGAATCGAACCGCTGAGACGAAACGCGGTGGTCTTCCGCGCCGGTGAGCGAGTCGAGGATGCTCGCGAGCGCGTTGTGCAGGTGGACGTGGGTGGCGTGCGCGGCGAGGTCGCCGTCCCCGGATCCGATCGCCTCGGCGATCAGGCGGTGCTCGCCCGCACTGGCGGCGAGGCGGGCGGGTTTGTCCCGGGCCATCCGGCGCACGCGCACGAGGTGGGTGCGCACGGTGCGCAGCGCCGCGGTGAGGTAGTCGTTGCCGACGGCGGCGTCGAGCGCCTCGTCGAAGCGGGCGATGAGCGCGTAGTACCGCGCGCGCCCCTCGTCGTCGCCGAGCGCTTCGGCGGCCTGGGCGAAGCGCTCGGCCAGGCCGGTGAACTCGGCGCGGTCGGCGGCGGCTGCGGCGGCGCGCGCGGTGCTCTCCTCGAGCGCCCGGCGCAGCGCGAACAGGTCGCGGATGTCGTCCGCGTCGATCGCGGCGACCACGGTGACGCGCGGCGAGAGCTGCTCGACGAGTCCGTCCGCGGTCAGCCGGCGCAGCGCCTCACGCAGCGGCGTGCGGCTCACCCCGAGGCGCTCGGCCTGCTCCACCTCGGCGAGCACGGTGCCGGCGGCGAGGGATCCGGACTGGATCTCCTCGAGCAGCGCACGGTAGGCGAACTCGCCCGCGCGCATCCCCTCCGCGACGATGGTCATGCACTCAGTGTATGCACAAACACCGCTTGACGGCGAAGTCTCGAGAAAGAAGGCTTATTTCGTATACATTGAGCGTCAGTTCAGCGACGCGACAGGCTCCCGAACCGCATCCGGATCCACCTCGTCGACGACGGGCTCGCCGAGCTTGACCAGCACCACGCCGACGAGCACGAGCGCGCCCCCGAACGCCTGCAGCAGATCGGGCAGCTGACCGAGGAACAGCCAGCCGAACAGCAGCGCGGCGATCACCTCGGAGAGGGCGACGAACGATGCGAAGCGGGATCCCAGCCGCCGTGTCGAGACGATGCCGAGCACGTAGGCGAGGGCCGTGGCGATCACACCGACCGCGAGCACCGGTACGAACCACGGCAGCGTGCCGAACCGGTAGGTGACATCGTGGGTGTTCCAGGCCATCGGCAGAATCCCGGTCGCGCCGGCGACGCTCAGCCCGATCGCGCCGATCAGCAGGCCGAGCCCGGCGAGCGCGATCGGCGGCAGGCCGGTGTCGCCGCGCCCCGAGAGCAGGAAGTAGGTCGCCGCGCCCACCATCGCCCCGAGCGCCCACAGGATCCCCACGGGGTCGATCCGGGATCCGGTGAAGATCTCCAGCATGAGCACGAGTCCGACGAATGCGACGACGGCGCCGACCATGCCCTTGGCGCCCGGGCGCTCCCCTCGCCGGAGCCAGAGCCAGAGCACCACCGCGATCGGCGCGGTGTACTCGATGAGCAGCGCGAGGCCGACGTCCATCACGGCCACCGCCTGGAAGAAGCACAGCTGCGCCGCCGTGACCGCGAGCAGCCCGTAGACGAGGATCATGCCGGCGTTCTTGCGCACCATGCCCCAGCGGCCACGCAGGGCCAGCAGCGTCGGCACGAGCAGCACGAGTGCGGCGACCCACATCCGGACGGTGACGGCCGCACCGGGACTCCAGCCCGCATCCATGAGGCCGCGCGCCCACGCGCCGCTCATCCCGAAGGACAAGGCCGCGCCGAGCGCGAAGATCAGCCCGGAGCGCACTCCCGCGGCGCGCGTGTCATTCGCCACTGTGCTCATGACATGTGACGCTACTCGTCCGAGATGTAAGCTGTCAACATGATCTTCACCGATGACACCGAGGAGACCCTACGGGCCGCCGTGTGGCTCGTGAACTCGGCCGAGGATCCCGACACGCTCACCTCGCTCAGTGACGAGGCGACCTTCCTCGGCGAATTCGGATACACCGGACGGATCGACCGCGACGACGCCGAGCTCGCAGGGCTGCGGGAGATCCGCCCGCAGCTGCGCACGATGCTGCTCGCCCCGCGCGACGACATGGCGGCGGCCGTCAACGCCGCCCTCGCCGGCGTCTCCCTCGCGCCACGACTGGCCCGCCACGGCGATGTGGACTGGCACCTGCATGCGGTCGCCGACGACCATCCGCTCCCCGAGCGCGTGATCGTGGAGACCGCGATGGCCCTGATCGACGTGATCCGGGCCGAGGAGGGATCGCGCATCTCGATCTGCGCCGACGACACGTGCGAGGCGCTCGCGCTCGACCTCTCCCGCAACCGCTCCAAGCGCTACTGCTCCACGGCCTGCGCGAACCGCAACGCCGTCGCCGCCTACCGCGCGCGCCGCGCCGAGAGCTGACGCACCCTCGCCATCGAGCCTCCTCCCCGAGCACGCCCTGTGGCTCGCGCTCGAGCGGACGAGTGGAAGGCTGGGCGGAGGTGGTCGGCGCGCACTGTCGGGAAAACGCTTACTGGATTCTGCGGATCCCTTCACAAACGATTATCGATTAGTGTAATGTCGCGGATGCCCCCCACCCGCATCAGGAAGGATCAACGATGATCAAGGGCCGCCTCATCCCCGTCACCGGCATCGCCGCGATCGCCGCCGTCGCGCTCGCCGGTTGCAGCGGCGCCGCCGCCCCCGCGAGCTCCGACGCCTCCGGCACCGAGAAGGTGACGCTGCACGTGCTCGTGAACGTCACCCCGAACCTCACCGAGGAGTACTGGAACTCGCTCGTCAAGCCGTTCGAGAAGAAGAACCCGAACATCGACGTCGTCATCCAGAACCCCGGTGCCGAAGGCGTCGCCGCCGCCGTCCCCCGCCTGCTCGCCTCGGGCGACGCCCCCGATGTCGTGCAGTCGCTCGCCCCCACGGCCGAGCTCGCCCCCGAGCTCGTGGACCTGTCGAAGTACGCCTGGGCCAAGAAGGGCCCGCTCGCCGATCAGTACTCGATCGACGGCAAGAACTACATGGCCGGCATCGGCTTCCAGCTGCAGAGCCTCGTCTTCTACAACAAGAAGGCGTTCAGCGACGCGGGGATCACCACCCCGCCGAAGACCGTCGACCAGCTCACCGACGACCTGGGCAAGATCAAGGCCGCCGGCTGGGACGTGCCCGTCCAGACGGGTGGCGACTGGATGACCAGCCACACGCTCCAGGTCCTGGGACTGCCCACCATCGTGTCGAAGGATCCGAAGTTCTACCAGGACATCTCCACCGGGAAGACCACGTTCACCAAGGCGTACGGCCCCGCGGTCGAGACCTACGCGGACTGGGTCTCGAAGGGCTACATCCCGAAGGACGCCCTGGGCATCAAGTACCCCGATGCCGAGCAGGCGTTCCTCAGCGGCAAGAGCGCGATCTACACGATGGGCAGCTGGTTCGTCGGCACCCAGGCCAAGGCGACCGATTCGGCCGACATCGGCGTGTTCCGCGCTCCGGCGGAGAAGAGCTCCGAGACTCCGGCGATGGGGGCGAACATCGCGAGCCCCTACTCGATCCTGAACTCGAGCAAGAACCAGGATGCGGCGGCCAAGCTGATCGAGTACCTCACCACCGACAAGACGGCGGTCACTTCGCAGCTCAAGGTCGACGGCAACTTCCGCGACGGCTACGAGTACGAGATGACCCCGCTCGGCGAGGAGCTGCAGAAGATCGTCTCCGACACGAAGGCCGCGTCCTACACGCCCACCGGCGGCGGCTACGGCGAGCGCACCATGCCCGCCGGGTACTCCGGTGAGATCAACACCCAGACCCAGGCGCTGCTCGGAGGGACCTCCGCCGCAGATGTGCTCAAGAGCATGGACGACTGGTTCGCCGCGAACGCGAACTGACGTCGGGAAGCGACGAGATCGTGACGATGACACGTTCGAACGGGGGCGGGACGACCACCGCCCGCCCCCGGGCCACCGCACAGGAGAGGACACCCATGGGCCGGACGCCGAGCCTCATGGCCGCCCCCGCGCGCCGGCCGGTGAGCGCTGCACGGCGCCTCCGGCGCGCCCTCCCCGGCTTCCTGATGAGTGCTCCGGCGGTGGCGGTGTTCATCGCCATGTTCGTCATCCCGATGATCCTCGCCTGCGTGCTGAGCTTCACCAACTGGAACGGGTACAGCCTGCGCTTCACGTTCATCGGCTGGGACAATTACGTGCACGCTTTCCGCAACCCGCGCTCGATCCAGGCGGCGGTGTTCACGGGCGTCATCGCGATCACCGGCACCATCCTGTGCAACGGAGTCGGACTCGCGATCGCCGCCCTGATCTCCGGATCCGGTCGCGCCAACGCGATCCTGCGCACCGTGTTCTTCTATCCGTATGTGATCAGCGGGCTGATCATCGGCTTCCTGTGGTCGGCGATGCTGGCCCCGCACGGCGCCGTGAACGGGATCCTCGACGCGGTCGGCCTCGGCCCGCTGCCCTTCCTCACCGACCCGACGTTCGCGAAAGCGAGTGTCATCCTCACGATCGTGTGGTCGCATTTCGGCTTCAACATGATCCTCTTCCTCGCCGGCATCAAGTCGGTGCCGGCCGAGTACTACGAAGCCGCGACCGTCGACGGCGCGAGCCGCGGGGAGCAGTTCCGGAGCATCACGTTCCCCCTGATCGCTCCCGTGTTCACCGTCAACCTGGTGCTCACCCTGGTCGGGCTGCTGAAGGCCTACGACGCCGTGCTGGCGCTCACCGACGGAGGGCCCGCGGGCTCCACGCAGACCATCGTCTACCAGATCCTCAAGGACTCGTTCGCACGCTCCGCCCTCGGGCTGGGAGCTGCGCAGTCCGTCGTCCTGCTCATCGTCACGGCGGCGGTGGGCCTGGCCGTGACCCTGGTCCGCCGCCGTGCCGAGCAGAAGGTCGTGGACGACTGATGAGCACCGCCACCAGCCTCAATCCCGCCGTGCGACCGCCGCGCACCCCCCGGCGCACGCGCCACGCCGCAGGCCGCACGCGGGCGCCGCTCTTCGCTCGTCTCGCCCGGTGGATCGTGCTGACGATCGTCGCGGTCGTCATGATCGTGCCGCTGTACACGATGGTGATCAACGCCTTCAAGCCGCAGAAGGAGATCATCGAGAATCCGCTGCTGATCACGCCGCAGAGCTTCACGCCGGAGTTCCTCTGGGCCGCCATCACGAGCAGCAAGTTCAACGTGATCGCCGCCTACGGCGTGACGCTGCTCTTCGTCGTGCTCGTCAACGTGTTCTGCATCCTGCTGTCGGCGCCGGTCGCCTACGTGATCGCTCGCGGGCGCTCGAAATGGCACATGGGCCTGCTGCTGCTCTTCGTCTCCGGGTTGTTCATCCCCGGACAGGTCACCCTGATCCCTGTGGTGTTCGTGCTGCGCGTGCTCGGGCTCATCAACACGATCCCCGGGTTCATCCTGTTCGAGACGGCGGCCACCCTGCCCGTGACGATCTTCCTGTTCTCCGCCTACCTGCGGTCGGTGCCGCGCGACATCGATGAGGCGGCGGCACTCGACGGAGCCGGCCGGATCCGTGCCTTCTGGACCTGCATCTTCCCGATCATGAGGCCGGTCGTCGCCACCATCGTGGTGCTGAACTCCATCGGCGTGTGGAACGACTTCGTGAGCCCGCAGATCATCCTGGGCCCCGGATCGGGGATCTACACGGTCACGACCGGCGTGTACGCCGCGGTCGGCGAGTTCTCCACCGACTACACCCAGGTGTTCCCGACGCTGCTGCTCGCGATCGCACCCGCGCTGGTCTTCTTCGTCCTCATGCAGAAGCACATCATCGGCGGACTCGCCGCCGGAGCCACGAAGGGCTGACGATGACGGATCCGATCACCTCGCCACTGCGCGCGATCCCCGCCTGGGCGGTGCTGCAGCGCCGCCTCTTCGACGAGGTCGAGGCTGCCCGGCGGCTGTTCGCCGAGCGCTACACGCGGCCCGACGGACGCCTGCGCGGCGTCGCGGAGTTCGAGGACCGCGACGGCGTCGACGACCTGTACGAGCCCTTCTTCAATTGGCCGGCGTTCTACGCCCTCGGCGGCGCGGATGAAGCGCTCGCCGACGCCAAGCGATGCTGGGAGGGCGTGACCGCGCAGCTCACCGAGGCCGGCATGCTCACCGGTGAGTACGAGAACGGATACGACTGGTTCCACCAGGGCGAGTCGGTGCTGCTGTTCGCCGGCATCCGAGCCGCCGACCCCTCGGATGCGGCCTTCGCCGAGCGCGCGCGGCGCTTCGCGGCCCTGTTCACCGACCCGGCGCACGGCAACTACGACGCCGAGCGCAACATCATCCGCGCCCCGCACAACGGCGCGCTCGGCGCCAGGGCCGGTCTCGAGGATCCGCAGCCGGAGGGAACCCCGCACGCAGGCGGTGTGCGCCCTTATTCGGCAGATCGCGCCGAGATGCGCCCCTACGGCCTGCCGATCCACGGGCTCGACGGGATCACGACGTGGGACGACCTGGCCGACCCCGCGAACGCGCAGCGGATGGCGGACGAGATGCAGCGCCGCGCAGCGGGCGACCTCCCGGTGAACCTCGCCGCCACCTCGCTGCCCGCGCTGCGCTGGCTGGACGATGCCGACGAAGGATCGGCGGCCTGGATCCGCCGCTATGTCGAGGGCTGGCTCGCCCGTGCCGACGCGAACGGCGGGCTGCTGCCCGACAACGTCGGCCCCGACGGCACGGTCGGCGCCCTGCAGGAGGGGCGATGGTGGGGCGGCCACTACGGATGGACCTGGCCGCACGGCTTCCACTCCGTCGCCATGAGCGCCCTGATCGGCGCGCTCAACCACTCGCTCGTCACCGGCCGCGACGACGCCCTGGATCTGGTGCGGCCCGCGCTCGACGCCGTGCTGGCGCAGGCGATCACCGGATCCGTGGAGGACTCCACGTACAGCCTGCGCGGCGGCTGGCGCGCGCGCCTCGGCGCGGCCGCCGCGGCATCCGGCCTGCTCGTGCCGTACCGGCACGGCATCGACGGCTGGTTCGACTTCGGACCGCTGCAGCTCGACGTGCCGGTGTGGCTGTGGTGGTGGAGCCGAACGACGACCGACCGCGCACTGCTGGACCTCGCCCGCGCGGGTCTGCCTGCGCAAGCCGACCTCGTGGCGCCGTTCCGCGACAAGGAGGAGGCAGGGCACGAGGCCGGGTGGGTCGCGTACCTCAGTGGTGAGCTGCCCGACTACCCGGAACGAGCGCTCGAGATGGCGCTCGGCCAGGTCTCGCGCCGCGTGGCGATGATGCTCGGCGACGATACCGACCCTGACGCGTCGCACCTGCACTTCTGGCAGCGCGTGAACCCCGTGGTCACCGAGGTGCTCACGCAACTCGTCGGCGGAGCCCCGCAGATGCTCTACAACGGCGGCCTGCCGTTCACGGCGCTGCGCTACGAGGACGTCGACCGCGCACGCCCCGGACTCCCCCGCGACGTGGCGGCGCTCGTGCACCGCATCGACGACGCGGGCATCGGGCTGCGCCTGGTCAACACCTCCGTCGTGCACGCCCGCACCGTGCGGATCCGCGGCGGCCGCTTCGGCGCCGACCGGATCGTGCGCGTCTCCGCGACCGTGGAGACTCCGGGGGCGTTCCCCGGCGCATCCGGTTCCTATCGTGCCCCGGCGAATCCGGCGCGCACCACCACCTGGAGCTGCGACGACGACCTCGTCGTCACCCTGCCGCCGGCGCACGCCGCCGACCTCGACCTGATCATCGCCCGCGGGGCCGGAACGCCCCGCCTGTACCCTTCCGGAGGAGACGCATGAGCGCCGACCTGATCCGCCCCGATTTCGCCCTGCCCGTACGCGGCGGCGCCTACGCCCGCCCGCCCCGCGGCCTCGTCGACGACCTCGGCGGCGTCTCCTCGGCCACCGCGTGCGCCAAGCTGCACGGCCTGGGCATCCGGCACAGCTACATCGACGGCCCCGAGCCGCTGACGGCCGGCAGCCGTGTGGTCGGATCCGCCCTCACCCTGCAGTTCATGCCGCAGCGCGAGGACATGGCATCCGGGCAGGGGCAGGAGTACGCCGAGCGGCACACCGCGCTCTGGCACGTGCTGGAGGCCGTGCAGCCGGGCGACGTGCTCGTGATCCAGGCCTACGGCAGCCGCTTCTCGGGCTGCATCGGCGACATCCTCGCGCGCTACTTCGCGCGCAAGGGCGGCGCGGGGATCGTCGTGGACGGGCGGATCCGGGACGCGGGACGCATCCGGGAGCTCGGCATCCCGGTCTGGTCCACGGGCACGACGCCGCATTACGCCTCCCAGTCGGAGCTGGTGCCGTGGGCGTACGACGTGCCGGTGGCCGTCGGCGGCGCGCTGTGCATGCCCGGGGACCTCGTCGTCGCCGACGACGACGGGCCGGTGGTCGTGCCGCAGGCGATGGCCCGCCAGGTGATCGACTCGGCGCGCGATCATGAGGAGTGGGAGGTGTTCAGCCGCACGCGTCTCGACGAGGGCGCCCGGCTGAGCGACTACTACCCGCTCACCCCCGACACCCGCGAGGAGTACGAGGCATGGCGTTCCGTGCAGAGCTCCGTCCGCTGAACCCGACCCCCGTCCGCGGCGTCCCGCTGCGCGACGATCTGGGGCTCGGCTGCGCCCCGATCGGCAACCTCTACACGCCGGTCGCCGACGACGACGCCGTCGCGACGGTGCGCGCGGCGCTCGACGACGGCGTGCGCTACTTCGACACGGCGCCGCACTACGGCGCCGGGGAGAGCGAGCGGCGACTCGGGGTGGCGCTCGAGGGCGTGCCGCGGGACGCCTACGTGATCGCGACCAAGGTCGGCCGGCGGATCGTCGACGCATCCGGGGATCCGGTTCCCGGATCCGCGACCGGCCAGGACACGGTCGCCGACCTCAGCCGCGACGGCGTGCTGCGCAGCCTCGACGCGAGCCTCGAGCGCCTGCGCACCGACCGGATCGACCTGCTGCACCTGCATGACCCGCTCGACGTCGAGGCCGGCCTCGACGGGGCGATGACCGCGCTCGCGGAGCTGCGCGAGCAGGGGGTCGTGCGGGCGATCGGCGTCGGGCTCGGCAAGTTGCCGCCCCTGCTCCGCTTCACGGCCGAGGCGCCGGTCGACGTGATCATGGAGGCGGGGCGACTCACCCTGCTCGACCGCACGGCGGAGGAGGAGCTCATGCCCCTCGCCGACGAGCGCGGGATCGGCGTCATCGCCGCGGGTGTCTACAACACCGGGATCCTGGTCGCGCCCGAGACCGCGCCGTACTACGAGTACAGGCCCGCACCACCGGCTCTCGTCGCGCGCGCCCTCGCGCTGCAGGACGCCTGCCGCGCGCACGGGGTGGAACTGGCGACGGCCGCCGCGCGGTTCCCGCTGGGTCGCGGCGCCGAGGCCGTCGTGATCGGCGCACGCACGCCGGCCGAGGTGCACGCGTTCGCCCGCGGCCGCGACGTCGCGATCCCCGAGGAGCTGTGGCTGGAGCTGGACCGGATCGCCCTGTCTCCGGCTGCACCCTCGCGCACCGGGACTTCGCCCCTCGGGGCAGCTTCTCCGGCGCCGTCCTCCGGACGCTGATGCGGATCCTCGACGCGCACGTGCACCTGTGGGACGTCGACGCCGTGCCGATCCCGTGGTTCCGCGACGATCTGAGCCTGCCCCGGCGCGCACTGCCAGACGCGCTGGGCGCACTGCTGCGCGCGGCGGGCGTCGCGGGCGCGGTCGCCGTACAGGCCGCGGACTCCGTCGCCGAGGCCCGCTGGCTGACCGCGATCGCCGCGACGGACCCGCTCGTGCACCGGGTGGTGCTGCAGTACGAGCCGGCACCGCGCCGACCGCTCGGCCTGACCGCGGCCGTGCCGGATGTCCTCCCGGCGGACCCCGACACCACCCGCACCACCGTCGCCGGGATCCGCGCGGCCGTCCCGCAGTTCGCCGCCGACCTCTCCGACGTCGCCGGCCTCGACGATCTCGCCACGGCGGCGGGCGACGCCGGACTCGTGGTGGAGCTGCTGCTGCGGCCTGAGCAGCTGCGGGGCGCGACGGCGCTCGCGCATCGGCACCCCGCCACCGCATTCGTGGCATGTCATCTGGGGCTCGGGACGGCGGAAGCGGATCGGCCCTGGTTCGCCGACCTCGCCGCCCTGGCCGCCGAGCCGAACGCGCACGCCAAGACCTCGGGCCTGGTGCACCCCGACCTGTCGCAGGCAGAACTGGCGCGGATCCTCTCCGCAGCCGTCGACGCCTTCGGCGCCGACCGCCTGATGCACGGCAGCGACTGGCCGATCTCGGCGCGGCACACCCCGTACGCCGATGTCGCAGAGCGCATCGCCGAGGCGCTTCCCGCCCTCGCCGCCGCCGACGCTGAGGCGTTCTGGTCGGGCTCCGCCGCCCGGCTGTACCGGCTCTGACGCCGCGCCGGGACGCGGGGCGCTCAGTCGCTCAGGAGCGTGCCGGCCGCGTGCGCGCGGAACAGCGCCGACGCGGCCTCCGCGTCGCCTCCGTCGAGCACGTCGAGCAGGCCCTTGTGCCAGTCCGCGACCTCGTGCCAGTCGCCGGTGAAGGCCGGGTCGCCGAGTACGTGCATCACGCGGAGGCTCGGCTCGAGCAGATCCCACATGCGCGGCAGGTAGACGTTGCCGCTCGCCTCGATCACCGTGCGATGGAACACGAAGTCGAGCTCGCGGAAGCCCGACAGATCCGACGACTCGGCGGCGGCGTGCATCTGGTCGATGAGTTCGATGAGCGCACCCCGTCGCTCGTCGTCGAGGGCTCCGCAGGCGAGCCGTCCGGCGAGCGCCTCCAGCTCGACGCGAGCGATCTTGGCCTGGGCCGCCTCTTCCGGCGAGTAACTCGCCACGAAGCTGCCCAGGTGCCGCACCTGCGACACCAGCCCCTCGTGCGCGAGCCGCTTCAGGGCGTCGCGCACCGGCGCCTGACTGACTTGGAGCTGACGCGCCAACTGCGACTCCACCAGCTGCTCGCCGGGAGCCAGCGTGGACTCCTTGATCATCGCCTTGATCATCGCGTAGATCTGATCCGACAGCAGCCCTCGCTGCAGGTTCGTCGAGGCCAGCGCATCCGTCATGCTGCTCATTCTAGATCCGTTATCGACTATCGCTAATGATGGACGCGGCCGTCCATGCGTCCGCGATCAGGCGGGATCCGACGGGCGTGGGGTGCACCCCGTCAGGAGCCAGCTCGGCCGGCGCCCGGTCGCGCGCGGCCGCCGCGAAGACGCCGTCCAGCGGCACGAACGCCGCACCGAACTCCCCTGCGATCTCCGCCACGACGGCACGCTTCTCGTCGAGGTCGTCCCGCCACGCGCGCTGCTCCTGCGCGGGCGGCAGGAAGAACGGCTCCATCAGGATCAGCCGCGGCTCGTGCGCGGCCATGACGGCGTCGAGCAACCGCCGATACGTCGCCGCGTACCGCTCGGTCGGAGTCGGGTCAGCGCTGTCATAGCGGCGCAGCATCTCGTTCACCCCGACGAACACCGTCAGCAGCTCGGGCGCGGTCGGCATCAGCTCGGCATCCCACCGCGCCGCGAGGTCCGCGACGCGGTTGCCGGCGATACCCAGGTTGCGCACCGTGGCACCACCCGCGATCAGTCCGGGCGCGAGCAGCGACACATAGCCGTCGCCGAAGGATCCGTGATCGGCGCGGTCGCGCCCCGCATCCGTGATCGAGTCTCCGATGAACGTCACGCGCATCGCGGCACCTCTTCCTCGTCCTGCTTGATCTTCGGCCGCACCGAGATGTCGAGCGTCGTGGTCTGGCCCAAATAGGAGATCGTCAGCGTCTGGCGCGGATGCACCTTGCGACTGTCGAATCCGCTCACCATATCCGCCGCGACCTGCGCGCTCGTGAGCGCGCCATCGCTCCAACGCACGCCCACGACCATCCCGGTGACGTCGAGGTCGTCGCCGACCACGTAGCGAGTCTTCGGATCCGCGTCCGCGGCCCAGCAGATGCCCGTGACCGTCGCCGGCGGCGGGGTGGGGCGCACCATCAGGCTGTTGGTCTTCGCGTAGTGATAGAGGTTGAAGAACCCGTCCGCCCCGATGCGCAGGTTCTGCCGTGCGTCGAGGGTGTTCCACACCGTCTTCCCGTCCACCCGCAGCACCACCCGGGTGCCGCCGGCCTCCTTCACGGCGCCCACCTCGATGCGGTGCGTGCTGTTCGGCGCGATCACGGTGTTCGGGATGACGTCGAGCATGGTCTGGCCGGGCGACCAGCTCTGGAACTCGAACGTGTCCTCCTTGACGATCACGAGGTAGCCGGTGTTGGAGTTCTGCCAGGCCGGAATCCCGGTCTGGTCGGAGCGAACCTGGAATCCGTACCAGCCGCCGTCGAAGGCGCCGAAGTCGGCGTCGAACTGCAGCA
Organism: Microbacterium sp. NPDC060117; assembly: GCF_042729315.1. Lineage (NCBI taxonomy): Bacteria > Bacillati > Actinomycetota > Actinomycetes > Micrococcales > Microbacteriaceae > Microbacterium > Microbacterium sp. NPDC060117. The sequence goes on from NZ_JBHWXR010000003.1 coordinate 229,149, forward strand.
GACCGTCGCCGAAGCGTTCGGCCTTGTAGCCGTGCACGCCCTGTCCGCTGATCGTCACGCCCGTGTCGCCGACCGAGATCGCGTCGGACGCGCTCCAGTTCGCGCCGTCGGTCAGCTGCGCGTCGAGACGCACAGTCGGATACGTCGCGTCGACCACGGTCACGGCGACGGCGGCGGTCGCCGTCGGTTCGGCCACGCTGGCGGCCGTGATCGTGGTGGATCCGGCGCCGACCGCGGTGATCCGCCCTGCGGCATCGACCGTCGCGACGGCGGCGTCGGCGCTCGTCCACGCCACCCGCAGGTCGCTCGCATCCTCCGGCGCGATCTTCGCGGCGACCGACCGTCGTTCGCCCACGTTCATCGACACCGCTGAGGCGTCGACGGTCACACCCGTCACGGGCACGGCGGAGATCGAGAAGCCGATGTCGTCGAGATCCAGCGAGGGGTAGCCCTCGACGTAGAAGCCGACGCGTCCTGCCGCCCCCGGCGCGGGGTCCGCGCCGTCGAGTACGAGCTTTCCACCCACGGAGATCCTGACGCGTCCATCCTGCACCGCGATCCGCACGTGCGACGTCCTGCCGTCGGGCAGCGCCTGATCGACCGGGAGCACCTTCTCGGCGACGGCCTTCCAGCCGTCGTCGAAGACGGTCCACGTGGGCCCGGCGGCCGCGTTGCGGTAGCGGATGTATCCGCCGCCCTTGCCGTTGCGGTCGTAGATCACCAGGCCGGAGCCGGTGGCCGCGGGGCCGGCCGGAGTGGTGACGTCGAGGTCGAGTACGAACGAGGTGAAGTCACGCGGGAGCACGGCGTTCGCACCCTTGACGATCCGGTACACGTGGTCGCCGGTGCCGTCGTCGACGACCTTGCGGTTCGGATCCGTCGGCCAGCCGTTCGATCCCGACTCGAAGTCGGTGAAGTGCAGCACGCCGTCGCCCTCGTCGACCGTCACCGCGATCGTGGCCGTGAGCGCAGGGTTCGACGCGGCGGTCGCGGTGACCGTCGTCGCACCCGGAGCGGCGCCGGAGATGGTGCCGTCGGCGGAGACCGTCGCGATCGCCGGGTCCGCGGAAGCGTAGGTGAGCATCGCATCGGCCGCGTTCCACGGGAGCGGCACCGCGGCCGCGCGCAGGTCGTGTCCGACGTCGACCCGCACCGTGCCGCTCTGGAAGGCGATGCCCTCGAGCGCCACCTTGTCGGAAGACCCGGACTGCCCGATCCGGCCCTGCACGCCGATCTTGTCGAACGCGATGGCCTGGAATCCGGGAATCTGCGAGAACACCGCGGCATCCGGCTTGAGCCGGTAGTCGCCCTTCGCCGCGTCGACGAAGCCCGGATCCGCCGTCGCCACCACGTTGCTGTCGTAGTTCAGCAGGTTCTTGCCGTCCTTGGCGCCCTGGGCGTTGAGACCGGAGGGCTTGCGGTTCGGGTTCCACACCACGTTCTGGGCGAACGTGCTGTGGTTCGGGAAGTAGTGGTCGTCCTGGAAGAAGTGGCCCAGCTCGGGGTACTTCTCCAGATACGGCGTTCCGACGAAATCGTTGTTGTCGGCGAACACCTTCTTCCAGGCGGGCATGTAGTCGCGGTCCACGACGTTGCCCTCCTGGTTCCCCATCCACTGCTCGTAGTTGTCGTAGGGCACGAGGTTGTCGATGAAGATGTTGTTGCGCGCCTCGATGTAGTCGGCGGATCCGCTCTTGATGCCCGAGTTGCCCATGTTCACGAAGATGTTCTTCGTGATGGTGAGGTCCCACGTGAAGTTGTCGGCGTAGATCCCCTCGACGCCGGCCATGCCGACCCCGATGTCGTGGAAGTAGTTCTCGGTGAACACGTGACCGCGCTGCTGCGGGGTCTGACCGGAGTTCATGTAGATCGCGCCGAGATCGTGGAACTGCTTGCAGACGTCGTAGACCTCGTTGCGCTCGAACAGGTGGTCGTTGCCGTACACGATGATCCCCGGATGCGGGGCGTCGTGGATCTTGTTGTTCTTCGCGATGTTGCCGACCCCGTCGAACATCACTCCGGGGTTGTAGGCCTTGTGGTAGTAGGCGAAGTCGGCGATCTCGGAGTTCTCCACGCGGTTGCGGCCCGGGGCGAGCGTTGTCTTGTCGCCGCCCTGCAGCACGACGCCGATGCCGCCGACGTGGGTGAGCCTGCTGTCGGTCACGGCGTGGTCGGTGCCGCCGCGGTTCACCGGGATGCCGTCATAGGTGTAGCGTCCGGGCGAGTTGATGAGCACGCCGCCGTCGGTGAAGTTGCGGATGTCGGCGTGCGAGACCGTGACATGCGAGCCGCCCAGGATGACGGCCGCCGTGGCACGACCGTACTCCATGGCGATGTCGTCGAACGTGACATACGACGCACCGTCCGTGCGCAGCATCGGATCCTTCAGCGTCGTCACGGTGATGTCTCCGCGGCCGGCCGTGAAGGCGGCGTTCGGCATGAGATACAGCACACCCTTGTCGCGGTCGATGTAGTACTCGCCGGGGGCGTCGAGCTCTTCGAGCAGGTTCTGCGCGAAGTGGAAATCGGGGAACCAGCTCTTCATGATCCCGCTCATCTCTCCGTAGCGCAGCGTGATCGTCTTCTTCTCCGTGTCGATCGACTGGATCTTGTTGTACGACCACTCCCAGCTGTACCCGAAGATGCCGTCGAGCCACACGTCGTCGGCCTGAGTCCAGTACTTCGGGCGGTCGTATCCGTAGGTGAACGTGCCGCCACGGTCCTGCAGGTCGGCGTCCTTGCGGGTCGGACCCGGATCGATGATGTCGCCCATCTGCACGGTGGGCTTGACCGCACCGGCGTTGGGCCAGCGGGCGAGGGTCATGCCCTGCCCTTCGATGTAGAGCTCCATGGGCGGCGTCGTGCTGACGTCATTGGCCTTCCAGTAGCCGTGCCGGCTCAGCTGCCCGTAGTCGGTGAGGCCGAGCGCGCGCAGGTCGACCTGCTGCACGATGTCGCGCGCCGCCGGGTCGATGATGCGATCGCGCACCGACTGGTCGGTCACGCCTGTGAAGTCGCCCTTGGGCAGCGTCCGTCCGCCGCTCAGCGTGGCGCGCTCACCCGGGTACGACCGGTAGGTGATGGGCGCGTCGGCGGTGCCGGAGTCCTGCGCGTCGAGCTGGAACGACGCATCGCGCTGGTAGATGCCCTGGCGCAGGTACACCGTCGTGCCCCCGGCGGAGAGGGATCCGGATCCCTTCAGCGCGCGGATCCGGTCCCGCGCACCCTCGAGGGTGGCCAGGGGTGCATCGATCGCGCCGGAGGCGGCGTCATCGCCGCCGGGCGCGACGTAGAGGGCGCCCTCGTCGGCCGCCGCGGCGGCGACCGTGCCGCCGGCGGCGAGGAGGGTGCCGAGCAGAGCGGCCAGGGCGAGTGTCGTCAGTGCACGCTTCATCGCGTCTCCGAAATCTGGGGCGGTGCCTGTCTGGGGAGGGGACTGCGTCGTCGCTCCGTTCCAGGGGCCGGGCCCGCTCCCCCGAGTCATCGCGACTGAACGAGACACTACTGCAATCGATAATCGACTATCAAGCATCGATCTGTAATTGGCCTCCGGCGTCGACGTCCCGCACGCCTCGGGGAGCGCGGCGCAAGGGCCACACGGGCCGGAGCGCCCGGCTACCCTCGTTGACATGACCTCCGACTGGACCGGATCCGCCATCGCACTGCTCGAGGCGGACGGGAACCGCAGCGCCGACACCCACCTGCATGTGTTCCCGCTGCCGGCGGAGTGGGGCATCGACCTCTACCTCAAGGACGAGTCGGTGCACCCGACCGGATCCTTGAAGCACCGGCTCGCACGGTCGCTGATCCTGTACGGGCTGGTGAACGGCCGCATCCACGAGGGCACGACGCTGGTCGAGGCCTCGAGCGGATCCACCGCCGTGTCCGAGGCCTACTTCGCACGGATGCTGGGGCTGCCGTTCGTGACGGTCGTGCCGCGCTCGACCAGCCAGGAGAAGATCGACCTCATCGAGTTCTACGGCGGGCGCTGCCATTTCGTCGACTCCGGCGCCGCGATGTACGCCGAGGCCGAGCGCCTCGCCTCCGAATGCGGCGGCCACTACCTCGACCAGTTCACCTACGCCGAGCGCGCGACCGACTGGCGCGGCAACAACAACATCGCCGAGAGCGTGTTCAGCCAGCTGAGCCGCGAGCGGCACCCCATCCCCAGCTGGATCGTCGTCGGCGCGGGCACCGGGGGGACGAGCGCGACGTTCGGCCGCTACGTGCGCTACCGCCGCCACGACACCCGCATCGCCGTCGTGGATCCCGAGGGCTCGGCCTTCTACGGCGGCTGGCGCAACGGCGATCCGTCGTTCACGACCGGCACACCGAGCCGGATCGAGGGCATCGGGCGCCCGCGCGTCGAGCCGTCGTTCGTGCCCGGCGTGATCGACGAGATGATCCCCGTGCCGGACGCCGCGTCGATCGCCGCGATCCGGCTGCTCAAGCAGCGCACCCTGCACTGGGCGGGCGGATCCACCGGCACGAACCTCGTCGGCGCGTTCCAGCTCATCGCCCGTATGCTGCGCGACGGCGAGCGCGGCAGCGTGGTCACCCTCATCTGCGACGGCGGCGCCCGCTACCTCGACACGTACTACTCCGACGACTGGGTGGCCTCGAAGGGGTGGGACCTCGCCCCGCACCGCGCACGCCTGGAGCACTTCCTCACGACCGGCGAGTGGACCGAGGGCTGAGCCACCGCGTCCGCGCGCGCCCCGGACGCCCGCGCCCCTGGTGGCCTCGTGGTCTCCGCGGCCTCCGCGGCCCTACCTCTGACCGCGAGACCGAACTCGCGTCCCGAAGCCGACGTTCTTATCGTCGGTCTCGGGACGGAGGTTCGGTCTCGCGGTCAGAGGGCGTGCTCGCCTACGCTGGCGGCATGACCACGCTCATCCTCACTCTCGTCGGATCCGATCGTCCCGGTCTCGTCGCGACCGTCGCGCACATCGTCGACGAGCACGGCGGCAACTGGGAGAACAGCCGACTCGCCGAGCTGGAGGGCACGTTCGCGGGCGTGGTCCAGGTGTCGGTCCCCGTCGAGCGGGTCGAGGAGCTGCGCGCGTCGCTCAGCGGCCTGGAGGGACTGCTCACGATCGCGGTGCATCCCGGATCCGGATCCGGATCGGCCGCGGCCGCGCAGGAGCTGTCGATCCGGGTGCTCGGCAACGACCGGGCGGGCATCGTGCGCGAGATCTCCGGCGTGCTCAACGAGCATGCCCTGAGCATCGAGAGCATGACCACCGAGACCCGCGACGCCGCGATGGCGGGCGGGCGTCTGTTCGAGGCGTCGGTCGTCGCACGCGTGCCGGCGGATGCGGATCCGGATGCGCTGCGTTCCGCGCTGGAGCGGATCGCGCACGACCTGCAGGTCGACATCACCGTCGGCTGAGTCCGCGCACACCGAACCGTCTTCAGGCTGAATCCGGGGCCCGCCCGCACCCCGGATGACGGCACGACCCGGCACGCCCTCCCCCAGGGTCGTCGAGCGAGGAGTCCGAAGGCGACCGAGACGAAACGCGGCACCCCGCGAGGGCGCCGCGTTCCGTCTCGGTCCGGCTGCGCCGGCCCTCGCTCAACGACCTCGTCGGGGCCACCGCATCGCGCCGTTCCTGGCTCAACGCCCCGTGGGGGGTCGCGTCAGACCAGGCGCTCCTTCGGAGACACCTCGTAGGTGTCCTGGGGGTCGTCGTTCACGACGCCCGCCAGGGCCCCGTCGATCGCGGCGAGGGTGTCGGCGTCGAGCACGACGCCGGACGCCTTGACGGTGTCGGCCAGCTGCTCGGGGCGGGACGCTCCGACGAGGGCGGCCGCCACGTTCTTGTTCTGCAGCACCCACGCGATCGCGAGCTGCGGCATCGTCAGACCGGCCGCCGCGGCGATCGGCTTCAGCCGCTGCACGGCCATGAGGATGTCGTCCTGCAGGAGGCGCTGGATGAAATGCGCGCCCGAGTGCGGATCCGTCGCGCGCGAGCCCTCCGGCACCGGCTGGCCGGGCAGGTACTTGCCGCTCAGCACGCCCTGCGCCATCGGCGACCAGACGATCTGCGAGATCCCCAGCTCCTCCGAGGCCGGCACGACCTTGCCCTCGATCACGCGGTGCAGCATCGAGTACTGCGGCTGGTTCGAGATGAGCTGCACACCCAGCTGCTTCGCCAGGGCGTGGCCCTCACGGAGCTGCTCCGCGGTCCACTCGGAGACGCCGATGTACAGCGCCTTGCCCTGGCGGACGACGTCGGCGAACGCCTGGAACGTCTCCTCCAGCGGGGTCTCATAGTCGAAGCGGTGCGCCTGGTACAGGTCGACGTAGTCGGTGCCGAGGCGCTTCAGGGATCCGTTGATCGACTCGAGGATGTGCTTGCGGCTGAGGCCGGTGTCGTTGGGGCCCTTGGGACCGGTCGGGAAGTAGACCTTGGTGAAGATCTCCAGGCTCTCGCGACGCTGCCCCTCGAGCGCCTTGCCCAGCACGACCTCGGCGGCCGTGTTCGCGTAGGTGTCGGCGGTGTCGAACGTCGTGATGCCGGCGTCCAGCGCCGCGTGCACCGTCTTGACCGCGGCGTCGTCCTCGACCTGCGAGGCGTGCGTGACCCAGTTGCCGTAGGTGATCTCAGAGACCTTCAGACCGCTGTTGCCCAGGTATCGGTAGTTGACCATGGCTCCAGCGTAGGCGTGACCGGACACAGTCCGGGCCGGATCCGCCTCAGGAGGTCACACGCGAGGCGCCTCCCGGGCGTCCGTCACCCTCACGAGGTCACTCCGACATCTGCTTGCGCAGCCAGTACTCGGTCTGGGCGACATGCCCTGCGGCCGCCGCCGACGCCGCGGCAGGATCGCGCGCGACCAGCCCGCGCGCGATCGCACGGTGCCCCGCGTCGGAGAGGATCTTGAGCTGCGCCGCATCGGCGTCGTCGAAGATCCGGTACTGCCGGGTGCGCGAGCGCAGCACCTCGAGGAGACTCGTGAGCGCCGCGTTGCCGGCGAGCTCGGCGATGCGCATGTGGAACTGGTGGTCCAGTCGCGACGCCTCGTCGTGGTCGGGACAGTCCGCGATCCGCTCGACGAGGTCGGACAGCTCCGCGAGCATCCCGTCATCCGCCCGCGCCGCCGCGATCGACGCCGCGTGCGCCTCCAGCGGGCGGCGGATCTCGACGAGCTCCAGGATCGCGTCCAGGGGCAGCACGTCGACGGTCAGCGACAGGCCGCGGATGAGGTCGGCGGGCCGCAGGCTGCTCACATAGCTGCCCGATCCGTGCCGGGTCTCCAGCACACCGAGCGCGGAGAGCATGCGGATCGCCTCGCGCACCGACCCGCGGGACACGCCGAGCTGCTCGCCGAGCTCGCCCTCGCTCGGCAGCTTGTCGCCCGGCTTCAGCTCGCCGTCGGCGATGAGCGCGCGCAATCCGTGCAGGGCGGTCTCCCGAGCGCTCATGCTCCTCCTTCGATGTGCTCCCTCGAGTGTGCCGTTTCGCACCTTCGAGGGATAGTTGTTCTACGACTATGCGGAAACAAGATCGTAACAGTGGCATTCTCCCGGGTTTCATGCCAAAGTTGTGCGACAAGTTGACCACGCTCTCACCGTAAGGATCCGCGCACACCATGCCCGAAGCCGACACGACCGTCCGCACCTCACCCGTGCGCCTGGCCACCTTCGAGCGCGCCCGCGACGCGTGGCCGCTCGACCCGGCGATCGTGCATCTGAACCACGGATCTTTCGGCGCGGTCCCGAGCGAGGTCGTCGCTCTGCAGGACGCGCTGCGCCGGGAGGCCGATCTCAGCCCGATCGGCTGGTTCCCGCGGATCGCGGAAAAGGTCCAGGCCGCCCGCGCCGAGGTCGCGCCGTTCGTCGGCGCCGATCCCGCCGACACCGCCTTCGTACCGAACGCTTCCGCCGCGGCCACGGTCGTCTACAACGCCCTGCAGCTGGATCGGGATGACGAGATCCTCGTCACGGACCACGGCTACGGTGCGGTCACCATGGGCGCGGCACGACTGGCCCGCCGGTTCGGCGCCCGCCTGCGCACGGTCGCGCTCGGCCTGCTGGACGATGCGGAGACCGTCGTCGCCCGCTTCGCCGAGGAGATCGGACCGCGCACGCGCCTCATCGTGGTCGACCAGATCACGTCCTCCACGGCCCGCCGCTTCCCCACGGCCGAGATCACCGCCCTCGCACACGAGCGCGGCGTGCGCGTCCTCGTCGACGGCGCCCACGCCCCCGGCCTGATCCCCGACGCGGCGGTCGCGGGCGGCGGCGACTGGTGGTTCGGCAACCTGCACAAGTGGCCGTGTGCTCCTCGCGGATCCGCCCTGCTCGTGACCCAGGCCCCGGACCGCGACGAGCTCTGGCCCCTCATCGACTCCTGGGCCGCGACGGACGCGTACCCCGTGCGCTTCGACACCCAGGGCACGATCGATGCCACGACCTACCTCGCCACCCCTGCCGCGATCTCGTTCATCGAGCGCGAGCACGGCTGGGCGCGCACGCGCGACACCATCTCCGGGATCGCCGACGCGGGCGCGCGGCTCATCGCGGCCGCCTTCGAGCGCGCCGCCGACGAGCCGGCCCTGGTCGAGCTGCCGATGTCGGTGCCCTCGATGCGCCTGATCCGGTTGCCGCTCGGCATCGGCCGGACCCGTGAGGAGGCCGACGACCTGCGCATGCGCCTGTTCGACGAAGTCGGCGTGGAGACCGCCTTCACGAGCTTCGCCGGCTCCGGCTACTTCCGCCTGTCCGCGCACCTCTACACCGAGGCCGCCGACTTCGAGGCCTTCGCCGAGCGCTGCGTGCCGCGGATCCTCGAGCTCGCCAGGCACTGACCCGCCCTTCCTCCTTCCCTGCACCCTCCTGCAACACCCCCAACGAAAGGAAGCCCTATGGTGAAGCGCACTCGATTCGCCTCGATCGCCGGGGTGGGCATCGTCGCCCTCCTCGCGCTCAGCGCCTGCTCCGGCGCAGCATCGAGCGGAAGCGGATCCGCCGACGGCAAGGTCACCCTCCAGATGGTGGAGAGCCTGACCAACCCCGACCGCACCAAGCTCATCCGCGGCCTGCTGGACGACTTCCAGAAGGCCAACCCGAACATCACCGTCAAGCTGGTCTCGCCACCGACCGAGCAGGCCGACACCACGATTCAGCAGATGCTGCAGTCCGGCAAGGGCATCGACGTGCTGGAGACGCGCGACATCACGGTCGGGCCGTTCGCCAACAACCACTGGCTGTACGACATGACCGCCGACCTGAAGAGCTGGGACGGCTGGAGCGCGCTCACCGACAACGCCAAGAAGGCCGGCGTCTCCGATGGCAAGACCTGGTTCGTCCCCTACGGCTTCTACGGCCTCTCGCTCTTCTACCGCACCGATCTCGTGAAGTCCGCGGGCTTCGACGGGCCGCCGAAGTCCTGGAAGGACCTGCTCGACCAGGCCTCGAAGATCCAGGATCCGGAGAAGAACCAGTACGGCTACGCGTTCCGCGGAGGCAAGAACGCCAACTCGAACGTCGTCGCCGCGATCGAGGCGTACACGATCGACGACCTCGACACGTCGAACGCGTTCCTGCTCAAGGACGGCAAGACGATCTTCTCCTCGCCTGACGCGCAGAAGGGCGTCGACGACTACTTCGCCCTCTTCAAGAAGGCCTCTCCGCCGTCGGCCGTGTCGTGGGGCTACCCCGAGATGGTGGCGGGCTTCACGAACGGCACGACCGCGTTCCTGCTGCAGGATCCCGAGGTCATCGCCACGGTCTCGGCGTCGAGCCTGAAGCAGGACCAGTGGAACACCGCGCCGCTGCTGACCGGCCCGAGCGGCAAGGCGGCGCAGCCGCTGGCCGTCGCCGGCTGGGGCGTCGCGCAGTCGAGCGCGCACAAGGACGCGGCCGTCAAGCTCGTCGAGTACCTGTCCTCGGCGAAGCCGGCCACCACGTTCGCGCAGAAGAACAGCCTCGTCCCGATCATCGCCGCGGCCGCCAAGGACCCGTTCTACTCGACCGGCCCGTGGACGAGCTACGTCACCATGACCGAGCACCCCGACACCTACGTCAACGTGCAGCAGCCCCGCGGGGTCTCGTGGTGGACGGAGTGGATCCAGAAGTCCGACCAGGACGTGCAGAGCGTGCTGCTCGGCAACATGACCACGAAGGAACTGCTCACCTCGTGGGACCAGTACTGGACTGACAAGTACAAGAAGGGCTGATGGCGTGACCTCGACCTCCGCCACCGAGCGCCCGGTCGGCTCCGCCGGCCGGGCCGCTCGGCCCGATCCAGCGCGGCCCGCCCCGGCGGGCGCCGGGCGCCGTCGCACCACGTTCCGCGCCCGGCACGCGTTCACGATCCTCGCCTTCCTCGCGCCCGCGATCGTCTTCGTGTGCTGGTTCACCTACCTGCCGATGCTCCAGGGCGCGCGCATGGCGTTCCTGGACTACAACCTCTGGGATCTCACCTCGACGCCCTTCGTCGGCTTCGAGAACTTCGCGAAGGTCCTCTCGGATCCGGTGTTCCCGACCGTCGCGGGCAACACCGTGCTGTGGGTGATCGGATCCCTCGTCCCGCAGTTCGTGATCGGCTTCCTCATCGCGCTGGCCCTGCGTCAGCGGTTCCGCTTCCGCGGCGTCTACCAGGCGCTCGTCTTCTTCCCCTGGGCCGTCTCCGGGTTCCTCATCGGGATGCTGTTCCGCTGGATGTTCAACGCCGAGTTCGGCGTGATCAACGACCTGCTCATGAAGGCGCACGTCATCTCGGCGCCCCTGCCCTGGCTCGCGGACCCCAAGCTCGCGATGTTCGCGGTGATCGTCGCGAACATCTGGTACGGCGTGACGTTCTTCGCGATCATGATCCTCGCCGCCCTGCAGTCCGTGCCGGAGGAGGTGCTCGAAGCCGCGAGCCTGGACGGAGCCGGCAAGGTGCGCCAGCTGTTCTCGATCGTGATCCCGTACATCTCCACGACGCTGTTCCTCACGGTGCTGCTGCGGGTGATCTGGATCTTCAACTTCCCCGACATCATCTGGGCGATGACGGGCGGAGGCCCGGCGAACCGCACTCACATCATCACGACCTGGATGATCAACTTCACGCAGCAGGGCAACTACGGCACGGCGAGCGCACTCGGTCTCATCGTCGTCGCGGTGCTGTTCGTGTTCTGCGCGTTCTACCTCTTCGCGATGCGGAAGGCCAGCCGATGACCGCCACCATGACCCTCACGACCGGGCGCACCGGCTCGTCGCGCCCGGTGCGCTCCTCCCGCTCCCGGGTCACCGCCGGCGGCGTCGTCAAGGTGGTCGGGCTCGCGCTCTGGCTGCTGATCACCCTGTTCCCGCTGTACTGGATCGTGCTGACCTCGTTCAAGTCGCCGCAGACCGTGAACCGCTTTCCGATCGAGTACTGGCCGTCCGAGCCCTCGGTGCAGAACTACGCGAAGCTCTTCTCCGACGCGAACTTCGGGGTGTTTTTGGCGAACTCGGCGGTCGTCGCCCTGATCGCCGGCGCCACGTCGACGCTCATCGCGCTGCTCAGCTCCTACGTGATCTCGCGGTTCGAGTTCCGCGGCAAGGGCGCGGTGCTCATCGCGTTCCTGCTGACCCAGATGATCCCCGCGTTCATCGCGCTCGGCCCGCTCTACACGATGATGACCGACCTGGGGCTCGTGGACAGCAAGCCCGGACTGATCCTCGTCTACATCGCGGTGTGCATCCCGTTCTCGACGGTGATGCTGCGCGGCTTCTTCGAGAACGTCCCGGACGCCCTCGAGGAGTCGGCGATGATCGACGGCTGCTCGCGGCTCGGCGCGCTGTTCCGGATCCTCGTGCCGGTCATGACCCCGGGCATCATCGCCGCGTTCATCTTCAACTTCGTGAACTGCTGGAACGAGCTGTTCCTCTCGGTCGTGCTCATGCAGTCGGAGGAGAACCGCACGATCCCGGCCGCGCTGAACAGCTTCATCTCCACGTTCAACGTGGACTGGGGCTCGATGTCGGCCGCCGCGGTGCTCACGATCCTCCCGACGATGGTGCTCTTCGCCGTCGCCAGCCGCTGGATCGTGGCGGGCCTGACCGCGGGATCCGTCAAGGAGTAGCGGACACGAAAGGGCCCCCTCCGATCCGCTCGGAGGGGGCCCTTTCACGTCTGCTCAGATCCTGGCGGCCTCGGGCGAGGTGGGGTGCGCCGAGGACGGGGCCGGGTGCGCGGAGGCCGGAGCGGGATGCGCGGATCCGACGCCGGGATGGGCGGGCACCGGCCACGAGGGCGCGCCGGACGGCACGGCCGGGGTCGGTGCGGCGCGCGGCGCCGGCGCGGCATCGACCGCGACCGCGGGGGTGGCGACAGCGGGCGCGGCAGGGACCGGCTCCGTCTCGCCCGCCGGCGCGGGATCCGGGTCGCCCGCGGCGGCCGTCTCAGCCTCGTGCGCGTCGGCGAAGGCGCGGTGCTTCGCCTCCTCCGCGATGATGGCGGCGCGATCGCGGTAGCCCTTCGACGTGACGCGGTCGAGCTCGACCTGCTTCGCGATCGCCTCGGCCTTCTCGTAGAGCGACGGATCGCCCCAGCTGGTCAGCACCTTCACGATGACCGGCAGCAGCTCGATCATGAAGAACAGCGCGGCGATCAGCCAGTGTGCGAAGCCCAGCACGGGCTCCTTCGCGGAGAGCCGGTCGAGCGCGGAGATCTGGCTGAGCAGGCCCACCGCTCCTGCATTCGTACCGGCCACGGATGCGGCCCGCGCGTTGTACGCGTCGAGCGCGGTCTTGTACGCCTGCTCGGCCGCGGGGATCTGGTCCTTCGCCTGCTGGCGGTTCTGGGTCTCCGAGGCCGAGGTCGCCGACTTCGACGAGCTGTCCGCCGACTCCAGGTCGGTGTTGGCCTGACGCAGCTGCGCGGCGAGTGCGTCATAGGTCTGCTGCGCCTGATCGAGCTGCGACTTCGCGGCGGTCGAGCTCGCGCCGTCGCCCTGCACGCCGGTGCAACCGGGCACCGTGCCGGCCCCCTGACCGGTCAGTTCGCACTGGTACAGCGCGCGGGCCTGGTCGATGACCTTCTGCTGGTCCGCCATCTGCCCGGTGATCTTGGTGACGGTGTCCTGGGCGGCCTTCTGCGACGCGGAGTCGCTCGAGGTGCCCTTCACGATGCCCGTCGAGGCCTGATTCTGCAGGTCGGCGAGCCGGGCGGAGGCGGCGTCGAGGGCCTTCTTCTCGGGCCCGCTGGTCACGGCCTTCTGATCGGACTGCGCCTGCACCAGGTTGGTCGCGGTGACCTCGCGCGCGATGTCGTTGTGGAACGCCTGCAGCACGATCGGCTCGGCCACGACGAACCCGATGATCGCCGCCATCAGCACGCGCGGGATGGCGAGCCCGAGCAGCCGCCAGACGTTGCGCGTGGACCGCATCGTCGAGGTGAGGAAGCGGTCGAGGTTGAAGATCAGCAGCGCCCAGACGATCGCGAGCGGCACGGCCAGCCAGACCAGCACCTGAACGCCCGTGGTGAGGGCGAACAGCATCGACAGCGCGGAGACCAGCGCCGTCCCGGCCAGCACGAAGAACATCTGCACGAAGCGCGGCTGCTCGCTGGGCACACGATCGAGGATCGCGCCGTCGGCGCCGCCGAGGATCGCGAGGCGACGCCAGAACCAGCCCTGCGGACGCGGCACGCGGGGTGGCTTGGGCTGCCTCGGAGGCTTGGCGACGATCGGCGCGGGGGCCGCGACGACGGGCTCCATGACGAGAGCCGGTTCGGGCTCCACGACCGGCGCCTCGGCAGCGGGGAACAGGTCCTCGATCCGGGGCTCGGGCTCGGGCTCGGGCAGCGACTCAGGCGCGGCAGGACGAGGGGGGACGACGGGATCGATCGGGGCGGTCACGGCCTCTGCAGCGGCGGGATCGGATCCGGTCGGCGTGTAGTCGCGCACGAAGATGAACGGGTCCTCCGCGGTCGGGTCGGACGGGTTCGCGGGGTCGGGCTGTCCATCGACGTCGAAGGCGATCCGGCCCTGGGAATCCATGCGGCCGGGGCGGTGGGCGGAATAGGACATCCCTCAACCGTACGAAAACCCGCCTGGAAGAGCGGTGGGCGAACCCTGGGCGCGGGCCGGGCGGATCCGAGGTGCCGCCTATGCGCCGGGCGATCCGCCGCGGTCAGACAGAGGACGCGGGCAGCATCCGGTCGATCGCGCTCGCGTACCCTGCGAGCGCGACCTCGACCGGGAAATGCCCGGCGGCGCAGAGCGTACCGAGGCCGTGCACGAGACCCCAGAGGCCCACGGCGTCCTCGGGCCGGTCCATCCCGGCGCCGAGCGCGGCCTCCCCCAGCGCCTCTTCGAGCCCGTCGATGAGCGGCGCCATGGTCGCGGTCGGCGAGCCCGGCACGCACACGGTCGGATCGTAGATCGCGTCGAAGGCGTTGGGGTGCTCGACCGCGAACCGGATGTATGCGCCGCCGCCGTCGTGCAGCGCCGCCCGAGGGTCGGGGCTCGCAGCGATCGCCTCCCGTACGAGCGCGAGCAGGCCCGCCATGCTGCGCTCGGCGATCGCCTTGAGCAGGCCGTTCCGCTCGGCGAAGTGGTGGTAGGGCGCGTTGTGGCTCACGTTCGCCGCGCGCGCGACTTCGCGCAGGCTGATCTCCTGGGCGGGCTTCTCCTCGAGCAGCTGCATCGCGGCGGTCTCGAGTGCGTGCGCGAGGTCGCCGTGGTGGTACCCGGATCGTGAACTTGACACGAGCAACATTCTCTCCTATCTTGACACTGTCCAGCTAGTTGACAGTGTCAAGATAGGAGTTCGCATGTCCGCCGCCCTCGTCATCGACGGCCACCCCGACGCCCGTTCCCTCACCGCCGCGCTCGCCCGGAGCTATGCCGAGGCGCACGGCGATGCGCGCGTGCTCGCACTGCGCGACCTCGACTTCGACCCGATCCTGCGCTTCGGCTACCGCGAGCGCATGACGCTCGAGCCCGATCTCGTCGATGCGCGGGAGGCGCTGCACGCCGCGCGGACGATCGTCGTCGCGACTCCGCTCTGGTGGGGATCCGTTCCCGCGCTGCTCAAGGGCTTCTTCGACAGGAGCCTGCTCCCGCAACAGGAGTACCGGTATCGCCCGTCCGGCCTGCCCGAGGGTCTGCTGAGCGCACCGCACGGCCGACTGATGCTGCTGGCGGACACGCCCTGGTTCTTCACGCCGATCACCGGCCTGCCGGGGCAGACCCATGTCGCCCGCGGAACCATGCGCTTCTGCGGCATCCGGGATGTCCGGACCACGCGGATGCTCGGCGTGAAGGACGCATCCCCCGCACGCATCGAGGCGTGGCTCGAACGCGCGGCACGACTCGGCACGGCCGACGGCGCCCGCGATGCGAAGGACCGGACCGCGACGCACCCCGCCCCCGTCCCCGCCGGCGTCTGATCAGTGCAGGGGATCCGGTCCGCCGGCGATGACCGCTCGAACCGCGTCGTCCTTGTCCGCGCCCTCCGGGGTGCGAACAGGGACGATTCCGGAGTGCGGCGGGCTCACACCCGGAGGTGCGCGGCGAGCTCGCGATCGAAAGCCTCGGCCTCGTCGAGATGCGGCGCGTGTCCGGCCTCGGGCAGGACGACCTCGCGGAACTCCCCGCCGTTCGCGGCGTAGCGCTCGAGCACGGCCCGCGTCTGGGTGACCATCGGCTGCGCAGGCGCGATCTCCTCGCCGGGCCAGCCCGGGATCACGCCCAGCGCGCCGAGCTGGTTCAGGTCGAAGAACGAGGCGTCCGAGACGATGGCGTCCTTCTCCCCGCGGATCCAGAGGATCCGCGGCTTCGCGACGAGATCGACGATGCCGGACAGGTCGAGGTGCTGCGGCGCCATCGTGTTGAGCACGCCACGCGTGCCCGCGGCGAAGCCGGGCCAGTTCTCGGATCCGACGGCATCTCCCGGGTAGTTGTCGAGCCCGGTCTTCGTGGTGAGCATCGAGGCGACCCAGAGGTCCTCGTGCGCGGTCTGGGTCTCGGGGTGTGCGACGTACGCAGTGCGGTAGACGGTGCGCGGCGAGGTCTGCGCCTCATCCGTGGTGTCGCCTGACTCCAGCCGCGCCACGAAGTCGGGGTTCGCGCCACCGCCGCCCGTGCCGGCGCCGTCGGCGTCGTTGTGCGCGCCGTCGGGGCCGTGCGTGCCGCCGAAGCCGTACGGCGACACCGGCGACTCCAGGGTGAGCGAGAGCACGCGCTCCGGCGCGTCCAGGGCGACCTGCAGCACCACCCCGCCGCCCATGCTCCAGCCGACGAGGTGCACGGCGTCGAGATCGAGGGCGTCGAGCACCGCACGCACGTCGTCGGCGAAGTCGCGCAGCCCCCGGGTCGCGTCGACCGGCCTGGTCTCGCTGTCGCCGAAGCCGCGCAGATCGATCGCGAGCGCGCGCACGTCGGCCGGGAGGGCGAGCATCGTCGGCTGGTAGAACAGCGCGGACGACACGTTCCCGTGCACGAGCACCACCGTGGCGGTGGGCGATGCCGGATCCGCGGCGGGGCGCTCGAGCACGTTCGCGGTGTAGCGCAGGGTCTCGACGCGGCGAGCGGTGACGCCGTCGAACAGGGCGGAGGACATGATTGCTCCTTCGGGAGAGCGGGCGGTCAGGGGCGGGCGTCCACCTCGGCGGCGACGCGAGCGGCGCCCCGGTCGGCGAACAGGATCGTGTAGTGGTTCACATCGGGGACCTCGACGACCCTCAGCTGCGGCACGAGCGCGCCGAACTGCTCGAGCGCCCCCGGCGGGTAGAGCGGATCCTCGTCGAGCAGGCCACGCGGCGCGCGCAGCACGGTCACCGGCATGCGCAGTCCGCGCAGCGCGTCGAGGTACCAGTCCGGTCCATACAGCTCGCCGCCGTCCTGCAGCATCGCTGCGGCCGCCGTCGAGGAGCGCAGATGCGGGGCGGATCCGTCCAGGTCGTGCCGCGCGTAGGTCTCGACTGCCGCCGACCAGTCCCGTGCGAAGGCCGGATGGGCGCGCCAGAAGGCGAGATAGGCGTCCTCGTCCGGGAACTCCATGGACAGCCGCTGAGCGGCGGGCCCCAGGAGCGCGGCGATGTCGAGGTCGTCGGCGCTCACGCCGTCCGGCAGAGCGAGGGGGAGCCCGCCGTCGACGAGCACGAGGCGGGCGACGAGGTCCGGGCGGGCCGCGGCGAGCGCCACCGCGACGAACGCGCCCATCGAGTGCCCGATGATCGTCCGCGCCCCGCCGCCGTCCGCATCCAGCACGGCGGCGAGGTCCTCCGCGTGCCGGCGCAGACCGTACGGCCCGGGCAGCGTGTTGCTGCGCGCTCGCCCGCGCAGGTCGGGAGCGAGGACGCGCCGAGCCGGCAGGAGAGCGGCGACGGTGTCCCACGATCGGCCGTTGGCGGTGATGCCGTGGATCGCCAGGATCGCGGCGGTGTCGGATGCGGGGCCGAAGGACGTGACCGCCAGGGCCGGATCCGCCCCCTGTGCGACGCGGGCACTCATCGCGCGCTCCATCCGCCGTCCATCGTGTACGAAGCCCCGGTGACCGATCCCGCGGTCGGGCCGCACAGCCACCGGGCCAGATCCGCCACCTCGTCGGGCTCGAGCAGGCGCTTGATCGCCGACTCGACGAGCATGACCTTCTCGATCACGTCCGACTCGGGGATCCCGTGCGTGCGGGCCTGATCCGCGATCTGCTGCTGGACGAGCGGCGTGTTCACGTAGCCGGGGTTGATGCAGTTGCTCGTGACGCCGCGCGGCCCACCCTCGAGCGCGGTGACCTTGGAGAGCCCCTCGAGCGCGTGCTTGGCGGTCACATAGGCCGACTTGTACTCGCTCGCGCGCAGTCCGTGCACGGAGCCGATGTTCACGATCCGCCCCCATCCGCGCGCGTACATGCCGGGGAGCACCGCACGGATGAGCAGGAACGGCGCCGTCACCATGATGTCCAGCATCCGACGGAACATCAGCGGATCGAACTCGACGATGGGCGCGACGGTCTGCAGGCCCGCATTGTTCACGAGGATGTCGGCGTCGAAGTCCCGCGCCGACAGCGCGTCGAGGTCGCCGAGATCGACGGCCAGCGCTTCACCGCCGATCTCCGCGGCGACGGCGGCGGCCGCCTCGGCGTCCCGGTCGAGCACCAGCACGTGCGCGCCGTCCCGCGCGAGGGCCCGGGCGCATGCGGCGCCGATGCCGCTCCCGGCACCGGTGACGAGCGCCGTGCGCCCCCGGAGGTCGGTGTCTGGAACCGGGGATCGCTGCGCTGCCATGCCTGCACGGTAGTTCACCGCCGCGCACGGCGGAAGAGGCTACGGCTATGCAAAACTGCACAGATGGACGCGCACTTCCCCGCACCGCCGCTCAGCGCGGACGACCTCCTCGTGCTACTGGCCGTGGCGCGCAGCGGCCGGTTCACCGCCGCCGGGCAGCAGCTCGGGCTGAACCACACCACGGTCGCGCGCCGCATCGCCGCCCTCGAGGCGCAGCTGGGCGGGCGGGTTCTCTCCCGCGAGGGGGCGGGCTGGGAGTTGACCCCGCTGGGTTCGCGCGCGCTGGCCGCGGCCGAGGGCGTGGAGCGCGCGCTCAGCCGCCTGGACGGCGGCGACGCCACGCGGATCGGCGGCCTGATCCGGCTCTCCGCCACGGACGGCTTCAGCGGCTTCGTCGCCGCTCCCGCCATGGCCGCCCTGCGCCGGGTCCACCCCGACGTGCGGCTGGAGCTCATCACCGGCACCCGGCAGGCCTCGCATCAGCGCACCGGCGCCGATCTGGAGGTCGTCGTGGGTCGGCCGCAGGTGCGGCGGGCCCGAGCGATCCACCTGGCCGACTACGCCCTCGGCCTGTACGCGAGCCGCGACTGGCTGCGCACCCACCCCGCACCGCAGGATCCGGCCGACCTCGCCGGACAGCCGCTCGTCTACTTCATCGAGTCGATGCTGCACGTCGACTCCCTCGACGATGCGCGCCGGGCCGTGCCGGGCATGCTCGACGCGGTCGCGAGCACGAACGTGTACGTGCACGTCGACGCCACCCGCGGAGGCGCCGGCTACGGGCTCCTCCCCGCGTTCCTCGCCGACCAGCACGAGGATCTGGTGCGGGTGCTGCCGGAGGAGATCGACGAACGGCTGCCGTACTGGCTGATCGCCCGCCCCGAGGCGCTGAACCAGCCCGCGATCGCCGCGTTCCTGGAGGCGCTGCAGGCCCGGCTCGCCGAGGTGCGCCCGCGACTGCTCGGCGAGTAGCTGTCGCGCCGGGTCCGCATGCTCGGCGGCCACGCGGGATCCCGCCGATGGGGTGTGCGGCTGAGGCCGCGCGGTGGCACGCTGTGAGCATGAAGACCCTGCTGCTGGCGCGCCACGCGAAATCCGACTGGGACATGGCGGGCCTGCGCGATCACGATCGACCGCTGAACGCGCGCGGCCGCCGTGATGCCCCCGCGATGGCGCGACGGCTGCGCGACGAGGGGGTGGACCTGCAGCGCATCGTGTCGAGCTCCGCGACCCGCGCGCACAGTACGGCCGACGCGTACGCGGCGGCGTTCGGGCTCGCGGTGATCGAGGATCCGGCGCTGTACGCGGCGTCCGCCCGCACGATCCTGGCGGTCGCGGCGATGCTTCCCGATGATGTCGGCGGCGCGATGCTGGTGGGGCACAACCCCGGGATGGCGGATGCGGTGGAGGAACTCACCGGGTCCGTTGTCGAGTTCCCGACCTGCGCGGTCGCCGAGTGCTCGGTCGACGTCGGATCCTGGTCCGAGTTGATCGAAGGATCCGGACGACTGCTCCGGCTGCGCACCCCGCGCGACTGATCCCCGCGCGACTGATCCCGGCACGACAAGGACGGGTCGCGACAACGGACGAGGCACGACGGGCAGGACCGCGCTTCGGTCGCCGAGACCCCCACGTACCGCCCACACCCCCATGTACGAACGCTGCTGCACGGGGGTCTGGACGGTCTGCGGGGGTTTCGACGGAGAGAGAAGGCCGCGCGCGAGGGCCGCGGCGGGCGCCGGCGACGTCAGGCCATCGCGGCGGCGGCGGCCTCGTCCTCGGTCGTCGCGACGAGCTGACCGCAGGCGCCGTCGATCTCCTTGCCGCGGGTGTCGCGGAGGGTCGTCGGGATGCCGGCGTCGTTGAGGCGGCGGACGAACTCGTCCTGCACGTCCTTCTCCGAGGCGGTCCAGATGGATCCGGGAGTCGGGTTCAGCGGGATGGGGTTCACGTGCACCCAGCCGCGACCACGGGCGTTGAGCTTCTCCGCGAGCAGGTCGGCGCGCCAGGCATGATCGTTCATGTCCTTGATCAGCGCGTACTCGATCGACACGCGGCGACCGGTCTTCGCGTAATAGTCGTACGCGGCGTCGAGAGCCTCATCGACCTTCCAGCGCGAGTTGACCGGGATCAGTTCGTCGCGCAGCTTGTCGTCCGGCGCGTGCAGTGAGAGCGCGAACGTGACCGGGATGTGCTCGTCGGCGAGCTTCTTGATCGCGGGGACCAGGCCGACCGTCGACACCGTGATGCCGCGCGCGCTCATCCCGAGGCCCTCCGGCTGCGGAGCGACCATGACGCGCACCGCATCCATCACGCGCTTGTAGTTGGCGAGCGGCTCGCCCATCCCCATGAAGACGATATTCGACACCCGCTCCATGGAGTGGTCGTCGGCCTTCTTGCCGCCGAGGCCGCCCTCGGCGATGAGGCGGTTGGCGCGTACGATCTGCTCGACGATCTCGGCGGTGGACATGTTGCGCGTAAGCCCCGCCTGACCGGTGGCGCAGAACGGGCAGTTCATGCCGCAGCCGGCCTGGCTCGACACGCACAGCGTGATGCGGCCCGGGTAGCGCATGAGCACCGACTCCACGAGCGCACCGTCGTGCAGGCGCCAGAGGAACTTGATCGTGTCGCCGCGGTCGGTCTCGAGCCGCCGCACCTCCGTGAGCAGCGGCGGCAGCATCCCGGCCACGAGCTCGTCGCGCTGACCCGCGGGCAGATCCGTCATGTGGGCGGGATCCGAGGTGTAGTGCGTGAAGTAGTGCGTGGCGAGCTGCTTGGCACGGAATCCGGGCAGCCCCAGCTCCTTCACCTTCTCCACGCGCTCGGTGGGCGTGAGGTCGGCGAGATGCACCGGCGGCTTCCCCCGCTTGGGGCTGGCGAACTGCAGCAGCGGGCGCCCCTCGGCGTCCTTCTTCTGCGTCCAGCCTTCGGTGGCGGGGCGCACCTGGGCGGCGCGCCTCGTGGGCGCGCCGGAGCGGGCGGACGCAGGAGTCTCGGACATGTCTTCCAGGGTAGGGCCTGCAAGGTGCGAAGGCGCTGGGCGCGGCTGCGCGCATCCGCCCCGTACGCTGGCGGCATGCCCCTCTGGATCTGGATCCTCCTCGTCGCCGTGATCGTCATTCTGTTCGTGGTGATCGCCGTGACTCTGCGGGCGATCCGGCCGAAGGCGCCGGAGCCTCTCGGGACCGTGATCGCGACGCCGGCCGCATCGGCCGAGACCCCCACCGCGCGCCGTGATCCGCCGGCATCGCCGCGCGACCCGCTCGACGCCTCCGTCATCGCCGAGATCGACGCCCTGGTCGCCGCCGAGCAGAAGATCTCGGCCATCAAGGTGCTGCGCGAGCATTCCGGCCTCTCCCTGCGTGAGGCGAAGGACCAGATCGACGCCTGGGTGCCATCCGCGCCCGGCACGGTGGACGCGACCCCGGTCTCCCTCGCACATTCCGGCTCGCGGCCCGCCGGAGCACCGCCCTACGCCGGCGGGCTGCCCGTCGCCGAAGCCGTCGCGCAGCTCTCCCCCGACGTGCGGGCGGAGATCGGCCGGCTCGTCGCCGCGGATCAGAAGATCGCGGCGATCAAGCTGCTGCGCGAGGCGACCGGACTCGGCCTCAAGGATTCGAAGGACGCCGTCGAGTCCTGGCACTGACGCGGGAGCGGCGCTCCTCGCAGTCGTTGAGCGAGGACGCCGCAGCCGGAGCTCGCTCAACGACCCCGAGGGAGGAAGCGGATCAGTGCCGTCCGGTGATGACGTCGGCGAGGTGCGCGACGGGCGAGGTGTTCGGACGCCCGGCCAGCTCGGCCCGATCGGCCATCCCGTACGCGGCGTAGAGCCCCTTCGTCGCGATCCAGCGCAGCGGTTCGGGCTCCCAGCGCCGCACCCGGTGGTTCACCCAGGGCAGCCCGGTGATCTCGGTCTCGTTCCCGAGGATGAGGTCGGAGATCGTCCGCCCGGCGAGGTTCGTCGAGGTCACGCCCGTGCCGACATAGCCGCCGCCCCAGGCGATCCCGGTGCGGGGATCCAGCCCCACCGTCGCCGACCAGTCGCGGGGCACGCCCAGCACGCCCGACCACACGTGATCGATCCTCGCCCCGGTGGTCGCGGGGAAGAACCGGTGCAGGATCTCGGTGAGCGTGCGCACGGTCGACATCGGCGTGCGTCCGTCGGTGTCGGTCCTCGAGCCGTACTTGTAGGGCACCCCGCGCCCGCCGATCGCGATCCGGTCGTCCGCCGTGCGCTGGGCGTACATGTACACGTGCGCGAGATCACCCAGCACTTCGCCCTCGCTCCAGTGCAGCTGCTCCCACACCTCGGGCGGCAGCGGCTCCGTCGCGATGAGCGAGGAGTTCATCGGCAGCCACAGCCGGTGCAGTCCCTTCAGGTTCGCCGTGAAGCCCTCGGTCGCGCGCACGATGTACTCGGCGGTGACCGTACCGTGATCGGTGCGCAGCCGGCGCGGGGCGATCTCGTCGACCGTGGTGCGCTCGTAGATCTCGACACCGAGCCGTTCGACCGCCGCGGCGAGACCCGCGACGAGCTTGGCGGGCTGGATACGGGCCGCATGCGGATGCCAGACGGCGGCCCTGGTGCCGCGCACATCGATCTTGGCGGCCGCCTCGGCAGCCTCGAGCAGGGCGAGGTCGGTGTGCGCCCAGGTCTGCTCGGCGGCGGCGAAGGCCCTGATGCGCCCCTCCTGCGCGGCCGTGTATGCGACCCCGAACTCGCCGCCCTTCTTGATGTCGGCATCGATGCCCTCGGCCGCGGCGACGTTGATGACCTCGTCGACGGTCTCGTTCATCACCCGCTGGAATCGCGTGGCGGCATCGCGTCCGTGCGTGCGCACGTACTGCTCTCTCCCGCCGGTCACCGAATTGGTGAGCCAGCCTCCGTTGCGGCCGGACGCCCCGTAGCCTGCATGCCGCTGCTCGATGACCGCGATCCGCAGTCCGGGCTGTGCCCTCTTCAGGTAGTAGGCCGTCCACAGCCCGGTGTAGCCGGCGCCGACCACGGCGATGTCGACGCTGAGGTCACCGGGCAGCTCGCGTCGCGGAGTCGGGGCGCCGATCTGCTGCCACCAGTGCGAGACGTTGCCGTTGATCGGCGGGGGCACGGCGGCCATGCTGCTCCTTCTCCCATCAGCCCGGGGATGCGCGCCGTCGCGGATCCCGTGCGCGTCGGGTTCGCGCGTGCTGTCGGAATGCATCGAATCACATTTCACCCGCGCGTGCCGGTCGGCTCGCGCCGGCGCCGCGCCTCGTCCGAGCAGTGCGCGCTGATCGTGCTCGCCGCCCTCGGGCTTCGCCACGCTGCCGGCCGCCTGCACGGTGAGCGCGACGGACGGGGCCCGCGCCCTCACGCCCGCCGACGGATCACGATCTTGTTCTGGTCCGACGGGTCCTGACGGTCGAACCAGATGTCGACCTCCTCGCCGTTCACCAGCGGGTCGCGAACATGGATGGTCGCGGGTTTCGTGACCCAGCGCTGCACACCGGATCCATCGCGGAACGTATAGGTCACGGCGGTGATGACCTGGCTCGCTTCATCGAAGTCCGTGTACCCCTGATTCGTCACTGAGCCCGTGACCGGCGATGTGGTGCGCACCAGCTCCTCCGCGGCATCGAGTCGACGCGCCCTGGCGGCGCGTGCCACCGTTCCCAACCACAGAAGCACGACGGCGACGACAGCGAGACCAAAGGCGACGACATCGAGCACGGGCTCCCGCAGCCACGCCGGTGGCGGCGCCACGAGGGCGTGGCCCGCGGCCGCGCCCAGCACCGCGACGCCGGCCCCAGCCAGCCAGCCGGGGAGGCGCGGATTGCGCCCCGCCGCACCGGTCCACGCTCCGAGCGCGATCAGGAGCACGAAGGACGAGCCGATGGCCGCAATGATCGCGGGGACGTCCTGATCCGCCGCGTCGTCGGAGAAGCCGGTGGCCGCGCCTCGCGTCAGCCCCCACGCCAGGACGCCGCCCGCGCCCAACAGGAACAGCCCCGGCACGATGAGGCTCGCCGCGGTGGTTCGGCGCAGCGGTCGCTGCCGCCGCGCGACATCGGGATCGATCGTGCTCATGCCACGATCCCACCACAACGCGGCTCTCTTCCGCTCACCGTTCTTCATGTTCGATGACGCGCGGATCCCCCGCTCCCCACAGGGATGACCTCAGGGGGCACCCACCTTCGCGTGGTATACCATTTCCATGCCCTCCATCGCTCGCCGTCCGGACATCGCTCGCCCTCCGGGCGCAGCCTCGCTCCGGAAGCGCGTCGTGGGCGCACTCGCCGGGCTCGGCGTGGCCGCGCTGCTGCTGGCCGGCTGCGCGGCGAGCGCGACGGAAGCGGTCGGCGTCCCGACCGTGACCTCGACCCCGCCGTCGACCGCACCCGCTCCCTCCCCCGCACAGAGAACCGAGGCCGAGATGACCGCTCTGAACTCCCGCCTGTTCGAGGCCGCGTCCACCGGAGACGCCGAAGCCGTACGCGCCGCGATCGCCGAGGGCGCCGACCTCGAAGCCCGTGGATCCGGTGGCATGACGGCCCTGATCGCCGCCACCAAGGGCAACCGCATCGACGCGGCCCTCGCACTGATCGACGCCGGCGCCGACGTGAACGCCAAGGACGACATCGTCGACTCCGCGTACCTCTACGCCGGGGCTCGCGGCCACGATGAGATCCTCCGGGCGACCCTCGAACACGGCGCCGACCTGCGCAGCACGAACCGCTACGGCGGCACGGCCCTGATCCCCGCTTCCGAGCGCGGCCACCTCGGCACCGTGAAGATCCTGCTCGCGGCGGGCGTGGATCCGAATCACGTCAACAACCTGAACTGGACCGCGCTGCACGAGGCGATCGTGCTCGGCGACGGCTCGAAGACCTACGTCGACATCGTGCGCACCCTCATCGCGGGCGGAGCCGACATCACGATCCGCGACGGCGACGGCGTGCTGCCGCGCGACCTCGCGGCTGCTCGCGGGTACCGCGACATCGTGGCCGCGATCGACAAGGCCTGAGCCCGGCGGCGACGGAACCGGATCCGACCCTGGTTCGGGCTGCACCCTGCCGTTCTGGGGCGCGCCTCACCGGCGATCGTCGGCAGGACGCGCCCCGAACGGCAGGAACACGCCCCGGAACCAGGGGCGGACTCGGACCGCGGCTCAGTCCAGGAAGATGTCCGGGAACAGCTGGTCGTCGGGGGTGCCGGGCACGGCCGCGTAGCCGGAGAAGTCGGTGATCCCCGCGGCTTCGAGCACGTCCTCGACGATGAGCGTCTGCCCGGTGTACTCGCGGGCCGGCTGGGCGAGCACGGCGTAGGCGGCGTCGGCGTACACCTCGGGCGTGCGGCTGACCTTCATCATGCGGTCGCCGCCGAGCGCGAACTGCACCGCGGCGGTCGCGATGGTCGTGCGGGGCCAGAGCGTGTTGGCAGCGATGCCGTCCTTCTCGAACTCGGCCGCGAGACCGAGTGTCGCCATCGTCATGCCGTACTTCGCGAGCGTGTACCCGGTGTGCGCGCCGAGCCAGCGCGGGGTGATGTTCAGCGGCGGCGACAGCGACAGGATGTGCGGGTTCGGGGCGTCCTTGAGCACGGGAACGGCGGCGCGCGACAGCATGAACGTGCCGCGCACGTTCACGTCCTGCATGAGGTCGTACTTCTTGGCCGCGAGGTCGAGGGATCCGGACAGGTCGATCACGCTCGCGTTGTTGACGACGATGTCGATGCCGCCGAACTCGCCCTGCGTCTTCAGGACGGCGTCGATCACGCTCTCGTCGTCGCGGACGTCGCCGAGGAGCGGCAGCGCCTGCCCACCGGCCGCACGGATCTGCTCAGCGGCGGTGTGGATCGTGCCCTCGAGCTTCGGATGCGGGGTGTCGGTCTTCGCGAGCAGCGCGATGTTGGCGCCGTCGGCCGCCGCGCGCAGAGCGATCGCGAGGCCGATGCCACGGCTGCCGCCGGACATCAGGATGGTCTTGCCCGCGAGGGGCTTGTTCTCGGTCATGTCGTCCTCGGTTCGTGATCGATGGGAACGTCGTCGCTCAGGTCGCACTTCGTGCGCGAAAGCCCTCCCGGAGGATCCGAGATCGCGACCTGAGCGTGGGGCGGGATCCGGGTCCGGTTACTTCGGCGCCATCCGGATGGCGCCGTCGAGGCGGATCGTCTCGCCGTTCAGGTAGCCGTTCTCGACGATCTGCTGCACCAGCGATGCGTATTCGTCGGGGCGGCCGAGCCGCGCGGGGTACGGCACCTGCTCACCGAGCGAGTCCTGTGCGGCCTGCGGCAGACCCGCGAGCATCGGGGTCTCCATGATCCCGGGCGCGATCGTGCAGACGCGGATGCCGTAGCGCGCGAGCTCGCGGGCGATCGGGAGGGTCATGGCGTGCACGCCGCCCTTCGACGCCGAATAGGCGGGCTGACCGATCTGACCGTCGAACGCCGCGACGCTCGCAGTGCTCACGATGACCCCGCGGTCGCCGTCGGCGCCGGGGTCGTTCTTCGCGATGACGGCGGAGGCCTGGGAGATCACGTTGAAGGTGCCGACCAGGTTGATCCGGATGATCCGCTCGAATCCGGTGAGGTCTGCGGGGTTGCCCTCGCGGTCGAGCACCTTCGCGGGCGGAGCGATGCCTGCGCAGTTCACCACGATGCGCAACGGGGCGGCGGCCTGTGCGGCGGCGACGGCCGCGGCGACCTCGTCGGGGTTCGTCACGTCGGCCGCGGCGAAGACGCCGCCGAGTTCCGCCGCGATCTCGGCGCCCTTCGACGTCGGAAGATCGATGATCGTGACGGTCGCACCGGCCGCGGCGAGGCGGCGTGCGGTGGCGAGGCCGAGCCCCGAGGCGCCGCCCGTGACAAGGGCTCCGGATCCAGCGATCTGCATGGGTGTTCTCCTTCGAACCTGCAACTGAGTGCCAGCTTACGTGAGTCTGAGTCTCACCCGCACGCCGTGGACGCACACGCGGATCCAGGATCCGGCGGCGTCGACCGGCGGGATCGTCGTCGAAGCGAGCCTACGGCCCCGCACGGGCACCGTCCCATGCAGCGAGGCACTTGCCTGTCGTACATCTTCTGTCACCGTGGCGGCG
Source organism: Microbacterium sp. NPDC060117 (assembly GCF_042729315.1). NCBI lineage: Bacteria > Bacillati > Actinomycetota > Actinomycetes > Micrococcales > Microbacteriaceae > Microbacterium > Microbacterium sp. NPDC060117. Next base: position 256,430 of record NZ_JBHWXR010000003.1, read on the forward strand.
CCGCCACCTGTCGGGAGATGCACGACCACGTCGACGAGGAGAATCCCACAACGGCCGACATCCTGCACATGATCCTGGAGCGGGTCGAACAGCTCTCCTGGCTGGTCAGCGCCGAGAACCGCACACCCAAAAGCACCCGCTGACGTCCGTCTTATGCGGCTTCGAGGATCTCTTCGCGCGGAATGAGGATGCCGCCGGAAGTGTTCGCGGAGTTCGCGATCGCCTGGATCCTCACCGGGTCGAGCTCGGGCGGGTTCGGGTCGTCGAACTCGAACCGGAGTTGAATCGAAGGGTGCAGCCAGATCGTGGATCGGCCGAGGGGCTGGTCGCCGTCGTGCTGCCAGGAAAGGGTGAAGCTCTCGTTCCGCCGGAGCTTCGTCGCGATCACGACCTTGAGGTGGGCAAGGGTGATGTCCTCGACCTCGATGGCGTGCTCGGCGCTGCCGTAGTAGAGAGTAGACATGTTCCGGACGCTACGCGCCCTCGTGCGCAGCCGCCCGGGTCCGGCCGGTTCTCGCATGGGATGCTCAGTGTTCCTGCGGGCCCTTGACAAGAGGGGCGCAGTCGGCTGGCAAGAGGGGTCCGGCCGGCGGCGAACCCGACCGGACCCCTCAGCGTTCCGCGGCTTGGCGGGCGACCCGGGGGCCTGGGGGATCCCGCATGCGCCGGGAACGCATCCTTGCTACCACCACGGAGCCTAAGGATCTCGCGACGACGCGTGGAGGGGCTTGACGCCGCACGGATGCTCCGGTACGGGCCGACTCCCCTCAGCGCGATGGCCGCGTCCTTGCCATTCGCGCGGCACCGTCGTCAAGCCCCTCGGCGAAGCCGCCGACCGCGCCTACCGTAAGGGTCTGCGGTCGCAGCTGTGACCTGCAGCCGGTGGCCGCAATGCTCCCTGAGCGGAGATCGAGAGCACGGAAGGAGACGCACATGACTGTGACGCTGAACAAGGAGGCCCTGCGCCATGCCCAGTCGCTCGTGCGCGAGAACCACGTGGTGCACGATCGGCGCGACGACTGGAGCGAGCATGCTCCCAGCGCCGACGACGGCAACGACTACATCGATGCGCACGGCATGGACCAGTACGCGCTCTGGTTCCTTGGCGAGGACACCGACGAGAGCGAGGGGACGAAGGGTCGGCATCTCTTCCCGTACGGCGACTTCACCGATCTGCACCGGTGCGCCGTGATCTCCGGCGAGAGCAGAGCCGGGCAGTACCACCACAAGAGCGTCGAGGACGCGCTGAAGCATCTCCTTGCCCTCATCGACGACGAGCACGAGAAGGCCTGACGCGCACGCCGCGAGCCGATCATGAGTCACACCGCCACATTCTCGACCGATCCCGCGACGCAGTGGGCATTCGCGGCACGCGGACGATTGAGTCGCACTTTGATGGATGCGCTCGTCGGAAGGGATGGCAGTGACGATGTCGTCGAGCTTGCCGAACAGGCCATTGCCGATGCCGACGACGTCATCCGCGACGACGAGGTACAGCTCTCGTTGTTCCTGCTCTACTCGTCGGCGTACGGGTCGTTCCCGGCGTGCGACCCGCGCCTCGAATGGGACCTGCGGCTCATCGCTGCGCGGCGCGTTCTGGAAAATGCATTCGAGGCGGCGCTTCGAGCACTCGCGGTGGTGGACTCGCTTCCTGAAAGCTCTCGGACCGCGGTCGCGTCGTCGCTCTTCGCGCTGACCTCCTCCGACCCCGGACCGAGCCTGGCACGCTACGTGGCGAAGAAGGCCACAAGGGAGCAGGCGCTGGAGTTCCTGATCCAGCGTTCGATCTACACGCTGCATGAGGCGGATCCGCATTCGTGGGCGATTCCGCGCCTGAACGGTCCTGCGAAGGCCGCGCTCGTGGAGATCCAGGCCGACGAGTACGGCGGAGGTCGGCCCGAGCGGGTGCACGCCGAGATCTTCGCGAAGGCGATGCGCGGCGCCGGTCTCGACGATCGCTACGGAGGCTATGTCGATGCGGTGCCGGCGATCACCCTCTGCTCGCTGAACATGATGTCGATGTTCGGCCTCAACCGGCGGCTGCTCGGTGCGATCGTCGGTCATCTCGCAGCGTTCGAGATGACATCGTCGATTCCGAACCGGTTTTACGGTGACGGGCTGCGCCGACTCGGGTTCGGTGATGACGTGACCGACTACTTCGACGAGCATGTGGAAGCCGACGCCGTCCACGAACAGATCGCGGGGCATGACCTGGCCGGTGCCCTCGCCGAGGATCAGCCCGGGGCTCTTCCCGAGATCATGTTCGGTGCGCGCGCATGCCTCACCGTCGACGGCCTCGTCGGCGCCCACATCCTGGATGAGTGGCAGCACGGCAGATCATCGCTCCGCACCACGGCGGCCAGCGCATGAAACCCCCACCAGCCACGATCAGCCCGTATCCGGACGGGCCTCTGATCGTGCGCGGCAGCGTTGAACTCATCGCGGCCGACGGTACACCGATCCCGACACGACGACGCACCGTCGCGCTGTGCCGCTGCGGACTGTCCACCATCAAGCCTTTCTGCGACGGGACGCACAAACCAGCGGGATTCAGGTCCGAGTGATGACGACCACGTTCGGAATCGAAGAGGAGTTCATGCTTCTCGACCCCGCGACGCTCGCCCCCGTCGAAACTGCGCAACAGGCGATCGCAGCGCTCGATGACGGCCGTCAGGACGGCACCGTGGCCGCGGAGTTCCTTCGCTCCCAGGTCGAGTACGCGACCCCGGTATGCACCACGATGTCCGACGCCGTCGACGCGCTCATCGGCTTCCGCCGCCGCCTCGACCGATGGGCCACCGACGCGGGCGTGGTCGCGGCCGGAACGGGAACACCCCTGTCAGGTCGTCCCCTCAGTGCGGTCAGCGAGGGTGAGCGCTATGCCGAGATCGCTTCCGAGGTCACCTCATTGACGAACGACCATCAGATCTGCGGGCTGCACGTGCACGTCGGCGTCGACCGAGACCTCGGCGTGCGCGCTTCCAACGCCCTGCGTGGCTGGCTGCCCGTCTTGCTTGCATTGTCCGGCAACTCACCGTTCTGGAGCGGGCGTGACACCGGCTACGACAGCTGGCGCGCGATCCACTCCCGCCGGTGGACGACCTACGGAATCCCGCCGGTCTTCCGCGACACCGACGACTACGACCGCACCGTCGCCGCACTGATCGGTATCGGCGCGACCACAGATGCGCGGGCCCTGAACTGGAACGTGCGCCTGTCCACCGTCTACCCGACGATCGAGGTGAGAGTGTGCGACGTGCAGTTGGACGCGGCCTCGTCCGTCACGCTGGCGATCGTCATCAGGGCGCTCGTGGACGCCGCACACGACGACAGCACCCTGCCCCACGGCCGCGAACCGTGGGATGCGGCGCTCTGGCACGCCGCTCGCCACGGGACCGGTGACACCCTGGTCCACCCGGGAACCGGAGGTCTCGCCTCCGCGTCGGAAGTGCTCGACGCGCTCATCGAGCGCGTGACCCCCCACCTCCGCGGCGGCGAAGAAGTGCGCGCCGCGACAGCGATGCTCGAACGCCCGCGTACCGGTGCCACTCTGCAACGCGCGGCGCGCGAGCACGGGATCCCCGCCCTCGCAGAGCTGTACCGGCAGTGGCTCGTTCGCCTCCCATGACCGGGCGTGCGCGAACCTCAGTGGTCGCGCAGCATGTGGATGAGCTCCTGCTTCCTCTTACCGGAGTACCCGCGCAAGCCGAGTTCCTTCGCGCGGCGGCGCAGATCGTCGACGGCCCAGTCGTCATAAGAGCCCGATTCGCCACCGCGACGGCCGACGGCGCCACGCCCCTCCCTGGCCGCCGCATTCGAGATACGGGCCGCCTTCTCCTTCGAGTTCCCCTCGTCGCGCAGCTTCTCGTACAGCTCCGGATCCTTGAGCTCGGGTTGACGCGGCATGTCGTCTCCTTCGGTCGTGATGCGCTCGGTCGTGGTGGCCACGCTACGAAGCGGCCCGACTCCGGGACCACGGGCTTGACAAACGTCGCCCGCGCGTTGCCACGACGCACACCTCCCCGTCAACCCACTGGTGCCGAGGAACGTGTGCGGCGACTCTGCCGTCATGGAAGATCGCTCCGACACGGGCGCCGACGCCCCCGACCGGCACCGAACGGACCACGGGTCCGAGACGGATCCGGACGCCGCGACGCAGACGGCGAGCGACGCGGAGAAGAAAAGGCCGGGAAGGATCGCGGGGGCGCTGCGCGTGCTGGGACCGGGCATCGTCACGGGCGCCGCCGACGACGATCCTTCCGGCATCGCCACCTATGCGCAGGCCGGCGCCAAGTACGGGCCCGCCCTGCTGTGGACCGTGCCCCTGACACTGCCGCTGATGATCGTGGTGCAGGAGGCATGCGAACGGATGACCCTCGCCACCGGCGACTCCTTCGGGGCCCTCATCCGCAAGCGCTTCCGCCGCGGCACCCGCACCTGGGTCACCGTGCTGCTGGCAGCGCTGCTCGTGTCGAACAGCGTGAACGCCGCCGCCGACCTGGTCGCGATCGGGCAGGGGATGCAACTGCTGCATGCAGGGCCGGCACCACTGTGGTCGCTCATCGTCGGTGTGGCGATCGGGTTCATCGTGGTCCGGGGCTCGTTCGAGTGGATCGCCCGCATCTTCAAGTGGCTCTGCCTGGTGCTCTTCGCGTACGTGGCTGTGCTGGTTGTGGCGCACGTCGACTGGCGCGCGGTCGGAGCGGGCCTCGCCGGGATCGGGTTCCGCTGGGACACGGGCTATCTCGCGCTCGTGGCCGCCGTACTCGGCACCACCATCAGCCCGTACATGTTCTTCTGGCAGACCGAGGAACGGGAGGAGATGCTGCGCAAAGGCGCCAAGCGCGATGATCCGCCCCGACTCGATGAGCGCCCGCCGGCCAAGGCGCGCCGGATGCTGCTGCTCGGCCGTCTCGATGTCATCACCGGGATGGTGTTCTCGGTGGCCATCATGTTCGCGATCATCGTCGGCTCGGCCGCCACGCTGGGGGCGCATCACAAGGCGGTCTCCTCCGCCGCGGAGGCTGCGCAGGCGCTCCAGCCGATCGCCGGCGACTACGCGTCCATCCTGTTCGCACTCGGGTTCATCGGCTCCGGGATGCTGGCCGTTCCGGTGCTCGCCGCATCCGGTTCCGCCGGGTTCGCGGCGCTGATGGACCGCCCTTGGAGTCTGGACAGGCCGCCGCATCGGGCGAAGATGTTCTACGCCCTGCTGCTCGTGAGCCTGCTCACGGCGATCGTCCTGGCCTTGGTCGGCGTCGATCCGATCGGCCTGCTCGTGATCGCCGCCGTCATCAATGCCATCGCCGCGGGCCCGTTCGTCATCGTGCTGATGTTCGTGACGGGCGACGGAAAGCTGATGGGGAAGCAGCGCAACGGCCCGATCGCGCGCGTACTCGGATGGGCCACCGCCGTCATCATGTGCGTCGCCGGCGCCGTCGGCATCTTCGCCCTGGTGACGGGATCATGATCCGTCCGCGGGTGACGACGATCGCGGGAGCATCGCAGCAGGACATCTCGAGGCGGTGGGAACGGATCCTGCAGGAACTGCGGGTCACGCAGACCGGGACGCAGATCATCTCCGGCTTCCTGTTGTCCGTCGCATTCCAGCCGACCTTCAAGAGCCTTCCCGAACATGCGCGCGTCATCTATCTCGCATTGGTCGTCCTCGCCTGCATCGCGACGCTGCTGGGCCTCCTTCCTGTCGTGCAGCACCGCAAGCGCCCGGAGCGCGACCCGGATCGACGGCTCGTCGCGACCGGCTCGCGGATCCTCATCGCGCTCCTGGTGCTCGTGACCCTGCTCGCCATCGGCGTCGCCGTCTTCGTCTTCGATGTCGTACTGGGAGGTCTCGCCGCGCTCACCGCGGGTGGCGTCGCGCTGATCGTCGGGGCCTTGGTGTGGGCGCTGCCGGCCCATCCGCGCGTGCGTCGCGCGCAGCACGGGCTCGAACCGTCCAACGCCGACGCGACGCCGTTGTCAAGGCCCTCGCGGTGACCACGGCGATCGCCGACCCTGGGTCGAGACCGAGAGACAGAGATCAGCAGAGGAGAGATCGATGAGCGAGATCGAGGATGAGGGGCTGCTGCCGCCGAACGTGCATCACGCGCGGCCCGAGAAGCCCGAGCAGACCGACGAGGACGCCGCCCGTGAGCGTGCCGCGGAAGGCGCCGAGGAGGAAGGCACCCATGGCGACGAGGATCCGCATCAGGGCGGGCGGCGACACCCGCACGCGGCGAGCGCCGGGCACCGTCGGCCTGACGAGTCGGACGATCCGTATGCGAAGCCCGGCGAGGATCCGTACGGCGAGCGCGCTGCGGCGACGCCGACTAGTCCCGAACACGGCGACGACCCGGGACGAGTCGACGACGAGACGGGCGAGGCCGGCACCGGCGAGCCGCCGGACTGACGCCCCGGCGTTTCAGCGGATCGTCACTGGATCTGACCGCTGTCGTCGATCTGCATCTCATCCACCTGCGTCGGCTCCGGGATGAGGCGGAGGCCGCCCGGTGTGTTCGCCAGCTGGCTGAGCGCCTCGATCCACAGCCGGTTCAGGGGCGGGCGGCGCCCGCCGTGATAGGTGAAGACCATGTTGCAGGACGGGTGGATCCAGACGGAGGTGCGCCCGTGCCCGATGCTCGGGTCGTCCTTCCAGGTGAAGTAGAACGGCTCGCCGCGTCGGAGCTTGTTGGCGATCACCATCTGCACGTGGGCCAGCGCGCGGTCGTCGAGATCCGCGTGCGTCTGCCCCTCATAGCTGAATCTGCCCATCTGGTTCGCTGCCTCCTCGACGCTTGTCCGCACATCGGACCCACCTCACATCATCGTCCGTGCGGCCGATCGCCGGGACCCCCTCGACACCCACGCACAGAGGATGATAAGTCTCCGCTGCCGCGACCGGAACCCCCAGGCGCCGCCACAGGCCGATGCCTACCGTGGTCGCATGCGGACCCTCCCGGTCCGCGCCGCGGACACGGGGTGGTCTCCGATGCCCGCCGATGAAGGAGGAGCTCATGTTTCCCGAGATCCATCTGCTGCCCGAGGTGCACAAGTGGTGGCCTCACCTGTCCGCCCGGTCGAAGAAGAGGCTGGAGGAGCAGGACGACGGGGTCGTTCCCGATGACGTCCGCGAGGAGATCGAGCGGATCGTCGGGGAGACCGTGGATCCGTCGGCGCGGCTCAGCGACGGCGACCGCACGTTCATCCGCACGCAGCAGGAGATGGTGGACTAGCGTTCGACGTCGCGCCGCTCCTCGACGTCGCGCTGCACGGCCATGGCTTCCTGCCGTGCCGCGTCCCGTGCCTGCGACGAGCGCCGCGGGTAGTCGGGCCGGTCCGGCTGCTCCTGCTGATCGGAGAACTCCCCTCCCTCGCGCCCTCCGAACGGGCGCCCGTGGTCGGCGAACTCCTCGCGCATGAACACGAGTCGCCACGGGCCGAGGCTGAAGCGCGCGCCCGTGCGCAGGACCTCGACGTCCCTGCGCTCCTCCTCGGCCGACTTCTGCACGTTCGCGCTCGTCTCCCCCGGTCCTCGCATGTCGAGTGCGTATTCGTCGTGGGAGTCGTGGCGGATGACGGCGTGCACCGGATCCGTGTCCGGAAGCCGCAGGCCGGCGTCCTGAGCCGAGCCGATCGTGACGCCGTCGTCCGGGATGTCGAACACGAACCTGGTGGTGGCCGATGCGACGAGCAGCCGCGGCCGCCCGGCGCCCCAGCCCGCGTGAGTCGTACTGTCGGGGTGGGCTTCCGTCTCGTTCATGACGTCACTCCTTTCGAATTCGGTCTCGTCGTGGGCTCGGTCCTGCGACTGCTGGAGGTCAGAGGTGGCGTCCGCCCGTGACGGGGATGATGCCGCCGGAGACGTACGACGCATCCTCGGAGGCGAGGAACACATAGGCACCCGCGAGCTCCGCGGGCTGACCCGCGCGCCCGAGGGGGGTGTCCTCTCCGAACGCCGGCAGTTTGTCCGGCCAGCCCGTCGCCGGGATGAGCGGCGTCCAGATGGGTCCCGGTGCGACGCCGTTGACTCTGATCCCGTGAGGACCCTGCTGCTCGGCGAGCATCTGCACGAAGGCCACCAGAGCCGCTTTCGTCAGCGCGTAGTCGAACAGCGCGGGGGACGGATCGTAGCCCTGGATCGACGTGGTCGCGATGATCGAGGACCCCGGGCGCAGATGGGGCAGTGCGGCCTGGGCGAGCCAGAACGGTGCATACAGGTTGGTGTGCATGACCTTGTCGAATTCCTCCGGCGGGATCTCCTCGATCTCCCCTCGACTGCGCTGATATCCGGCATTGAGCACGAGGATGTCGAGGCCGTCGAGACTCTCCGCGGCATCCGCGACCAGATCCGCGCACACCTGCTCGTCCGTCAGATCCCCCGGGAGCAGCGCGACCATCCGGCCGGCCTTGCGGACCCAGTCCGCGGTCTCCTCAGCGTCCGCCTGCTCCTCGGGCAGATAGCTGAGCGCGACATCGGCGCCCTCGCGTGCGAACGCGATCGCCACCGCCCGGCCGATCCCCGAGTCACCGCCGGTGATCAGCGCATGCCGGCCTGGCAGACGCGCCGAGCCGCGATAGCTCTCCTCGCCGTGGTCCGGCCGAGGTTCCGTCTCCGCCAGCAGCCCGGGCTGGTCGTTGTGCGGATCCGGCGGATCGCGGGGTGGCGGGTACTTGATGCGGGGGTCGGTCATGCTGTAGCTCATGCCCGGCACGCTAGGCAGCACGGACCGGCGCCACGAGGGGCTTGACGTTCGCGGCCGAGATGTCTAGTGGCCGTTGGCCGTCTCCCCGCAACCGACCGCGCAGGCCCCCTCCGCCCCGCTGTCAATAGCCCTCCACCACCTGGGCTGTCAAGAGCCGTGACGTCGACCGATGCAGCGCTCAACCTCATCCGTGGACGAAAGGAAGCGAGATGTCGATGATGACACCCACGCGCTTCGAGATGCGCCGGCTCACGGAGAACGAATGGCTGATCCTGGACGACAGCTTCGACCGCACGGACGCGCGGCACACCGTCGCCTGCGTGACCCGCGTCTCGGTGGAGCAGGTCGAGGTGGTCTGGCTGCGGCCGGTCACCGAGCGGATCCGCTACGGCTCCGTCGCCGACGTGCTGGAGGCCGTGAGCAATGCCCCGTCAGGTCGACCACTCGCGGACGGGTCGACCTGAGACGCCGCTCCTGCCATCCCTGACCCCTCGTCGTCAAGCCCCTGTGCGACGGCTCCCGTCACCGCCTACGGTGAGTCAGCGGTCGCACCAGCGACACGTGGAAGGAGTCCGTCATGAACATCCTCTTCGTCATCATCATCATCGTGGCCATCATCCTGGCCATCACCGGTGGTCTCGTGCAGTCCCTGAACTTCCTGCTCTGGGTCGGACTGGTGCTGCTCGTCCTCGCTGTGATCGCTTGGCTGCTGCGCTCGGTCACGGGTCGCCGGGCGCCCTGAGTCGCATCGCGCGGACGCAGCCGCTCGGCCTGATCGACGCAGACCAGGACGACAAGGCGTGATCCCGAGGGGAGTCGGCGATGCCGGCTCCCCTCTCCTCTCGCCGGGCAGGATGGATCCATGAGCATCCCCGTCGACGACGTGACCGTTCCCGAGCGCGTGCGCGAGCTGGCCGGATCCGCCGCGCTCACCCCCGTGTGGGAGAACGGGATCGGGGGGCTCACGTTCCGCACCGACGACGGACGGTACGTCAAATGGGGCCCGCGACACCTCGAGGCGTCGATGCGAGCCGAGGCGGAGCGGATGCGCTGGGCGAGCACCTGGACACTCGTGCCGCACGTCCAGGACCAGGGCGAGGACGGCACGCACGAATGGCTCGTGACGTCGGCGATCCCGGGCCGCAGCGCCGTGGATCCGGTCTGGATCGCCCGGCCCGAGGCGGCCGTGCGCGCGGTCGGAGCCGCACTGCGGCAGCTGCACGATGCGCTGCCCGTCGCGGAATGCCCGTGGAGCTGGGGCGTCGAGGATCGGATCGCGAATGCCGCGGAGCGCGGGATCGTCGTGCCGGGGCGGCTGCACGCAGCACCGGCGATCGACCGTCTCGTCGTCTGCCACGGCGACGCGTGCGTGCCGAACACGCTGCTGGACGACGCCGGTCGGGGCATCGCGCACGTCGACCTCGCGGCCCTCGGCGCCGCCGACCGCTGGGCCGACATCGCGGTGGCCTCGATGAGCACGGCGTGGAACTACGGGCCCGGATACGAGGATCTGCTCATCGAGGCGTACGGCGTGGATCCGGATGGTGAACGTCTCGCGTACTACCGCGACCTGTGGGACGCGACCTGAGCCACTCGCAGCGCAGACCTGGCGGGAATCCCGGACGCCGGGGATCCTGAGAGGACGCACCGACATCGGAGGTGATCATGTACGCGCCCGCGAGGAGCACGGGAACGCGCTCCGGATGCATCGTCGCTGCGCTCGCGCTCGCGATCGCGCTGACCGCCTGCGCGCCGTTTACCGCGCCGACGGTGACGGGCACCCCGGCCGAACACGCGGGCTCTTCGTCGCCGGCGACGTCCGCCCCGACCGCACCCTCCGTCCTGGCCACCGGACTGACAGCGCCGTGGTCGGTCGTGCCGATCGGATCCGGGGCGCTCATTTCGCAGCGAGGCGACGGGCGGGTGCGGGAGTGGACCCCCACGGGAGGGCTGCGCGACGTCGGCACGGTTCCCGGCGTGGTCTCCGGCGGGGAGGCGGGACTGAACGGGCTCGCGATCCACGACGACGGTGGCACCAGGTGGCTGTACGCGTATCACGCGACCGCCGACGACAACCGCGTGGTGCGGCTGCGGCTCACCGGCGACGCCGCCGCGCTGCGGTTCGATCCGGCGACCGCAGAGGACGTGTTCACGGGCATCCCCCGCGCCGCGAACCACGACGGCGGCAGGATCGCCTTCGGCCCCGACGGCATGCTCTACGTCGGCACCGGCGACGCCGGGCAACGCGACCGCGCCAGGGACCGGGACTACCTCGGCGGCAAGATCCTGCGACTCACTCCGGAGGGGCGGCCCGCCCCCGGCAACCCGTTCGACACCGCGGTCTACAGCCTCGGGCACCGCAACGTGCAGGGGCTGGCCTGGGACAGCGCCGGCACGCTCTGGGCGAGCGAGTTCGGACAGGACACCTGGGACGAGCTGAATCGCATCCAGCCCGGCGGGGACTACGGCTGGCCCGACCACGAGGGCCGCGCGGGCGCCGCCGACGCGATCGACCCCGTCGTGACGTGGCGTCCTTCGGAGGCCAGCCCGAGCGGCATCGCGATCGTCGGGGACGTCGTCTACATCGCTGGCCTGCGCGGCGAGCGGCTGTGGACGCTCGACACGAGATCGCCCGATCCGCAGCCGCGGGCCGCCTACGCCGGCGACTTCGGCCGGCTGCGAGACGTGGTGGCGGCCCCCAACGGCGCCCTCTGGGTGCTCACGAACAACACCGACGGGCGCGGCTCGCCGCGCGACGGTGACGACCGCCTGCTGCAGGTGCCGGCGACGCGCTGACCTTCGGAGCTCACCCCGCGCTGCGCCCCGCGTACTCCGCGTCGGTGACGTGCTCCTTCCAGACGGTGGTCCTGGCGGGATCGTCTCCTGCTTCGAGCATCGCAAGGTGCTCCATGAAGCAGTCCGGCGCGGCGCCGTGCCAATGGTCCTGCCCCGGCGGAGTGTAGAGCGTCTGTCCCGGTCGCAGTTCGATGATGTTCCCGCCACGATCGCCCACGAGCGCGACCCCGCTGGTCACCCGGAGGTACTGCCCTCGCGCGTGCGAGTGCCAGGCGGTGCGCGCACCGGGGGCGAAGCGCACCAGGGCGACCGTCATGCGCTGGTCGGCATCGTGCGGCGCGGCGATGCGGTCCAGCCAAACGTCGCCGTGGAACTGCTCCGGCGGGTTCTTGGTCGTGGGAACGGCGGGTTCGATGTCCATCTCGCGCTCCTTGCTCTCGTTGTCGGTTCGGCGGCCGGGCGATGCGCTCAGTCGGTCGTCAGCAGCACTTTGGTGGCGCGGCGCTCGTCCATCGCGCGGTACCCCTCCGCCGCGTCTTCGATCGACAGCGTCAGGTCGAAGACCGCACCAGGATCGATGCGCCGCTGGAAGATCAGATCGACGAGCTCCGGCAGGAAGCGGCGCACCGGCGCCGGCCCGCCGTGCAGGTGCACGCTGGAGAAGAAGACCTCCGCACCGTCGAGTGCGACATCATGGGACACCCCCACGAATCCGATGTGCCCGCCGGCGCGCGTGGCGCGGATCGCCTGCTCCATCGGCTCCTGGGTGCCGACGGCCTCGATCGTGGAGTGCGCCCCGATCCCGCCCGTGAGCTCCCTGATCCGGGCGACGCCCTCTTCGCCGCGCTCTTCGACGATGTCGGTCGCACCGAAGCTGCGGGCGAGCGCCTGCCGATCGGCATGGCGGGACATCGCGATGATCCGCTCCGCACCGAGCTGCTTCGCGGCGAGCACGCCGAGCAGTCCGACCGCACCGTCCCCGACCACCGCGACGGTCTTGCCCGGGCCCGCCTCGGCGGCGACCGCGGCGAACCAGCCTGTGCCCAGAACATCCGAAGCCGCGAGCAGCGAGGGGACGAGTTCGGCGGGCGGCTCCCCCGGCGTCACGACGAGCGTGCCGTCGGCGAGTGGAATCCGGGCGTACTGCGCCTGGGTTCCGACCGAGCCCATCATCACCTGGTGCACGCAGCGCGATTGGTAGCCGGCCGCGCAGATCTCGCAGGTGTTGTCACTGGCGACGAAGGATCCGACGACGTAGTCACCGGGCCGGATACGGGTGACGGCCTCACCGACGGACTCGACGACCCCGGCGTACTCGTGGCCCATCCGCTGCCCGCCCGCGCGGATCGGCTCGGCTCCGCGGTAGGGCCACAGATCAGATCCGCAGATGCAGGTGGCGGTGACGCGGATGATCGCGTCGGTCGGTGAGACGATGACGGGCTTCTCGAGCTCTTCGGTCCGGACGTCTCCGGGGGCGTGCATGACGACTCCACGCATGATGCTCTCTCCTCAGTGTGCAGTGGTGACGGTGGCCGTGGTGGTTGGTGCGATGCCCGAGGCGGCCTGCCGGGATCGGGCGAGCACTGCGAGCGCGATGGCCGCGAGGACGGTCGCGGTCACCGTGACCGCGCCGAGCGGCAGGATGCTGCGGGCGCCGGCGACCCCGACGAGAGGCGCGGCGACGCCGCCGAACCCGAAGCGGACCATGCCGAGCAGCGACGAGGCCGTGCCGGCGATCTGCGGATACTCCACGAGCGCGAGGGTCGTGGCCGGCGGAGAGGCGGTCGCGACACCGCTCGCGAGCGCGAACAGCGCGACGAGCACGCCCCAGAGCGGCATGGGCGCGATCCCCGAGACGAGCAGTCCGAGCGCGCCGACCCCGGCGATCCCGACGCCTGTGGTGAGTGTGCCGCGCACGCTCCAACGCTCGGCGGCGCGGCCGGCGAGATGGCCGAACACCATGAACCCGGCCGAGTTCGCCCCGAACGCCACGGCATAGGCCTGCGGGGACAGACCGTAGATATCCTGCAGCACGAAGGTCGCACCGGCGAGGTAGGCGAACAGCGCTGCGTACAGGAAGCCCTGGTTCAGCACCGCCCCGAGGAAGATCCGGTCGGCGAGCAGTGTGCGGAAGTCATGCAGCGTGCGCCCCAGCCCACCGACGGTGCGGTGCGCGGCGGGGAGGGTCTCCCGGAACGCGAACAGCGTGATCAGCAGGATCGCGGATCCGATCGCGGCGAGGAACAGGAACAGCCCGCGCCAGTCGGCGACGGTGTTCAGTACACCGCCCAGCAGCGGGCCGACGATCGCGGCGAATCCGCCGATCACGGTGAGCCGGCCGTAGAAGCGGATGAGAGCGCCCCCGGCGTACACGTCGCGGCCCGCGGCCTGCGCGATCACGATGCCCACGCCGCCCGTGAGCCCCTGCACGAGGCGGGCCGCGATCAGCAGACCGATCGTCGGCGAAGCGGCACACAGGGCCGAGGTCGCGATGTACGCGGCGATCCCGATCAGCAGGATCCCCCGGCGCCCGTACCGGTCCGAGAGCGGGCCTGCGATCAGCTGCCCGAGTGCGAGCCCGATGAGGCACGCGGTCACGGTCAGCTGGGCGACCGAGGTGTCGGCGCCGAGCTCCCGGGTGAGGGCGGGGAGGGCCGGCAGGTAGAGGTCCATCGAGATGGGGCCGAACACGGTCAGCAGAAGCAGGAGCGACGGCAACAGTCTCGAGACCGCGGGCTGCGCAGCGGATCCTGTGGCGGTGCGGTTCATGGTGACCACTCTGCGCCTCGGCCTCCGCCCGCGGGAGTCCCTGGCGAGGGGTGTACCGGCAGGGCATCCCTCGGGCGTCCCGATCGGCTTACTCTGCTGTGCATGGACAACAGAGCCGAGGTGCGCGAGTTCCTCATGACTCGCCGCGCCCGCGTCTCTCCGGAAGCCGCAGGGCTTGCTGCAGGAACGAACCGTCGCGTGCAGGGCCTACGCCGCAGTGAGGTCGCCGCGCTCGCCGGCGTGAGCGTCGAGTACTACGCCAAGCTCGAACGCGGTGCGATCGCCGGCGCCTCGGCAGCGGTGCTCGACGCGCTCGCGGAGGCGCTGCAACTCGACGACGCCGAACGCGCCCACCTCCTCGACCTCGCTCGCGCTGCCGACGGCATCCCCACGAGCGGCCGGGCACGGCGCCGCGGGAGCGGCCGAGCGGCGCCCCTGCGTCCGAGCCTGCAATGGGCGCTGTCCTCCATCACCGACGGGGTGGCGTTCGTCCGAGATCCCCGGCAGAACCTGCTCGCCACCAACGCCCTGGGGCGGGCGTTCTACTCGCCCGTGATCGGCGACGGCGGGCGCACGCCGAATCTCGCGCGCTTCCAGTTCCTGGATCCGGCCGCGCGCGACTTCTACCCCGATTGGGACCTGTTCGCCCACATGTGCGTCGGTGTGATGCGCGCGGAGGCCGGACGGGATCCGCACGACACCGCGCTGCAGGAACTCGTCGGCGAACTGTCCACGCGCAGCGAGGTGTTCCGCCGCCTCTGGGCCGCCCACGACGTGCGCCGCCACGGCGCCGGCACGAAGCGCTTCCACCACCCGGTCGTGGGCGAGCTGACTCTCGCCTACGAGGAGCTCGCGATCACCGCGGAGCCCGGCAACGTCCTCCTCGTCTACACGGCCGAGCCCGCGTCGCCCTCGGCCGAGCGGCTCGCCCTGCTCGCCTCCTGGGCGGCGACGCACCAGCCGGAGCGGCCGGCCGCCGTGTCATCCGCTAAAGCCGACGCAGACGGCTGAACCGGGCGCGGTCCACCACCGCGGACGACGGGGCCGTGCCTCCCGGGTCAGACGCGGCAGAGGATCTCGCCGTGCAGCACCGAGAGCCAGCCGTCGTCGCTCGCGGCCCACTCGCGCCAGCCGTCGCTGACGCGCTGCAGGTCTTCGGGGGTCGCCGCCCCCGCGTCCAGGAGCTGGCGTGCGATCGCGGAATCGAGGATCCGGTCCGCCCACATGCCGCCCCACCACGCGCGGTCCTCGGCATTCGCGTAGCACCAGGTGCTCGATGTGGCCGTGACGTCGGCGATCCCCGCCGCGTGCGCCCAGGAGAGCAGCCGACGACCGGCGTCCGGCCGGCCCGCGTTCGCGTGGGCCGCGGTGCAGTAGAGATCGAGCCAGGTGTCCAACGCCGGCACCGCGGGCCACCAGCGGAAGCCGCCGTAGTCGCTGTCACGCACGGCGACGATCCCGCCCGGCCGGGTGACGCGGGCGAGCTCGCGCAGCGCCTGCACCGGGTCGGCGATATGCTGCAGCACCTGGTGGGCATGCGTCACGTCGAAGCTGTCGTCCGGGAAGTCCAGGGCGTGTACGTCGGCGACGCGGAATTCGATGTTGGTCACGCCGCGCTCAGCCGCGGTGGTGCGACTGAGCTGGAGCTCCTCCGCCCCGATCTCCGTGGCCACGACCTCGGCCACCCGCCCCGCCAGATCCGCGGTGATCGTGCCGGGGCCGGCCCCGACGTCGAGCAGTCGATCCGTCGGACGCAGGTGCGGCAGTAGGTACGCGGCCGAGTTCTCCGCCGTGCGCCAGCGGTGCGATCGCAGCACCGAATCGTGGTGTCCGTGTGTGTAGGCGGGCATCGGGTCTCCTCGGCTCTCAGGTGTTCTGGATCCCCAGCGTTCCGGTTCGGTGCGTCATGGGGAAGACCGTAGTCTTCCTAGGAGCGCCGCACCCTCGTTCGACGGCGCCCGTTCACTCGAGGATCCAGGAGGCTGCGGATGTCGAACGCTCTCGGCGACTTCCTCCGCGCCCGGCGCACCGACGCCCGCCTGCAGACCGAGGCGTCGAGGGCCGGCGGGCGCCGCCGCACCACGGGCCTGCGGCGCGAGGAGGTCGCGACCGCCGCGGGCATCAGCGCCGACTACTACACCCGGCTGGAGCAGGGGCGCGAGAAGCATCCCAGCGACGCCGTGCTCGATGCGCTCGCCCGCGCCCTGCAGCTGGATCCGGACGCGACCGACCACCTCCATCGGCTGCGCGACGCCCATCCCGGCACGACGCGTCCCGAGCCCGCGGACGCGCCCGCCGTCGACGACGCACTCGTGGCGCGCATGACGATGCTGGTCGACGCCGTGCGCCCGAACCCCGCGTACGTGCTGGACCGGCTCAGCACGGTCGTCGCGGCCAATCCCGAGGGGCTCGCGCTGCACGAGGGGCTCGCCGATCTGCCCCCGGCCCAGCGCAACACCTGCCGTTCCCTGCTGCTCGACCCGCGCGCCCGCGAGACGTTCGTCGAGTGGGAGGAACTGGCCCGCGGCGCGGTCGCGCACCTGCGCGCCGCCAACGTGGGCGACCTGCAGGATCCGCAGCTCGTCGCGCTCGTCGACGAACTGAGCGCCTCCAGCCCCCTGTTCCGGGAATGGTGGAGCGGCCATCTCGTACAGCGCCGACGCGGCGACATCACCCATGTCCGCGCCGCCGACGGCACCGTCATCGCCCGCCGTTACGAGGTGCTGCACCTGCCCGAAGACGGGGTGCGGATGACACTGTGGCTGCCCGCCGTCTGACGCCGTCCGCGCATCTGAGGTGGTCGAGCCAGGAATCGCAACACCCGAGACGAAACGCGGCACCCTCCTCGGGGCACCGCGTTTCGTCTCGCTGCTCCTTCGTCGCTGCTCGCTCAACGACCCCGAGGAGCGGTGACGAGATCCAGGTCGGGATCCGGATCCGGGGCATCGGCCTCGGCCGCCGTCGTCCGTGAGGAGCGGCGCAGCCGACCGGGCCACCAGATCCGATCGCCGACGAGCGCGAAGATCGCCGGCACGATCACCGTGCGCACCACGAGCGTGTCGACGATCACGCCGACCCCGACGATCAGGCCGAGCTGGCCGAGCGTCACCAGCGGCAGCACTCCGAGGGCGGCGAACACCGCCGCCAGCACGATGCCCGCGCTCGTGATCACGCCGCCGGTGTGCGCGATCGCCTCGACCATGCCCTGTCTAGTGCCGCGGTCCGCGGCCTCGGCACGGGCGCGGTGCACGAGGAAGATCGTGTAGTCGATGCCCAGCGCGACGAGGAACAGGAACGCCAGCAGCGGCACCTGCAGATCGAGCGCGTGCTGCCCGAACAGCACGCGGCTCAGCCACGCGCCGGCGCCGATCGCGGCGAGCGCGCTGGCGAGGTTCACAACGAGCAGCAGCACCGGGGCGACGACCGAACGCAACAGGATCAGCAGCACGAGGAAGCTCACGAGCAGCACGAGGGGCGCGATGAGCAGCAGATCCTGCTGATTGCCGGTGCGGGCGTCGAGGTCGGTCGCGACCGCCCCGCCCACGAGGGCGTGCCCATCCGGAACGGCGTGCACGGCATCGCGCAGCTCGGTGATCTGGCTCAGGCTCTTCCCCGTGCTCGGCGCGTACTCGCTCGTCACCATGATCTTCGTCAGGTCGCCGTCCCCCGTGGCGCCGACCGGTTGCACGCGCACCACCCCCTCGACGTCCTTCGCCGCGGCGACCACGTCCTGAGCCTGCGCCGTATCGGCGACGATCAGGATCGGCTGCGCCTCGCCCGCAGGGAAGTGCGCCGAGAACACCTCGAGCCCCGCCGCCGACTCCGACGGCACCCGGAACTTCTCCACCTGATCGAGCCCGACCGCGGTGCCGAACAGCCCCGCGGCCATCACCGCCAGCAGCGCTCCACCCGCGAGCAGGCTCAGGACCGGACGCTTCACCACGCCGCCGGCGATTCCGCGCCAGACCCGTCCCTGCCGGCGCTCATCGCCCGGGCGCGGCACGAACGGCCAGAACACCTTCCGGCCGCACACCGCGAGGATCGGCGGCAACAGGAACAGGACCGAGGCGAGCGCGATCAGCAGCCCGATCGCGGAGGAGATCCCGAGCCCGTGGGTCCCCGGGATCACGGCCAGCACGAGCGTCAGCAGTGCCAGCACCACCGTGACGTTCGAAGCGAGGATCGCGGGCGCCGTCTTCCGCCAGGCGGTGCTGAGCGCCCGCCGGTGATCCACCTCCTGCTGCAGCTCCTCGCGATAGCGCGAGATCAGCAGCAGCGCGTAGTTCGTGCCGGCGCCGAACACCAGCACGCTGATGATGCCCGCGTCGAACTGCAGGCCCCACGCGGATCCGGCCGCCGCGGTCATCCGTCCCGCGAGCCCGTCCGCGAGCGCCACGACCACGAGCGGGATCAGCCACAGGATCGGCGAGCGGTAGGTCGCGATGAGCAGGACCGCGACGATGAGGATCGTGACGATCAGCAGGGTGAAGTCGGCGCCTTCGAAAGCGGAGGCGACGTCGGCGCCGAACGCGGGACCTCCGGTGACCTGCAGGGTGAGACCGTCCGGTGCGTGCGCCGTGACATCGGAGCGCAGCGCCGCGATCGTCTTCGCATTCTCGGCGTTGGCCTCCGACGCGGTGATCGGGGTGATGATCACGGCGGCCTTCTTGTCATCGCTGACCACGGGTCCTGACGGATCGGCGGCCGCGCGGGCGCCCAGGACCGGGACCAGATCCTTCAGTCCCGCCAGGTCCGCATCGGACAGCGTGGCGCCGTCCGTCCGAGAGGCCACGACGAGCACCGACTGCCGATCCGCGTCGGGGAAGGTCTTCAGGAGCTCGGAGACCCGGGTCGACTCGGATCCGGCGGGCGCCTGCGCGTTGCCGCCCGGCGCTTTGGCCGAGCCGAACGCACCGAACAGCAGGACCATGAGAAGGAGGACGAACCCGAGCGAGATCCACGCGCCGCGGCGCGAGGTCAGAGCATCGGAGAGGCGCGAGCGCGCGACGGAATCTGCCATGCCTCCAGTCCACCGGCGCGGGCGCCGCCTGCCATCGTGCACAAGGTTGAGCGAAAGATCGATCGAAGGGACGAGACCGGATCCCTCGGGGGCCATCGAGCGAGGACGCGCAGAGACCGCCGACCGTTGAGCGAGGACGGCGGAGCCGACCGAGACGAAAGGCGGCACCCGTCGGACCAGGTCCGCAGGGATGCCGCGTTTCGTCTCGCGCCTCGCGGAGACCCGCACTGAGCGAGCGAAGCGAGTCGAAGTGTCGGTGCTCGCTCAACGACCCCGAGATGACGAACGCGGCCTCCCGGAGGAGGCCGCGTTCGTGGTGCCGGGTGCCCCGAGTTCTCGGGGCACCCGGGGCGGGGTGGCGTCAGTACCGCAGGCCGTGTCCGAACCGGAAGGTCGGGTTCTCGGTGTCGAATGCGACGTCCGAGCGGCTCGCGACGACAGCCGCGTCCGATCGGGGCAGGTCGAACGGCAGCGATCCCTGTGGTCCGCGCTCGCCGAACAGCACCCGCAGCACAGCCGCGTCCGAAGCGCCGTAGTCGGCCAGCACCGCGCGCGCCGATTCTTCGAGGCCGCCGAGCACGGCCGGCCGGTCGAGGTAGACGTCGATCACTGTCGGCACGGCCGCGGCGATCGCGGTGAGGCGCGCGTGCTCCTCCGCCGGGAACTCGAGCGATCCCGAGTGGAACATCGCGGAGAACCCGCCGCGATCGCGATCCTCGAACGGCGCCTTGATCCGCAGGATCGCGACGTCAGCCTCCTCCGGGGTGGTCACGGCGGTCGCGTACCCGGCGAGCGCCTCGGCGGCGACACCCTCGGCGTAGACCTTCACGCCGCGCGAGAGCGGAAGGATCGCGTCGGTGTTCGTGAGCAGGGTGAGCGAGTCGCTCTGGGCGTCGAGCCCCTCCTGCACGAAGTCGGCACGACCGACCACGGCCGCCGCGTGCTCCTCATCCACGTACGGGGCATCGAACAGCCCGAGACGGAACTTCTCCCGCAGCAGGCGCCGCACGGAGACGTCGAGCCGATCCTCGCCGACGGTGCCCGCGGCGAGCAGACCGAGCAGCTCGTCGGTGCACAGCTCGCCGCCGAACTGGTCGATCCCGGCATCGAGCGCCTTCACCATCCGCTCGGGGCGGGTGAGGTGCTCGACGCCCCAGGCACGGGCCGGCATCGGCGTGCCCATGATCTCGGCGTCGGTGAGCAGGCCCCAGTCGGTGCAGACGATGCCCTCGAAGCCGAGCCGATCGCGCAGCAGGGTCGTGAGCACGTCCTTGTTGAAGCCGAAGCCGACCTCCTCCCAGTCCGTGCCGACCGGCTGGCCGTAGTACGGCATCATCTGGGTCGCCCCGGCGCCGATCGCCGCGATGAACGGCTTGAGGTGATACTCCTGCGCTCCGCCCGGGTACACCTGCTCCTTGCCCCACTCGAAGTGCGGGTCCTCCCCGTCGAGCTGCGGACCGCCGCCCGGGAAGTGCTTGACCATCGTCGAGACGGACTCGTGGCCCAGCTGGGCCCCCATGAAGCCGCGGATGTATCCGACCACGAGGTCGCTGGTGAGGTCGGCGCTCTCACCGAAGGTGCCGTTGATGCGGGACCAGCGCGGCTCGGTGGCGAGATCGATCTGCGGGTGCAGAGCGACGCGGAGCCCGACCGCGAGGTACTCCTGGCGGGCGATGTCGCCGAAGCGCTCGAGCCGCTCGGGAGACGCGAGGGCCGCGAAGCCCAGCGTCTCCGGCCACTGGGAGAAGGGCCCGGCGAGGATCGAGGTGAGCGGGTTGTCGCTGAACGCGTGCCGCGGGTCCGTCGACAGGGTGATCGGGATCCCCAGTCCGTCCTCACGGGCGAACCGCTGCAGCGCGTTGCTCCACGCCGCGAACTCGCGCCCGTCGGGCGCGGAGCCCAGCAGGTTGAAGTGGTTCATGCGGCGCTTGCGGATCATCGAGTGCGCCGAGGGGATGCCGAAGGTCGGGTTGGATTCGGCCGGATCCCCGAACGACACCATCGTGTGGAACAGCATGCCGACCTTGTCGGCGGCGTCCATCCGGCTCAGCAGATCGTCCACGCGCTGCTCGATGTCGAGCGACGCATCCTGGTACGGGAAGCGTACCTCGTTGTCCGTCATGGATGTCTCCTTACTTGGTGGCCTTGATGAACCAGACGCACACGGCGCCGAGGATCGAGAGGACGATGCCGATGGGGAACAGCGCCCAGTAGCCGAGCGAGAGGGCGATCGCACCGCCCACGGCCGGGGCGAGGGTCTGCGGGAGGGTCGCGGCGATGTTGACGACGCCGAGGTCCTTCGCGAAGTTCTTGGCGGACGGCAGCACCTGGCTCATGAGCGCGGTGTCGACCGCCTGGAACATGCCGAAGCCGAGGCCGATCACGAAGGTCATGATCATCCAGGACGTGAGCGTCGGCCAGACCCAGGGCAGGATCAGCGCGAGACCCATCACCACGGACGAGCCGAACACGAACGGCTTGCGGCGCCCGACCCTGTCGGAGAGCGGACCCGAGACAGCCGTCGCGATGATCACGCCGGCCAGGCTGATGAGCCCGAGGAGCGGGATGACCGTCTCGGGCTGCTTCACCTGCAGATAGTCGGTGAGGATGTACAGCTGGTAGCCGATCACCCCGAAGTAGCCGGTGTACAGCAGCAGCCGGCCGGTGAAGGCCCAGAAGAAGTCGGGGTTCTTGACCGGGTTGACCCAGAACGTCTTCAGGAACTCGACGAAGCTGAACGGCTCCGAGGCGAAGTTCGTGCTGGGGTGGTCGGGGTTCGCCAGGACGAAGCCGAGCAGCACCAGCACCGCGAAGACCGCGAACACGATGTAGCCGACCGCGATGCTGTGGAAGAACAGGGCGCCGAGGACGGATCCGCCCAGCGCGCCGATCATCAGGCCGATCCCCGAGAGCGTCGCGAACGTGCCGCGACGGGCGATCGGCACGCGGTCGGGCAGCACGGCGCTCAGCGGACCCTGCGCGAAGTTGAACGTGATCTGCACCAGCGACCACGCGATGATGAAGCCGACCAGAGAGTTCGCGAACGCGAGCCCGACCAGCGACAGCGCGCCGGCGAGCGCGCCGAGCACGATCCACGGCGCACGCCGCCCGAAGCGGGAGCGGGTGCGGTCGGAGATCTGGCCGGCGACGGGCTGCGCGATCATCGCCACGAAGGCGCCGATCGTGCTGATGATGACCATGTTCGCGAGCTTGCCCTCGTCTCCCAGCGCCACGCGCACCTGCTCGGGCAGCAGCACTCCGGGCACGGCGCCCCAGATCAGGAAGATCGCGAAGTTCGAGGGCAGGATCCACCAGAGCAGCCGCCGCACGCCCTTGATCGGTGTGGGCGGGTCGTCCTCGCCGGAGGCGGTGGCGACGAAGGTGGTCTCGGTGATGGGGGGACGCAGCTCTTCAGGCGCGTCAGAAGAAGTCGACGACATTGTCAGTCCTTGAGGGGAGGGCGGTGGGATCGGGTCCGCCGGGCGGGGGCGTTGGAGACGTCCTCGGATCCGGCTGATGGCACGCTAGCATGAAAACCGACACAAGTGTAGGTTTTTGTCCGAGCGACCTCCTCGGTCGCGGGCACGGCGTCGCAGGCGATCCCTTCCGGCGCCCGCAGACGCATACGATGGGACACCGATGACGACCGAACGCGGATACACCACGGGCCGGGCCAGGCGCGAGCGCATCATCGCCGCCGCCACCGCCCTGTTCGGACGCGTCGGCTTCAACAGCGCCACGATGCTCGAGATCGCGCAGGTCTGCGAGATCTCCCGCGCGGGATTGGCCCACCACTTCCCCACCAAGGAATCCCTCATGGAGGCGGTGCTGGAGACCAGGGACCGCGAGGATCGCGAGCGGTTCCGTCGCAACGGCTCGCAAGGTCAGGACGGCATCGGCATCCTCCGCGGCATGGTCGATCTGGCCCGGCACAACACCGAGGTGGGCGGGATCATCGCCCTGTACGCCGTGCTGTCCGCCGAGGCCGCCGACCCCTCGCACCCCGCCCACGACTACTTCGTGCGGCGCTACGAGCGGATCAGATCCGGCACGGCGAAGGCCCTGCGGGACGCGCGGGCCGCAGGGCATCTCGCACCGCAGGTCGACGAGGACCGCGCGGCCGCAGAGCTCACCGCCCTCATGGACGGCCTGCAGCTGCAGTGGCTGCTCGACCCCGGATCCGTCGACATGGCCGATGCCGTGCGCCGCCGCATCGAGGAGCTGCTCGTGGTTCCCCTCGGGGACGAGGTCGCCCCTCAACCCAGGAACGTCCGCTGACCCTCATCCCGTTTCGAGGCGCGATGTTCGTCCTCTCCGGGGCCCGGAACGAGCGAACATCGCTCCTCGAAATCACGCCAGGCGCTATGACCAGACGAACCGGAACGTGCCGAACAGCACGGCGGCCGCGATCGACAGCGCCATGATCGCCGCACCCCCGACGAGGGCGACGGCGTCACGTGCCGACAGTCGGGAAGGCCGCGACCAGGTCCGCGGGATGTCGGATCCGAACCCGCGCGCCTCCATCGCAAGCGCCAGCTTCGTCCCACGGCGCACGGCGAAGACGAGCAGTACGAACGACATGGTGAAGAAGCGCCGCAGCACGCCGCGGTCCCCCACGCCACGTGCCCGGCGGGCGAGCGACATCGTGCGCCAGTCATCCAGGAACAGGCCGAGCATCCTGGTGCCCGCGAGCACGCCCAGCACGAACCGGCTGGGCAGATGAGCGACCTGCGCGAGCGCGTCGGCGAGCTCGGTCGGATCCGTGCGCGCGAACAGCAGGATCGTCGGCAGGCCGAGTGCCACGACACGGATCGACACCGCGATCGCGAGCTGGATCGACGCCTCGCTGATGTGGGCGAAGCCGAAGCTGAAGAACACCTGCCCACCGGGGGCGGCGTAGAGCAGCATGCTCACGCCCGCGACCGGGGCGATGACCAGCAGCAGCGCCAGCCGGCGCAGCACGGTGCCGAACCGGAGCCCCGTGAGTGGAATGCACAGCAGCTGCAACCCGATCGCGACGAGCCCGCTCGTGACGTCGATCGAGGCGAACAACGGGATCGACAGCAGCAGCGCGAGCAGGATCCGGGTGACCGGGTTGACCCCGTCGATCCACGCGCGACCGACCGGCTCCGGTTTCGAAGCGCGCACATGGCTGCTTCCGACGGACATATCGAGCGCTTTGCGCTCTTCGAAACCCGTGCTCACGCTGCCACCGCCGCCGTCAGTCCGATTCGTTGCCCGCCGAGGTGGCGGATCACGTCGTCGTCGTGAGTGACTGCGATCACGGTCGTACCGCGCGCGATCTCCTCCTGCAGCAGGCTCACGATCCCGATCCAGCCGCGACGGTCCTGTCCGAACGTCGGCTCGTCGAGCACCACGACCGCGGGCGCCGCGGCGAGCACCGTCGCGACCGAGAGCCGGCGCTTCTGCCCGCCGGACAGGGTGAACGGGTTCGCCGCCGCCAGCGCGGTGAGTCCGAGTCGCTCCAGCAGAGCGTCGACGACGGCATCGATCCGGTCCTTGTCCCAGCCGAGTGCACGCGGCCCGACCGCGAGCTCCTCGCGCACGGTCTGTGCGAGGAACTGGTGCTCGGGATCCTGGAACACCATCCCGATGCGGGTCAGCAGCTCGCGAGACGTCCAGCGCGACGGGTCCAGTCCGCGCCGCCCGCGCAGTCGTTCGGCGGCCTCGACGGCGCCCTCGAGCGGATCCAGGAGCCCGGCGAGCGTGAGCGCGAGCGTGGATTTGCCCGCCCCGTTGGGACCGACGATCACGGTCGCCGCACCGTCGGGAACCACGAGGTCGAGCCCGTGCTGCACGGCTCGACGACGATCTCGGGTGACCGCCAGATCGCGCGTCGTGAGGATCGCGCCCTCCGGATCCGCGGCAGACAGCACCGGCAGCTCCGGCAGGCGCACCGGGTGACCCGGCACCCACACACCGGCATCGGCCAGGGCGTCGCCGTGCGTGCCGAACACCTCGGCCGGGGCGCCGTCGGCCAGGAGCCCGCCGTCCGCCCCGACGACGATGACGCGCGTCATCATGTCCGCCCACACCGCGGTGCGGTGCTCGATGACCACCAGCGTCGCGCCGGTCGCCTCCACCACCCGCTCCACGCTCGCGCGGATCTCGCGCACCCCGTCCGGGTCGAGGTTGGCGGTCGGCTCGTCCAGCAGCAGCAGCCCCGGACGCATGGCGAGCGCTCCGGCGAGCGCCAGCCGCTGCTTCTGCCCGCCCGAGAGCGCCGCCGTCGGCCGATCCCGGGGCACGTCCAGACCCACCGCGTCGAGGGCCTCGCTGACGCGCGCGGGGATCTCCTCCGCGGGGACGCCGAGGTTCTCGCATCCGAAGGCGACATCGTCGCCGACCCTGCTCAGCACGACACCGGCGTCGGGATCCTGCAGCACCAGCCCGATCCTGCCGCGCTGACTCTCCGGATCCGCGCCGTCGACCTGAAGGGATCCGCTGCGCTCCCCCTCCTCGGCATCGCCGAGCAGGCCGGCCATGCCTGTCAGGAGCGTCGACTTGCCCGCACCGGAGGCGCCGAGCAGGAGCACCCGCTCCCCCGGCTCGATCGTGAACGTCACGTCGCGGACAGCGGGCAGGCGGCGACCGGCGTAACGCCAGCCCCACCCGTCCGCGACGACGCGAGCAGCACTCGCGGTCATGTCAGACCTCGCGGCGGAGCTCGCGTCCGGCGGCGAAACGGCTCAGCGCACCGGTCGCGGCGAGCGCGCGCACCAGCAGCCAGCCGAGGACGCCGGCCAGCAGCGCACCCGACACGACCAGGGTGCCGAGGTAGATCGCATTGAACTCGACCGACTTCAGGATGTTCGGCGAGCTGCCGTAGAACAGCTCGAACAGCCAGGCGCCCGCGGCGGCGGCGACGCCCGCGAGGGCGGCGACCGGCAGCGAGAACCGGCGGTAGAGGAAGATCGCGAAGATCAGCTCGGCGCCGAGCCCCTGCGCGATGCCCTCGAGCACCGTGGACACGCCCCAGATGTTGCCGATCAGCATCGAGACGATCGCCGCCACGACCTCGACGACGAGGGCGGCTCCGGGCTTGCGGATCACGAGCCCGCCGACCACGCCGCCGAGCAGCCAGATCCCGACGGCGACGCCACCGAGGCCCGGCGTGAGGCCGTCGGCCGCCGTGAACCAGGCGTAGCCGATCGTGTTCCAGACCCAGAAGACCAGGCCGATCGCGACGCCGAGCACGGCGGCCACGACGATGTCGACGACGCGCCAGTTCAGGCGGCGTGCGACGGCCCCGCTGTTCACGTTCTGTGCGGTTGCAGATGCATGCATGAGAAATGCTCCTCCCTGCGCCGGCATGATCCGGATCAGGTTCGACGGTCGAAGCGCGATTCGCTCCCTCTCAGCCCGGCTCGCCGGACTCCCGTGGTGATTCCGCCCATCTTAGCCCCGCGGACGAGCGCGGGCGACCGTCCAGTCGTGATGTGACGAGGCAGTCGACCGGTCGTCCGACCGCGGACGCCCTCGGCCCATCCGCCGCTCGCCGGGCGCGACCTGTGGCCTCCCGTGATCCGAAACGCTGGGCGCGCGGTGAGCGAGGCGACTCCGCGCTCGCACGCCGATCCCGCGAGTTGACAGGGGCGCCCGATACGGTAGGGGGGTGAACAATGACGACGGTCCGGGGGCCGCCCAGGTCGATCCGGAGATCGTCGACGCCGAGGCACCCGACGCCGAGCGTCCCGGCTCGGAGACCGACGGGTCGGCCGTCGAGCCGGCAGGGCTGTTCTCGACGTCCCCGGACGGACGCGGATCCGCGGCGTTGTTCCCCACCCAGGACTCCCCCGCCGCCCGCCCGCTCTTCCCCGCGCCGGGCGCACCCGTCTCCCCGCCGCTGTTCGAAGGAACGGGGACGGCCGTCGACGCCGCGTCTACCGCCGCCGAGAAGGATCCGGCCGCCGAGGCCGCACGGCCCAGCCTCTCGAAGGATCCGATCGCCGAGCCGATTCCCGTCGCCAAGGACGGAGACCCGGCGCCCGTCGTCCCGGCTGCGACGCCCGCGACGGAGCCGACCGCGTCGACCGCGTCGCCCTCCGACTCGGTCGCCACCCGCGCCACCCGGACTGCCACTGCCTCCTCGGCGCGGACTGCCGAGCCGTTCCCGGGCACCGCCGCCGACGCAACTCCCGCCACCGCGCGGCCACTGCCCTCGGCGTCGCTCGTCCGCGGTCCCGATCGCACACCGACCGCCGCTCTCGCCTGGGTCGATGTGGCTCGCGTGGGCACCGGTGCGGCAACGGCCGCCGCCGCGCCGCCCCGGGCGCTGCTCGACGACGCGCCTCACCGCAGCCTCGCCCGGCCCGGCGTTCTGGTGCCGCTCGCCGGTGTGCTCGCCGTGATCGTGGCCTATGGCGCCACGACGGCGCTCTGGCCGCTCAACGCCGTGAAGCCCGTCACCTCACCGGTCCAGTTCCAGCCGGCCGCCGCCCCCGTGGCTGCCGCTGCCTGGCCCGGCTCGGGCAGCGCTGCCGTAGGTGTCGAGGGCATCGGCACGATCGCTTCGGCCGAACAGCCGGTGCCGATGGCCAGCATCACCAAGCTGGTGACGGTGCTCGCCTCGCTCGACAAGCTGCCGCTGAAGGCCGGCGAGCAGGGTCCGTCGTTCGCGTTCACGCAGGCCGACAGCGACGAGTACTGGAGCTACCTCCGCCAGGATCAGTCCGCCCTCGATGTCCCCGTCGGAGGGTCGCTCACGCAGTATCAGCTGTACGAGGGGATCCTGCTCGGTTCCGCGAACAACTACGCGGACCGGCTCGCCCGCGAGGTCTGGGGCTCGGAGGAGAACTACGCGGCCGCCGCCAACGAATGGCTGCGCCAGCACGACCTCGGCGACATCACCGTCGTCACTCCATCCGGATTCGACTTCGGAAACGTCGCCACTCCGCGCGCGCTCATCCAGTTGGGCCAGATCGCCGAGAAGAACCCGGTGATCGCCGGGATCGTGAAGCAGAAGAGCGTCGAGCTGCCCGGCGCGGGCGTCGTGGAGAACACCAACGGACTCATCGACGACGCTGGCATCGTCGGAATCAAGACCGGCACGATCGGCGACGGGGACGACACCCGCTACAACCTGCTCTCGGCCAAGGACGTCAAGGACAGCGACACCGTCGTGCGGATCTACGTCGCCGCGCTCGGACAGGGCAGCGATCAGGGCCGGGTCGATGCCTCGCGGGCGCTGTACGCCGACATCGAGGCCGCTCTGAAGGACCAGCCGCAGACGGTGGACAAGGGTGCCACGCTGGGCACGGTCGACACCGCCTGGGGCGAGACCACCCAGGTCGTCGCCGCCGCGGACGGCCGGGTCGTGCTGTGGAACGGCGCCTCGGCCACGGCGACCACCAAGTTCTCACTCGGCGACGAGTGGAAGGCGGGGGAGAAGGCGGGAACCCTCAGCCTGAAGGGCCCGCTGGATTCCGCCTCGGTGCCGCTGGAGCTGCGCACGGCCCTGCACGGCCCGAGCCTCTGGTGGCGCCTCACCCACCCGCTCGAGCTGTTCGGCCTGACGAAGTAGGCCGCTGGCTCCGGGACGCACGGCGACCGGGATCCGGCCCGACGGGGATCCGGCCCGCCGCCTCCGCCCGGGCGACGCCGCCTCCGCCCGGGCGATCCCGCCTCCGCCCGGGCGATGTCGCCCCCACTGACGCGGAAGCGCCGCCGCCCTGCGAACAGGACGACGGCGCTCACGTCGGTGCGGACGAGGGTCAGACCCTGTCGTCCTCGCTCTCCCACAACGGGGTCTCCGGCGACTCGGCCGACTCGATGACGCGCTCGGCGACCGCGACCGGGGCGGTCCCGGATCCGATCACGGCGGCGGCACCGGCCTCGACCTCGGACGCGACCGAACCCTCCACCGGAACCGTGACGGTCCCGGTGACGAGCGCCTCGTCGGCGTCGGTGTCGCTCGCGGCCTGCTCGAACTGCGACTGGTACAGCCGCCAGTACGCACCCTGGGCCGCGATGAGCTCCTCGTGGTTGCCCTTCTCCACGATGTCGCCGTGCTCCATCACGAGGATGAGGTCGGCGTCGCGGATGGTGGACAGACGGTGCGCGATCACGAACGACGTGCGCCCGTTCCGCAGGGCCGCCATCGCGTGCTGCAGCAGCAGCTCGGTGCGGGTGTCGACGGCCGACGTGGCCTCATCCAGGATGAGGATCGACGGCTGCGCGACGAACGCACGGGCGATCGTGATCAGCTGGCGCTCACCGGCCGAGACGTTCGAGGCGTCCTCGTCGAGCTTCGTCTCATAGCCCTCGGGGAGCGCGTGCACGAAGCGGTCGACGTACGTCGCCTTGGCGGCGTCGATGACCTCGTCATCGGTCGCGGTCGAACGGCCGTAGCGGATGTTCTCCCGGATCGTGCCGGCGAACAGCCACGGATCCTGCAGCACCATGCCGGTGCGCGAACGCAGGTCGGAGCGCTCCATCTGGGCGATGTCCTGCCCGTCGAGAAGGATCCGCCCGCCGCTCAGCTCGTAGAACCTCATGATGAGGTTCACCAGCGTCGTCTTGCCCGCGCCGGTCGGGCCGACGATCGCGACCGTCTGGCCGGGCTCCACGCGGAACGACAGATCCGTGATGAGCGGGCGATCCTCGGTGTAGGAGAACGCGACGTGCTCGAACTCGATGACGCCCTTGCCGTCGGTGACGGTGGGTGCGTCCTCGGCGTCGGGATCCTGCTCCTCCGCGTCCAGCAGCTCGAACACGCGCTCGGCCGAGGCGGTTCCGGACTGCACGACCGCCGCCATGCCGCCCAGCTCGCTGAGCGGCTGGGTGAACTGCTGCGAGTACTGGATGAAGGCCTGCACGTCACCCAGGCGCAGCTGCCCGCTCGCGACCATGAGTCCACCGAGCACGGCGAGGCCGACGTAGGTCAG
The DNA here is from genome assembly GCF_042729315.1 of Microbacterium sp. NPDC060117. Taxonomy (NCBI): domain Bacteria; kingdom Bacillati; phylum Actinomycetota; class Actinomycetes; order Micrococcales; family Microbacteriaceae; genus Microbacterium; species Microbacterium sp. NPDC060117. The sequence goes on from NZ_JBHWXR010000003.1 coordinate 286,624, forward strand.
GCTGCCGATGAAGGTCATCGCCGGCATCATCAGACCCGACAGGAACTGGGCCTTGAACGCGGCCTGGTAGAGCTCCTCGTTCTCGACCTGGAACTTGTCCAGCGCGTCCTTCTCACGGCCGAACACCTTGACCAGCGCGTGGCCGGAGAAGGCCTCCTCGACGCGGGCGTTCAGGCGTCCGACCTTCTTCCACTGGATCCCGAACGCCTTCTGCGAACGCGGCCCGATGACGCCGAAGATCACGGCCATGAGCGGCAGCGCCACGAGGGCGACGAGGGCCAGCTGCCAGGAGATCGAGAACATCATGATGAGCACGCCGACCACGGTGAGCACCGAGGTGAGCGCCCCGGAAAGGGACTGCTGCATCGTCTGCGTGATGTTGTCGATGTCGTTCGTGACCCGCGAGATCAGCTCGCCGCGCTGCACCTTGTCGAAGTACGACAGCGGCAGGCGGTTGATCTTCGCCTCGACGTCCTCACGCAGGCGCCACATCGTGCGCACCATGATGACGTTGATGACGTAGCCCTGGATCCAGCTCAGCAGCGCGGATCCGACGTAGATCGCGAGGACCGCGGTGATGACCCAGCGCAGCTGCTCGAAGTCGATCCCGTCGCCGACCTTGAACGGACCGAACGCCGCGACCATGTCGGCGAACTGGTTCTGCTTGGCGGCGCGCAGCGCCTCGACGACCTGCGCCTGGTCGGTGCCCTTCGGGAACCCCGGGAAGCCGTTCTGCCCCTTGCCCAGCTGCAGCGAGGTGAACCCCTCGTAGATGATGTTCGTCGCGTTGCCGAGCACCTTGGGCGCGGCCACGGCGAGCACCACACCGAGGGCGCCGAAGATCGAGACGAGCACGAACCACACGGCGCTGGGCTTGAGCAGCCCGATCATCCGCTTGAAGCTCGGGCCGAACTGGTTCGCCTTGCCCGGCGCGGGGCCGTCGAACATGCCGCCGCCCTGCTGGCGCGCCTTCTCGGCCTGCTCGGCCTCTTCCTTCTCGGCGTCGGTCATCTCGACGGTCTCGGTCGATCCGCCGGCGTACTTGGCCCGGCGTGCCGCCATGCGCTCCGCGCGTGCGGCCTTCTTGTCCACGTTGTCGCTCATGCGTCCACCCCCAGCTGCGACTCGACGATCTCTCTATAGGTGTCGCTCGTCCCGAGCAGCTGCTCGTGCGTGCCGACGGCGACCATGGTGCCGCCCTCGAGGACGACGATGCGGTCGGCGTCGGTGATGGTCGAGACGCGCTGCGCGACGACGATCTTGGTGACGTGCGGCAGCTCCCGCCACAGCGCCTGGCGCAGCCGGGCGTCGGTGGTGAGGTCCAGCGCCGAGAACGAGTCGTCGAAGACCAGGATCTCGGGCTGGTGGATGATCGCGCGGGCGATCGCGAGTCGCTGGCGCTGGCCGCCCGACACGTTCGTGCCGCCCTGGGCGATGTTCGAGTCCAGACCGTCCGGCATCTCCGAGACGAAGTCCCTGGCCTGGGCGATGTCGAGCGCGGCCCACAGCTCCTCGTCCGTCGCGTCCTCACGCCCGTAGCGCAGGTTGGAGGCGATCGTCCCGCTGAACAGGAACGGACGCTGGGGCACGAGACCGATGCTCTTCCACAGCGCATCCACGTCGGCCTCGCGCACGTCCGTGCCGCCGACGAAGGCGGCGCCTCCGGTGACGTCGAACAGACGTGGGATGAGCGAGATCAGCGTGGTCTTGCCCGCGCCCGTGGATCCGACGATCGCGACCGTCTCGCCGGGCTCCGCCGCGAAGCTGATCCCGTGCAGCACCGGCGACTCGGCACCGGGGTACGTGAAGGAGACGTCGTCGAAGGCAACGGATCCCGGGACCGGGAAGGTCTTCACGCCGTTCTCCGGCCGGGTCATGCTCTGCTCGGCGTCCAGCACCTCGCCGACGCGCTCGGCGGAGACCGCGGCGCGCGGGATCATCATGGCCATGAAGCTGGACATGATGATGCCCATCATGATCTGGCCGATGTACTGCATGAAGGCGAACAGCGTGCCGACCTCGACCGTGCCGTTGTTGACCTCGATGCCGCCGAACCAGATCACGCCCACGATGGTGACGTTCAGGATCAGCATGAACAGCGGGAACAACAGGACGAAGAGCGATCCGACGTTGCGACCGACGACCATGATGTCGGTGTTGGCGCCGCGGAAGCGCTCCTCCTCGATGCGCTCGCGCACGAAGGCGCGCACGACGCGGACGCCGGTCAGCTGCTCGCGCATGATGCGGTTGACGTTGTCGAGCTTGCCCTGGTAGCTGCGGAACAGCGGGACCATGCGGCCGATGATGATGCCGGCCACGATGAGCAGCGCGGGCACCGAGACGGCGATGAGCCAGCTCAGGCCCAGGTTGGTCTGCAGCGCCATGATGATGCCGCCGATCGCGAGCAGTGGGGCGGTGATGAACATCGTCGAGCCCATCATCGCCAGCATCTGCACCTGCTGCACGTCGTTCGTGTTGCGCGTGATCAGGGATCCGGCGCCGAACTGAGAGACCTCACGCTCGGAGAAGCCGCTCACGCGGGCGAACACGTCGGCGCGGATGTCGCGGCCGAGGCTCATCGCCGCGCGCGCGGCGAAGAAGGTCGCGATCACCGAGGCGATGATCTGGCCGAGCGAGACCGCGAGCATGAGCCCGCCGTGCGACCAGATGTAGGCGGTGTCGGCGTTGGCGACGCCCTTGTCGATGATGTCGGCGTTCAGGCGCGGCAGGTACAGCGAGGCGAAGGCGCTGCCGAACTGGAACACCAGCACGCCGAGCAGCAGCCACTTGTAACGCTTCAGATAGCGGAAGAGGATCTTTCCGAGCACAGGCGGACTTTCCTTGTGGGAGCGGGCTTCCCAAGGGGAAGGGGGATGAGCCGATGAACGACCACGAAACACCCTGCCACGAGGCACGGACATTCACATCCCCCTTGAGGAGGATCGACTCAGATCTTCGCTGAGGGCGAAACGAATCCCTGCTCGCGCCGAGATTTCCGGATCCGGTTAAGAAACCTCGGGCACGGGGAACGCATCAGCTCCAGAGCGGAATCGGCGGTACGTAGTCCCGTGCATCGGCGCCCGCATCGGGGGCGAGGTCGGCGAGGGTCTGCGGATCCCAGTGCGGATCGCGGTCCTTGTCGACCAGCTGGGCGCGGATCCCCTCGACGAGGTCGGGGTGGTGGTGCACGAACCACAGCACGCGACGGTACTCGCCCGCCAGCGCGTCGCGAACGGACTCCATCGCACGGGCCTCGCGCACGGCGTCGAGCGTCACGACGAGCGCGGTCGGCGCGAGGGACTCGAGCAGGTCCGCGGTCTCCGCGGGCGTGGGGCCGACCCGTTGCGACCTTTCCTCTCCCTCGACGGCGCCGGAGGAAGCGATCGCGCGGAGGCGCGCGATGATCTCCGGCACCGTGCCGGCGGAGAACGCCTCGTCGATCCACGCCCGCTGCATGGACAGCGGGGACGGATCCGGCGTCTCGTCGAACAGCATCACGATCTCGCTCGGCCCGGTCGGATCCGCCCGGTGCGCGAGCGCGTCGCGCAGCGCGTCGAGCCGTTCGGACGGCACCCAGAAGTCGGCGAACCCGGCGTAGAGCGCATCGGATCCGTTCATGGTTCCCGCGGTGAGGGCCAGGAACTCGCCGAGGCGTCCCGGGGCGCGGCCGAGCAGCCAGGTACCCCCGACATCGGGCGTGAAGCCGATCCTGACCTCGGGCATCGCCAGCTGCGAGCGCTCGGTGACGACGCGGATCGCCGCGTGCCCGGCGACCCCGATGCCGCCGCCCATCGTGATGCCGTCGGCGATCGCGACGATGGGCTTGGGGTACTCCGCGATGGCCGCGTTCATCGCATACTCCTCGCGGAAGAACTCCACCGTGTCCGCGCTGCGTCCCGCCGTGATCTGGCGATGCAGCTCGCGCACGTCGCCGCCGGCGCACAGGCCGCGGTCCCCCGCCCCGTCGATGTAGACGATCTCGACATCGCTGTCGTCGCGCCACGCGTCGAGCGCCGCGTGCACCGCGCGGATCATCCCCACATTCAGGGCGTTGAGCGCGCGCGGACGGTTCAGCGTGATCCAGCCCAGCGCGCCTTCGGCGCGCACGAGCACCTCGGCGTCTGCGGCGGCGGATCCCTGGGCGTCTTCGACGGTGCTCACGGATGCCACGTTACCGCGCACGATCCTCCGTCCGGGGCGCCGGCGACCGGGTGGACGGAGCGCGCATTCTCGCTCGCGCGGCGGGAGGACCGGCCCCCGCATTGGGCGGAATGCCCCGGATCAACCTGCGTTTTCCCTCCCCATCCGGCAGGATAGAGGCGTACTGCTGTATCGATGAGAGGCCGCGGATGACCGACGGACAAGTGCTCGAGTTCTCGCATGCGACGAAGCGCTTCGGCGTTCTCACCGCTGTCGACGACCTCTCCGCCCGCATCGAACCCGGTGCGGTGACCGCGTTCCTCGGGCCGAACGGCGCCGGCAAGACCACCTCGCTGCGGATGATGCTCGGGCAGATCCGCCCGAGCTCCGGCACCGCCACCATCGGCGGCATCGCTCACTCCGAGCTGCGCCACCCCCTGCGCACCATCGGATCCGTGCTCGAGGAGGCGGTCTACCGTCCTCGTCGCACCGCGCCCCGGCAGCTGTCCATCGCCGCGAAGGCGAACGGCATCCCTCTCGCCCGCGTCGATGAGGTGCTCGCCCTGGTGGGCCTTCAGAACGAGACCGAGACGCGCATCGGCGCCTACTCCCTCGGCATGCGCCAGCGGCTCAGCGTCGCCGGCGCACTGCTCGGCGACCCCGGTGCGCTCGTGCTCGACGAGCCGGCGAACGGGCTCGACCCCGAGGGCATCCGCTGGATGCGCCTGCTCATGCGCCGCCTCGCGGACGAGGGCCGGACCGTGCTCGTCTCCTCGCACGTGCTGAGCGAGATCGAGCAGATCGCCGACAACGTGCTGGTGCTGTCCAAGGGCCGTCTGGTCTACGCCGACAGCATCGGCAAGCTCTCGGATCCGACCACGGGATCCGTCGTCGTCGACGCCGATGACCGTGCGGCCCTTGCCGGCGCCCTGCAGAACGCCGGGCTGAGTTTCGACGTGCTGCGCTCCGGTCTGACCGTGCACAACACGGATGCCGCCGCCGTCGGCGCGGTCGCCGCGTCGGCGGGCCTTGCGCTCACCACGCTGCTGCAGCGCGGACCGAGCCTCGAGGAGGTCTTCCTCGACCTCGTGCACGGCCGTCGCGACTCCACGACGGGTGCGGTGCCGATCGTCGGCGCGCCCGAGGCGGCACCCGAAGAGTCTGTCGCGGCCGATGCCGGCGCCGGCGCGGATGCCGCGGATGAGGGCGCGGAAGCTCCGGGAGCGACCGAGGCCATTCCGACCGCGGGGCTGTTCGGTGCTGCCGCCGCCGTGCCGGTGGTGGCAGCCGCGACCGCCGGTGTCGCCGGCCTGTTCGACTCCGCGGGCACCCCGGCGGAGGGCGCGTCCGCCGTTCCGACCACGCGTCGTGAGGCCGCCGAGTTCGCCGCCGCGCAGTCGGCGGCCGACCAGGACGAGGACGCTGCCGGATCCGAGGTCGAAGGATCCGAGACCGACGATTCCGAGACGGCGACCGACGGTTCCGAGACGGACGATTCCGAGGCGGCGGCGGACGGCTCCGAGGCTGCGGCGGACGGTTCCGAGACCGACGGCGGAGAAGCGGCGCCCGAGGATGCGACTCTCACGGCCGTCGAGGACGGCGCCGAGAGCGACGACGAGACCGCATCCTCCGGCTCCGACGAACACGACGCAGACGAGAGCCCTGCCGACCAGGACGGATCCGAGGGCGATGAAGAGGCCGACGCCTCCGACTCCGACGACTCCGGTGATGAGGGATCCGCTGAGGAGGGATCCGCTGAGCCCGCCGCCGAGAGCGACGAGCACGCGGAAAGCGACGCTCACGCGGAGGACGGCGGGTCCGAGCACACCGCTGAGGACCAGGCAGAGTCCGCCGCCGAGGAGGACGCGTCGTCGGAGGACGCCCCCGACGACACCGCCATCGCCGCAGGCGTCGCGCTGACCGCTCCGATCGTCGCCGACTACACGCCGGGGGACGCGCCTCAGGACGACGCCGACGACGCGCCCGATGATGAGGGAGCCGACGCGCAGGACGCGCCTCTCACGCGCGCCGCCGACGCCGGCGAGGACGGCTCCGCGGCACTCGGATCCTTCGAGACCGCCGCGCTGACGATCCCGGACGCCGCACCGGTGTCCTTCGACGATCTGATCACCGGTGTGCCGTCGGCTCCGCAGGCCTCCGACGCCGCCGACGAGGGCCAGGACGGGCCCGCGGACGAGCGCGAGGACGCGGGCGCGGAGACGGACCACGTCGACGACGCTCCCACGGCGGCGACGACCGTGATCACGACGCCGCCCGCTGAGGACGAGTTCGCCTCGCCGGAACCCAGCACCGAGACCACGGAGATCGCCGGGATCGAGATCTTCGCCGCTCTCGCCGAAGGGCGCACGCAGGAGATCCAGGTCATCCTCGACGAGACGTCCGACGAGGACGACGACCTCGAGGACGTGACCCAGGGCGAGATCGACCACGACGAGGATCCGCGCGCCGCCGCCGTCAGCGCGTCGCTCGCCGCAGCCGCTCGCGCGTTCTTCACGGACGAGGCGCCCTCCTACACCCCCGGTCCCGCCGGCGACGAGACCGCAGGCGAGCAGCCTGCCGCGCAGGACGAGCCGGCGCCGCAAGACGACGAGCACGGCGACGAGCCGCAGCACGAGCAGGGCCAGGATGGGGAGCGCCGCGACGACGGCGACCACCACGGGCACTGACGCGAACCCCAGCGAAGCGGCGATCGTCTGAGGACGGTCGCCGCTTCGGCGTTCGGGCGGGTTCGCGACGCGCGCCCTCCGCCCGGAAGCACGCCCTGATTCGGGCCTCGATCAGGCCGGGCGGATCGCCGGCTTGCGCTTGCGGCCGGACCTGCCCGCGGGCTCCACGACGGGGATTGCACCGGTCGCGGCGATGTCCGTGACCTCTGCGAGCTCGGAGGTCGCATCGAGCCGCAGCGCCTGTGCGAGCGCCAGTCCGTGTCGGGTGGTGAGGACGAGGCGTTGGAACTCGGCGCCCTCGAGGTCTATCACGACGCTGGGCTTGTGCCGGCGGATGAGCACGAAGTCGTCTCCGTTCGCCGACTTCCAGGTGCCGGCCGCGAGCACGAGCGGCACGTGCGTACCCGGGCTGCCGACACCGCGCAGCCACGTCCAGGCGTCATCGGTGAGCTGCACCTTGACGATCGCCTCGCGGGCGATGTGCAGGTTGTCGCGGCGGAATGACACGGCGCGCTCGAGCGGAGAGAGCTCCACCTCGAGGCGGGTCCGGTCCAGCAGCAGCGTCACCATCACCCCAGTCTGCCAGCGCCGCCCCGGATCCGCCCGAGAGGCACCTCACAGGACGGCAACGATCCCGCTGGCGAGGACCGACAACCGGCTCCCCCGCCGTCGCCTGCGGCCGGCGACGCCAGTGTCGCCCGTTCGCTGGTCGCGAATCGCCGGTTCCCCCCCGCTCGCTAGTCGCGAATCGCCCCTTCCCCGCGCTCGAAGGGGCGATTGGCGACCAGCGAGCGGGGGTGGGAACTTCGGATCCGGATCCCGCGGTCGGGTAGGCTGCACGGACCGCCACCCGAACCACGGCCAGCCCGTCGTCCGAACCGCGATCAGCCCGTCGTCCGAAGCGCGGTCAGCCCGTCGCCCGAACCGCGGTCAGCCCATCCCCCGGGTCGTGCCAAGGCCGGCACGCAGGCTACTCTCCAGCCGTTCCCGCGGGCCGCGATCAGCCCGTCGCCCGGGCGGCGATCAGGCCGTCGCGCGAGCCGCGGCCTCGGCTGCCGCGGGCAGTGCCGCCTCGATCGCGGCGAGCTCGGCGTCTCCGTGCGCAGCCGTGAGGAACCAGGCCTCGAACACGCTCGGCGGCAGTGCCACGCCCTGCTCCCGCATCGCGTGGAAGAACGGGGCGTACCGGAACACCTGCTGCGCCTGGGCCGCGGTGTAGTCACGCGGAGCCGCAGGCGCGAAGGCCACGCCGAACAGGTTGCCGGCGCGCGGCACCGCGTGCACGACGCCCGCATCGGTCAGGGCGCGGTCGAGGGCGTCCGAAAGCCGGGCGGCCGCGGCATCGATCCGCGCGTACACCTCGGGCGTCGCGAGGCGCAGCGTGGCCAGGCCCGCGGCGACCGAGAGCGGGTTCCCGCTCAGGGTTCCGGCCTGATACACCGGGCCGGTCGGCGCCAGCCGGTCCATGACCTCGGCACGTCCGCCGAGCGCGGCGAGCGGCATGCCGCCGCCGACGACCTTGCCGAACGTGATGATGTCGGGGAGGTACTCCTCCCCCGCCGCCTGCTGCAGCCCCCAGAACCCTGCGGGGTGCACGCGGAACCCGGTGAGCACCTCGTCCAGGATCATGAGCGCGCCGTGCGCGTGCGCGGTGTCGGCGATGAGCCGGTTGAACCCGGGCTGCGGTGCGACCACGCCCATGTTCGCCGCGGAGGCCTCCACGATGACGGCCGCGATCCGGTCGCCGTGCTCGGCGAACACGGCGGCGAGCGCCTCCGGCGAGTTGTAGTCGATGACGAGCGTCTGCGCCGCGATCGGGGCGGGGACTCCCGCGGATCCGGGCAGGGCGAGGGTCGCGACACCGGATCCGGCCGCGGCCAGCAGCCCGTCCGAGTGCCCGTGGTAGTGCCCGGCGAACTTCACCAGCAGGTCGCGGCCGGTCGCGCCGCGCGCGAGCCGGATCGCCGTCATGGTCGCCTCGGTGCCCGTGGAGACCAGGCGCACCCGTTCGACCGGCCGTGCGTCGCCGTGCCGCACGCGGTCGGCGATGAGGGCAGCGAGCTCGACCTCGCCCTCGGTCGGAGCGCCGAACGACAGCCCCCGGGTCGCGGCCTCCTGCACGGCGGCGACGATCTCGGGGTGCGCGTGCCCGAGCAGGGCGGGGCCCCAGGACGCGACGAGGTCGAGGTAGGTCGTGCCGGCCGCGTCGGTGACCGTGGCGCCGGACGCGCTCGCGAGGAACCGCGGCGTACCGCCGACCGACCCGTAGGCGCGCACCGGGGAGTTCACCCCGCCGGGGATCACGGCACGGGCGGCGTCGAACAGGTCGTCATTGCGGTCGGTCATGGATCCATTCTCCCGGAGGATCCTGTGCCCTGGTGTGGGCTGGTCCTCCTCGTTTCAAAGCGCGCAAATGGCTCGATCCGACGCCTGGATGGAGCCATTTGCGCGCTTCGAAACGAAGACGGCTCCATCGGAGAGCCATCTGCACACTTCGCGTGCTTCAGAACAGCCGGAGCACCTCAGGGGCTGACGCCGATCCTTCAGGGTGCACGGCTAGCGTGACGGGATGCAGCAGCATCCGCCGGCGCTCCCGCACCGCACGTCCGCCCTGCAGCGGGCCACCTGGCGGATCTGGCCGTGGCTGACCTGGCTCCTGCCGATCGGCGTGGCCCTGTTCTGCCTCTGGCGTGTGAACACCGTTCATGGCGAGCTGTCCTTCACCATCGTGCTGACCTCGCCGCTGTTCCTCCCTCTGGCAGGTGGCCTGGGATCGCTGCCTCGCTCCGTTCAGCGTCGAGCGGGCGCGAGTGCGACGCCGGCGCGGCAGGTGCCGGTACTGATCCTGCTGTGGTGGAGCTGGGTGGCGTTCGCGATCGCGATGCCGGATCGCACGATCGCGTCAGCCCCCTCCCAATCTGCGCCGGTGCCGTCACTGCTGCAGCAGCTGGTCGGCGGTCCCGCGGGCGGAGTGTTCACCATCTGGGTCTTCGTCGCGACGATCGTCTGCGGGATCGCGGCCTGGGTGCTGCTGCTCGTGCTGGCATCGGACCGTGTGGCGATCCGGCGTGCCCCGCGGTGGGAGCGCCTCGGCTGGGCCGGGTTCGGACTGGCGCCGTTGCTGCTCGCGACCGCCGGCGGGATCGGTGTCGCGACCGGGCAGATGCAGGGGGATGCCGCCGGCGAAGTGCGCGCGCAGGCGTCGACCCGCACGGCCGAGAAGCAGATCGCGCTCGCGGAGCAGCGCTACGACGCCGTGCAGCGGGTGGTCTCCGATCTGCGCGCCGCCGCGGCACCGCAGGGGTGGGACGCACAGGAGGCGTGTGCGGAGTCGCTGAACCACGACGGGCTCGGGTGGGACGCGTATCGGCTGCGCATCGGGTTCCGCCATGCGGCGAGCCTGGAGCTCGACCACGACGCGCTGACGAAGGCGCTCACGGATGCCGGGTGGACGGTCACCGGGGATCAGGAGGCGCCGTTGGCGATCTCAGCCAGCGGGCCGCAGGGCGCTGAGCTGAGGCTCACGACGAACGGCGACGCGCCGTTCTGGATCACGGCGACGGCCGGTTCCTGGTGGCAGTCGGCGGATCAGCCGGTGTCGGAGGCATCGTGCGGCACGCCTGGCGGAGCCGGAGTCGGCTACGACGGCAGTGCGGGTGCGGACGCGAGCTGGTGGCCGCCGCTGCGATGATGCGTCCGCTGGCCCTTCCGGAGGCTCCTGTGACGCCTCCCCCGCAGCCCGGCACCGAGCCACCCCTTTGCACGCGAGCCTCCCCCTTGCGTCCCGTTCGCATGGGGGTGGCTCGCGCCGAAAGGGGTGGCTCGGCGTTCGCCGGAGGGCAGGACGAGGCGGCTCAGCCGCGGGCGAGCCAGCGGGCGGCCTCGGTCGCCCAGTAGGTGAGCACCACGTCGGCGCCGGCGCGACGGATCGACAGTAGCGACTCGAGGATCGTGCGCTCGCGGTCGAGCCAGCCGTTCTGCGCGGCCGCCTCGATCATCGCGTACTCGCCCGAAACCTGGTAGGCCCAGACGGGCACCTGCACGGCGTCACGCACCTCGCGCATGACGTCGAGGAACGCCATCGCGGGCTTCACCATCACGATGTCGGCGCCCTCGGCTTCATCCAGGAGCGCCTCGCGGACGCCCTCGCGCCGGTTGCCCGGGTCGAGCTGATAGGTGCGGCGGTCGCCCTGCAGCTGCGAGTCGACCGCCTCGCGGAACGGGCCGTAGAACGCGCTCGCGTACTTCGCCGCGTATCCGAGCAGCAGCACGTCCTGGAAGCCCTCGGCGTCCAGCGCGTGGCGCACCGCGGCGACCTGGCCGTCCATCATGCCGCTCAGGCCCAGCAGCTGCGACCCCGCGCGCGCCTGGGCGAGCGCCATCGCGACGTACCGCTCGAGGGTCGCGTCGTTGTCGACGGATCCGTCCGCCGCGAGCACCCCGCAGTGGCCGTGGTCGGTGAACTCGTCCAGGCAGAGGTCGGTCTGCACCACGAGCGCGTCGCCGACCTCGGCGGCCAGCACGGTGGTCGCGACGTTGAGGATCCCGTCCGGATCATCGGCACCGGATCCGACGGCGTCGCGCACGGCCGGCACGCCGAAGAGCATGATCCCGGGCACGCCGGCCTCGGCCGCCTCGACGGCGGCGCGACGGAGGGAGTCGAGCGAGTGCTGGACGACGCCGGGCATGGAGCCGATCGGGGACGGATCCGTCAGCCCCTCACGCACGAAGGCGGGGAGCACCAGGTGCCGCGGAAGCAGGTCCGTCTCACGGGCCAGGGAGCGCACAGCCGCGGACTGACGCAGCCGGCGCGGGCGGACGTCGGGGAAGCCGGCCATCGAGGCGTTGCCGGAGAAGGCGCCGGTCACGGGGCGAACTCGTCGGCCGCGTGCGGAAGGGTGAACTGCGAGACGGCGTCGATGAGCGCGTCCACGGTCTGCTTGTCGGCGACCACGGTGATCGGCAGGCCCGCCTTCTTGGCATCCTTGGCCGTGCGCGGGCCGATCGCCGCCAACAGCGTCGAGTCGGGGATGTCCGGGAACTGCTCGCGCACCTGCTCGGCGACGGAGCCGCTGGTGACGAGGATCGCGTTGATCCGGCCGTTCTGCACGTCGCGCATGATGCGCTCGGTGACCGGCACGCCGACGGTGCGGTACGCGACGACGCTGGACACGTCGTGCCCGGCCTTGATCAGCGACTTGGTGAGCAGCGGCTTCGCGATCTCGCTGCGCAGGGTCAGGATCCGCTTCGGCTCGGGCTCGAGCGCGATGAGCTGGCCGGCCATGCCCTCGGCGGAGTTGTCGTCCTCCGGCACGAGGTCGACGTGGTAACCGACGGCGGCGAGCGCCGCGGCGGTGGTCTCCCCCACGGCGGCGATCTTCGTGGAGGCGGGGATCTCGGCGCGGTGCGCGAAGAGCACGTCGACCGTGGTCGCGCTGGTGATGGTGAGCCAGTCGAACTCGCCCGCCGAGAGCTTCGCGAGGGCCTCGTCGAGGGCTGCCTGGTCGTTCGTCGGTGCGAAGTTGATCAGGGGCGCCACGACGGGGACCGCCCCCTGTGCGCGCAGAGTGGCGGCGACGCCGTCGCCCCACGGTCCTCCGCGCGGCACGAGCACGCGCCAGCCTGTGAGCGGCTTGGCCTCTTGCTTCGATTCAGTCATCATCATCGGATTCAGGGGCGGGGAAGGAGATCAGCCGCCCCACGTTCGAGCAGCCGATGGGCAAGAGACAACCCGATCGCGCGTGATGCGCTGATCGGGTCTGCACCATCGGCAGAGTCCGCACCGTTGCCACTGCCGTTGGGATGAATATACTCCTCGCCCGGTTCCGCCGCCTTCACGGAGGCTGGATGCAGGGGCTCTGTGACGTCGAGCCCGATCCGCCAGCCGTCGTGCGGCGCATAGACGACGGCCCGCACGCGCAGGTCGCCGCCGATGAGCTCCGCGTGCGCGGCCATCGGGGCCTGGCAGCCGGAGTCCAGCCCCTCCAGCACGGCGCGTTCGGCGGTCACGGCGATGCGGGTGGCCTCATCGTCGAGGAGAGCGAGGGCGGCGAGCAGCTCCGCCGGAGCGTCGACGGTGGTCTCCACGGCGAGCGCACCCTGGCCGGGGGCCGTGGGCCACTCCGCGAGGCCGAGGGGCTCCGCCTTCAGCTCTCCGAGGGGATCCCCGTCGAGCCTGCTGAGCCCCGCGGCCGCGAGGATCACCGCGTCGAGCTCGCCCTTGGCCACTCGCTGCAGCCGGGAGTCGACGTTGCCGCGCAGGTCCACGGTGCGCAGGCGCGGGTTGCGCACATGCACCTGCGCGATCCGACGCGGGGATCCGGTGCCGATCGCGGATCCGCCCTTCAGCTCGTGAAGGGGCGTGCCGTCGCGGGTGACGGCGACATCGCGGGCGTCGGCGCGGGCCGGGATCGCGGCGATGACGAGCCCGTCCGGCACCTGCGTGGGCAGATCCTTCAGGGAATGCACGAGGATGTCGCATTCGCCGCGGAGCAGCGCGTCGCGCAGGGCCGTGGCGAACACGCCCTGCCCGCCGATCTCACTGAGGGACGCCCGGTTGGTGTCGCCCTCGCTCGTGATCGGGACGAGCTCGACCCTTCGTCCCGAGACGGCCTCCAGCGCCTTCGCGACATGGCCGGACTGGGCCTGGGCGAGGGCGCTCCGGCGCGTGCCGAGGCGGATGACGTCTGCGGCAGCGGTCACTGCAGCACCTCGGGGATCTCGTCGAGGCGCAGTCGGCGCCCCGTGTAGAAGGGCACCTCCTCCTTCACGTAGCGGCGCGCGTCGGTGTAGCGCAGGTCGCGCATGAGGTCGACGAGCTCGGTCGGGTCGTCCGCTTCGAGCGGCAGCAGCCACTCGTAGTCGCCGAGGGCGAAGGCGGCGACGGTGTTGGCGATGACGCCGCGGAAGGCGGCGCCCTTGCGCCCGTGCTCGGCGAGCATGCGGCGGCGCTCGTCCTCCTCGATCAGGTACCACTCGGGCGTGCGCACGAACGGATAGAGGCAGAGCCAGCCCTTCGCCTCGACGCCGCGAAGGAAGCCGGGGACGTGCGCGCGGTTGAACTCGGCGTCGCGGTGCACGCCCATCACGTTCCAGGTCGGCAGCAGGGTGCGCAGGAGCTCGGTGCGACGCAGGCGACGAAGGGCCTTCTGCAGCTCCTCGGGGTTGGGGCCGTGCAGCCACACCATGAGGTCGGCATCGGCCTTGAGGCCGGAGACGTCGTAGAAGCCGCGGACGGTGATCCCGCCGTCCTCGACGTGCCGGACGATGTCCTCCAGCTCGGTCGCGTCGGACTCGACGACGGGAGCGGAGGGGTCGCGGCGCCAGACCGCCCACAGGGTGAAGCCCTGGGGCGAGGCGTCGGAGTCGGCGGCGAGCACGGGCGTTTCTGCAGCTTCAGCCATGGATCCAGTCTGCCCCCTCCGCCTATGAGGTGCGGACGGATGACGGTCTGCCGCCGCCCGGATCAGCTCGGTGGCCGCACCGGATCCGCTCGGTCGAGTGCGACGATCAGCACATGGTGTGACGATTCGCCGCGCAGATCCGGCTGATTCGTGTGCACATCGTCACAACCTGTGCAGATCGTGCGCGACAAGCGCCCCGGCGCGCCGGATCCGACGCGGGGTCAGGCGCGAGTCGGACGCGGGTCAGCGCGAGATGCTGCGGGCGACGGCCCAGACGATGCCGCCGACGACCGCGGCGACGCCGACGGCCGCAGCCACAGCGCCCGCCGGGTTGCGCTGCGCGAACGTGCGCAGTCTGACCTTGCCCTCGACGGTCGCCTTCTCGAGACGGCGGGGCACGTTGCCCTTCTCCTCGATCGCGAGCAGCGCCGCCTTCAGCTCGGCACGGGCCGAGGCGACGGGATCGACGATCCCTGCGGGCACGGCCGTGCGCGGGATGTTCACCGGGTCAACGGCCATTGCCGGCCTCCTTCACGATGCGGACGTCGGTGGCGACGGCCTGTGCGGGGTTCTCCCGGCGCAGCACCTTGCGGAACTTCAGGATCCCGAGCAGCGCGAACACGACCACGGCGAGCAGCAGGATTCCGAACGTGATGATCGCGGAGAGCCAGACGGGGAACCAGGAGGAGAGACCGGCGATCGCGAACACCAGGACGACGGGCACCGTCCAGAACAGGAAGAACAGGGCGACCAGGAACCAGACGCTGCCGATGCCGGCGTCCTTCGCGGTGCGGGAGATCCAGGTCTTGGCCGCGTCGATCTCGGCCTTGACGAGGTTGCTGACGAGGTCGGGAAGGTCGCCGAGCAGCGTCAGCAGGCTGTCGTCGGCGCGGTCCCGGAAGTTGCCGGCCATGTCAGGCGCCCGCGGTCGGCTTCTTCGGCGCGCTCTTCGCGCCCGAGGAAGTGCGGGGCTTCGCCTTGCTCTCGCCCGCAGCGGCGCTCTGCTCGGCGGCCGCGACCGTCTCCTCCGCCGCCTGCTTGACCTCCGCCACGACGGTCTTGCCGCTCGCGATGGTGGAGTCCACGCGCTGGCCCGGGGTGCCGTCCGACGTGGCCGCCTTGACGATCTTGACGGCGCCGGTCCACAGCGCCTGCGGCACGGCGGCCGCCTGAGCCTTCGCGAAGTCCTGCACCTTGTGCACCTGCGCCTGCACCGGGTCGAGGTGCCACACCTTGAGCCACTGCTTCTTGATCTGCTCGTAGCGCTCGCGCCCCGCGCGGGTCCCCAGCACGTATCCGACGCCGAGTCCGACGACAAGTCCGATCTTCCCCTTCATGGGGTCTCCTCACGATTGCGGTCTCTGCGGATCTCCAGCGTAACCCTGTATTCCGTTTTCGGCATCTATCGGGAGGAGGGTTGACTTCGCCCGGTCCGCATGAGTCGCGCTGTGCACTCCACCCCGCGGACCACGGCCGTTCCCGCCCGGATCAGCCCCAGAGGAGGGAGTGGCGGATCCGCTCCGCCTCGGCCTTCGCGTGCGGGACGACCTGCGCGAGACCTGTGCCGCTCAGCCATGCCCCGGTCGCGCCGACACCGGCGACCGCGGAGACCGCGGCGGCCGCGGCGGTGCGCCGCTCGGCCGCGCCCGACACCGCGGAGGGCTGCGCCTGAACGAAACGCGCCCGGTGACTGCCGCGCAGCTGCGCGGCGGTCAGCTCGACGCCGAGGAGCGCCGATGCCTCGGCGAGCGCGAGGGCTCCGGCGGCCTCGTCGTCCAGGACCGCGGTCGCCGGATCCTCGCCGGCGGAGCCGAACGACACCCGCACGATCTGCCGGGTTCCGGCGCGCTCGCGCAGCCAGCCCCACTTGGCGGTGCTGTGCGTGAGCGCCTTCGCGGTGTGCGTGCCGGGAACGGTGAGGACTCCGGATCCGCGCGGAGCGGCGGCGAGCTCGGGGGCGTCGAGGACCAGTGTGACGATCTCGATGCGAGGGGAGGCTCCGGCGGCGACCGAGGCGAGCTCCGGAACGTGCGGGCCGAGGAGCCGGCGCGCGGTGGACTCGTCGGCGGCGACGATGACCGCGTCGAAGCGCTCGTCTTCTTCCGGGGTCGTTGCGCGAGCACCCACGGAGTCGGCGCGAGACGAAACGCGGTCCCCGTCGGGTTGCGGCGTTTCGTCTCGGTCGCCTTCGGCGTCCTCGCTCAATGACCCCGAAGCGAGCCGGTCGGTCACCGGAACCTGCACGATCCAGCCGTCGTCGTCGCGCTCGAGCGCCTGGACCGGGGCGCCCGTGCGCACCTCGGATCCGAGCAGTCCGATGCGTGCGACCAGCGCGTCGACGAGGCCCGACATGCCGCCCGCAAGGCCCTGCACCGCGGCGCCGGGAGTGCGCCGCGAGGCGCCGGTGATCTCGGCGACCGCACCGGAGAGCGAGCCGGCGCGGGTGAGGGCCGCGTTCAGGGTCGGTGCAGCGGCGTCGACGTCGATGTCGTCGGGGTGCGCGGAGTACACGCCCGTGCTGACCGGGGCCACGAGGCGGTCGAGCACGCGGGCCCCCATCCTCTTGCGCACGAGACGACCCAGGCTGTGGTCATGGCCGATCGTGAGGGGCGGCAGCAGCCGATCGAGCCAGGCCCGCCAGGTGCCGTTCCAGCCGATCACCCGGCGCACGTCCTCGGCGAAGGGGTTCGCCGGGATTCCGAGCAGACCACCCTTCGGCAGTGGAGCCGCACCACCGGGGATCCCGGCGACCCAAGCCCCGCCCGGCTCGGGCGACACGACCCGGTCGTCGAGACCGAGGTCGGACAGCAGTGTGCGCACATGCCCGCCGCGCACGGCGAAGCTCTCCGCTCCGGCATCGAAGGCGAGCCCGTCGGCCTCGCCCGACTGCACGGCACCCCCGGCGCGGCGCTGCGCCTCGAACACCGTCGCGTGAGCGCCGATCGCGGCGATCGACTCCGCAGCGACGAGGCCCGCCACGCCGCCGCCGATCACCGCGACACGGAGCTTCGCAGCCTTCGCGGCGAGCGCGGGCTCGTGCGGCTCGACGCCGGGCTCGTGCGGCTCGACGGCGGGCGAGGGCGACTCCGTCGCGGGCGAGGTCGCCGGATCCGGTCCGGTCATCGCCCCGCCCCGGCGGCGGCGATGCCGGACTCCGCACGCACCTCGTTCACGAGCTCGACGATGCGGGTGAGCACGGCGGGGTCGGTCTCGGGCGGCACTCCGTGGCCGAGGTTCAGGATGTGCGCACGGGCGGCGGTGCCGCGGCGCAGCACGTCGCGGACGTGCGCCTCGAGCACGGGCCAGGGCGCGGTGAGCAGCGCCGGGTCGATGTTGCCCTGGACGGTCACGTCGTCGCCGAGCACGGCCACGGCCTCGTCCAGTGGCAGGCGCCAGTCGACGCCGACCGCGTCGGCGCGCCCGTCCAGGCGCATGTCCGCGAGGAACGGGCCCGTGCCGACGCCGAAGTGGATGACCGGGGCGTCGATCCCGTCCACCGCGGCCGCGGAGTGCGGGGCGACGAAGGCGCGGTAGTCGGCGGGGCTGAGCGAGCCCGCCCAGGAGTCGAAGAGCTGCACGGCACTCGCGCCCGCCGCGCGCTGCGCGTCGAGGAAGGTCCGCGAAATACGCGCGAGCCAGCCCGCGAGTCTGTTCCACGAGTCCGGATCCGTGTGCATCATCGCCCGCGCGCGCAGGTGCTCCTTCGACGGCCCACCCTCGACAAGGTAGGCGGCGAGGGTGAAGGGCGCTCCGGCGAAGCCGATCAGCGGCGTCGCATCGCCGAGCTCCGCGACCACGAGCCGCACCGCCTCTGCGATCTGCGTCGTGTCCAGCGAGTCCGGGTCGATCGCCGTGATCCGGTCGACGTCGGCGGCGGTGCGCACCGGCGCCGCGAACACAGGCCCGCGGCCGGGCTCGATCTCGACCTCGACGCCGGCGAGGCGCAGCGGCACCACGATGTCGCTGAAGAAGATGCCCGCGTCGACCTTGTGCCGGCGCACCGGCTGCAGCGTGATCTCCGCCGCGAGGTCGGGAGTGAGGCAGGCGTCGAGCATGCGGGTGCCGACCCGCAGGTCGCGGTACTCCGGCAGCGAGCGGCCGGCCTGGCGCATGAACCACACCGGGGTGGTCTCGGGGCGGTCTCCGGCGAGGGCGCGCAACAGGGGGGCGTCGTTGAGGGGCATGAGTCCATTGTCCCCGACCTCTGCTTTGCAGCGAATGGGGATCCGTCGATCGGCCGGATCCGTCGAGCGGCCGGTTCGGGGCTCCTCCCGTTGTGGGGCGCCGTACGCCGAGAGTCCCGGCCATGGCGCGCCCCAAGACGACGCGGCACGCCCCGGATCAGCGACACGAACAGACCGAGACCAGCCGGATCCATGTCGCTCCGCGTCGGCATCCAGGATCCGCAAAGGGCGCGGAGCGTAAACTCCCAGGGTGCTGCTCTGCGTCACGGCCAATCACAAGACGGCCCCCTTCGACCTCCTCGAACGACTCAGTCGCACCCCGGATGACCTGGCCGGATCCCTCTCCGAAGGATCCAAGGGCGCCGTCGTGCTCGCGACCTGCAACCGTTTCGAGGCCTATGTCGACGTCGACGGCACGGCCGACGAGAACGACGTCGCGCGGATCCTGAGCACGGTCTCGGAGCGCAGCGGCATCGACGCCGACACCCTCACCGCGTCGTCGTCGGTGCACTCCGGCGCCCGCGTGGTGGAGCATCTCTTCTCCGTCGCCTCCGGACTCGAGTCCGTGGTCTCGGGCGAGGGCGAGATCGCCGGCCAGGTGCGCCGCGCACTGACCTCCGCCCGCAAGCACGGCACCACCTCCCCCGAACTGGAGCGGCTGTTCCAGCGCGCCAGCGAGGCGCAGCGCAAGGTCAAGAACGACACCGCGCTCGGGCGCGCCGGCCGCTCGCTCGTCCGTCTCGCCCTCGAGCTGGCCGACAGCCGCATCGCCGACTGGAGCGCCGCCCGCGTGCTGCTCGTCGGCACCGGCGCGTACGCCGCCGTGACCCTGGCGACGCTGCGCGAACGCGGCGCCCAGGACATCAGCGTGCACTCCCCCTCCGGGCGCGGCGCCGCGTTCGCCGCGAAGCACGGCATCCGCGCCCTGCCCAAGGCCGAGTACGCCCGCGCCGCCGCGCACGCCACGATCGTGATCACGTGCACGAGCGCCGAACTGCCTGTGCTGGACGCCGCGATCCTGCGCGCGGGACGAGGTCCGGCGCTGTCGGCGCTGCCTTCGCCCGACGCGGCGGTCGACTGCCCGGTCCCCGGCCACGGCTTCTCGGCCGGCGCCGCACCGTCGCAGCTGATCGTCGACCTGGGCATGCCGCGCAATGTCGCCCCCGACGTCGCCGAGGTCGAGGGCATCGCCCTGCTCGACCTCGAGACCATCCGCCTGCACGCGCCGCTCGAGGAGCTGCAGGCCACCGACGCCGCGCGGTCGATCGTGCGCGCGGCCGCCGCGACGTTCCATGAGGTCGGCGCCCGCGAGAGCGTCACCCCGGCCGTCGTCGCGCTGCGCGGTCACATCTTCGAGCTGCTCGAGGCGGAGATCGAGCGCGCCCGCCGTCGCGGCGATCACGGCGGGCAGGTCGAGCAGGCGATGCGCCACCTCGCCGGCGTGCTGCTGCACACCCCGACGAGCCGCGCCCACGAACTCGCCGCGCAGGGTCGCGGATCCGAGTTCATCGCCGCCCTCGAGACGCTGTACGGGCTGAGCGCCGAAGCGGGCGCCGGGCGGAACGCTCCCCAGGACGACGCGGCCACGGCCTGACCGCTGCGCGGTTAGCCTGAGACGGTGAGCGACGTGACAGACGAAGGCCCCTTCTTCCACGGCACCAAGGCTGATCTGCAGCCCGGCGAGCTGCTCACAGCGGGGTTCCGGTCGAACTACCGGCCCGAGATCGTGATGAACCACATCTACTTCACGGCGCTGCGCGACGGCGCCGGCCTCGCCGCCGAGCTCGCCGCGGGAGACGGCGCACCGCGGGTGTACCTCGTCGAGCCGACGGGCGCCTTCGAGGACGACCCGAACGTGACCGACAAGAAGTTCCCGGGCAACCCGACCCGTTCCTACCGCAGCGCCGAGCCGCTGCGCGTGGTCGCCGAGGTCGACGACTGGACGCGGCTGAGCCCCGAGGCGCTGCAGGAGTGGCGTGACCGTCTGGCCGCAGTCCTCGCTGACGAGCGCGGCGAGATCATCAACTAGGGCCGGACGACGCCGTCACCGGATCCGTCCGCGAAGAGGCCGGCGAGCGCTGCGAGCAGCTGAGTCCAGCCGGGTTCGAGTCCCGCGATCGCCTCGACCGCGCCCGGCCGCACCCCGGTGGCCTCGATACGCAGCTCGACCGTCGTGGCGGCGTCGTCACCGCTCAACGAGACCGTGTGCACGGCGTCGAACATCGGTGCGCCCGTCGGGTCGACCGGCGCGAGCGCGAAGACGAGGCGGCGGCCCGGATCCGCATCGAGCACGCGTCCTTCCGAGCGATAGGTCGCCCCGCCCGGCTCGCCGAGCGCGAAGCGGATGGGAGCACCGGGCTCCGGGGCGATCGCCAGCTCCCGCACCTCGAAGTGCGGCGGCGCCCACCACCGGCTCGCGATCCGGGCGTCGGTCCACGCACGCCACACCGCGTCGACCGGGCCGGGGATCACGGCGCCCAGGGACATGCTCCGGTCCTGTCCTGGGTCCGCCTGCTCCGACGCGATCGCCTGCTCGTAAGTCTGCAGCGCGTCATCGTCCGCGCCGGTCTGCGCCCACTCTCCGAGGTGCGCGGCGAGCATCGTGAAGGAGCTCCGGTTCAGGCTCGCCACGCGCCGTCGACCGAGCCGGTGAATCGTGATCAGCCCCGCACCCTCGAGCGCCTGGAGGTGCTTCGTGGTCTGCGGTTGCAGGGCGCCGATCGCTTCCGCGACCCCGCCCACGGTGGCCGGGCTCCCTGCGAGGACCTCCAGGATCCGATAGCGGGTCGGCTCCCCCATCGCGGCGAACGCGCGCTGGGGGTCGCGGGATCCGGCTCCCGGAGCCTCGTCCGACGGCGCGCCGGCCCCGGGCGACGATGCAGCCACGGTCATTCCGCGGCGACGAGAGCGGCGAGGTTGTCGAGCTCGTTCGCCCTGCCTGCGAGCAGGCGCTGCGTCCACACCTCGTCGTGCAGGGGTTCCACGCGCATGACGACCCGAGTGCCGCCGTCCTCGGCCGCGTGCAGCTCGATCTCGGTGAGCTGCTCGTACTCGTCGTAGCCGGGCACGAAGTCGATGATGGAGGCGTAGGCGAGCCGCGTCGGCTCTGCGATCTCGGTGAAGCGCTTGCGCGACGCCGTGGACAGCGGCATCCCGTTCTGCTCCATGAAGGCCACCTGCTCCGGCCCGACCGCGGTCATGGTGTACTCGAGTGTGCCGCCGGGGCGCAGATCGAGGGCGGTCACGTCGGTGCGGAAGCCGTCCGGCGCCCACCAGCGGGAGATGCCCTCGGGAGTGGTCCAGAGCTCCCAGACGCGCTGGGGGGTGGCGGAGACGGTGCGTTCGATGATCTCGCTCATGGATTCATGATGCATTCGTCTGGACGAATATGTCAAGAGGTTTCTCCTCGGAGATCGACCGGCGATGCGAGACTGGATCCATGGCCCTTCACATCACCGGAGACACCGCCGCCGACGCCCTGCTCAGCGACAACCCGCTCGCCCTGCTCGTGGGCATGCTGCTGGATCAGCAGGTCGCGATGGAGACCGCCTTCGCCGGTCCGCTCAAGATCGAGCAGCGCACGGGCGCGACCGAAGCCGCCGCGATCGCCGCCTACGACCCGGAGGAGTTCCTCGCCGCGTTCAAGCAGACGCCGTCCGTGCACCGCTTCCCCGGCTCGATGGCCGCGCGCGTGCAGACGCTGTGCCAGAAACTCGTCGACGACTGGGGCGGCGATGCTGCGAACCTGTGGACCCAGGGGGATCCGGACGGCGCAGAGGTGCTGCGCCGCCTGAAGACCCTGCCCGGCTTCGGCGAGCAGAAGGCGAGGATCTTCCTCGCCCTGCTCGGCAAGCAGTACGGCTTCACCGGCGCCGGCTGGCGTGAGGCCTCCGCTCCCTACGGCGAGGACGGATCGTTCCGCTCGGTCGCCGACATCGTCTCACCCGAGTCGCTGACGAAGGTCCGAGAGCACAAGCGTGCGATGAAGGCCGCCGCCAAGGCGACCGCCTGACATCTCACATCATGATCGTGTCGGCGTCGTCGGCGCGGTAGTCCTCAGTCGACGGCACCGGGACCCGGCCCCCTCCCCCTCGGGCCGGATCCCGCGCCGTTCTGGCGCCGACGACGGTCAGTCGCCGACGAAGCGCACCGCGGTCGGGGCGGACGCTCCCGTGTGCGGCAGCTTCTGCGTGATCGTCGCCGTCTGCGGCTCGGTCAGCTTGCGGTTCAGCACGAGCGTCCAGCTGCCGTCGACCGCTGCGGTCGTCGAGGCCGCGGTCGGGATCCTTCCGGGTCCGGTGACCTTCACGCTCACCGTGGAGCCAGGGGCTCCGACGCCGCGGATCGTGATCCGGTCCGCGGCGAGCGCGGCCGTGGTCGCCTTCGGCGCGACGCCCGCGGCGTCGTCCTGCACGGCCGAGAGGTTCTTCATCCAGGTGAAGGACGTGGGCGTGATGCTGTTGTCGCCCCACACCTTGCCGTCGCGGTCGACCGCATAGGCGAAGAACCCACCCTTGGTGCCGCCCTGCGGCTGCCAGGTCGCGTACTTGTAGGCCGTGGATCCGGGCGCCGTCGCCGGGTCGTAGATCCCCTCGGCGTCGCCCCAGTGCGTGCGGTCCTGCTCCTCGGGGAAGGAGAACCCGGGCAGGAACTGGCAGGGGGCGATCTTGTCGGCGAAGGTGTTCCATGTCGACTGCATGCCGGCGGTGCCACGGCCGTAGGCCTGCAGCAGCACATAGGACACCTTCGAGGAGACAGCCGTGAACAGCGGGGTGCTGCCGTTCTGGTTGGTGTCGAAGATGAGGATCTTGTCCGAGCCGGATTTCGGGCCGATGATGTCGCCGAGAGCGTTGAACACGCCGATCGCCCTGGTCAGGTCGTCCCCGGTCGGATACGACTCCACATCGATGTCGATGCCGTCCAGCCCGTACGGGGTTACATACGTGTCGACGAGCTTCTGCGCGTAGTCGCGATAGGCCTGGTCCGTGAGCGGGATGTCCGCCTTCGCGAGCTTGTCGATCCACAGCGTGTACGCGACCCTGGTTCCGCGCGCGTGCAGTGCGGGCACGTACTCGTCACGCAGGGCGCGCCAGTAGTCGGTGTCGGCCGTCGCGCCGGCGTCGAACACCATCGCCACGTCGACCTCGGGGGGAAGGTCCGTCATGCGCGTGACGTTGGGATCGGGCAGGTTCGAGTTCGCGCTCTGCGGCACCGTGACGTCGCGCCAGGTGCGGTAGTACGCCATGGTGAGCGGCTCGGCCGAGCACTGCGAGGTGTTCCCGACGGGCGCCGATCCCGTCGCGGCGAGGGCGGGCGGTGCTCCGAGGACGGCGATTCCGGCGATGAGCGCGCCGAGTCCGACGGCGGCTGTCGTGCGTTTCATGCGTGTCATGCGTGCCTTCTCTCTTCTTCGAGTGGGGTGGCTTCCCCGATCGCGACGTCGAGCGCCGCGAAGTCCTCCAGCGACAGAGCGGATCCCGCGTTCCAGGACCGCTCCGCCATCGCGCGCAGCGGCCCGCGGATCCCCTCCGCGACCTCGGCCGGGGTCTGCGCCTCCGGCCGGTCCGACCACACCGCGAACGACGCCCCGCGCAGCAGCGCGGGATAGGGACGCTCCAGCTCCTGCCGCACGGTGCTCTGTCCCTCCGGCCCCCAGAGGGCCGGGAAGAGTCCCGGATGCCAGTCCGCCTCCCAGATCCGCGCGGCGGTCGGATAGCGGTAGCCGGCGTTCTCGCCGAGCACGTAGTAGAACAGCGCATCGTTGACGTTGACGAGCCGGTGCCCCGCGGCGACCGCCTCGGCCACCGGGCGCATGTGCGCGTTCCAGTTCGTCCACCACGTCAGCACGACCCCGGGATCCAGTCGTTCCGCGGCGCTGCGCAGCAGGCCGTCGTTCCACGCGCGCGCCTCGAGACCGTGCTCGCCCAGATGCGCGGAGACGCGGTTCACGAACGCGGTGAGCAGGTCGAATCCGGTGCCCGCCGTACCGTAGCGCTCAGCCGCCGCCGTCGCGAGCGCCGGGAACTCGGCGATGCGGTCGAAGTCGACGAACTCGTCGCCGCCGAGGTTCCAGCGCGTGCTGTGCGGGAACACCGGAACCATGTCGTCGATCAGCGCGAGGGCGAAACGGACCGGATCCTCCCGCGTGATGTCGAGGGCATGATCGGTGGCGAGGCCCGGCGTGGTCGGGAGCCGGAGCTCGGCATGCGCGGCCAGTGCGTGCCGCAGATGGCCCGGCATGTCGAGCGACGGGATCAGGTCGATGTGCAGATCACGGGCGGTTTCGACGATCTCCGCGGCCTCGGCGCGCGTGATCCGCTCGTCCGAGACGATCTCCGGAAAGGCCTCCGACTCCAGCCGGAACCCCTCGTTCTCGGAGAAGTGCCACTGGAACGCGTTGATGCCCACGTCGGCGGCAGCGCGCAGCTGCGCGATGATCCACGCAGCCGGATAATGCTTGCGCCCCGCGTCGAGGTGCAGCCCGCGCTCCGCGACGGCGGGCACGGATCGCACCCTTCCTCGCGGAACCGCGCCCTGCGCGCGCAGGTTGTGCAGCAGCTGGCGGGTGGCGCGGAACACGCCGGCCGCGGAGGCCGCGGTCACCACGACGTCGTCGTCCACGTCGACCGCGAACGACTCGTCGGCGGCGTCCCGATGCGCCAGCGCGCTCAGCCTCAGCCGGATCACCGGATCCGAGACGTCGACGGCCGTCGCGATCCCGAAGATCCGCAGCTCCGCCTCGAGCCGCTCCGCCTCCCGGCGCAGCCCTCGGCTCGCGGCGATCACCCGCACCCGCTCCGGCTCCCACATCCCACCCGCCGGCTCGAAGGCCGTGGGCTGCGGGATCGCCTGCCAACGGGCCGGCCCTTCGAACCCCACGCCCCTCTCCGGCCGTCGCTTCCCGCCACCCGGAGCCTCCGGGACACGTGGGCCCGGCGCAGGGACCGGGGTCATCCCTTGACGCTCCCCTCCTCGACGCCCTTGAAGAACTGCTTCTGCAGGACGGCGAAGAGGATGATGATCGGCACCAGCGCGATCATCGTGCCCGCGGCGATCACGCGGGGGTTGGATCCGAAGTTCGAGTTCAGGTAGTTCATGCCGACCGTGAGCGTGTAGTTCGCCGGATCCGACAGCACCACCAGCGGCCAGAGGAACTCGTCCCAGGCGCCGATGAACGCGAACAGCGCGACCACGGACACCATGCCGCGGATGTTGGGCCAGACGATATGGCGCAACCGCTGCAGGGTGTTGGCGCCGTCGATCGTGGCAGCGTCCAGGGTGTCGGCGGGGATCATCCGGCAAGCGGCGGCCATGAGCAGCACGTTGATCGCCGCGATCGCGCCGGGCAGGAACACGCCCCACAGGGTGTTCGCGAGCCCGAGCGACTTCACCGTCAGGTACTGGCTCGTCAGGGTGACCTCGCCGGGCAGCAGGAGCGTGGAGAAGAAGATCGCCATGACGATCCCCTTGCCGCGGAACTTCAGGCACCCGAGGGCGTAGCCGCCGAGTGTGGCGAAGATCACATTGGTGATGACGGTGCCGACGCCGACCAGCAGCGAGTTGCGGGCGTAGTCGAGCACCGGGATGGTGCGGAAGACCTCCGCGTAGTGGTCGAGCGTGGGCGCGCTCGGGATGAGGTTCGGCGGGAATCCGTAGATGTCCTCGCCGGATCCCTTGAACGAGGTCGAGAGCTGCCAGAGGAACGGGAACACCATGATCCCGAGGACCACGACGAGCAGCACGTACTTGCCGATCAGCCCGGCCAGCGAGGGCTTCATGATGTCGGCGGATCCGCGGGTGCGGTACGCCTTCTCGCGCGAGCGCGGCGGACGGGCGCCGCGGCCGCCTCGGGTCGACTCCGGAGTCGACCGGAGGGCCGTCGTCGCCTGCTCCTCGATCACGCCGGCGCTGCCGGGGGTCTGGAAGGAAGTCATGCCGTCACCTCCGCACGGTCCTTGGCATCGCGGCGCTCGGCGCGCTGCTGCGCTCGCAGGTCGCGGCGGGTGCGCCGGCCCGCCAGCGCGTCGCGGATCATCTCGCCGTTGTTGGCGATGCCGACCACCGTCAGCGGGATCAGGGTGAGCAGGAACAGCACGATCGAGATCGCCGAGGCGTAGCCGATCTGCCCGTTCAGGCCCTTGCCCATCGACTGGATGAGCATCACCATGCTCATCGACCGCCCTCCGGGCCCGCCGGATCCGGAGGAGAGGATGTAGAGCTCGGTGAACACGCGCATCGCGGCGACGCAGATGAGCACCGAGACGAGCATCATCGGGCCGCGCACTCCGGGCACGGTCACCGACCAGAACCGGCGCCAGGCTCCCGCGCCGTCCATGGCGGCGGCCTCGTGCAGCTCGCGCCCCACGTTCCCGAGGGCGGCGAGGTAGACCACCATGTAGTAACCGAGGCCCTTCCACACGGTCAGCCCGATGGCGCAGAAGATCAGCAGCCAGCGGTCGGAGAGGAACTCGATCGGCCGATCCGCGAGGCCGAAGAACCTCAGCGCCGAGTTGATCGTGCCGGTGCTGGAGAACAGGAACTCCCACACGATCGCGACCACCACGGCCGAGGCGATCACCGGGAAGTAGAACGTCGTGCGGAAGAACCCGATCGCCGGGATCTTCCGGTGCACGAGCAGCGCCAGCAGCAGCGGGATGAACGTGAGCAGCGGCACGCACACCACCACGTACACGAGGGACGTGGTGAGGGCGTAGCCGAACCGCTCATCGCTCGCCAGGCGGGTGAAGTTGTCCAGCCCGACGAACGTGACGGGACGGAGGGGGCGGGCGTCCGTGAAGGCGAGCACCACCGTGTTCAGGAACGGCCACAGGGCGAAGACGACCACCCAGACCACACCCGGCAGCACCAGGAGGTACGGCGTGTACCAGCGCTGTCTTCTCATCTGCTCACCCCCTCCTCACTCATCGGGTCACTTGGACACGTTCTGGTCGGCGTAGTCCTGCGCCTTCTTCAGGGCGTCCTTCGCCGAGATGTCACCCTTGATCGCGAGCGCGATCTGCTGCTTGGCGTAGTTCTCCATGGAGTCCACGTATCCGCTGCCGGGGGCACCGGGCACGCGGGCCTTGTCCATCTGCGCGGCGGCGAACTTGGTCGCCTCGGCCTGCTCGGCGTTCTGCGCGGTGCCGGCGAAGGCCGACGGGTCCTCGTTGGCCTTCTTGGTGCCGGGGAAGAAGCCTGCGGCGAGCTTCATGAACTCGATCTGGTTCGCGTCGTTCGTGACGTACTCGCCGAACGCGATCGCGGCGGCCTTGTTCTTGGCGTTCTTGGAGACGCTGATGCCCTGCACGAACAGCGGCGGCTCGCCGAACCCTCCGGTCACCTTGACCGACGGGAGAAGCGCCGGCGAGTTCACGGCGAGGTTCTTGTCGATGTAGTTCGGCCCGGCGGTCGTCCACGCGACGCTGCCCTTGTTGAAGTTGTCGACGTTGGCGTTGGCCGTACCGGCGTTCTGCAGCGCCTCGGGGCTGACCGCACCCTCCTTGTAGAGCTCGGCGTAGCGCTCGACGATCGCCTCGGCCTCGGGGGTGTCGAAGACGAACTTGCCGTCCTTGACGAAGTCGTAGGTCTTGCCCTGGTCGCTGATGTCGATCTGCATCGACTTCGGGCTGGGCACGTCGGAGAGCGTCGCGATGCCGAGCTTGCCGAGCTTCGACGCGGCGTCCAGGGTCTCGTCGAAGGTCTTCGGCGGCGCCGTGATGCCGGCCTTGCCGAGCAGGTCCATGTTCCAGTAGTTCAGCTCGGTGCCGAGGTACCACGGGAAGGCGTACGTGCCCTCGAGCCCGTCGTAGGTGTAGGCCGCGACACCGCCGTCGACGTAGTCGCCGATGATCTTCGAGTCCTTCTTCAGGTCGACGAGCTGACCGGCCTTGGCGAGCTCCTGCGCGAACTCCGGCGGCAGGTTCACGACGTCGGGCAGCTCGTTCGATTCGGCCTGCTGAAGGATCTTGTCCTCGTAGCCGTCGGCGGGCTGGTCGATCCACTTGACCGTGACGCCGGGGTGCTCCTTCTCGAAGCTCTTGGCGATGTTCTCGAAGTACGGCGTGAACTTGTCGTTCTTCAGCGACCAGGTCTGGAAAGTGACGGTGCCGGTGATCTCGCCGTCGGCGGATCCGCCTCCGGAGGCCGCCCCTGAACCGGTGCAGGAGGTGAGAGCGAGCGCCGCGACCGCGGCGATGCCGACGGCGATAGTCGATCGGATCTTCATGGACGTGTTCTCCTTCGAAGTGTCCCGGGTGCATCGCCGGCCGGCGCTGGCATCCCATCACTAAAACGATATAGTGTGCCTAGCATGCCACAAGGACGCGGTGTTCGTCCAACAGCACCGCAACGCCGACCTGGGGAACCAAATCCCTTCAGCTACTCAAGGAGGAACGTGATGAGCAGCCCCCGTCGCCCGAACATCGTGTTCGTGCTGACCGACGACCACGCCTCGAACGCCATCGGCTGCTACGGATCAGCGGTGAACACCACGCCCGGCATCGATGCGATCGCCGCGGCGGGGATGCGCTTCGATCGCGCCCTGGTCGAGAACGCGCTGTGCACGCCCAGCCGAGCGGCGTTCCTCACCGGCACCTACAGCCACACGAGCGCCGTCACCACGCTCGCCA
Organism: Microbacterium sp. NPDC060117; assembly: GCF_042729315.1. NCBI lineage: Bacteria > Bacillati > Actinomycetota > Actinomycetes > Micrococcales > Microbacteriaceae > Microbacterium > Microbacterium sp. NPDC060117. Next base: position 315,666 of record NZ_JBHWXR010000003.1, read on the forward strand.
CGCATCTGACCAACGATCATGAGACCTTCATCACCGCGCTGAAGGCGGCGGGCTACCGCACCGCGATGTTCGGCAAGTGGCACCTCGGCCACGGCCCCGACCACGATCCGGCGGGCTTCGACCACTGGGAGGTGCTGCCGGATCAGGGCGAGTACTTCGACCCGGAGTTCGTCACACCCGAAGGCTCGGTGCGCTACGAGGGCTACGTCACCGACATCATCACCGAGCACGCCCTCGCGTGGATGGACGCGCAGGGCGACGAGCCGTACTGCGTGCTGGTCTGGCACAAGGCCCCGCATCGCCCCTGGCTGCCGCACCCCCGGCATGCGGGCCTCTTCACGGATCCGATCCCGTTGCCGCCCACCTTCGACGACGACTACGACGGCCGCGGCACGCCCGCGCACCATGCCACGATGCGCATCGCGGACTACCTCACCGACATCGACCTCAAGGAGGATCCGCCCGCCGAACTGGGCTACGCCGAGCGCGCGGTGTGGAAGTACCAGCGCTACATGCAGGACTACCTGCGCTGCGTGGCCGCTGTCGATGAGGGCGTGCAGGCGCTCACCGACTTCCTGCGGGCGAAGGGCCAGTTCGACGACACGGTCACGATCTACGCCTCGGACCAGGGCTTCTACCTCGGTGAGCACGGCTGGTTCGACAAGCGGTTCATGTACGAGGAGTCGCTGCGGATGCCGCTCGTGCTCAGCTATCCCGCCCGGGTCGCCGCCGGCGGGAGCACCGAGACACTCGTCTCCAACGTCGACATCGCGCAGACCCTGCTCGAGTTCGCCGGAGTCGCCGCCCCCGAGGGCATGCAGGGGCACAGTCTCGTCGACCTGGTGACCGCGGAGGATCCGGATCCGGTGCGAGACGCGCACTACTACCGGTTCTACGAGCACGACGACCACATGCACCACGTCTGGGCGCACTACGGCGTGCGCACCGACCGCTACAAGCTGATCTACTACTACGCCGACGGAATGGGACTGCCCAACACGGGCGACACGTCCTATCCTCCGGAGTGGGAGCTGTTCGATCTCGAGAGGGATCCGTACGAGCTCACCAGCGTGCATCTCGATCCCGCATACGCCGGCATCCGGCGTGAGCTGACCCTGAAGCTGTGGGATCTCCAGCAGGACCTCGGCGATTCTCCTCACCCGCGCCAGCCCGTCCCGGAAGGACGTACTCGATGACCCTCGGCACCGACGCCGCACTCTCCCCCGCCACGGACGGGGCCGCCCCGCTGCGGTTCGGCGCGAACTACACCCCGTCGAAGGAGTGGATGCACGCCTGGCTCGACCTCGACCTCGACGCGGTGCGCCGCGACTTCGCCGGACTCGCCGCGCTCGGCCTCGACCACGTGCGGATCTTCCCGCTCTGGCCGGTGCTGCAGCCCAACCGCACCCTCATCCGCGACAAGGCGATCGCCGACGTCCGCGCCGTGGTCGACGTCGCGGCGGAGTTCGGCTTGGACGCGTCGGTCGACGTGATCCAGGGGCACCTGTCGAGCTTCGACTTCATCCCGTCGTGGCTGTTCACGTGGCACGACAAGAACATGTTCACGCACCCCCTCGCGCTGAGCGGCCAGGTCGCGCTCGTCGAGCGCCTCGGCGCCGCGCTCGTCGACGCGCCGAACTTCCTCGGCTTCACGCTCGGCAACGAGGTGAACCAGTTCTCGGCGGCGGTGCACCCGCACCCCTGGCCCGTCACGCCCGACGAGGCCGCGGGCTGGCTCCGTGCCCTGCTGGACGCGGCCGAGCGGTCCGCTCCCGGGCTTCCGCACGTGCACAGCGAGTACGACGCGGCCTGGTACATGGACGGGCACGGCTTCGTGCCGACCCACGCGAGCCGGATCGGCGCCATGACCACGGTGCACTCGTGGATCTTCAACGGCACCGCGCAGCGCTACGGCGGACGCAGCGCTGCCAGCGACCGCCATGCCGAGTACATGATCGAGCTCTCCCGCGCCTTCGCGACGGATCCGCAGCGCCCGGTCTGGCTGCAGGAGGTCGGCGCCCCGTCGAACTGCCTGACACCCGAGCAGACCCCCGACTTCCTCGAGGCGACGGTGCGCGCCGCGGTGCGCACGGAGAACCTCTGGGGCGTCACCTGGTGGTGCTCCCACGACGTGGGCCGCGAGCTCGCGGACTACCCCGAGCTCGAGTACTCCCTGGGGCTGATCGACCAGGCCGGCGAGGCCAAGCCCATCGGTCGGCGCTTCGCGGAGATCATCCCCGAGCTGCGCGCGCGACAGCAGACGCCGGCCCGCACGACGGCGATCGTGATCGAGGTCGACGCCGACGAGATCCCGGTCAGCCGTGCCGCGATGAGCCCGGGGGGCGCGATCTTCCAGGCCTGGGTCGACGCCTGCGAAGCCGGCCTCGACGTGACCTTCGTCACCTCGCGCGCCGCGGCGGATCCGGCCGCCCTGGCGGCCCGCGGGATCACCGACCTGATCCTTCCCGACCTGCGCACGGGATCCGGGATCTACTCGTCCAACAACACCGTCGTCGATGGCGCGGAGGACTCCGCGGAGGTCACCGCATGACCCGCCCCAACGTCGTGGTGATCTACGCCGACGACCTCGGCTACGGCGATGTCGGCTGCTTCGGCGGCGACGACGTGCGCACGCCGCATCTGGACCGGCTGGCGGATCGCGGCGTGCGCCTCACGAACTGGTACTCGAACTCGCCCGTGTGCTCGCCGTCGCGCGCGGCGCTGCTGACGGGCCGCCACCCGGTGCATGCCGGGGTGCAGGAGATCCTCGGGGGCAAGCGCGGCACCGCGGGCCTGCCCGCCCAGCCGACGCTCGCCTCGCGCCTGCAGGACGAGGGCTACCGCACGGGCATCTTCGGCAAGTGGCACCTCGGCACCGGATCCGGCTACCGCCCGCTCGACCGCGGCTTCGACCAGCACTTCGGCTTCCTCGCGGGCTGCGTCGACTACTACTCGCACATCTTCTACTGGGGCCAGAACCAGAACCCCGTCCACGACCTGTGGGACGACGAACGCGAGGTCTACGACAACGGGCGCTACCTCACCGAGGTCATCGCGGAGAAGGCGGTCTCGTTCATCGTGGACAGCGCCGCCGAGCCGTTCCTCTGCTACGTCCCGTTCAACGCGCCGCACTACCCGATGCATGCGCCGAAGGAGTACGTCGACCGCTTCCCTGACCTGCCCGACGATCGCCGCATCATGGCGGCCATGATCGCCGCCATGGACGACGGCGTGGGCCGCATCCTGGACGCGCTCGACGCGGCGGGGATCACGGACGACACGATCGTGTTCTTCTCCTCCGACAACGGCCCCTCCACGGAGAGCCGCAACTGGCTGAACGGCGAGGAGATCGACTACCAGGGCGGATCCACGGGCGGCCTGCGCGGCAACAAGGGCTCGCTGTTCGACGGCGGCATCCGCGTACCCGCGATCATCGCCTGGCCCGGTGCCCTGCCGCAGGGCGCGGACTGGACCGAGCCCTGCGCGATGATGGACCTGCTTCCGACCGTGCTCGAGGCGACGGGCGCGCTGGCCGCGGACGAGGCGGACGGCGCGAGCGTGCTCGCGGCACTGCGTGCGCTCGAGCCGCTGGCCGCCGAGCGCACCCTGTTCTGGGAGTACGGACCGCAGCTCGCCGCACGCCGCGGCCCGTGGAAGCTCACGACCTCCGGCCGGGAGCACCTGGGCGGGCCCTTCGTCCTGGGCAGCAGCATGCTCGCGAACCTGGACGAGGATCCGGCCGAGGCCGTGGACCTGTCCGCGGAGCACCCCGAGATCGCGGCCGCGCTGCGCGCCGAGCTGGAGGAGTGGGCGCGGAGCTTCGACTGGGACCCGTCGCCCTGGCTCTGAGTCACCTCAGCGACGAGAAGCCGACGTCAGTTGCGCGCCTCGCGCTCGGCCTCCTTGGCCGCAACGATCTTGCGCAGGCCGGAGCTGGAGAAGCGGTGGTCGCGGCTGTTGAAGTACAACTCGATCCCGGCCTCCTCGCAGTACGCGCGGCCGGTGAAGTCACGGTCCTCGTACTCGTCACCGACGATGCGCACGTCGAGCTTGAACGAGCGGAGGATGTCCTCGAGGTCCTGCTCGGTCGAGTACGGGACGATCTCGTCCACGTACTCGCATCCGCGCAGCTGGATGTAGCGCTCGACCACAGTCTGGGTGGGAGCGTTCTTCTCCGGGCGGTCCAGGGTCGGGTCCATCTGCAGGCCGCAGATGAGGTAGTCGCACTGGCGCTTGGCCTCGGCCAGCATCATGATGTGCCCCGCGTGCAGCAGGTCGAAGGTGGAGAAGGTGATCCCCACGCGCGGCCCCGGGTTGTAGTCCTGGTGCTTCTTCACGGTCTCCGGCGTCATCTGCGAATCCTCTCGTCGGCCCAGAGCACTCTATCGAACGCGCCCGGACGCACCCCGTGCAGCCGCACTCGCCGTCGCCCGACGGCCCGCTGTCACGCGCGGCCCGCCGTCGGACCTCGAGGACCGGGCTCGACGCGATGCGCTCAGCGCGACGGCGCCGCCGTGCTCTCCCGGATCGTGAGCGCGGGGGCAGGGCCACGGCGGGACGGCAGCGGATCCGCGGATCCGATCCGCTCCAGCAGGAACGCCGCCGCCTGCTCGCCGAGCGCGAAGGTGTCACGGGTGAGGCAGGTGATCGACGGATGCACAAGCCCGGTCACCACGGAGTCGTCGAACGACGCCACCGACAGCGCCTGCGGCACCACCACGCCCATCTCCTGGGCGACGCGGAGCCCCGCGATCGCCATCACGTCATTGTCGTAGACGACCGCCGTGGGGCGGGACGCGCGGCTGAGCAGCGTGCGCGTGGCCGCGGTCGCTGCCGCCGGGGAGAAGTCGGTGACAAGCGTCTCTCCCACCACGCCTCGGGCGGCGAGTGCCGAGAGCACGTCGGCGCGGATGCGGGTGTGCTGGAACTCGGCGGGCCCGGAGACGTAGGCGATCTCCCGGTGTCCGAGCGCCGCGAGGTAGTCGAACAGCGCGTGCGCGGCGGCCTCGTCGTCGAGCCAGATGGCGGGGGGATCGCCGGCGCTGTCGCTGCTGCCGATCACGACGGCCTGCAGCGGCAGGCTCGGGAGCAGGGCCAGACGCGGATCGTCGTCGCGCGGGTCGATCACGATCACGCCGTCGACCTGATTCGCGCTGCGCCAGCGCCGGTAGGTCGCCATCTCCTCCTCGATCGAGGAGACCACGACCAGCTGCAGCGCGACGCCGTGCTGGGCCAGCGCCGACTGCACGCCGGCGATGAGGTCGGTGAAGAACGCCTCGGTGCCGAGCGTGCGGGCCGGTCTGTTCACGGCGAAGCCGACCACGCCGGCGCGGGATCCGACCAGAGCACGGGCGGCCGAGCTCGGCTGCCACTGGTGCTCCTCGGCGATGTCGAGGATGCGCTGCCGGGTCTGCTCGCTGACGCCGGGGCGCCCGTTCAGCGCGAAGGAGACCGCACCGGGAGACACTCCGGCGAGCCGGGCGATATCGGCGATGGTGATGCGCTTCGCCTGTGACATAGACTCACCGTACTAGATCGTTTTAGTTGGCCCTGTGGGAGAGGATCTCCCCAGGCGTTCTGACATTCTCGCACCGCGAAGGAGCACCCCGTGCACGAAGAGACCTCGCTCACCGTCGGCCGCGTCACCCGCGTGCTCGGCGAGCGCGTGCGCCCCGCCGTCCACTCCGCCCGAATCCCGCTGGAGATCGCCGCGCACGCGCTGCCGGGCGAGCCGATCCCGGCCGCCGAGGGCCTGGCGCTCGAGTTCGCGCCGTTCAGTGCCGGCCAGCAGTGGGGGCCCGCGTGGGGCACCACCTGGTTCCGGATCCGCGGCACCGTGCCGGCCGAGTGGGCAGGCAAGCGCGTCGAGGCACTCGTCGACCTCGGCTTCGACATCAACATGACCGGCTTCCAGTGCGAGGCCCTCGCGTATCGCGTCGGCGCCGACGGCGAGCCGGTCCCGGTGAAGAGCCTCAACCCGCGCAACCAGTGGCTGCCCGTCACGGAGCGCGCCGAGGGCGAGGAGGCGATCGAGCTGTACCTCGAGGGCGCCTCCAACCCCGTGCTGCTGGACTACCACCCCTTCCTGCCGACGCAGGAAGGCGACATCCTCACCTCCTCGCCGGATCCCCTCTACCGCGTGCGGCACATGGACCTCGCGGTGTTCGAACCCGAGGTGTTCGAGCTGTCCCTCGACCTCGAGGTGCTGCTGGAGCTGCAGGCGGAGCTTCCCGAGACCAGCCCGCGCCGCATGCGCATCCTGCAGGCGCTTGACGATGCGCTCGACGTGCTCGACCTGCAGCGCATCATCGAGACCGCGGGCGAGGCGAGGGCGCAGCTGGCCGACGTGCTGGCCGCACCCGCCGACGCCAGCGCGCATCGCATCGCCGCCATCGGGCACGCGCACATCGACTCCGCCTGGCTGTGGCCGCTGCGCGAGACCGTGCGCAAGGTGGCCCGCACCACCTCGTCGATGACGACCCTGCTCGAGGAGCAGCCGCAGTTCCGCTACGGCATGTCCAGCGCGCAGCAGTACGCATGGATGAAGGAGCACCGGCCCGAGGTCTACGCGCGGATCAAGGGCGCCGTCGCCGAGGGCCGCTTCCTGCCGCTGGGCGGCATGTGGGTCGAGTCCGACACGGTCATGCCGACCGGCGAGTCGCTCGTGCGGCAGTTCTCGCACGGCCAGCGCTTCTTCGAGCGCGAGTTCGGGGTCCGCTCGAAGGGCGTGTGGCTGCCGGACAGCTTCGGCTACTCCCCCGCCCTTCCGCAGCTCATGCGCCGGGCCGGCTTCGAGTGGTTCTTCACGCAGAAGATCTCGTGGAACCAGCGCAACGTGTTCCCGCACCACAGCTTCGACTGGGAGGGCATCGACGGGTCGCGGATCTTCACGCACTTCCCGCCGATGGACACGTACAACTCGCAGCTGAGCGGCATGGAGGTCGCCAAGGCGTCGCGCCAGTTCAAGGAGAACCGCGTCGCGACGCGTTCGATCGCCCCGGTCGGCTGGGGCGACGGCGGCGGCGGCACGACCCGCGAGATGACCGGCAAGGCCTCCCGCCTGGCTTCGCTCGAGGGATCCGCCCAGGTCGAGTGGATCCACCCCGATGAGTTCTTCGACGCTGCCAAGGCGGAGCTGCCGGATCCGGCCGTCTGGGTCGGCGAGCTCTACCTCGAGCTGCACCGCGGCACGCTCACCAGCCAGCACGCCACGAAGGCGCTGCACCGCTGGGCCGAGCAGGCGCTCATCGAGGCCGAGCTCTGGGCCTCGACCGCGGCGGTGCGCCTCGGCGCGGCCTACCCGCACGATGAGCTGGACCGGCTGTGGGAGACCGTGCTGCTGCACGAGTTCCACGACATCCTCCCCGGCACCTCGATCGCATGGGTGCACCGCGAGGCCGTCTCGGTGCTGTCCGGCGTGCTCGACGAGGCCCGCGCCCTGTCCTCCGAGGCGCGCGCCGCGCTCGCAGGTTCGGGAGATCTCGAGCTGGTGTTCACGCCGACGTCGGTCGGCGTCGGATCCGGCGCCCGCGCGCTCGGCGCCGGCTTCGCCTCCTCTTCGGGGTCGTTGAGCGAGGACGCGCGCAGCGCGACCGAGACGAAACGCGGCAACGTCACGGAGCAGGGGGTCTCCCTCACGGAGACCGGATCCGGCTTCCGCATCGAGAACGACCTCGTCACGGTCACGATCTCGGCCGAGGGTCTGATCACCTCCGCGATCGACAAGGCGACGGGTCGCGAGAGCATCCCTGCCGGCAAGCCCGCGAACCTGTTCCAGCTGCACCAGGACTTCCCGAACATGTGGGACGCGTGGGACATCGACAAGTACTACCGCAACCGCGTGGACGACCTCGTGGCGGTGTCGTCGATCGCGGCGTCCGTGGAGGACGGCGTGGCGACGATCATCGTGGAGCGGCCGTTCTCGGAGTCCTCTCTGCGGCAGACGATCACGCTGCGCCCCGGCTCGCGCACGGTGCTGCTGCGCAACGAGATCGACTGGCATGAGACCGAGAAGCTGCTCAAGCTGGCCTTCCCGCTGGACGTGTTCGCCCGCGAGACGGCGGCCGAGACGCAGTTCGGCTTCCAGCGCCGGGTCACGCACGTGAACACGAGCTGGGAGGCCGCGAAGTTCGAGACGTCCATGCACCGCTTCGTGCTGGTGCAGGAGGACGGCGGCTTCGGCGCCGCGCTCGTGAACGACTCGATCTACGGCTTCGACACCACCCGCGACGTGGACGGCGACGACGTCACCACCACCGTGCGCCTGTCGCTGCTGCGCGCCCCGCGCTTCCCCGACCCCGACACCGACCACGGCCGGCACGAGATCCAGGTGGGACTGGTGATCGGCACCGACGCCGCGATCGCGACGGCCGAGGGCATCGCACTGAACGCCCCGACGAGCGTCGTCCGCGGCGCGCACGAGGTCGAGCCGCTGGTCGCCGTGACCGGAGAGGGCATCGTGGTGTCGAGCGTGAAGCTCGCCGACGACCGCTCCGGCGACGTGATCGTGCGCGTCTACGAGTCGCTGGGCCGGCGTGCGAGCGGATCCCTGTCCGTCGGGTTCGAGCACGGCGGCATCCGCGAGGTCTCGCTCATCGAGGACGAGCTGGACGAGCCGCGCACCGGAGAGGCACTGTCGCTGCGTCCCTTCGAGGTGCGGACGCTGCGCATCGCCCGGGTCTGACCGCCGAGACCCCCGCGCAGCGTCGAAACCCCCATGCGTTCGCGCACGCACGTGGGGGTTTCGGCGGCCCGTGGGGGTGTCGGCGGACGGTAACGCCCGGGGCACCCACGATCCTCGCCCCGGGGTCGTTGAGCGAGGACGGCGAAGCCGACCGAGACGACACGTGGTGCGCGGATCAGGCCAGGATGCGGGTGAACGCGTCGCGGCTGATCCCCTGCTCGAGGATCCGCGCCGACCATTCGCGCGCGCCGTGCAGGCTGTGGTCGCGGTAGTTGCCGCACTCGATCGCGCTGACACCGGGGACGTCGCTCCACTCGGCCTTCTCGGCGATGAAGCGCAGACTGTCGGTGATGGCCTCGACGAGCGCCGGCACCTCAGGCCGGCCCCAGGTGATCAGGTGGAAGCCGGTGCGGCAGCCGAACGGCGAGATGTCGATGACGCCGTCCACGCGGTCGCGCAGCAGCGAGGCGAGGGTGTGCTCGATCGTGTGCAGCGCCGCCGTCGGGATCTCACCCTCGTTCGGCTGCACGAAACGCACGTCGAAGTTGGAGATCTCGTCGCCGCGCGGTCCCTGATCGACGCCGATCAGGCGGATGTAGGGCGCCTTGACGGCGGTGTGGTCCAGGGTGAAGCTCTCGACCTCGGCCATGGCGGATCTCCTTCAGGTGAGGGACGGACGACGGACCGGATCCGGCCCGGGTCCGAGGCTACCCCGCTCACCTCGGACGAGAGCCGCCGCCCGCAACACGATGACGGGAGCGGATCAGGCCGGCCGGGTGAGAGGAGGCTGCAGCATGCCGACGGGACCGCGCCGGTAGAGCTGCGCCGGGCGCCCGCCGTCACGCGTGCTCCCACCGGTGGCTTCGAGGAAGCCCGCCGAACCGGTGACCTTCCGATGGAAGTTGCGCGGGTCGAGTTCGACCCCCCACACCGCCTCGTACACCGAGCGCAACTGGGCGATCGTGAACTCGGGCGGACAGAACGCGGTCGCGAGAGAGGAGTACTCCAGCTTCGCCCGCGCCCGCTCGATCCCATCGGCGAGGATCCCGGCGTGATCGAAGGCCAGCGCGGTCGCGTCGCCCTCGACCTCGGACACCGGCCGCCAGCGCGCCGACCGGGCGTCGGATCCGGCGAGGGCCTCGCCGAGCTCAGGCGCGAGGGCGAGCCACGCGACGGAAACCACCCGGCCCCGCGGGTCGCGCCCCGGCGCTCCGTAGGTGCGCAGCTGCTCGAGGTGGACGCCCTGCGCCACCCCGGTCTCCTCGTCGAGCTCGCGATAGGCCGCGATCTCCGGATCCTCGTCGTCGAGCACGAAGCCGCCCGGGAGGGCCCAGCGCCCGGCGAAGGGATCGATCCCGCGTTCTACGAGGAGCGCCTGCAGCGCGTGGTCGCGGATGGTCAGCACGACGAGGTCGACGGCGACCGCGAAGGAGAACGGGTGCATGGCACCATCCTATGTTTATCGTCACCTTGACATGAAGTGGGGATTCCATTATCGTCAGAGTGACATAAACAACGAGGAGGACACCATGGCCACCATCACCAAGGCTCCGTTCATCCGGCACCTCGGCGCCGCACCGACGATGCACGTGCAGCACCTGCATCGCGGCGACCTGCGCCACGCGGGCGCCGGCCAGGCGTTCTGGTTCCGGCCGCTCGACGCCGCGATCAGCGAGATCCCGTTGGACGATCGCGAGCTCTCGGTCGTCGTCCAGCTCCGCACCGAGGATCTGCAGCAGCTATCCGCGCCGATCACCGTCACCTATCGGATCGTCGACCCGGCGATCGCCGCGCAGCGCATCGACTTCTCGATCGACCTCGGCACGGGCCTCTGGACCGAGCGCCCGCTGGACGCCATCGCCGGACTGCTGCACGGCGCAGCGACCGCGGCCGTCGGACATCTGCTGGCCGCCGAGCCGCTCGAGCGCGCGCTGCGCAGCGACCTCGCCGCGCTCGGCGCCCAGGCCACGCGCATCCTCACCGCGGACGCGCGACTGGCCGAACTGGGCCTGGAGATCGTGGGGGTGCGCTTCGCCCTGCTCCGCGCCGAACCCGACGTCGAGCGCGCGATGCAGACGCCGGCGCGCGAGGCGATCCAGCAGGACGCCGACAAGGCGACCTTCGCCCGTCGGGCCCTGGCCGTGGAGCGGGAGGCCGCGATCGGCGAGAACGAACTGGCCAACCAGGTCGAGCTGGCGCGGCGGCAGGAGGAGCTGGTCGCCACGCGGGGGCGCAACGCCCGCATCGAAGCCGAGCAGACGGCAGCGGCGGCCGCGATCGCCGCCGAGGCTGAGGCGGGACGGATCCGGCTCGCCGCAGAAGCTCAGGCCGATGCGGAGCGCGCGACCGGCGAGGCCGCGGCCGCCGCCGAGAGGGCGCGGATGGACGCCGTCCGCGACGTGCCGACGGCGGTGCTCACCACACTGGCGCTGCGCGAGCTCGCGGGCAGCCTGCCGACCATCGACCACCTCACCGTGACCCCCGACCTGCTGAACGACCTGCTTGGTCGCATCGGCGGAGGCCGCTGAGATGGTCGCCCCTCGGGCGGTGGTCGTCCACCGGGCGAGCGAGTGGACCGAGCTGCTCGCCCGACACGGCACCCGCGGCCAGGTCGAGTTCTTCCTGCAGCAGCGCGGCCAGTCACCGGCGGACGTCGCCGCGCACCACGATCAGCTCGAAGCGGCCCTCGCGACCGTGGCGGCCGGGATCCCGACGGAGTGGCGGCGCGCCGACGTCGAGCGCGCCGGGCTGCCGAGGTTCGCGTTCGAACCGGAGGATGTCTTGCTCGTCGTGGGTCAGGATGGCCTGGTCGCCAACGTCGCGAAGTATCTCGACGCCCAGCCCGTAATCGGCGTCGATCCCTCGCCGGGACGCAACGCCGGCGTCCTGGTCCCGCACCCGCCGGCCGCGGCGGCGGCACTGCTGCGGCAGGTGCACGACGGCCGCGCCGGCGTGTGCGAACGGGCCATGGTCGAGGTGCACAGCGACGACGGCCAGTCGCTCGTCGCCCTCAACGAGATCATGATCGGCCAGCCGGGACACCAGTCCGCGCGCTACCTGCTCGAGGTCGGCGGACACGCCGAGCGGCAGTCGTCGTCGGGGGTGATCGTCGGCACGGGCACCGGGTCGTCCGGATGGTGCCGGTCGATCGCGCGCATCCAGGCCCCGCAGCTGGCGCTGCCCGGGCCGACCGATGCGGCGCTGGCCTGGTTCGTGCGCGAGCCGTGGCCGTCGCCGACCACCGGCGCGGAGCTCGTCGCCGGCCGGCTGGAGGGCGACACGCTCGCTCTTCGCGTCGAGTCCGACACGCTCGTCGCGTTCGGGGATGGAGTGGAGAGCGACCGGCTGAACCTCGGATGGGGCCAGCGGGTCACCGTGGGCCTCAGCGCCCGCACCCTGCGCACCGTCGCCTGATCGGGACGCCGCGCTCCGACGCCCCGAACGGGACGGCGGAGGCGGAGGCAGCGGCAACTGCGGTTCAGCTCTCGCGGATCCCTGCGAAGAACGCGCGCACGTCGCCGGCGAGCAGGTCGGGACGCTCCAGTGCGGCGAAGTGGCCGCCCTCGTCGAAGCGGCTCCAGTGCACGATGTTGTCGTTGTCGCGCTCGGCGAAGACGCGGATCGTCTGGAAGTCGTCCTTGAAGACGGCGACGCCGGTGCGCGCGTGGTTCACCTGCGGCTCGGTCTGCGCCTGGGCGTTCTCGAAGTAGCTGCGGCTCATGCCCGCGGCGGCGTTCGCGAACCAGTTCACGCTGACCTCGAGCAGGATCTTCTCCAGCGGCACGAGCGAGGTGCCGTTGCCGAAGCTGTTGAACAGTTCGCTGTACGCCAGCAGTCCGATCGGGGAGTCGCTGAGCCCGACCGCGACCGTCTGCGGCCGGGAGGCGTTCATCGTGTTGTAACCGCCGACCGACTGGAACCACTGCATGTGCTCGAGCCCCGCGTAGTCGGCCGGCTCGAGACGCTCGAACTCGCTTGGGTCGCCCGAGGGGAACGAGAACAGCTGCAGCACGTGCAGGCCGAGGAAGCCCTCGGGGCTCAGCAGTCCGAGCTCGCGTGCGACCATCGCACCGTTGTCGGATCCGTGCACGCCGTAGCTCTCGTATCCGAGGCCCCGCATGAGCTGGTCGTAGGCCCGGGCGACGCGGGGCATCGTCCATCCGGCATCGGTCACGGGCTGGGAGAAGCCGTATCCCGGCGCATCGGGGACGACCACGTCGAACGCGTCCTCCGCGCGGCCGCCGTACGACACCGGGTCGACGAGGCGATCGATCACGTCGAGGTAGTCGACGGAGGATCCGGGATAGGTGTGCAGCAGCAGCAGGGGCGTTGCGCCCTCATGCGCGGAGCGGACGTGGATGAAGTGGATGTCCTGGCCGTCGATCTCGGCGACGAAGTGCGGGAAGGCGTTGATGCGGGCCTCAGCGGCGCGCCAGTCGAAAGCGCGCCAGGCGGCGAGCGCCTCGCGGAGGTAGTCGTTCGGGGTGCCGGTGGTCCAATCGTCGGCGGGGGCCGGCTGCGGCAGGCGAGTGCGGGCGAGCCGGTCCCGAAGGTCGGCGACCTCGGCGTCGGTGACGGAGACGGTGAAGGGGCGGATGACGAGGGCTGCGGTGGTGTTCATGTGTTCCACGGTAGAAGGCCATTAGGCTGGATTCGTTCCTAATGCGAGAACTTCTTCGAGGACCCGATGACAAGCCCCTCCGCCCGCCTGCTCGCCCTGCTCTCGCTGCTGCAGACGGGATCCGGCCGCACCGGCGCCGAGCTCGCGGCCCGGCTCGACGTGAGTCCGCGAACCGTCCGCGCCGACATCGAGCGACTCCGAGACCTCGGCTATCCGGTGGATGCCGTACGCGGCTCGGTGGGCGGATACCGCCTCGGTTCGGGCGGGCAGCTGCCCCCGCTGCTGCTGGACGACGAGGAGGCCGTCGCGGTGACCGTGGGCCTGCAGATGGCCGCGGGAGTGACCGGGGTCGAGGAGTCGGGCGCCAGAGCCCTCGCCAAGATCGAACAGGTGCTGCCCTCCCGCTTGCGTCCGCTCGTCGACGCTCTCGGCTCGACGATCGACCGCGGCCAGGAGAACGTCGGCACCGACGCCCCGGATCCCGAAGTGGATCCCGCCGTGCTCGCTGCGACCGCCGCGGCGATCCGCGATGTCGAGTGGCTGCGCTTCGACTATCAGGACGCACCTGTGCTCGTCGAGCCGTACCGTCTGCTCAGCTGGCAGCGGCGCTGGCACCTCGTCGCGCGCGACCCCGCCTCCGGCGCGTGGCATACCTACCGGGTGGACTGGATGACGCTGCGCATGCCGACCCGTCGCAGGTTCGATCCGCAACCGCTACCCGGCGGCGACTACACGGCGTTCGCGATGCGCACGATCGCGGCGAGCGGATGGGCGGTGCACGCCCGGCTGCGCATCGACGCGCCGGCGCAGGCCGTCCTCGACCGGATCAACCCGACCGTGGGCGTCGTCGAGCCGATCGATGCCGACCACTGCGTGCTGGTCACGGGCGCCGACAGCCTCGACACGGTGGCGGCGTACATCGGGATGCTGATGATGGACTTCACCGTCGAGTCCCCGCCCGAGCTGATCCCCCGACTGCAGGTGCTGTCGGCGAGGTACGCACGCGCGGTCGCCGGATCCTGAAGACCGGATCCGGATCAGCGTCCGTAGCGCGTGACGATCTCCTCGGTCAGCGCGGGCCAGATCCGCTTGTGCTCCTCGCCGAACGGGACGCCGGAGAGGAACGCGGCGGCGAGGTCCCGCGAGCGGTCGATGAGCAGGAAGCTGCCGAGCGCGCCGAAGTGGCCGGCCGTCTCGGGCGGCAGGGTGTCGCTCATCCAATGCGGCGACTTGGAGTCCTTGAGCTCGAAGCCGAGTCCCCACTGGTTGTCGGGATACGCCCCGTAACCGGGCACGATCCCGCGCAGGCCGGGGTGCGAGACGGTGAGGGCGAGGTCGCGCAGCGCCGCCGGGATGAGCGTCGGGCGGAGCACCTCGCGTCCGAAGATGAGCAGATCCTCGATCGAGGCCGACGCCCCCGCCGACGGCCGTCCGGTGACATCCGTGCGCCCCATGCCGAGCGGCAGCGTGACCTCCCGCAGCATCCAGTCCGCGAAGTCCATGCCGACGGCGTCGGAGACGTGCGCGGCGAGCGCGTCGAACCCGGCATTCGAGTAGATGCGCCGCTCGCCGGGAGCCTTCAGCGGCCCCTCCCCCTCCATGGGCAGTCCGCTGGTGTGGTCGAGCAAGTTCAGCACCGTCGCTCCCGCAGGGCCGGCCGGCTCGTCCAGATCCACCAGCCCGCGCTCGATCGCGACGAACACACCCCATGCGGTGAGCGGCTTGGTCACCGAGGCGAGCGGAAGGACGGCCTGCGGGTCCCCCTGCACGGCGAGCGCCTGCTCGGGGCCGGTGACGCCGACCAGCGCGGTGTGCGGGAAGCCGTCGGTCGCTGCGAAGGTCGTCGTGTCCACGGATCCATCGTGGCACGAGGCGAATATCGGATCCGGATGTCACACATCGGGGTCGACCGGTGTCTCCATGTCGAAGGCGCGAGAAACGCGCCACAGGAGGAGCAGATCATGACGAAGACGACCAGGATCCCGGCAGTCGCGGTGACCGGCCCGTTCGGCGCACTGGTGAAGACCATGGCGCGGCGCAAGCTGGGTCTCGTGCCCGACTCGATCGGGGTGATGTGGCAGCACCGGCCCGTGATGATGGACATGATGAGCTTCGGTGGCAAGACCGAGAAGTGGCGCGAGCTCGACAAGGGCCTGTCGACGCTGGCGACCATGGCGGCGGCCGCGACGGTGGGCTGCAGCTTCTGCCTCGACCTGCACTACTTCATGGCGCACGACCACGGGCTCGACGAGGAGAAGGCCCGCGAGGTGCCGATCTGGCGCGACTCGACCCGGTTCACGCCACGGGAGCGCCTGGTGATGGAGTACGCCGAGGCGATGAGCCAGACCCCGCCCACCGTCACCGATGAGCTCTCCGACGCACTGCTCGCCGAGATCGGAGCGCCGGCGCTGCTGGAGCTCGCGGCGAAGGTCGGCTACCTCAACGCGACCGCCAGGGCGAACATCGCGCTCGGCATCCACTCCGACGGCTTCGCAGACGCCTGCGGACTGGCGCCGCTGGCGACCACGGCGGAGACCCGCGTAGCGTCGGCGTCATGAGCGACACGACAGGACCGCGATCCGAGGATCCCTTCGTCGCGCACCGCGGCCTGCTGTTCACCGTCGCATACGAGATCCTCGGATCCGCCGCCGATGCCGAGGATGTGCTGCAGGAGTCCTGGCTGCGCTGGGCGGCGGCCGACCGCGACGACGTGCGCGATCCGCGCGCCTACCTGGTGCGCACCGTGACCCGGCAGTCCCTGAACCTGCTGCGGACGGCATCCCGTCGGCGCGAGGAGTACGTGGGCCCGTGGCTTCCGGAGCCGCTGCTGACGACGCCGGATGTGGCGGACGACGTCGTGCTCGCGGAGAGCGTGTCGGTCGCGATGCTCACAGTGCTCGAGACGCTGGGTCCGACCGAGCGGGCGGTGTTCGTGCTGCGCGAGGTGTTCGACGTGCCGTTCGACGAGATCGCCGACGCGGTGGGCAAGACGCCGGCGGCGGTGCGGCAGATCGCGCACCGCGCCCGTGACCACGTGGCCGCCCGGCGTCCGCGCGTCACGGTCGACGCCTCCGAGCACGACCTCGCCGTGCAGCGCTTCATCGCGGTGATGAACTCCGGCGACGTGCAGGGGCTGATGGACGTGCTGGCCCCCGACGTGGTGTCGGTCACCGACAGCGGCGGGCTCGTACGGCATGCCGCCCGGCGCCCCTTGCACGGCGCCGATCGCGTCGTGGCGTTCCTGCAGGGCAGCATCGCCAAGCTCGACACCGCCTTCGCGGTGGTCCCGCTGCGCGTGAACGGCATGCTCGCCGCAGGGATCCGGGTGGGCGGCGAGCTGCTCGCGGCGGTGAGCTTCACCGTCGAGGACGGACGGATCACCCAGGTCTTCTCCGTCGCGAACCCGGGCAAGCTCGCCGGCCTCGACACCGAGGCACCGCTCGCCCGGTGACGCATCGCACGGCGCAAAGAGTCCGCCTCGATCAGCCGTCGCGCCGCTTCCTTGCATAGTGCGAAGGAACTGCGCTTCTTTCGCGTCAGATCGCGCAGAAGCGTGAATGGAGGACCGCGAAACTGGATCCAAGCCCCCACTCGTACGCAAAGGAGCACCCCATGGAACGCGACCCCGAACTCTTCGACTCCGACGCACTGCTGCACATCGGCCGTCCCGTCTGGTTCGAGAAGCACCCCTCGCAGGCCGAGGGCGAGGACTTCTGAGCACTCGTCCCGAGACGGCGAAAGGGCCGCGATTCACCTCTGTGAATCACGGCCCTTCGTCTTGCCCGGTCAGGCGCCCTTGAGGCGCTCCGACAGATAGGCGTCGAGCTCCGCGAGCGGCACGCGCTCCTGCGCCATGGTGTCGCGGTCGCGCACGGTCACCGCGTCGTCCTCGAGCGAGTCGAAGTCGATCGTGACGCAGAACGGGGTGCCGATCTCGTCCTGGCGACGGTAGCGGCGCCCGATCGCACCGGCGTCGTCGAAGTCGATGGCCCAGTGGCCGCGCAGCTTGTCGGCGACCTCGCGAGCCAGCGGCGAGAGGCGCTCGTTGCGGGAGAGCGGCAGCACCGCGACCTTGACCGGCGCGAGGCGCGGGTCGAGCTTCAGCACGGTGCGCACATCGGTGCCGCCCTTGGCGTTCGGCACCTCCTCCTCGACGTAGGCGTCGACGAGGAACGCCATCATCGAGCGGGTGAGGCCGAACGACGGCTCGATCACGTAGGGGGTGTACTTCTCACCCGAAGCCTGGTCGAAGTAGGTGAGTGAGGATCCGGAGGCCTCGCTGTGGTTGGAGAGGTCGAAGTCGGTGCGGTTGGCGACGCCCATGAGCTCGCCCCACTCCTTGCCGGCGAAGCCGAAGCGGTACTCGACGTCGATGGTGCCGGCGGAGTAGTGCGCGCGGTCGTCCTCCGGCACATCGAACTGGCGCATGTTCTCGGGGTTGATCCCGAGGTCGATGAACCAGTCCCAGCACTCCTGCACCCAGTGCTCGAACCATTCCTGTGCTTCCGCGGGCGGCACGAAGTACTCGATCTCCATCTGCTCGAACTCACGCGTGCGGAAGATGAAGTTGCCGGGGGTGATCTCGTTGCGGAACGCCTTGCCGACCTGGCCGATGCCGAACGGCGGCTTCTTGCGGCTGGCGGTCAGCACGTTCGAGAAGTTCACGAAGATGCCCTGCGCGGTCTCCGGGCGCAGGAAGTACACGCCCGACTCGTCATCGACCACGCCGAGGTAGGTCTTCACGAGCCCCGAGAACGCCTTGGGCTCGGTGTACTGGCCCTTGGTGCCGCAGTTCGGGCACGGCACGTCGGCCAGGCCGTTCTCGGCGGTGCGACCCTTACGCGCCTCGAAGTCCTCGATGAGAGTGTCCGCGCGGAACCGCTTGTGGCACTGCAGGCACTCGACGAGCGGATCCGTGAACGTGGCGACGTGGCCCGACGCCTCCCACACCCGCTTGGGCAGGATGATCGAGGAGTCCAGGCCCACCATGTCGCCGCGGCCGCGCACGAACGTCTGCCACCACTGCCGGCGGATGTTCTCCTTGAGCTCGGTGCCGAGGGGTCCGTAGTCCCAGGCCGAGCGCGAGCCCCCGTAGATCTCACCCGCCTGGAACACGAACCCGCGGTGGCGGGCGAGGGCGATGACCTTGTCAAGACGGGACTGTTCGGCCACGGTGGCTCCAATGGTCGCGATGATGCGGGGAATGCGCACGAAGAGGCGCAGGTCAATCCTATCGGCGCGTCGGATCCCGTGATGGTGCGGATCCTCACTCGCCTGCCAGGATATGAGTCGACTCCTGACAAACCTTCCCCGACGAGCTCCTCCCGAAAGGTCCGCATCGATGCGCATCACCCCTCGCCTCTGGATCGGCGTCCTCGTCTGGCTCGCCTACTCCCTCACCGTCTTCCTGGTGGGCCTTGCCACCGGCATCGGCTACCAGCACATGGGCGAGACCACCGCGACGCTGTGGGGTGGACCGGTGCTGTTCCTCGCTGCAGGAACGGTGCTACTGCTCGTCGCCGCCGGGGTGCTGGGCTGGTGGCGCCCCGCCCTGATCGAGCGGCCTCGTGCCCGCCACCGCTGGCCGATCGTCGCCCCGGCGATCATGGCGCTGGCCGCGCTGATCATCCTCAGCCTGGGCACCGACTGGTCGAAGATCGACGGCGGCTATCTCGCCGGGCTGCTGGCGCTCGGCGTGCTCGTCGGCTTCAACGAGGAGCTCACCACCCGCGGTCTGCTGCTCGTGGGCGTGCGCGCGCAGACGCGCGAGGTCTGGGTCTGGTTCATCACGAGCGCCCTGTTCGGTCTCATGCACATCACGAACGCGTTCTCCGGGCAGCCGTTGCTGCCGACCCTGCAGCAGGTCGGGCTGGCCTTCCTCGGCGGCACCGCGTTCTACATCGTGCGCCGCGTGACCGGCAGCCTGATCTGGGCCATGCTGCTGCATGGCATCTGGGACATCTCCTCGTTCGCGAGCGCGCACGCCCCTGGCACCTCCGCCATCGGCAGCATCGTCGGCCAGGTCGGTCTCGTGCTCGCGCTGGTGTTCGTGTTCTGGACGTTCCGCGATCGCGACGAGAAGGCTGCGCCGGCCGCCGCGAAGGCGCCCGCCGCCGCGAACGTCTGAGGCCGGTGGCACACTGACCCGCATGGAACAGCGCGTCAGCTTCATCACCCTCGCCGTCGCCGATGTCGCCCGCAGCAGGGCGTTCTATGTGGACGGCCTGGGGTGGCAGCCGATCTTCGAGGCCGACGAGGTGCTCATGCTCCCGGTGGCGGACCGGCTGATCCTGTCGCTGTGGAGCGTCGCCGGCTTCACCGCGGAGATCGGCGAACCACCGGCGCCGGGCGTCGCCCCGCTCACCCTGGCGCACAACCTGGCGAGTGAGGCCGAGGTCGACGCCGTGCTCGCCGAGGCCGCGGCCCTGGGCGCGCGAGTCGCCCCCGCCGTGCGCCGGGAGTGGGGCGGCTACTCCGGCTACTTCGCCGACCCCGACGGATTCCGCTGGGAGATCGCGATGAACCCCGGCGACACCGGAGCGTTCGTGCTCGGGACGGTGCGCTGACCCCGGACTTTCCGCGGCCTGCGCCGGCGCGGCTTACCCTGGAATGATGAGCACCGCACAGGAGACCGATAAGCACGGCGGCCACGACACCCGCTTCTTCGGGCAGCCATGGGCCCTCGCCCACCTGTTCGGGGTGGAGATGTGGGAGCGGTTCAGCTTCTACGGCATGCAGGGCATCCTGCTCATCTACCTGTACTACTCCGTCACCGACGGAGGGCTCGGGCTCGACAAGGGCATCGCCGGCGGCATCGTCGGCGCCTACGGCGGATCCGTCTATCTGGCCACGATCCTCGGCGCATGGGTCGCCGACCGGATCCTCGGGTCCGAGCGCACGCTGTTCTTCAGCGCGATCGTGATCATGGCGGGACACATCGCCCTCGCGCTGCTGCCGGGCGTCGTCGGCGTCGGCGTGGGCCTGGTCCTCGTCGCGATCGGATCCGGCGGGCTCAAGGCCAACGCCACCTCCGTGGTGGGCACCCTGTACTCGGCCGATGACCCGCGGCGCGACGCCGGCTTCTCACTGTTCTACCTGGGCATCAACCTCGGCGGCTTCTTCGGGCCGATCCTCACCGGCCTGCTGCAGTCGACCCTCGGCTTCCACTTCGGCTTCGGCCTCGCCGCGGTCGGCATGGCCGCCGGGCTCGTGCAGTACTCGTTCGGACGCCGGGGGCTGCCGGCCGAGGCCAGCCGCGTCGCGAACCCGCTGCCGCGCAGCCGCTACACGACGGCGATCGTCATCGCGATCGTCGGGATCCTGATCATCGCCGCGCTCGTGCTGACCGGCGTGATCACGGCGGCCAACCTCGCCACGGTCGTGATCATCGCGGCCACGGTCGCCGCGATCGCCTACTTCGCGGTGATCCTCACGAGCCGCCGCATCGACGCGACGGAGCGCTCCCGGGTGTGGGGCTTCCTACCGCTGTTCATCACGAGCGTGGCGTTCTGGTCGCTGTACCAGCAGCAGTTCACGGTGCTCACGGTGTACTCCGACGAGCGTCTGAACCGCGACCTGTTCGGCTGGGAGATGCCGGTGTCGTGGGTGCAGTCGATCAACCCCGTCTTCATCATCGTGCTGTCCGGCGTGTTCGCCGCGATCTGGACGAAGCTCGGCGCCCGCCAGCCGTCGACGCCGGTGAAGTTCGCACTCGGCGCGATCATCATGGGCGCGGCGTTCCTGCTGTTCCTGCCGTTCGCCGGCGGGGCCGCGAACTCGACCCCGCTGCTGGCGATCATCGGGATCCTGTTCGTGTTCACGGTCGCCGAGCTGCTGCTCTCGCCGATCGGCCTGTCCGCCGCGACCAAGCTCGCACCGGCCGCGTTCCACACGCAGATGGTGGCGCTGTTCTTCCTGTCCGTGTCGCTGGGCACCGCGATCTCGGGCTGGCTCGTGCAGTTCTACGACCCGCACAACGAGGTGCCGTACTTCTCGATCCTCGGCGGGATCGCGATCGTCGTCGGGATCGGACTGCTGGTGTCCGTCAAGCCTGTGCTCGCGTTGATGAGGGGCGTGCGCTGACCGCGGGCTGGCGCTGATCCGGGGCGCGCCCTCCCGTTTCGGGGCGCGCCCCGCCAGGATCCCCCGACCTGACGCGCCCCAAAACGGCGAAGTGCGCCCCGAACACGGCGCGAGTGCCCGGGGATCAGCCCTGGGCGACCACGCTCTCACCGAGATACTCCCCGGCGGCGAGCTGCTCCACGAGCGGTCGTGCGGTCGGGGTCCAGCCGAGCTCGGCACGCGCCTTCGCCCCCGAGGCCTGCTCGTCGAGGAGGAGCGCGTCGGCGAACGCCTCGCCGAGCCGCGCGCGCGTCTGCTCGACGCTCTCGGCGCGGATGCCCTCCGCCACGTCGGATCCTGACGCGATCGCCTCGCCGATCTCGCGGATCGTCGGGTTCTGCCCGGAGGCGCCGATGTAGGTCTCCCCCGCGTGGCCGTTCTCCAGCGCGAGCACGTACAGTGCGGCGAGGTCGTCGACGTCGACGCTGGTCCAGTGCTGGCTGCCGTCGCCGATCAGGAGCACTCCCCCGTCGGTCGCATCGGTGAGGATCCGGACCAGTCCGCCGCCGCGTCCGTAGACGGCGGCGGGCGCCACGACCAGGCCACGGACGCCGGAGGCGCCGAGCACCTTCGCCTCCCCCGCGCCGCGCCAGGCGGTGAGGGCCGGCCGGTCGAGAGGAGTCTGCTCCGTGATGTCGTCCGCCGTGCCGTAGCTCCAGATCCCGCCCGTGTGGACGAGCGGCTTGCCCGTGCCCTCGAGCGCGCCGAGCACGGCGTCGATGAATGCGGCGTCGCCCTCCGGGGTCGATGCCGTGTGGATGACGCCGTCCGCCGCGGCCGCCGCCTCGGCGACGAGCACGGCGTCGGTGACGTCGCCGATGAGGGCCGTCGCGCCGGCCTTCTCGACGGCACTCGCCTTCGCCTCATCTCGGACGAGGGCTGTCACGGAATGGCCCTCCGCGACGAGCCGGTCGAGGACGGAAGTGCCGATGTAGCCGGTCGCGCCGGTGAGAAGAACCTTCATGCCTTTCGCGAACGCATCGCGTGCGGGGTCGTATTCCCGCCGCCGAGCGCGCCGGCCGCCGACTGCACGGGTTCTCGCCGACCGCACAGCCTGTCAGCGCAGACCGCCCGTGCATCCGGCGCATTCCCTTGCGCCGGGTACGACACGGGGGCGGCTGGCCCGTGCAGGTCGCGGGAGCGGTCGCCGAACCCGGCTCCACCCGCGGTCAGCGCGTGATCGTGCGGCCGTCCGGGTCGCCAGGGCCGTGCGGACGCAGGCGTGCGGGGAGGGGCCATGTCAGCGTGTAGCGCTGCGTGGGCGGACGCTGCATGTCGCCGAAGTCATCGACCTTCACCGTGATCCGGCCTTCGCCCTCCGGAACGACCTCCACGATCTGCACCCGCAGCGGCCCCTCGTTCTCGCCGTCCAGGACCCACGGATCCGCGAGCCAGCGGATCCCGTGCTCCTCGAGCGCGGCCTCGGCGTCGAGCCAGTCGATCTCGCCGGTGAGTTCGCGCCCGAGCACGTCGACGGCGAGCCAGTCGGCGCCCTCGGGGCGGATCCAGCCCAGGAGTTCGCCGTCCTCACGGCGATGCGGGGTCCAGTCTGCGGGGATCATCCGGCGAGCCTAACCGACGCCGCGCGGACGGCGGCCGAGACCAAACGCCGTGCCCTCGCTGGAGACCGCGTTTCGTGTCGCTCGGCCTCCAGCCGTGCTCGCTCAACGTGCCCGAGAAGGACCCGAAACGACGAGCCCGCCCCGGCACAGGCCGGGGCGGGCATCACTTCACAGCAGGAGCGTCACCAGATCGTGACGCGCTCCTCGGGGGCGAGCCACAGTTTGTCCGCCTCGGTCACGTCGAACGCCTCGTAGAAGGCGTCGATGTTGCGCAGGATCTGGTTGCACCGGAACTCGTTGGGCGAGTGCGGGTCGATCGTGAGCAGGCGGATCGTCTCGGCCTCACGGCTCTTCTGCTGCCACACCTGCGCCCACGACAGCAGCAGGCGCTGCACGCCCGTGAACCCGTCGATGACCGGCGCCTCGGCCCCGCCGAGCGCGATCTCGTACGCCTTCAGCGCGATCCCGAGACCGCCGAGGTCGCCGATGTTCTCGCCGATCGTGAGGGCGCCGTTCACGTGGTGCTCGGCGCTCAGCCCCTCCGGAACCAACGCGTCGTACTGCTCGATCAGCGACTTCGTGCGCTCCTCGAACGCGGCGCGGTCCTCGTCGGTCCACCAGTCCTGCAGCTTGCCGTCCCCGTCGTAGCGGCTGCCCTGGTCGTCGAAGCCGTGCCCGATCTCGTGGCCGATGACGGATCCGATCCCGCCGTAGTTGGCCGCCGCATCGCGAGCCGCGTCGAAGAACGGATACTGCAGGATCGCCGCGGGGAACACGATCTCGTTCATCAGCGGGTTGTAGTACGCGTTCACCATCTGCGGCGGCATGAACCACTCGTCGCGATCGATCGGCTTGCCCACCTTACCGATCGTGCGGTCGTGCTCGAACTGCGCGGCGCGGCCGGCGTTGCCGATCAGATCGCCGGCGTCGACCGTCACGGTCGAGTAGTCGCGCCACACCTTGGGGTGCCCGATCTTCGGCGTGAACGTGTCGAGCTTGGCGAGGGCCTTCTCGCGCGTGGACGGGCTCATCCACTCGAGCGTGGTGATCGACTGCCGGTAGGCCTCCAGCAGATTGCCGATGAGCTCGTTCATCGCCGCCTCGGCCGCCGGCGGGTAGTGCCGCTCGACGTAGACCTTGCCGACCGCGTCGCCGAGCGCGCCCTCGACGAGCGAGACGCCGCGCTTCCAGCGCTCGCGGATCGTGGGGACGCCCGTGAGCTCCGTGCCGTAGAACGAGAAGTTCTCCTGCACGATGTCGTCGGTGAGGTACGCGGCGAGACCGTGCACGACCTTGGCACGCAGCCAGGCCTTCCAATCGTCCAGGCGATCCGCGGTGAGCAGGGATCCGAGCCCTTCGAAGAAGCTCGGCTGGTACACGACGGCCTCCGCGAAGGCGTCGGATCCGGCCGGGCCGGCGACGGCATCCCGCCACGAGGCGAGGTCGACGCCGACGAGCGTCTGGAACTCGTCCCAGGACTTCAGGTTGTACGTCTTGACCGCGTCGCGGCTCTCCACGTTGTCCCAGTGGTGCCCGGCGATGTCGTGCTCGAGCGCGAAGGCGCGGTCGGCCTGCCCTGCCGCGTCCGCGACGCCGGCGAGGGCCAGGATGCGCTCGAGGTGCGCGCGGTAGGCGGCGCGTGTGCCCTCGAAGCTGTCCAGGCGGTAGTAGCTCTCGTCGGGCAGTGAGATGCCCGCCTGCACCACGAACGGCACGTAGCGCTCGGGGTCGCCCGGGTCCGGCTCCACGAACACGCCGATCAGCGCGGCGATGCCCTGGCGGTCGAAGGATCCGACCGTCGCGAGGAACTCGTCGATCGAGGTGATCGCGTCGACCGCGGCGAGCGGCGCGGCCAGAGGAGCGGTGCCGAGGGCGGCGATGCGCTCGGTGTCCATGAAGCTCGCGTACAGGTCGCCGATCTTGCGCGCCTCGGTGCCGGGCTCGGCGCCCTGCGACTCCTCGATGATCGCGCGCACGTCCTTCTCGGACTGATCGGCGAGGAGGTGGAAGGATCCCCAGCGCGCCTTGTCGGCGGGGATCTCGGTGGTGGACAGGAACGTGTGGTTCACGTGCCGGTAGAGGTCGTCCTGAGGGCGAATCGCGGGGTCGAAGTCGCCGGTGGCGAGCCCGGAGGGAAGAACGTCGGTCATGAGGCCCAGCCTATGCGGACGCGTCGACATCGGGCAGGCAGGATGTCGCCCGCGGACATCAGGACTCGAGGAGCGCCTTCGCCTTGTCGAGGGCGGCCATCTCGCCGTCCATGCTCTTCTGCACGGGCCCGCCCATGAGCAGCTTCTTGAGGCCGCGCAGCTCGACCGACAGCTCGAAGGTGACGAGCGAGCCGCTCGGGACCTCGGCGAACGTGTAGCTGCCGAGGGGGCGCACCGGGCCCGCGATCGTGGCGAACGCGTATCGGCTCGGCACGGTGTACTCGGTGATCCGGATGTCGGCGCCGATGGGCCGGCCGCCGGGGCCCGCGATCACCTGGTGCACCGTCGCACCCACCGCCGGCTGCCCCTCCGCCCGCATCTCGGTGACACCGCCGCGCCAGGTCGGATCCTTGCTCGGATCGGTGAAGAAGGCGAAGACAGTCTCGATGGGTGCGGCGATCTCGATCGTCCGGGATGCGGTGGGCATGAGCCGATTATCGTGCGTCGCAGCGTCCACCGGAAGACACCGCACACCGCCCGGGGCTACGCCGCGATGGCCGCGGACGGCGTCCGCCCGGTGAACCGGAATATCGCTCTGTCGCGGCGAACCGCGCGGCCCTAGGATGAGCATTGGAGCGGCGTCTGGGGCGTCGCGGGATGGGGATCCCATGCGTGGTCTGGGGCAGATGCTCGTGCTGACCGGCGCTGCGCGCGCCGAGGATGTGAACTCCGCGATGTCCGCGGTGGGCGACGGAGACGCCTTGCCCGACTACCTGCTGCGGCACGGCCTGGTGAGCGAGGTGCAGCTGGCCGAGGCCGTCTCGGTCGCGACGAGCACGCCGTACGTCGATCTCGGCTCGTACCCGCTGGATCCCGAGGTCATCGCGCTCGTGCCGGGTGTGATGTGCCGGCGCTACCGGCTGCTGCCGCTGCGGCAGTACCGCGACCAGCTGACCGTGGCGATGCTGGATCCGACCGACATCATCGCGCTCGACGACGTGGCCAGCATCACGGATCTGCGGGTGAGCCCGGTCGTGGTCACCGGCGAGGCGCTGAACCAGGCGTTCGAGCGGTTCCTGCGCTCGGATGAGGAGCTCACCGACCTGTCCGAGCAGATCGGCGAGGCATCCGGATCCTCCTCGCACATCGTCTTCACGGAGCAGCTCGACGATCAGGACGCCGATGCGCCCGTCGTGCGGTTCGTGAACCTGCTCATCACGCAGGCCATCAACGACCGTGCGAGCGACATCCACATCGAACCCGGCGAGCACCGGCTCACGGTGCGGTTCCGCATCGACGGCGTCCTGCACGAGATGCAGCGCGCCGACCGCAGCATCCAGGACGGCGTCATCTCGCGATTGAAGATCATGTCGTCGATCGACATCGCCGAGAAGCGGGTGCCGCAGGACGGCCGCATCTCGGTGCTGCACGAGGGGCGCAGCGTCGACCTGCGCGTGGCCACGCTGCCGACGGTGTGGGGCGAGAAGATCGTGATGCGCATCCTCGACAACAGCGGCCAGGTGATGCTGATGTCGGATCTGCTGTTCTCGGAGACCAACGCCGAGCGCTTCACGCAGGCGATCTCCCGCCCGCACGGCATGGTGCTGGTGACCGGACCGACCGGATCCGGCAAGTCCACGACGCTGTACACGGCGCTGCGGGCCGTGGCGAATCCGCGCGTGAACGTGATCACGGTCGAGGATCCCGTCGAGTACCGGATCCCGGACATCAACCAGATCCAGGTCAACCCGCGCGCCGGGCTCACGTTCGCGACAGCGCTGCGGTCGATCCTGCGCGCCGATCCGGATGTGGTGCTGGTCGGTGAGATCCGCGACCGCGAGACGGCGGCGATCTCGATCGAGGCCGCCCTGACCGGCCACCTCGTGCTGTCGACCCTGCACACCAACGACGCCCCGAGCGCGCTGACCCGGCTGGTCGAGATCGGCACCGAGCCCTTCCTCGTGGCGACGGCGCTGAGCGCGGTGATCGCGCAGCGGCTCGCGCGCCGGCTGTGCACCAAGTGCCGCCAGCCGATCGACGACGACCGGGCGATGCTCGAGGCCGTCGGCATGCCGCTCGACCTCATCGACGACGCCACCGTGTTCCGCGCCGTGGGGTGCACGGCGTGTTCCAGCACCGGCTATCGCGGCCGGGTCGCGCTGCATGAGGCGATGGAGGTCACCGACCGCATCGAGCAGGCGCTCGTGGGCCGCGCGACGGGCGGCGAGCTGCGCGAGATCTCCCTGGAGCAGGGGATGATCCCGCTGCGCGACGACGGCTGGGCCAAGGTCGCTCAGGGCATCACAACGATCGAAGAGGTGCTGCGCGTCTCGGTGTGACGCCCGGCGGCGTGCACCGAGCTCGCTCAGTGCTGCTTGGCCAGGTCTCCGTAGAGGGTGAAGATCGGCAGGTAGAGCGAGATCACCATGCCGCCGATGACGACGCCGAGGCCGACGATCAGCACGGGTTCGATGAGCGACGACAGCTGCTCGGTGGCGGTCTCGACCTCGTCCTCGTAGAAGTCGGCGATGCTGGCGAGCATCTCGGCGAGCGTGCCCGACTCCTCACCGACCGCGACCATCTGCGACACCATGGGCGGGAACACCTCGGCCGCGGCCAGCGGCGCCGCGAACGAGCGCCCGCCGCGGATCGACTCCTGGATGTCGCGCACGGTCTGCTCGATCTTCCAGTTGTTCGACGCCTGGCCGACGATCGACAGCGCCTGGATGATCGGCACGCCCGCGTCGAGCATCATGGACAGGTTGCGGGTGAAGCGCGCCACGGCCATCTTGGTCAGCAGCTTGCCGAAGATCGGCAGCTTCAGCAGGAACGGATCCACCACCTTGCGGTAGGCATCGGTGTAGCGGTTGCGGGCCCACCAGATCCACACGATGATCGCGACCACCGCGAGCGACGGCAGGATCCAGACCATGTGCTCCGAGATCGTCACCAGGATCTGCGTGGGTAGAGGCAGGGCTGCCCCAAGACCGGCGAACATGTCCTTGAACACGGGTACGACGAACGTCAGCATCGCGAGAACGCCCAGGATCGCGACGATCAGTACCACCAGCGGATAGGTCGTGGCGGAGCGTATCTTCGCGTGCAGGTCGGCCTGCTTCTGATAGGTCTCGGCGATCGAGTCGAGTGCCTTGCCGAGAAACCCGCCCGCCTCGCCGACGCGGATGATCGACACCATGAGCGGCGGGAACACCTGCGGATGCCGGGCCATCGACACGGACAGCGAGGATCCGGACTCGACGTCGGTCTGCACGATGACCAGCACCTGCTGCAGCTTCTTGTCGTCGGCCTGCTCAGCGAGCACGGTGAGGGTGCGCAGCAGCGGCAGCCCGGCGTTGATGAGCGCCGCCATCTGCCGGGAGAAGATCGCGAGCGTCTTGGCCGGAACACTCTTGCGCAATGACGGCAGCGTGATCTCGCGGTGCAGCCCCGTCCTCGCGACCGGCGCGACACGCAGCGGGGTCAGCCCCTGCGCCTTCAGCCTTGCGGCGACCGCACTGTCGCTGGACGCGTCCATCGAACCCTTGACCGTTTGCGCCGTCGCCGGGTCCAGCGCCTGGTATTCGTACTCCTGTACCCCGGCCATCAGGATCCCCATTCCTCGAGCTGCGCGCCGGCCGCGAACGTCGACCACGACTCCGCGTCCAGGTCGGCGGGCTGCACATGCACGCCGTCGATCGACTTCGGATCGACCGCGAAGGTGCGCGCCACGTGCGCGGCGATGAGCCCCTCACCGACCAGGCGGCGCAGGTCCTGGTCGAGCGTGTGCATGCCGACGGACTGCCCCGCCTGCATCGTCGAGTACAGCTGCGACACCTGCCCCTCCCTAATGAGGTTCGCGACCGCAGGCGTATTGATGAGCACCTCGGTCGCGATCGTGCGGCCCGCGGTCTGCGCGCGCGGCAGCAGGGTCTGGCTGATGATGCCCTGCAGGGTGTCGCCGAGCTGAGTGCGGATCTGGTGCTGCTGATCGGCCGGGAACACGTCGACGATGCGGTTCACCGACTTCGCCGCGCCCTGGGTGTGCAGTGTCGAGAGCACCAGGTGGCCGGTCTCGGCGGCGGACAGGGCAGTGGAGATCGACTCCGGGTCGCGCAGCTCTCCGACCAGGATCACGTCGGGGTCCTGCCGCAGCACCCGACGCAGGGCTTCAGCGAACGACGCCGTGTCGGACCCGACCTCACGCTGGTGGATGAGCGCGCGGTTGCTGGTGTGATGGAACTCGATCGGATCCTCGATGGTGACGACGTGCACGGGCCGGGTGTTGTTGACGATGTCGACCATTGCAGTCAGCGTCGTCGACTTGCCGGATCCGGTAGGACCGGTGAGCAGCACGAGACCGCGAGGGCGCAGGGCGAGATCGCTTGCGATGGCCGGGGCGCCGAGTTCTTCCAGACTGAACACCCTGTCGGGGATGTAGCGCAGCGCCATGGCGATGTCGCCGAGCTGACGGAACACGTTCACGCGGAAACGCCCGATGCTCTCCGCCGCGTGCGCGAGGTCGACCTCATGATTCGTGGCGAATTCCTCCCGCTGTGCGGGCGTCATGAGCTCGTACGCGGCGCCTTCGACCCAATCTGCGCTGAGCGGATTCTCATGCCGCGGCACCGCGACGAGGTCGCCGTCGACGCGCATGAGCGGGGCGGTGCCTGCCGTGATGTGCACGTCGCTCGCCCCCGCACGGGCGCCGATCGCGAGGATGCGCGTGAGCTCGGTAGCGCTCATTTCGAGGCACCTGCTGTCGGAACCGCCGTGAGGAACGCCAGGAGGTCGACACGGATCTCGAGTCCGCCGTTGCCGGGGGTGAGCGTGGCCTTGTCCACCGCGAGCAGGCGAGCGGATGCGCGCAGCCCGTCCAGGAACGCCTGGGCTGCGACCTCATCCGGGACGCTCGCGACCACGGAGACCGGGATCTGTTCCCGCGTCGCAGTTGCCGCCCCGGCTCCGGTAGTGGGCGCGCTCGTTCCGGTCTGCACGGCGGCGCCTGCCCCTGCTTGAGAAGTCTGGGCCGCGTTGGCGTCAGCCTGTGCAGCGACGTTCTTCGCGTCGCCGACCGCCCCCGTCCCGGTCGTCGTCTGGGGCGTGGGTTGCGGCTGCGGAGCGGCCTGAGCCTTCTGCTGCGCTGCAGCGCCCGGTCCCGCGGGCACAGGCGCGGGGCGAGAGGCGAAGACGGCGAGGTCGCCGCGGGTGGCGCTGGTGAGCGTCGCGCCCGACGCCTGCGCCGACGCGGCGATGACGTCGAACACCTGGTCGAGTTCGGGCGAGGCGGGGATCTGGCCGCGCAGCGCATCGACCGACGCGTCGATCTCGCTCTTACGCTGTTTCTGCTTCTGCAATTCCGCGATCTGCGCCTGGTACGCGGCGTTCGTGGAGGCGACCTGGCTCGTGCTGCCCAGCGCGGTGAACGACTGGCCGACCAGCGGCAGCACGCCGAAGACGACGGCGAGCACCACGATCGCAATCGAGACGAGAGCTCCGATAAGAGTGATCAGCTGCTTGCTCATTTCGCGGCCCCCTCGCTGAACTGGCCCGAGTACACCGTCTGGTTGAAGGTGATGTCGATCGTGTACTTGTACCGACCTGGGGACTGCTGGCTGGCGGTATTCGCGCTGCCATCGGCGGCGAGAACCCCATCTACGCCGC
The DNA here is from genome assembly GCF_042729315.1 of Microbacterium sp. NPDC060117. Lineage (NCBI taxonomy): Bacteria > Bacillati > Actinomycetota > Actinomycetes > Micrococcales > Microbacteriaceae > Microbacterium > Microbacterium sp. NPDC060117. The sequence goes on from NZ_JBHWXR010000003.1 coordinate 346,464, forward strand.
GCAGTGTACGTACCAGGGCACCGAGGTCGATCGCATTCGGGCTGTCGATGGTCAACGTACCTGTCAGCCCGACTGCCTTCTTCGCTGCGTCCTTGTCCTTCGTCGCCGCGTCGGGCGCCGCCCCGGGAGTGAGCTCGAATCCGGTCACCGCGGTCTCCGGCGGGAGGGCTCCGCGCACCCGGTCCAGGACTCCGCTCCACATGAGATCGGATCCCATCGCCTGGCTTCGGAACGCATTCAGCTCGCTCTCGGTCGCAAGGGCGCTGCTGACCTCGTTCAACTGCCCGATCTGGCCGATCAGCTGCGTCGAACGCGACTGCTCCGCGGCGAGCTGCTGCTGCGTGAACTGGTTCCAAGCGAACGCTGCTCCGATCAACAGCACGGCGAGCAGGACGGCGAGCAGGCCCACCCGCACCCAAGCGGCGGAGAGCTTCTCGCGTTCCCGGCGATCGATCTCGGAGCGGGGCAGCAGGTCGACCCGGGGCGCACCACCCGGGGCCGCGGCGACGATGCGGGCCATCAGCGGTCCTTTCCAAGGGCGAGGCCGGCGGTGCTCACGAGGTCGAGCGCGAGCTCACCGGTGGGTTCGGCACCGCGCGCCGGAATGAGGTTCTGCAGAGTGAACGTGCGCACCGGCATCTCGACGGCCTCTGCGAGGCCGGACGCGACGCCGTCGACGGCGGATCCGGCGCCACTGAGCAGCACCTGCTCGATCGGCGGCGAACCCGGCTTGTTCAGATAGAACGCGAGGGTGCTCCGCATCCGTCCGATCACGTCGACCACGGGGCGCAGCGCGACGTCCACGCGGAGCGAGCCGCGAGCCACGATCCCCGCGGTCCCGGTGAGATCATCGGTGAACACCCGGGTCGGGTCCACCGCTCCGTCCGTGATGAACGTGCCGTCTCCGATTCCATCAGGGGCGAGCATCTGCGACGCTCGGCGCCGCACGGCGCCGGTCTCGAGGTCGACGGGCGTGATCCGGACGAAGTCGGGGATGCCGTCGCGCAGGATCACGATCTGCGTGGTGTGGTCGCCGATGTGGATCGCGGCGGTCGTGCCCGTTGGTGCGACAAGCGCGGCGGACCGAGCAAGCCCGAAGGCGGCGAGGTCGACGCCGTCGATCCGGATCTTTGCACGCGCGAAAGCGCCGATCATCGCTTCGACGGTGTCGGAGACGGCAGCCACGAGCAGGCCGTGCAGCTGATCGCCCTGCTGCGAGATCGGGTAGTAGTCGAGAACCGCCTGGGCGACCGGGACCGGAAGCAGATCCTGCACCTGGAACGGCAGCGCCTGCCGCAACAGGTCGGGAGCCATTGCCGTGGTGGTGTGCTCGCGCACCAGGACACGCCTGCTCGCGATGCCGAGCGTGGCGGATCTCGATTTGATGCCGGCCGTCCGCCAGAGCTGCTGGATCGCGAATGCGACGGCGCCCTGGTCGAGCACCTCCGAATCATGTGCGGCATCGGGCGGCAGTGCGACCTCACCGAAGGCGGTCACCTGCGGTTGGCGTTCATTGCTCACCTCGACGGCGCGCACACTCTCTTCGGTGATCTCGACACCGACGTGACTCTTGGCCATTTCTCTCCCCAAGCCCTCAGTGCTGTTCCTGCCCCACGCAGACTCAGCTCAGTCCCAGCATTCCGACATACCAGCGCCCGACGGGTTCACCCACTGCGATCCCAGCCCAGGCACCCGCGATCATCCACGGCCCGAACGGGATCGCCGTCTTGCGTTTCGCTCGGCGGAGCAGGATCAGCCCGATCCCGAACAGTCCGCCGAACACGAAGGCTGCGAAGGCTCCGACCATGAGTGTCGCCCAACCGCACCAGCCGAGGTACAGGCCCACCAGCGCGGCGAGCTTGACGTCGCCGCCCCCCATCGCGCGCGGGCTGATCACCCGCACGATGAAGTAGAAGGCGTAGAGGATCGCCCCACTGGCGATGGCCCGCAGGAACGTTCCCCAGCCGGCCGCTGAGCTTGTCGAAGCACCGATCGCTGCGGCAAACGCCAACAGCACGATCCCGACGACGATGCTCGGCAGAACGATCACGTTCGGCAGCCGCTTCGTGTCGAGATCGATGAGGGTCAGCACGACCGAGACCGCCGAGAAGTAGAGGAACGCGACGAGCACGATCCAGAACACCGGATCCGCGACCGCCGCCCAAACGGAATCGTCGAGCGGTACTCCGCCGTGGTCGTTGAGCGAGCGAAGCGAGACGAAACGCCCCGCTACCGCCCCCCATGTCACCGCAACGAACACCACTCCCGTCAGCGCCTCGACGATCGCATACCGACCGCTGATCGGAGCAGCGCAGTTCGCGCATCTGCCCCGCAGAATCAACCACGACAGCACAGGCACGTTCTGCCACCAGCGGATCGGCGTATCGCATTCGGGGCACCGGCTCTCCCGCATCAGCGAGATCCCCGCCGGCACGCGATACGCGACCACGTTGAGGAAGGACCCGATGACGAGCCCGAACAGGCCAGCGAAGACGAGGAGGAAGGCGATCATGGCGCGACCTCCTGCTCGGAGGTCAGGGTCGGCGGCAGAATGGTCGTGATCGTGGATCCAGGCGAGCTGACGGACGTCGCCACCTTGCAACCAAGGTCGATGACCGGGCTCCACGTCATCGGCGTACACGTGAAGTCGGGGTGCACCCAATGGGAGCTACCGTCGTTGTTGGCGTAGTACTGGCCCTGGAAGATCAGTCCATTCTGCGAACTGTTGTTGAGGCCGCAGGGCGTATAGAACATGAGTCGCGCCTGCACCGTGCTCGGCAGATTCAACGCGTCACTCGCCGACCCGGATCCGCAACTGGGCGCGGTGTCGTTGAGGTTCGCATCAGCATGGATGAAGAGCAGCTGAGGTGCGGTCGCGAGCGATGATGCGCTCGAGGTGAGCGGCCCGGAGACGTTGACGTTCATCGGCGACCCGGAGGCGATCAGCATGACGGCATCGTTCACGAGCGCAGTGGATCCGATGTTCACCGTGACGGTACCCGTGCAGGAGCTGAAGTCGACTCCGATACGCGTGTTGGGAGCGGTCGGCGCGGCGGTGAGCAGACCGGTGATGCTCGCGCCGTTGCACGGCCCGGTCGCCCACTGGATGTTCGACCCCCAAGCTGCACGTGCCGAGCCGAGATTGCGCCACGTGGTCATTGCGGTCACCGCGACGAGGGTCGGGTTCGTGCGATTGGTGCCGGGCTTCGCCGCAGGCGCTCCGCAGAGCGAGGCGTTTGCCGCCGGCGTCGGACTGGTCGAGCAGTTGGCGACGCTCTGTGCGGGCTTTCCGACCGTGCCGGCGCCGCTGAAGGCCTTCCCGATCGAGTAGCCACCGAGGATCACGGGCTTGTTGCCGAGGGTGAACGTGCCGTCGGCGTACACGAACCCTGACGTCGGGACGGCGGAGTCCCCGAGCGAGAAGCCATTGGCCACGAGGTTGACGTTGCCCGCGGTGATCAGGTTGCCCTTCACTGTCGCCGCGTTTCCGCCGCTGGCCGTGATGTCGCCCAGCGCGTAGACGTTGCCGTTGACGGTGCAGTTCGCGCTGAGATCGACGGCGCCGTTGGGCACCCAGAGGTCGCCCGTGATCACGGAGGACGAGTTGCAGCTGTAGTTGCCGCTGCGGATCACCAGATCGCCGGTGTAGTTGGCGTGGGTGGCGAGGAACGACCCGTCGAAGTACGACATCGTCCCGCCCGGGGTGTTCGAGAGGGAAACCGGTCGCTGGTAGAGAGCGACGATCTTCGTCGCCGAGCCGTCGGGCCCCTTGCCGCTGGCCGTGATCTGAATCGTCGACGCCGCCGTCGTACTCAGGCACGCGTCGGTGAGATGGTCCTTGTCAGGCCCGAACAGCGCGCTGACCGAGTAGTAGAGGGGCGCGGAGCCCGCATCCGCGATCGACTTCACGCATGGATTGGCCAGCACGGTCGCGAGCATCTGATCGCGACCCGATTCAGCCGCCACGAATGCCTGGGTGGTGCTCTTGTTCTTCGCGTTCGATTGGATCGTGAACATCACGGTGGCGGCCACCAGCACGGCAGCGACGACGCCCACAACCATGACGATGAGCACGGCGACCAGGGCCGCCCCGCGTTCGTCGCGACGAGCGGCTTCGAGTCGATCTCGGATCACCAGCATGGGCTGAGGCTTCCTGCTGCGGAATTGCGCATATAGGCGGTGCCCTGGAAATGCACGGGCGCCGCGACAGTCTGTGCTCCCGACTTGCTGAGCGCATCGAAGTTGTAGGCGATGCTGTTGCCGTTTTTGGAGGCGAACGCTCCTGAACCGGCAGTGACATCGGTCTGCCACAGAGGCCACCCGGAGGGGACAGCCGGCGAGGAGGAGACCGACATGTGCAGGCCGTCCGCAGCAAGCTGAAACGCCTGGCATTGGAGCCCACCGCTGAGTGCCGTGTTGACCCGGATCGTGGATCCGTCAGCCGAGACGTCGAAGGCCACAGCATTGCGCATCGCTCGCTCCATTTCAGAGGCGACGAGCTGCCCGCGGGCCGTCGCCTGGCTTTGCGCCGAGACGGCCACCTGGGACCGCCAAATGTTGCTGAAGAGTGTTCCCAGCACGAGGCTGACGACGCCAAGGATGGCGACGACCACCACCAACTCGATCAGGGAGATACCCATGTCATCTTCTGATGGAGAAGTCATGGCGACGTCACCGGATCCGGCGGGATGATCACGAGCGCATCTGCTGTCGCCAGAGTGTTGCCGCTCTGTGTGGCCGTCAAGTGGATCGAGACCGTCGCCCCCTTGTTGCACGATCCGATTGCCGCCTGTGTCGCGTAGCTATTGCCGTGACCGTCGAGGAACGAGCGGGGAGACGCTGCCGTGCCGAGGATCGAGCCCATGGTTCCGCAATCAGGGCTCTGCCGCACCTGGTCGATGAGTCCGTTGAGCTGCCGGGTGGCCGTGGCCACCGATGACTGCTGCGCGGAGAAGCGCAGTCCATTCACAAGGGCAGGAAGGATCGAGACGGCGATCAGCGCGAGAAGGAACATCGCAATGACCACCTCGACGAGGCCGAGTCCGTCCTCGGTGCCCTCATTACCCTGGTTCGTCATCGTTCTCCGCCCCCCAGATCGCGCTCGGCCCCGGAGCTCCCCGCCCCGGAGCCGAGCAGGACAGTTATGTCAAGGGCAACCGGGCCCGGCTTTTCCGGTGACACCGCCCGTGGTGGATCCCGCGCCCGCTGCGGAAACGCAGAAGCCGTCGAGGGTCAACGGCCCGGCGACGGTGACCGTCGAGTTGCCGGACGAGTTGTACACAGTGCTGGGCACCGCCCCGGCGGCCGTGATCGTCGGCGTCGTCTTCGCCAGATCCGCGGCAACAGCCGACGCGGCACTCGCGGCGATCGACTTCAGAGAGTTGTCCTTCGCCTGCTGTTGAATCCCAGCGAAGATCGGAATCGCGATCGCGACCAGGATGCCGAGGATCACCACGACGATGATCAATTCGATGAGTGAGAAGCCGGCTTCTTCGCCCTCTTCCCGTGCCTTCTTCTTCGCCTCGAGGGCGCGCTGAATAGCGAGCATTGCTTGTCCCCATTCCAGAGAGTCGTTTCGGGTTAAAACGCACTCTGCGAACCGGCGCGTCCCCTGCGCCAACGAACAAGCTCCGGATGGTTCCGGTCCCCAGATTCGGAGTCGAGCTGTCCCATAGCTCTCGTCCTGGACAAAGGATGGACCCAACGGGGCACCGACGCAAGACCTATGTCGAAACCGCTATTTCGGGATACCGAGACGCAGCGGGGCTCCGGAGTCCCACGAGGCACAACCGATCTCCATGGTGTGCGCCCGCCGGACTACCGCTAGGGTGCTCCCCATGGACTTCTGGGGAGTTCTCCGTACGGCCGAAGCTGGGTATCTGTACGCCGGGGCAGTGCTGGGCGCGCTGGTCACGCTCGCCGTCTTCGTCATTGTCAACGCGATCGTTCGCGACTCCCCGGCGCGTCGGATCCGTCGCGCCGAGCGCGCGAAACGTCGCCTCGATCGTGCCGTGAGATCGGCCGCACGCCACGGCATCGTGCCGCATCCGGCGCCGCAGACGCCGCGGCCATTCTCCGGTCGGGTCGGCAACGTCGGCCGCCTGGATCGCACTGGCTTCGTGGATCCGGGACCGCGGCAGCCGGGTCCTCGCGATTGGGCCCCGGACGGGCGCTGAGCTTCCGCCACCCGACACAACCGGCTCCACCACAACAGAACGTCGCGAGCCCACCGTGCTCGCAGGCACGATTGGGAAATCTCACTGGGGAGAGAACATGCCTGTGATGTCGCATCGACTGCCGCCGCGGGGGAGTCTTGTCGGATTCATCGCGCTCGTGCTGGTGGTCCTCGGCGCGATCGCGGTTGCAGCGTCGTTCTTCCTGCCCGCTGTCGCACACCTCAACGGGGTGTCGATCGTCCTCTACGTTGCGGGAGCGTTCGTGCTGGCTGCGTTCGTGTTGGCGATCATCGGGCTGACTCGCTGGGGTGAACCGAAGGCGACATCCATGGTCGCACTCGTTCTGAGCGTGCTCGTTGCCGGCACTTGTTTGGTGAGCCCGAACATTCTCATTCAGAGGAACGAAGCCCAGTTCCTGGCCACGGTTCGCCCGAACGTTCAGACCGACGTCAGCGATGCGAAACTCGTCGCGCTGGGCTAGACCGTCTGCGACAAGCTGAGGACAGGCGCAGGCGGAGAGGACTTCATCGGACTTTTCTTGTTCTCCCGCATGGATCCCAAGGACCTGGGTTTCGTTGCCGGTGCAGCCGTGCGTCATCTGTGCCCGGACCAGGCGGACGCCGCACAGAAGTTGGCCACGTTGTACGCGCCGAGCGTAGGAGAGTAAGCGCCCGAATCGGGCAATGAGCACGCGATGACCCCGGCGCCCCTCTGTCGTTCGCCAGATCCGACGCATGTATCACCGCGCCCATCCCTGCCTCCTCACCGTCACACCACCGATCGATGGAGGCTGTCATGCCGGATCTCAGCGATGTCGTCCAGACCCTCGAGCGCCTGCGCGATGTGATCGACGTGCGCTCGCCCCTGTTCACGCAGCGGCCCACCGGCATCGAGGTGACGCAGGCCGTGCAGTACTACCGCGCGTCGGAGCATCTGACGGATCCGGGCGATCGGAAGAAGGACAACGCCGCACTGCTGGTCGCCTACAAGCCCGCCGTGGTGCGCGTGTACGTCGCGCCGTCTGCACTGGTGAGAACGGGCGACCCGACCGGCGGATCTCTGCTCCTCGAGCGGCGGCAGGGCCTTTTCGGACCGTGGCGCGCGATCGTGACGATCGCGCCCTGGCTGCTGCCGACGGTCACACCCATCGACGACGGCTACGACGACGAACGCAGCCGCTTCGACCGGACGTTGAACTTCCGGATCCCCGCCGAGCAGTTCTTCGGCAGCATGCGGCTGACCGTGACCCTCGACGACGGGCAGACGCTCAGCACCACGGTGTCGGCGCGCCTCGTGCAGACGCTGCGCGTGCGCGCGATCCTCGTCAGCTACCAGGGGCCGAGCACGGCCAACCCGCCGGCCGGCACGATGGCGCCGACGGTCACGCTCGCGGCGCCGACGCTCGCCGATGTGCAGACCACCGCGGCGCTCGCTTTCCGGATGATGCCCGTGCAGCAGACCGGGTCGTTCATGACCGCAGGAACCCTCGCCTGGACGCAGCCCCTCGACGACGTGCGCAGCTCCCCCGGCGCCTGCTCGACGAACTGGGGCGCCCTGCTCACGGCGCTGGGCAACATCCGCACGAACGACGGCAACCGCGCCGATGTCGTCTACTACGGGATCCTGCCGTCCGGTATCCCGCTGAACGTTCCCGGCTGCGGGAACGACGGGCTGGGAGCGGGTGCGGCGGGTGACACGGCGACGTTCGTCCACGAGATCGGCCACGGCTACGGCTTCCCCCACGCCCCCGCGGGCAACGCCGGCACCACCGATCCCGACTACCCCGTCTACGAGCCGAACATGTCAGGATCCATCGGAGAGTACGGCACCGACATCCAGACCGGCACCGTCTTCACCCCGGCGACCTCGACCGACTACATGAGCTACGGGGCCAACCGGTGGATGTCGCTCTACCACCATGCGAAGCTCATCGAGCATGACCGACTCGCGCCCACGTGGATGCCGGAGCCGAACCCGTTCGACCGCACGCCTGTGGAGTTCGATCCGAAGCACCTCTGGTGGCCCAACCCGCCCTGGAGCCGGGAGCAGATCGAGAAGTACGCCACCCACCGGATGATCGTGATGAGCGGCGTCATCGACGAGGCCGGTGTCGTGACCGTCGAATCGGTGGCCCGAGTCGAGGCGAACTCCGCCCTGGTCGGTCCGCCGATCAGCTGGACCGCCCAGCTCGTCGGCGCGACGGGAGAGATCGCGTCCCGCGTGGCCCTGTCGCGCGAGCTGCAGTTCGGCGGCGAGGACTGCGGCTGCGCCCCCTCGCCCGGTGACGGCGATCCCGACCGGCTTCCGCTGCGTTTCCGTGCGCTCATGCCTGACACCGAGCTCGGCTCGGCGCTGCGCATCGTCGACGGGCGCGGCGAGGAGGCATGGGTCAAGAAGGCCCCCGCCGATCCGGCGCGGTTCACCCGGATCACCGCCGAAGTCGTCGAAGCGCGTGCGGTGCGACCGCGCTGGGATGTCGTGGGCGAGCCCGCGTCGGACGTGTGGGCGCAGGTCAGCACCGACGGCGGCCGGATCTGGCGCGGGCTGGCGGTGGGCCTCACGGGCGGTCTCGCGGATCTGGACCTCACCGGCCTGCCCGCGGGAGAGGCTCACGTGCGCCTGCTCGCGCACGACGGGTTCAGCACGGCCGTCTCCGACGCCGCGGCGATCCAGGTGCCCGACCTCGCCCCCTCCCCTGCAATCCTCTTCCCCGCCGATGGCGGCAGTGTTCCGGCAGGCGTGGATGTGGAGGTGCACGGCAACGCGGTGGATCAGGCCGGGAACCCCGTCGACGACGAGCTGCTGAGCTGGGAGATCGATGGCGAACCCTTCGGGCGCGGCCGCGTCGGCTCGCTGCAGGTCGGACCGGGCGAGCACGTCCTGACGCTGCGCTGCGAGACCGGGCCCGCGGCGGACACCTCGGTGCGGATCACCGCGCTTCCGTTGCCGCGCCGGACCAGGTGACGGCGGGCTCTCGCTGAACTGCTGAGTCCCTGGAACGCATCGGGGGCCGAGCGAATGCATCCGCGAGGTCGGTGCCGTCGTCGACTCCTCGCCCTCTCGGCCCTCAGAGCCCGGGCTCGCCCACCGGCAGCAGCACCTTCAGGCAGAAGCCATCGTCGGTGTGCTCGGCGAACACGTCGCCGCCGTGCGCCCGGGCGAGCCCCCGCGCGATCGCGAGGCCGAGACCGGCTCCCGATGCCACCGCGTCCGGGACGGTCCCGCTCGTGCGGGACGGATCCGACCGCCATCCGACCTCGAACATGCGATCCAGGTCCTCCACCGCCACGCCGCTGCCGTGGTCGAGCACGGCCAGCACGAGCCGGTGCGGCGACGGCGACTCGGCGAAGACGAGGATCTCGGATCCCTCGGGCGCATGCCGCACCGCATTCGTCAGCAGGTTCACGATCACGCGCGTGAGCTGATGCGGATCCGCCCACAGCACATGCCCGTCGATGCCCTGCTGCACGATCCGCACGCGGTGCTCCCCCGCGGCGGCGCGGACGTCTGCCACCGCATCCGAGACCACGTCGAGCAGCTCGACCTGCTCAGTGCGCAGCCGGAGCGACCCCGAGGTGATGCGGGACAGCTCGAACAGGTCGTCGACCATCCGGCCCATCGTCTCCACCTGCGCCCGGACCTGACCGGGGAACGCGTCCGGATCCGCGAGGCCCTCCTCCGCCGACTCGGCGAGCGCGCGGATCGCGGTGAGCGGAGTGCGCAGATCGTGCGAGATCCACGCGAGGAAGCGCCGGCGGTCGGAGTCCAGTCGCTCCAATTCCGCCCTCGCATCGCTGAGCTTCGCAGACACCGTGGCGAGCTCGGCGGACAGGTCGTCGAACTCACGCCAGCCGCTGGATCCGCGGTCGACGACGTCGCCCTCGCCGACTCGGCGCACCGCGGCCGACAGCCCCCGCACCGAGCTGCGGGCCGCGCGCGCCGTGATCCACGCCGTGGCAAGCGCGCACAGCAGCGCGGCCCCGAGCACCCACACCAGCACCGTGAAGTCGTGCGCCGACAGGTACATCTCGGCCGAGATCGCGAGCACGCCCGTCGCCAGGGCGAGCACCGACGCCACCCCGACCACGACGAGCCGGAACGTGAGCCCCGCCCGCCGTGCACGGCGCAGCACGAATACGGCGGCGAGCGTCACGACCGCAGCGCATCCCAGCGCGGTCAGCACGATGAGCAGCACATCGAGCGCGCCGAGCGGCATCATGAGCCGGATCCGTCCGCGGAGAACCGGTAGCCGGCGCCCCACTCCGTGAGCAGGTGCAGGGGATGGCGCGGATCCCGTTCGATCTTCTCCCGCAGCCGCCGCACGTGCACGGTCACCGTGCTCGCCTCGCCGAACGACCAGCCCCAGACCTCGCGCAGGATGTCGTCGCGGGAGAGCACCTCGCCGTCGTGCTGCACGAGGTGCGCGAGCAGCTCGTATTCACGGGCGGCGAGCGGCACCTCCTCCCCCCTCACGTGCACGCGGCGCCGGGCCGGATCCAGCCGGAAGTCACCGCGCACGATCTCCCGCGTCGGCGCGGCGGCCGCCAGGGACCGGCGCAGCAGCGCCCCCACCCGCAGCAGCAGCTCGCGCAGCGCGAACGGCTTCACGAGGTAGTCGTCGGCGCCCGTCTCCAGGCCCTCGATGCGCTGCTCGACCTCGCCGAGCGCGGTGAGCATGATGATCGGCACCGCGGAGCGCGCCCTCGCATCGCGCGCCAGCTCGTCTCCGCTGATGCCCGGCAGCATGCGGTCGACGATGAGCACGTCGGGCGGATCGGCCTGTACCGCGCGCTGTGCCGAGACGCCGTCGCCGAACCCGTCGACGCGGTAGCCGTTCGCCGCGAGATAGCGCTCGACCGCGGCCCGCACCGTGGGGTCGTCCTCGACGACCACCACGCGGGGCGGAGCGGATCCGGGCATCTCCATGCTCAGAGGCTAGCCCCGGCGCCCGGGACGGATCCGAGTTCCTTACGGCCCCGAAAGAACTCCCCCGCAGGCCTCACGCCCTGCCTAGCGTCGGATCCGTTCTCGACAGCCGGCACCTGCATCGCCGGCGCATCCACGAATGGAGCAATCATGCGCAAGACCGCACTCGTCCCCGCCTCGCTCGGCGTCGCCGTGCTCGCCCTGGGGCTGTCCCTCGCCGGCTGCAGCTCGACTCCGGCCGCATCGCCGACCTCCGCCGACACCATGTCCTCGTCCACGCCGATGCCATCGTCCTCGCCCATGGCATCGGCCATGGACGACATGCACAAGACCGGCACCTTCATGGGCCTGAACGGCAAGAAGGTGCAGGGCACCGTCACGATCTCCGGCTCCGAGCTGACGCTCACCGGCTTCTCCTCGGACGAGGGCCCCGACCTGCACGTCTACCTGACCAACGGCACCGACGAGGCCGCCGTCTCGGCCGGCAAGCAGATCGACCCCGTCGCCTTCGACAAGGACTCGCAGACGTTCATGCTGAACGGCGTCGACGCGTCGATGTACACCGACGTCGTGATCCACTGCGACAAGGCCAAGGCGGTCTTCGGGGCCGCTGCCCTGTCATGACCGCGACGGCGGTGCGGACCGGCTCGGGGGCGCCGGCCCGCACCGCGTCCTGGCTGCTCGCCGGCACTCTTGTCGGCGCGGCGGCTCGGATCGTCGCAGGCGTGCTGTGGCTGAACGAGGGGATCCTGAAGTACCGCGCCGGATTCGGATCGGCCGACATCCTGCTCGTGGCGCAGGGTACCGCGGGCAACACGCGAGTGCCGTTCTTCTTCCGCCCGCTGGGGGCGCTCATGCAGTCGGTGCCGGGACTGTTCGGGATCGCGATCCCCGCGCTCGAGGTGGGTCTGGGCGTGCTGCTCGTGCTCGGCCTCGGGCGAGTGGCCACGACGCTCGTGGCGCTCGGATCCGTCGCCACTCTGATGCTGTATTGGTCGTCGGACCAGCTCATCGCGCAGTATCCGGCGATGATGCTGCTGTCGGCGGTCGTGCTGGCGCTGCCGTGGTCGGGGCGCGTCGGCGTCGCGTGGTGGTGGGAGCGGCGGCACGGACGGTCGGCGACCCGGGGAGCGGCGCGGCCGTCGTCGCGGTGACGAGGCGGCCGTCCGGCGGCGTGCCGGGGGCGACCCGAGCCCGGGGCGGGGGCCGGGGGCGACCTGCCCAGGGCGGGGTGCCGGGGCGCCGTGCCGGGGGCGGCCGAGCCCATCGTCGTTCACTTGTCGCCAATCGCCCTTTCCCGACCGGCGAAGGGGCGATTGGCGACAGGCGAACTCGTCCTTCCGCCGGATCCGGTATCGGAGGTCCCCGGATTCGAGACCGGATCCGGGGTGATCCGTCAGGCCTTGCGGAACCAGCGCTTCTTCGTCGTCGCGATGGGATCCGGATCCGCGATAGCCGCAGACTCCCGGCGCTCTCTCCACGCCGCGATCTCGGTCTCGACGTCACGGGGCTTCGTGACCACCGGCGGCCCGCCGAGGAGCTGCCGCCTGGCCTCGATCACACGGCGGTTGAAGTCCTCCACCACAGCGCGCACATCGGTCTCGCGCCGCAGGGAGTCGAGCTGCGCGTCGAGCTCACGATCCTCCACGCGCAGCATGAGCGCGGGTGGGCCGAGGCCGGTGAGCTTCTCTCGTTCGATCTTGCGCCGGATCCACCAGTCCGGATCGTGGTGGTCGCCGAGCCCGGGGATGGGCTTGCCTGCACCAGGGAGGTCGTCGAACTGTCCCTGGCGGATCGCCACCTGGATCGCGGTCTCGACGATGGCCGGCATCGTCTCGGCGTTCAGGACCGCCGGTGGCGCAGTGGGTGGCGCGGTGGGGTCCGCGGGTGTGCGGCTCAGCAGGCGCTCGGCGTGCGAGCGACGCCTGTGCTCTTCGTCCGTCATGACGCTCCTCCGGTTCTGGTCGGACCTCGGGTCCTCCCAGACTACGGGGGCGGAGGCGTCGCGGGGTCGGGCTCCTCTCCCTCATTCAGGCCTTCCGCGCGCGCCTTCGCCCACTCGTCGGTGCCTTGCTCGCCGTCCGTCGTTCGCCCGCTCGTCGGTGCGTCTCCTCGTCCATACGCCTGCTCTTCGTCCGCTCGTCCGCCCGTCCGCTCGTCCGCCCGCACGCTCCTCCTTCGCCGTTCCGTCCGTTCGCTCGCGCGTCTGTTCGCTCGATCCGTCCTCCGCTTCGGTGGTCACGAACTGCGAATTTCGGAGCCTGAGAACCGTGCCCCGCGACCACGAAAACCTCCGAATCGTCCTCCACAGGAGTGGATCCGAAACCGTTCTCCACAGAGTTCGTTTTTCCGCTTGATCAGGCCTTCGAATGTCGGTGGCCAGGAGTTGAATGAGGGTATGACATCCCCGATGCGCGAGGCTCTGGAGCAGGTGCAGCACCTGCTCCAGCAGACGAGTGTGCGGGGTGAGCTCGACTCTCAGTTCGATGGCATGGAGGATGCGGAGACGATCCGGATCCTGCGCGAGTGCGGGCAGGTGCAGCGCCTGCTGGACGCGGCGATCACCACCGTCGTGGCGCGAGCGCGACATCGCGACACCGGGTTGCCGTCGGAGAAGATCACCACTCTGGCCGGCTGCCGCGACGTGACGGAGCTGACCCGGCGGGCGCTGCGGGTCGACGCGGGCACCGCACGTCGGTATGTGCGGGCCGCCGATGCCGTGGGGAAGGACTTCCTGCTCTCCTCGGGCGAGCACGCCGCGGCCCGCTACGAGCAGCTCGGGCGGGCACTGCGAGACGGCCAGCTCTCGGTCACGGGTCTGCTCGCCGCGATCGGACCGGTGGAACGCGCCGGCACCCGCATCGGCCCGGATGAGCGGGAGGCTGTGGACGCGCTGCTGGCGAACACCGCGCGCGGACTCGACCTGCCCGATGAACACGGCAACGCCGGGCCGGCTCCATCGACGGACGAGCTCGCCGACTACGCGCGGGCGCTGATGCTCGCCCTCGACCCGGATGGCGCCGAACCCGACGACGCAAAGGCGGACCGGTCCCGCAGTTTCTGGATCGGGAAGCTCCATGACGGCACGCACCCGTTCGGCGGGCATGCGCTACCCGAAATCGCCGGGCTGATCCAGCGACTGATGGACGCGTTCAACAACCCCGCCGCGGACAGTTCCCCGAACCTCGGCTCCGGCGCGGTCGCCTTCGAGCCGGAAGACGCCGATCCGGCTGGTGCTGCGGATCCTGGTCCCGCGATGGGTTCGGATCCGGATCTCGTCGACGGGCTCCCCGTCCCGGACGATCCGCGCACTCCGGCCCAGCGGAACCACGACAACCTTGCCGCGATCCTGCACGCCGCAGCCGCGTCTGGGGCCGTCCCCGACCTCGGCGGCGCCGCGCCGACCCTGGTCGTCTCCGTCACTGCCGCTGACTACGCCGCCGGACACGGGCGGGCGTTCATCGAAGGCACCGGCGACGACGTGCCCCTGTCCGTCGCCCGGCACACGGCCTGCGCCGGGGGCGTCCAACGAGTCCTGTTCGACGGACGCGGCCAGATCGTGTCGATCGGAACGACCGCCCGGATCTTCACCGCGATCCAGCGCCGAGCCATCCACCTGCGGGACCGGGAGTGCGTGATCCCCGGCTGTCACGTCCCCGCCACCTGGTGCGAGATCCATCACGTCCAGGAGCATGCCGACGGCGGTCCGACGCACACCAGCAACGGCGTCGCCCTCTGCTGGCATCACCACCGCACCCTCGAGGTCTCCGGATGGCGGATCCGTATGAGCCGTGGCGTCCCCGAGATCCGCGGACCGCAGTGGTGGGATCCGCACGGCGCCTGGCACCGCCCGCGCACCCGCGGCGGCGACCCGCAGCACGCCCGCCGAACACTCGCCGACGCGCTCGGCCCACCCGGGTAGGTCCCATCCCCGGATGACTTCGGCCCACCCAGGTTCGGCGCTCGGCCTTCCCTGATCGCCCCCCCGGATGACTTCGGCTCGCCCGGTTTGCGCTCGGCCCCCGGATGACCTCGCCCCACCCGGAGCGCAGAGCGACGCCGGTACCCGTGTCGCCCCGCGCCCCTAGGCTCGTACGGTGCCCTCTCCCACGCCGAACCCGCACCCGGGCGACACCCCGCGCGGTGCGCCACGCTCGAACCCGGCGCCGACCTTGAACCGCGAGATCATCCGCCTGGCCGTGCCGGCCCTCGGAGCGCTCGTGGCAGAGCCCGCGTTCCTCATGGTCGATGCGGCGCTCGTCGGGCACCTCGGCACCACGCCCCTCGCTGGACTCGGCATCGCATCGGCGATCCTGCAGACCATCGTCGGACTGATGATCTTCCTCGCCTACTCGACCACACCCGCCGTCGCGCGGCGGTTCGGCGCCGGCGAGCACGGCGACGCCGTGTCGGTGGGCATCGACGGGATGTGGCTCGCGCTCGGCCTCGGTGCCGTGCTCGCGGTGATCGGGTCTCTGCTCACCCCCGCGGTGATCCCGCTCTTCGGCGCGACCCCGGCGGTCGCGGCGCAGGCGGCCGCCTACCTCGCGCCCTCCATGTGGGGGCTGCCCGCGATGCTCGTCGTCTACGCGGCGACCGGCCTGCTGCGCGGCATGCAGGACACCGTCACCCCGCTGTGGATCGCGGGCATCGGCTTCGCCGCGAATGCGCTGCTGAACTGGCTCTTCATCTACGGCTTCGGCTGGGGCATCGCCGGATCCGCCTTCGGCACGGTCGTGGCGCAATGGGGCATGGTCGGCGCGTACGTGCTCGTGATCGGACGCCTGGCGCGCAGGCACGAGGCCTCGGTCGCCCCCGAACTGAGCGGGATCCGCGGATCTGCGCGCTCCGGCGGCTGGCTGTTCCTGCGCACCGTGAGCCTGCGCGTGGCGCTGCTCGCGACGGTGGGCATCGCGACCGGCATCGGCACGCGCGAGCTCGCCGGCTGGCAGGTGGTCTTCACCGTGTTCTCCGCGGCGGCCTTCGCGCTCGACGCCCTCGCGATCGCCGCACAGGCCCTCATCGGCAAGAGCCTGGGTGCCGCCGATCCGAACGGAGCCCGGCACGTGCTCGCCCGCACGGTCGCCTGGGGCGCCTGGTTCGGTGTGATCGTCGGAGCCCTCATCGCCGCACTGTCCGCCGTCATCGGGCTCGCCTTCACGGGCGACCCGGACCTCGCGGCACTGATCCAGCCCGCCCTCATCGTGCTCGCGGTCGCCCAGCCGATCGCCGGCATCGTGTTCGTGCTCGACGGGGTGCTCATGGGTGCCGGGGACGCCCGCTACCTCGCCGTCGCCGGCGGCCTGAACCTCGTCCCGTTCCTGCCAGTGCTCGCGATCATCGCCGCCACCGGGGTGAGCGGCGTCGCGGGCCTGATCTGGCTCGCCGTCGCGTTCTTCGGCGTGTACCTGTGCGCACGGCTGGCGACCCTCGGACTGCGCGTGCGGACCGGTCGCTGGCTCTCGATCGAGGTCTGAGAGCGCGCGGGACTCGCCTGCCGGCAGGCGCTTCCGGATCCGCCCCTGAGGTACCGGATCCGCCGAAGTCCCGGGATCGACGTGACGACATGCACTCCCGGGCCTCGCCCTGGCCATCAGTGCCGGCCGCGGTGCATCTCGCGCTCCTCGATCGCGTCGAGCTCGGCGGTGGCCCGCGCCCGCAGCGCGTCCGAGAGCCCGCGATCGCCGATCGCCCGCGGCACAGCAGGGCGCTCCTCCGTCCGGCCGCGGTGCATCGCGTAACCCCACGTCGCCAACCCGAGCAACGGCCCCCACAGCCAGAACGGCAGCACCAGCAGCAGCTCGACGACGCCCACGGCAAGGGCGCCGCCCGTCGTGACCACACGCACCAGATCCACACCCCCGACCGTGAACATCACGGCCACGACCGATGCAGCGATCACCGCGAGTCCGACCGGCACCGGACGGCCGCCGACGCCCGCCAGCCATCGCGGGAACCGATCCGCCCACGGCAGGCACAGAGCGAGCGTGAGGAGCCCCGCCGCGAGCATCGCCCCGCCGAGCAGCAGGCCGACCATCAGGACATCGGGCCTCAGAGCGGCCGGCGGGGCGAACAGCGGCCACGGCGTCAGCCAGGTGAGACGGCAGAACGCGTAGGGCAGGGCGCACAGCGCGGCGGCCACCGTGATCGCACGTCGGTGCCGCAGCACGCCCGCGGCGAACCGCCCGCGCACCGCGGGTTCGCCGATCGCCCAGGCGGCGAGCGCGCCCGCCGCGACCAGGTGCGTGAACGAGACCGTCAGCTCACCGAACCGCGGGGCGAGCGCCTCCAGCACACGGGGCGCGAAAGTGCCCAGTGGCAGCCGCAGCGCGGCGAACCCGAGCGTGCCGATGACGAGCAGGATCCCGGTGGCCCCGATCAGCGGGCGGCGCACTGTCAGCAGCGTCAGCCCCGCCGCGACGAGGCCCGCCACGACCAGCACGAACGAGTAGCCGGCGACGGGGATGATCCCGCCCGGGATGAGCGCCGCCACCAGCAGCGCCACGACCACGGCGGCGATGCGCAGCGCGGCCGGCGGCGCCCCGGGGACACCGACCGCGCTCGCGGAGGCGTCGACCCGGTGTGCGCGCAGGCCGAGTGCGCCGACGGCCACCGCGGCGAGCCCCGCCCCGACCGACACCACCGCCGCCGCGGGCGCCCCGACCACCGCCGCGACCAGGCTCGGGCTCACCCCCGTCGGCACCGACCCGGCGAAGAGCAGTTCGACCGCGCCGAGCACCGCGACGGCGGCGCCGAGCGCGATTCCGAGGATCAGCAGTACGACACGCGTTCTGTTTCTCATGTCCCGCACGCTAAGGATCCGGTTCCCTGCTGCGCGTCGCCCCCGAGGAGGGTTCGGGCTCACCCGCAGGGATGATCCGTGCGCGCTCGCCAGGCGGCCGGCCTCGCCCTCACCCGGCGGGGCACGCCGTCATCGGCCCGGCCGGCGGATGCCGTTCTCATAGGCCCAGATCACGACATGCAGACGGTCGGCGAGACCGAGCTTCGCGAGGACCGCCTTCACATGCGTCTTGACCGTGTTCGCACTGAGGAACAGCGCCCGCGCGATGTCGTCGTTCGAGGCCCCGGTCGCGAGCGCACGGGCGACCTCGCGCTCCCGATCGCTGAGCGGCGCGAGCGCGGCATCGGGATCGACCGCGGGCCCGCCCTCGCGCACGTAACCCAGCAGCGCGGCCGTCGCCCGCGGCGACATCGCCGCATCGCCCGCGGCCGCCGCGGCGATGGCGTCGGCGAGTTCCTGCGGGGCCGCATCCTTGGTCAGGAACCCGCTCGCACCCTCGCGGATCGCCTCGACGACGTACTGGTCGAGGTCGAACGTCG
The DNA here is from genome assembly GCF_042729315.1 of Microbacterium sp. NPDC060117. NCBI lineage: Bacteria > Bacillati > Actinomycetota > Actinomycetes > Micrococcales > Microbacteriaceae > Microbacterium > Microbacterium sp. NPDC060117. The sequence continues at coordinate 364,907 of NZ_JBHWXR010000003.1, forward strand.
TGAGCATGAGGATCCGGATCCCGGGCTTCAGCCGCAGGATCTCCCTGGTGGCGGCGATGCCGTCCATCCCGGGCATGCGGATGTCCATCAGCACGACGTCGACCGCGTGGCTGCGGATGTGCTCGATGCCCGCGCGCGCATCGGCGGCGACGGCGACCTCGGAGATGCGCGGATCCCGGCCCAGCATGATCGCCACGGCTTCGCGGAACAGCTCCTGGTCGTCCACGAGCAGCACCCGGATCGTCATGCTCCCTCCTCCCGTTCCGCGAGGCGCTCCGCCGTCACGACGGGCTCCGAACTGGCAGCCGTCGCCACCGCGTCCGAACCGGTCGCCGGCAGCACCGGGAGCTCGACCCGCAGCAGCCAGCCGTCGGATCGGGCGCGCCCGGATGAGCCGCTCCCGACGACCGCAACCCGCCCCGATGCGAGCGACCCGCCCGCCAGCCGGATCCGCTCGGCCAGGCTCACGAGGCCGGTGCCGGTGCCGAGATCGGATCCGCTGCGCCCGGATCCGCCATCGTCCTCGACCTCCGCGATCACGTGCTCCTCGGACCAGGCGAGGCGCACCTCGACCTGCAGAGGTGGAAGCGCGTGCCGCATGGCGTTCGTGAGCCCCTCACGCACCGCACGGTGCAATGCCAGCGCTGAGACGGGAGCCAGGGCGCGGCGATCTCCGGTCTCCACGAACTCGACCGCGCACGCGGGGCTGCGCACCGCGGCGACCAGCTCGGCCAGCGAACCAGCCGTCGGCGTCGGCTCCTTGGGGGCGTCGCCGTCAGCCGCGACGATCGAGCGCATGCCTCGAAGTGCGTCGCGCCCCGTGTCCACGACGACGCCCAGCGCCCGCTCGCTGACCTCCGGACGTTCGCGCACCAGCGCCCGCGCCACCTCGGACTGCGCGATCATGACCGTCATCGCGTGTGCGATGACGTCGTGCAGCTCGCCGCTGATGCGCATCCGCTCGTCCGCGATCGCCTGCCGCACGCGTACGGCTGTGCGCTCCTCGGCCCGGCTCGTCGCGGAGCGCACCAGCAGGCCGCACGCCCACGCGGCGGTCGCGCTGGCAGCGAGCCCGAGGAAGGCGCCGAGCCGCAGCAGCCCGGTATCGGCAGCGGGACCGCCGGCGAAGGAGGGCTCTGTCACCGCGATCATCCCGGCACCCACGAGCGCGACCGCCAACGCGACGACCGACAGCCGCACCCGCTCGCGCACGGCTATCTGGGCCAGGCAGAGCAGGTAGACGGCGGCCGACGGATGCATGGTCGCGGAGGCGTCGCGAGCCGCCGGAATGAGCACGAGCAGCAGCATCACGGCGCTGGCGAGGAGGAATGCCGTCCTCGGACGCCTCACCGCGAGCAGGGATGCACCGTGCAGCACGGCGAAGGAGACGGCGAGTCCGCCGACCACCAGCGGCGCCGCGTGCGGGGTGGACCAGGCGAGCGAGGCGAGACTGATGGGCAGCAGCACCACGAGAGCGGCCAGCGCCACGATCAGCGCGGTGCCGCCACCGCGTGCGCCGCTCCGCGCCTTCCCTGTCCGCACGTCCCCATGCTCGCACGCGGCCGTGCACGCGTCCTCACCCGTGCGAGTGAGGTGCACCCGCATCCGGGATCGCGCATTCAGCCGGCATGCCTCCGGCACCACTCGTACATGATCACGGCCGCAGCAGCCCCGGCGTTGATCGAGCGGGTGGATCCGTACTGCGTGATCTCGACGTGCCCCGCCGCCGCCGCGAGCGCTTCGTCTGAAAGCCCGGGCCCCTCCGCGCCGAACAGCAGCACGCAGCGCTCGGGCAGATCCGCGCGGTCCACGGGCACCGCGCCGTCGAGGTTGTCCACGGCGACGATCGGGATGCGCTCGGCCTCAGCCCACGCGGTGAACGCCTGCACGGTGTCGTGATGCACGACGTGCTGATAGCGATCGGTGACCATGGCGCCGCGTCGGTTCCAGCGCCGCCTCCCGATGATGTGCACGGTGTCGGCGAGGAACGCGTTCGCGCTGCGCACGATCGAGCCGATGTTCATGTCGTGCTGCCAGTTCTCGATCGCAACGTGGAAGCCATGCCGGCGGGTGTCGAGATCGGCGACGATCGCCTCCATGCGCCAGTACCGGTACCGATCGACGACGTTGCGCCGGTCGCCCTGCGCGAGCAGTTCGGGATCGAAGTGCTCCCCGACGGGCCACTCCCCCTCCCATGGACCGACGCCGTGCGTGGGCTCGGGCTCGGCGACGGCCTCTGGATCCTGCATCCCGCCAGCGTATCCGCGTGCATCCCCCGGGGCGTTGCCGAGCGCGCACCCGGGCTCGGGCAACGGCCGCGAGCCGAATATTTCGGTATGCCTAAAAATGAGGTAGGTTTTCGGTGTGCCTAAAACGACGGTGACCTTCGCGCCCTCGCGCTCCGATACCGCGGCGTCCGCCCGCGGTGCGGCGCTGCTCGGCCCTGCGCTGGTGGCCGGAGTCGCCTATGTGGATCCGGGCAACGTCGCCAGCAACATGACGGCGGGTGCCGGGTACGGCTACCTGCTGGTCTGGGTGGTCGTCGTGGCGAACGTGATCGCGTGGCTCGTGCAGTACCTCTCCGCGAAGCTGGGCGTCGTCACGGGGCGCAGCCTGCCGGAGCTGCTCGGCGACCGGCTGCAGCACCGGTTCGCGCGGCGAGCGTACTGGCTGCAGGCGGAGCTCGTGGCCATGGCGACCGACATCGCCGAGGTCATCGGCGGCGCGGTCGCGCTGCAGCTGCTGTTCGGGATCCCGCTGCTGCTCGGCGGACTCATCACGGGCGCGGTCTCGATGGCGCTGCTCGCCGTGCAGGGCCGGCGGGGCGCCCGGCCCTTCGAGTTCGTGGTCATCGGCCTGCTCGCCGTGGTCACCGTCGGCTTCCTCGCCGGCATGCTCGTCGCCCCACCGGATCCCTCCGCGGCCCTCGGCGGGCTGACGCCGCGCTTCACGGACTCCGGATCCGTGCTGCTCGCCGCCTCGATCCTGGGCGCGACGATCATGCCGCACGCGATCTACGCGCACTCCGCCCTCGCCAGGGACCGGTTCGGATCCGCCCCGATGCACCCCGGAGGCGACCCCGAGTCGCCGTCGCGCACCCCCATCGCCCGGCTGCTCACCGCCACCCGGTGGGACGTCACCCTGGCGATGGTCGTCGCAGGCGCCGTGAACCTGGGCATGCTCCTGCTGGCCGCCGCCACCCTGCCCGGCGTCGAGGGCACCGACTCGCTCGAGGGAGCGCACGCCGCGATCAGCGCGCAGCTCGGTCCGCTGATCGGCACCCTGTTCGCGGTCGGCCTGCTCGCATCCGGCCTGGCCTCGACCGCCGTGGGCGCCTACGCGGGCGCCGAGATCATGCACGGCCTGCTGCGGGTGCGCATCGCGATGCCCGTACGGCGGCTCATCACGCTGATCCCCGCGCTGCTGATCCTCGGGCTCGGCGTCGACCCCACCTTCGCCCTCGTGCTCAGTCAGGTGGCGCTGTCGTTCGGGATCCCGTTCGCCCTCATCCCCCTCGTCGCCCTCACCGCCCGGCAGCGCACGCTCGGTCGCTACGCGAACCGCCCCTGGACCACGATCGCTGGGATCGTGGCCGCCGCACTGCTCATCGCGCTCAACGCGGTGCTGCTCTGGTTGCTGCTGAGCGGGGCGTGAGCCCGGCGCCGGATCCCAAATCCGGGGTGCCTGACCGTGCACACCCGGATCCCGTCCGGTGGATCTCGCCCGTTCGGGATCCATCGGACGGACGATGGGGCGCGGGCAGGACCCACAGTCTCCGCCGGTAGGCTCGAGGGATGGCCAGATCCCGCCGCCCGTCCGCCGCGCAGCGCGCCGCCGAGAAGGCTGAAGCGCAGGCCTCCGCGCGCCGGTCCGTCCGCCTCTGCACGTGGGCGTCACTCGTCACCGGCGCGCTCGGGATCCTGCTCCTCGCCGTTCCGAAGCTGCTGCCGGCGGGCGGACCCTGGGTGCAGCTCGCACTGGGCGCCTTGACGTTGATCCTCTCGTTCCGGGCCCGCGCGATCGGGATGCGCGGCATCGAGGGATTCGACGGGCGGCTCTCCCTGCTGGGGGCCCTCGCCGGCTTCGCGATCATGTTCTTCGCCGGTCAGGCCGCGTTCGCCGTGCTCTCCGCGATCGGCCACTGACCTCGCACCTTCCGGGCGGTCCCGCCGAGCGTGCGCGGGTCGCCCACGACCTCGCGCGGGCCGCGGGCCGTGCCGGTTAGGCTGGAGGGGTGGCATCCCCCGCGGCGGACGACTATCTGAAGACGGTGTTCGCGCACACCGAATGGCAGCCGGCGCCGATCACGCCGTCGCAGCTCGCCGCGAAGCTCGGCATCGCCCCGTCCAGCGTCACCGAGATGGTGAAGAAGCTCGCCGCCGCCGGCCTCGTCTCGCACGTGCCCTACGGCGCGGTGCGGCTGACCGACGACGGGGAGCAGCGCGCCCTCGCGATCATCCGACGGCACCGCCTCATCGAGACCTGGCTCGTGCGCGAGTTCGACTACGCCTGGGATGAGGTGCACGACGAGGCGGAGGTGCTCGAGCACACCATCAGCGACCGCCTGCTGGAGGGCATCGACGCGCGCCTGGGACGGCCGCGCTTCGACCCGCACGGCGACGCGATCCCCGACGCCGACGGCCGGATCGAACGCGAGCCGTTCGTACTGCTCGCGGACGCCGCCACCGGACACGCCGGCCGCGTGCTGCGGGTGGACGACCGCGATCCGGAACTGCTGCGCTCCCTGGAGTCGGCGGGCCTGGTGATCGGCGGCGAGGTCGTCGTCACCCGCGACGGACTGCGCATCGAGGGCTCCGACGTGCCACTGCCTGCCGACGGCGTCGACGCGGTGTGGCTGTCGGCCTGACGCAGAGGCCCGGATCCGGCCCGTCATCCGCCCGTAACCCGGGAGTCCTAGGCTGGGCGCATGGCACAACGCGACGACATCGAATGCTGGCTCACCGACATGGACGGTGTGCTCGTGCACGAGAACGACGCCATCCCCGGAGCGTCCGAGCTGCTCGCCAACTGGGAGAGCAGCGGAATCCCCTACCTCGTGCTGACGAACAACTCGATCTTCACCGCACGCGACCTGTCCGCGCGGCTGCGCACGAGCGGGCTGAACGTGCCGGAGGAGCGGATCTGGACCTCCGCGCTCGCGACGGCCGACTTCCTGCAGCAGCAGCTCCCGGGCGGATCCGCATTCGTGATCGGCGAGGCCGGGATCCTCACGGCGCTGCATGACGCGGGCTTCATCATGACCGAGACGAGCCCCGACTTCGTCGTGGTCGGCGAGACGCGCAACTACTCGTTCGAGGCGATCACCAAGGCGATCCGTCTGATCAACGACGGCGCGCGCTTCATCGTCACCAACCCGGACGCCACGGGCCCCAGCGCCGACGGGCCGCTGCCCGCGACCGGGGCGATCGCCGCCCTCATCACCAAGGCCACCGGCAAGGATCCGTACGTGGTCGGCAAGCCGAACCCGATGATGTTCCGCTCGGCGCTCAACAAGATCGGCGCTCATTCCAAGCGCACCGGCATGATCGGCGACCGCATGGACACCGACGTGGTGGCAGGCATCGAAGCGGGCCTCCACACGGTCCTGGTGCTCACCGGGATCAGCGACACCGCGGAGATCGAGAAGTACCCGTTCCGCCCGGACGAGGTCGTGCAGTCCGTCGCCGACCTGCTCCCCCGCATCACCGAGACGATCCGCACGATCCCGCAGAAGGCGCCGAAGACGAAGGACTGACCCATGGGCGCACTCGACGACGGCGTGCAGGTGACCGCTGCCGATGCGGCGACCTGGCGGGCCTGGCTCGCCGACAACCACGCCACCGCGACCGGTGCATGGCTGGTACGACCGCGTCCGGGCAACGACGACGTGCACGTCGGCTATGAGGAGGCGATCCTGCAGGCGCTCTGCTTCGGCTGGATCGATGGGCCGGTGCGGAGCTTCGACGAGCGGATCGGCGGGCTGTGGTTCGCGCCGCGCCGGGCCTCCAGCGGCTGGGCCGCGACGAACAAGGCACGGATCGCACTGCTCGAGGAGGCCGGCCTGCTCGAGGAGGCGGGCCTGCGCGCCATCGAGGTCGCCAAGGCCAACGGCGCCTGGACCGTGCTGGACGGCCCCGAAGCCGGCATCGAGCCGGACGATCTCACCGCCGCACTCGACGCGTCACCCTCCGGACGCACGGGGTGGGACGCCTTCCCGCCGTCGGCGAAGAAGGTCGGCCTGACGCAGATCGCGATGGCGAAGCGGACCGAGACCCGGGCTGCGCGGATCGCGAAGATCGTCGCCGACGCGGCGGAGGGGAAGCGGCCATGACGTCGAATCCGATCATCTGGGTCGCCGCCGTCATCGCGCTCGGCACGCTGACCGCGTGGATCGTTCAGTTCGTGCGCAACCGCCGCGGCGGATCCGCCCGCGACCGCGGCGCGTGGTGGGAGGGTCCCTGGGACGAGGACGACGAGCGCCGCGGCTGACGGTCAGTCGAGGGTGAGCGACGCGATCCCCGCGACCGGCTCCGGCAGACGGAGCGGACCGGATCCGGGCGTGATCGTGCCGAGGATCCGTGGGGCACGGGCTCCGGTCGCGCCCGGGAGCACGGCGGGGACGCCGTGCAGGGTGCACCAGCCGATGAGTGCGAAGAGGATCGCCTCCTTGGCATCGGCCGGGGCGCCCAGCGCGTCGGCGGAGACGACCTCGACGTCGTGGAGCGCGGCGCGCAGGCCGTCCATGACGACGGGGTTGTGCGCTCCGCCGCCCGACACGGCGAGGAAGGCGACGCCCCGCGCGGCGATGTCGCGGGCGACCGTGCGCACCGTGAGCTCGGTGAGCGTGCGCACGAGGTCGGCGTCGGCGATCACGCGCCCCAGAGCTGCCAGGTGCTCCTGCACGTACCCCAGGTGGAAGCGCTCCTTGCCCGTGCTCTTGGGTGCGGGCAAGGCGTAGTACGGATCGTCCAGGAGCGCGGCGAGGAGCCCCTCGTCGACCCGGCCCGCTGCGGCGATCCGGCCACCGGCGTCGTAGCCGCGCGGGTCGAGGCCGCGGTCCTGGACCACCGCGTCGATGAGCGCGTTCGCCGGACCGATGTCGTAGCCGAGCACCGGGCCGGATCCGACCACGGTCGCGTTCGCGATCCCGCCCAGGTTGAGCGCGGCAGCGGTGCCGCCGGGCAGCGCAGGGTTCAGCGCGTCCCGCAGCAGGAGGTCGTCGAGGAGCGACACGAGCGGAGCGCCCTGCCCTCCGGCGGCGATGTCGCGGATCCGCACGTCGGAGACGACGGGAGCGCCGGTGCGCTCGGCGATCCACGCGGGTTGGCCGACCTGGAGCGTGCCGCGGGCGCGCCCCTCCCCGTCGATCCAGTGGAACACGGTCTGGCCGTGCGAGCACACGGCATCCACACCGCCCACCGCATCCGCGGCCTGCGCCGCGGCCTCTGCGAACGCCTGCCCGATCAGGGTGTCCAGCTCGCACACCTCGGCCAGGGTCGTGGCGGCGGGAGGCAGCGCGGCGACGAGGCGGGCGCGCAGCTCAGGCGCGTACGGGGTCTCGGCCGTATGCAGCACGGTGCCGCGCAACGCGACGCCGGGCGCGGCGGACTCGTCCGGTGCGACGCCGCGCGCGTCGTCACCGCCGTCGAAGCGGAACTCCACGACGGCCGCGTCGATCCCGTCGTGCGACGTGCCGGACTGCAGGCCGAGGACGCGCATGACTACTGCAGCACGAGCGCCGCGGCGCCGATGAGCGGCCCCTCGTCGCCGAGCCCGGAGCGCACGACGCGCGTGCGGCGGGAGTAGTCGTGCTGCGCGCTCTCGGTGAGCGCCGCCTGGACGAGGTCGATGTAGTCGTCCGCGACCCTGGAGAACCCGCCGCCGATCGCGACGACCTCCAGGTCCACGAGCGTCGAGGCGTCGGCGAGGGCCGCACCCACCGTGCGGGCGGAGCGCTCGATCGCCGCGCGCGCGATCGCATCGCCCGCCTTCGCATCGCGGGCCAGGTCCTCGCCCTGCTGCCCCGTCCATCCCTGCGTGCGGGCCCAGGCCACGCTCGCGGGGCCGGAGGCGACCTGCTCGACCGTGAGCTCGGGCGTCGCGTGCACCTGGCCGAGATGGCCGGCGTTCCCGGACGAGCCGGGCAGGTAGCGGCCGTCCACGACGAACCCTCCGCCGACGCCGGTCGACACCACGATCGAGAGCGATGCGGCCGCTCCGCGCGCGGCGCCGTAGCGGGACTCGGCGAGCGCGAGGCAGCCGCCGTCATGGGCGAGCACGGTCTCGACCGGAGCGCCGTGCACCGCCTCGGCAGCGATCCGGACGGCGTCGCGCAGCCCGAAGCCATGCGCGGCGGGCATGTTCACGGGAACGATCGTGCCCTGCACGCGATCCACGGGGCCGGCACTGCCGATGCCGGCGCCGACCAGCTCGTCCTCGGATCCGCGACCGGCGAGAGCGTGCGCGACGACCGCGTCGATCGCGGCGCGCAGCGAGTCGGACGTCGCATCGGGCCCGGTCGGGCGGCGACTGCGCGTGCCGTCGACGACGGTCCCGTCGGCGCGCACCAGGGCGGCCTCGAGCTTGGTCCCGCCCACGTCGACGGCGAGGGCGACCCGGGGGTCTGCGGATCCGGATCCGGTCATGCGATGCTCCTGATGTCGGGGACGGATGCACGATCCAGGGACGGATGCAGGATGGAATCGGGGATCCGATCGTGCAGACGTCGCAACGTCGTGCAGACGTCGCGGAGAGCCGCGGCCGAGGTCGCGGCGTCGGTCACTGCGGGTCGAGCCCGAGGTCGTCGAGGTCGATCGCGGCGAGCCACTGCAGACCGGCGGCCTCGATCGCGGCCTGCGCGCCGGTCTTGCGGTCGACGATCGAGATCACGGCGACCGGCTCGGCGCCCGCGACACGCAGCACCTCGACGGCCTTGAGCGGGGAGCCGCCCGTGGTCGACGTGTCCTCGACCACCACGACGCGCTTGCCCGTGACATCCGCGCCCTCGATCTGGCGGCCGCGGCCATGGTCCTTGGGCTCCTTGCGCACCACGAAGGCGTCGACCGGGGATCCGGCGCGCACCGACTCGTGCATCACCGCATTGGCGATCGGGTCAGCGCCCAGAGTGAGGCCTCCGACGGCGGCGATGCCGTCGAGACCCTGCATGAGGTCGAGGACGATGCGGCCGATCGCGGGCGCTGCGCGGTGGTCGAGCGTGAGGCGACGCATGTCGACGTAGTACGTGGCCTGCTTGCCGCTGGCCAGAGTGAAGTCTCCGTGGAACACCGCCTCATCCTTGATCAGGGCGATGAGAGCCTGGCGGTCGGCTTCGAGTTCGGGGGTGCTGAGCGTCACGACTCAAGTCTACGATCGCGCCCCTCACTGTGCCGAGCCACCCCTCTGCACCCGAGCCACCCTCTTGCGCCCGGTGTGGAAGGGGGTGGCTCGCGCGGAAGGGGGTGGCTCGCGCGGAAGGGGTGGCTCGCGATCTTGGCCCCGACTCCGGGCGGTGAAAGGATGAAGGCACCCGCGTCGCCGGCGACCGATGCCGCGGCGCCCGTGGATGGAGGTCCGCATGCTCGACGTCGACACCTACGCCGCTCTCGCCCGGCTCAAGCCGGTGCCTCCGCTGGAGCTGAGCAGCCCCGACTTCGACGCGGACGGGCCGTTGCCGGTCTGGGCCTGGTCCGAGTCCCGCGGCGGGGACGACCGCTCCCCCGGCCTGGTGTGGGGCGAGCCGCCGGCCGGCACGAAGAGCTTCGCCCTCTCGATCTACGACCCCGATGCCCCGACCGGATCCGGCTTCTGGCACTGGGCGGTCGCGAACATCCCGGTCGACGTGCGTTCTCTCCCCGCGGGCGCCGGCGACGGCGAGCCCGGATCCCTTCCCGCGCAGGCGATCACCCTGCCGAACGAGGCGCGCCTGCAGCGCTACATCGGCGCCGCACCGCCCGCCGGCACGGGCGCGCACCGCTACGTCATCACGGTCGACGCGCTGGACATCGAGGAGATCGATCTGGACGGCGACGAGACGCCCGCCTACCTCGGGTTCAATCGGCACTTCCACGTACTGGCGCGGGGGATCCTAGTCGGGACGGCGGACCCCTCGGAGCGCTGAACACCCCAGATGGGATACCAATTTTCACCTGCGTATTTCGAGATGTGGAACTTAAGCTTCACATTGTGGTAATCTCGCCGCGAAGGTAATCTCGACATCGAGATAAATCACGCCGAGGAGACGCCGATGTCCACACACCGACAGACCGTCACGATCACGTACGAGACGGCCGCGCGCGCCGTGGCGCTCGCCCTGGAGATCGGCGCCGAGCGCGGCCTGCCCACCGTGGCCGCCGTCGCGGATCCGTCGATGACCCTCATTGCGTACGGCATGGCCGACGGCTCCACCCCGCACAGCGCCGACACCTCGCAGCGCAAGGCGAAGAGCAGCGCCTCCATCCGCCGCCGCACCGGACAGATCGCCGAGGCCCTCTCCGCGACGCTGCCCCTCGGCACGGGCGGCACCATGACCACGATCGACGGGGGCGTGCCGATCTTCTTCGGCGAGCTCCACGTCGGCGGACTCGGCATCGCCGGTGGTCCGCCCGCGCTCGACGCGGAGATCGCACTGGAAACCCTCAAGCGCCTCGGCGCCCGCACAGAAGGAATGGAACTATGACCTCGTACCTCTCCCGCGCAGACCTGTCGGTCGCCGCGCCGATCGTCGAGTTCGCTGAAGCGTCGCTTGCCGATTCCGGTCGCGACGCCACGGCGTTCTGGGCGGGCGTGAGCGAGATCATCCACGACCTGGTGCCGCGCAACGCCGCGCTGCTCGCCCGGCGCGACCAGCTGCAGCAGCAGATCGACGAGTACCACCGGCAGAACCCGGGTCAGCCGGATCCGGCCGCCTACCGTGCCTTCCTCACCGAGATCGGCTACCTCGTCCCGGTCCCCGAGCAGGTCACCGTCACCACGGAGAACGTCGACCCCGAGATCGCCACGATGGCGGGCGCGCAGCTCGTCGTCCCGCTGCTGAACGCCCGCTTCGCCCTGAACGCGGCGAACGCCCGCTGGGGCTCGCTGTACGACGCCCTGTACGGCACCGACGCGATCGAGCGCACCGGCGAGCTCGCCCCGGGCAAGGAGTTCAACCCCGCCCGCGCGGCGGCGGTGGTCTCCTTCGGTCGCGAGCTGCTCGACGAGATCGCCCCGCTGGCCGAGGGCTCGCACAGGGACGCCACCGCCTACCGCATCGACGCCGACGGACTCGTCGTGGTGACTGCGACCGGCGATCGCCGCCTCGCGGATCCGGACCGCTTCGTCGGATACACCGGCGAGGCCGACGCCCCCGACACCGTGCTGCTGGTGCAGAACGGCCTGCACGCGGAGATCCTCGTCGACCGCTCCGGCCCCATCGGCCGCACCGACGCCGCCGGCGTGCAGGACATCATCCTGGAGTCGGCGCTCACCGCGATCCTCGACCTGGAGGACTCGGTCGCCGCCGTCGACGGCGACGACAAGGCGCTCGGCTACCGCAACTGGCGCGGATTCATGGACGGCACGCTCACCGAGACCGTGACCAAGGGCGGCAAGACGTTCACCCGCTCCCTCGCGGCGGACCGCGTGTACCGCACCGCCGACGGCGGCGAGGTGACTCTGCCCGGCCGCGCCGTGCTGTTCGTCCGCAACGTGGGTCACCTGATGCGCACGCCCGCCGTGCTCGACCGCAACGGCGACGAGGTCTTCGAGGGCATCGTCGACGCGATCATGACCGCACTCGGATCCCTTCCCGAGCTCGAGGGTGCGAACAAGGGCACCAACTCCCGCACCGGATCCATGTACATCGTGAAGCCGAAGATGCACGGCCCCGAGGAGGTCGCGTACGCTGCGGAGCTGTTCGGCCGGGTCGAGACGCTGCTGGGACTGCCCGCCGGCACCATGAAGGTCGGCATCATGGACGAGGAGCGGCGCACGTCGGCGAACCTCGCCGCGTCCATCGCCGCTGCGAGCGACCGCGTCGTGTTCATCAACACCGGATTCCTGGACCGCACCGGCGACGAGATCCACACGTCCCTGCACGCCGGCCCCTTCCTGCCGAAGGCCGGCATCAAGGCGCAGCCGTTCATGCAGGCGTACGAGGACCGCAACGTCGCGATCGGCGTCGCGAGCGGCCTGACCGGGCACGCCCAGATCGGCAAGGGCATGTGGGCCGAGCCCGATCTCATGCACGACATGCTGCAGAAGAAGATCGCGCACCCGCAGTCCGGGGCGTCGACCGCCTGGGTGCCGTCGCCCACGGCCGCCACGCTGCACGCCCTGCACTACCACCAGGTCGACGCGTTCGCCGCGCGCGCGGCGCTGCCTCCGGTGTCCGCCGAGGCGCTGGACCGCCTGCTCGTGCCGCCGCTCGCCGCCGAGGGCGATCTCACCCCCGAGATCGTCGCGACCGAGGTCGACAACAACGTGCAGTCGATCCTCGGCTACGTGGTGCGCTGGATCGACCAGGGCATCGGCGTCTCCAAGGTGCCGGACATCCACGACGTCGGCCTCATGGAGGACCGCGCCACGCTGCGCATCTCGAGCCAGCTGCTCGCGAACTGGCTGCAGCACGGCGTGATCACCGAGGAGCAGGTCGACGACAGCCTGCGCCGCCTCGCCGTGGTCGTGGACGCACAGAACGCCGGCGATGAGAACTACGAGCCGCTCGCGTTCGCCGAGGGCTCCGAGCCCGGCATCGCGTACACCGCGGCCCGGCGCCTGATCACCGAGGGCGCCGCGCAGCCCAGCGGCTACACCGAGCCGCTGCTGCACGGCCTGCGCCGCGAGAAGAAGGCCGAGCAGGCCGCCCGGGTCGCCCAGGTCTGATCCGCTTCTTCGTTTCGAAGAGCGCAAATGGCTGCATCCACGGTCTGGATGCAGCCATTTGCGCGCTTTGAACGGCGGCAGCCGGCCGGTCAGGAACGAGCGTGCGTGTAGACGGCACGCCAGACGCGGTCGAATCCTTCCTCGTCCAGCGCACCGGACCGGTAGGCGAGGCTCGCACCCAGCATCGCGTCGGCGAGCGCGTCCAACCGGCGCCGGGCGTCGTGGTCCGGTCCGTAGGCGAGCAGGGCGGAGCCGCAGGCGGAGACCCGCGCCGCGCCCCGCCTGACAGCGCGAGTGCGGCGGGCGAGCAGCAGGCCGACGACGACCGCGACCGCCGCGATCGCCAGGATGGCGACCATCGGCGAGACGCCGGCCGCCGCGAACCCGATCCAGGCGAGCAGCGCCCCGCCGGCAGCGACCGCGCCGTAGGTCCGGGAGGCCTCGGCCCAGCGCCGGTCGCGCTCCGGGGCGTCCGGCGAGTAGATGACGAGCTCGCTCGACACGACGCCGTATCGGCTGACCGCGCGCGACAGGTAGCCCCAGGATGGCCGCGCGCGCCGTGCCGTGCCGGCCGAGTGCCCGTGCCGCGAGGGCGTGAACCGCTGTTCGATGACCATGACTCCACCCTGCGGCGCCGGTCGCAGCCGGGAGCCGTTTCCCTACGGAATGCAAACGGGAGCGGGCCGGATCTCTGCGCTTCCCGCACGGTGGGGCTTCAGAACGTTTCGGGGAGCAAAGTCTGCTCTCAGAACCGTCGGAACGCAGCAAACAATGCTCCTCGAACCTGCGTCGCCGCGAAACGGCGATGTCGCCGCCCGCCCGTAGGCTGGATCCATGCGCCTGGCCACCTGGAACGTCAACTCGATCCGCACCCGCGTCGCCCGCACCGTCGAGTTCGCCGTGCGCGAGGACATCGACGTGCTCGCGATGCAGGAGATCAAGTGCAAGCCGGAGCAGTTCCCGTATGCACCGTTCGAGGAGGCCGGCTACCACGTCGAGGTGCACGGCCTGAATCAGTGGAACGGTGTCGCGATCGCGAGCCGCGAGCCGATGACCGATGTGCGCACCGCGTTCGATGGCATGCCCGGGTTCGCGAAGGGCCACGAGGGCCCCGATGCGCCGCAGGAGGCGCGGGCGATCGGCGCGATCGTCAACGGCGTGCGCGTGTGGAGCCTGTACGTGCCGAACGGCCGCTCGCTCGACGACCCGCACCTCGCCTACAAGCTGCACTGGCTCGATGCCCTGCGCACCGCGACCGCGGCCGAGCTCGCCGCGACGCCCGGCCTGCCGCTCGCCCTCGTCGGCGACTTCAACATCATCCCGTTCGACCACGACAACGGGGATCCGGACATCGTCGTCGGCCGGTCCACCCACGTCTCCCCTGAGGAACGCGCGGCGTTCTTCGCTCTGGAGTCGGCGGGCGTGCACGACGTCGTGCGCCCGCTGCTGCCCGAGGGATACACCTACTGGGATTACCAGCGCCTGAAGTTCCCGCGCAACGAGGGCATCCGGATCGACTTCGTGCTCGGATCCGAGGCCTTCGGCGACGCGGTGAAGGGCGCCTCGATCCACCGCAACGAGCGCAAGGGCGAGCAGCCCAGCGACCACGTGCCGGTGGTCGTCGACCTCGAGCTCGGCGCCGCCGAGGAGGACGACGACATGCCCATGATCTTCGCCTGATGAGCACCGTCGCGGATCCGGCTGATGCGGCTCCCGCGTCGCCCCGCGAGGACGCCCTCCGCTCAGGGTCGTCGAGCGCCGTTCGACAGGCTCAAGGACCGGCGGAAGACGCCCCCATCCCGGGGCCGTTGAGCGAGGACACCGAAGGCGACCGAGACGAAACGCGTCCAACGACCGGATCCAGGATCCGCCTGATCGCGACGGACCTCGACGGCACCCTGCTGGATCCCGCGGGCCAGGTCAGCGCACGCACCCGAGCAGCGCTCGATGCCGCGCGGGCCGCGGGGATCGTGGTGGTGCCCGTGACGGCGCGACAGCCGATCGGACTTCGCGCGATCGCCGAGGAGGCCGGGTTCGACGGATGGGCGCTGTGCGGCAACGGCGGGTACGGCATCCACCTCGGCACGCACGAGCAGCTGTTCGCGTCGGAGATCGCGGTGCCGGTGCAGCAGCGCATCGCTCGCGAGCTGGGCGCCGAGATCGACGGGCTGCTGTTCGCGAGCGTGCGCGAGGCCGGAGAGGTGTTCGTCGCCCAGGACGGGTACGCCGCCGTGTCGACGCTCAGCGACCACAAGCGGGATCCCCGCACGATGGGCGCCGTACCCCTCGCCGACGTGCTGGCGGCTCCGAGCCTGAAGCTCGTGATCCGGCATGCCACTGTGACCCCGGGCGTGATCTTCGCTGCACTTCGCAACCTTGATCACACCGGCTTCGAGGCCACCCTGTCGGGCGCGCCCTTCGTCGAGGTCATGGCGGAGGGCGTCACCAAGGCCACGGGGCTCGCGCTGCTGTGCGCCGCGCTCGGCATCGATCGCTCCGAGGTGCTCGCCTTCGGCGACGCGCTCAACGATGTCGAGATGCTGCGCTGGGCCGGGCACGGCATCGCGATGGCGAACGCCGAGCCCGAAGCACTCGCCGCCGCCCACGAGGTCACGGCCTCGAACGCCGAGGACGGCGTGGCGGTCGTGCTGGAGCGGGTACTCGCGGACTGAACGACGACGAGGCCGGTGTGGGCGAACCCACCCGGCCCCGAAGCGCGTCGTGTCAGGCCCTGCGACGGATGCGGATCGCCGCGAAGCCGATGAGCAGCATCAGCACGCCGATCAGCAGCGTCGCATCCGGGAACTCCGCACCGGTCGCCGCGAGCTGCGCGTCGCCGGAGCCGGAACCAGAGCCGGACCCGGAATTCGCAGGTGTCGAGCCGCTGCCGGTTCCGGATCCTTCGGATCCGCCCGGAGTCGTCGCGCCGGCCACGGTCAGCGCCGAACCGCCGGTCAGCGTCGACATCTGCCCCGTGAGCACGATCCGGTGCGCGCCCGCGGGCGCATCCGCCGGGATCGTGACCGTCGTGTCGATGGTGCCGTCCGCAGCGGCGGTGACCGATGCGAGTTCGACGGGATCGGAGTGCAGCTCGATCTTGACCGGCTCGTTATGTGCGAAGCCCGACGCCGTCACGTGGATCGTGTCGCCCGGACGGGCGGTAGACGACGAGAGCGCGACGTCCGCGGTGAGTGAGGACAGGTCGAAGTCGATGCCCGTGACATCGCCGGAGCCGGAGACGACGACCGGCGTCGCGTCGGCCTCGGAGGCCGCGTGCGAGTAGTACTGCGGTGCGACGGCCAAGGCGAAGCCTTCCGTGCCCTCGACCTTCACCGTGTAGGTGCCGGGTCCGATCGACAAGGCGTACGTGCCGTCGGGGTGGACATAGCTCATCCCGACGAAATGACCGTCTGTCTCCGCGACCACCGCGAGGCTCGAGGAGTGCCCCCGCAGATCCGTGGACCCGTCGAGGAGCACGGACCCGCGGATCGCCACGGTCGCATCGAGGCTCGCATCGATGCCCGTGAGCTGCGAGCCCTCGAGGAGCGTGACCGGCGTCGCGTCCTGTGCGCTGGCGGCACCACTCCACCACTGGGTGGCGAACGTCTGATGGTTGTCGCGGAACTCGACGGTGTACTGGCCTGGCGCGGCGGAGATCCGATAGGCACCGGTGTCATCGGTGGTCGCCCAGTAGTATCCGCCGGTACCGCTCGCGCTCACCGAGATGCCCGCCACCGGCGTTCCATCGGACGCGCGCGTCACGGTGCCGCTGATCTGCGCGGGGAGGGACTGCAGCGCGGCGTCGATACCGCTGACCGTCTGACCGGCGACAACGGTGACAGCCGTCGCCGCGGCCGCGGTCGCGGCACCGGCCCAGTACTGCGGGACCAGGCTCGGATCGTTGGACGAGAACTTGACCTTGTAGTCCCCCGGGCGGATCCCGTCGATCCGATATGTGCCATCGATGGAGAGAGCTCCCTGGGCGACCGAATTGCCGTTCACGTCCAAGACGGCGACCCAGCCGTTGGCGACGGCGGAGCCGTCGGAGGCCTTCGTGACCACGCCCTGGACGGATCCGCCCGCCGTGAGCACGGCGTCGATGCCGGTGACCGCGCCACCGGCCACCACGGAGACCCTGGTCGCGGAGAAGTAGTCAGCTGCATCGTTCCAGTACTCGCCGACGAGCCCGTCCCATGTCCCCTGGAACTGGACCACGTAGGAATCGGCTGCCAGGCCCGGAATCGTGTAAGCGCCCGAAGAGTCGGTGAACCCGCTGCTGAAACCCCCATTCGCGCCGTTCGCCCAGACAGGACTACTCACGACGGGCGTGCCGTCTTCCCGGGTGACGACCCCGCTGATGGAGGCGCCGGCGCTGAGCCCCGCGTCGATCCCGGCGACGACGGCGCCTTCCTGCACGTCCACCGTCGTCGCGCCGAAGTAGCTCGACGAGTTGTTCCAGTACTCGCTGATGTACGGCGTGCCATAGGTCAGGAAATGCACATGATGCGCACCCGCGAGCAACCCATCGATTCGATAGGTGCCGTCCGGGCCGGTCGTCGCCCCGGCGAGGGAGGAGGCGTCATTGTTCTGTGCCTCGACGTACACGCCTGCGATCGGAGATCCGTCGACGTCGCTCGTGACGACCCCCGCGATCGACCCACCGGCGACCGCCGGCGGATCCACGGCACTCGCCGCTCCCACGCCGGTGAACATCAGCGCCGCGGCGAGCAGCGCCGTCAGCGCACTCTTCCAGCCACGACGTCCGGACACACTTCCGGTCATCCCGGTCCCCCCTCGGGTCTGCGGCCGCGGCCCTTCGTCAGGCTCGACCGGAGCCTGAAGAACCAGGCGTCGATGCAATCTATCGTCACAGGGTTCTCTCAGGAAAGAGGCAATTCCTGCGCTCGGATCCGCACATGGGAACACCCGCACTCCCCAGAGTGCGGGTGTTCGGGTCAACGTCCCCACGCGTTACGGATGACTGTAGTTTCGCGACGGATCGCCAGCTAGACCGATCCGCGATATTCCGGTCACGAATCCGACACGTCGCCGTGCAGGGCTCACATCGTGCCGGTGGTGGGCTCTCCGGGCAGCGGCGCGTAGCGCAGCAGCAGCGTGCCGCCGTCGCCCGACTCGGCGTGCACGAGGCGAAGATTGTGCGGGGTGGCGCCGTCGGGGAACACCTTCTTGCCCTGGCCGAGCACGATGGGGTACACCCACAGCTGCAGCTCGTCGTAGAGCTGCTCGGCGAGCAGGGTCTGCACGAAGTCGACGCTGCCGATCACGTGCACGTCCTGGTGCTTCTCGCGGAGCGCAGCGATCTCGGCCGGGAGGTCGGCGCCGATCCTGATGCTGCCCTCCCAGTCGAGCTCGATGCCGGCATCGCGCGACGCCACGTACTTCGGCACCCGGTTGAAGAGCTCCCCGATGAAGCCCTCGGGACCCGTGGTGTGCTCGGGCCAGTAGCCGGCGAAGATGTCGTACGTGCGACGTCCCAGCACCAGGGCGTCGAGGGTCTCCATGCCCTGGGTCACGCTGCGCATGACGGCCTCGCTGGGCAGCGTCGCCTGCCAGCCCCCGAAGCGGAAGCCGTCGCTGGTGTCCTCCTCGGGGCCGCCCGGCGCCTGGGCGACGCCGTCAACGGTGGTGAACAGGTCGATGATGATGCGTCCGGTCATGATGTCTGCTCCTCGTGGATCCCGGATCCGGTTCGGTCGTTCATGATTCGAGTTCGCCCACCCGACCGCGAGACCGAAGGCGCGTCCCGAAACAGCAGTTCTGTTCTGCGGTCTCGGGACGCAGGTTCGGTTTCGCGGTCAGTGTTCGGTTTCGCGGGAGCGGCACACGATCCGTGGCGCACGCACCCACGGCGACGCTACGCCGCGAGCGGGTCGATGTGGAAGGTCTGCGCGAAAGCGTTCAGGATCCGCTCCTCGCCGCGCACGACGGCGACCAGATCCTGTGCGATCGCCTCGGCGGGTGTGACTTCGCCGCCGATGAGGCGCCGGATGCCGGGGCCGGCGACGAGGACGGCCTCGGGCTCGCCGGGCGGAAGCGCACCGCCGACGGGCGGCGCGGGCGGAGCGAGCTGCGCGACGGAGAGCACCCCGTCGCGGACCACCGCCCGCAGCGCGACGTCTCCGAGGTGCAGCTCGACATCGAGGTCCTGCGCGTCGTCCGCGCGGAACGCGGTGCGCAGCGCCATGGTGAGGGAGTCGGGCGTCACGATGTCGCCCTCACCGGGGTCGCCCATCGCCTGGAAGCCCCAGCGTCCGAGCGCGAGCACGATCGGCTCCAAGGCCCGGCCGTAGGGCGTCAGCTCGTAGACGAGACCGCTGCCGTGCAGGGGCGCTCGACGCACGACGCCGCTCTCCTGCAGCTCCTTGAGCCGCGAGGACAGGATGTTCGTGGGAATACGCGGCAGCCCCTGCTTGAGGTCGGTGTAGCGGCGCGGGCCGACCAGCAGATCGCGCACGATGAGCAGCGCCCACCGCTCCCCGATCAGCTCGACGGCGGTGGTCACGCCGCAGTACTGGCCGTAGCTGCGCGCGGCCATGTCAGCCCCGTCCCCGCATCACGCGGTCGCGTCGCTCGCGGCGGCCGCGGCGGTCGCGTCGCTCGCGGCGGCCGCCGGAGTCTCGGCCCCTTGCTCTCCTGCGGGAACCATGTAGAGGAAGCCGAGCGAGTTGCCGTCGGGGTCGTCCAGGTCGCGCGAGTACATGAAGCCGTAGTCCTGCGCGGGCTGCGGCTCGGTGCCGCCCGCGGCGAGCCCCTTCGCGATCGCGGCGTCGACCTCCTCCCGGGAGTCGAGCGCGAAGGACGCGGACGTCTGCAACGAGATCTTCGGATCCACGATCGGCTTCTCGGTGAAGGTCGCGAAGAACTCGCGCGTGATCATCATGAAGTACACGTTGTCGTCCCAGACGACGCAGACGCCGTTCTCGTCGGACATCTCCGGGTTGATCGCGCAGCCGAGCGCCGTGTAGAAGGCCTTGGTGCGCTCGAGGTCGGTGACCGGAAGACTGATGAAGACGTTCGTCACGATGACTCCTCTGTCGGTGGATCGCTGAGCGGATCCGATGAGGCAAGCTTGCTTTTTGCAAGTTAACTTGTCAAGAGCAAGCTTCACTCGGATCCGGGAGTCGTGAGGGAAGGCGGCGGTCAACTCTCGACCGGAGGGCGCCGCAGGCCCAGAGCCGCGAGGATCCCCGCGCAGACGGTCAGTCCCCCGATCACCACCAGCCCCACGCCGGGGACCGTCGCGGTCGCCACGGCTCCGGCGACGAGCGGCCCGCCCGCGTCGCCGAGCTCGCGGCCGAGCTCGGCGGATCCCATCGTGCGCCCCATCCGCTCCGGCGGCGTGGTCGCGGCAAGGTGCGAGAACGCCACGGGCGTCGCCAGTCCCGCGCCCGCGCCGATGAGCACCGCCGTGACGATGAGGGTCGGCAGCATCGGCCACAGTCCCGCGACCACGATCCCGGCGGCCAGCAGCGCCAGCCCGCCGACCGCGCCGAGCCGCACCGGCAGCCGTCCGCGATCGTGCAGGGATCCGGCGAACGGCTGCACGACGCTGCTGACGATCGCCAGCACGGTGACGAGCGCCATGCTGCCGACCGTGCCGATGCCCGTCTCCCGGCCGAGGAGCGGGAGGAAGCCGACGGCGACCGCGAGCCCACCGGTCGTCGCGGCGAGCACGAGGGTCGGCACGACGAACCCTGGCGCCGTGAGCTCCCGCGCGAGATCCGCGACGGTCACGCGCTTGCGGGGCAGCACCGGCACCACCGGCACCCCGAACCGCACCCACGCCGCGGCGACGAGCGCGACCGCGGCGAGCGCCCAGAACAGGGCGGGCAGGCCGGCCCAGACGATCAGCCCGGCGCCGAGCAGCGGGCCCAGCGCATAGCCGAGGCTCTTCCAGGATCCGTAGCGTCCGAAGTAGCGGCCGCGGGAGGCATCATCTGCCAGCCGTGCCACCGCGGCGGACGACGCCGGGGAGAAGGCCGAAGCCGCCGCGCCCTGCCCGAACCGCGCCACGATGAGTCCGAGCGTGCCGGGCACGAGCGCGCCGACCACGGAGAACACGGCGAAGGCGAGGAGTCCCGCGACGATGACGGGGCGCACGCCGATCCGGTCGCTGAGCGCGCCGAACACGGGCTTGAGCAGCACCTCGGCGAGGTCGTACAGCGCGAGGGTGAACCCGAACGCGAGCAGGGTCCAGCCGATGTCCTCCGTCTCCGCCCCCAGGGCGGCGGCGATCCCGTGCGCGCCGAACGCGGTCGTGAATCCGGCGAGGTACAGCGGGGCGAGACGCGGGCGCGGCGAGGTCACGCTCCAGTGTCGCACCCGGGCGGATCCGCCGTGCGGGGGATGCTCTGCGGCCGGTGCCCGCCCTACGGTGGAGGGATGCCGCCGTTCACCCGCACCCCTACCTCGCGCGAGCTCCGCGCAGATCTGGTGCTCGCCGCCGTGATCTTCGTCGGCGGCCTGCTCAGCGCGGCGCTCTCCTCGATCTCCGGCGTGTACGGCTCCCAGCAGAACCAGCTGTGGACCGCGATCCCCTACCTGGTGGTCGTCACCGTGGCGGTCGCGGTGCGGCGGCGCCGCCCGGCGATGGCCGCGATCGTCGTCGCCATCGCCTATTCGATCGCCGTCACCCTGCACATCCCCGAGGTGTACGCGGGCAACATCGCGATGTTCGTGACCCTGTACACGGTCGGCGCCTGGACGAACTCGCGTCGCGCAGCGTTCCTGGTGCGAACCGGCATCATCACGGGGATGGGGATCTGGCTGATCATCGCGATGTACCGAGAGGCGATCGACCAGGCAGGAAAGGCGCACGTCTCCACCGCGCTGCTGAGCCCCTATGTCGCGATGATCATGCTGCAGGTGCTGATCAACGTGCTGTACTTCGGCGGTGCCTATTACTTCGGCGAGCGCAGTTGGAGCGCCGCCCGGGAACGCGCCGCCCTCGAGCAGCGCACCGCGGAGCTCGAGCGCGAGCGCGCGCTCAGCGCCGCCCAAGCGGTCGCGCTGGACCGGGTGCGCATCGCCCGGGAGCTGCACGACGTGGTGGCCCACCACGTCTCGGTCATGGGCGTGCAGGCGGGCGCCGCGCGCATGATGATCCCGCAGGATCCGCAGGCGGCCACCGCGATCGTCGCCGGCATCGAGACCGCCGCCCGTGACGCCACCCGCGACTTCCATCAGCTGCTCGACACGCTGCGCGCCCCCGGTGACACCGAGGACGAGTCCTCGACCGTCGGAGTCGAGGACATCGCCGAGCTCGCGGCCGCGTCGACGGCGGCGGGCCTGCCCACGCGGCTGCAGGTGATCGGGGACGCGGCGCCGGTGCCGCGCGTGACCGCGGTCAACCTGTACCGGATCGCCCAGGAGTCGCTCACGAACGCCCGTCGCCATGCGGGCCCCGACGCCGAGGCGGATGTGCGGATCCGCTATGAGCCGGGATCGGTCGAGCTCGAGGTCGTGAACACGGGCCGGGTCGTCACGGGGCTGCGTCCCGGGCTCGGCCAGCTCGGCATGCGGGAGCGCGCGACGGCCTCGGGCGGATCGATCGAGCTCGTGGCCCGGCCGTCCGGCGGATTCCGCGTGCGCGCGACGCTGCCGGTGGTTGCGGCCCCGCCCGAAGGTTCGCTCCTCGCCGAGGGCGGTGCGGGTGACCGCGAGAACGAACCCGCGTCTCGAGACCGACGATCTCATCGAGGGTCTCGAGACGCACCTTCGGTTTCGCGGCCGCCTGGCCCGCCGGCCGCGGCGGCAAGCGACCCCAGGGGGTCGGAGTGAGCGCTCGGATCCGCGTGCTGATCGTCGACGACCACGCCATGCTGCGTGCGGGGTTCCGCACGATCCTCGACCTGCAGCCCGACATCGAGGTCGTCGGGGAGGCCGGCACCGGATCCGAGGCGGTCGACCTGGCCGGCTCCCTGCTGCCCGACGTGATCACGATGGACGTGCAGATGCCCGACATGGACGGGCTCGAGGCGACCCGGCGGATCACGGCGGACGGGCGGATCCGCTCGTCGATCGCGATCGTGACGACCTTCGACCGCGACGACTACCTGTTCGACGCGCTCGACGCGGGAGCCAGTGGCTTCCTGCTCAAGAACGCCGGACCGGAGGAGCTCGTCGCCGCTGTGCGGGCCCTGGCCGCCGGGGACGGCATGCTCGCGCCGGAGGTGACCCGCCGGGTGCTGCAGCGGTTCGCCGCGCAGCCGACCGCGGTCACCGAGGGGCTCACGACCGTCGCGACCGGATCCGCCGTCCTCCCCAGCGCCGAACTGCCCGAGCCGCTCACCGAACGCGAGACCGAGGTGCTGCGTCTCGTCGCCGAGGCCTGGAGCAACGCCGAGATCGCCGCGGAGCTGTTCATCGGCGAGGCGACCGTGAAGACGCACGTGTCGCGGATCCTGCAGAAACTCGGCGCCCGCGACCGCGTGCAGGCCGTGGTGCTGGCGCACCGGCTGGGCCTGGCGTAGCGGGGCCGGCCCGGGGCGCCCGTACTCCGCGCACCCGCGCACCCGGCTAGCCTCTCCCCATGTCTGAAACCGCGAGCCCCCCGCCGCCGCACTCGGGTTCGTCCGTGTCCCGCCCGATCATGGCCGGGGTCGTCACGGCGCTCGTCGGGTTCACGAGCTCGTTCGCGGTCGTGCTCACCGGTCTCACCGCGGTCGGGGCGACCCACCCCCAGGCCGCAAGCGGGCTGCTCGCCCTCAGCCTCACGATGGGCGTCGCGTGCATCGTGCTGGCCTGGCGCTACCGCATGCCGATCACCGCGGCGTGGTCGACCCCGGGAGCGGCGCTGCTGGCCGCCTCCGGGGCCGTCGAGGGCGGCTGGCCCGCCGCCGTGGGCGCGTTCCTCATCGTCGCCGCGCTGATCCTGCTCACCGCGCTCGTGCCGCAGCTCGGATCCCTCATCGCCGCGATCCCCCCGTCGATCGCACAGGCGATGCTCGCCGGCGTGCTGCTGCCGCTGTGCCTCGCCCCGATCGTCGGGCTCGGGAAGAACCCGTGGGGCGTCGTGCCCGTGATCCTGACCTGGCTCGTGTTCGCCCGGCTCGCGCCGCGGTGGGCGGTGCCTCTGGCCTTCCTCACGGCGACCGTCGTCATCGTCGTGGGGATCGTGACGGGTGGCCCTGCGACGGGCTCAGGGACCGGATCGGGGGCCGCGCTGGATCCGGTCACCCTCCTGCCGCACCTCGAGCTCACGATGCCGACATTCACGGTCGGGGCGTTGGTCGGCATCGCCCTGCCGCTGTTCATCGTCACGATGGCGTCGCAGAACGTGCCGGGAGTGGCCGTGATGCGCAGCTTCGGCTACGAGGTGCCGTGGCGTCCGGCCATGCTCGTGACCGGCCTCGGCAGCGCGCTCGGCGCCCCCGCGGGCGGGCACGCCATCAACCTCGCCGCGATCAGCGCGGCCCTCGCCGCCGCACCCGATGCGGAACCGGATCCGAAGCGCCGCTGGATCGCCGGCGTCTCGACCGGGGTGTCCTACCTGGTCTTCGGCGGGTGCTCCGCCGCGTTCGCAGCGCTCGTCGTGCTCGCCCCGGTCGCCGTGATCCCGGCCGTCGCGGGCCTTGCCCTGTTCGGCGCGTTCGGATCCGCGGTGCAGCAGGCGATCGACGACCCCGGCGAGCGCACCCCGGCCGTGGTGACGTTCCTGGTCGCGGCCAGCGGCATGGCGTTCTGGGGCGTCAGCGCCGCATTCTGGGCGCTGCTCGCCGGCCTCCTCGTGCGCGGCGCACTGCACCTCGGCCGGCGCTGAGGACGCGGCCGGCTGAGCCCGGATCCCCCGGCCGAAGGATGCCGGCGGATCCGCCGCAGGGGGGATGCCCGCACCCGGCGCCGCTCACTAGCGTGGGGCTCATGACCACAGTGCTCACCCGCACCACGACCACGGGGCTGCTCGAACTCGAGGGCCTCACCAAGAGCTACGGCGCCCGGCGCGTGCTCGATGACGTCTCGTTCCGCGTCGAGCCGGGCCGCCTCACCGGCTTCGTCGGAGGCAACGGCGCCGGCAAGACCACCACGATGCGGATCGTGCTGGGCGTGCTCGGCGCCGATGGTGGCAGCGTGCGCCTGGGCGGTCACGACGTCGCCGCCACCGACCGGCGCCACTTCGGGTACATGCCCGAGGAGCGCGGCCTGTATCCGAAGATGAAGGTGCTCGAGCAGGTCGCCTACCTCGCGCGGCTGCACGGCTTCGGCAAGCCCGAGGCGATCGCCCGGGGCGAGGCGCTGCTCACCGAGCTGGGCCTCGGCGAGCGGCTGCACGACACGATCGAGTCGCTCTCGCTCGGCAACCAGCAGCGCGCCCAGATCGCCGCCGCCCTCGTGCACGATCCCGAGGTGCTCATCCTCGACGAGCCGTTCTCGGGGCTGGATCCGCTCGCGGTCGACGTCGTCGCGGGCGTCCTGCAGGCCAGGGCCGCACAGGGTGCGTCGATCCTGTTCTCCTCGCACCAGCTCGACGTCGTGGAGCGGCTGTGCGACGACCTCGTCATCATCGCCGGCGGGACGATCCGCGCCGCCGGCTCTCGCGAGCAGCTGCGGGCGCAGCACTCCGCACCGCGCTATGAGCTGATCTCCGACGCCGACGCCGGCTGGATCCGCGCCGAGCCCGGCATCACGGTCGTCGATTTCGAGCGCGGGACCGCGGTGTTCGACGCCGCCTCCCCGGAGGACGCGCAGCGCGTGCTGCGCACGGCCCTCGGCCACGGTATCGTGCACGCCTTCACCCCGCAGCATCCGTCCCTCGCCCAGATCTTCAAGGAGGTCATCCAGTGAGCACCGCGACCACTCAGAACGGCGCGCTCTCCGCGTCGAGCGGAATCTTCCTCGTCGCCGAACGCGAGATCGGATCCAAGCTGCGCAGCAAGGCGTTCCTGATCTCGACCGGGATCCTGCTGCTGATCGCCCTCGCCGGCGTGCTGATCGGCGGGTTCATGAGCAAGAACACCTCGGACACGAAGATCGCAGTGACCTCCGAGACCGCCCAGGCGGTGCACGGCATGCCCGGTCTCGCGCTGACCGAGGTCGCCGATTCGACGGCGGCGGAGAAGCTCGTGCGGTCGGGCAAGGTCGAGGCCGCCCTGATCCCGGCGCCGGGCGACAACGCGTTCGGCTACGAGATCGTCGCGCTGAAGGAGGCGCCGAAGAGTCTGCAGGGCCTGCTCGCCAAGACGCCGAAGGTCACGATCCTCGAACCCGATACGACCAATCCGCTGCTGCGGTATCTCGTGGCGATCGGCTTCGGCGTCGTCTTCCTCATGGCCGCATCGACGTTCGGAGCGACGATGGCGCAGAGCGTCGTCGAGGAGAAGTCCACGCGCGTCGTCGAGCTGCTGTTGGCCGCGATCCCCGCCCGCGTGCTGCTGGCGGGCAAGGTCATCGGCAACACGGTGCTCGCGATGGCGCAGATCCTGCTACTGGCGGCGATCGCCGTCGTCGGGCTCATCGTGACGGGGCAGAACGCGGTACTGCAGGGGCTCGGATCGCCGCTGGTGTGGTTCGCCGTGTTCTTCCTGTTCGGATTCGTGCTGCTCGCCTCGCTGTTCGCGGCGGCCGCCGCCCTGGTCTCGCGCCAGGAGGACATCGGATCCACGACCATGCCGATCACGATGCTCGTGATGGCGCCGTACATCCTGGTCATCATCTTCAACGACAACCCCGTGGTGATGACGATCCTGTCGTACATCCCGTTCTCGGCCCCGGTCGCGATGCCGGTGCGGCTGTTCGTCGGTGAGGCGCAATGGTGGGAGCCGCTGGCCTCGCTGGTGCTCCTGCTCGCCGCGTGCGTGGCCGCGATCCTCGTCGCCGCGAAGATCTACGAGAACTCCCTGCTGCGCATGGGGGCGCGCGTGAAGCTGTCCGAGGCGCTCTCCGGGCGCTGAGCGAGGGCTCGGGGGCGGGCATTCCCGGGCCCGCCGCTGCCGGGCTCGCGGTGCGCCACATCCCGCGAGACTGCATCTCCGTCTCGAGACTGCATGAACCGACTGCAGTTTCGAGACGGAGATGCTGTCTCGCGGTCAAGAGAGGAGCGGATCCGAGGACCGAGCGGATCCGGGGAATCCGAGCGAATCCGGGTTCTCAGGAATATTCATACGCATGGATTGTTAGCCTCAGGGTGCGGACGATGGGGTCCGGCAGCAGAACCACCGACCCGAAAGGCCTCATCGCCATGAGCACGCCCGCCATCGACCGCACCGCGGTCACCGACGCCCCGATCCTCGACGTCCTCGCCGAGCGCTGGAGCACCCGCATCTTCGACGCCACCTCGACGATCGACGAGGAGGCCCTGGCCAGCGCGCTCGAGGCCGCTCGCTGGGCGCCGACCGCCGCCAACACGCAGCCGTGGCGCGTGATCGTGGCCCGCCGCGGCTCCGAGGCGCACGCCAAGGTGCTCGGCACGCTCGCCGGATTCAACAGCAGCTGGGCCGGCGACGCCGCCCTGCTCGTGGTGTTCGTGGCCGAGACCACGCGCGACGGCCAGCCTATGACCTGGGCCCTCTACGACACAGGCCAGGCCGCCGCGCACTTCACCGTGCAGGCGCACGCCAACGGCCTGTCCACCCACCAGATGGGCGGCTTCGACCGCGACGCCATCTCGGCCGCGTTCGAGCTGAGCGCCGACTTCACCCCGATCTCGGTCATGGCCGTCGGCGAGCTGGGCGACATCCGCACGGCCTCAGAGGAACTGCAGCAGCGTGAGAACGCGCCGCGCGAGCGCCGTCCCATCGCGGACACCCTCCTCATCAACGCCTGATCCGAATCAACGCCTGATCCGACCGGATCCGGTGACCGCGAGACCGAAACTGCGTCCCGAAACCCGCGATGACATCGTCGGTCTCGAGACGCAGGTTCGGTCTCGCGGTCAAGAGGGTCGAGGGGCACCAGGGCACCTCGCCCCGACGGGACGCCGGTCCCGGTCAGCGCTCGCTGTGCAGCCCCGCGGCGAGCGCATCCGCCGCACGCACCAGCGAGAGGTGCGAGAACGCCTGCGGAGTGTTCCCGACGTGCCGCCGCCCCACCGGGTCGTACTCCTCGCTCAGCATGCCGACGTCGTTGCGCAGCGCGCAGAGCCGGTCCATGAGCTCCCGCGCCTCGGCCATGCGCCCGGTGACCGCGTACTGCTCCACGAGCCAGAACGAGCACGCGAGGAACGCGTGCTCGCCCCCGGGCAAGCCGTCGACGCCGGATCCCGTGCGATACCGGTTCACGAACCCGCCCTGGAGCAGGGTCTGCTCGATCCGCTCCACGGTCGCCAGCATCCGGGGATCGTCGGGCGCGCAGTACCCCGTGCGCGGGATGAGCAGCAGCGACGCGTCGACCTCGTCCGTGCCGCGGTGCTGCACGAAGCGACCGTCGCGCACGCCGTGCTCGTCGATCTCGGCGCGCAGCCTGTCACGCACCTCCCGCCATCGCTCCAGTGGCCCGTGCTCGCCGTCCTCCTCGATCGCGCGCACCCCGCGGTCGAACGCCGCCCACAGCATGACCCGGGAGTGGGTGAAGAACTGCGGATCCCCGCGGATCTCCCACATGCCGTTGTCCGGGCCGTCGAGGCGCTCCTCGGCCTGGCGCAGCAGCACTCGCTGCAGTGACCAGGACCGTGCGGATTCCCCGAGGCCCGCACGCCGCGCCGCGGCGAGCGTCACCATCACCTCTCCGAAGACATCCGCCTGGAACTGCTCGGCCGCGGCGTTGCCCACCCGCACCGGCGCGGATCCGGCGTAGCCCGGCAGGGACCGCATCTCCCGCTCGAGCAGATCCCGCTCCCCCGCCAGGCCGTACATGATCTGCAGATCGGCCGGATCCCCGGCGACCGCCCGCAGCAGCCAGTCCCGCCAGGCGCGCGCCTCGTCCGCGAGACCGTGCGCGAGCAGCGCCTCGAGCGTGAGCGCCGCGTCGCGCAGCCAGACGTAGCGGTAGTCCCAGTTGCGCGTACCGCCGAAGTCCTCCGGCAACGAGGTCGTCGCCGCGGCCGCGATGCCACCGGTCTCGCGGTTGGTGAGCGCGCGCAGGAGCAGCAGCGAACGCCGCACATCGCCTTCGTGCGGGCCCTCGTGGGCGATCCCGTCGGCCCACTCCTGCCACCACGCCCTGGTGGCCTGCTCCGCCGCGTCCGCATCGAGCGGAGCCGGGGCGGGCCGGTACGACGGGAACCACGTGAGCGCCAGATCCACGGTCTCGCCCGCGGCGACCTCGACCGTGCCGAGGTGACTGTGCCCGTGCGGCTGCAGCGCGGGACCCCGCACGACGACGGCATCGGGGCCGGCCGTCGCGGTCAGCTCCGGCGCCTCAGGGCGGCCGGTCTGGCGCACCCACGGGATCGCCCTGGCGTAGTCGAACCGGAACCGCAGCTCCTGCACGAAGGTCATCCGCCCGCTGATGCCCGTGATCCTCCGGACGACGTCCGTGCGCTCGACTCCCCGCGATGCGTGCACCCCCTCGGGCGAACCCGATTCCTTCTCGACCAGGATCGGCATCCACTCGGTCACCTCGACGACGCCGTTGGCGCCCTCCCACCGGGTCACGAGGCAGAAGGTGTCGCCGTCGTAGCGCCGGGTCGCGGTGGCATCGGGATCTGCCGGGTGAAGGCTCCAATGCCCCTGCTCGACGCCGCCGAGCAGGGCGCCGAACAGCGACGCGGAATCCAGCCGCGGTGCGCAGAACCAGTCGATGCTCCCGGCCCGCGACACGAGCGCCGCTGTCCGGCCGTCGCTGAGCAGCGCGTAATCCTCGATCGGAGAGGTCTCCACCCTCCGCAGTCTGGCACGGCCCTCATGCTCGGCGCCGGGCGACGCCCGCGAGGGGACGGATCCCGCTCCCCGCCGAGGTCGCAGACAGATCCTGGACGCGGACCGTATCGTGGGCGCATGACCACCCCGACGACGCTGCTCATCCTCGGCGCTTCCGGAGACCTCACGTCCCGACTCCTGCTGCCCGCGATCGCCCAGCTGCTGAAACGGCAGCCCGACCGTGCTCTGGTGCTTCGGGGAGCCGGATCCGACGACTGGTCCGATGAGCGCTGGCAGGAGGCGGTGCGCACCGCGTTCGCCACCGTCGATGCCACCGATCAGCTCCCGCGGATCGCCGGAACGACGTACGTCAAGGCCGACGTCACCGACCGCGATTCGCTCGCCGGGCTCATCGCCGGCATCGACGGATCCCTCGTGATCTACTTCGCGCTCCCGCCCGCCGTGGCGGAGGCCGCCTGCGAGAAGCTCGTCGACATCCCGTTGCCCGCAGGCACGATCCTGGCGTTGGAGAAGCCCTTCGGTCACGACGAGCAGAGCGCCGCGGCGCTCAACGCGCTCGCCACCCGGATCGTGCCGGAGAACCAGGTCTTCCGCGTCGACCACTTCCTCGGCCGCTCCACGATCCTCAACATCATGGGCGTGCGCTTCGCGAACCGGCTGGTCGAGCCGGTCTGGTCGGCCGATCACGTGCAGGAGGTGCTGGTGCGCTACGACGAGTCGCTGGCGTTGGAGAACCGCGCCCGCTACTACGACAAGGCCGGCGCGCTGGTCGACATGATCCAGAGCCACCTCCTGCAGGTGCTCGCCATCCTCGCGATGGAGCAGCCTGCGGATCTGGACGAGATCGATCTGCGCGACGCCATGGCCGCCGCCCTGCGCGCGACCCGGATCCTCGGCGACGACCCGGTCTCCTCGACCCGTCGCGCCCGATACTCGGCCGGCACGAGCGGCGACCACCCCGTGCCCTCGTACGCGGACGAGCAGGGCGTCGATCCTTCCCGCGATACCGAGACGCTCGCCGAGATCACCTGCGAGGTCGACACCGCGCGCTGGGCCGGGGTGCCGTTCACCCTGCGCAGCGGCAAGGCGCTCGGCGAGCGCTGCGCCGAGATCGTCGTCACGTTCCGGCCGGTGCGGCACATCCCCGGCGGGCTCACGGGAACCCCGGCCGACGGCGGCGTGCTGCGCTTCTCCCTCGGCCCCGACCGGATCGAGCTCGAGCTGAACGTGAACGGCGGCGACGATCCGTTCGCGCTGCGCCGGGACGTGCTGTCCACCGAGCTCGGCAAGGGCACGCTGCTGGCCTACACCGAGGTGCTCAGCGAGATCCTCGACGGCGATGTGGCGCTGTCCGTCCGCGGCGACGCTGCCGAGCAGTGCTGGCGGATCATCCAGCCCGCGCTCGACGCCTGGAAGGCCGGCGCGGTGCCGATGCAGGAGTATCCCGCCGGATCCCGTGGCCCCGAGGACTGGGCGACCACACAGCGCTGAGTCCGCCCCGCCACCACCCCGTTCGGGGCGCGTCCCGTGCGTTCGGGGCGCATCCCACCGCCGGATCCCGGCGGGACGCGCCCCGAAACGATCCATCACGCCCCGAGATCGGCGCAGCCGCGCCGCGTCTTCCCACCCGGGCATCGGCGCTGAATCAGACGGATCCACTCCTCTCCTCCGCGTCGGATGACGGATCCCAGGCATCAGCCCATCGGATCCGCACGAGGACCCCTACGATCGGCCCATGACCGCGCTCCCCCGCCGCGTCAGGGTCGGCTACGCCCTGGGCGGCATCGCCTCGGGCACCTACGGCACCGTGCCGGGCCTGATCCTGATGCCGTTCCTCACCGACCTGCTCGGCGTGCAGGCGGCGCTCGCCGGCATGATCGTGTTCGCCCCGAAGGCGTGGGACTTCTTCCTCAACCCGGTCGCCGGCCGCATCAGCGACCGCTCGCGCAACGCCCGCGACCGGCGTCGACCGTTCATCCTGCGGGCCGGGATCCTGCTCGCCCTGGCATTCGCGGCGATGTTCTTCGGCCCCAC
This sequence comes from Microbacterium sp. NPDC060117, assembly GCF_042729315.1. Classification (NCBI taxonomy): domain Bacteria; kingdom Bacillati; phylum Actinomycetota; class Actinomycetes; order Micrococcales; family Microbacteriaceae; genus Microbacterium; species Microbacterium sp. NPDC060117. Next base: position 396,577 of record NZ_JBHWXR010000003.1, read on the forward strand.
GGCCCCTCCGGTCGCGGCGGCGCTGTGGGTGCTCGTCGCGTTCCTCGCCTCGGCCACCGTGTACGCGTTCTTCCAGGTGCCGTATCTGGCGATGTCGGCCGAGATCACCGACGACTACACCGAGCGCACCCGGATGATCAGCTGGCGCGTGATCGTGTTCACCCTGGCGATCCTCGTCTCAGGCGCGGCGGCACCCGCGCTGGTGGAGGCCTTCGGCGGCGTGACCGGGTACCGGATCATGGCGGTCGCCATGGCCGCGCTCATCCTCGTCGGCACGGCCGGCGTGTGGTTCGGCACTCGATCGATTCCGCTCACCCGCGGCGAGGAGGCCGAGGGGCGGCTGTTCTCGCAGCTCGCGATCGTGCTCCGGGATGCCGACGCGCGGATGCTGATCGTCGCGTTCGTGCTGCAGGCCGTCGCGATCGGCATCGTGCTCGGCGGCGTCGTGTACGTCGCCAGGCACGTCGTGCACGACCCCACGATCGCGACCTACAGCTTCGTCTGCTTCGTCGCACCGGCGATCGTGCTCACCCCGATGTGGAGCCGGCTCGGCTCCCGCCTCGGCAAGAGACGAGGCTTCGCGGTGGCGACGACCACCATGGCGGTCGGCCTGGTCGCGCTGCTCGCGGCCCGCACAGGGGAGGCCATGCCGCTGCTCGCAGCGTCGGGCATCGTCGGCATCGGCTACGCCGGGGCGCAGCTGTTCCCGCTGGCGATGCTGCCAGACCTCGCCGCGGAAGACGCCCGCCGCAGCGGCACCAACCGGATCGGGATGATCTCCGGCGTCTGGTCCGGGTTCGAGCTGCTGGGCTACGCACTGGGTCCGGCGCTGCTGGGGCTCGTGCTGACGCTCGGCGGCTACCGGGCATCGACCGGCGACTCGACGCCGCAGCCCGACAGCGCGCAGTGGGCGATCGTGCTCGGCGTCTCGATCGTGCCGGCCGCACTGTGCCTGGTCAGCCTGATCCCGCTCTCGAAGTACCGCCTCGACGACCGGCTGCGCGCCGCCGCGGATTCGGCCGCCCGCTGACGCCGCACAGCCTTCGCTGGGCCGTCGGGGATCCGCGCGCCGCCGCGCCCTTCGCTGCCCCGTCACAGGATCCGCCCGCCCGCCGCCGCGCCGCACCGGATCCGTCCCGAATCACCGATCATGTCCCGAATCGCCGACGAAGACAGGCGAATCGTCGGCGGAACGGGACACGGTCGGGAGAACGGGACCAGGCGCGGGCCCGCGCCGGCGGCGTGCGGATCCGTCACCAGCGCGGCGGGATCCGCGCGATCGACCGACCCGTCGCATCCAACTCGTGCCCGTTGCGCTTGACCGAGCGCAGCACGGTCCAACGGTCGACGATCTCGACGTCGGCGCCCCACGCCCGCTCGATCGCGGGAAGCGCCGTGAGCGACCGCGCCCGCACGCACGCGAACAGCGGCGCCGGCCCCACGGCGGTCCCCGCGCGGTGCACCTCGGGCAGCCGTGCCGCACGGGTCGAGGCCGCCTCGGGATCGGCGGCGCGCGCCCAGAGCACCGCACCACGTCGATATCCCGCCGCCGGCATCGCGAGGTCGCAGCCGAACCGCAGGAGCCCGGCGGTGGTCGCCCGCTCGACCGCGCGTCGCGCCGTCGCCTCGGAGACGCCCAGGCGAGCGCCGAGCACGGCCGACGGCATGCGCGGATCCTCGTCCAGCACGTCCGCGATCTCGGCCACGGTCTGCGGTTTCGGCGGCCGGACCGCATCGGCGGAAGGCCTGCTCCCAGCCTCGCGCCGCGGACGCAGGATGCGCTGCTGCGCGGCCGAGAGCACCGGCAACCGCCATGAGGAGTCCTCAGCCGAGACACTGGCGGCGACGTCCATCCGCAGGACCGTCGCATCCGCCTCCAGGGCGCGCACGCGCTCCCCCAGCTGCGGAAGGCCTTCCGACGCCGCGACGAGCAGCAGCAGCCCCGCCGAGGTCTCGTCGACGCCCAGTACCCACGGTCGTCGCACCGCCGCCGCCCGCGCCTCGTCCGGGAGCCCGGGGTGCAGCAGCACGAGTGCCAGGTCGGTGGACGATGCCCAGCGCTCCGCCGTGGGCCACGCGGTCAGCCAGGCAAGGCCGTCGTCGCGCAGCGCATTCCAGTGCCGCACCACGGTGGCGGCGTCCACCCCGATCGCCGTCGCGATCCGCGTCCAGGGCGCCCGGGCGTCGAGCTGGAGTGCGTGGATCAGGGCGAGGTCGATCTCGTCCAGCGCACGCGGATCCGTAGATTCCATGTGACGAAGACTACGCACGAGAACCTCAAGAATGAAGGTTTCGTGTCAAAGGAATCCGGATTCGTATCGGAATCCTACGCTCGCCTCATGAGCGTGACGACGGATCGGATCCTGGCCACCATCGAGGATCTCGTCGCGCTCGCCCCGCGCGCCACGGGGACGCCCGGGGGCGCCGCCGCCGCAGCCTACGTCGAGGACCGGTTCGCCCGCGCAGGGCTGGAGACCGAGGTCCTCGAGGTGCCGTCCTTCGCCTGGCAGGCGACCGAGTGCCGGATCGTCGCCGCGACCGACGGGGCGGACGAGGTCGAGATCCCGAGCTCGCCGATCCTGCACTCCGCACTCCCCGCCCACGACTGGACGGGCGAAGTGCGGCACCTCGTCGACGCCCCGGTCGTCGACATCGGATCCGACCGCGTGCGCCGGCACGACGTGCGCGGCGCGATCGTGCTGTTCGACCTCACCTTCGACATGACGCTCGCGCACACGCTGCCGCTCACGCTGTTCCTGCACGATCCGGGCCGCCGGGTGCTGCGGCGCGACGTGCTGCGCAGCCGCAACCCGTACGTCACCTCGCTCGCCCGCACCATGCGCGACGCCGCCGCGGCGGGCGCCGTCGGTGTGATCGGCGTGCTGCGGGACTACCCCGACTCGCTCGGCTACCACAACGAGTACTACCGGCGGACGCTCTTCCGCCTGCCCGGCGCCTGGGTGACGCGCACCGGCGGAGCCCGGCTGCGGGCGCGACTGCGCCGTTCTCCGCGCGCAACGCTCACCTTCGGGGTCGCGCGCGAGGAGGTCGTCTCGCGCACGGTGATCGGGGTGCTCCCCGGGCGCGAGGACACCGCGCCGGGTCCCACGCGGGCCACCTCTCACACGGCGCCGACCGGATCCGCTCGCCTCGGAGATGCCCGGCGCGGTGACGCGATCATGATCCAGTCGCACCACGACTCGGTCGGGGCGGGCGCGGTCGAGGACGCCTCGGGGGCCGCCGAGGTGATCGCCCTCGCGGAGCACTACGCCGCCGAGGCGGCCGCCGGCCGGCGCCCCGCGAAGACCCTGCTGTTCACCACCTTCGACACGCACTTCACCGGCTACCAGGCGCACCGCGAGTTCGCCCGCAGGCACGTGCTGTCACGGGATGCACCCTGGCGGATCGTGCTGAACACCACGATCGAGCACATCGGCCTGCGCGCCGTCGAGGGGGCGGACGGCGGCTTCGCGAGCACGGGCGAGACCGAGCCGCGCGGCATCTTCCTCAACGTCAACCCCGCGTTCACCGCGCGGATCGCCGGGCTGATCCGCCGCCACCGGATGCACGCCACCAGCATCCTCGGCGCGGGCCTGCTCGAGTTCTTCGCCGGCGGGATCCCCACCGACGCGTCGTTCACCTTCGTCTCCGGCGTGCCGACCGTGAGCCTCATCTCCGGCCCGCTGTACCTCTACGACGACGCTGACACGATCGAGCGGATCGACGTCGCGCAGCTCGAGCCGGTCGCCCGCTTCTTCATCGACGTCGTGAACGACGCCGATGGGCGCCGCGGATCCCTGCTCGGCACCATGCCGGCAGGCCTGCGCCGGCTCCTGCCCCGGGGGCGCTGGTGAACGGATGCTCGGGAGCCGACGGCCCCGGGTCGGGGGCGATGGGCGGGTCCAGGTCGGACGCCGGGTCGGCGGCGATGGGCGGACCCGGGCCGGGGGCGATGGGCGGCCCCAGGTCGGGCGCGATGGGCGGCCCCGGATCCGGGATCCGTCACGGCTCGACCCGGATCGTGACCTTCGCGGGCGAGAACGCCCCGGAGACCGGGATCCTGCACCTCCCGCACACCGCTCCCCCGTCCGGCGGCTACCCGGTCGTCGCCTTCGGGCACATGACCACCGGCGGATCCCCGCGCTCGGCCCCCAGCCTCGGCCACCCCGGCCACCCCGAGTGGCGGCGGATGTCGCAGGGCGACGCGCTGTGCGACCTGCTGCTGCAGCGCGGGATCGCGGTGCTGCGCCCCGACTACCCCGGCATCGGCGGCGACGGCGTCGGCGTCGGCGTGCACCCCTATCTGCTCGGGCGCCCGCTCGGAGGCTCGCTGCGGGCCATGGTGCGCGCACGCGGCACCCTCGACGAGCGTCTCGGCGACGACTGGGTCGCGGCCGGGCACTCCGAGGGCGCGGTCGCCGCGCTGTTCGCCGGGGTCTCGGCCGAGCCCGACGACACGAGCCGTCTGCGCGGGGTCGCGGCCGTGACGCCGGTCACCCGAATGGACCTCAGCATCCGCTGGTCGCTCGGCATGCCCGGCGCGCTGCCCGGAACGGGCGTCGTCTCGGCGCTCATCGGGCTCATGCTGCGCGGCGCGGCCACCGCCGACGCCGCCCTCGCGGAGCTCATCGCCGGCGAAGGCCTGAGCGCCGCCGCGCACGCGAGGTGGCGCGACCTCGACCGCCTGTACCTCACCGAGCTCGCCGCCTCCGACTCGTGGGGAGGCATCGCGCCGGGCCGCATCGGAGGGCGGAGCGGATCCGCCCTGTTCGCCCGTCTGTACGCGTCGTTCCGGGAGAACGAGGTCGCCGCACTCACCGGGTTCCGCACGCCGGTGCGCATCGATGCGGCACGGTTCGACGAGGTCGCCCCGGCACCGCTCAGCGCCCGCCTGCTGCGCGCCTACCGTCGGGCGGGTGTCGACCTGACCTCCCGCTGGTGGCCGTCGCACCACTCCGGAACGATGGGCGCCCGGCACGCGCCGCCGGAGGTCGCGGCGTGGATCGCGGATCGCTTCGACCGCTCGCCCTCGCGCTGGCGCTGACCGGGGTTCGCTGGTCGCGAGTCGCCCTCCCGGGCCGTTGACCGGGGTTCGCTGGTCCCGTGTCGCCCCTTGACGCCCCACGAAGGGGCGATACGGGACCAGCGAACCCCACGAAAGGGCGCCACGGGACCAGGGAACCCGCCGAGGGGCACCACGCGACCAGCGCGGCGAGCCTGCCTCAGCGGTGGCGGGCGAGCAGGCCGCGCGCGGCCGCGCTGTGCTCCGCGATGAGCTGCGGCACGTCGAGGCCGACGATCTGCCCGTCGACGACGCGCCAGGCTCCGCCCACCATCACCCGGTCGGCGCGCTCGGCGCCGCAGAGCAGCAGGGCCGCGAGCGGGTCGTGGCTGCCCGAGAAGCGCAGCTCGTCGAGCGTGAACATCGCGAGATCCGCCTGCTTGCCGGGTGCCAGCACGCCGATGTCGCTGCGTCCGAGCGCGCGCGCCGACCCCTGGGTCGCCCAGTTCAGGGCGTGCTCGGGGGTCACCGCGGCGGCGCCGTAGCGCAGACGCTGCAGGTAGAGGGCCTGACGCACCTCCATCATCATGTTGGAGCCGTCGTTCGACGCGGATCCGTCGACACCGAGCCCGACGGGGACGCCCGCCGCCTCGAGCTCCACGGCCCGCGCAATGCCCGAGGCGAGCCGCATGTTCGAGGTGGCGCAGTGCGAGACCGCAGTGCCGGCCGCGCCCAGGCGCGCGATCTCGGCGTCGTCGAAGTGGATCCCGTGGGCGAGCCAGGTGCGGTCCGAGAGCCAGCCCACGCTGTCGAGGTAGTCCACGGTGCGCAGGCCGAATCGCTCGCGACAGAAGTCCTCCTCGTCGATGGTCTCGGCGAGGTGCGTGTGCATGCGCACGTCGAGCCGCTCCGCCAGGGTCGCCGTGTCGCGCATGACCTCGGTGGTCACCGAGAACGGCGAGCACGGCGCGAGACCGATCTGCACGAAGGCGCCGTCGCCGCGCTCGTGGTACGCACCGACGAGGCGCTCACTGTCGGCGAGGATCACGTCGGCGTCCTGCACGGTGCTCTGCGGGGGCAGGCCGCCGTCCTTCTCCCCCAGCGACATGGATCCGCGGGTCAGGGTCGCGCGCATCCCGAGGCGCTTGACGACGTCGACCTGCACGTCGATGCCGTCCTCGAGCCCGTTCGGGAAGAGGTAGTGGTGGTCGGCGGCGGTGGTGCAGCCGGAGAGCAGCAGCTCGGCGAGCGCGGCGGTGGTCGCCAGCTCGAGGTCGCGGGGGGTGAGCCCCGCCCAGACGCCGTACAGACCCTTCAGCCACGGGAACAGCTCGGCGCTGACCACCGGCGTCCAGGCGCGGGTGAGGGTCTGGTAGAAGTGGTGGTGCGTGTTGATCAGACCCGGGATGATCACGTGCCGCGAGGCGTCGTAGACCTCATCGACCGGCTGCGACGGGGATCCGCCGGCAGGCACCGCCTCGAGGATCGTGGATCCGGCGACGACGATGCCGCCGCGGGCGTCGGCGGTGTCGCCGGTGTGGATGACGAGCGGGTTCTTCAGCCAGACGGTGCGAGTGGATTCGGACATTGAGCAGACTCCCTGTGGGTGAGGCGGAGCCGGGATCCGGCCCCGCGGGGGGCCAGCTCAGTGTTGACCTGTCTGCTGATCCAGGTGCGTCCCCGTCGGCGGAGACGTTCCACATCTATCACGAGGCTTCGAAGCGGGTCAAGACTTTTCCGGATCCTGGACCGAGGATTCCAAGATGCGGATCAGTCGAGAACGGGAGGGCGACCCCGGCGATCGGGCGAGCCCGCGTTTCCCCCCTCCCCAACGCCTTTCCCTCCCCTGGGCGACGCGCGCCAGGGGAGGGAAAGGCGGCCAGGGGAGGGAAAGGCGCAGAACCGGGGCCAGCGCCTCAGTGCGACGGGTGCTCGACGGCGACCTCGTTGCCATCGCGATCGACGATCTTGCCGTCGATGATCGAGTCGCCGTCCTCGAACGCGTCCAGGTACGCGACCGGGATGCTCCGGGTCGGTGCGGAGACGAAGGCGTTCTTGCGCTTGGCGCTGCCGAGGTGGTTGAACAGCAGGTTCAGCAGGATCGCGGTCACCGCGGCCGAGCTGATGCCCGAGTGGAAGATCGTCACGAACCAGGCCGGCATCTGGCCGTAGATCGACGGGACCGCGATCGGGAGCATGCCCACCGCCAGCGAGGTGGCGACGATCACGAGGTTCATGTTGTCCTTGTACTCGACCTTGGCGAGCGTGCGGATACCCGACGCGGCCACGGAGCCGAACAGCACCAGGCCGGCACCGCCGAGGACGGGCGACGGGATGGCGCCGACGACGCGGCCGAGCACGGGCAGCAGACCCAGGATGACGAGCACGCCGCCGCCGGCGGTGACCACGAAGCGGCTCTTCACACCGGTGATGGCCACGAGGCCGACGTTCTGGGCGAACGCGGACTGCGTGAACGTGCCGAAGATCGGGGAGACGGCACTGGAGAGCATGTCGGCGCGCAGACCCGCGGCGATGCGCTTGGAGTCGACCTTGGTGCCCACGATCTCGCTCACGGCCAGGATGTCCGCGGTGGTTTCCGTGAGCGTCACCAGGATCACGATGAACATCGAGATGATGCCGGCGATCTCGAAGGTCGGCAGGCCGAAGCCGAAGATCTGCGGCAGGGCGAAGATGTCGCCCTCGCCGACCTTGCTGAAGTCGGCCTTGCCGAGGAAGATCGCGACGATGGTGCCGAGCACGATCGAGAGCAGGATCGCGAGACGCGAGATGGCGCCGACCGGGATCTTGCTGAGGATCAGCACGATCACCAGGGTGATGCCCGCGAGCATGAGGTTCTCGGGCAGGGCGCCCTTGGCCGCATTCGCGCCCTCTCCGGTGCCGACGATCCAGCCGGCGGCGACCGGCAGGAGGCTGAGACCGATGGTCGTGATCACGGTTCCGGTCACGACCGGGGGGAAGAACCGGATGACGGTGGCGAACACCGGGGCGATGATCAGACCGATCACCGACGCGGCGATGACGGATCCGAACACCGCGGGCAGCCCGCCGCCGCTGGTGACGATCGCCCCCATGGTGGCGACACCCGCGAACGAGACGCCCTGCACGAGCGGGAGCTGCGAACCGAAGAACGGGACGCCGACCGTCTGCAGGATCGTGGCGAGACCGCCCATGAACAGGCACGCGGCGATGAGAACGCCGATCTCGGCGGGCTTGAGGCCCGCGATCTGCCCGATGATGAGCGGCGGGGCGATGATGCCGCCGTACATCGTGAGCACGTGCTGGATGCCGTAGCCGATGGTCGCGCCGATCGGCAGTCGCTCGTCCTCGGGGCGGACGAACTCCTTCTTCTGCTTGGTAGTCAATTCGACCTCTTCGTCGGGTGCAGGCACCGGGTGAGCCGAGCGCCGGCCGGCATGCAGCGCCTGTGCGGCGATACGGTGCGGGCGCTCCGTCCGCCTCGCGAGCGGGGCGGATGCTGTTGGTCCAGGTGCGTCTCCGGCTCTGGAGACACCCTCAGGCTAACGGGGGCACTCGTCGAGAGTCAAGACTTTTTTCCGAATCTCGGATTGTACTTTCCGTTATGCGGATATCTGTACCGGCGAGTGATTCCCCGGAGAGCGCGAAAAAGGGGCCCGGATCAGGGAGATCCGGGCCCCTGTCGCGATGGGGGCCGCGGGTCAGTCGTCGAGCAGCTCGGCCTCGATCGTCTCGTCGTCCGGGCCCGCGTCCGACTCCCGCGACGCCGTGGGCCCGTCGCTGGTGAGCACCAGGGAGGATCCGTCCGCCGCCACATCCACCCGCACGACGTCGCCGTCGTGCACGCGACCGGACAGCAGCGCAGAGGCGAGCCGGTTCTGCACCTCGTTCTGGATGAGGCGCCGCAGCGGCCGCGCCCCGAACACCGGGTCGTAGCCGCGCTCGGCGAGCCAGGCGCGCGCATCCGGGGTGACCGCGAGGGTCAGCCGGCGATCGGCGAGCCGTCGCTGCAGCTGGTCGATCGTGAGCTCGACGATCTGCGCGAGGTCGTCCTCGGTGAGGGCCTGGAACATCACGATGTCGTCGAGACGGTTGATGAACTCGGGCTTGAACGCTTGCCGCACGAGCGCCATCACGGCCTCGCGCTTCTCGTCGGGCGAGAGCGTCGGGTCGATCAGGATCGGGGATCCGATGTTGCTCGTGAGGATCAGGATGACGTTCGAGAAGTCGACCGTGCGGCCCTGCCCGTCCGTGAGGCGACCGTCGTCCATGACCTGCAGCAGCACGTCGAACACCTCGGGGTGCGCCTTCTCGACCTCGTCCAGCAGCACGACGCTGTAGGGACGCCGCCGCACGGCTTCGGTGAGCTGACCGCCCTGCTCGTAGCCGACGTACCCGGGAGGGGCGCCGACGAGCCGCGAGACCGAGTGCTTCTCGCCGTACTCCGACATGTCGATGCGCACCATGGCGTGCTCGTCGTCGAAGAGGAACTCGGCGAGCGCCTTGGCCAGCTCGGTCTTGCCGACGCCGGTGGGGCCGACGAACAGGAAGGAACCGGTCGGGCGGCCGGGGTCGCTGATACCGGCGCGCGAACGGCGCACCGCGTCGGAGACGGCTGTCACCGCTTCCTTCTGACCGATCAGGCGGCGGCCCAGCTCGCGCTCCAGGTGGAGGAGCTTCTCGCTCTCGCCCTGCAGCAGCCGGCCCACGGGGATCCCGGTCCAGGCCGCGATCACCGCGGCGATGTCCTCGTCGGTGACCTGCTCGTTGACCATGCGCGGCTCGTCGCTGACGGCGTCCGCCTGGCGCTCGGCCTCGGCGAGCTGCGCCTGCAGCTGCTTGATGGTCTCGTACTCCAGCTTGGACGCCTTCACGTAGTCCGCGTCGCGGAGGGCCCGGTCGCGCTCGGTGAACGCCTCGTCGAGACGCTTCTTGAGCTCGCCCACGCGGTTCAGGCCACCGCGTTCGCGCTCCCAGCGGGCCTCGAGTCCGGCGAGCTCGGCCTCGGCCTCGCCCATCTGCTCACGGAGCTTCGCGAGGCGCTCCTTCGAGGCCGCGTCCTTCTCCTTCTTCAGCGCGAGCTCCTCGAGCCGCATCCGGTCGACCGACCTCTTGAGCTGGTCGATCTCGACGGGGCTCGAGTCGATCTCCATCTTGAGCCGGCTCATGGCCTCGTCGATGAGGTCGATCGCCTTGTCCGGCAACTGGCGGCTCGGCAGGTAGCGGTTCGACAACGAGGCGGCCGCGACGAGTGCGGAGTCGCTGATGGTCACGCCGTGGTGCGCCTCGTAGCGGCCCTTGAGCCCGCGCAGGATCGCGATCGAGTCCTCCACGGAGGGTTCGCCGACGTAGACCTGCTGGAAGCGCCGCTCGAGCGCCGCGTCCTTCTCGATGAACTCGCGGTACTCGTTGAGAGTGGTGGCGCCGATGAGGCGCAGCTCGCCGCGGGCGAGCATGGGCTTGAGCATGTTGGACGCGGCGACGGATCCCTCTCCCCCACCCGCGCCCATGAGCACGTGCAGCTCGTCGATGAAGGTGATGACCCGGCCGTCGGACTCGGTGATCTCCTTGAGCACGCTCTTCAGGCGCTCCTCGAACTGGCCGCGGTACATGGCGCCGGCGACGAGGGCGGAGATGTCCAGCGACACCAGCTCCTTGTCCTTGAGCGACTCGGCCACGTCGCCGGCGACGATGCGCTGCGCGAGGCCCTCGACCACGGCGGTCTTGCCGACGCCGGGCTCGCCGATCAGCACCGGGTTGTTCTTGGTGCGGCGGGTGAGCACCTGGCTCACGCGGCGGATCTCCGCGTCGCGCCCGATCACCGGATCGAGCTTGCCCTGCCGGGCGCGATCGGTGAGGTTGATGCCGAACTGCTCGAGCGCCGACTGCTGCTCGTCCTGCTGTGCCGTCTGAGGGGTGGCCATTCGTCCTCCTGGGTTCTCCTTGCGTCTGTGGCGGAAGAGCCGGAACCGATCCGACTCTTCAAAGTTGAGTTGATACGGCTCAAGTTTATCGGACGGGCCACGGCAGGGCAAGGGCCGAGGCACGCGAAAAGGCCGGCCCGATCACAGGGATCGGGCCGGCCTTTCGCGTTCGGACCGCAGGCGGATCCATAGACGGATCCGCCGACGATGTCGGACGCCGTTGTCCGCACACCGTCGACGAGCTCTCCCCCGTCGAGTCGTCCCCGTCGACACGGACCTCGGCTCGTGCGGACGGGGACGACTCGGTGGCGGGACGGGGTGTCAGTCCTCCTCGACCATGCCCCGGCGCAGGAGGCGTCCGCGCGGGTTCTCGAAGTCGATCGGCGTGCCGTGCAGGTAGGTCTTGCGGACCCGTCCGGCGAGCGCCTTGCCGTTGTAGGGGGTGAGCGGGTTCTTGTGGTGCAGCTTGGTCACGTCGACCACGTAGGCGTCATCGGCGGCGAAGATCGAGAAGTCCGCGTCGTAGCCCGGCGCGATGCGCCCCTTGCCCGTGAGACCGGCGAACTGCGCCGGCTTCTCGCTCATCCACCCCACCACGGTCTCCAGCGACAGACCGCGCTGGCGCGCTTCGGTCCAGATCAGCGAAAGGCCGAGCTGCAGCGAGGCGACGCCGCCCCAGGCCACGGCGAAGTCGCCGTTCTCCAGGTCCTTGAGGTCGAGCGTCGAGGGCGAGTGATCCGAGACGATGAAGTCGATCGTGCCGTCCTCCAGGCCCTGCCAGAGCAGCTCCCGGTTGCCGGCTTCGCGGATCGGCGGGCAGCACTTGAAGGCGGTCGCGCCCAGCGGGATCTCCTCCGCGGTGAGCGTCAGGTAGTGCGGGCAGGTCTCGACCGTGAGCCGGATGCCGTCGTGCTTGGCCGAGCGCAGCATCGGCAGCGCGTCCGAGGAGGACAGGTGCAGGATGTGCGCGCGGGCGCCGGTCCAGCGGGCGCGCTCGATGACCTCGGCGATCGCGAGGTTCTCCGCACCGCGCGGGCGCGACGCGAGGAACTTGGCGTAGTCGTCGCCGTCGGGCTTGGGCGCGCGGTCGATCGCGCGGGAGTCCTCCGCATGCACGATCATCACGGAGTCGAAGGTCGCGAGCTCGCGCATGTCCTTCTCGAGCTCGTCGGGATCCAGCGGCGGGAACTCGTCCACCCCGCTGTGCAGCAGGAAGCACTTGAAGCCGAAGGCTCCGGCGTCATGCAGCCCGCGCAGCTTCTCGGTGTTGCCCGGAACGGCCCCGCCCCAGAAGCCCACGTCGACGTGCACCTGGTCGCGGGCGACGGCGCGCTTGATGTCCAGCGCGTCGGTGTCGATCGTCGGCGGGATGCTGTTCAGCGGCATGTCCAGGATCGTCGTCACACCTCCCGCCGCGGCGGCCTTGGTCGCCGAGGAGAAGCCCTCCCACTCGGTGCGGCCGGGCTCGTTGACGTGCACGTGCGTGTCGACCAGCCCCGGGATCAGGGTCTCGTCGTCGGCGAGCTCGATGATCTCGTCGCCGACGAGGTTGTTGCCGAGGGGCTGCATCGCGACGATCACGCCGTGCCGCACCCCCACCTCACGGGGTCGGATCCCCGAACTGGTCAGGACCCGCTCGCCGCGGATCACCAGGTCGTAGTGCTCACCGGTCGGGTCGAGCGAGGCGTGTTCTTCGGTCTCCTGGGACATGTCCGCGGATTCCCTTCTGCCGGCGACGTCGTCGGCGTTGTGAGGTGGTTTGAGGGGTGGTTGTCGGGTTCTTCGATTGTGCTCCGGAATCAGCGCGCCGTCGCCGGGAACCCGGTGACGCGCTTCGGCCGGGGCGAGGCGTAGGTGCGGACCTTGGAGGTGGTGAGCCCGAGACGCACCAGGCTCTCGGCGACCTGCACGGCGGCCTGCACCCCGTCCACGACGGGCACGCCGCAGAGTTCGACCACGCGGTCCTTGAGCTCCGCCATGCCGCCGCAGCCGAGCACGATGACCTCGGCCCGGTCGATCTCGACCGCCTTCTGCGCCTCGGCGGCGATCGCCTCGACCGCGCGCTCGGGATCCGACTCGAGTTCGAGCACGCTCATGCCCGACGAGCGCACCGACGCGCAGCGGTCGTGCAGACCACCGAGGATCAGCCGGTCCTCGATGAGCGGCACGGTGCGGTCGAGCGTGGTGACCACGGAGTAGGAGCGCCCCAGGAACATGGCCGTGGAGGCCGCCGCCTCGGTGATGTCGACCACCGGAACGGTGAGCAGCTCCTGCAGCCCCTCCCGTCCGTGCTCGCCGTAGCCGGCCTGGATGACCGCGTCGTACTCGCCCTCGAAGCGCACGACCTTGTCCATGACCGCGATCGCGGCGAGGTAGCTCTCGAAGTTGCCCTCGCAGCTCTCGGCGCCGAAGTCGGGCGTCAGGCCGATGATCTCCGTGCCCGGTGACGCGACGGCCCTCGCCGCCTCGGCGATGGCGTCGGTCATCGCCTCGGTGGTGTTGACGTTCGCGATGAGAATGCGCATGGGTGTTGTCCTCGTCGGATCTCAGTGGCCGGCCTTGACGGCGATCTCCGCGCCGTCGACGTCGTGGAAGGGTCCCCTGCGGTCGGCGATGATCGCGTAGATGATCGCCGCGGATCCTGCGGCGACGAACCACGAGAAGTCGCTGACCGTCTTGAACACGGGCAGGAAGGTGAACAGCAGGGCGATCGCACCCGAGATCACCAGGGCGATGATCGCGCGGGGGTTGAAGCCCTTCGCGTAGGCGTACTCGCCGATCGGCGAGTCGGAGTACAGCTGCGGCACGTTGATGCGCTGCTTCTTGATCAGCCAGTAGTCGACCATGATGATGCCGAACAGCGGGCCGAGCAGGGCGCCGAGACCCCCGAGGAACACGCCGATGACGACGGGCGAGTTGTACATGTTCCACGGCGTGATCACGATGCCGATGACGGCGGAGATCAGTGCCGCGCGGCGGAAGTTCAGATGCCGCGGGAACAGGTTGTTCAGTGCGTACGTGGGCGCCACGAAGTTGGCCATCAGGTTGACCGCGATGGTCAGCGCGATGAGCGCGAGCGAGGCGAGCACGAGCAGGAACGTGTTCGGGATCGCGGCGACGACCTCGGACGGCGACGTGATGAGCTTCCCGTTGATGCTGAAGCTGCCGCCGGTGAGCACGACCACGATCACGCCGAAGAAGAGCATGTTGATCGGGATGCCCCAGAAGTTGCCCTTGACGATCGCTCGCCGGGACTTCGCGCCGCGGGTGAAGTCGCAGAAGTTCAGCACGAACGTGCCGTAGATCGAGACCCACAGCGAGGCGGCGCCGAGCATCTTGATCCACACGTCGGCTCCGGTCGCCGCCTCGGTCGGCGCCCAGTTCACCTGGAAGCCGGACTGCACCAGCACCCACACGGCCAGGATCACGAAGGTGGCGAGGATGATCGGGCCGGCGAAGGCCTCGTACTTGCGGATCATCTCCATGCCGTAGCTGACGATGACGACCTGGATGATCCACAGGGCGACGAAGGTGATCCAGCCGAGGGCCGACAGGCCGAGGAAGGATCCGGACTGCATCTCCTTCACACCGGGGAAGATCGCGATCAGCACGACCTGCAGCACCTGCGAGGCCAGATAGGTCTGGATCCCGAACCAGGCGATCGCGACACCGCCGCGCAGCAGCGCCGGGATCTGCGCGCCGTGGATGCCGAACGCGATGCGGCTCATCACCGGGAACGGCACGCCCGTCTTCTCCCCCATGAAGCCGGAGAGGCTCAGCAGCAGGAACAGGAACAGTGCGCCGAACGCGAGCGCGCCGAGGATCTGGCCGCCGGTCAGGCCGAGCGAGAACAGGCCGATCGCGAAGGCGTAGTTGCCGAGGCTGTGCACATCGTTCGCCCAGAGGGTGAAGATGCTGTACGCGCTCCAGTGCCGGCTCTCGCGGTTGGTCGGCGCCAGGTCGCTGTTGTACAGGCGCGGGCTGATGCCCGCCTGCACCGCGAACACGCTGGAGGGCGCCTCATCGAGCCCCTCGGACGCCCGACTCGGGACGTGGACGTAGTCGTTGGATGTCATTGTGATTTGAACCCCTCTCGACGGCGACAGTGCCGTCGACACTAGATTTCACAATCCGGAATACCGATTTCGGATGGAGATATCGTCGCTCTCCGTCGGGGCCGTAGCAACATCGTTTGCATAATTTGGATCGGCTCCCGGGCGCCCGCGCCATCGATCCCCGCAGCCCCGCGATCACGAGGACGGTTCAGCTCCGCTGCGGCCGTCCGGTCGAGGCGCGCTCGACCAGATCGAACTCGAGCCGCAGGTGCGACGTGAGCGGTGCAGCGCTGCTCAGCCGACGCTCCAGCAGCCGCGTCAGCTGCGACGCCCAGATCTGCATGTTCGCCTTCATCGCCGTGATCGGCACCACCGCGCGCTCGGCGATGACGCTGTCCATCATGTTCGCGACGAGGACGTCGTCGGGCACGCGGAGCCCCCGCGACCGAACCGCCTCGATCGCTCCCACCGCGAACACGTCCGAGGAGGTGAGGAACGCGTCGGGCGGCGTCGGCGTGCGCAGCAGCGACTCGGCCGCCGCCGCTCCGCCCTGCTGTCCGCGCACCGGCTCCAGCTCCCGCACCAGCACGGGCAGCCCCCGTGCGCGCATCTCCTGGACGTAAACGCCGGCGATCGACTCCAAATACGTGTTCTGCGTCGACCCCACGATCAGTGCCGGGCGCTGCGCCCCCCGCTCCAGCAGGTGCTCGAGGAGGGTGCGCGCATTGGCGACGTGATCGGCACTGATCCACCACGGGAAGTCGTCGTCGTCCGGATCCCGATCCAGCGTCACGGTCGGGATGTCCCGCTCGATGAGCGCACGGAGCACCTCGTCCCCACGGCGGGGGTGCAACAGCACGAAGGCGTCGAGCCGGCCGACCTGAGCTCCGATGTCGTCGAGCGTGAGGAAGGAGGAGACGGAGAAGCCGGCGCCCAGCAGAGCCACCAGCACCGCACCGGCGACGGAGGTGAAGGCGTCGGAGCCGGACGCGAATCCGGGGATGGCCTCAGGCGGGCGCAGCAGGAGGCCGACGGTGCGCTGTCCGGCATCGCGCTCCATCACGAAGCCGAGGTCGAAGGCGGCCTTAAGCACCGCGGCCTTCGTCGCGGCCGACACCGGGCGATGCCCGCTGAACGCATGAGAGGCCGTCGTCGGCGAGACGCCGGCGAGGGCGGCCACATCACGCAGAAGCGGTCGCTCGCTCATCTGTCCACCTCGCTTGCGAGACCGTCCACCTCATCGTCGAGATCGTCCACGACATCCTCGGGATCGTTCCCCGGGCTCCGATCCTACGCGGACGGGGACGAGCGCGGCGGGGTGGACACGGGGCCGTTGAGCGAGCACCGAGCGACGGCGAGGAGCGAGACGAACGCGGCGATCTCGCGAGGGCACCGCGTTTCGTCTCGGTCTGCGTTTCGTCTCGGGCGCTGCGCGTCCTCGCTCGACGACCATCCGTCGTCCTCGCGCAACGACCCCGGGGGTGAGGAGCGCGAACGGCGGGCGCTCAAACGGCGACGAGCTCGCCGACCTCGGCTCCGATGCGACGGCCCACCTCGGTGAGGAGAGCTGTGGCCTCGGCCATGCTGCGGGCCGGATCCGGCTCCAGCTCGCTGAGCGCATAGACGCGCTCGAATCCTGCCGCCCTGGCCGCCTCGGCGCTGAGCGTGGAGCGCCCGCACACCGCGACGACCGGGATGCCGGCCGCGCGTGCGGCCGCGGCCACGCCGAGCGGGGTCTTGCCGCCCAGGCTCTGGTCGTCGAGGCTGCCCTCGCCGGTGATGACGAGGTCGGCCCTGGAGTCGCCGGCGCCGAGCGCCTCGGCGAGCCCCGTGAGGCGCTGCACGACCTCGACGCCGGGCTCGCGCCGGGCACCGAGAGCGGCCAGCGCCGCATAGCCCACGCCGCCGGCGCCGCCCGCTCCGCGCAGCGTCGTGGCGGCGCGGATGCCGGGCTGCTGCTCCAGCAGCGCGGCGTAGCGCGCCAGAGCCGCGTCGAGCACGGCCACGTCCTCCGGGCTCGCCCCCTTCTGCGGGCCGAACACCGCCGGAGCGCCACGCTCGCCGAGCAGCGGGTTGTCGACGTCGCTCGCGAGCACGATCTCGACCCCGGCGAGACGCGGATCCAGATCCGTCACATCCACCTCGGCGACGCGCGCGAGCGCCCCGCCGCCTCCGGGCAGCTCCTTCCCGTCGGCGTCCCGCAGCGAGACGCCGAGCGCCTGCAGCATGCCCGCGCCGCCGTCGGTGTTGGCGCTGCCGCCGATGCCGAGCACGATGCTGGTCGCGCCGTGGTCCAGCGCCGCCGCGATCAGCTCACCGGTTCCGCGGCTGGTGGCGCCGAGCGCGTCCTTGACGCCACCGGGCAGCTGGTCGAGTCCGCTCGCCGCGGCCATCTCGATGATGGCCTGCGCACCCCGCACGCCGAAGCGCGCGGCGACGGGCCGGCCCGTGGGCCCCGTCACCGTCGCGGTGACCGCCTCGAACCCGGCAGCGAGGGCGGCGTCGACCGTGCCCTCCCCGCCGTCCGCGACGGGGACCGCGTCGATGGCGGTCCCCGGCGCGGTCGCGGTGATCCCCGCCGCGAGCGCGGCGGCGACCTCCGGGCCCGTGGCGGAGCCCTTGAACTTGTCCGAGGCGATCAGGATGCGCATGGTGGCCTTTCTACTTCCGGCTCGTCGGCTTCGCCTACAGGCTACGGGTCGACGGACGGCTGTTTCAGTCGAGCAGCGCGTAGATGGCCTCGGGGGCGTCGGCGGGCGACGTCGCGAGGTCCTCGAACTCGTTCATCGTGTCGAGGTCGGCGCCCATGGCGATGTTGGTGACGCGCTCGAGGATGACCTCGACGACCACCGGCACCTGGAACTCGTCACGCAGGCGCTGCGCCTCGGCGAAGCCCGCGGCGAGGTCCTCGGGACGCTCGACGCGCAGCGCCTTGGCGCCCAGGCCCTCGGCGACCTTGACGTGGTCCACGCCGTAGCCGGTGGCGATCGAGGACGAGTCCTGCGGCGTGTTCACGTTGTCGAACGCCAGCGACACCTCGTAGTCCATCTCGAAGCCGCGCTGCGACTGGCGGATCAGGCCCAGGTAGCTGTTGTTGACCACGACGTGGATGTAAGGCAGCTTGTGCTGCGCGCCCACGGCGAGCTCCTCGATCATGAACTGGAAGTCGTAGTCGCCCGAGAGCGCGACGACCTGCTCGCCCGGCTTGCCGCGCACGACGCCGAGAGCGGCGGGGCCGGTCCAGCCCAGGGGGCCGGCCTGACCGGCGTTGATCCACTTGTGCGGGCCGTAGACGTGCAGCAGCTGCGCGCCCGCGATCTGCGAGAGGCCGATCGTGGTGACGAAGGTGGTGTCGCGGTCGAACGCGGTCAGCATCTCCTGGTACACGCGGTGCGGCTTCATCGGCACGTTGTCGAAGTTGGTCTTGCGCTGCAGGCGCGCCTTGCGGTCGCGGCACTCCTCGGCCCAGCCGTTGTAGTCGGGCAGTTCGGCGACGCGCTCGCGAGCGGCCTCGAGCAGGACGTCGATGAACGCGCCCGCGTCGGAGACCACGCCGTAGTCGGGCGCGAAGACGCGGCCGATCTGGGTGGGCTCGATGTCGACGTGCACGAAGGTGCGGCCCTTGCGGTAGGTGTCCAGGCCGCCGGTGTGGCGGTTCGCCCAGCGGTTGCCGATGCCCAGCACGAAGTCGCTCTCCAGGAAGCTCGCGTTGCCGTAGCGCTGCGAGGTCTGGATGCCGACCAGGCCCGCGGCGAGCGGGTGGTCGTCCGGGAGCACGCCCCAGCCCATCAGGGTCGGGAACACGGGCACGCCCAGGGTCTCGGCGAGCTCAACGAGCTTCTCCGAGGCGCCGGAGTTCACGATGCCGCCACCGGCGATGATCGCGGGGTGCTTCGCTGCGACGAGCATGTCGAGCACCTTCTCGGCCTGCGCACGGGTGGCGACGGGCTTGGCCACGGGCAGCGGCTCGTAGGTGTCGATGTCGAACTCGATCTCGGTCATCTGCACGTCGAAGGGCAGGTCGATGAGCACCGGTCCGGGACGGCCGGAGCGCATGATCTGGAACGCGGACTGGAAGACGCCGGGAACCTGCGCGCCCTCGAGGACGGTCTTGGCGAACTTCGTGACCGGCTTCGCGATCGACGCGATGTCGACGGCCTGGAAGTCCTCCTTGTCGAGCTTCGCCACCGGAGCCTGGCCGGTGATGCAGAGCATCGGGATGGAGTCGGCGATCGCCGCGTACAGGCCCGTGATCATGTCGGTGCCGGCGGGGCCGGAGGTGCCCAGGCAGACGCCGATGCGGCCGTCGCCGGTGCGGCTGTAGCCGTCGGCCATGTGGCTGGCGCCCTCGACGTGGCGGGCCAGGGTGTGCCGGATGCCGCCGTTGGCGCGGATCGCGGAGTAGAGGGGGTTGATGGCGGCGCCGGGGAGGCCGAATGCCTCGTCCGCGCCTTCCTTGATCAGGATCTGGACGATCGCATCGACTGCACGCATGCGGGTCATGGGAGTGCTCCTTGGGAGAAAGTTCGTGTGTGGGAGTCGGCGCGTCAGTCGCGGCCGGAGAGCTCGGTGGTGAGCTTGAACAGGCCCGAGTGGTCCAGGCCGCCGTCGCCGCGGGCGACGAGCGCGTTCACGAGCTGTGCGACAGCGGCGCCGAGCGGGACGGTGACCCCGACCGAGCGCGCAGCCGACGTGACGATGCCCAGATCCTTGTTGTGGAGGGCGAGGCGGAAGCCGGGCGCGAAGTCGCGGTTCAGCATCTTCTGGCCCTTCTGGTCGAGGACCTTGGATCCGGCGAGTCCTCCGCCGAGAACCTTCAGCGCTGCATCGGTGTCGACGCCGAACGCCTCGAGGAACGTGACCGCCTCGGCGAGCGCCTGGATGTTCACGGCGACGATGAGCTGGTTGGCAGCCTTCACGGTCTGGCCGGCGCCGGCGGGGCCGACGTGCACGATGGTCTTGCCGATCGCGTTCAGGACCGGCTCGGCCTTGGCGAAGTCATCCGGGGATCCGCCGACCATGATCGAGAGGACGGCGTCGATCGCGCCCTGCTCACCGCCGGAGACCGGGGCGTCGACGACGCCGAGGCCTGCGGCGACGGCCTCCTCGGCGAGCTCCTTGGCCACGTCGGGACGGATGGACGAGTTGTCGATCCAGAGCGCGCCGGCCTTGGCGTTCGCGAAGACCCCGTCCGGGCCCTGCACCACACCGGCCACGTCCGGGGAGTCCGGGACCATCGTGATGACGACGTCGGCGTCCTTCACCGCGTCGGCGATGCCGGTGGCGCCCGAGCCGCCGGCGGCGACGAGCTTATCGATCGCCTCCTGGCTGCGGTTGTAGCCGACGACGTCGTAGCCAGCGGTGACGAGGTTGGTGGCCATGGGCAGGCCCATGATGCCGAGGCCGATGAATGCGATGCGGGTCATGTCTTCGCTCCTTCGCGGGAAGTCTGGTGGGGTCAGGCCTGTGCGGCCGCGGGGGTGATCCAGGCGAACGGATCCGCCTGAGTGGCCTTGTACTCGAGACCGATGACGCCGGCGTAGCCGCCGTCCTGGGCGTCGGCGATCCACTGCGCGAGCGGCAGCTCGCCGGTGCCGGGCTCGCCGCGGCCGGGGGCGTCGGCGATCTGGATGTGGCCGAACTCGGCAGCGTGACCGGCGATCAGGGCTGCGACGTCGTCGCCGTTGACGGCGAGGTGGTAGAAGTCGGCGAGCAGGCGGACGTTGTCCACGCCCTCCTCGTCCTTCACGCGCGCGATGATCGCGAGCGCATCCGCAGCGGTCTTCAGCGGGTAGGTCTCCATGCCCGAGACCGGCTCGAGCAGGACGATGCCGCCGAGCTCGGCGACCGCGCGGCCCGCGGCGGCGAGGTTCTTCACGGCGAGGTCGTCCTGCGCCTTCGCGTCGACGCCCTCGATGCGGTTGCCGTAGAGGGCGTTGAACGCCTTCGTCCCGAGGCGGCGCCCGATCGCGACGACGACGTCGATGTTGGCGGCGAACTCGTCCTCACGGCCGACCCACGACACCAGGCCGCGGTCGCCGCCCGGCATGTCGCCGGCGAAGAAGTTCAGTCCGGTCAGCTGCACCCCGGCGTCCTGAATCGCGGCGACGAACGCGTCGACCTCCTCCTGCGCGGGCACGGCGACGGCGAACGGCCACCAGTACTCCACGGCGTCGAAGCCGGCGGCCTTCGCGGCGGCCGGGCGCTCCAGGATCGGCAGCTCGGTCAGAAGGATCGAGGCGTTGACGGTGTAGCTCATGAGATCGTCCTTGATGTCTGTCTCGGTTATCGGGCTAATTCCGAATTGCGGAAATAAAATCTTGATTGATGAAAGTTTAGGCCGCGGCGGTGCGGATGTCAACGGCTCGGATCCGGGATCCTCTCGGGTCCCCCTGCTCTCGCCCTCCTCTGCGCGCACCCAGCGAGCGGTGAGCTCCGGGCGGTGCCGTCGTGCGGTGACCTTCCCTGGTCCCGTGTCGCCCCTTGACCTCGCGGGAAGGGGCCACACGCGACCAGCGAGCAGCACCAAACGCCGAACATGACGAGCCCCTGGGGAGCTCGCGCACGCCGATACGACGAACGCCGCCCCTGGGGAGCGGCGTTCGCAGGGCCCTTCGACCGGCTCGGGACGGACGTCAGGTCAGGCGGATCTGACGGTTCATGTCCTTGTAGAGCAGGTAGCGGAAGTCCTCGGGACCGCCGGCGTAGCAGGCCTGCGGGCAGAATGCGCGCAGCAGCATGTAGTCGCCGGCCTCGCACTCCACCCAATCGTCGTTGAGGCGGTAGACGGCCTTGCCCTGCAGCACGAACAGACCGTGCTCCATGATGTGCGTCTCGGCGAACGGAATGGATCCGCCCGGCTTGAAGGTGACGATGTTCACCTGCATGTCGTGCGCCATGTCGCTCGCGTCGGAGAAGCGGGTGGTGGCCCAGACGTCATCGGTGTCGGGCATCGAGACCGGCTCGATGTCCTTGTCGCTCGTGACGAACGACGCGGGGGCGTCGATGCCGTCGAGGTACTCGTAGGCCTTGCGGATCCAGTGGAAGCTGGTGCGCTCGGATCCCTCGTTGCGCAGCGACCATTCCGCACCCGGCGCGAGGAACGCGTAGCCGCCCTCCTCGAGCACGTGCGTGGCGCCGTCGAGCGTCAGCGTGAGCTCACCGGCGGTGACGAAGACGACACCCTCGACCCCGGCCTCGGGCTCGGGCTTCGCGGCCCCGCCTCCCGGCGCGATCTCGACGATGAGCTGCGAGAAGGTCTGCGCCGAGCTCGGGGTCGGACGCGCCAGGATCCACGCGCGGGTGTCCGTGAACCCGGGCAGGCTGCTGGTCACGATATCGCGCAGCACGCCCTTCGGGATGAAGGTGTACGCGAGCTTGACGACGGCGCGGTCGGTGAGCAGATCGGTCTGCGGGGGCAGGCCACCGGCGGGGGTGTAGTAGGACATCAGGCCTCCTTCGTGGCGAGAGTCGTGGCGAGTTTCGGGTGTGCGAGGCGGACCAGCTCCGCAGGCTCGGATCCGGTCGCGGAGCGGACCTCGTCCGCCGTGAGCGCACCGCACTCCAGGCCGCGCACGACGAACCGCGCCAGAGCACGGGCCGTCGCCGGCTCGTCCATGATCGTGGCGTCGCTGCCGTGCAGGTAGTTGTCCAGCCGCTTGGCGGCCGCGGCGAACCCCTCGCGGTAGAACGCGTAGGTCGCGAGGTACCGGGTGGGCAGCTGCGCGGCGTGCAGGTCCCAGCCCTGGTAGTAGCCGCGCTCGAGCGAGCGCCGCACCAGGCGGGCGTGCAGCTTCCACGCCGCGATGACGTGGTCATGATCGCCGACGGGGATCACGTTGGTGGATCCGTCGGAGATCCGCACGCCGGTCTCGGCGACGGCCACCTGCATGACCTGCTTGGCGAAGTCGGCGGCCGGGTGCTCCATGGACTGGTACGCCGCGGCGATCTGCAGAGAGGCGCTGTAGTCGTAGGTGCCGTAGTGCAGGGCGCTCACCCGGCCGTCGGCGCGGTGCAGGAGCGTCGCGACGGGGACGGATCCGTCCGCCGCGACGATGAGTTGCGGCGTCTCCATCTGCACCTCGAAGCGAAGCCGACCCGCGGGCAGCCCGAGGCGCTCCTCGAACAGCTCGCACAGCGAGACCATGGCCTCGACCTGCTCGACGGTGGCGACCTTGGGCAGCGTCAGCACGAGGCCGTCGGGCAGCGGGCCGTTCGCGACCAGCGTCGACAGGAACAGGTCGAGCGTGCGGATCCCGCGCCGGCGCGTGGGCGCCTCGAAGCACTTGAACCTGATGCCGATGAACGGGGGCGCGACGCCGGCGGCGACGGCCTGGGCGACCCGCTCGGCGGCGAGGATCGCGTCCGCGTCCTCCTCGTCGTCACCTCGGGCGCCGTAGCCGTCCTCGAAGTCGAGGCGCAGGTCCTCGATCGGCTCGGCGACGAGCTTCTCGTCCACGAGGGGCGCGAGCTCGGCCGCGAGCGCGCCGAGGCCGACGGCCTGGGCCAGTGCCACCGTGCCGCCGAAGTCGGCGACGGCCTGCGCGGCCGCCTGGCCGAACTGCGCCGGCAGGTCGAGCCGGAACCGGTCGGCGGGCACGTACAGCGTGTGCACGGGCTGACGGGATCCGTCGTCACCGGGGTACTCGGTGGTGAGCAACGTGTCGGTGCCGGAGAGGCGGGCGTCGATGTCAGCGAGGTCGGCCTCGCCCAGGGTGCCTGCGGACAAAGGGCTCACTCCTTCGACGACTCGACGACGCGCACGATCGCCTCGGCGACGGCGCCCGCCACGAGCGGGTCGAACACGCTGGGGATGATGAAGCTCGCGTTGAGCTCGTCATCGCCGACGCGGTCCGCGATCGCCTGCGCGGCTGCGACCAGCATAGGCGGCGTGATGTCCGACACGCCCGCGTCGAGGAGGCCCCGGAAGAAGCCGGGGAACGCCAGCACGTTGTTGATCTGGTTCGGGAAGTCGCTGCGCCCGGTGGCGACGACCGCCGCGTGCTTGGACGCGAGGATCGGGTCGACCTCGGGGGTGGGGTTCGCCATCGCGAACACGATCGCGTCGTCGGCCATGCCGGCGATGTCGTTCTCGTCGAGCACGTTCGGGGCGCTCACGCCGATGAACACGTCCGCGCCGACGAGCACCTCCTTGAGGGTGCCCTTGACCCCGCGGGGGTTGGTCGTGGCGGCGAGCTCGATGCGGTGCGCGTCGGTGTACTCCTCGTCGCGGTTGATCGCGCCGTTGCGGCCGCAGGCCACGATGTCGACGGCCCCCTCGGCGAGCAGCAGCTGCACGATCGCGTTGCCGGCGGCGCCGACGCCAGAGACGACGATCCGCACCTCGCCGATCGTCTTGTCGACGACCTTGAGCGCGTTCTGCAGGGCGGCGAGCGTGACGATCGCGGTGCCGTGCTGGTCGTCGTGGAAGACGGGGATGTCGAGCTCGTCGCGCAGACGGGCCTCGATCTCGAAGCAGCGCGGAGCCGCGATGTCCTCGAGGTTCACGCCGCCGTAGACCGGGGCGATCGCCTTGACGATCTTGATGATCTCCTCGGTGTCCTTGGTGTCGAGGCAGACGGGCCAGGCGTCGACGTTCGCGAACTGCTTGAACAGCGCGGCCTTGCCCTCCATGACGGGCAGTGCCGCTTCGGGGCCGATGTCGCCCAGTCCCAGCACGGCCGTGCCGTCGGTGACGACCGCGATCGTGTTGCGCTTGACGGTGAGCTGGCGGGCCTTGCTCTTGTCCTCGGCGATGGCCATGCAGACGCGGGCGACGCCGGGCGTGTACGCACGGGACAGGTCATCGCGGTTGCGCAGCGGCACCCGAGGCACGACCTCGAGCTTGCCGCCGAGGTGCATCAGGAACGTGCGGTCGCTGACCAGGCGGACCGTGACGCCCTCGAGGGCGTCGATCGCGTCGCGCACCTGGTCGGCGTGCTCCTCACCGGTGGTGTTGCAGGTCAGGTCGACGACGATGGTCGCCGGGTGCGACTCGACGACGTCGAGCGCGGTCACGACGGCGCCGGCGGCAGCGGCGGCCGCGGCGAGCTCGCTCGTGACGGTGAAGTTGGACGGCGCGTCGATGCGCAGCGTGATCGAATTTCCGGGACCCGGGTTCGCCATGATTCCTCCTCATCGAGGCGTCCCGGGCGGAGGCCTCGGGCGCTGTTGCGGTGATGAACTCTTTACAAGTTTCGTATTGTGGACACTATTATCTCTATCGTGGAAGTTTCGCGCAAGATGAGATTCGAATCCTCTCGGATTTCCGGCTCGGGACTCTCGCATGATGGAATTACCCAAGGACGGGAGCTGACATGGCGGAGAATCCGAGCATCACGGGCGTGAAGGACACGGAGCCGAAGACCGGCAGGGCTGCGGGATCGGGCGTGCAGTCCGTCGAGCGCGTGTTCGAGCTGCTCGAGCTCGTGACCGACGCCGGCGGCGATGTCACGCTGAGCGAGCTGTCCGCGTCGACGGATCTCCCGCTGCCGACGATCCACCGCCTGCTGCGCACTCTGGTCTCGCTCGGCTACGCGCGCCAGCTGCCGAACCGCCGCTACGCGCTCGGGCCGCGCCTGATCCGCATCGGCGAGGGAGCATCCCGCCAGTTCGGCGCGCTCGCCCGCCCGCAGCTGAAGACCCTCGTGGACGCACTCGGCGAGAGCGCCAACATGGCCGTGCTCGACGGCGACATGGTCGTGTACGTCGCCCAGGTACCCTCGCAGCACTCCATGCGCATGTTCACCGAGGTCGGCCGCCGTGCCAACGTGCACGACACCGGCGTCGGCAAGGCGATCCTCGCCCAGCTCGACGACGACGTCGTGCGCGGCATCGTCGGGCGCACCGGCATGACGACCCCCACCTCGTACAGCATCGGCACCGTGGACGCGCTGCTGGCGGAGCTGGATCTGATCCGCGAGCGCGGGTACTCGATCGACGAGCAGGAGCAGGAGATCGGCGTGCGCTGCTACGCGATGGCCGTGCCCGGCGCCCCCACCCCGACCGCGGTCTCGGTCTCCGGTCCGATCGCGCGCGTGACCGAGGAGTTCGCACAGCGCGCCGTGCCGCTGCTGCGCGAGGCCGCCTCCGCCATCGCCGCTGACCTGGAGGCCTGAGCCGGGGCGCGCGAGCGCCCAGGTGAGGCATCCCCGGCCAGGGAACACAGCGCAAGGGTCCCGCGACCAGCGAGAGGGCGGTGACGCTCGCTGGTCGCTTATCGCCCCTTGCGGCAGCGGGAAGGGGCGATAAGCGACCAGCGAGCACGGGGAGAGGGCGCCTCGCGACCAGGGAACCGGGCGAGCGGGTGCCGCGTTTCGTCTCGCTCCGGCTGGTGCCGGCGCTCGCTCAACGGCCCCGGGGAGGCTCCGGCTGCGCCGGGGCTCGCTCAACGACCACGGGGAAACTCCGGCTACGCCGGTGCTCGCTCAACGACCCCCGGGAGACTCCGGCCGCGCCGGTGCTCGCTCGACGACCCCCGGGAGGCTCCGGGTGCGCCGGGGCTCGCTCGACGACGCAAGGAGGCGCCGGATCTCGTCCGGCGCCTCCTCCAGCGTCACTCCGCGTCGGTGCCGCTCGTTCCGGCGTTCACGTCGAGCAGACGGTACCTCTCGGCCGCCTGCGCAGGGACCGATGCGTCGATCTCGCCCCGCTTCGCGAGCAGCTGCAGCGTCCGCACGACGACCGAGGGGCCGTCGATCTTGAAGTACCGGCGGGCGGCGGCGCGGGTGTCCGAGAAGCCGAAGCCATCGGCGCCCAGGGTCGCCCAGTCATTCGGGACGAACTGGCGGATCTGGTCCGGCAGGTCCTTCGCGTAGTCGCTGACCGCCACGATCGGGCCGTGCGCGTCCGCGAGCTGCTGCCGCACGAACGGCTCCCGTGCGCCGCGCCCGAGGAACTCGTCCTCCTCGGCGGCGACCGCGTCGCGGCGCAGCTCGGTCCAGCTGGTCACCGACCAGACGTCGGCGTCCACGCCCCAGTCGTCGCGGAGGAGCTGCTGCGCCTCCTGCGCCCAGGTCACGCCGATGCCCGACGCGAGCAGGTGCGCCTTGGGCGCCTCGACCGGGGCGATCCGGTGGATGCCGCCCAGGATCCCCGCCACATCGACGTTCTCGGGCTCGGCCGGCTGCACGATCGGCTCGTTGTAGACCATGAGGTTGTAGATGTAGTTGCGGTCGGTCGAGTCCGCGCCGTACATGCGCTCGATGCCGGCGCGCATGATGTGGCCGATCTCGTAGCCGAACGCGGGGTCATACGTGATCACCGCGGCGTTCGTCGCCGCGAGAAGCGGCGAGTGCCCGTCGGCGTGCTGCAGCCCCTCGCCGGTGAGCGTGGTGCGCCCGGCGGTCGCCGAGATCAGGAAGCCGCGCGTCATCTGGTCGGCTGCCGCCCAGAGGGAGTCGCCGGTGCGCTGGAACCCGAACATCGAGTAGAACACGTACACCGGCACGAGCGGCACGCCGTGCGTAGCGTACGCGGTGCCCGCCGCAGTGAAGGCCGCGATGGATCCGGCCTCGTTGATGCCGACGTGCACGATCTGACCCGCCGTCGACTCCTTGTACGAGAGCACGATGTCACGGTCGACGGCCAGGTAGTTCTGCCCGTTCGGGTTGTAGATCTTCGCGGTCGGGAAGAACGCGTCCATGCCGAAGGTGCGCGCCTCGTCGGGGATGATCGGGACGATGCGCTTGCCGAACTCGGGGTCGCGCATGAGGTCCTTCAGCACCCGAACGAACGCCATGGTGGTCGCGGCCTGCTGCTTGCCGGATCCGCGAGCCGCCACCTCGTACGCCTTGGGGTCGGGCAGGGCGATCTCGCCGGAGGCGTTCGGGCGGCGCTCGGGCAGGTACCCGCCGAGCGCCGCGCGACGCTCCTGCATGTAGCGGATCTCGGGGGCGTCGGCGCCGGGGTGGTAGTACGGCGGCTCGTAGGGGTTCGCATCGAGCTGCTCGTCGCTGATCGGCACGCGCAGGTGGTCGCGGAAGTCCTTGAGGTCCTGCAGCGTCATCTTCTTCATCTGGTGCGTGGCGTTGCGCGCCTCGAACCGCGGGCCGAGGCCGTAGCCCTTCACCGTCTTGACGAGGATCACGGTGGGCTTGCCGTTGTGCTCCATCGACTGCTGATAGGCCGCGAACACCTTGCGGTAGTCGTGACCGCCGCGCTTGAGGCCCCAGATCTCGTCGTCGCTGAGGTGCTCGGCGAGCTTGAGCGCGCGCGGGTCGCGTCCGAAGAAGTTCTCCCGGATGAACGCACCCGACTCGCCCTTGTACGTCTGGTAGTCGCCGTCCACGGTCATGTTCATGACGTTCAGCAGCGCACCCTCGGTGTCGGCGTCGAGAAGGGCATCCCACTCCCGACCCCAGACGACCTTGATGACGTTCCAGCCCGCACCGCGGAAGAAGCCCTCGAGCTCCTGGATGATCTTGCCGTTGCCGCGCACCGGGCCGTCCAGGCGCTGCAGGTTGCAGTTCACGACGAAGGTGAGGTTGTCGAGCTTGTCGTTGGCGGCGAGCTGCAGCAGCCCGCGGCTCTCCGGCTCGTCCATCTCGCCGTCGCCGAGGAACGCCCATACGTGCTGGTCGCTGGTGTCCTTGAGCCCGCGGTTGTGCAGGTAGCGGTTGGACTGCGCCTGGTAGATCGCGTTCATCGGGCCGATGCCCATCGACACGGTCGGGAACTCCCAGAACTCCGGCATGAGCCGGGGATGCGGGTAGGAGCTCAGGGCATGCCCCTCGCGGGACTTCTCCTGACGGAAGCCGTCGAGGTCCTCTTCGCTGAGGCGGCCCTCCATGAAGGCGCGGGCGTACATGCCGGGCGAGGCGTGGCCCTGGAAGTAGATCTGGTCGCCGCCGCCGGGGTGGTCCTTGCCGCGGAAGAAGTGGTTGAAGCCGACCTCGTACAGGGTCGCGGCACCTGCGTAGGTGGAGATGTGGCCGCCGACGCCGATGCCGGGGCGCTGTGCGCGGTGCACCAAGATCGCGGCGTTCCAGCGCATCCAGGCGCGGTAGCGGCGCTCGAGCTCCTCATCGCCGGGGTAGGCGGGCTCATCGGCGACCGAGATCGTGTTGACGTAGTCCGTGGTCGCGTTCGGCTCGTCGACCACACCGGCGCGGGCGGCCAGCGTGCGCACGATGTGCTCGCCACGCTCGGCGCCGCGCTGGGCGACGAGCGCATCCAGCGACTCGAGCCACTCGGCGGTCTCTTCGGGGTCGTGATCCAGGGTCTCGGATCCGAGGGCGGCGGAGCTGCTCTGTTCGTGCATCTTCGGCCTTTCTGTGGGATGTATCGGGAGGCTGCCGGTCGGGCAGCGGGGCTGATCTGCTAGATGTAGGTGGCTGCGGGTTGCGCAGCGGGTCTGAGGTTCGAGGAGTGACGATGAGCGGACGCATCGCCGTGGTGACGGGTGCAGGATCGGGGATCGGGCGCGCCGTGGCGCGAACGATGCTGGAGGCCGGCTACCGCGTGGCGCTGGCAGGGCGGCGCGAGGCTGCGCTGGCGGAGACGGCGGCCGGGCATCCGGACGCGCTGGTGCTCCCGACAGACGTGACGGTCGAGGCCGAGGTGGACGCGCTCTTCGACCGCGTGGTGCGGGAGTGGGGCCGCGTCGACGTGCTGTTCAACAACGCCGGCGCGTTCGGCCCGGCGGTCTCGGCAGCCGACATCGCTCTGGACGACTGGGAGCGGACGCTCGCCGTGAACGTCACCGGCGCTCTGCTGTGCGCACGGGGCGCGATGCGCGTGATGCGTGCGCAGAGCCCGCAGGGCGGCCGGATCATCAACAACGGATCCATCTCCGCGCAGGCGCCCCGCCCACTCTCGGTCGCCTATGCGGTGAGCAAGCATGCGCTCACGGGTCTGACCCGGTCGATCGACCTGGACGGACGACCGCACCGCATCTCCTGCGGCCAGATCGACATCGGCAACACCCGCACCGAGATCATGGACGAGCTCGGCGTCGGCTCCGGGGCGCTGCAGGCCGACGGCAGCCGCAGGGTCGAGCCCACGTTCGACGTGGACGCCGCAGCGCGCACCGTGCTGCTCATGGCGGATCTGCCCGCGGAGGCCAACATCGGCGCACTCACGATCACCGCGAGCGGGATGCCCTTCGGCGGACGCGGCTGAGGGATCGCGGGGGTTCGCGATCATCGGCGGACCTCCTCGTCCCTCCCGTCGCCTTCCGGGGCCCGGGCTTCGTGCTCGATTCCGGATCCAACAATCTCGAATCATGGAATAGTTCTTTCAGGATGCGTAACTAGTTTCCTCCCGCGAGGGGGTCTTTGTCAAGGTTCCGGAGGGCGTGAGACCGCCCGGAGACGACGAATGCGGGGCCCGGCGAACCGGGCCCCGCATGTCGTATCGGCGTTGCGGCAGCGCTCAGCAGAAGCCGGCGATGCCGTCCCACGACCAGTGGTCGGTGTCGGCGCCGTCGCGCAGGAACGACGCCTCGATGAGCCCGTAGGGACGGTCGGCGGCGAAGAACACCTCGTTCGGGTTCTCCAGGCCGAACGGCGACAGGTCCACGACGAAGTGGTGCTTGTTCGGGGTGGAGAAGCGGATCTCGTCGATCTCGGGGTGCGCCTCGAGCACGGCCTCGGCCATCTCCTTCAGCGTGTGCTGCAGGGCGTACGAGTAGTTGCGCGAGAAGCCGGCGAGGAGGAGGCGGCGGACGTCCGCGTAGACCTCGTTGAAGTCGAGGTCGTTGCGGTTGTAGCGCCACTTGGCCGTCACCGAGGTGGCGAGGATGCGGTCCTCGGTCTCCGGGAGGGTCGTGTACGGGTCCTTCGGGTAGCCGACGAAGCCGCTCGCGGTGGACTTGAGGACCGTGAGGTCCTGCAGGCCGGCGATGATCGTGGTGTCGTCGCCGTCGATCTGCACGACCGCGGTGCGGGTCTCGGTGCCGCCGCGCACGAACGAGTGGTCGTGCTCGCCGTTGTCGCCCTCGATGCGCAGCCAGGTGTACTGCTCGGCCGCCCAGCGCCCGCCGGTCACCCAGTCGAAGCCGCCGGTGAAGTGCTTGCCCAGGCGGAGCAGGAACTCCTCGGGGCTGCCGATGCCGTCCTTGGCGAAGGCGTAGACCGTGTTCTTCTGCGTGTCGGTGGCGACGACGTGCTCGTTGTTGCCGTCGAAGTGCGCCGAGGCGAAGTCGCCGCGCAGCTGCGAGGTGACGTTCAGGTCCTCGATCTCGTGGCGGTCGGTGTCGCGGGTGATGCGGACGACGCGGTTCTCGGCCTTGCCGTACTGGTTCTTGCCCAGGATGATGCTGGTCATGTCGGATTCCTCTTAGCTTCCTCGGTAGGTGGAATAGGCGAACGGACTGAGCAGCAGCGGCACGTGATAGTGCGCCTGCTCGGCGTCGACCTGGAAGGTCAGCACCACCTCCGGGAAGAAGGTGTCCGTCTTGATGCCGGCGAAGTAGGCCGCGGTGTCGAACCGGAGGCGGTAGGCACCGCTCTCCAGCCGCTCCGGGCCGAGCGCTTTCACCCGCCCGTCAGCATCGGTGAGGCCCGTACCGATCCCCGACCACCCGTCGCCGACTCGGGCCTCGAGTACGACGGCGACGCCGGGCGCGGGGCGCCCGAGTGTGGTGTCCAGGATGTGGGTGGTCACGTGGGAGACGCTCATGCGCTCGCTCCTTCAGTCTCGATGGCCGCCGCAAGGCGCAGCGCCGCGATCTCGCGCAGCTGCTGATCCACGACGGCGAGCTCCTGCTCGTCGGTGTTGCCGAGCCGCTCCTGCAGCAGGGCCAGGATGTCCTCGGCGCTGCGGCCGGCCGCGCGGATGAGGAAAACGCGGTCGAACCGCTCCTCGTAGGCGCGGTTGCCCTCGGCGAGCGCCGCGGCCGTGACCTCGTCGACGCTCGGCTGCTCGCGACGCGAGTGCGCGGCTTCGGCGCTGGTGCCGTCGACCTTGGCGCCGATGCGCGGGTGGTGCGCGAGCGCCCCGTCCAGCTCGGCTTCGGCGAGCGGCGCTGCGACCTCGAGGGCGGCGGCGGAGAGCGCGTCGACCGAGGCGTACGGGCGGCCGTCGACGATCGCGTCGATCCAGCGGACGATGTCCAGTGCGGGCTTCACGGCGGCGATGGCGTCGGCGCGGCCGGTGGAGTTGAACTCCTCGAGCAACATCTTCGATCCTCAGGCCATGCTGGCATCCGGCGTGTAAGGGCTATACGGTCGGATCCTATCGACAGGATCTGATCTCATCCAGTGGATGACTTTCCGTATGCCGGAACTGTTGTTTCAGCATGTGTAACTATTGTGCGGACCGGATCCGAGGAAGTCAAGCAGATCCGCGAAAGTTCCCCGATCGGGCCCCAGACCGGCGTCACGATCGGCACACCCTGTCACGATCAGCACACGTGTTGACGTGGATCCGTGTGCCGATCGTCGCACCGTGTGCCGATCGTCGCACCGTGTGCCGATCGTCGCACGGAGGACGCGAAGAGCGCACCCCCAGTGATCTCCGGAGATGCGCTCTGCACGACGTGATCCGGGCGACGGGCTCGCGTCAGACGCCGAGCTCGGCGCGCAGGCGCGCCACGTGGCCCGAGGCGTCGACGCCGTATTCGGCGCGCTGCACGACGCCGTCGCCGTCCAGCACGAACGTGGAGCGGATGACGCCGTCGAAGGTGCGATCGCCCACGGTCTTCTCCCCCCACACGCCCCACGCCTGCGCCACGGCGGCGTCGGTGTCGGCGAGCAGCGGGAAGGTCAGGCCCTCGGCGTCGGAGAAGGCGCGGATGTCGGCGACCTCGTCGGGCGAGACGCCGATCACGGAGTAGCCGGCGGCGTCGAGCGACGACAGGCTGTCGCGGAAGTCGCAGGCCTCGGTGGTGCAGCCGGGGGTCGCGGCCTTGGGGTAGAAGTACACGACGACATTGCGTCCGCGGTAGTCCTCGAGCGAGACGCGAGCGCCGTCGGCGTCGTCGAGGGCGAAGGCGGGCGCGGTGTCGCCGGCGGCGAGGCGAGTGGTCATGATGTCTCCGTTCGGATGGGGGTCAGCGGGTGGGCAGCACGCCGAAGGCCTCGGCGAGCTGCATGATCTTGCGGGCGCGGCCGAGGCGGGGCAGGTCACTGCCGTCGCGGACGATGCGGCCACGC
Source organism: Microbacterium sp. NPDC060117 (assembly GCF_042729315.1). Classification (NCBI taxonomy): domain Bacteria; kingdom Bacillati; phylum Actinomycetota; class Actinomycetes; order Micrococcales; family Microbacteriaceae; genus Microbacterium; species Microbacterium sp. NPDC060117. The sequence goes on from NZ_JBHWXR010000003.1 coordinate 429,650, forward strand.
GCGTCGAAGTCCTCGAGGAACTCGTAGGCCCACTCCACGTCGGTGCGGGTGGGGCTGATGACCTCGTTCACGACGGGGGTCTGGTCGGCCTGCAGGCAGAGCTTGCCGGTCATGCCCATCGACACCGTGATGGCCGACTGCTCGCGCAGGATCGGGTGGCTGGATCCGACGGTCGGGCCGTCGATCGGGCCGGGAAGCCCGCCCGCGCGGCTGGAGATCACCAGGCGCGCCCGCGGGTAGGCCATGGCCTCGCGGTCGGCCGACATGCCGGTGTCGCGGCGGAAGTCGCCGCTGCCGAAGGCGAGCCGGAAGACGCCCTTCGCCCGGGCGATCTCGGTGGCGTTCTCGATGCCGACGGCCGACTCCACGAGCGCGACCACGGGCACCTTCGCGCCCAGGCGATTGAACGTGTCCATGACCTGGCCGCCGTACTCGGTCTTGGCGAGCATGACGCCCTGCAGCCCCGGAGCGTCGCGCAACCCGTCCAGATCCGGGGACCAGTGCTCGCTCGTCGCGTCGTTGATGCGCACCCAGGCGCGGTGGGGGTTGCCGTTCTCGTCGGCGCCGTGCAACCAGCGCACGACGTCGTCGCGCGCGGAGTCCTTGTGGCTGGCGTCGACGGCGTCCTCCACGTCGAGCACCACGGCGTCGGCATGCGAACGCGCCGCGTCGTCGAACGTCTCCGGCCTCGTCGCCGCGACCAGGAGCCACGAGCGCGCCAGCTCCGGCGCGATCTCGCGCGGGCCAGGGGTGGGCAGCGGAGCGTTCATTTCATTCCATTCTGTGAAACTTGACTTTTACAATACGAAAACTGTACTCCTGGTCGCACGCAGGCGCCAGCCTGGAGCGGACGTGGGTCTCAGCCGCGCAGTGCGACCACGGCGTCCCAGAGCGCCGCAGCCACGGCACGCTTCGACCCCGCGGCCGTCGCGATCACAGCTCCGTCCGGACCGATGACCTCCACGGCGTTGTCGTGCTTCTCGAAGCCGTGCTCGGCGTCGGCCAGGTTCACGGCGAGCAGATCGGCGCCCTTGCGCTCCCGCTTGCGGCGGGCGCGTTCGCGCCGGGCGGCAGGATCCGTGGCGGTCTCCGCGGCGAAGCCGACGATGACCTGCCCCTCCGGCGCCCTGCCCTCGCGGCGAGCCGCGCCGAGGGCCGCCAGCACGTCCTCGTTCTCGACGAGGTCGATGCGCTCGAAGATCCCGTCCTCCTTGGTGAGCTTGTGCGCGGCGGCCTGCGCGGGCCGGTAATCGGCGACCGCCGCCGCCATGACCACGGCATCCGCACGGGCGGCGGCGTCCTTCATCGCGGTCGCGAGCTCCGCGGCCGTCGCGACACGACGGATCCGGATCCGCGGATGTCCCGCCTCGGCGAGGACGTCGCCCGTGAGGTTCGCCGCGACGAGCTCGACCTCGGCGCCGCGGGTCGCCGCCTCGACGGCGAGGGCCACGCCCTGCCGCCCGCTGGAGCGGTTGCCGAGGTAGCGCACGGGGTCGATCGGCTCGCGGGTGCCCCCCGCGGAGACCGCGACGGCGAGGCCGGCGAGGTCCTGCGGGGCGAGCAGGCGCAGCGCGGCCTCGGCGATCGCCTCGGGCTCGCTCATCCGGCCCGGTCCGCTGTCGCCGCCGGCGAGCTCGCCGTCGTCCGGCCCGATCAGGTGCACTCCGCGCCCGGCGAGCGTGCGGATGTTCGCCTGCGTCGCGGGGTGCGCCCACATCTCGGCGTGCATCGCGGGGGCGATGAGCACGGGCGCGGTCGTCGCCAGCAGTGTGGTTCCGAGCAGGTTGTCGGCGATGCCCGCCGCCATGCGAGCGATCGTGTTCGCCGTGGCGGGGGCGACCACCACCAGATCGGCGCCCTGGCCGAGTGCGACGTGGCGCACCTTCGCCACGTCATCGTGCACGCTCGTGGTGACCGGGTTGCGGCTGATCGCCTCCCACGTCGGCGCCCCCACGAAGCGCAGCGCATCCTCGGTGGGGACGACGGTGACCGCGTGCCCGGCCTTCACCAGGAGCCGCACGAGCTGCACCGCCTTGTACGCCGCGATGCCGCCGGAGACCCCCACCACGATGTCCATCCCTCGATTCTGCCATCGGCATCCCGTGGCCCGCCGTTATGCAGGGATCCCCCGTCGTTCCGCAGGGAAATCGCGTCAGATGCGCCCGTTTCGGGCCCCGGACGGCTCCTTCTCGCGCCTTCGCCCTGCACGACGGCGCGAGCGACCTGCACAACGCCGCGAACACGGCCTCCCCCTCCGGTGCCCTGCCTAGACTGATCCCGTGTGCACGGTCGTGATCGAGGTCGACGGGACGGGGGCGCGGCTGCTGGCCGTGCGAGACGAGGATCCGCTGCGCGAATGGGATGCACTGGGCGAGTGGTGGCCGGATCGCCCGGGTGTCGCCGGAATCCGCGACCGCCGCGCCGGCGGGGCCTGGCTCGCCGTCGATCCGGCGTCGCACCGGCTGGCCGTGCTGCTGAACCGCGCCGACGTGCTCGACCTGCCCGACGAGCTCGCCGTCTCCCGCGGCACTCTCGCACTGGCGTCCGTGGCCGGCGTCTCACCGACCGGCTCGGAGCGCATGCACGGCTTCAATCTTCTCGAGGTCTCCCCCGATGGCGCCCGCGTGCTGTCCTGGGACGGCACCGTGCTGCGCGAGACCCCGGTGCCGGCCGGGGTGCACATGATCGCGCACTCGGACCTCGACGACGCCGACACCGCACGCATCGCGCGCTGGCTGCCCGAGTTCCGCGCGCATCCGACGCAGGATGGGGACTGGCCGCAGTCCTGGATCCGGCTGCTCGCGACGACCGCGGAACTGGATCCGGCCGACGACCGCGCGATCATCCGCGACAACCGCCCGCACGGGTACCCGACGCAGTCGCTGCTCTACTGCACGGCCTCGGTCGGCGCGGAGGGCATCGACGTGCGCTACCACAGGCTCCCCTCACCCGCGCACTGGGGCTGAGCACGCCCGGCGCAACCCCCGGCGAACCCGGCCGGAGGGTCGCCCCGTCCGTTCGCGTCGCCGCCGTGCAGGAGCGGTACGTTCTCAGCATGACGGATCCGCAGCAGCCCTTCTCCGCGCCTCAGCCGCCGGTCGCGAACCTGCATCCCGGGGCCGCGCCCGCCGGCATGCCTCACCAACCTCCGGCCCCCGGATTCGTGCCGCCCGTCGGGGACGTGAGACCCGCGCCGGCTCAGCCGCTCGCGCCGACATACCCGGGATACGGATACCCGGCGAACGGCGACCCGGGCGCAGCCGCTCCGCAGAATCCGGCGAAGGGCGCCGGGATCGCGACCACCGCGGTCGTCCTGGCCTCGGCAGCCTTCGCCCTGGAGGTGCTCCGCTACATCGGACTCTCGGTGGCGTACGCCGTGTCCAGCGATGCGACCCTGCCGCAGCCGGTGTCGATGGCGATCGACGTCGCCCTCTTCCTGCTGTACGCGGGCGCCGTCGTGCTCGCCCTGATCGGGCTTCCGCGCCGCCCGGGGCGCCTCCGCTCGGGGATCGCCCTGGGCCTCGGCATTTCCGGCGCGGTGTATCTGGTGCTGCAGTTCGTGTTCACTTTCATCCCCTGACGCCGATGGTGACCTCCTCTCCCCGGCTTCCCGTGGTTCCCGGCCGGGTGATCCGGCAGCCGTCGGCGTCGAACGATGACCTCGCGCGCTCAGTCGAACTGCTGCGCGAAGTCGCGACCGGAGCGGGCCCTCAGCGGTTGCTCCGCCTCTACACACCGGTGCCGACGCTCGCACTGACCCGGCGGGAGAGCCTGATGCCCGGCTACGAGGTCGCCGTGGCGGCGGCGGAACGACTCGCGTTCACGCCCGCGATCCGCCCGACTGGCGGCCGCGCCGTCGCGTACGACGAGACGTGCCTCGTCTTCGACCTCGTCGAGCGCGAGGAGGCGCATGCCGACCCGACCGCGTTCTTCGCGCAGGCGGGCAGGACGATCGTCGACGCGCTACGCGGGCTCGGCGTCGATGCCCGACTGGGCGAGGTGCCCGGCGAGTACTGCCCCGGCGAGTACAGCATCAACGCCCGCGGCGCCGTGAAGCTCGTCGGCACATCGCAGCGCGGCGTGCGTGGCGCACGCCTGCTTAGCGGGATGCTCGCGTTCGGTCCCGTCGACCGTTTCGTCGCCGTGCTCACGGAGGCCAATGCCGCACTGGGGCTCGACTGGGATCCGCGGACCTTCGGATCGATGCTCACCGAGGCTCCTGCCGCCTCGCGCAAGGACGTCGAGAACGCGCTGGCGGGAGCGCTGGTCGCCTGACCGACATGGTGACGCCGCCGGCGCCCCACCGCTGGAGCGGTCTAGGCGGGGTCGGCCGCCAGTCCTCAAGACTTCTTCGGCTGTTCGTCGTTGCCTGCAGGTGTCGCCCTATCGCCTAGCTCGTCGCCAGCGACGGCGTGGTCCGGTGTGACATTCCCCATTGCTGCTCCCAAGCGTCGGCTCCCCAACTGACGGGAACACAGTCGCGGAAATCAGCAGGCAGCCGCGTAGGCGCGCGCCCCCATAAGTGCCCGATGGGTGGGGAGAATTGCCGAGAAGTTGGAGATTGCGCCGGCGCCCCGGTCGATGCGATGCGAAGGAGGTCATTCCGCGCCCGCGGCGCGGTCCTCCCCGCCAAGCGGGTTCGCGCTACGCGGCACGCGCGTCAACAGGTGTTTCAGCAATTGCCGCCGGCAGCTTTGACCATTCTGCAGACGGTCACGATCTCCTGGAGCCTGCGACGCTCGACATCCGGTCGCCCGAGGCGGCTCGCGTAAATGGACGCCTCACGCCACATCTGTAGTGCCTCGTACGTCTTGCTCCGCAACTCGTCCAGGAGCCGCTGCTGTGACTTTCGGGAAGCCTGTAATGGGCAAACTCCGACGATCGACGCGTCCGGACAGCGGTCCTATTCGCCTGCAGGGATGGCGCATCGTCGCGTCACCAACGCGCGGCAACTGCCGAGGATGCGTCTCTCGGATGGTCACGGCCACGGTGTGGTGGTCCGCACGAAAGGGGTGTCGGTTTGGAACAGTATCGTCAAGCTATGGAATCCGAGGTTGAAGAACTCCCGTGGTTGGCGAAAGTGGGCGCGGTGCCTACCCTTCCCAGCCCGACCGACAGGTGGCGGGATCAGCTGCTTCATCTGATGAAGTGGCTAGACGAATCGGGTCCGCTCGCCAGAGAGACGACTTTCACGAACCCCGATTCCGATACGCAGTACACGCTTGAGCAGTACGCGAATCAGTTGGCGCCTTTCGACCTCGTGAACCGGACGGCCGAGCGTCAGGTTGTAATCGGAGCCGCTGGGCGTGAGTGGTTGAAAGACCCATCCCCTGATCGTCTGCTGCGCCAGATTCATGCGAGAGCGAAGTTCGTAGGCGAGCTCCTTTCCGCCATCAGCGACCGTCCTCGCGAAATGGTGGAGCTTCACGACCTCGCAAACGACGAGTACAAGCTCGACTGGCGAAGCCGAGACCAGGTAAGACGCCGGATGACATGGCTCATCTCGCTCGGGTTCGCTCAGCGGCTGTACAACAACTTCTACGCAATTACGGATACTGGCAGAGAGATCCTGCCCACTCTCTCCCTACACATGTTCGACTCCTCAGAAGAAGGCGATCAGTCCACCCAGCCACTTCCGGCATCTGGCCCGGCGATCGAGGCGCTCCTGATGACGCTTGCCGCGGACCCGTCCATCGACGCCGACCGCCGCCGGGGACTGGGGTACCTCCCGGCCAACCCTGAAAGCCCGGTGAACAAGTCAGTCGCGACGCTCATTGAGCTTGCGGCCGATCAGGTTTCAATCGAGGACTTCCTTTCCACCACCCGCGCGACTTTTGGCCTCAGCGAGAGTAGCGCCAAGTCCTCGCTCGGGACTTTGCGCGGCTGGGGCTTGTTCGAGCCGACTGGCCGATCCACGTTCTCCGCAAGCCCTATTGCTCGCGAGTGGCTCGAATCAAGGTCCTCCGTTGACTTAGTTCGGATACTTCATGCCAAGACGTTCCCCGTCGGTGAGCTGATCGATCTGGTGGACGAAGCAAATCGCGCCCCAGCGTTAGCTGCAGCGATCGATGCACGATATGGCGAAGGAAGCACATCTGCTCTTGCCGTAGCACGGATTCTGCCGTTCCTTCTCGAGGTCGGCGCCATCCGCGAGATCGGGTACGCACGCTTTGCCAGCACGGCCTTCGGGCGTGATCTGGCTGCCTCGCTCCCGCTTCGCCGCTCGCTCACAAACGACACCGGAGAGTTGGCTGCCCCTGGTGTCGCTGACGATACTGGGCCGACATCTGAGGAGATCGCCAGGGAGTTGGAGGTGGCCAGCACACGGTCCGAGCAGCCACAACGACTCGAACGAGCGGTGGCAGCCGCTCTCGGCTACTTGGGGGCCGTCTCCAAGGTCGTCGGCGGCCCAGGAAACACCGACGTGGTGGTCGAGATCGGTACGCAACCGAAGGATCGTATCGTCGCGATTATCGATGCCAAGTCGTCGGCTCACGGTGTCGTCAGCGAGAATGCCGTCAAGCTGGATGCGATCGAGGACCACAAGCGGAAGTACAGGGCATCTCTCGCGGCGATCGTGGGACCGAGCTTTGCGGGGCGCTTAACAAGCTGGGCGGCGGAAAAACAGATCGCCCTCATTTCAACCAATTTCCTTGCGTCGCTCGTACGAAGACACTCCACGACCCCGCTTGGACGCGACGACCTCAAGGCCCTTCTAGAAGGTAATGATGCCCATCAGGCCCTCGCGCAGTCTCTAGCGGTGCGGAGCGCGAAGGAGGGGCTGGTCGGCATCGTGCTGACCGTTCTGTTGCGCGAGGCCGCGGAGAACGATCCAAATGTCACCGCAGGCCTCGACCTCGACGGCATGTACCGCGCAATTCGTGATCAGTTTGCGATCAAGGCTGACAAGCAGGACCTTCAAACCGCCGCTGATCTACTCACGTCGCCCCTCATTGCGGGCGTATCGCTAAGAGAAAACCACTACCTGGCCGTTGAGCCTGCAACGACGATTGCGCTTCGCCTGTCGGCGCTCGCATCTTCGCTCGAAGGAGCTGACCAACTCGAGTGAATGCGCTAGGGTCGGCGCCATGCGCTGATGTTATTCGGAGGCTGAGATCAGCGCTCGGAAAAAGGCAAACGGTGGCCGTTCGTTGAACAATCGGGTCGACGCACCTACTCAAGAGCGGTGGTATCGGCCCGTCGCGCGAAGCCAGTCGTCGTATGTTGGTGCGCCGACGTTCACCGCATCGCGTTCTTTAGCCTCGCGCCACCGTTGCAGTGCTTCGATGGCCACGCCCGTGTAGTCGCGCGCGTACGCCGTCCAGCGCGGGTCGAACTCGGTGAGCTCAAGCTGCTCATCGATGTCCCCAAGGTCGAACACCGCGACAGCACCCCATGCTTCTCCGCATGCGTCACGAATGCTTCGCCGGAGGTGCAGCATCTGCCTTGGAAGAATGGGCTTCGCCGCATCGAGTGCGTCGTACGTGTTACCGAGCACGCGTTCCCATTCGCGGGCGGTCCATTCGGGGTCGCTTTCGTGCAGAGCGGTTCGGAGGGCGAGAGCTGACGCGATGGCGGCGTCCGCGAGCTCGTGGCGACGGGTTTGTCGCCAACCTGTCTCGGCGTTGTGCTGACCCACTCGTCCACTGAAGTATGCGCCCAGACCTGCAGCTACCACCGTTGCAACTGGCGCAATCAGCATCGAATAGTCGAACATGTGAGAAGTCTGGCGCACGCCGCCGACATGCTTGCAGCTGCCCCTTCGTGAGGTCATTCTTTCTTCGTGGGTCGCGTTGGTGACCGCGAGCGCATACCGATGGGTCCCGGTCTCGCCGCAATCGGCGTGGGCGGAGCGGGCGTCGTCGGGATCCTGTTCGCCCTCATGACGAACCTGATCAGCGCCGCGCTCTGACGCGTCCGCCCCCGCCTCAACCCCGAAGCACCCGCTCGTACACCTCGAGCATCGCCGCGGTCCGCGACGACTGCCGGAAGTCGGCGGCGACCTGCGGATCCGGTTCGGGCGCACGACCGGCCGCGATGTCCGACGCGGCGAGGCGCAGCGTCTCGGCGAGCGAGGCCACGCGTCCGGGCTCGTTGCCGACCGGGGGCACGGCCCACAGCCCGCCGCGCAGCTCGCTCGCGATGTCGGGGTCGCTCACGACCGTCGGGGTGCCCAGGGTCGCCGCCTCGAACGGCGTCATCCCCTGAGTCTCGAAGCCGATCGAGGTCTGCACGACGGCGTCCGCCACGGCGATCCTGGCGAGCACGTCGGCGTAGCCGATCCGCCCGGCGAAGTGGATGCCGGGTCGCCCGGCGCGTGCGGCGATGCGCTCGGCGGCGCGGCGCTCGCCTCCGCCGCCGACGATCTCGATGTCCGCGTCCACGTCGCTCGCGACGACGGCCTCCAGGAACGGCAGCAGACGCTTCTCCGGACTCATCCGACCGAGCCAGATGAAGCGCGGTCGGCCCGGCGCCCGCTCGCCCGGCGCCGCGGCGAGCACCTGCTCGCGCACCTCGTCGTCGATGCCGTTCCAGATGACGTCCACGGATCCGAAGACGCCGTGATGCTCGAGCCGGCGGGCGAAGTGCCCCGACGGCGCGGTTACCGCGCGCGACTCCGCGGCGATCCCCGCGAGGTACGCCCACCCGTCGGCACCGCGCGGCTGCATCCCGATCCCGCGCAGCGCCGCGCGCCGCCACAGGTTCAGCGCTCCGAGCACCGGCCGGTGCAGCGGGGTCACCGCGGCGATGCCCACGTCGACGCGGTTGTGCATCGTGTGCACGGCGGGAATGCCGTGCCGATGCGCGAAACGGTGCCCGATGAAGGCGCCCCAGAAGTCGGCCTGCACGTGCACGAGGTCCACCGGCGGACGGCGAGTGAGCGCCTGATCGAGGAAGCGGTCGGTGCGGCGCCCGGGCCAGGTCAGCGAGTACTCGCGGTCGGCCGTGATCGGGACCGAGGGGAGGTCGATGTAGCCGGGATCCCCCGCCGCGTCCGTGCCGCGCGCCGAGTGCATCCGTGGCGCGACGATCGTGACCGTGTGCCCCGCCCGCTCCAGGTACTTCCGCTGCAGCCGCATCGAGACCTGCGCCCCGCCCAGCGACTCGGCGTGCTGGTCGCCGAAGAAGACGATGTGCATCCGCGTCTACTCCGGCAGCGGCTCGTCGCGGTACAGCGCCTCGAAGGTGTCCAGCGTGCGGTTGATGTCGTGCACGGCCACACCGTCGAGCGAGGCCCGCTGCATCCGCTCGTACTCGGCCGGGCTCGCGGTGAGCACGTCGGTCAGGCGCGCGGCCAGCTCGTTGACGTTGCCGGGCTCGAACAGGTAGCCGTTCCCGCCGTCGTGCACGAGGTGCGGCAGCGCGACCGCGTCTGCGGCGACGATCGGCAGCGCCGACGCCATCGCCTCCATCGTCGCGATGGACTGCAGTTCGGCGATCGACGCGATCACGAAGAGCGACGCACGGCTCAGCAGCGCGCGCAGCTCGGCATCGGTCGTGCGCCCGTGGAAGGTCACCCGGTCGGCCAGCCCGAGCTGCTGCGCGAGCGCCTCGAGCTGTTTGCGCTGGTCTCCCCCGCCCACGATGTCGAATGTCACGTCGAGAGCCGGATCCAGTTTGGTCATCGCCTTGAGGATGACCTCGACCTGCTTCTCGGCCGTGAGCCGGCCGACGAACACGATGCGGTTCTTCTCACGCGGGCCGATGACCGGCGTGTACTGGGTGCGGTCGATCCCGCAGCTGATCGGGATGACGCCCTCGACGTCGATCGTGCGCTCGAGGAAGTCGGCCGCACGGCGGGTCGGCGTGGTCACCGCGCGGGTGAGTGCGAACGTGCGGGCGGCGTCGGCCCAGGCGAGCTTCAGGACGATGTCGTCGATGAACTTCGGCATCGTGGTGTGGTCGAGGATGTTCTCGGCCATCACGTGGTTCGTGGCGATCACGGGGATCCCGCGCTGGTGCGCGATCCGCGACAGCCCACGCCCGATCACGATGTGCGACTGGATGTGCACCACGTCGGGCTGCACCTCGTCGAGCACCGTGCGGGCGTAGTGCTTCGCGCGCCACGGCCAGACGAACCGCAGCCAGTCGTGCGGCGCCCAGCGCACCGACGGCAGCCGGTGCAGGGTCATTGCCTCACCCTCGATCACCTCGACGCGAGGCTTAGCCGTGCGGTACGCCTGATTGGGGGCGACGACGTGCACGTCGTGGCCGCGCTGCACCAGGCCAGCGGCGAGGCGCTCGGTGAACCGGGCGGCGCCGTTCACATCCGGCGAGAAGGTGTCTGCGCCGATGAGGATGGTGAGCGGGCGGGCCGCGGACTCGGCCGGGGCGGACGCGGCGGTGTCGGAGGTGGCCTGCGGGCGATGGTCGCCGGGGGAAGTCACGTGATTGCTGCCTTTTGCTGGGCCGCGGTGCCGGCGAGCACCTCATCGGCCGCTCGAACCCCGCGGAGATGGCCTGGATCGGGCGCTGGCCACTCTACCCGAGGGGCCTGGGGATCCGGCGGAGGCGGATCCGGCACGGCATCGCACGGCGGAAGGCCGGCCCGCTGATCGCAGGACCGGCCCTCCGCGCGACTCAGGCCCCGAGCACGATCCTCTTGGCGTGGCCGTGTCCGTCGAGGTCGAACTCCAGGGTGAGCGGCGACGTGCCGACGACCCGCACGCCATCGTCGCCCTCGACCACGGTCGACTGCGCGACGCCGGCGAGCACGATCCGCGCCGTGGTCTGGGTGCGGCTCGGGTCGGAGAGCGCCACGGTGGTGCGGCCCGCATCGGCGCGCACCGCGACCGAGCAGGGCCCGCTCACCGTCACCCCGTACGCGGGTGTCGCGCCGGACGGCGTGGCCTGGAAGAAGTTCGCGAGGACGAGCCCCTGACCCGCCACGCGGATCACCTGGGCCTGCGCGTTGTTCGCCAGAACCTCGACCGTCGGCGAATCCGACTCGGTGAACGTGACGGAGTGCGCGACGTTCGGCAGCACCATGTAGGCGTAGCCCCCGCCGGACGGGTTCGTGCCGTGGTGGTGGGTGACGGTGACGTAGTCCCGGCTCTTCACGTCGGTCGTGCCACCGGTGTCGGATCCGGAGTTGATCGTCTGCCAGTCGCCGGAGCGGGGCACGACCTGCACGTCGATCGTGCCCGAGACGTTCTCGCCCTTGAGGAAGACGTATCCGCCGTGCCCCATGATGTGCACGTTGCGCTTCACCGTGATGGCGCCGTCGGCCGCGGTGAGCACCCGGTTGCGGTTGTCGGTGCGCACGTTCGGCACGGTGCCGGGCGCGAACGAGCGGTTGTCGATCGTGGTGAACACGTCGTTCCCGGAGGCCGAGGCGATCGCCGCGCCCAGGCACACCACCTTGTCGTCGAGAAAGAACCAGGACTTGCGGGCGCTGAGCGACTTGTCGAAGTTGAGGTGGTCCATACCCTGGACGCCCCAGCGCTCATCGAGCGCGAGACCGCCGCCGAACGCCTGGAACGCCCGCGGGATGCCGGTGCCGTCCGTGGCTCCGTTGGCCCGCGTCGCCGCCGTGACCGTCGTGCCGGGAAGCCGGTACGGATCGACCGTGGGCCAGAAGTCGGCGCTGTACTGCGCCGGATCCGCAGAGCTGTAGAAGAAGGTCATGCCGTCGCCCTGATACCAGCCGAGGTTGTTCTCGCGGTTGCCCCACTCGTAGCGGCCGATCCGCTTCGAGGAGAGATTGACCACGGCGCTGAAGCCGGGGCGGTGGTGCACGAGGCGGTCCTGGTCTCCGAACGCCCTGGTGTAGACCGGTGCGTCGGCCGGCGTCACGCTGTCGTCGCCGAGGATCGAGGTCACCAGCAGCGATTTCGCCACGGTCTGCGTGGGCAGGCCGTACAGCTTCTCGTCGGTGCAGCGCTGCAGCCAGCCCTTCACCAGCGAGAGGTAGCGACTGCGGTACGGCTCCCCCGCGCCCGGGGCGAGCAGCAGGATCGCGGTGATCGCCGCGGCGCCGTCGACATAGTCGGGCTCGGCCTGTCGCGACACCGCCCGGCCGCGGACGGTCTCCATCATCCGGCCGTTCCAGATGAAGGGGGCGTAGGAGGCCTCGACCGCGTCGAGGACCACCGACTTCTTCGGATCCGTGACCTCCCAGTCGCTGCCGCCGAGGAGGCCCAGGATCTCGGCGATGCCGCCGAGCGTGACCACGCCGTAGGTCCCGACGTAGGGCAGGTAGGTGTGCTGGACGAAGGATCCGTCGGCGTAGAAGCCGTCGCCGCTCGTGACGTAGCCGAACACGCCGTTCTTCCCCGCTCGCACCGTGTCGCTGAGGGCGTCGCGGGCGAGCGCGATCTCGTCCGGCCGCCCGTCGAGGATCCCGCGCAGCGCGCAGGACAGCGCCTTGTCGGTGCGGTTCGCGCCCGTCTCGGCGAGGCTCGTACCGCGTCCGCGCCAGTTCGGATCCGGGGTGAAGTAGCGCGCGGCCGCCAGGAGCGCGGTGCGCACATCGGCCGGGATCTCGTCGTGCAGCAGGATGCAGATGTCGGCCGCCTTGCGCGGCACGCCGATCTCCCAGAACCACCAGTTGCCGACCGCGGACTTGCCCGCCTTGTAGACGTTCGCACTGAGCCACGTCAAGGCATCCACGAGGTCGGCGGCGAGCGCGGCATCGCCGTACTGCGCGCACCCCGCGGTCGCGTGGGCGAGCGCGAGGTCGAAGATGCGGTTGAACGTCACGCCCATGTTGCCGGACAGGACCGTGCCCGTCACGCCCGAGAGCGGCAGGTCGGGCCAGATGCCGGGGGATGCCGCTGGTCGCACCATCGCGTTCCACGACGCGGTCGCCGCGGCGCTCATGCCGTTCAGCACGTCGGCGAGCTCGGGGATGGATGCCGCGCTGCCGTCGCCGGCCAGCATGACGCGACGGCGCTCGATGAGCACGGCGAGCGGGTCGTCGGCGGCGGCGGGGACGCGGCCGGACAGCGGCCGGGCGCTCGCGGATTCGCCGGCGACGGCGACGAGAGCGCCGGCGCCGAGCAGTCCGAGCAGGGTGCGGCGGTTCATCTCAAGGGGGGACATCATCGGCCTCCGGGTCGTTCGGGGAAGGATTCGCGCACCATGGTATGCGCTTTCCCATCCGAATAGTAGAGGCGATGTACATATTTCACGACGTGGCGGACGCACGGCTGGCCCCCACCTTCGCCCCCTACGCTCGGAGCATGCGCCTGCTCGCCGACGCCGACCCCGCACGCTGGATCCCCGTGACCGGATCCCTCGGCCTGCGCGGCCGTCGACATCGCAAGGCGGCGATCCGGATGCTGCTCGGCCAGGCCGGTGCGGCCGTCGGCGCGGAGGCGCGCCCCGGGTCCGGCTTCGGCGCCTGGGCGCTCAGCCAGGCCGCCCCCTTCCTCATGCGCAAGGCCGACGGCCGGGTGCTGGTGTGGACCTGGAAGGCGGAGCCCGAGCTCATCGTGGCGATGGCGAGCGCGCAGGAGCTCACCCCGCAGGTGCGCACCGCCCGCGCGATGATGCCGATGGAGTACGACGACACCGAGGAGTTCCGCAACCCCTACCTGGGCGCCGGGGAGAAGCTCGTGGTGCCGCTTCCACAGCCCGGCCCCACGGGTCAGTCGGCGCCGCCGTTCGCGACGTACACCTGGGACACCGGCACGCACCTCATCACGCTGCAGGCCGTGTGCGCCGATCGGGAGCGATTCGGCACCGTGATCTCCGCCGTCGACGAGATCGCGCGCACACTGCGCACCGCGGACGACCTCGCCGTGGGCGAAGCCGGCCCGGTGCTGCGGCTGCCGCCCGCGTGAGCGCGCCGCTCGCCTGAACCCGCCGGCCCGGGTGCTGCGACTGCCGCCCGCGTGGCGGGCCCATCGGCAGGACCGCCGCGCCGGAGCGTGCTCAGTCGAGCCCGCGCTCGTCCAGCCACTGCCGGGCGAGCGCCTTGGGCGCCCGCAGAAGCCAGGCGTCGGCGATGACCTCGCCGAGGTGTTCGGGCGCGATCGCGTCGAGCCGCAGCAGCACGGCGGGGTAGCCCGTGAAGTGCGGGATGGTGAAGAACACGTCCGGATCCGCCGCGATCAGCTCCTCGGCGAGGGCCGCCGTCTCCGTGCGCACCGCGAGCACCGGGCCGTCCGGCCAGGTGCGGCCGAGTTCGGCGAGCTGGGCCAGATCCGTCTTCCGCGGCCCTCGCATCCACGCGACCTGGCCTCCGTTGCAGCGCCAGGCGGGTTCCCCGGTGTGACCGCCGACCCGCTCCTCGACGCCCGGCAGGGCGAGGGCCAGCGCGCGGACATCGTCGATCGTCGCCATGGATCCGATCCTCGTCCCGTCCGGGACGCGGATCAAGGGCGGGCGGTTGCAGGACGCCGCGACGGATGCAGGACGGATCCGGCGATCCCTTCGTGCATCCGTCGCGGGACCCTGCAGGCGTACTGCCCGCGGGCTCAGGAGCGCCGGCACTCCAGCAGCGTCACACCCGAGTCGAACGCGGTGGCGGCGGTCCGTGTGAACGCCGTGGGGGCGTAGCCGCTGCGCCCGAACATCGGGATCCCGTCGCCGAAGAGCACGGGGTTGACCTTCAGGACGAGGCGGTCGATCTCGCCCACGAGCGACGCGGCGAGCGCCCCGCCCCCACACAGCCAGATGCCGGCGCCGTCTTGCGCCTTGAGTTCGCGCACGACGTCGACCGGGTCGCGGTCGGTGAACTCGACTCCCTCGACCGGATCCGGATCTCGCCGCGTGAAGACCATCTGACGCAGGTGGGCGTACGGGCTGGGCATCGCCGGCAGACCGACCGCGTAGGTGTTCCAGCCCATCAGGACGGTGTCGAACGCGGTGCGGTTCTGCGCGATGCCCAGTGCGTCCGCGAACGACGTGGGGATGGCATCGGCGAAGCGGGCGTTGATCGCCGCCATGTGGTCGCCCTCGAACAGGAAGGCGTCGAACTGCCCCTCGGGCCCGGCGATGAAGCCATCCAGGCTGACCGCCACGTAGTAGGTGAGTTCTCGCATAGGTCCTCCGATCGTCGAGCACCCATCCACGACAGGTGCAGTGATTGGGAGACTACAACAGATGTTGTGGTTGCGCTACTCTGAGGGCATGGCGAAGAACGAAGCCCGCAGGAACGCCCTCGCCGACGCCGGCATCGCCGTGCTCGCACGAGAGGGGTCGCGCGGACTCACCCATCGCGCGGTCGATGACGCCGCCGGCGTGCCGACGGGCACGGCCTCGAACTACTTCCGCAGCAGGGAGGCGCTGATCGCCGGCCTGTTCCAGCGCATCGGGGAGCGCCTCGCCCCCACGCCGGAGGATCTGGCGCACCGTGCCGCCCAGACGCCGAGCCCCGCCCTGTTCGCCGACTACATGCGCGACATCGTGCGCCGGCTCCTCGGCGAGCGCGAGGTCACGCTCGCACTGTTCGAGCTGCGGCTCGAGGCTGCGCGGCGACCGGAGCTCGCCGCCGCGCTGGAGGAATGGCAGCGCGCGGGCTTCGAGGGCGATGTCGCCTTCAACGCGGCCGCGGGGCTCCCGGGCGGACGCGCGGAGATCGCGCTGTTCCACTACGCGATCGAGGGCCTCGTCTTCGACCGGCTCACGTCGTCGATCGACCCCGCCACTCCGACCGACGACGTCGTGGACGCACTGGTCGCAGGGCTGCTCCCCGGGGGGTGAGCGACCGCGGGTCACCGGCGGGTGGGTGTCAGAGGTTCACGTCCCCCACGAGGTTGACCCTGATCCCCATGCCGTCCAGCATCGCGGCCTTCGCGATGAGGGCCTTGTCCGCGGTCTCCGCATCGGGCGCGTAGACGAGCTGGGCGTGGTTGGCCTTGTGCCGGGCCATGAACTGATCCCGGCTCTGCCCGTGCAGCACGACGTGCGCGATCGGCCACTCCGGGTTCGTGGCATCCTTGCGGCGCTGCGTCTCCTCGTCCGGGAGCGCCACGACCGTGCCGCGGAACACGTCGGCCTGCAGCACCCCGTCGGCGATGAAGATCCGTGAGAGCACGACCTCGCCGGGCTTCGAGACGCCGTTGATCGTGGCGCCGCCGGCGGGGAAGAACACATGCCCCTGCCGCCAGCCCTCGGCCTTGTCCCAACCGCCGAGGTGCGAGGCCGGGACGGATCCGGAGATCTCGTAGACCCAGACGAACTCGCCGTCGTAGTCCTGGCCCCAGCGCACGTCGTGCAGCGTGTTGTCGGGCACGAGACCCATCGCCCGCCACACCCGGTCGGTCACGAGGGCATCGACCGCGACCCCCTCGTCGGCCTCGTTGAAGTGCGGGAAGGCGCGCCCCTCGTGCAGGATCCGGGATCCGTCGCGCGAGGTGACCGGCGGGCGCTCGGTGGAGTTCAGGATCCCCTCGGCGAGATCCGATGCGGGCACCAGATCCTTGAGGCCCTGCTGGTACTGGATCCCGACCGCGTCCAGGCCGAAGTCGTCGGCGATGCGGAGAGCGGCGATGTACATCTTCAGCTGCCACTGCACCTGCTCGCGGGTGAGCTCCGTGGCGGCGTCCGCGCCGTAGACGAACGTCATGCCGTGCGCGATGAGCCAGTCGTACGCGGCGTCGGCCTCGGCATCGGTCACGTTCAGCATCTCCGCGTACAGCGCGGACTGCGACAGGCGCTCCTTGTAGATGCCGGTCTGATTGAGCAGTTCGTCGTCGAAGATCGCGTTGTACATGCCCATGCAGCCCTCGTCGAAGACGCCGATGATGGCCTTGTCGGCGCGCAGCTGCGCGGCGAGCGCCTCGCCGAGCTGCTTCTCCGGGCTGTCGGGGAGTTCCGGAAGGGCGCGCACATGCGAGGCGTCGTGCGTGATGCGGCCGGTCTCGGTCCACTCCTTCAGCGCCTCGCGGAACCAGTCGTCGGTGAAGTCGACCGACCAGACGGTGGAGTAGGGCTTGCCCATCTTCGTGAGCCCGGCGTTGAGCCCGAGCAGCCCCACGAGTCCCGGCCAGTCCGGCGCGAAGTTCGCCGTGGTGAGGATCGGCCCGCGGTGCGTGCGCAGCCCCGCCAGCACGTGGTGCGAGTACTGCCAATTCGCCGTCGCGACGATCAGCGGGGCGTCGTCGGGGATCGCTTTGAACACCTCCATGCCCATCCGCTGGCTGGAGATATAGCCGTGGCCCGTGGCCGGATCCACGCCGAAGGGGCGGATGACCGTCCACCCCAAGTCCGCGAAGGCCGCGGTGACCGCCGCCTCCGTCGCCGCCTGCACCGGCCAGCCCGCGATATTCGCCGATTCACGGAGGTCGCCGGAGGTGATCAAGTAGGCAGTCTTCGGCGCGGAGGCGGGGCGCTCGGTCGGCGCGGGGATGACGTAGCTCATGGGGTTCTCCGTTGCTGGGTGGTGGTCTCATCGGTGGTGCCGGTGGGCCGCGGGATGGTGCGGGTCTCGCCGGCGTCGAGGTGCAGGTCGCGCGCGAGGGCCGCGTCGTGCAGACGCAGCTCGGCGAGATCGAGCACGCCGCCGTCGACGTGCAGGGTCAGGGCGCCCCGGTCTGCCTCGGCGCGACCCCACCCGGTTCCGGTGGTGAACAGGAACCGCGCCGGCCCACCCTCGGCGAAGGCGCCGGAGGCCGGAGCGAAGGACAGGGTGCGCGCGGGCGCATCCCATTGCGCGCCGCTCGCGGCGAGCAGCAGCGCCCAGGATGCGAGGGAGCGGGCGTAGTGGTTGCCGCACTCGATCTCGTTCCACGGATTGCGGTGCACCCCGTCGTAGCGAGCGCGCACCGTGCGTTCGACGAGCAGGGCGTCCTCGACCCGCCCCGCGTAGAGCAGCGACGCTGCCACCTGGTGCTCGATCCCGGTCCACACCTCGTCCGAGTAGACGAACGGGATCGCCGGGCGCCCGCCGCGCGGCCACGACGCGAGCAGCAGCCCGCCCTCGTCGTTCAGGGCGTACACGCGCTGGGTGCTCTCGTGCGCGGATAGGTCGGCTCTGTGGTTGTGCGCCACGACCGCGGCGAGCGCCGAGTCGAGATGCTCCGGCGGCAGGAGCGCGCCGAGCCCGTTCACCCAGGCGTGGAACTGCCCCAGCAGCTGATCCGAGAGCACGCCGTCGCCGTACTGGTAGCGGTGCGCGTCGACGTCGTCGATCACCTGCCGGTAGTACTCGCCGTTGAACAGCACGTCATCCATCGCCGCGGCCACATGATCGGCGCGGGTCGACCAGTCGCGGGCGCGCTCCGCCTCGCCGAGGTGGGCCGCCATCCGGGATCCGGCGCGGAGCGCGGCGAGGTGGATGCCGTTGGCGAGCGGATCGATCCCGTGGAACTCGATGTCGTAGGTGTTGTGCAGCTCGCCGTCCAGCAGGCCGTCGCCGTCGCGATCCCATTCCCGGATGGCATGTTCCAGGGTGCGCACCGCCGCCGGCCAGAGCTCGCGCAGGAACGCGTCGCCGCCGGAGAACCGCCATTCGCGATGCAGCCGCAGGAGGGTTCCGAGCTGGCCGTCGACCGCCGGACCGATGAACCACGAGGAGGATCCGAAGACCCGATTGCCGCGGAACCTCTGCGCCCCCTGCGCGTCGGTCTCGAGCAGGAACTCCGGGCGGCGGGCACTGCGCTCGAGCGCGGGGAACAGCCAGGCGACGCTCTGCGCGTAGGACCAGACGTGGGTGCAGGTGCCCTCGCAGGAGCCGCCGTGGTCGAAGGATCCCTCCCACGCGGCGAACACCGGCCCCTCCCCCAGGACCGGGTTCGGCGACTCCAGGACGAAGCAGGTGGTGGAGCGCACCGCGGCGATGTTCGCCCCGGCGGCTTCGGCGAGCACGGGATCCAGGGTGCCGCCGTACAGGGCCTCGACGAAGGCGTCGGTGGCGGCCTCGAGTGCGGGCAGCTCGCCGTGCAGATGGGTCGCGGCGGCCCAGGCGTCGGGCCAGAGCGTCGCGTAGTGGTTGCGCACGATCGGCGGGAGCGACGGATCCACCGGCTCGTCGTCCATGATGATGTGCCCGTGCCAGCCGCGGCGGCGGTTCGGGAACGACCAGCTCAGCACGAACTCGAAGTCGCGCGCCTCGCCGGGCGCGAGCGTGTGCACGATGCCCAGGGACCCGGTGCGCAGCCGGGGAAGCTTGGCGAGCATCTCCTGCTCGGTGAGCGGCGGGGCGTCCGGGTCCGCATCCCTCTCCGCGAACAGGCCGCGCGGGCGGTCCTCGAGTGTGAGCCGCGGCTCGGGGTCGAGCAGTCCGTCGGCCGTGAGATCGCTCCAGAACATGCGGGCGCCGTCGGGCCAGTAGCTCGTGACCCACTGCGGCTTGACGGTGGTGGACGCGTCGGTCGTGGTGAGGGCGAGAGTGCCGTAGCCGGGGTCGTCCTCGGGCAGGTCGATGTCGAAGTCGAGGCCGCGCACGGCGCCGTCGTCGCGCCAGCGCACGGTCTGCGTGCCGCGCATGCCCCAGGGCGCGTCCGGTCTGGGCTCCCCACGGCCGGCCGTGTGCGAGACGCTGCCGACGATCGTGACCGCGACCGGCGCATCGCCGGGGTTGGCGACCCGGTATCGCAGCACCGCCGCGGGGATCCCGGAGGCGTCGGCGTCGAGCGGCACGAGCGGGGTGAACGCGTGCAGCGACACCTCCACGGGCAGCACGCGGTCGGCGAAGTCGATGTCGACCACGGGGTACTCGCCGCGCATCGTGGCGGCGTCGAGCCGCGGCAGACCCGCGAGGTCGTCGAAGGAGAATCCGGCGTCGAGGTCGCGCCGGCCGGTCACGCGCGCCTCGAGCACGCGGGTGACCGGATCCGCCCCCTCCGGCGCCGCGTGGATCGCGAAGAACGTGCGGGGATTGCGGCGGTCCTTGTCGGGATGGTTCTCGAGCTCCCAGTCGCGCAGCTCGCCACGGGCGCCGAGGGACACGTTGCCGGTGCCGATACCGCCCAGCAGGAACGCCGCGCGCTCCGCGGTGTGCGGGATGGGGCGGGCGCGGCGCGTCATGCGGACACCTCCTTCTCGTCGTCGGCCCTCTGCTGCGCCGCGAGCTCGTGCACGACGTCGGCGGTGCCCGCGTAGAGACGCAGGTAGCGGTCGAACAGCGCGTCGTAGACCGGGGCAAGTGCGGGGTCGGGGGTGATCGTGGCGACGACCGGGTTCCAATCCGCGATCGCGGGGGCCGGATCGGAGACCGCGCCCGCCGCGAGGAAGGCCGCGCCGTAGCTCGCACCGATCGTCACCTCGGGCACCTCCTGCACGAGCCCGGTGACGTCGGACACGATCTGCAGCCAGAGCCGGCCCTGCGTGCCGCCGCCCACCGCCACGATCCGGCGGATGTCCGCCCCCGCGTCGCGCATGGTCTGCACGTTGTGCCGCACCCCGAGTGCGGTGGCCTCCAGCGCGGCCCGGTACAGGTCGCCGCGGCCGTGCGCGAGGGTGAGGCCGGCGATCACGCCGCGGGCGTCCGGATCCTGGATCGGCGTGCGCTCCCCGGCGAAGTAGGGCAGCATCACGAGCCCGCGCGCGCCGGCGCCCGAGGTCTCGGCCTCGGCGAGCAGCTCGGGATAGTCGGATCCCGTGAGATCGGTCAGCCAGGCGGTGAGCGCGCCGGACGTCGACAGGCCTCCGGCGAGGTTGCGGGTGCCCGCGAAGGCGCCCGCTGTGGTCCACATCGAGGGGGTGCGGAGGGTCTCGTCCCCGGTCGCGATGAGGAACATGGTCGTCCCGTACATGAGCATGAGGTCGCCGGCGCCGTGCGCGCCGACGCTGACCGCCTCGGTCCAGGCGTCGATCGTGCCCGCGATGACGGGCGTGCCCTCGGCGATCCCGGTGGCCGCCGCCGCCTCGGCCGACACGACGCCGGCGACATCGCCCGCCCAGAGCAGGGCGGGCTGCTCGAGGGGCGCCGCATACCGTTGCCACCACTCGTCGCGCCAGCGCTCGCGCTCGATGTCGTACAGCGGCGAGACCTGACTCGCGGACTGGTGGTCGAGCACGTAGGCGCCTGTGAGCCGGTGCGCGAGCCACGAGGCCGGCATGAAGAGCCGCCGCGCGCGCCGCCAAGACAGTGGATCCTCGTCGTGGATCCAGAGGATCTTGGGGCCGCCCGCCTGCGAGGTGAGTTCGGATCCGCCCACGCGCGTGATCTCCGCGACTCCGAGATCCGCTGTCATCCCGTCGATCTGCTCCCCGGCGCGGGTGTCGACGCCGTAGAGGATGGCAGGGCGGACGGGCTCGCCCGCCTCGTCGGCCAGCAGGATGCACGGTCCCATGCCGCTCACGCCGACCGCGGTGATCTCGGCGTCGGGCACGCCGGTCAGCAGCTCGCGAGTCAGCGAGACGAACTCGTCCCACCAGATCCCGCCGTCCATCTCGACCCATCCGATGCGCGGGCGGCTCACCTCATGCGTCCGCGTCGCCTGCGCGATGATCGCGCCGCCGGCATCGACGAGGACGCCCTTGCTGCTGGAGGTGCCGATGTCGACACCGATGGTGCACCGCACGCGCATCCTCCTCGATCGCTCGCCCTGACCGGACGGCGATCACACTACGCGAAATCGATTTCAAGCGCAATCGGTTGAAATCGCACGGCGCGTGGCGCGGGACCGGTACGAGCATGCACCGGTTTCGTGAAACCGAGTTCAGCGCGAGACGGTCGCAGCCTGGATCTCGTTGCGGAGCACGATCGTGCGCGCCGGCTGATCGTCGCCGCCGATCCGATCGAGCAGCATGCGGGCCGCGGTCACGCCCATATGCCGCGCCGGCAGGCGCACCACGGTGACCACGCTCGGCGACAGCGTCGTGAACGGCAGCGAGCCGACGACCGCGACGCCCATCGCGGGCGGGGTGAGACCGTGCTCGGTGAGCACCTGGATGGCGCCGACGCCGATGAGGTTGTTTCCCGCGACCACGGCGTCCGGCGGTTCGGGGAGCGCCAGCAGCTGCTCCATGGTCTCGCGGCCGCCGTCCACCCGGAAGGAGGAGAATCGCAGCAGCTCTGGGGCGACGGGAAGGTCGTGAGCGGCGAGAGCCATCCGCCATCCGTCCGCGCGCTCGACGGCCGTCTCGATGTGCTCGGGACCGGCGATGTGGGCGATACGCGTGTATCCGGCCGCGATCAGCTGTTCGGTCGCGCTGCGGCCGGCGTCGCGATTCGCCATCACCACGCCGTCGATGTCGTAGCCCGTGCCGCGGTCGACCGCGACGACCGGACGCCCCGCCGCCATGATCTCGTCGAGGCTGGTGCGGTCGGAGGCCGCGGCGAGGATCACCCCCGACATGTGCTCGGCGATCGCGATCCGCAGATACGTCTGCTCCTTCTCGACCTGCGCGTCGGAGTTGCACAGCACCACGGAGAAGCCGGCCTCGGAGGCGACATCCTCGACCCCGCGCGCCATCTCGGTGAAGTAGGGGTTCTCGATGTCGGGGATCACGAGCGCGATCACCTCGGAACTCTGCCGGCGGAGGGTGCGCGCGGTCCGGTTCGGGAAGAACTTCAGCTGCGCGGCGGCCTGGCGCACGGCCGCGACCTTCTCGTCGGAGACGCCGACGCCGTTGAAGACGCGCGATACCGTCGCCGGGGACACGCCCGCGAGACGCGCCACGTCATAGATGGTCGCCATCCCGCCCTGCCTTCTGTTGTCCGTCAGGACACACTACCGCGATGAAATCGATTGCAACAGTTCCGAGGAATCGGTAGGGTGGCCGCACGCGCTGCCACGCTCTGCGCGCGGATCCACCCACTCCACACGAGGATGTGCCCCGTCATGACCCTTCCCGACCTGTCCTCCCTGTCCGCCCTGCGGACCGTGCAGACCCGGTCCATCTCCCCGGAGAACTTCGACGGCGCCGTCGGCGGCGGCGCCCGCGCGACCGAGGGCACCGGTGCGGACTGCGCGCGCGACCTCGGCCCCGGCTGGAAGATCTCGCCGAGCGTCGACATCAAGGCCGGTGACACGTTCGATCTCGCCGCGATCGACGGCCCCGGCCGGATCACGCACATCTGGATCACCACGCACACCGACAACTGGCGCACCCTGATCCTGCGCGCGTACTGGGACGGCGCGTCCGAGCCCGCCGTCGAGGTGCCCTACGGCGACTTCTTCTGCAACGGCTGGGGCGTCTTCGCGCAGGTGAACTCGCAGGTGATCGCCGCGAACCCGCACGGCGGCTTCAACTCCTATTGGCCGATGCCGTTCCGCGACGGCGCCCGCCTCACGATCGAGAACACCTCCGAGGTCGACGTGCGCGTCTACTACCAGGTGACCTACGAGATCGGAGGCGACTACTCCGCCGACGGGTACTTCCACGCGCAGTGGCGCCGGTCGAACCCGCTCGAGGAGCTCGTGCCGCACACCATCCTGGAAGGGATCGAGGGCCGGGGCCAGTACGTCGGGACGTACATCGCATGGGGAGTGAACTCCAACGGCTGGTGGGGCGAGGGCGAGATCAAGTTCTATCTCGATGACGACACCGACCACCCGACGATCTGCGGCACCGGGACCGAGGACTACTTCGGCGGTGCGTGGAACTTCGACATCCCCGGCCAGGGGTACACGGCGTTCTCGACGCCCTACCTGGGCATGCCCCAGGTGATCCGCCCCGACGGGCTCTACGTCTCGCAGCAGCGCTTCGGCATGTACCGCTGGCACCTCGCGGATCCGATCCACTTCTCCACCGGGCTGCCGAAGGTCGACATCCAGGCACTGGGATGGCGCAGCGGCTGGCGCTACCTGCCGCTGCGCGACGACATCGCCTCCACGGCGATGTTCTACCTCGACCGGCCGACGGCCCGCCGTCCGAAGGCGCCCGCTGCCTCCGATATGGAGGTGCACCTAGGAACGGCCCCCGTGCCGGACCTGGGATCCACTCCCCCGCGCGCACCGCGCAGCTGACGCCGTCGCCGGCGGGCGGCGACGCGAAGAAAGGAGAGGGCGATGAAGCCCCTGACCAGGATCGCGGCGGGCGCCGCGATCACCTCCCTCGCCGTCGCCGCCTTCGCGGCGGCGGCCGCACCCCCGCCGGCCGTGGCCACCACCGCGACGACCCCGGCCACCGTCGTCGAGAAGCTCACCGGTCCGGATGCTCCCAACAACACCTGGGGCCGCTGGGACGTGAAGGCCACCGACCTCGGCATCCCGTGGGATGACGGATCCGGCCACGTGCTCACCGCTTTCGGCGACACCTTCGGCAACTCCTGGACCGGCCCCGGCGGCGGCGCTCCGCCGAACGGCAACTGGCGCAGCAACGTGCTGCTGCGCTCGAGCGACACCGACCTCGCCGACGGCATGCTCTTCGACCACGCCGCGCAGGATCCGCAGGGGATCGCGAAACAGATCATCCCGTCGAAGAAGGTCAACGGCGACGAGATCACCGTCATCCCGACGAGCGGCATCTCGGTCGGCGGGCGCCAGTACCTCGGCTTCATGTCGGTGCGCCAGTGGGGTCCGCCCGGGATGTGGGACACGAACCATGCGGGCATCGCGTACTCCGACGACGACGGAGAGACCTGGACCGTGTCCGACACCCGCTGGGACAACCCCGACGGCCACGATCCGTTCCAGATGCAGGCCTACGTGCAGAAGGGCGGCACGATCTACGTCTTCGGCACCCAGAACGGGCGCAACGGTCCGGCATCGGTGGCGAAGGTGCCCGCCCAGAAGCTGCTCGACAAGGCGTCCTACCGGTACTGGGACGGCGCGTCATGGAGCAAGGACGAATCGGCCGCGAAGCCGGTCATGGACGCGCCGATGAGCGAGATGTCGGTGCAGTGGGACGAGTACAGCAAGCGGTTCCTGATGATGACGCTCTCGGGCGAGGACATCATCCTGCGCACCGCGACCAGTCCCGAGGGCCCGTGGTCCCCGGCGCAGACGGTCGCGAGCTCGACCGACTACCCCGCGCTGTACGGCGGCTACTTCCACCCGTGGAACAAGAACGGCGAGATCTACTTCACGATGTCGCAGTGGAATCCGTACAACGTGTATCTGATGCACCTGCGCATCGACCGCAACGGCACGATCATCGATCCGAACCTCGTCGCGGATCCGAGCTTCGAGCGCGCGACGACGCTGGGCGACGGCACCGGTGGCACCTGGGGCGCGAAGCCCAACTCGGGCGTCGACAACGCTCCGGCCGCGGGCTTCACCGGCGACCACCGCGTCTTCGTGCGCTACAACGACGGGTGGCGGGACGTCTGGCAGGACGTGGCGGTGCAACCGCACACGTCCTACCGCCTGACCGCGTTCCTCCGCACCTCGGTGAACAGCGACGCCGGGTACTTCGGCGCCCGGTCGCCCGACGGCACGGTGATCTCCGAGGCGCACTTCGCGTCGGTGGGCGCGTGGACGCGCTTCACCGTGACGTTCGACTCCGGCGACCGCAACGCCGTGCAGCTCTACGGCGGCGTCTGGACGAACAGCGGCGACATCTGGATGCAGATGGACGACGTCGCGCTCGTGCGGGTGCCCTAGCCGCGGTCGCGGTTCACACGCAGGACGTCGCGACGGATGCAGGATCGGATCGCGGGATCCGTCCGGCATCCGTCGCGCGATCCTGCACCCGTCGCGGGAGACGTCCGCGCACTCAGGCCAGCGCGCGCACCGGGCCGCGCAGCACGGCACGGTCCAGGCCGTAGCGTCCGGCGCCCGTGAAGGCGAGGGCCAGCGCCCCCGCGCCGAGCACGGCGGCGAACTCCCACCCTCCGTCGCCGACCCAGATGCCGTTGCCGAGGTGCACGAGCACGATGGCCCCGACCATGTCGGCGGCCAGCAGCACGCCGACGGGGCGCGTGAACAGACCGGCGATGAGCAGGATCCCGCCGATGAGCTCGAGGAACGCGATCACGGGGCCGGCGATCTCGGGCAGCGGCGCGCCCATGCCGGCGAACGCCTGCACGGTGCCGGGCAGGGTGTACTCGAAGACCTTCTGGGCGCCGTGCGCGGCGAAGACGCCGCCGATCACGAGGCGCAGGACCAGGAGTCCGAGAGAGGCGGCGGGCTTCGTGGTGTTCGTCATTCCGGACATCTCCTTCGTGGCAGGACACGAGCTGCGAGCTCGCCTCGGGGCCTTTGCCCCGGTCTTCCACGCTACGGAGCCGACCCTGTTATGTTTCTGAACGCAGGCTCAATATCCGGTGACGGTGCCCTCCGGAGCACGGTCACCGGCAGCGCTCGCGAGCCGGTTCCGTCTTCAGCGGTCTCGATCATCGCTCGTCGTCGCCCGGCGCGACGCCCACGGCGCCGTCGTCGCGCCACAGCGCCCAGAGCCGCGCGTAGGCGCCGCCTGCGGCGACGAGCTCGTCGTGGGATCCGAGCTCCACGATCCGTCCGCCGTCCACGACCGCAATCCGGTCGGCGTCGTAGGCGGTGTACAGCCGGTGCGCGATCGCGATCACCGTGCGCCCCTGCATGGTCGCGGCGAGCGCGGCCTCGAGGTCGCGCGCGGCGGTCGGATCCATCGCGCTCGTCGCCTCGTCCAGGATGATCGTGTGCGGGTCCGCGAGGAGCACGCGGGCGAGCGCGAGCTGCTGTTCCTGCGCTCCCGTGAGCGGGTGTCCGCCGGATCCGACCACGGTGTCCCAACCGTCGTCGAGAGCGTCGACCCAGTCCAGCGCTCCGATCCGCTCCAAGGCATCGACGACCTCGGAATCCCGAGCGTCGAGGCGCCCGAGCAGCACGTTCTCGCGCACGGTCGCGGCGAACACATGGCTCTCCTGCGCCACCAGGAGCAGATGCCCGCGGCGGCGCGCGATCGGGACGTCAGCGGTGTCGGCTCCACCCACCGTGGCGCGGCCCCTGGTCGGGCGGTCGATCCCGGCGAGGAGCCGGGCCAGCGTCGACTTGCCCGCTCCGGAGGGCCCGACGATCGCAAGACGCTCCCCGGGCACGATCCGCAGCGAGACGTCGTGCAGCACCTCACGGCCCTCGCGATACGCGAAGCTCACATCGTGCAGCTCGACCTGCGTGGTGGCGGGGACGGCGGCCTTCGAGGTGGCGGGCCCGATCGCCTCCCCCACCCCGAGGATCCGCGCGAACGACACATAGCTTCGCTGCAGCTCATCGGTCCAGTCGATGAGCGACTCCAGCGGAGAGACCAGGGCGGCGGCGTACAGCGTCACGGTGACGACGGTGCCGACGCTGACCTGGCCGTGCACGGCCAACCAGCCGCCCCACGCGAGCGATGAGAACACCGGGATGGCGAACGCGAGGTTCGCCCAAGGCAGCATCGTCTGGCGCAGTCGGATCCGATCGGCCGCGGCACGCCAGTGCAGCACGAGCGCGGCGGCCATGGAGCGCTGACGCGCTTCCTGCAGACTCAGCGCCTCGATCGCCCGCGCTCCGGTCGCCGTCTCGTCGAGCGAGGCGTATGTGGGCCCGTAGCTGTCGCCGAGCCTGCGGTAGACCTCGGGGGCCCGCCGCGTGTACCAGCGCATCAGAATGATCAGCACGGGCACCGCGATGAGGTGGACGGGCGCGATGACCGGCGATGTCACGACCGCCGCGATCACGGTCATCACCACGGTGAGCGCAGAGACCAGGCAACCGGGCAGCGCCCATCGCACGGTCTCGCCGACCGCGTTGATGTCCTGCGTGGTGCGCGTGACCAGCTCGCCAGTGCCCGCGGTCTCGATCACGCCCATGGGCACCGCGAGCGCGTCGGAGAGAAACTCGAGCCTGAGCGTGGCGAACACGTCCTCGCCGAGACGCCAGGCGCTCCGCGCCGCGGCGAACACGAACAGGCTCTGCGCGACGACGGCGGCGAGCATCCCGCCGCCGTACGCCGCGACCTCGGCGACATCGGCTCCAGCGCGCAGCTGGTCGATGAGCAGGCCGATCAGGCGCGGAGAGATGAGCGAGGATGCGGCCGCCGCGCCGTTGAGGAGCACGACGAGCAGGAAGCGTCCACGGTGCGCACGCCAGATCCCTCCCAGCGCCCGGCGCACCCGAGCGCCGCTCGCACGAGGCAGCGTCGCCCCCGCGGCCGAGGTGGTTCCGTTGGTCGCGATCATGCGACGCCCTCCGCTCTCAGCACAGCCCTCCGATACGCCGGATCGCTGCGGACCAGCTCTTCGTGCGTGCCCTCGGCGCGGATCGCCGCGTCTTCCACGACGACCACGCGATCCGCGCTGCCGAGCACGAGCGGGCTCGTCGTCAGCACGATCGTGGTGCCACCGGCACGGTGCGCACGGATCCCGCGCGCCATCCGTTCCTCGGTCGCCGCGTCGACGGCCGAGGTCGGATCGTGAAGCACCAGGATCGGAGCCCGGCTGAGCAGGGCCCGCGCCGCGCCGAGGCGCTGCCTTTGACCGCCTGAGAACTCGATCCCGCGCTCGCCCACCTGCACATCGAGGCCCTCTTCGAGGGGCGCGAGCAGATCCTCGGCGTCGACGGCGGCCACCGCCGCGAGAATTGCCGCGTCGTCGTTCCGCCGCCACGGATCGAGCAGTTCGCGCAGCGTACCGCTGAACAGGAACGGGACGGGATCCGATACCGCGATCCACCTGCGCACTTCGGACACCGGCAGGCCGGAGACCACGCGGTCGTGCAGGAGGACGGAATCGTCGTCATCCGCCGACAGACGTGCCAGCCGATCGACGATCGCCCGCGCTTCCTGCGGGTCGCGCGCCACGACGGCCAGCAGCTCGTCCTCGTACGCGGCGAGGCCGGTGCGCGGGTCGCGCAACACCGGCTCCACGGCGGCGCCGGTCCCCGGACCGGAGTTCGCCGTGCCGGCCGATCCGGCGACTCCCGCCCCGTCGTCTGCGGGCATCGAAGCATCCGGCCAGAGCGGCTCGACCTCGAGCAGCTCCACGATCGCACGCGACGCGATCATCCCACGCACCACGACGCGGATCACCTGGTTGAACAGCGTGACAGGCAGCACCATGAAGCCGGCATAGCCGTAGAACGCCACGAGCTCGCCGACGCGCAATTCACCGCGTGAGACCATGGCCGCGCCGATCCAGGTCAGCCCCACGACGAGCACGCCCGCGATGAGCACACCGAGGGCGTCAGCGAGCGACACCGGCCACGCGACCACCTTCTGCGCATCCCGCGCACGGTCTGATCGCTGCCGGAACCGGTCGAGGAACCACTCCTCGCCCCCGATCCCGCGGATCACACGAAGTCCCCGCACGCTGTCGGCAGCGACCGCGTTCATGTCGCGCGTCGCCGCACGGGCCTCGCTCTGCCGAGCTCGCAGAACGCCGACGAGGAACACCTGCAGCATCGAGAACGCCGGCACCGCGACGATCACGAGCACCCCGAGCAGCACCGAGTCGCGCAGAAGCAGCACCGAGACGGTGATGAACGAGGCGAGCGCGGAGACCAGGGTGCCCACGTTGATCGGCACGAAGCCGAACCACCACGCGTCGTTCGACGCCATCGTGACGACCGATCCGGATCCGAAGCGACGATCGGCGGCGACGGTGATCCGGGTCGCCGTGTGCACGATCACCTGGTCGACCCGACTCACGCCACGCTCGTAGTTGATGGATCCGGCCCTGTCCCGGAGCCCTTGGATCAGCGAGTGCTGCAGCTGCAGCCACACCACGACGCCCAGCCAGCGCAGGAACGCCCCGTAGTCGCCGGCGACGAGGCCCTCGTCGACCGCGCGGCCGATCGCCCAGGGTGTGAGGGCGAGACCGAGCAGCCAGATCACGTCGCACACGACGCCCTGCAGTACCGTCGTCCACTGCATGCGGACGAGCCAGGCCAGGAAGCCCACGGGGGTGACGCCGGCGGGCGGTGGGACATAGGTCTCGGGAAGGGCGATCATCGCCCGTCTCCTCTCGCAGCAGGAACAGAGTCGACGACCGCGTGCGCACGGCACGACGGTCTGGGTCGGATCACGAGGATCCGCGGAAACCCTGTTCAACGGCGCATATCGACACCCTAGCGACTTTCGCGCGAAATCGATATCACGGATTCGGACGAGATCCGCGATCGGCGCCCGGGCAGCGCGGTCCGGGGCCTCGCGGCCCGGGACGAGGCGGGCTCAGGACGTCGGGATGACGACGATCGGCTGGCTCGTGGGCTTTCCCGTGGGGGATCCCCCCGCCGGCTCCACCGTCACGGCGATCGCATCGCCGGCGTGCATGCTGCCCCGCAGCTGCGCGGTCGTCGTGCCCTGCTCGGCGGCGAAGACACCGGCCGACACGGGCGCGTCGCCCCGGACGAACCACAGCTCGTACGTCTGGTTCCCGTCCAACGGCTCGAGTCCGTCGGAGACGAGCACGGCCGTGCCGATCGACGCCGACCAGTGCGCTGTCGCGTGCCCCCCGGAGGGCAGCGCCACGGTCTTCTGGGCGGCGTCGGGTTCACTCTCGATCCGGTCCAGTGCGACGACGGCCGCGGGGCGCAGCAGCTGTGGGATGACGACCGCGGCACCGACGCCGAGGCCGACGATCAGCACGAGGCACGCGGCCAGGGCGAACAGCAGTCGTCGCGGTCGACGCGACGCGCCCTCTCCCCCCGCCGCGGATGCGCTGCGTGCACGCTCCTGCTGGCGGGAATCCGATACCGGGGCCTTGTCGGGGGCGACATCGGGCACGGTCTCCGAGCCGGTCGACACGACGCCCTCCCCCGCGGCCGCGGTCTCACCCTCGGTATCGGGGTTCTGAGGCGTCACCGCGAGGCGGGCGAGGAGCGCATCGCGCAGCGCCGGAGGAGGCGCGACCGGTGAGGCACCCTCGGCGAGGAGCGCGGCGGTGTCCGCGTCGTCATCTGCGATCGGCGACCACTCGGGGTGCGCGGCGAGCGCGACCCGGTAACGTCGCTCGTCCTCCGCCGACAGCGACCCGAGGCTGTGGCCGGCGGCCAGCTCGGCGAACTCCGGCTCGTTCATGCGTTCACCCCCCAGTGCGTCCGAAGACGCGTGAGTCCGTCTCTCATCCGGGTCTTCACCGTTCCCAGCGGCGAACCCGTGATCGTGGCGATCTCGCTCTGCGAGTATCCGCCGTAGTACGCGAGCACCAGCGCCTCGCGCTGCGCGTCCGGGAGCGCCGACAGGGCGTCGACCACCCGGTTCGCCTCGATCGACAGCTCGGCCTGCTCGGCGACGCTGTCGTGGGCGACGTCGAGATCGCGCGCTCCGATGCGCACGTCCCGGTCGGAGCTGGCCTGCGAGGACCGCACCCGGTCCACCGCCCGCCGATGCGCGATCGTGAGGATCCAGGTCCTCCCCCGCCCCCGGTCCGAGGCGAAGCGGGCGGCCGTCTGCCAGATCTCCAGGAAGACCTCCTGCAGCACCTCCTCGCTCTGCGAGCGGTTCACCAGCACGCGGAGGATGAGACCGAACACGCGCGACGACAGCATGTCGTAGAGCTCGGCGAACGCCGACTGATCGCCCTCCGCGACGCGCACCAGCAGCGCGGTCGCGAGGTCGTCGCCGCCGTCCTGCTCGGCGTGCTCGCGGTCGTCGATCACCATGGCTTCCAGCATGCCCCACCTCCCCGCCCGGTCCCGGCAATGCGTCGCGGACGAGTGCCGCCGCGCCTCCCGCCGAGCGACGGGACCGCATGCCCAGGCGATGCCTGTGCGCATGCGGTCCGGTCGGTCTCGTGGGTGCGCCGGTGCTTACTGCGCCGGCGGCATCAGGACGGAGTCGATGAGGTAGACGGTCGCGTTCGCGGTGTGGACGCCGCCGCAGATCACGTTCGCGTCATTCACCTTGAGGCTGTCCCCCGAGCCGGTCACCGTCACCTCGCCGCCCTCGACGGTCTTGTGCATGCCGACGATGTCCTTCGGCGAGATCTGACCGGCGACGACGTGATACGTCAGGATCTTGCTCAGGGTGTCCGCACCGGCGTCCGTCTTCAGCGTGTCGATGGTCGCGGGGTCGATCTTCTTGAACGCATCATCGACGGGTGCGAACACGGTGAACTCGCTCCCGTTGAGCGTGTCGACCAGATTCACCTTGGGGTTGAGCTTTCCCGAGACGGCTGCGACCAGAGTGGTCAGCAGCGGGT
This sequence comes from Microbacterium sp. NPDC060117, assembly GCF_042729315.1. Lineage (NCBI taxonomy): Bacteria > Bacillati > Actinomycetota > Actinomycetes > Micrococcales > Microbacteriaceae > Microbacterium > Microbacterium sp. NPDC060117. The sequence goes on from NZ_JBHWXR010000003.1 coordinate 461,532, forward strand.
TGTTGCTGGCAGCCGTCGCCACCGGATCCTGAGCCATCCCGGCGACGGAACCCGCGCCGGAGGGGACCTGCTGCGCGTAGGCCGAACATCCGGGGCCGACCAGATCGGCCGCGGGATCCATCGTCTGAGACGGCGACGCGGCCGGCGCGCTCGACGATGGCTCGGACGACGACCCGGACGAGCCCGACATCGATGAACAACCCGTGAGGGCCAGGGCCGTGGCGGCCAGCAGGCCGGCTGCGGCGAGCGACGCCCGGGTGTGCAGGCGAACAGTGGATCGCATGATCTTTCTCCTTTGACTGGTGCATCGCGACCGTTCCTCGGCCGACACGATGCGTTCGGAGCCGCGCCCTCACCGGATTGGATCCGCCCGGATCGCCATCCGATCCGCCGATCGCGACGAACCACGAGCATGGGTGAGAGCACAGGGAACGCCGTGGCACGGAGCTGGGCCGCCGTCGCGGGGGTGGTCAGCGGTGCGGTGTTCGTCGCCGGCGCCGAACTCACGGCCTTCGTCGCCGCGCGGGACGCGAGCCCACTGCTGGCGGCGGGTTCGTTCGTCATCGACATCGTGCCGCAGTGGGCCAAGGAGCTGGCGATCGACCTCTTCGGAACGAACGACAAGCTGTTCCTCCTGATGACTCTCGGTGTCGGGGTGCTCGTGGTCGCCGCCGGTGCCGGCGTCCTCGAGCGTCGGCGCGGCTGGGCGGGCGTCGCCGTGTTCGCCGTGGCGGGCGCCGCCGGGATGCTGGCCGCTCTGACGCGCGCGGGGGCGACGCCGTCGTCCGCCCTGCCCTCCCTCATCGGCGCGATCGCGGGCTGCGTGTTCCTGCGGATGTCGATCGCAGCGCTGCGACGATGGCGCGACCCTGAGACCGCCGGCGACCGCGGTTCCGGACCGGATCGGCGGCGCTTCCTCCTGCTGACCGCGCTGGGCGGGGTCGCCGCGATCGTCGTCGGGACGGGAGCCCGCATCGGAACGATCGCGACGACCTCGGTCGCGTCCGTGCGCAAGGCGCTGCATCTGCCCGAACCGCTGACCCGGATCACGGTGCCCGCCGGCGCCGAGCTAGACATCCCGGGGCTCTCCCCGCTGTTCACCCCGAACGCGGACTTCTACCGCGTCGACACCGCGCTGACGGTGCCGTCGTTGGCACCCGCGGACTGGCGGCTGACCGTGGACGGCATGGTCGGGAAGCGCGTCGAGCTGACCTTCGACGAGCTGCTGCGGATGGGGTTGCGCGAGTACGCCGTGACCCTGACCTGCGTCTCGAACCAGGTCGGCGGCGACCTCGTCGGCAACGCGCGATGGCTGGGCGTGCCCGTGCGCGAGGTGCTCGCCCTCGCCGCTCCCTCGAAGGGGGCCGACATGGTGCTCTCCCGCAGCATCGACGGCTTCACCGCGAGCACCCCGATCGACGCCCTCACGGACCCGGGTCGGGACGCGATCCTCGCCGTGGCGATGAACGGCGAGCCCCTGCCCCCGGAGCACGGCTTCCCGGTGCGGATGGTCGTGCCCGGACTGTACGGCTACGTCTCGGCGACGAAGTGGCTCAGCCGGATGACGGTGACGACGTTCGAGAAGGACCAGGCCTATTGGACGCCCCGCGGCTACAGCGCCCAAGCGCCGATCAAGCTCTCGAGCCGCATCGACACGCCTCGCATCGACAAGGAGATCGCGCCGGGCGCCGCCAGGATCGCCGGCGTCGCCTGGGCGCAGACCGTGGGGATCGAGCGGGTCGAGGTGCAGATCGATGGAGGATCCTGGCAGACCGCGACGCTGTCCGCTCCGGTCAGCGACGACACCTGGGTGCAGTGGTTCCTCGACTGGAACGCGACGAGCGGCACTCACACCCTGGTCGTCCGCGCCACCGATCGGCACGGTCGGATGCAGGAGCGGGAACGCACTCCGATCGCACCGAACGGCTCGACCGGATGGCAGTCGACCGTCGTCCGCGTGGGCTCGGCCGGCTGAGCAGAGCGGTCCCGTGAACGGCGCCGGAGTCGGCGTCGGCGCCCCGTCAGGCCAGACCCTGGATCCGGAACTGCTCCACGTGGTAGACGCTGTTGTTCCCGGTGTTCCACTGGCTCACGCTGAGATGCAGATCCGACAGCGTCGAGCCCGGCAGGATGTAGCCGCCGTAGAGCTGGGCGACGTGGGTCGCATCCTCGGCGCCCCAGTTCCCGCCCCAGAGCAGAGTGGTCTTCGCGGCCGTGTAGAGGTTGTCCGTCGGCGTGTTCACGATCATCGCGTCGATCCGGTACGCATCGGCGTTGAACCAGGTCAGGATCCACTTGCCGCCGAGCGGCCGCAGGCACATCTCGCCGAACTTGCCCGGCAGCACCTCGGTCGCCGGGTTGCCCCAGCCCCAGGCGCCGTTGGCGAAGCCCCAGGGCTGGTACGCCGACAGGGTGGTCATGCTGTTCTGCGGCACGCGGTAGAGCACGATGCCCTTGTCGCGCTGGAAGCCCGTGCCGTAGATGTAGACGTAACCGTCGTTGCCCTGACCCCAGGTGATGCACTGGAAGTGCCCGCCGGCCATGTCGGATGGGAACGTCAGCCCGGTGTGCTGCCAGGTCGCCCCGGAGTCGTCGGACTGCCACAGCTCGGTCCAGCGCACCGCGCCGAACGTCGGCCCGTTCACGATCGCGTGCAGATACATCCGCGAGCCGATCGTGATCACGTCGGACGGGATCACCGTCTCGTAGTACGCGTCGTGCGGGTAGTACCAGAGCTGCGGCGCCGTGACCTGCGTGTTCGCACCTGCTCCCGCCGCGCCGTTGAACACGACCCCCGTCGTGAGGTCGGTGGTCGAGGAGTACAGCGCCACCGGGGAGCGCCAGTTCGCGCCGCCCACGGCGTCGGCCCAGGTGTCGCCGAACATGAACAGCAGCCGCCCGTCGGGCGTGCGCACGGGGATCCCGAGATCGGTCGCGCCGATCCCGTACTGCACTCCGGCCTGCGTTCCGGCGAGCACCTTCATACGGTTCACGGTGAGCCCGGCGGCCGCCGCCGGGCTCGCACCCAGCGCCGAGACGCCGAGCGTAGCACCTGCGGCGAGCGCTCCCTGCAGCAGGCCGCGGCGGGTCAGGCCGAGGGCAGGACGGATCGATTCTTCGGACATGGCCTTCTCCTCTTCGAGAACGCGGCCGGGCTACTTGAGCCCTGCCATCTTGATGTTGCCGATGATCTGACGCTGGAAGATGAGGAACAGGATCACGACGGGCGCTGCCGCGAGCACGGATCCCGCCATGAGAAGGCCGAGCTCGCTCGAGCCGCGGCCGGTGCGGAACTCGGCCAGGTACTGCTGCAGCACGAACTTCTCCGGCGATGTGATCGTCATGATCGGCCACACGTAGGAGTTCCAGTAGGCGAGGAACGCCGTGATGCCCATGACGACGAACGGCGGCTTCGACAACGGCAGGAAGATCCGCACGAAGATCCCGAACCGGCCGCAGCCGTCGAGCATCGCCGCCTCCTCGAGGCTGGCCGGGATGTTCAGGTAGAACTGCCGGATGAAGAACACCGACGCGGCGCTGGCCGCTCCGGGGATCACCAGCACGGCGAGCGTGTCGAGCATCGCGAGCTTCGTCACGACGATGAAGCTGGTGAGCAGGATCGTCATCCCCGGGATGAACATGGTCGTGATGACGGCGACCCACAGCGTCCGCTGGAACCGGAACTCGAGCCGGGCGAAGGCGTACGCCGCGAACGAGTTCACGGTGAGGCTGAGCACGGTGAACAGGATCGCGCCGAGGAACGTCCAGCCGAGCGTCCGCAGGAAGGTCTCGTCGCCGAGGATCTTCGTGTAGTTCTCCCAGTGCCACACCTCGGGGAAGAACTGGAACGGCGTACTCAGCACCTCGGTCTTCGCCTTGAAGCCGGCGATCACCATCCACGCGAGCGGGAACAGTGCGGCGAGCAGGAAGATCAGCCCGACCACGCCCTTGCCGATGAACGCCGCCCAGCCGCCGACGCCGTGCGGCACCTTCAACCGGCGGTGGTCCTTGCCGTCCAGGACGATGCGGGTCGTCTCGGGCACGGTCGCAGGGTACGTCGCGCTCATCAGTCGACCAGCCTCTCGGAGTTGATGAACTTGAACACCAGGGCCGACACCGATCCCAGCACCACGAACAACAGCAGCGCCGCGGCGATCGAGTAGCCCACGTTCACGTCGTTGCGGAAGTGGTTGAAGATGAACAGGTTGGGCAGCGTGGTCGAGTCCAGCGGACCACCCTGCGTCATGACGAGGGGCAGCTCGAACTGCTGGATCGCCGCGACGAAACCCGTGATCAGCAGGTACAGGAACACGTTCTTCATCTGCGGCATCGTGATGTAGAAGGTCTTCTGCCACCAGCCGGCCCCCTCCATCGCCGCGGCCTCGTAGTACTCGGTCGGGATGTCGACCATCGCGGCGACCATGATCAGCGAGGTCAGGCCCATGCCGAGCCAGACGGCCGGCACGGCGACGGCGAGCAGCGCCCAGGCCGGATCCCCGATCCAGGAGACCGCGTCGATGTGGAACACGGCGAGCACGGCGTTCAGGATTCCGCCGTCGTACGCGTAGATCACCACGAAGATGATGGACGCGATGACTCCGGAGATGATCGTGGGGATGTAGATGCTGACCTTGAGGATCGTCGCCAGCCGGCGCGACAGGCTCACCACGAGACTCGCGAAGAGGAATGCGAGCACGAGCATCGGGGGCACCGTCAGCAGCACGAACAGGAAGCCGCGGCCGATCGTGGCGACGAACAGCGGGTCGGTCAGCACGTCGGCGTAGTTCTTCCAGCCGACGAACTGCGGATCCTTGTAGAAGCTCCAGTCCTGGAAGGACAGGAAGCCGGCGTACACCGCCGGCCACGCGACGAAGACACCCAGCAGGATCACCACGGGGGCGAGCATCAGATACGCGAGCTTCGTGTCGCGACTCCGGTATCGCGCGTGCCGGCGCTTGACCGTGCGCCCGCCCTCGATCGCTTCGGTGACCATCATCTCTCCCCGTCGTTCGTAGCTGGTGGGCGCGGACTGCGCGGTCGGGGACGGCCGCGCAGCGGTCCCCGACCGCGCCGCACTCACTTCTTGGGAGCCTTGCTGGGCAGATCCTGCGACTGGATGACCTTCTGGATCGCGGCGTTCGCCGTGTTGATCGCGTCATCCGGCGAGGCCGCGCCCTTCATCACCGACTCCATGGCGGTGCCGACGGCGAGCGAGACGTCCCACGGGTAGGTCGGCTCGGGGATCGCGTCCGGGGCGATGTCGTTCGTGATCACGGTCGACCAGGGCGCCTTGGCCGCGGCCTCGTCCTTCGCGACGGCGTCCTGCACGGTCTTGCGCACGGGGACCTTCGTGAACTGCGTGTTCACGAAGAAGGGCACGAGGTTCTGCGGGTCGCCTGCCAGGGACCACTCGAGGAACTTCCCGGCCGCGTCGGCGTGCTTGCTCTTCGCGTCGATGACCCACTTGAAGTTGCCGAGCGTGGTCGCGGTGCGGCCGTCGGCGCTCGAGGCGTTCGGGAAGGCGCCGATCCCGGTCTTGGTGAGCAGATCGGGATAGTCGGATCCGATCTCGGACATCATCCACGAGCCGGAGACCTTGAAGGCGACCTTCTTCTGCCCGAAGTCCTTGCCCTCCACGTAGGCGGCGAGGGCCTGCTTGGGCATGTACCCCTTGTCCCACAGCTCCTTGTACTTGGACATCAGGTCACGGTATGCGGCGTTGTCGATGTCCGGCTTGGACCAGTCGTCGGTGAGCGCGGTGTGCCCGGCGAAGTTGTACTGCTGGCCGACGGTCGACCAGGCGAAGGTGATCGCGTCGGACGCCGGCGAGATGCAGTACTGCCCCTGCGCGAGCGTCGGCTGGATCTTGGCGCAGTCGGCGAGCAGGTCGTCCCAGGTCGCCGGTGCCTTGTCGGTGTCGACGCCGGCCTTGGAGAGCATGTCCTTGTTCCAGAACAGCACTGTCTGCGCCTCCTGCAGAAGCGGATACGCGTAATAGGTGCCGCCGATCTCGGACACCGACTTGGCGGAGTCGATGATCTCGCCGAGCTTGGACTTGTCGACGACCTTGCCGAGGTCGTACAGCTGCCCGGCGTTCACGGCGTCCTGGATGCTGCCGGAGTGGGTGTAGATGTCGGGTGCCTTGCCCGCGGCCTGCGCGGCCTTCATCTTCTGGTCCCAGGCGTCGGCGGGGATCTCGGTGTCCTTCACGACGATCTTGTCCTGGGAGGCGTTGAACTTCTTGACGATGTCCTTGTACCAGGCGTTCTCGGGCGGCGTGAAGGTGCGGTGCCAGAACTCGATGGTGGTCTTGCCGGAGGAGTCGCCTCCGTCGCCTGCGGCCTGGCCCGGAGTGCTCGAGCCGCAGCCCGCGAGCAGTCCTACCGCCGTGATGCCGCCGAGAGCGGCCATCACCACCCGGCGCGTGCGCTGTGTGTCCGTCTTCATGGGTTCCTCCTCGGGAACACGACTTCCTCGTCGAATCGGTGCTGGGTCCGGCACAGGGGTCCGGGTCCGCGGTCGCGCTGAGTCGGCATCGACCGGGCTGCACTCAGAGTAGGCGAAATCGATTTCAGACACAAGACGCTCTTCGTCGATTCCCGCGATTCCGCGCGGTCGGGTGACGATTTCGCATCCTGCGGAACTCCGGGTGGAGCTTCCCGCTGCGCAACGCGCCCTCCAGGGTCGGCGCAGGGGAAATCGATTTCACCGCCTCGTTCCCCTCTCGCAGACGTGACGAACCCCTCAGATGAACACCCGAGAAGGAGTCTGCATGAACCCGCCGCCTGCCGCAGCGCCCTCCCCCGCCGCACCTTCCGGGCGATGGATCCGCCCGGCCGGAGCAGCATCGACGGGTGCGCGATCTCCGCGCTCAGCCGTCGGCGTCGGCGTCGCCGGACTCGGCGAAGCGCAGCATGTTGCCGAACGGGTCGGGCACGACCATCGTCGCGCCGCCCGGGGCATCGTCTTCGATTCCGGGGAAGGGCGCCTCGCCGGCGCTGCGCTCGAAGAACTCGGCACGGAAGCCGACGACGTCTCGCATCGGGATCCACACGGCGGTCCCGGGTGTTCCGTCGCCGTAATGCTCGCTGAGATGGATCCGGCAGTCGCCGCGGCGGATCCCCAGATACAGCGGAAGGCCCTCTGCGAACCGGTGCTCGAACTCGACCTCGAACCCGAGCCGGTCCAGGTAGAAGCGCCTCGCGAGCGCGACGTCGAAGATGCGCAGGACGGGGACGGCGGCGCCGAGGGAGCTCATGACCAGACCCTACGCCGTGCTGCCCGGTCAGCGCCGTGATGCGGCGTCAGCGCCGGCTGTCGTCCGGATCGTCGGCGACGTCGTCGCCGTGCTCCGGGGCGCTCCCCCACGGTCGCCACAGCACGACCTCGGTGGGGCGGCGGATCCGGCGTCCGGACGGGACGGCCATGACGGATCCGGTCGTGCCGGCGGCGAACACGCGGACGCCGGGGCGGTTCGCCCGCTCCTCACGCAGGTCGTGCTCGAGCTCGCCCACGCGGCGCCGCAGGGTGCGCACCTCGTCCTCGAGGTCGAGCAGGCGCGCGATCGCGGGCAGGCTCATCCCTTCGCCGGACAGCTGGGCGACCTCGCGCAGCTGCTCGATGTTGCGCATCGAGTAGCGACGGGATCCGCCCCTGGTACGGCCGGGGACGACCAGGCCGATCCGGTCGTACTGCCGCAGCGTCTGCGGGTGCATGCCGGCGAGCTCAGCGGCGACGGCGATCGCGAAGATCGGGGTCTCGGCGTTCATGCGCTCATCGGGCATAGCCCACCTCCCGCACGAACGGGGTCGTCGAGCGAGCGCGCCTTCCCCGGGGTCGTTGAGCGAGCCCCGAGCGCAGCGAGGAGCGAGACGAAACGCGGTCTCTTGCGAGAGCACCGCGTTTCGTCACGGTCCCGGAGCGAAGCGCCGCCCATCGCGCCCACCATCACGCCCGCGCCTTCGCCAGCAGCTCGGCGCGCGGGTTCTCGGCCGGCTCGGCCGCGCGGAAGCGCTCCAGCGCCTCACGTGCGGCCTCGTCGAGGTGGGACGGCACGGCGACCTGAACCTCGGCGAGCAGGTCGCCGGTGGCCTTCGACGTGGTGACACCCCGGCCCTTGACCCGCAGGACCCGACCGGACGGCGTGCCCGGCGCGACCTTGAGCTTGACCGGATCCCCGCCGAGGGTCGGCACCTCGATGGTGGCGCCCAGCGCCGCCTCGGTGAACGTGACCGGCACGGTGACCCGCAGGTTCAGGCCGTCACGGGTGAACACGGGGTGCGGCTTCACGGCCACCTGGACCACGATGTCGCCGTTCTCCCCGCCGTCGGGCGAAGGCCGCCCACGACCGCGCAGACGGATCTTCTGCCCGTCCTTCACGCCCGCGGGGATCTTCACCTTGAGCGGACGCCCGTCCTCGCCCTGCAGCGTGACGGTCTCGCCCTTCACCGCGGTCGCGAACGACAGCGTGGTGCGGGCCGTGACGTCGGCGCCCTTCTGCGGGCCGCCATAGCCCCGGAACCCGCCGGACGACTGCCCGAACCGACCGGATCCGAACCCTCCACCGCCCTGGTTGAACATGGCGAAGATGTCGTCGAAGTCGGCGGACTGCCCGCCACGGCCCCGGTTGAACGCGCTGAACACGTCGTCGAAGCCGCCGTTGCCGGCGCTGCCCGGAGCCGTGAAGCGCGCGCCGCCGGCGCCCATCGCGCGGATCTGGTCGTACTCCGCGCGCTGCTCGGCGTCGGAGAGCACCGAGTACGCCTCGCTGATCTCCTTGAACTTCGCCTCCGCCGCGGCGTCGCCGGGGTTGGAGTCCGGGTGGTACTTGCGCGCGAGCTTGCGGTAGGTCTTCTTCATGTCCGCCTCGGACACGTCCTTGGAGACGCCGAGGGTCTTGTAGAAGTCCTTGTCGAACCAGTCCTGGCTAGCCATCGACCACCCCCTACTCAGCGGGGACGGCGACGACGACCTTGGCGGGACGCAGCTCGACATCGCCCAGGCGGTAGCCCACCTCGACGACCTCGAGCACGACGGCCTTCGCCACGCCCGGGGTGGGCTGCTGGAAGATCGCCTCGTGCTGCTGCGGGTCGAACTCGTCGCCCTTCTCGCCGTAGGAGACCACGCCGAGGCGTTCCACGACGGAGCGCACCTTGTCGGCGATCGCGGCGAAGGGGGTGCCCTCCTCCAGATCGCCGTGCTGAGCGGCGCGGTCGAGATCGTCGAGCACGGGGAGCAGGCCCTTCGCGGCCTCGCCCTTCGCGCGCTGGATCTCGACGCCGCGCTGCTCCTCGGTGCGGCGGCGGTAGTTCGCGTACTCGGCCTGAAGGCGCTTGAGGTCGACGAGCAGCGTGTGCTCGGCGTCGGCGAGGGCCGCGTCCTCCGCGGCGTCCTCGGCGAGCGCGTCCTCGCTCTGCGCGATGTTCAGGATGTCGTCGACCGTGAGCTCGTCATCGGCGCCGGAATCCGGCTGGGGGCCGGACGCGTTCGCGTCCGACCCCTCGCTCGGAACTCCGGCGTTCTCGTCGAAGTCCTTGGGATCCGTCATTACTTCTTCTCGTCCTCGTCGTCCACGACCTCGGCGTCCACGACGTCCTCATCGGACCCCGTCTCCGCAGCGGCCTCCTCGGCGGCACCGTCGGCGGCCGCGTCGGCCTGCTGCGATGCGTAGATGGCCTCACCGAGCTTGGTCTGCGACTGGGTCAGCTTGTCGAACGCGGTCTTCACGGCCTCGTCGTCCTCGCCGGCCAGCGCGGTCTTCAGCGCGTCGACATCGGCCTTGACCTCGGTCTTGACGTTCTCCGGGAGCTTGTCCTCGTTCTCCGAGATGACCTTCTCGACGCCGTAGGACAGCGTCTCGGCCTGGTTGCGGACCTCGGCCGACTCGCGGCGCTTCTTGTCCTCGGCGGCGTGCTCCTCGGCCTCGCGCACCATGCGGTCGATGTCCTCCTTGGACAGCGAGGAGCCGCCCGTGATCGTCATCGACTGCTCCTTGCCGGTGCCCTTGTCCTTGGCGGACACGTGCACGATGCCGTTCGCATCGATGTCGAAGGTGACCTCGACCTGCGGGATGCCGCGCGGAGCCGGCGCGATGCCGGTCAGCTCGAAGGTGCCCAGCGGCTTGTTGTCGCGGGTGAACTCGCGCTCGCCCTGGAAGACCTGGATCGCGACCGACGGCTGGTTGTCGTCGGCGGTGGTGAAGGTCTCGCTGCGCTTGGTCGGGATGGCCGTGTTGCGCTCGATGAGCTTGGTCATCATGCCGCCCTTGGTCTCGATGCCGAGGCTCAGGGGGGTGACGTCGATGAGCAGGACGTCCTTGCGCTCGCCCTTCAGCACGCCGGCCTGCAGCGCGGCGCCGACGGCGACGACCTCGTCCGGGTTCACGCCCTTGTTGGCCTCCTTGCCGGTCTCGCGCTTGACGAGCTCGGCCACGGCGGGCATGCGGGTGGATCCGCCGACGAGCACGACGTGCGCGATGTCGCCGACCTTGATGCCGGCCTCGCGGATGACGTCCTCGAAGGGCTTCTTGGTGCGGTCGAGGAGGTCCTTAGTGAGGTCCTCGAACTTCGCGCGCGTGATCGTCTCGGAAAGCGACACGGGGCCGTTCTCCGTGAGCGACAGGTACGGCAGGTTGACGCTCGTGGACGTGGAGGAGCTGAGCTCCTTCTTCGCCTGCTCCGCGGCCTCCTTGAGGCGCTGCAGCGCGATCTTGTCGCCCGAGACGTCGACGCCGGTCGAGTCCTTGAACTGCTTGATCAGGTAGTCGACGAGACGCTGGTCCCAGTCGTCGCCGCCGAGGCGGTTGTCGCCGGCGGTGGAGCGCACCTGGATGGTGGAGAAGTCGTCGTCCTTGCCCACCTCGAGCAGGGACACGTCGAACGTGCCGCCACCGAGGTCGAAGACGAGGATGAGCTCGTCCTCCTTGCCCTTGTCCAGGCCGTAGGCCAGGGCGGCCGCGGTGGGCTCGTTGATGATGCGCAGGACGTTCAGGCCCGAGATCTCGCCGGCCTCCTTGGTGGCCTGGCGCTCGGCGTCGTTGAAATACGCCGGGACGGTGATGACCGCGTCGGTCACGGTGTCGCCCAGGTACGCCTCGGCGTCGCGCTTCAGCTTCATGAGGATGCGCGCGGAGATCTCCTGCGGCGTCCACTTCTTGCCGTCCACGTCGAACGACCAGTCGGTGCCCATGTGGCGCTTGACCGACGCGATCGTGCGGTCGACGTTGGTGACGGCCTGGCGCTTCGCGGTCTCGCCGACGAGCACCTCCCCGTCCTTGGTGAAGGCGACCACCGAGGGGGTGGTCCGGAAGCCTTCTGCGTTGGCGATGACCTTGGGCTCGCCGCCCTCGAGGACGCTGACGACGGAGTTCGTCGTACCGAGGTCGATACCGACAGCACGTGCCATTTGTTTTCTCCTTCAGTCGGAAGTTCGTGGAAGTCTGCGCGAACTCCGGACCCCCGGGAACACCCGCGGGAAACCTGAGTCGCGATGACTCAAGGGTACGCCCAGCGTCAAGGGAAGTCAAAACAAAGTTGATAAACCTCCGCTCAACTTTGAGCGGAGGCGGACCCGGGTCATCATGCGCTTCGAATCGGACGTGCGGTGTCAGCCACGGCCCGGAGGGCGCTGTCCAGATCAGTCAGCTCAGCCTCACTGAACACGTCCTCCGGGCCGGAAGCGGCCAGCGCGTCGAACGGCGGATCGTAGAGTGCCGCGATTGACACTGACCCGGTGGCGGAGAGCTGGGAGACGATCACGTCGACGAAACCGATCTGCCGAGCGGTGAGCCTGCGCGCCGAGACGAAGCCCGACAAGGCCTCCTGCGCGGCAGAGGTTTCCAGCCCCACGATCGAACGGATCAGCAGACCGAGCCCCTGCGACTCGGTCGCGGCACGATCGAGCTCGTCGAGATCCTGAGGCCCGAAGCCCCCGTCGTCCGCCAGCAGCCGCTGCAGCTCTTGCAGGTCGAGTTCGGTGAGCTGCTTTCCCGTGCGCAGCTTGCGCAGCACGACATGGTTCTCGTGTTTGCACAGCGAGGCGAACAGCTTGTCACGGAACCGGGGCTGATCCACTCCGGGCGTGTCGTAGCGAATCGACACGGCTTCGCCGACGGTCAGGTCGTCGGCGAAGTCGGTGAACAGGCGACGTCGATCCCGCACCTCGATCAGCGAGACGAGGTCACGCAGGCGCCGCCGCGCGGCGTCCAGGATCGGGGCGGTGACGTCGGCCCACCAGTCCGCTCCCGCGACGGCGTCGATGAGGTCAGCATGCGCAGCGACGGCCGGGATGCTGCGCCGCTCACCTAGTGCGGATGCCACGGCCTGCACCTTCTGCTGCAGCGTGGGCAGTAGCGGGTCCGAGACGAGCACGGCGAGCTCGGTGCGCAGCATGAGCAGGTCGAATCGCTTCGCCCTCTCGTCGGTGTCGAGCACTGCAACCGCCGACGGCAGGTCGGCGAGTGCGTCCGCCCCATCGAGATCGGCCTGCTGCCAGGCATCCCCGCCGGCGAACCGCTCCACTGCGCGCCGGTGAGGGCGCACGAGGAAGTTGTTCTCGTTCATGCCGACGACGATGGCCTGAAGGCCTTCCGCGATGTCACGCCGCAGTTCGGCATCCGCATCATCCCCGCCGGACCGGTCGAGCGCGCGGAGCAGATCGAGCCGGGCGAGGAACAGCCGGGCATGCAGGGGCCGGGTGCCGCCGGCGGATGCTTCGGCGATGTTCTGTCCGAAGTATTCCACGTTCCCGCCGACGTCGAAGACGATGAAGTCCTGCTTGTCCTCGCCGTCGCCGTAGAGGTCGGCGCGCAGCCGCGTGCCGCGGCCGATCATCTGCCAGTACTTCGATTTCGAGAAGACCGGCTTGAAGAAGACGAGATTTACGACCTCGGGAACATCGATGCCGGTGTCGAGCATGTCGACGGAGATCGCGATGTGCGGCGCTCGCTCCGGCTGGGCGAACTCGTCGATGAGGTTCTGAGCGCGCTCGACGCGGTGGGTGATGACGCGCGCGAACTGCCCGGCGTACTCCGGATAGTTGACATCGAAGCGATCGGCGATGAACTGGGCGTGGTCGTTGTTCTTGGCGAAGACGATGGTCTTGCCGAGGCGGTCGCCTCCGGCGACCGTGCGCCCCTCCGCCATCAGGATTTCGAGCACCTTGTCGACCGTGTCGGCATTGAAGAGCCAGGTGTTGATGGCGGCCGGGTCGACGCGGTCCGGGATGGTGCCGTCATCGTCCCAGTCGGCGAGATCCCATTCCTCCTTCTCGTCGTCGCTGAGGTCGTCGTAGCGGATCCCGCGGCGCACGAACTGCGAGTCGATGATGCGTGCGGTCGGCGGCACCAGGTAGCCGTCGGCGATCGCCTTCGCGAGGTCGTACGAGAAGGTGGGTACGCGGTCCTCGAGGCGGAAGAGCCGATAGGTATTGTGATCGACCTCGTCCTTCGGCGTTGCGGTGAGGCCGACGAGCGGCGCATCGAAGTACTCGAAGATGGCGCCGTACTTCTGGTACACCGACCGGTGCGCCTCATCGATCACGATGAGGTCGAAGTATCCCGACCCGAAGCGGCGCTCATCGTCGTCGCCCTGATCGATCAGTCCCATCATGGTCGGATAGGTCGAGGCGTAGACGCGACCGTCCTGGCTGCGATCAGCGACGAGGTTCACCGTGGGCAGGTCAGGGGTGAGCTGTTTGAACGCGCCGACAGCCTGATTCACGAGGGCGACGCGGTCTGCGAGGAACAGCACCCGCTTGACCCAGTTCGCCTTCGTCAGCACGTCGACGAGGGCGATGACCGTGCGGGTCTTGCCGCTGCCGGTGGCCATGGCGAGCAGCGCGTGGCGCTCGTTGTCGCGTTCGAACGCCTCGGTGACTGCGCGGATCGCCTGATGCTGGTATCCGCGGGAAGCGACCTCGTCGTCGATCGGAATCGATGCGAGCGGGCGACGAGAGGTGCGGCGCTGCACCAGAAGTGCCAACTCCTCGCGGGTGTAGAAGCCCTGCACGGGTCGCGGCGGGTAGCGCACGTCGTCCCAGATCCAGTGCTCGTATCCGTTACTGGTAAAGATGACGGGGCGCTGACCGAACCTCGCCTCCAGAGCGTCGGCGTAGAGCTTCGCCTGCTGCTGCCCGGCGCGGGCGTCGCGCTTGGTGCGCTTGGCCTCGATGAGTCCGAGAGGCTTGCCGTCGTCGCCCCAGAGCACGTAGTCGACACGGCCTTCCCCGCTGGATGCGCCGACGAGACCGGTCACCCTGAACTCGGTGGCGTCGGGCGCGGACGGATTCCACCCGGCTTCCCGCAGCAACACGTCGATGAAGCGATCGCGCGTCGCCTCCTCGTCGTAGTCGTGGGTATCGGGGATGGCCTCGTTCTTCGCCTTGACCCCGGCGATCTGCGCCTGAAGTTGTGCGATCTGAGCGCGGAGGTCGTCGGACTCCTGTTCCTTTTCGGCGAGTCGACGGTCCTTCGCCTCGTTCTCCTGCAGCACGAATGCCAACTCGGCGCGGGTCTTCTGGATGAGTCCGGGCTGCGGCTTCGGGAGCTTGGCAGCATCGAAGACTCGAGGAGCCGAGGCTGCTTGCGGGTCGCTGGAGTAGCGGGCGGCGAGCCAGGCGAGCACATGGAACAGCTCGGCGACGACGGGGACGCTGTCGCCTGAGCCTAGAGCTGTGGCGCGGTGCACGGCGTCGTTTCCGCGCTTGCGGATGAAGTTGAGTTTCGCGAGCACGGCCTCACCGACGAGCTGCTTGAACGTCGGCTCGTGCAGCAGCGAGGCCAGGTCGTCCTTGTAGGGTTGCCGGAGGGTGGCGTCAGCGCGGTACAGCCAGGTGACGGTGAGTTCGACCGTGCGGCGCGCGTAGAACATCGACCCGCGGGGGTCACCGTGGGCGTAGTGCTCCGCGCGCATCGCCTCGGCCGTGATCTCAGGCCAATCGGCTCTGATGAAGTCGAAGTTGGTCATCGGTCCCCCGTCAGTGGCGGACGACGCTGCAAGGCGCCGACTCTGCCATTCTGGCCGAGTCGATCAGCATACGCGTAGCCTCCGACATTCGGGCTTGGCGATGAATGTCGGTGACTTCTGTCATCCTGGTCCACTGCCCAGCACGGCGCGGCAGTCGGGCGCCGAAACCGTCACCCGCCAACTGAACGGACCGTGCTCCGGAACGGAGCTCTCATGAGCAACCCCAATTCGATGGTTCTAACCAAGGTGATCTGCGGCGGCCACGAGCACGATGTCTGTGTGACGGTGGATCGCGGTGTTCCGCCCGAGCTGCGCTGCCCGCACCCGAGCCACGGCAGCTTCGGCGGCGGCGCGGGAGGCGGCTGCGTCCTGCCCCCGGATCTGAAGGATCTCGTCGCCCGTGAACTGCGCGAGAATCTCCAGAAGTCGATGCGGCGTGGTTACGCGCTGATCCGCGCCTGAACTCTCTCTGCGGCCATCAAGGTGGTGGCCATCGACAACAGCGCACGTCTTCAGACGAACGTGATGCTGGCCACTACCCTGCCCCACTACGACGGGGTGTCGGTTGCTCGGACTACGCTCGATTGCAACGAGATCGCGGAAGAGGTGAGTCATGTCCGTCGGCGTTGCCGTCAGTCCTGATGTGCTCCTCTGGGCGGTTCAGCGTTCCGGCCGTGAACCCGGTGCGTTCGAGAAGCGGTTCCCGGCTTGGCACCAGTGGATGGACGCCGCCAAAAGTCCAACCATCCACCAGGTTGAGGAGCTCGCCACCTTCACCCATCTTCCGTTCGGCGCGTTCTTCTTGGAGGAACCGCCCACGTCTGAACTGCCCATCCCCGACTATCGAATGGGCGCTGGTGGGCGAAGCTTGGATCCAGCCAGGACCTGCTGGAAGTCATCGAGACAAGCCAGCTCCGTCAGGACTGGTTTCGTGAGTACGTGGTAGCCCATGACCTCGGCGAAGCCCGAGTCACGCGGCTTCCCGACAGAGGATCGGTCGAAGAGGCCGCCGCGGCCATCATCGAGGATCTGCGGTTCACCGTCACGGATCGCGCGCGAATGAGCCGGGAAGATGCGCGTAATCATCTGCGGCACGCGTTCGAGCAGCTAGGCGGCATTGCGGTCTTCACGACCATGGTCGGCAACGACAATCACCGAATGCTCGATCGAGACGAGTTTCGCGGGTTCGCGCTGGCTGATCCGTTCGCTCCGCTGATCTTCGTCACCGCCCATGATGACTCCTTGAGTGGTCAGATCTTCACCTTCCTTCATGAGTACGTGCAGGTTGCGCGCAGTGAGAGCGGAGTCGGAGATGAAGAGGGTTGGGACGTTGCCGCACAGTCCGACATCGAATGCTGGTGCAATGCCGTTGCCTCAGATGCGCTTGTGCCGCGAGCTGACCTTCGCGCGCAGTTCGACAGTTCTCGAGAGCTACCGGAGATGCTCGAGCAATTGGCGCGTCGCTATCTGGCGAGCACCCTCACGATTCTGATCCATCGACCGGTCGCTCAAACATCCTCGTCCGGGCCATCGTCACTATCCGCGATCAGGTAGGGCACATAGCTGAGGAGGGCAACAGTTATCCCTGTGACGTCGCGCGCATCGAGTTCGCGCAACACGGATGCCGGATTTCCTGCGTGACGTATCCCGGGGTAGTCAGAAGCGAACCCATAGAGCTTGCTGAGCGAGTCGCGCACCGTCACGTGCGGCCACGAATCAAGCTGCTTTATCCGCTCGCCGAGGGGATTCGCACGAGCCCCAGGTTGCGCCGCGGCCGCTTCCAAGAAGCTAACCTGCTTGTGAATAAGTGTCCTGATGCGGCTCGGCGACATGTCGTCACGCGTGTCCGCTAACGCGAGCTTCGCGTCGTAAAGCGCACTGGCGGCTGCCGCGTTTCGACCAGCAAGCTTGCTGACCTGATGCAAAAGATCGTGAAACACGCCGGACAGCGACGGCACGAGTTGCATCGCCCCCGCGACCGCGTATCTCGCTCCGTGGCGGACTAAGAATTGCTCCGCGTCGTCCTTGTATGCGCCCGCCAAGGCCTCTCCCGACCCCTCCTCCAAGGTCTCAAACGAGCGTTGCACAAACTCAACGAGCGCAAGCTCCGAAACGAAGTCATCCGCGCGGGTGCCGCGCAGAAGCATCTCGGATGCTTGCGGATCGTCAATGACCTCGGCGATCCGCTCTGGTGTCACCGTGAATCGCACCAGGTTCGACAACTCGCGGAGAAGGTCGCCGAAGATGTCGTCAGTCGCCCTTTCGTCAGTGCAGGATTTCAGAAGGACCTCGTCCAGGAACGCCGACCAGATTGCTCCCAGGTCTCCTGCCCGGAAAGTGGGTTGCGCGAAAATGCGTCCTCCCATGTCCTCAGGCACCGCGAAAGCCACCTGAAGTGGAGACGGCGATCCTTCGGTTTGGTCCGCGTTCGTCACGGTTCACCCCGAAACGCTCGGTGCTGGATTGATGCGAAGAGCGCGTCGAGTCCGTTTGCTGACGCCGACAACGCCGCCCTCGTAACCGCGCGTTCGCGGTCGATCGCATCAATGCGTGCCTGATCCTCGGCGGAGGGGACAGGTACAAGGACGCCCCCGAGCGACTGTTGATTGATCTTGTAGGTGCCATTCGTCGTTCTTGCGCCCGCGCGTATCTGAGTGCGTACCGCGTCGGTACGCCAAGCAGCGAGCAGTGTCGGAATCGAGATTCGTGACGAAACACGCGATGCGATCATGGTGTCGGGGAAGATCACATCGCCCTCGATCGCATCGACCGCGACCATGCGCCCAACCAGTTCCGCGTTGCCGTTACCGCGGCAGACGAGGATCATGCCCCTGCGCGCCCACTTGTCGTCGGCCGGCAGCTTTGCGAACTGGTCGATCTTGCTCTGGCTCGGATCAAATCGTCCACGCGTGATTGCCGACAGGGTGAGGACTCGTTGCTCGATGGTGCCGCTCCGCGAAGGCGACACTCCATTCCGTAGCGGTTCCGCCAGCAAATCCTTCAGCGATCGAAACTCCAACGCGCGGTCGAGGATGCTCTGGACTTGACGGCGAGTTGCCTCATCGAGAAACGCAAGCTGCTCGTATCGCTTCTGACGTAGGGCATCGGCATGGTCGAGGATCGCGGCGATGCGGCGCTGCTCGGGCAGCGGCGGGAGCGGGACCTCCAGTCTTCCGAGTGCCGACAAAGGGATGCTCTTCCGGCGCTCTGCTGTCCCGTTCCCAAACTTCGGATACTGAACGAGGGCTGCCGGCGACTTCAGGTATCGCAAGAGGTATCGCAATTCCACACGACGCTCATCGGCTTGGAACACCGTGTACATCGGGCTCACGAGCGCGCGCTCGGGCGCGATACCGATCGACCCCTCGTCGAGATGAATCGTGGCGTACGCGAATTGGCCCGGCTCGACGACCTTGTACCTCTGCAGATCCTTGCCGAAGACTCGCTTGCTAAAGTACTCAAGGCTTGGAACGAAGCCCCGGTGCTTGGTCACGGAATAGACCGGGAGCGATACGTCGGCTCCGGCGCGATCCCCGGTAGATCGCACCAGTTCACTCAGCCGGACCATCATTCACCCGCCCCGGCGAGCTTTTCCCGCAGCTTCTTCAACCCGTCTTGGATCTCCAGCTCCAAGGCATCCAGTTCGTCCAGGATCTGCTCGGGCGCGCGGTGCTCGACCTCCTCGTGCTCGATCTCCTTGTACCTGTTGATCGAGAGGTCGTAGCCGTTCGCGGCGATCTCTGACTTGGGTACCAGGAACGACTGATCGGTGCGGAGTCGCTCCACCTCAGCGTCCCGCGCGTTCCAGCGGGCGAGTACGTCCGGGAGGTCGTTCTGTTCGATCGGGGTGCGCTTGTCGTCGAGCGTGAAGCCGTCGGCGCGCACGTCGTAGAACCACACGTCGTCAGTTCCACCGGAGGATGTCTTCGTGAAGAACAGGATCGCCGTGGAGACCCCGGTGTACGGCTTGAACGTTCCGCTCGGCAGCTTCACCACAGCATCGAGCTTGTGCTCCTCGACGAGCATCTTCCTCAACGCCTTGTGAGCGTTCGATGAGCCGAACAGAACCCCGTCAGGCACGATCACCGCTGCCCTGCCGCCGTTGCGCAGAAGCTTGATCATCAGCGCGAGGAACAGCAGTTCGGTCTTCTTGGTCTTCACGACCTGCAGCAGATCCTTGGCCGTCGTCTCGTAGTCGAGGCTCCCCGCGAACGGAGGATTCGCCAGCACCAGCGTGTAGTCCGACGCGGCCGGATGCCCTTCGGCCAGCGAGTCCGCGCGCTCGATCACCGGCTCGTCGACGCCGTGTAGCAGCATGTTCATGCTCGCGATGCGCGCCATCGCCGCATCCGAATCGTACCCAGTGAACGCCTTCGTGCGGAAGAACTCGCGCGCCGTGGCATCCGTCTCCACCTCGGGGTGGTGCGCCAGCAGGTACTCCACCGCCGACACGAGGAAGCCGGCCGTACCGACCGCCGGGTCGATGATCCGGTCGTCGTGCCTCGGGGCGGTCATATCAACCATCAGCTTGATGATGTGCCGGCTGGTGCGGAACTGCCCGTTCGTGCCGCTCGTCGCCAACTTGCTGAGCATGTACTCGTAGATGTCGCCCTTGGTGTCCCGATCCTCCATCGGGATGTCTTTCAGTAGATCGACGACCTTCGCCAGCAAAGCCGGCGTGGGGATCGTGAACCGGGCATCCTTCATGTTCCGGGCGTAGCTCGATCCCTCAGCGCCCATCCGCCGCAAGAACGGGAAGACATGCTCGTCGACGATCTCGAACATCTCCTGCGGAGACCGGTTCGTGAACACGCTCCAGCGCATGTCGTTGTAAGGACGCGGATTACGGGCATCCACGTCGTCGCCGTACGGGAACACGCGTCGCCGCATCGACTCGCCCGTGCGATTCGCCCGGCGCTCCTCGACGGTGTGGATCTCGTCGAGCCTGCGGATGAACAGCAGGTACGTGATCTGCTCGATCACCTCGACCGGGTTGGCGATCCCGCCCGACCAAAACGCGTCCCAGACGCGATCAACCTTGCTGCGCAGCTCTCCCGTGATCACCCGGCGTCCTCTCGCTCACGTCATTCGAGCGTATCGCGAGCTCTCAGGGTGCGAGCGCGCCGATCGCCGCCGTATCCAGGGAGCACGACCTCCTTGTAGGTCGCGATCATCGCGAGCACTTCTTCCCGGTACCCCTCTCGCCACAGCGCGCCGCCGTAGAAACGGTCCTCCTCCTCGCGCTGCACGGGTGAGTCGAACGCGTGCATGAGCACGTAGGAGACGACGTCGTGCTCGCTCGGCGACGCGCGGACCACGCGGAACCCGGCATCCTCGACCTGCGGCCGGGCCTTGGTGCGGAAGCGGTCGTGGAACTGCACGCGCGCACCGGGATGCAGAACGTCAGAGCGGATCTCCGGCACCGGTATGACGGGCTCCGGGCTCGGTGGCGCGGACTATCGTCACCCTCGCACGACCGACAACGCGGATCCAGATCCCGCGGCGCCTCTGCCCCTTCGACAGGCTCAGGGAGCCCGCAGCGCCCTCGATAGCGTCGTCAGGCCTCATGGATGCGCCTTCTGAACAAAGACGCCCCGCACGAGGCGGGGCGTCGGGCCAGGCTGCACGGAACAACCTGGGGTGGTGGTTTCAGTATAGGTGGATCCGCCGACACAGGACCAGGGAGTCACGTCGGGCGTGTCCGGTCGCTCGCCTAAGCTGATCAAATGGAGCCGCCGGTGCCGGAGAAGCCTCTTGAGCGTTTGATCGTGTATGTAGACGGATTCAACCTCTATCACGGCATGCACGACGAATTCGGGCGCGCGGCGCACTGGTTGGATCTCGTCGCGCTTGCGCAGAGCTTCCGCCCGAAGCAGCGGCTAATGACGGTCAAGTACTTCAGCGCCCCTGTGCTCGACAACCCCGATGGGCAGAGTCGCCAGGCTCACTACATCGAAGCGCTCCGCGCGAAGTACCCGACGCAGTTCATTCCCATCATGGGGCGTTATCAGAAGAAGCAGATCTCATGCTTCAAATGCGGTCACACCCACCCGCACTATGAGGAGAAGGAGACCGACGTCAACATCGCCGTTTCGCTGGTGGCCGACGCAGCCCTCCACAACATGGACACGGCGATCCTCGTTAGCGCCGATAGCGACCTCGTTCCCGCGGTGAAAGCCGTCGGTACGATCGGTGCGAGACTGTTCGTCGCTGCCGCCTTTCCTCCGAATCGCGTGTCCAAGCATCTGAAGAACTTGATGCCCGCTTCATTCCACGTGGATCGCAAACGCATCAAGCGACTTCAGCTGCCAGACCGCTTCGAAGTCGACGGACAAGTCTTCCAGCGCCCCGCCTACTGGACCTGACCGTCGTCGGCCTTTTGATCGCCACTGAATCCGAGTCCCAGTGCGAGCCGCCGGGCGGGCCGATCAGCAACAACAGCGCCAGCACCCAGGCCGGTGCGAGAACAAGCGTACGGTGCGGCCCGGTACCAGGCGACATCGCGAACAGTCCGGGCGGGAGTGGCGAATACGTCTCTCCTCGAGTCGGGTGCTTCCAGCGTTAGGAGCGAGGGGGCGGCACCCACCTGCCTTAGACCTCCACCTTTCGCACGGCAACGCCCACCCTCGACACGTGGCTGCGTCGCCCCGTAGACTCGGCGGACGCCGGGATCGCCCCGGGATCCGAGGGAAGGAGCTGACGATGAACATCTCTGTTGTCGCGCCCTTCGCCGACCTTCTTCCCTGAGGCCGCCCGCCCGATCCTCGTCGTGAGCGGCCCCGACCCGGAGCCTCTCGTGATCCCTTCCTCCGCATCCTCGGATGCCTCTTCCCTGCTCGGCCCCGCCCCCTCGGGCAAGGCCGACTCCTTCTTCCTCTCCGCAGCCGACGACGACGATCTCGGCCTCGCCTTCGCCGACGTCGAGCTCGTCGACGGTCAGCGCTGGACCACCTGGCCTGCGGCGACGCCGACCGAGCGCGGGCCGGAACCGCGTCCCGCCTGGGTGGTGACGTCCGCCGGCGCGGTCGACACCGAGCTCGGCATCCTGAAGACCGGCAAGGAGGCGGACGTCTTCCTCCTCGAGCGCGCCGTGCCCGGCGATCCGGATCAGCGCAGCCTGCTCGCCGCCAAGCGGTACCGCGGTGCGGAGCATCGCTCGTTCCACCGCTCCGCGGTCTACACCGAGGGTCGCCGCACCCGCAACTCCCGGGACGCACGGGCGCTCGCCAAGAAGAGCGAGCACGGCCGCGAGGTCGCGGCGGCGCAGTGGTCGCTCGCCGAGTTCGACGCGCTGCGCCGGATGCACGAGCTCGGCGCGCCGGTGCCGTACCCCGTGCAGGTGAGCGGCACCGAGGTGCTCATGGAGTTCATCGGATCGCCGGACGGCGTCGGTGCTCCCCGCCTCGCCCAGGTGCGGCACGACCCGGCGCTGCTCGCCGACCTGTTCGCGCAGGTCGCCGAGCTCATGCGGACCTTCGCACGAGCGGGCCTCGCGCATGGCGACCTGTCCCCGTACAACCTGCTCGTGCACGACGGCCGGGTCGTGGTGATCGACCTGCCGCAGATCGTGGACACCGTGGCCAACCCGCAGGGCCTGGACCTGCTGCACCGCGACTGCGTCAACGTGTGCGACTGGTTCAGCCGGCAGCGCCTCGACGTCGACGCCGAGACCCTGTTCGGCGAGCTGGTGGCGGAGTCGTTCGGGTAGCCCGACGCTCGGGTGGCCGACGCTCGGGTGACGACGCGCGCTGCAGGCCGCCCCGCCCCGCGGGACGAGGCGGGACCACGAGGCCACGGGCGAAGCACGCCCGTGGCCTCAGGCGAGCAGCCGTCCCCAGCGCGCGTCGAGCAACGGGGATCCGGCCAGCTCCAGGCAGTGCCACAGCGTCACCGCGACGGAGTCGAGCACGGGAACGCCGGTGCGCGCCTCGACCTCCGCCGCGATCGGCGCGCCGTAGAGGTTGGTGCACAGGTAGACCAGCGCATCCGGGTGGGCCTCGGCCAGCGCGACCGACGGCTCCACCAGCGCCTCGGGACGCACCCGGCCGAACGACTCGTTGTCGCTCAGCCCGAGCGCCGTGTGCCCCGTGACCGCGACGCCGTTGTCGAGGTAGCGCGCCGCGAC
Source organism: Microbacterium sp. NPDC060117 (assembly GCF_042729315.1). Lineage (NCBI taxonomy): Bacteria > Bacillati > Actinomycetota > Actinomycetes > Micrococcales > Microbacteriaceae > Microbacterium > Microbacterium sp. NPDC060117. Next base: position 484,620 of record NZ_JBHWXR010000003.1, read on the forward strand.
CTGCTCGTTCACATCGGCCGTGTAGGGCGTGAGCAGCCCGATGTCGGTGATCCCGAACCGCCGGAACGCCGCGAAGTACGCGAGGGTCGACGTCGTCGCCGGCACTCCGGTCGCACGGGTGATCTCAGCGGCGATCGCCTCGTCGTGCCCGACGCCGAGCCAGGATCCCGAGGTCCCGTTCCAGGCGATCACGTCCACATCGGCGGTGGCGAGCAGCTCCGCGGCCGCGCGCATCCCGGCGGCGTCGAACTGCTGGTCGGATCCGGCGTCGAGGGCGATGCGGGTCACCGGGATGCGGGCGGAGTGCACCGTCACGTCGTCGCGCTCGCCCAGGATCCGGTACGTCATCGGCTCCAGACAGGTGTTCGACGACGGGACGATCATCCCGATCCGGGTGGGCCGCGAGGCGGTCAGGACGTCCGGCACGGCGCTCATGCGCTCCTCCCTGCCAGCACGCGCTCGGCGCGCTTGCTCGACGGCACCGCCGGCTGCCGCTCGAGGAAGCGCCCGATCGCGCCGGGATCGTGGAAGCCGTCCTCGTCGAGGACGGTCCGACCCCCTGCGACGACGACCTGCGGCCAGCCCCGCAGCGTCTTCCCGTCGAACGGCGAGAAGTCGGTGCCCATGTGCAGCGCCGTTCCGTCGACACGTCGCTCCTCGGCGGGGTCGAAGATCACCAGGTCGGCATCGTGGCCGACCGCGATGCGTCCCTTGCCTCCCAGCGCATGGATGCGGGCGGGCGCCGCGGAGAACAGGTCCGCGAAGCGCTGCAGCACGGCGTCGGTGATCGGCGCCCCGTCGGTCAGGGCGGTGAACGCGGCGGGCATGCGCGTCTCCACCCCCGGCAGGCCGTGGGGCATCTGCCGGATGTCGTCGCGGCGTTCGCGCTTCTGACTGAGGTCGTAGCAGGAGTGGTCGCTGGCGACCGTGTCGACGGATCCGTCCGCGAACCGCTCGCGCAGGGCCGCGACCGTCGCCGCGTCCCGCATCGGCGGGCAGCAGGCGTACCACTCGGGGAAGCGCGACGCGTAGACGCCGTCGTCCAGCAGGAGGTAGTGCGGGCAGGTCTCGGAGTACGCCTCGACGCCGCGCAGGCGGGCATCCGCGACGAGGTCGACCGCACCGGGCGTGGACTGGTGCACGAAGTACACCGGCGTGCCGACGTACTCGGCCATGGCCAGCACCTCGCGCACCGAGGCCTCCTCGGCGAGTTCCGGACGGGTCTCGTGCAGGTGCTCGATGCCGATCTCGCCGCTGTCGGCGTGGTCCTGCGTGCAGTCGACGACGATCGCATCGTGCTCGGCGTGGATGATCGTCATCCCGCCGAGGCGCTTCATCTCCCTCATCACCTTCAGCACGGTGTCGTTGTCGCTCATGGTCGATCCGCGGTTGGTCATGTACATCTTCACCGAGCGGATTCCCATCGCGGCCAGCGCGTCCAGCTGCGCGGGCACCGTCTCATCCCATGCGACGACGGAGCCGTGCAGGGCGACGTCGCAGCGGGATGCCCTGGCCAGGTCGCGCTTGTTGCGCGCGGCCGCGAGGGGGCTCTCCGAGGGGTCCCGCGGGATGCCGAAGTCCATGATGGTGGTGGTGCCGCCCCAGAGCGCCGCGGCGCTGGTGACGGCGAAGTCGTCGAGGGTGCGGTACCGCCCGGTGATCTGCGCGACGTGGCAGTGCCCGTCGACTCCTCCGGGGATCACCGCCCGTCCGGCGGCGTCGATGACCCGGCCGGCGGCGGGAATCGGATCCGAGACGGCGAGGATCGCGTCGATCCTGCCGCCGGTGACGACGATGTGACCGGACGAGATGCCGTCCGCATTGACGATCCGGGCGTTCGCGATGACGAGGTCCGACATGATCAGTTCGCTCCTTCCGAGTTGTCCGTGGCGTTCTGCGCACGGTCGAACGCGCGATCCAGCGCAGGGCTGAGGCCCCGGCGGGGCTTGCGCGGCGGGGCAGCGAACGCGCCCGCCCTGTGCGTGCCGGAGGCGAGCCCGACCACCGCCTCCGCGAGTCGCACCCCGGCGCCGATGCCGTCGACGACCGGTACGGGGATCTGCCCGGCGACCTCCCGGGCAAGGCCGGCGAGGGGCGCGCCGGCGAGGATGATCACGTCCGCGCCGTCCTCGGCGACCGCGCGCTGCGCGAGCGCCACCAGTGTGGGGCCGAAGTCCTGCTGGATGCTGTCGATCCCGCCGAGCGCCTCGGTGATGGACCGGATCGAGGCGAGACGCCCGGCGAGACCGAAGCCCTCGACGCACTCGCGGTACCAGGCGGTGATCCGGTCCGAGATCGCGATGATCGAGAAGCGGTGGCCCTGCAGCGCCGCAGCGCACAGGGCGGCCTCGGTGATGCCGATCACCGGCACGTCCACGAGCTCCTTGAGCGCCGGCATGCCGGGATCGCCGAACGCGGCGACCACGACGCCGTCGACCTCACCCGCGTGCGCGGCGATCACCTCGGCCACGGCTCCCGCCGCGATCACCGACTCGAGCCGGGTCTCGATGTACCCCACACCGTAGGGCGCGGTGTGCACCTGCAGCTCGGTGTCGGGGCTCGCGGAGCGCTGCGCCTCGGCGCGGATGAGCTCCGTGACCGCCGAGCTCGTGTTGGGGTTGATGATCAGCAGTCTCATGTCGTCCTCCCTGCGGCCGACCCGGACTGCCGACGGCAGCTCACACGGTGTCGGGATACTGTTCGCGGTACTTGTCGATGTGGTGGGCGGATTGCGCCGCCGCCCGGTCGGGGTCGCCGCTGGCGATGGCCGTCAGCAGCAGCTGATGCTCCTCGACGAGCTCCGGCAGGTCGCGGACGTGGCGGAACAGCCAGTGCATCCGGCCCTGCAGCGGCTCCAACGCGGTGCGGAGGAAGTCGTTGTCCGCGATCCGGGTGACCTCGTCGTGGAACTCGCTGTTCAGCGTGTGGGTCTCGGCCAGGCTCCCCCGGGCCAGGGCGTCCTTCGTCCGGTCGACCAGGGCGGTCAGCCGGGCGATGTCGTCCGGGGTGGCACGCTCCGCCGCCAGCCGGCAGGCCAGTACTTCGAGCGCGATCCGCACGCTGAACAGGTCGTCCACCTGATCCGCATCGAGTGTCGCGACCACGGATCCCCGCGTCGCCGGCTCCGTGACCAGGCCCTCCTGCTGCAGCATCCGCAGCGCTTCGCGCACGGGAAGGCGCGACACGTTGAACTCGGCGGCGAGGTCCCGCTCCACCAGCCGGGATCCCGGCGTGTACTGCCCCTCGAAGATCCTGTTGCGGACGGTGTCCCTGATCACCTCGCGCAGCGGTTTGGCCCGCTGACCGGCTTCGACTGTCTGCACCACGGGGCTGCCCTCCGCCTTCTCCGATTCTGGGATCCCAGCCTAGCGACACCCCCCGTCCGTGAACCGGGGCGGAGTCCGATCCACGGACGAGGACGATCATGCGCGCACGAGCCGCTTGCTGTAGTCGAGCGCGAGCACCGAGACGCCCATCACGATCGCCGAGCCGACGAAGTAGAGCAGCGCCCAGGTGTAGCCACCCGTCGCCCCGACGATGAGGCCGACCGCGATCGGGGTGATGAAGCCGGCGACGTTTCCGCTGAGGTTCATCGCGCCGCCGAGCACCCCCGCGTTCTCACGGCCGCCCAGCGTGGCCGGCACGGCCCAGAACAGGCCGACCCAGCGCAGGAAGAAGAGCACCACCGAGAGCAGCACGACCGCGGTGATCGGGTCGCCGACGAGGGTCACTCCGACCAGGCCAGCGGTGACGATCAGCGCGGCGGCGCCGAGCATCGAGCGCATCACGAGGTTCGCGCTGTGCCCGCGGGAGCGGAGCTTGTCGGCGAGCAGGCCGCCCAGGATCTCCCCGACGAACCCGGCGCCGAAGATCACGAAGGTCGACCAGCCGACTGTCTTCAGGTCGAAGTGCTTGGCCTCGGAGAGGTACAGCGGGCCCCAGGTGAGCAGGCCGTAGAAGACGCCGTTGAAGCCCAGCCAGCCGAAGCACATCGCCCAGAACGAGCGGAAGCGCAGGTACTGCACCAGGCCCCGGCAGGTCGATACGGGGCCGGTGGCGGCCTCCTCGCGGTGCGAGTCCTCGATGTACTCGGCCTCGGCCGCGTTGACGGCCCGGTGCGCGCGGGGGTTGTCGCGCACGTACCACCAGATGAACAGACCGAGCACGACCGTCGCGATGCCGGCGATGATGAACGCGTAGCGCCAGGATCCGGTGCTCGCGATGAGCCAGGTGATCAGGATGCCGCCGATGCCCGCTCCCAGCGGGGCGCCGGCGTCGAGGATCGTCGCACCACGACCGCGCTCCTTGGAGTGCATCCAGAGGGCGTTCAGCTTGCCGCCCGCGGGCATCACGCCCGCCTCGGTGACGCCGATCGCGGAGCGCGCGATGAACATGCTGATGAAGTTGCCCGCCAGCCCCGAGGCGGCGGTCGCCGCGCCCCAGCCGACGCAGGAGGCCGTGACGACCTTGCGCGGACCGAAGCGGTCGATGAGGTAGCCGACCGGGACCTGCATGAGCGCGTAGGTCCAGAAGAACGCACTCAGAAGCAGTCCGACGAGCTCCGGCGAGAGGTTGAAGTCCTTCTGGATGACCGGGAGGGCGACGGAGATCGATCCCCGGTCGATGTAGTTCACCGTGACCAGGATCAGCAGGAGGAGGAAGAGCCTCCATCGAACCCGGGTGGGCTTGGCCTGGCTGCGGGGCGATGCACTGTTCTCGGCGGTTCGGTCCGCCGTGGCTTCGTTCTGAAGGGACACCTGGTCCTCCTTCACTTCGTCGGGAAGGCCGGCCGCGCCTGCGCGTCGACCGGAGTTTGGGATCCCACATTGGGATCCCAAACTGAGAATAGGAGGATCTGTTCACGACGTCAAGGCTTGGGATCCCAAAAAGTGCACCGCGTCCCCCGGGAGGAACGCGGTGCACTTCGGATCCCGCGGACGCGGCCGGTCGGCCGCGCCGGGTCACTTCCCGCCGGGCGGGCCGATCAGCAGCAGCACCGCGAACAGCACGGCAACCGCGGCGACGATGAGCAGCGCGAGCACCCACGGGCGGCGCAGGAACCAGCGCATCGTGCGGTCGTACCAGGCGGCATCGCGAGGGTCGTCGCTCTGCTCGAGGCGCCAGTCGCCGGCGAGGCGGCCGGTGCGGTGCAGCCAGATCTCTGCGGGGATCGTGGCGTAGGGCACGATCGCGCTGGCGATCGCGAGGATCGCGACGCCGACACCCCAGCGCTGGTGGAATGCCAGCAGCACGGCGGTGGCGCCGTAGGAGAGGAACACGAAGCCGTGGATGGAGCCGGCGATCGTGACCAGCACGGGAGGCAGGCCGGTGGCGCGGGCGATCAGGGCGCCGATCAGCAGGGTCCAGGTGATGGCCTCCGCGATCGCGAGCACGCGGAACAGGCGGGCAGGAGTGGTGAACACGTCTCTCCTCGGGTCGAGTACTCTCCAGCGTAAGGAGCCGGATCCGGTCACCGCCTCCCGCCGGCCTCCACCTTTCGGACGGTTTCGGGTTCGGCTCACCCGCCGCGAGCGGCCGCACCGGCGCGAGGCGGCCTGTCCGGTGCGGCGCCTTCCGCGCGATGTCACCGTGTGACGAGCGACCGGGGCGGCGGACACCGAGTCGGCCTACACTCCCCCCATGCCCCGCCCCGCGCTGCTCGCCGTCTCGCACGGCACCTCCGACGCCGCCGGCGCCGCCGCGATCGCACTGCTGGTGCGCCGGGTCGCCGAGCGGCTGCCGGACGTCGCCGTGCGCTCCGGCTTCGTCGACGTGCAGCAGCCCGACGCCCCCACGGCCCTCGCCGCGCTCGAGGGAGCCGTGGTCGTGGTGCCGCTGCTGCTGTCGCAGGGCTTCCACGTTCGGGTGGACCTGGGGCGGGCCGTTTCGGAGCACTCGGACGCAGTCGTCACGGATCCGCTCGGACCCGATCCGCGCCTCGCGAAGGTGCTCGCGCTCCGGATCGAGGACGCCGATGCGGCGGCGCACCCCGGGGGCGGCACCGATCGTCCGGTCGTGCTGGCGGTCGCGGGATCCCGGGATCCGCGTTCGCTTCCCGATGCCGAGGCGATGGCCGCACTGCTGAGCGAGGAGCTCGGACGCGCCGTCGTGCCCGCCTACCTCGCTGCGCGAGAGCCGAGCCTGACCGCGGCGCGGGCACTCCACCCCGATGCCGCCGTCGCGACCTACCTGCTCGCGCACGGCTACTTCTTCGATGTGGCCGAACGCGTCGCCGGATCCGCGCTGCTCACCGAGCCGCTGCTCGACGGCGGGGAGCCGCCCGCGCCGCTCGTGGATCTCGTCGTGGACCGCTATCTCGCGGGCGAGGCCGAGCTCAGGCAGCTCCGAGGGCACTGAGCGGCGGCGTGCCGCTTCGCTCACCGCGACCGCCCGGTCCCCCGGCGAGCTGTTCCCGCTCCGTTCACGCCGTGTCCACTCACGCCGCCACCTCGAGCGCGAAGGTGGATACGGCGTCGGCGCCGACGCCCCGAACCAAGGAGACCGCATGCCCCTCCCCCGCACTCTGATGGCGGCGACGGCCGCCGCTCTCGCCCTCGTCGCGGCGAGCAGCGCCCCCGCCTTCGCCGCTGAGACGCCCGGTCACGACGTGCCCGGCCAGGACAAGGCCGGCCACTACTCGTTCGCCGTGATCGGCGACGTCCCGTACGGCGCCGCCCAGCAGGCGCTGTTCCCGCAGTGGATCCAGGAGATCAACGCCGCGGATCCGGCGATGACGTTCCACGTCGGCGACATCAAGAACGGGTCGACCCGCTGCGACGACGCGCTGTACCAGCAGATCAAGGGCGATTTCGACACCTTCGCCAATCCGCTGATCTACACCCCGGGCGACAACGAGTGGACCGACTGCCACCGTGCGAACAACGGCGCGTACAACCCGCTCGAGCGCCTCGCCTACGATCGCTCGGTGTTCTTCGCGAACCCCGGTGTCTCCCTCGGGCAGAAGCCCGTGAAGGTCGATGCGCAGACGGCGGCCGGCTTCCCGGAGAACGTGTCCCTGCGCCGCGACGGCGTCGACTTCGCCGTGGTGCACGTGGTCGGCAGCGACGACGGCGTCCAGCCGTGGGCGGGCCTCGGCGACACGACCGCCCGGCCCGAGCAGCTCGCCGCGGAGCAGGCGCGCATGGCGAACGCGATCTCGCTCGTGAAGAGCACCTTCGCCACGGCGAAGCAGAAGCACGACCGCGCGGTGATGGTGCTGCTGCAGGCCGACATGTTCGACCCGACCTACACCCCCGCCTGGACGGACATCTCGGCGTTCCAGCCGCTCGTGCAGACCCTGGTGGACGAGTCGAGCGCCTTCGACGGCGAGGTCTACCTGATCAACGGCGACAGCCACGTCTTCAACGACGACCGGCCGCTCGCGGCGGGCTCGCCGTGGCTGGCGACCTACGGCGTCACCGGCGCAGCCGACAACCTCACGCGCCTGACGGTCGACGGATCCTCGAACAACAAGGACTGGCTGCGCGTCACGATCAACAGGCCCGGCGCCGACCAGGTGCTGAGCTGGGAGCGCGTGCCGTACCTCGCGCACTGATCCGTATCGCGCTCGAGGACTCCGCCCGCGCTCGCGCTCGGGCGGAGTCCTCGCGTTCCGGAGGAGGCATTCGCGGATCCGCTCCGCCCGTGGCTGCGTTCTCCTCCCGAGCGTGCGGGCGACCGGATCCCCCGCCCGAAAGCCGCACCGCGGGCGCTCCATTGAACAGCATCCTCCCCGGAGGAAACTGGACCATGTCGAACAATGACGCTCCGTGTCGGCGCCGCCGACACACACGAGCGTCCGAGCGGATCCGCACGTAGCTTGTCCGCATGCCTCCCGAAGCGATCGCCCCTGTGCGCGGTGCCCGCACCCGCACCGCCCGCGTGCCCACCAAGCCGCACGGCCAGTGGGCCGTCGACGGCACGGAGCCGCTGAACGGCAACGAGGAGTTCAAGCTCGCCGACAACGGCCTGAACGTGCGCGAGCGGATCGAGAACGAGTACGCGAAGGGCGGGTTCGCGTCGATCGACCCGACCGACCTGCACGGCCGCTTCCGCTGGTGGGGGCTGTACACGCAGCGCAAGCCCGGGATCGACGGCGGTCGCACGGCCCAGCTCGAGCCGCACGAGCTCGAGGACGAGTACTTCATGCTGCGCGTCCGCATCGACGGCGGACAGCTCACGACCGCGCAGCTGCGCGTGATCGGCGGGATCTCGACCGAGTTCGCCCGCGACACCGCCGACCTCACCGACCGGCAGAACATCCAGCTGCACTGGATCCGCGTCGAGGACGTGCCCGAGATCTGGCGCCGCCTCGAGGACGTCGAGCTCAGCACCACCGAGGCCTGCGGCGACGTGCCGCGCGTGATCCTGGGATCCCCGGTCGCCGGCATCGCCGCGGACGAGATCATCGACCCCACCCCGCAGATCTTCGAGATCGCCGAGCGGTTCATCGGCGACGAGACGCTCGCGAACCTTCCGCGCAAGTACAAGACCGCGATCACCGGGCACCCCAGCCAGGACGTCGTGCACGAGATCAACGACTGCGCGTTCGTCGCCTTCGAGCACCCCGAGCTGGGCATCGGCTACGACCTCTGGGTCGGCGGCGCCCTGTCCACCGTCCCCCGTCTCGGCGAGCGCCTCGGCGCGTTCGTCACGCCCGACCGCGTCGCCGAGGTCTGGCACGGGGTCACCCGGCTGTTCCGCGACTACGGCTACCGGCGACTGCGCAACAAGGCGCGGCTGAAGTTCCTGCTCGCCGACTGGGGCACCGAGAAGTTCCGCGAGGTGCTTGAGACCGAGTACCTCGATACGCCGCTGCCCGATGGCCCCGCCGCTCCGAAGCCGGTCGGCCGGGGCGACCACGTGGGCGTGCACCGCCAGAAGGACGGCCTGTTCTACGTGGGCGCGGCACCGGCCGTCGGGCGAGTCTCCGGCTCGGCGCTGACCGCTCTCGCCGATCTCGCCGAGGAGCACGGATCCACCCGGATCCGCACCACGCCGTACCAGAAGCTGCTCGTGCTCGACGTCGCCGAGGAACGGGTCGAGTCGCTCGTCACGGGCCTGTCGAAGCTCGGTCTCGAGGCCCGTCCGAGTCTGTTCCGCCGCGGCACGATCGCCTGCACCGGCATCGAGTTCTGCAAGCTCGCGATCGTGGAGACCAAGGTCAACGCGGCCCAAGCGATCACGCAGCTCGAGGAGCGCCTCGGCGCCCTGGAGCCCGAGATCGGCCGCCCGATCACCCTGCACGTCAACGGCTGCCCGAACTCCTGCGCGCGGATCCAGACCGCCGACATCGGGCTCAAGGGTCAGCTCGTCATGATCGACGGCGAGCAGGTGCCCGGCTACCAGGTGCACCTCGGCGGCGGCCTCGCCAACGCGGACCGCGAGGAGGCGGGCCTTGGCCGCACCGTCCGCGGCCTGAAGGTGCCGGCGGACGGCATCGCCGACTACGCCGAGCGCGTGATCCGCCGCTACCTCCAGGACCGCACCGGAGCGGACGAGACCTTCGCGGTCTGGGCGCATCGCGCCGACGAGGAGGCCCTGCAGTGAGCACCGTGGCGTCGCGACCGGAGGATGCGCGTCCCGAATCGCCGACGTTGTCCCCTTCCGCCGAGGAGATCCACGGATCCGTCCGCGATGCGGGACAGGCTCGACAGAACGGGACGCCTGTCGGACTCGACCTGCGCCCGGCCCGCCGCTCGCTCGACGAACTGCGAGCACTCGCCGAGCGCGGCGCCGCGGAGCTGCGCAGCGGATCCGCCGACGAGGCCTCGCCCGCCGAGGTCGTCGCCTGGGTCGCGGCGAACGTCTCGCCGCGCCTCGCCGCCGTCGCCTGCTCGATGGCCGACGCTGCACTGCCGCACCTCGTGGCCGAGGCGATCCCTGGCGTCGACGTGCTGTTCCTCGACACGGGCTACCACTTCCTCGAGACGACCTTCACCCGCGACGAGGTCGCGCGCACGCTCGACGTGCGCATCGTCGACGTCAAGCCCGCGCAGACCGTGCGCGAGCAGGACGCCGCCCACGGCACTGATCTCTACAAGACGGATCCGGCGCGATGCTGCGAACTGCGCAAGGTCGCCCCGCTGCACCAGGCGCTCGGCGGCTACGAGGTCTGGTTCACCGGCGTGCGCCGCGAAGAGGCGCCCACCCGGGCGAACACGCCCCTGATCACGTTCGACGAGCGCAACGGACTCATCAAGGTGAACCCCGTCGCGGCGTGGTCGTTCGACGACCTCATCGACTACGCCACCGCGAACGAGGTGGTGGTGAACCCCCTCGTCGCCAACGGCTACCCCTCGATCGGCTGCGCGCCGTGCACCAAGCCCGTCGCCGCGGGCGAAGACCCCCGCTCCGGCCGCTGGGCCGGACTCGCCAAGACCGAATGCGGACTCCACGTATGAGCATCATCGACACTCTGCCCGCGCGCGCCGACGCCGACGCCGGCTCCCTGACCGGGCTCGACCTGCTCGAGGCCGAAGCTATCCACATCATCCGCGAGGTGGTGGCCGAGTTCGAGCGCCCCGTGCTGCTGTTCTCGGGCGGCAAGGACTCCGTGCTCGTGCTGCACCTCGCCGCGCGCGCCTTCGCACCGGGCCGGATCCCCTTCCCGGTGCTGCACGTCGACACCGGGCACAACTTCGACGAGGTCATCCGGTTCCGCGACGAGACGGTCGAACGCCTCGGGCTCACGCTCGAGGTCGCCCGCGTGCAGGACTACATCGACGACGGCCGGCTCGCCGAGCGCCCCGACGGCACCCGCAACGTGCTGCAGACCCAGCCGCTGCTCGACGCGATCGCCGCGGGGAAGCACGACGCCGTCTTCGGCGGCGCACGCCGTGACGAGGACAAGGCGCGCGCCAAGGAGCGGATCATCTCGCTGCGCGACGAGTTCGGGCAGTGGGATCCGCGCAACCAGCGCCCGGAGCTGTGGAGCCTCTACAACGGCCGGCACACCCCGGGCAAGCATGTGCGGGCGTTCCCGATCTCGAACTGGACCGAGCTCGACGTCTGGCGCTACATCGCCCGCGAGCGCATCGCCCTGCCGCCCCTGTACCTGGCGCACGAGCGCGACGTGTTCCGCCGCGACGGCATGTGGTGGGCCGTGAACGAGCACGCCCAGCCTCGCGAGAGCGAGCAGGTCGAGCGCCGTGTGGTCCGCTACCGCACGGTCGGCGACGCCAGCTGCACCGGCGCGGTCACCTCCGACGCGACGACCGTCGACCAGGTGGTCGCCGAGGTCGCCCGTTCCACGCTCACCGAGCGCGGCGCCACGCGCGCCGACGACCGGATCAGCGAGGCCGCCATGGAGGACCGCAAGAAGAACGGATACTTCTGATGAGCACGATCGACGTTTCGTCCCGGTCGGCTGCGCCGTCCTCGCTCCGCGGCCCCGAGGGGGCGGGCGCGCTGCTCCGCGACACCACGCTGTTCCGCTTCGCGACGGCCGGATCCGTCGACGACGGCAAGTCGACCCTGGTCGGCCGGCTGCTGCACGACGCGAAGGCGATCCTCGCCGACCAGCTCGAGCAGGTCGCGCGCACCTCGGCCGACCGCGGCTTCGCGCACGGCGAGTTCGACTTCGCCCTGCTCACCGACGGCCTGCGCGCCGAGCGCGAGCAGGGCATCACGATCGACGTCGCCTACCGCTACTTCGCGACCGACGCGCGCAGCTTCATCCTCGCCGACTGCCCCGGTCACGTGCAGTACACCCGCAACATGGTCACTGGATCCGCGACGGCCGACGCCGTGGTCGTGCTCATCGACGCGCGCAAGGGCGTGGTCGAACAGACCCGGCGGCACCTCGCCGTGGTGTCGCTGCTGCGTGTGCCGCACGTCGTGATCGCCGTGAACAAGATCGACCTCACCGGTTTCGACGAGGAGCGGTTCCGCGCCGTCGAGGAGCAGGCCCTCGCCGTCGCGGCCGAGCTCGGCCTCATCGACACGCATGTGATCCCGGTCTCCGCGCTCGAGGGCGACAACATCGTCGATCGGTCGGCGCGCACCTCCTGGTACGACGGTCCGACCCTGCGCGAACTGCTCGAGACCCTCCCCGCCCGCCAGGCCGAGGAGGATGCCGCGTTCCGCCTTCCCGTGCAGACCGTGATCCGCCCGCAGGGAGGCATCTCCGCGCTGATCGACGGCGCCGAGGCCGACGCGCTGCGCGACTACCGCGGGTTCGCCGGGCGAGTGTCGAGCGGATCCGTCCGGGTCGGCGACCGCGTGCAGGTCTTCCCCGGCGGGTACGAGACGACCGTGACGGGGATCCGCGTCGCCGGCCGGGTGGCGGAGACCGCGCACACCGCGCAGTCGATCGCCGTGACCCTCGCCGACGAGGTGGACGCCGCCCGCGGCGCCCTCATCGCGACGGTCGGCACCGTGCCGAGCGGGCACACCGAGGCCGAGGTCGAGATCTTCCAGCTCGACGTGCGCGCGATCACCCCGGGTACCCGCGTGCTCGCCAAGCACGGCACCGCCACGGTGCAGGCGATCGTGACCGAGGTGCTCTCGCGCCGCGACCTGGACACGCTCGCGCTCGAGGACGCGGCCGAGCTGGCCGTGAACGAGATCGGCCGCGTGCGGATCCGCTTCGCGTCCGCTCTGCCCCTGGAGCCCTACGCCGATGACCGGGAGGGCGGCGCGCTGCTGCTCATCCACCCGGTCGACGGGGCGACGCTGGCCGCCGCCACCGTCGTCGCCGCCGGCTGACCACACCCCCGGTCCCTGAGCCTGTCGAAGGGACCAGCCCCGGACCTCGGTCATTTCGACAGGCTCAATGACCGACCTTGACCCCCACCCAAGAAACGCCCTAAGGAGGCGACAGTGAATCGCAAGACCCGCATCAGCACGGCCCTCACCTCTCTCGGACTCGCGATGGCGATGCTCGCCGGCTGCGCCTCCGGCCAGGCTGCGGCCTCAGGCCCGTCCGCCTCCCCGACGCACGACGACCTCGCGGAGCTGCACCTGGGCTACTTCGCCACGGTCACGCACACCCCGGCCCTCATCGGCCTGCAGGAGGGCCTGATCCAGAAGGAGCTCGGCGCGACCCAGCTCAAGACCGAGGTGTTCAACGCGGGACCCGCGGCCATCGAGGCGCTCACCGCGGGCGCGATCGACGCGGCCTACATCGGCCCGAACCCGGCGATCAACTCGTTCATCAAATCGGGCGGCGCCTCCGTGCGCGTGATCGCCGGCGCGACCAGCGGCGGCGCGGCTCTCGTGGTGCGCGACGGCATCACCAGCGCCGCAGACCTCAAGGGCAAGACCCTGGCCACACCGCAGCTCGGCAACACGCAGGACGTGGCACTGCGCACCTGGCTCTCCTCGAAGGGGCTGAAGACCAGCGTCACGGGCGGCGGCGATGTGACCATCACGCCGACCGAGAACGCGCAGACCCTGACGCTCTTCAAGAACGGACAGGTCGACGGCGCCTGGGTTCCCGAGCCGTGGGCCTCGCGTCTGGTCGTCGAGGCCGGCGGGCACGTCCTGCAGGACGAGCGCGACCTGTGGCCCGGCGGAACCTTCCCGACCACGGTCCTGCTGGTCAGCAAGGACTTCGCCGACAAGCACCCCGGCGCCGTGAAGGAGCTGGTGGCGGGTCACCTCGACTCCCTGGACTGGATCGCGAAGCACAAGACCGAACTGCCCGGTGCGGTCAACGACGCGCTCAAGGCCGCGACCGGCAAGCCGCTCTCGGACGCGGTGCTGACCAAGGCGCTCAGCACGGTGTCGTTCTCGGCCGATCCGAACGCGAAGGCCTTCGCGACGCTCGTGAAGAACGGTGTCACGGCGGGCACGCAGACGAAGGGCTCGATCGACGGCCTGTTCGACCTCACCGCGCTGAACGCGGCTCTCAAGGAGCGCGACGAGGCCGCGGTCGACGACGGCGGGCTGGGAACGAAGAAATGACCGCCCCGCTCGCGCCGAGCTTCGACGGGGTCACCCCGGTCCTGCCCGCACCGGATCCGGTGGATCCGGCCGTGCGCCTCGCGCACGTGACCAAGCGGTACGGATCCGGCCCCGTCGTGCTCGACGACGTCTCGCTCGACATCGCGCCGGGAGAGTTCGTCTGCCTGCTCGGCGCGAGCGGCTGCGGCAAGTCCACCCTGCTGAACCTCATCGCCGGCCTCGAGCCGCTGACCTCGGGCTCGCTGACGGCTCCGGACGAGGGCGCGGCCGTGATGTTCCAGGACGCGGCCCTCATGCCGTGGCTGAGCGCCCGACGCAACGTCGAGCTCGCCCTGCGTCTGCGCGGGGTGCCGCGCGCGGAGCGCCGGGCCGAGGCGCTGCGCCTGCTCGGGATCGTGAACCTCGCCGACGCCGCGGACAAGCGCCCGCACGAGCTCTCCGGCGGCATGCGGCAGCGCGTCGCGCTCGCCCGCGCCCTTGCCCAGGACCGGCCGGTGCTGCTCATGGACGAGCCGTTCGCCGCGCTCGACGCGATCACCCGCGACCTGCTGCACGAGGTGCTGGAGAACGTGTGGCGCGAGACCGGCCGCACCATCGTCTTCGTGACGCACAACGTGCGCGAGGCGGCCCGCCTCGGTGAGCGCGTGGTGCTGCTCGGCAGCCGCCCGGGCCGGATCTCGCGCGAGTGGCGCGTCGCCCGCACCCGCGGCCGCCGCATCGAATCGCCCGAGGTGTCGGCGCTGGCCGCCGAAATCACCGTCGAGCTGCGGAAGGAGATCCGCCGCAATGCCGACTGAGAAGACTCTCCCTGTCGCTGAGCTTGTCGAAGCGACCTCCCCGAGTACCGGACACGCCCCTTCGACAAGCTCAGGGACCGGGCGGAAGGCCGCCGACGAGCTGTCCCGCCTCGAAGCCGGCCTCGACCGCCTGCAGACGACCGAGATCGGATCCGGATCCGGTCTGCGCAAGCGCTTCGGCACGATCCTGCCGCCCGTCATCCTGCTCGTGCTGCTCGTCGCCGCCTGGCAGCTGTACGTGATGATCGCGCGTCCGCGACCCGACAAGGCGCCCGGTCCGCTCGACGTGCTCGGCGCGTTCGGCGACGCGTGGGCGTCCGGCCGTCTGCAGGAGTCGGTGGCCACGAGCCTCGAGCGCGGCCTCATCGGCTTCGTCATCGCGATCGTCATCGGCACCCCGATCGGCCTGTTGCTGGCCGAGTGGAAGCTGCTGCGCCGGGCCGCCGGGCCGCTCATCTCCGGGCTCATGGTGCTGCCGAGCGTGGCCTGGGTGCCCGCCGCGATCATCTGGTTCGGGCTGACGGACGCGACCGCGTACTTCGTGATCCTGATGGGCGCCGTGCCCTCGATCGTGAACGGGCTGCTCTCCGGCATCGACCAGGTGCCTCCGCAGCTGCGCCGTGTGGGCACCGTGCTCGGCGCGAGCCGCTGGCAGGCTGCCACCGCGATCGTGCTGCCCGCCGCACTCCCCGGCTATCTCGGCGGCATCAAGCAGGGCTGGGCGTTCTCCTGGCGCTCGCTCATGGCCGCGGAGATCATCACCACGGGCGGCACTCTCGGCTTCGGCCTCGGCACGATGCTGGACCAGGCTCGGCAGCTCGCCGATCTGCCCGGGGTCCTCTCCACCATCCTGCTGATCCTCGCGATCGGCATCCTCATCGAGCTGGCGCTGTTCGCGCCGCTCGAGCGCGCCGTGCTGCGCCGGCGCGGACTTCTGCTCGGAGGCGCATGATGACCAACGGAACCGTCACCCTCGTCGGGGCCGGCCCCGGCGACGCCGGCCTGCTCACGATCCGCGGCCTGCGCGCCCTCGAGCGCGCCGACGTGATCGTCGCCGACCGTCTGGGCGCACGCGCCGTACTCGACCAGCTCGCCGCGGAGGGCGTCGTGCTCACCGCCGAGGTGATCGACGTCGGCAAGACCCCGGGGCACCACCCCGTGCCGCAGCACGAGATCAACGCCCTGCTGGTGCGGCATGCGCGCGCCGGCCGGGAGGTCGTGCGCCTCAAGGGCGGCGACCCGTTCGTGCTCGGCCGCGGCCGCGAGGAGGCGCTGTACTGCGAGGCCGAAGGCATCGCAGTACAGGTCGTGCCGGGCATCACCAGCGCCATCTCGGTGCCCGCCGTCGCCGGCATCCCGCTCACCCACCGCGGTGTCGCCACGGCCTTCACCGTCGCGAGCGGGCACGACCCGATCGAGCAGCTGTCCGGCGGATCCGACCACACGGTGGTGCTGCTCATGGGCATCGGCACGCTCGCGCACACCGCGGCGATCCTCGCCCGCGGTGACCGCGGGGCGGACTGCCCCGTCGCGATCGTCGAGGACGGCTACGGATCCGGCGAGCGCGTCACGATCGCGACCCTCGGCACGGTCGCCGCCGTCGCCGCGGTGCGCCAGGTGCGCAACCCCGCCGTCGTCGTCGTCGGCGACGTGGTGCGGCTGAGCCCGCACGCCGCCCCCTCCCAGACCGAACCCTTCCGCCTGGGGTCGTTGAGCGAGGACGCGCGCAGCGCGACCGAGACGAAACGCGGCGCCCTGCGCCCCCCTCGCCCCACCAGCGAGACAGCAACGGCGTCTCGAAAC
The DNA here is from genome assembly GCF_042729315.1 of Microbacterium sp. NPDC060117. Classification (NCBI taxonomy): domain Bacteria; kingdom Bacillati; phylum Actinomycetota; class Actinomycetes; order Micrococcales; family Microbacteriaceae; genus Microbacterium; species Microbacterium sp. NPDC060117. The sequence goes on from NZ_JBHWXR010000003.1 coordinate 501,128, forward strand.
AGCACGATTGTCGTGCAGTCTCGCGACGAAGATGCAGTCTCGCGCGCAGAGGCGCCGGTGCTGGCCCTCTCCTCCACCCGATCCGACCGAAAGACCCTGCAGCCGTGACCGACCTTCACCCCTCCGCCCCGCTCCGCGTCGCGATCGTCGGCGCAGGCCCCGCCGGGATCTACGCCGGCAACATCCTCGCGAACGCCGTGGCAGCCCGTGCCGACGGCAGCACGTTCCGCACCGTCGAGATCGACCTGTTCGAGTCGCTCCCCGCGCCCTACGGACTGATCCGCTACGGCGTCGCCCCCGACCATCCGCGCATCAAGGGCATCGTGAACTCCCTGCACGAGATGCTCGACGCTCAGGGCGTCGACGCCGATCGTCGCACCATCCGCTTCCTCGGCAACATCGAGGTCGGCCGCGATGTGTCGGTCGACGAGCTGCAGGCCCGCTACCACGCCGTGGTACTCGCGACGGGCGCGATCCGCGACGCCGCCCTGCGCATCCCCGGCGTCGACCTGCCCGGCTCCTATGGCGCCGCCGACTTCGTCTCGTGGTTCGACGGCCACCCCGACGTGCCCCGCACCTGGCCGCTCGTGGACGAGCAGGTCGCGGTGATCGGCAACGGCAACGTCGCGCTCGACGTCGCCCGCATCCTCGCCAAGCTGCCGGAGAACCTGCGCAGCACCGAGGTGCCGGACAACGTGCTCGCGGGGCTCGAGGCCTCCGCCGTCACCGACGTGCACGTGTTCGGCCGCCGCGGGCCCGCCGACATCAAGTTCACCCCGATCGAGCTCCGCGAGCTCGGCGAGGTCGCCGGGGTCGACATCATCGTCGACGACGCCGACTTCGCGGGCGTGGATCCGGCCTCGGCGCCGAACAACCAGCTGAAGATCATGCTGCGCACGCTGAACGCGTGGCGCGACCGCCCGGAGAACCGCGGCGAGAGCACGGGCGCGACCCGCCGCCTGCACCTGCACTTCTGGCACGCGCCGGTGGAGATCGTCGGATCCGACCGCGTCGAGAAGGTGCGCTTCGAGCGCACGGCTCCGGCCGAGGACGGATCCGTCTCGGGCACCGGCGAGTTCGTCGAGTACCCGATCACGGCCGTGTACCGCGCGGTGGGCTACTTCGGTTCGCCGATCGTCGACGCCCCCTTCGACGCGCAGCGCGGCGTGGTGCCGAACGAGGCCGGCCGCGTCGACGACACGACGGGCCTGTACGCGACCGGCTGGATCAAGCGCGGTCCGGTGGGCCTCATCGGGCACACCAAGTCGGACGCGACCGAGACCATCGCGAACCTGCTCGAGGACGCCGAGGCCGGCCTTCTCGCGGACCCGACCGAGACGGCGGACGTCCTCGACCTGCTCGCCGAGCGCGAGGTCGAGGTGACCACGTGGGACGGGTGGCTCGAGCTCGACGCGCACGAGCGCGCCCTGGGCGCCGCGCACGAGCACACCCGCGAGCGGGTCAAGGTCGTGCCGCGCGAGGAGCAGGTCGAGATCTCGCGCAGCACGACGCTCTCGAGCACCGGGGCGCTCGCCCGATGACCTACGTGATCGCGCTGCCCTGCGTGGATGTGAAGGACCGCGCGTGCATCGACGAATGCCCGGTGGACTGCATCTACGAGGGTGAGCGCTCCCTCTACATCCACCCCGACGAGTGCGTCGACTGCGGCGCCTGCGAGCCGGTCTGCCCGGTCGAGGCAATCTACTACGAGGACGACCTGCCCGACGAGTGGACCGACTACTACACGGCGAACGTCGCGTTCTTCGACGAGATCGGGTCCCCGGGCGGAGCCGCCAAGGTCGGGCCCTATGCCTTCGACCACCCCGTCATCGCCGCGCTCCCGCCCCAGGCCGACGGACATGACTGAGGCGCCACTCGGATCCGGTCCCGAATCGCAGAACCTGTCCCGCATCGCCGACGGATCCGCCCGATACCTCGGTGGTACGGGACATCGTCGGCGGAACGGGACGCGCGAGGAGGCGAGCTCATGACCGGCACGATCGACGATCCCTACGACGTGCTCATCGTGGGCGGGGGCCCGGCCGGGCTCTCGGCCGCGCTGAACCTCGCCCGCTCACTCGCGCGCGTGCTCGTGGTCGACGCAGATCGGCCGCGCAACGCCGCGACCCTCATCTCGCACGGCTTCCTCACCCGCGACGGCATCCCCCCGCACGAGCTGCGGCGGATCGCGCGGGAAGAGCTCGCCGCCTACCCGAACGTCACGATCCGCACTCGCGAGCGGGTGTTCCAGATCGAGGCCGACGGATCCGGCTTCGTCGCCGGGATCGGCCGTCGCACACCCGAGACGCAGGTCGCCGCTCATCGCGTGCTCCTCGCCACGGGGCTGCGCGAGACGCTGCCCGAGGTGCCGAACCTGCGCGGCTTCTACGGCGTGAGCCTGTTCAGCTGCGCGGCCTGCGACGCCTGGGAACTGCAGGACCGCCCGCTCGCCCTCATCGGCGAGACGACTGATCTCGCCGCCCGCGCCCGGCTCATCGCACGGTGGACGAAGCGGCTCACGGTCTTCACGAACGGCGCCGACACCGTGGACACGGCAGAGGAGGCCGAGCTCGCGGCCGCGGGGATCGCGGTCGAGCGCAGCCCGATCGCCGAGCTGCACGGGGAGCGCGGGGCGCTCACCGGCATCCGTCTGGTCGACGGATCCGTGCACGCGGTCGAGGGCGGCTTCGTGCGCCCGGAGTGGGAGACCGACCTCTCGTTCCTGCCCGCGCTCTCACCCGACCTCGACGCGCACGGCCACCTCGCGGCCGACCGTGCGGGCCGCACCAGCGTGCCAGGGCTGTACGCCGCGGGCGACGTCGCCTCCCCTGGGCCACAGCAACTCATCGTCGCCGCCGGCGCCGGGGCGCGGGTGGCCGCCGTGATGATCCACGACTCGATCGGCGTCGCGACGGCGCACTGACGCGCCCGGGGTCGGAACGTGCGCTCGTCGCGCCGTGCGCGTCGTCGCGCCGTGCGCGTTCGGGAGGAGTTCCCTCGACCGGGAGGACGGATCTGGGGATCCACTCCTCCCGAGCGCGAGATCTCCTCCCGAGCGCGCTGGTCGGCAGTGCGACCCCGGCCCCGCTCAGCCGGCAGCACGGCGTCGGGGATCCGGTCAGGGAGCGTCGTTAACCTGTGCGCATGAGAGCCCGTCGCGGTATCGCCGTCGCCGCCGTCGCCCTGCTCGCGGTGCTGACCGCGGGGTGCACGGCCCCACCCGATCCGAAGGCATGGCTTCTCGAACCGGTGCCGTTCGCGCCGGGAGGAGAGGCCCCGGTCGATGTCGCGTATGCGCAGGACCAGCTCGTCCCGGACGGTGCCGGCGGATTCTGGGGCGCGTCCGGCACGACCTGGCGGCATGTCGACGCCGCAGGCACGACGCTCGCGCACTTCAACATCGACATCTCGGAGCTCGGCGCGCGGATGCCACTGCTCGCACCGCTGTCGACGACGGAGCTTCTCGTCGCGGATCGGTTCGGGGCACGATTGGGGATCCGCGACAACGCCGCGGGAACGACGCGCGCGCTCGGGTCCCTCTTCCCCGATGGCAGGTATGCGCCGATCGCCGCGATCGACTCTCGAGGCCGCGTCGCGTACGTGGCCCTGCTGCGGCCGGCCACGCCCGATGCGCCGAGGACCCTCACGCTCGAGATCGTCCGCCTCGATGTGGACGACGGCACCCGGGCGGTGCTGCACACCGAGCCGATCACGATCCTGCCGCCGAACAGCTCCGACTCGGGGCCGCAGGTGCGGCTCGACGTTCAGGAGGACGGCTCGATCCTGCTCCTGACGCCGACGGGGCTCGCTCTGCTCGCACCCGACGGATCCGTGCGCTCGCGCATCGCCTCCGACCAGCCGATGTCGGCGCTCGCTCTCGGCGCCGGGAGCGAGGTGCTGTGGTGGGGCGGATCCGTCACGGGGCCTCCGTCCGCGACGCGTGCGTCCGCCGCGCCGGTCCGCGTGGAGGTGCGCGGTGGCTCGGCCGAGGCGCGCGCCTCGATCGAGCGCCATTCGACCTGCGACGACGGCCGCACGCTGCGCCTGGTCTCGACCGGCGGCGGCACGCTGCAGACCACAGCACGGCTGCCGTTCCTCTGCGATGGGCGTGCGGGCGTGTGGACGGGATCCGCGTGGATCGTCTCGATCGGCGGGGAGGGCGACGGCGTGCTGGTGCGGGTCACTCCGCCACGTACGGGAGGCTGACGTCGCCTGTCAGGCGGAGGCCTTCGTCAGCGTCACCCGCGCCCTACGGCATCGAGCAGCGCGACGAGCGGATCCGGGATCCGGTCCGCCGGCAGGGCTGCGACGACGTCGGCCGCGAAGCGGGTCTTTCGACCGCTCGCGGTGCCGGCGAAGCGATGCAGCTGCGCCTCAATCGAGCGGACCCTCTGCGCGGGCTGCCCCTGGAAGACGCGGAACAGGGCGAGCTCTCCCCGTGCGGCGAGCGTCTCCAGCACCCGCTCAGGGCCGCCCGCGCGGATCACCTCGTCCTCGAGATCCCGCTCGCAGCCGAAGAACCCCACCCGAGCGATGACGGCCGGATCCGTCTCGCCGTCGGCCAGCAGCCCGCCGGCCACGAGCGCTCCGAGCACGTAGCGCAGCTCGGCGGCGTCGTAGAGCCCGAGCACCGGCACGGCCGGGTCCCGTCGCTCCAGCCAGGACCGCAGGTTCGTGATGCCGCCGAGAGAGACGACGTCCGCGCGGAGGTCGTCCCCGCGGACGCGCGCGGCGGCGAGCAGCGCGAGGCGGTCGCTCTCGCCCTCCACGACCACGACGGACGGCTCCATCCCCCGACGCTACCGGGCGAGGGACGGCCACGGCGGCGCGGATCGCGCATCGGCGCGCCGCTACCTCTCGTTCACCCCCACCCACGAGACTTCCTGCATGAGCAACGGCGATCATCCCGAACCCCAGGCGACCGCGAACAGCGGAGCCGTGGCGGTGGTGGGCCTGGACCTGCGCGGGGACGAGCCGGCGCCGAAGAAGCAGATCTACTCCTGGGCCCTCTGGGACTGGGCGACGCAGCCGTTCCACTCGGTGATCCTGACCTTCATCTTCACGGCGCTGTACCTGACGTCCGACGCGTTCCTGCCGGCCGACCTCGCCTCGCTCGCGGACAAGGATCCGGCCAAGGTCGCGGGGATCGCCGAGCTCACGAGCGGCCTCGGGCTCGGCGGCACCGTCGCCGGCTTCGCCATCCTGCTGCTTGCGCCGGTGCTCGGCCAGCGCGCCGACGCGGCAGGCCGGCAGAAGCTGTGGCTCGGGATCGGCACCGGCGCCCTGATCCTGTGCATGCTCGGGCTCTGGTTCGTCACGCCGACGCCCGCGCTGTTCTGGCTGGGAGTCGCCCTGATCTCCGCCGGCGTCGTGTTCAGCGAGATCGCCTCGGTGAATTCGAACGCGATGCTCATCTCGATCGCGAGTCCCAAGACGGTCGGACGGATCTCGGGTCTCGGCTGGGGCTTCGGCTATCTGGGCGGCATCGTGGCGCTCGTGCTGGTGATCGTGTTCTACATGGCGGACTGGTTCGGTCTCTCCGCGGACGGCGGACTGCCGTTCCGCATCATCGCCGTCGGCTGCGCGGTGTGGGCGATCGGGTTCTCGATCCCCATCTTCCTGAACGTGCCGGAGCCGTCGCTGGGCCGGGCCGATCGGAAGGTGGGCTTCTTCGCCTCCTACGTCCTGCTCGTGAAGGACGTCATCGGCCTGTATCGGAACCCCAGCACCCGCACCACGTTCTGGTTCCTCGTCGCGAGCGCGGTGTTCCGCGATGGCCTGGGCGCCGTCTTCACGTTCGGCGCCGTCATCGCCAGCACGGTCTTCGGCTTCAAGTTCATCGAGCTCGTGATCTTCGGCGTCGCGGCGAACCTCATCGCCGGGGTGTCCACGATCCTCGCCGGGCGTCTCGACGACCGCTGGGGCCCGAAACGACTGATCATCATCTCGCTCGCCTGCATGTGCGTCGCGGGCACCGCGGTGTTCGCCCTGGTCGACACCGGGCGGATCGCCTACTGGATCGGCGGCCTGATCCTGTGCGCCTTCGTCGGACCGGCGCAGTCCGCGGGTCGGTCGTTCCTGGCCCGGGTCACGCCCGCCGGCCGCGAAGGAGAGGTCTTCGGGCTCTACGCGACGACCGGCCGCGCGGCGAGCTGGATCGCCCAGGGCGCCTGGACGCTGCTCATCATCCTGACGGGCAACACGAAGTTCGGGATCCTCGGGATCGTCGCGGTCCTGCTCGCCGGGCTCCTGCTGCTCCTGCCGGTCAAGGAGGCGCGGCGGAGCGTCCACCTGTCGCACTAGCCCGGTTCCGCGGCGTCGCGCCCGCGCCCGGTCGCCCGGCGGCTACGCCTCGAACGCGGTCAGGAGTTCGGCCGCCGCGCCCGCCGCGCGCAGCCGGTCGCGCATCGCCCGGGCGGCGAGCTCGTACGGACGCTCGTCCTGCAGGAGCAGCGAGCGCGAGTTCGCCTCCTCGTTCAGCGCCACGAGCTCGAACGCCAGCAGCTCCGGGTCGGTCACGGCGGCGAGCTCCTCCCCCGCCATCGCGTACCGCAGTTGCGCCTCGATGTAGCCGTACCAGTCCACGAGAGCCATGCGCACGGCATCGCGCACCGGCCCGGGCTTGGAATCGACGTCGGCCGCGGTCGCCGCGAAGAAGCAACCGCCGGTGAAGACACGGTCGCGGGAGTAGTCCAGTGCGTAGCGGAGCAGGGCGGACAGCCGCCGCACGCCGCGAGGCTCGGTGCGCGCCCGCTCGACGATGTGCGCCGCGAAGACGTCTCGCGCGGCGGCGATGGTCGCGAGCTGCAGACCCTCCTTGCTCTGGAACAGTGTCGCGATGCTGCTCTTGCCCCGACCGGACGCCGTCGCCAGCCTCCCGATCGTGAGCCCGTCCAGGCCGTCCACCGACGCGATGTCGGTCGCGCTCTCGAGCACGGTGCGTCGCGAGGCGTCTCCGCGCAGGCGACGACCGTCGGGAGCCGCACCCCGCGATGGCTCGGCTGCGGTGTGGACGGCGATCTCGGACATGGCTCTAGTGTACGAACGATCGTTCGCTTATTCTACGTATGACCGTTCGTATTCTTTGTTCGAAAGGGGAACCGATGCCCGCCTCCGACCGCCTGATCCTGGGCAGCATCCGCACCGCCGGAGCCGTCTCGCCGAACCTCGCCGGCCGGCTCGCGCTGCGCCTGTTCTTCACGACGACACCGCGCATGGCGGTGAGTGACGCAGACCTCGCCACGCACCATGCCGCACAGCGCGAACGGATCCCGATCCGCGGATCCGAGATCGTCACCTACCACTGGGGCCGTGGCGAGCGCGCCGTCCTGCTGCTGCACGGGTGGCAGGGACGCGCGTCGCAGTTCGCGCCGCTCGTTCGAGAGCTCGTCGCCGAGGGATTCAGGGTCGTCTCGTTCGACGCGCCCGGCCACGGGGATTCACCGGGCCGCCGCACAGACCTGCGCGACTGGGTCGCCGCCGCGGAGCAGCTGCAACGCAGCGACGGTCCGTTCCATGCACTCGTCGGCCACTCGTTCGGCGGCCTCGCCGCGCTGACCGCGGCACGCACCTCTGTGCCGTCGCGCCGCGTCGCGGTCATCGCCGCCGCCTCCGCTCCGGCCGTATACCTCGCGGAGTTCTCCCGCACTCTCAGCCTCGACCCCACCGCCGCAGCGAGCTTCGAACAGAGGTTCAACGCCCGCTTCGGTCTGGATCGGGAAGGCATCGCCGCAGCCTACGACGCCGTCCGGGATCCGCTGCCCTCCGACACCGAACTGCTCGTGGTGCACGATCGCAGAGATCGCCGGATGCCCGACGCAGACGCCGTGCGCCTGCACGCCGCGCACGCCGGACGCGCGCACCTGCTGCGCACCGAGGGCCTGGGTCACAACCGCGTGCTGCGGGCCGACCCGGTGCTGGACACCATCGTCGCCTTCGCCGGTGCGGGGGCCTCGAGCCTCGATTCGATGCGCTCTCGCGAGACCGACTTCGGATCCGTCGGGCACGACGTCGACGCCGCCGTCACCCGGATCGACAGTCCGGCCGAGGGCCGCGCGGCCGTCGCGCCCTGAACGAGGCCGGGGGTCAGCGCCAGTTGGCGGCGATCTTGGCCAGCAGGCGGGCGAACTCGGCCTGCTCCTCGGCCGTCAGCGCCGACATCGCGCCGCGCAGGGCCTCGCGCCGGTCTCCGCGCACCCCGCGACCCATACGCCGCCCCTCGTCGGTGAGCACGATGCGGGTGCGGCGCGCATCGTCGGGATCCGCCTCTCGGCGCAGCCAGCCCCGCTCGACGCCCTGCTGCACGAGGCGCGAGGCACGCGGCTGATCCACGCCGATCGCCTCGCCGAGCGCGCTCACGCTGAGCGGCCCCGAGGCCAGCGCCTCGAGCATGCGCAGCCGAGCAGGCGCCTCGCCGCGCCCGCCGCCCCACGGCCCCGCACCACGACCGTGCGGTTCGCCGTGCGGGCCGCCGTGACCGGCGCGCTCCCCCCGCGGGCCGCCGTGACCGTGGAACCCGTCGCCACCGTGTCCGAAATCCGGGTCGAGCATCCCGTGCCGATGCTCGCGCGGCGGGCGCGGGCCACGGCCGCGCAGCAGACCGAGCGCCGCGACGATCGCGTCGAGGGGATCCGGGTTCTCGGTGTCATGAGGCATCCTCCGATTTTACATGTGACTTGACATGGATCCCTATTGCATGTCACACTGCATATACATGGCAGATGACATGGATCCGGAGAGTCCGGAGAGGCAGCCCCGCCGCGAACGGCGCCGAGCGGCCCGTCATCGCCCCCAGACCCGAAGGATTTCGCATGAACAGCACAGAGAACACTCCAGAGAACACGTCCCCCGACCAGAGCCGCCCGTTCGGCTTCTGGATCACCGCCGTCGACCGCCTGCTGGCGGCCGAGTTCGCCACCGCCTTCGAGGACGAGGGGATCACCCGCCGCGACTGGCGGATCCTCAACGTCATCGACGGCACCGTTGCCGCGAGCCACGAGCTCGCGGACGCGAAGGTCCGCCGCCTCGCCGCCCTCGGCTGGATCGAGCGCACGGCCGACGGCTGGGCGCTCACCGCGGACGGCGCGGCCGGGAAGGCGCGTCTGGCCACCGCCGTCGAGGAGATCCGAGCGCAGGTCGCCGGCGCCCTCGACCCCGAGGAGTTCGCCGCCTTGGCGGCCTCCCTCGAGAAGCTCGCCCGCGGCCTCGGCTACGAGGAGGGCAGGCGCCTCCCCCGTCGTCGTGCCGGTGATCGCCACCGGGGCGGGCACGGGCGGGGCCACCGCGGACACCACCGCGGACACGGCGAGCACCACCACGAGACCGGATCCGGTCGCGGCGAGCGATTCGCTCGCGGCGAGCAGTTCGATCGCGGCGAGCGCCCGGGCTTCGGCCGCTTCGATCATCACCCCGGCTTCGGCCGCGAGTGGCTGGAACGAGAGCACCTCCGTCAGGAGCACCTCCGTCACGAGCACCGCTGCGGTGGCCGCCCCGATGGAGAGCACTCGCGCGGCGGGCACCGTCATGGCGAGCACTCGCGCGGCAGGGGTCCGCGTGGCGGATTCCGCCCGCACGCACCGGAGCAGATCCACATCCACCTGCACGACGGCCGTCACGACGGCCGTCACGACGGCTGACCTGCACCCCTTCCGGCCCCTGCCCGCATCCGCGGACAGGGGCCGGATCCGTCTCTCCGCCCTGCCTCGGAATAGAGCCCGAGCGGACGGGGTTTCCCTTTCACATGACCCTTCTCGCCCCGGACAGGACGCCGACCGGCGTCTCCGTGCGTGGTGCGGTCCCGCCTGCGGGCGGCGCGGTCGAAGCCCTTCTCTCCGCCGTGGACGTGCGGCCGAGGCGGCAGGTGCGGATCGCACCCGATCCGGCGGAGACCATCGCGCTCGACCGCGATGCGCTGTCGATCGTTTACGTCATCGACGGCGCCGTGCACACCCGCTGCGGCGACAAGCCGATGTCCCTCGCCCGGGGCGACGCGATGCTGACTCCTGGACGGGTGCCGATGTCGGTGAAGACGGATCCGGGCACCCGGCTCCTCGTCTCCACTCTCACCCTGGTGCCGCACGCGGCGCACATCGCGAACGCGCTGCCCGACGTGGCGCTGGTGCGCGACTTCGCCCACCATGAGCCGGCCGCGGCCGCACTGGCCGCGCAGGTCGGACTCGACCTCACGGCCCTGCCCGTCGACGCCGCGGCCCTCGAAGCCGCCGGCCGCGACGGCGACGCCGTGATCTGCCGCATGATGGCGAACACCGTGCTCGCGTCCGTGATCCGCGCCTGGGCCGCGCACGGCTGCGCCCCCGCGGGATGGCCGGCGCGCACGAGCGACCCCTTCCTCGAGAAGGTGATCGAGGCGATCCACGCCGCACCCGGCAACGATTGGAGCGTCGAGGGCCTCGCCAGCGTCGGCGCCATGTCCCGGACCGTGTTCGCGGAGCGCTTCCGCGCCGCTTTCGGCACCTCGCCCGCGAGCTACGTGACCGAGGTGCGCATCCGCGCCGCGCAGGATCGGCTCGTGCTCGGCTGCCTCGTCAGCGAGATCTCCCGCGACCTCGGCTACAGCTCGGACGAGGGCTTCAGCCGCGCCTTCCGCCGCCGCACCGGGCAGACCCCGACGGCGTGGCGCGAGGCCCGCACCGCCTGACGCCAGCAGGAGACCGTAGCCGCTATTCCTCCCGGAGGGCCCGGATCATGCCCCGGAGGCTCCGGAAGGCATCGAGGCGCTCTCTCTCACTCATGCCGCCCGTCATGCGGAGCTCGACGGAGCGGACTGCCGCGCTGGCCTCCTCAAGATGCGCCTGACCCCGCGCGGTGAGCCTGGTCGGCAGCGCCTTGCCTACGGGCGGCTGAGCCGTGCGCGTCACGATCCCGTCGCGCTCGAGCGACTGAAGCAGCACATTCATCGTCTGGCGGGTCACGAACGCCCCGCGTGCGAGCTCCGAGTTCGACAGGCCGGGGCGCTGAGCAAGCAGTTCCAGACAGGAGTAGTGGGTGATGGTCATGCCGAGCGGGCGCAGCACCTCTTCCATGGCGGCACGCAGCGCGCTCGCCGCTTCTTTCAGCAGGTAACCGAGCGACGTCTCCAGATCGATGCCGTCTTGACTCATGTCAGAAGTCTGACATACGATCTCATGTCAGATAACTGACACAGAGTTTCAAGGAGACACCATGCCTGCCATCGGCCCCGACTTCCTCTCACTCCAGGTCCGCGACCTCGATGCATCCCAGGCGTTCTACGAGCACTACCTCGGCCTGGTGCGGTCGACCGCCGGCCCGGCCCATGCGGTCGTCTTCGAGACGACGCCCGTCCCGTTCGCGCTGCGCGACCTGGTCGAGGGAACCGACCTGGACGCCGCGGCCTCACCCGGGCTCGGCGTCGCGATGTGGTTCCGCGCCACCGGGGTCCAGGCGATCCACGATGCTCTCGCCGCCGACGGTCATCGCATCGTCATCGCGCCGTTCGACGGACCGTTCGGGCGGACATTCGCCTTCGCCGATCCGGACGGCTACACGATCACGCTGCACGATCGCGCCTGACGACGGCGACTGTTGCCCGGGAAACCGGACTCAGCACGAAACACCATCACGGGCGTGGTTTCTCGTGCTGGATCCGGTTCCCGCGGCGCTGTCACGGCGCGAGAACGTCCGCTCAGCGATCCGCGCGAGCGCTGATCCTGCTCGAGAACCCGAACAGCAGCGCCCCGACGACCAGCACGGCCGCGCCGATCACGTAGACCTGGGCGATCCCGATGCCGTCCACCAGCAGGCCGCCGACGCCCGCGGCGGTCATGATCGCCGCCTGGAACCCCATGACCACCAGGCTTCCGCCCGCCTCGAGCCGGTCAGGCATGCGGTGCCCGATCCAGGTGTTCACGATCAGGAGCCACGAGGCGAAGAAGAAGCCCCACACGAACGCGACCACGCCGATCGCCCAGAGGGATCCGACCATCGCGTTCATCAGCAGCACGACACCGGCGATCACCAGCGGCGTGATCACCGCGAGCGTGCGGTAGCTGCGGTCGACGATGACGCCGATCGCGATGTTGCCGATGAATCCGCCGATGCCGAACAGCGCGAGCAGCAGGATGATCGTGCCCTCGGTGATCGCGGCGCCGCCCTCGTGCACGCGCTCGAGCGCGACCCGGATGTAGGTGTAGGCGAGGAAGTGCCCGAGCACGACCAGCACATGGCCGACCACGCCCAGGCCGATGCCCCGCCGACGGAACGTCTCGACCAGGGTGGACAGTCGCGCGGCCCCCTCGGCGGGCACGCTCGGCAGCAGGATCCGCAGCAGCACGGCGAGGACGGCGCTGGCCACGGCCGCGATCCCGAACACGCCGCGCCAGTCGAGCACCTGGCTGAGCAGCACGCCCGCCGGCACACCCGCCACGGTCGCGAGGGAGACCCCGGCCGAGTTGAACATCATCGCCCGGCCCAGACGCTCCGGCCCGGCGATCCGGGCCGCGACCGTCACCGACATCGACCAGAAGCCGCTCAGCGCGGCGCCCAGCAGCACGCGCGCGACGAGCAGCAGGGGCAGGTTCGGGGCGATCGCGACGATCAGGTTGGAGACGGCAGCGCCGATCGCCATCCACACCAGCAACGAGCGGCGGTCCAGGCGCGGCAGCATGAGGCCGATGGTCGGCGCCACGATGAGTCCCGCGAGCGCCGTCACGGTGACCATCTGTCCGGCCTGGCCCGGGGTGACGCCGATCTCCGCCGCAATGTCGGTGAGCAGACCACCGGGGAGGAACTCCGCGGTGACGAGCAGGAACGCGGTCGCCATCATGGCGAGCAGGGCGCCGTAGTTCAGCCGGCGCGGGGCTGCGGCCTCGACCGTGGGGACAGGGGCGGTGGTGGTCATGTTTCCAGACTGTCGCAGGAGGGGGATCCGCGCCCGACCGTGCGTCCGCCCGATCCGACCGATCGTCCGGATCGGATCGGATCCGTGGCCCAGCCCACAACGCAGGGACCCGGGATGCGTGCGACGGATGCACGACCGTGCGACGGATGCAGGATGGATCCGGGTGATCGGTCGTGCATCCGTCCCCGAATCGTGCGAGCGTCGCCACTCTTCGCGCGGCGCCCGTCAGAGCGGCGGGAGCACCGCCGTCAGCGCGGCGGCGACCGGGAACGGCCACGCCGCGTTCGCGATGAGCACGGCGATCAGCACGACCGCACCGACCAACAGCACCACGAGGATCAGGAACACCAGCGCCACCAGGCCGGGGTAGCCGCCTCTGCCCGCCTCGGGGGCCGACAGCGGAGGTCCTGGCCGCTCCGGCGGGAGCGCGGGAAGCGGGAGTCCGGTCGGCGGCACCGGATCGGCGTCGTCGGCGGGGACCACACCCGCGGGCGTCGGGTCGGCACGCGGGGGCTTGGCGTCGCGGCGGGAATCCCAGGTCTGCCTCACGGCGGCCCCCGGCGCCGACGGGTGCCCCGTCGCCTGCGCGGTGTCGGGTGCGGCTTCCGTGCCCGACCGGGCCTCGGAGGCCGGCTCGCCGAACAGCGCGGGGTCGGGATCCGCCAGGATCGCGGCGAGGCCCGGAGTCTCCTCCGCGGGCGCTGCCGCCTCAGGGCTGGCGAGCAGTCGCGCGAGCTCGGCGTCGTCCCGGGCGGGCGCGATCTCGGGGTCGGCGAGGATCCGCGCCAGCCCATCGCTCTCCACGGGCACAGGTGCCGGATCGGCATCACCAGGAAGCGGTGCCCGCTGCGGGAGCGACGTCGGATCGTCGGCACGCCCGGGCTCGGGCGCATCGGGGACGGGCTGCTCCGGGACGACGGACGAGGGCGGCGCGACCGACGGAGCGGGCGGTGCGGGCGCGGCGGACGGCTCGTCCCGGGTCGGATCCGTCTCGTCCGCGGTCATGTCAGCCTCCGGTGGATCCCGCGTCGGTGACTCCGACGTCGGTGCGATGGAAGTTCTGGAAGGAGCGGGACGCGGTCGGACCGCGCTGCCCCTGGTAGCGGTTGCCGTAGGGACCGGATCCGTACGGGTTCTCGGCCGGGGAGGACAGTTGGAAGAAGCACAACTGGCCGATCTTCATGCCCGGCCAGAGCTTGATCGGCAGGGTCGCGACGTTCGCGAGCTCGAGCGTGACATGCCCCGTGAAGCCGGGGTCGATGAAGCCGGCTGTCGAGTGCGTGATGAGCCCGAGGCGGCCCAGCGACGACTTGCCCTCGAGGCGCGCGGCCACGTCGTCCGAGAGCGAGACCTGCTCGAACGTGGCGCCGAGGGCGAACTCGCCGGGGTGCAGCACGAACGGCTCGTCAGGCTCGACCTCGATCAGCCTGGTCAGCTCGGGCTGGTCCTCGCCCGGGTCGATGAAGGGGTACTTGTGGTTGTCGAACAGCCGGAAGTACCGGTCCAGCCGCACATCGATGCTCGACGGCTGGATCATCGACGGTTCGAGCGGATCCAGTCCGATCCGCCCCGCGTCGAGCCCCGCTCTGATGTCCCTGTCGCTCAGCAGCACGGTTTCAGCGTAGTCGGTGCGGTCACTGCGGATCAGTCAGGCCGTTGCGGAAGGCGAACACGACCGCGAGGACGCGATCCCGCATGCCGAGCTTCTGCAGCACCCGGCCGACGTGGGTCTTGACCGTCGACTCGCTGAGCCACAGCCTCTCCGCGATCTCGGCGTTGGACAGCCCCTGCACGAGCGCGTCGAAGACCTCGCGCTCCCGGTCGGTGAGCACCTGCAGCCGGGCGGCGGCGGCGCGACGGTCGTCCTCCTTCGCCCGACGCCCCGGCTCCTCCGCGGCGCGGGTGAGCGCGCCGAAGCGCCGCAGCAGCTCCGATGTGACCCGCGGGGCGAGCACGGCGTCGCCGGCGGCGACAGCGCGGATCGCGGCGACGATGTCGTCGGCGTCCGAGTCCTTGAGCAGGAAGCCGCTGGCCCCGGCGTCGATCGCGCCGAACGCATAGGCATCGAGGTCGAAGGTCGTGAGCACGAGCACGCGGATCCCGCTGCCCGACGACACGAGTTCCCTGGTCGCCTCCAGGCCGTCCATGCGCGGCATCTGCACGTCCATGAGCACGACGTCGGGCCGGTGCACGGTCGCGAGCGCGACCGCCTCGATCCCGTCCTGCGCCTCCCCGACGACTTCGATGTCCGGCTGAGCGCCCAGCACCATCGCGAGACCGGCGCGGATCAGGGCCTGATCGTCGGCGATGAGCACCCGCACCGCGGTCATGACCCGCTCCTCGGCAGCGCCAGGCGCACGGCCCAGCCCCGCGACCCCGCCGGTCCGGCATCGAGCGCGCCGCCGTAGAGGGCGGCGCGCTCGCGCATGCCGAGCAGGCCGCGACCGACGCGACCGGAGACCGTCGTGGCCACAGAACCGCCCGCGCGCCCGCGGTCCGCCGGTGCCCCCTGTCCGGCACGCGCGCCGTCCGGCGGAAGGGGCGTCGTCGCGCCGTCGTCCCGGATCTCGGCGTGGATGACTTCCTCGGTCACGCGCACCTCGACCCGCACCTCGGTGGGCGCCTCGGCGTGGCGCAGCGCGTTGGTGAGGGCCTCCTGCACGATCCGGAACACCGTCATCTGGAGCCCTGCCGGAATCTCGTGCGCATCGGCGGCCGCGGATCCGGGGACCTCGCCAGGCACCGGCCGTCCCAGGTCGAGGTCCAGCCGCACCGGCAGCCCGATCCCGCGGTAGACCTCGGCGAGACGCGGCAGGTCCTCCAGCCCCGTGCCGCTGCGCGTCGACTCCTGACCGGTCGGTCGTTCGAGCACGCCGAGCACCCGGCGCATCTCGTCGAGGGAGGAGCGCGCGACACCGCCGATCTGCCCCACCGCCTCCCTCGCGCGGACCGGATCCGCATCGAAGACGGCCCTCGTGCCGTCGGCCAACCGCACGATCACGCTCAATGAGTGCGACACGATGTCATGCACATCGCGGGCGATGCGCGAGCGCTCGGCGAGCGCCGCGAGCTGCGCCTCCTGGTCTCGTTCGTGCTCCAGGATCCGCGCTCGCTCCACGAGCGCCGCCACGTAGCGGCGGCGGTTGCCCGCGTTCTGCCCCCACAGCAGGGCGACCAGGAGGATTAGCAGATCGAAGGCGGCCCAGGTCAGGGAGGTCTCGAGCCGCGACCCCGAACGGTTCACGGGAGCGAAGCCGAATCCCGTGAGCAGATGCACGACGCTCAGCACCAGGGTCACCGCGTAGGCCACCGCCCCGGCGATCCACGCCCGGGACACCCGGTCGTACACGGCGATCGCGAACACCGCGTACGCGACGGCGAAGGCGCCCACGTCGAGCGAGAACGGCAGCACCACGAGCGGCAGCGTGACCGAGACGAGGAACAGCAGCACCGGGTTACGGCGGCGGAACAGCATCATCGTCGTCGCGACGATCGCAACCACGACGAGGCCCAGGCCGATGCCCCAGGGGCCGACGGGGCGCGTGGCGATCGCGGGGTCCGCGGACTCCGCCGCGAACATCGGCACGGTCGTCAGCACGACCCAGCTGAGCGTCGTGAGCGCGTCGGCCCAGCGCGGATGGCGTTGCCAGCGCGACGCGGCGCGATCCAGGGCGCGCGCGGAGCCGTCGGTCACGTCGCCAGTCTCCCATGGTCGTCCGGGTCGACGGATGCCGCCGGGTCCGCGGTCGGGAGCGACGTGCGCGACCCCTGCGCCTCCGCGTTCGACGGCACCGCACCGACGGACACCTCCTCGGGCGACGCCGGATCCTGCTCCTGCTCGAACACCTCGACGCCGGCGCTGCGGCTGCGTCGACGCACCTCGCGGCGCTCCCTCCGCGCCTGCCGGCGATCGCCGCGGCGCTCGTAGAGCACGACCAGTGCCGGCACCAGCAGCAGGGTGAGCACGGTCGACGACACCAGCCCGCCGATCACCACGATCGCCAGCGACTGCGAGATGAACGCCCCGCCCCCGGTGATGCCGAGCGCCATCGGAATGAGCGCGAAGATCGTCGCGCACGCGGTCATGATGATCGGCCGCAGGCGCAGGCGCGCACCGTGCACCACCGCGTCGTCGAGGCCCGAGCCGTTCCGCCGGTACTCGTTGATGAGGTCGATCAGCACGATCGCGTTCGTGACCACGATGCCGATCAGCATGAGCATGCCGATCAGGGCCGGAATGCCGAGCGGGGTCCCCGTGATCAGCAGGCCCGCGATCGCCCCGGTCGCCGCAAACGGCACCGAGACCAGCAGCAGCAGCGGCTGCACGAGGGAGCGGAACGTCGCGACCAGCACGATGTAGACCAGGGCGATCGCGGCCAGCATGGCGAGCCCGAGCTCGCCGAACGACTGCGCCTGCTCGGCGGCGGCGCCGCCCTCGTCCAGGCTCACGCCGGCGGGCAGGTCGACCCCGGCTACGGCCGTCTGCACGCCGTACGACGCGGTGGAGAGGTCCGCCCCCTCCGCCGGCGTGGCCGAGATCGTGACCGCGCGGGCGCCGTCGATGCGGGTGATCGTGGCGGGCGCCGAGACGACCTCCACCGCGGCGATGTCGCCGACTCGGATCGGCGTCGCGCGCAGGTGCTCGAGGTCGCGCTGCGCCTGCGTGAGCCGGTCGGTCTCGGCCTGCTGGCGCGACCCGTCGGCGATCGCGGTGCGGGCCGCGGAGATCTGCTCGTCGAGGCCCGTCAGACCGCTCTCCGCCCCGGCCACGGCCTGGGTGAGCTGCTGGACGAGCTTCTGGTACTCGAGCGCGCTGAGCTGACCCTGCGTCGCGGGGCTCGCATCGGCGGGCGGCGGCGAGGCGAGCAGCTGTGCGAGCTGGTCGCGCAGCGCGACCAGATCCTGAGCCCCCGAGGAGCGCGCGTCGTACAGCGCCGAGAGCTGTTCGTCGGCCTTGTTCTCCGCCTCGGTGCGCGCCTGGGAGGACATCGCCTCCTGCTCGCGCTGCAGCGCGTCGGCCGCGTCCTTCTGCGTCTTCTGCGCCTGCAGCGCCGAGATCGGGAGAGTGAGCGCCTTGACCGCTTCCGGATCCGTCGCCGTCGACTGCGCGCGCACGACCAGGTCCGTCGCGGTGCCGTCGATGCCGACGGATCCGAGCCGCTCCCCCTGCACGGCGGCGGCGATCGCCGCGCCCACCTCCGCGGTCGTGAAGCCCTGCGTCGCGGCGCGCGCGGCGTCGACCGACACCTTCAGCACCGGCAGATCGGCCGCGAGATCGCTCTTCACCGTGCCGATGCCGTCGACCTTCCCGAGCGCGGCGGTCAGCTTCTCCGAGGCGCTCGCCAGCGCCTTGTCATCGGGGCTCTTCACGATCACGTCGATCGAGGAGGACGTGGTCTGCGTCGCCTGGGTCGACACGGTGATCCGGTCGGCGTCGGGGAGCTCGGTGACCGCCTTCCTGATCCGCGGCAGCACAGCCTTGGGGTCCGCATCCGCGGCGATCACGATGTCGAGCGTGACGGGAGCTCCCAGCTCGCCGGCGGTGGTGCGGTACGAGGCGACCCCGTCGAGATCACGGACCTTCTTCTCCAGGGCGGTGGCCGCCTTGTCCGAGACGGTGAGCGTGGTGTCCAGCGGCATCGTCTGCGTGACCGTCACCGCGCGCTCATCCGCGAAGCTGCCGAGCATGTCGGTCTTGAGGAACCCGGCCGCGACGATCGTGCCGGCGAACACCACGACCGAGATCAGCACGACCGTGACCGGCCGCCGCAGCGCGAACAGCAGCGAGGGCAGATAGGCGCGCTGCATGCGCGTGACGCGCTCCGCGGGATCCGCCGCCTCCGGGACCGGAACTGTCGCGGCGGGCTCGTCGGCCGGAGCCGTCGTCCGCGACGCATCCGCGCCGTCAGCCGCGGCCATCGCCGACTGCTCGGCATTCGCCGCCTCGGCCTCGGCGACCGCGGTCTTCGCCGGGCGACGCAGGAACCAGTACGCGAGGACGGGCACGATCGTCAGCGACACCAGCAGGGAGGCCAGCAGCGCGATCGTCACGGTCAGCGCGAACGGCCGGAACAGCTCCCCGGCCATGCCGCCGACGAGGGCGACCGGCAAGAACACCGCAACCGTCGTCAGCGTCGACGCCGTCACGGCGCCGGCCACCTGCCGCACGGCGGCGAGCACGTCGGCAGGGGTGAGCGGCGCGGATCCGCGTCGCCGCGCGATGTTCTCGATCACGACGATCGAGTCGTCGACCACGCGCCCCACCGCGACGGTCAGTGCGGCCAGCGTGAACACGTTGAAGGAGAAGCCGCCGACGCGGAGCCCGATCACCGCGATGAGCAGCGACAGCGGGATCGACACGGCCGTGATCACCGTCGCCCTGGGCGAGAGCAGGAAGACCAGGATGATGAGCACCGCGAACACGAGGCCGAGGCCGCCCTCGACGGCCAGGTCGTGGGTCGACTTCTCGATCATCGTGGACTGGTCGAACAGCACCGAGCTCGCGGCGCTCCCGCCCAGCGAGGGCAGGGTCTTCGCGACCGCGGCGGTCACGGCGTGCGACACCTGCACGGCGTTCGCCTCGGGGGTCTTGGTGATCGTCAGGCTCAGTGCGGGACGCCCGTCCGAGCGCGAGATCGTGCTCTGCGGGACGGGGGCGAGCTCGACGGTCGCGACCTCGGACAGCGGCACCGGCCCCTGCATCGTCGGGATCGGCATCGCCGAGAGGCGCTCGATCGACGTGCCCTCCTGGCCCACCTCGATGGCCATCGCGCGCGTGCCGTCGCTGCTGGTGCCGGCCGGCACCACCACGCCGGCTGTGCGCAGGATCGCCGACACCGCGGCCGCATCGACCGACCGCGCCGAGAGCTTGGCCGGATCCAGGGTCACCAGCACACGCTCGGAAACGCGCCCCGAGACCTGCACGGCGCGCACGCCCGGCACGTGCTCGATCGCGGGCACGAGGGTCTTGTCGACCCGGTCGGCGAGGGCCTCGATGTCGCCGTCGCCGGTGATCGCAAGGCTCTGCACGGGGATGTCCGCGGAGCTGCCCGCGTAGACCTCGGTGTGCACGCCGTCGGCGGCGGATCCGGCGGCCGTCGCGGCGGACTTGAGGTCGGCGAGGATCTTGCTGTCGTCGCGGCCGAACGCCCAGGACACGGTCAGCTGGCCGCTGCCGCTCGACGTGCTCGTGCGCACCTCGTCCACCCCGGTCACGGCGCCGAGGGCATCGGACAGGGGCTTGACCACATCGTGGTCGAGGGTCTCCGCCGAGGCGCCCGGCTTGGTCACGAGCACGACCGCCGCGGGCTGCGACATCGACGGCAGCAGCTCCTGCTTCATGCTGCCGGTGGCCCACAGCCCCGCCCCCACGATGAGGACGGTGAACAGGGCGACGACGGCGCGGTTGGCGAGGCTGAGTCGGGTCAGCAGGGTCACGAATCCTCCAGGCGATACGGGCGGGCGCAGGGCACCCGCGACTGCCGCGGGCTGCGACGAGCCGTACCTTCAGCCAACCGGTCGGGGGCGGGCCGCACATCCGCTTCGGGGAGGATCCGGTCCGTTCCAGGGTCGTCCTCAAGTACCACATCCGCCGACCCCGTCGACGACAAGGCCCCCTCCGCACAGTGCGGAGGGGGCGACGTCGGAGGAGCCCGGGTCAGGCGTCGCGGGAGCGCAGCACCACCCAGGATCCGAGCAGCCCCGCGGCCACCCAGGCGCCGAGCGTGAGCAACGCCACGCCCGCGGAGAGCGGCGCGGTGTCGCTGGGCAGGATCGCGTTCTGCGCGGCCGACAGCGGCAGGTAGGCGGCCACGTCGAGCACCCACTTCCAGGACTCGCCGGCGAAGGCGAAGAAGTTCGCCATGATCGGCAGCACGAACAGCAGTCCGACCGTGGCGGCAATCGCGCCGGCTCCCGAACGCAGCATGAATCCGAACGAGACACCGATCAGTGCGCACACCGCCATCGTCGCGGCGGCCGCGAGCAGCGGCAGGATCACCTTGTCGGGCGCGCCCCACTCCAGCCCCTGGCCATGCCCGCTGAGGATGGCCGACACGATGGCGGCGGCGATCACGAACATCACCAGGGAGGCGAGGAACAGGAACACCGCGAGCACGACGGCCTTGGCGACCAGTACGCGCCCGCGGCGCGGGTCGGCGGTGAGCGTGGAGCGGATCATGCCCGTGGAGTACTCGCCGGTGACGGCGATCGCGCCGAGGATCCCGGCCAGCAGCGCGGTGAACTGGATCGGCGTGACCACGGCCATGATGCCGTTGAGCCCACGCGGAGCCTCGCCCGACGAGGTGAGGGCGAACGCGATCAGTACGGCGATGCCGATCGTGAGAGCGGCGGTGATCGCGATCGACCACCAGGTCGAGCGCAGCGTGGTCAGTTTGATCCACTCGCTGCGCAGGCTCCGCGGGAAGCTGAGACGGAACCGGCCCGGCAGCGCGGGCACGGCGGGGGCGACGGCGCTCATGCGACCACCTCCGGGATCGGGGCGCCGGCCTCGGGCACGGCGCGGGTGCGGTATTCGACGGCCTCGCCGGTGAGGGCGAGGTAGGCGTCCTCCAGCGAACCGCTGGTGGGGGTGAGCTCGTGCAGCGGGATGCCGCGCTCGGCGGCGAGGTCGCCGATCCACCACGCCTCGGGGCCGGTGACGTCGATCGTGTCGTGGCCCGAGCCGTTGACCACGGCGCCGGCGGCGATCAGCAGATCGCCCAGCTCGGCGGCGCGGGGGCTCCGCACCCGCACCTGGGCGGTGGTCCACTGCTGCACGAGCTGCGACAGCGGTGCGTCCGCGAGCACCCGGCCGCGGCCGAGCACGATGATGTGGTCGGCGGTCTGCGCCATCTCGCTCATGAGGTGGCTGGAGAGCAGCACCGTGCGCCCCTCCGACGCGGCGTGCCGCACGAAGTTGCGCACCCAGAGCACGCCCTCGGGGTCGAGCCCGTTGACCGGCTCGTCGAGGATCAGCGTGTGCGGGTCGCCCAGCAGGGCTGCGGCGATGCCGAGGCGCTGCCCCATGCCGAGCGAGAACCCGCCCGCGCGCTTGCGGGCGACGGATCCGATGCCGGCGATCTCGATCACCTCGTCGACGCGCTTCGACGGAAGTCCATGCGTCGCGGCGAGCGCGCGCAGGTGGTTGCGGGCGGAACGGCCCGTGTGCACGGCCTTCGCATCGAGCAGCACGCCGACCTCGGTGAGGGGCGCGCGCAGACGACGGTACTCCTGGCCGTTCACGGTGACGCGGCCCGCGCTCGGACGGTCCAGGCCCACGATCATGCGCATCGTGGTCGACTTTCCGGCACCGTTCGGTCCGAGGAAGCCGGTGACCGAACCCGGCTGGACGGTGAACGACACGTTGTCGACCGCGGTCTTGGGTCCATATCTCTTGCTGAGGCCCTCTGCTGTGATCATGTCTTCGACGCTATGCGGCGGCTGTGCCCTCGCGCATCCCTCTGGAGGATGACTCCGGGGATCCACGGGGATGATTCCGGAAACCCCGAACGCGAGTCCCGGATCCCGGGCTCCCTCCCCTGGCCCGCCCGGCGCACCGCGGAGACGACACCTCCAGCGGAACCCAGGACCCGAGCCCGCGGTTCCGGACCCGCGGATCCAGGACCCCGCGAGCGTTTGTTATGCTGGCCAGGCGTCACCGACGTGCGGGGCTGTAGTTCAATGGCAGAACTTCTGCTTCCCAAGCAGACAGCGCGGGTTCGATTCCCGTCAGCCCCTCCATCCATTTCCTCCTCACGGACAGCGCGACGCGTGTGCTCGCCTGACAGCGTTCCCGCGAGGCGCAGGACACGACGCGGCCGTGGTCTGCAGGCCGGGTCGCGAACAGGGCGCCTACGGCCGTCCGACCATCTCCTCGGCGTGATCGGCGACCCAGGCGACGAGCGGGAGCATCCTCTTCATCAGATCCTGCCCGAGCGGGGTCAGGCGGTACTCCACGTGCGGGGGCACACTCGGGAACGACTCCCGGTGCACGAGACCGTCGGCGGCGAGCGTGCGCAAGGTCGAGGCGAGCATCTTCTCGCTGATGCCGTCGACCTGACGCCGCAGCTCTCCCCACCGCAGCGTGCCGTCGGACAGCGCGGAGAGGATGAGCACACCCCATTTGCTCATGACATGGTCGAGCACGACACGGGTGCCGCATCCGTCATCGAAGAGTCGATCCTGCGAGCCCCGGATCTGCGCAAAACTCACTACCATGTGCGTACCTTACCTGAAAGTGGGTACCCGCCGCGGGGAAGGTGCGGGACGGTGAGCACGTTGTCGAGTGCGTAACCCCTGCGAAAGGACTCCTCATGACCATCCTCGTCACCGGTGCGACCGGCAACCTCGGCCGCCTCGTCGTCGACAGCCTGCTCGCCCGCGGCACCGACCCCGCCACGGTCCGCGCCGGCGCGCGCGACACCGCCAAGGCCGCAGATCTCGCCGCGCGAGGCGTGCAGGTCGTCGCCCTCGACTACGACGCGCCGGAGACCGTCGCGGCGGCCCTCGACGGCGTGGACGCCGCACTGCTCATCTCGAGCAGCGAGGTCGGAAAGCGCGCGGCGCAGCATCAGGTCGTCATCGACGCGGCCCGTGCCGCGGGCGTCGCCAAGCTCGTCTACACGAGCGCTCCGATGGCGACGACGAGCGACCTCGTGCTCGCTCCCGAGCACAAGGCGACGGAGGAGGCGATCGCGGCCGCGGGCCTCCCGGCGGTCATCCTGCGGAACAACTGGTACACGGAGAACTATCTCGGCGACGTCGCCCGATCCCGGGACACCGGCGTCATCGCGGCGAGCGTGGGCGAGGGCCGCGTGGCCTCCGCGAGCCGGGCGGACTACGCCGAGGCCGCCGCGATCGTCCTGGTCGAGGACGGCCATGTCGGCGAGGTCTACGAGCTCGCCGGCGACGTCGCGTGGAACTACGACGAACTCGCCAGCGCCGCGTCGGCGGTCGTCGAACGCGAGGTCCGCTATGCGCCGCTCAGCAGCGAGGACCACGCCGCGGCGCTCGAGGCCGCCGGACTCGACGCGGGCACGGTCGGTTTCGTGACGGCGCTCGACGCGAACATCAGGGAAGGCGCCCTCGCCGACACCGACCGGACCCTGGCCCGCCTGCTCGGCCGCCCCACGACACCCCTCGTGGAGGGACTGCGCGCCGCATCCTGACGCACGCCGGACGGGCCGCACCCCGGCAGGCCGGACCGGTCCCGGGGGCGCTCGAGAGACATCTCCCGCCGCCCGGGACCGAAGGCACGCCCGAGCATCGGCCTGTCAGTTTCCTATGGACGTCTTTTGCTGTTCGGATGCCCCGTCTAGGATCTCTGGCGAGCGCGGCAATCGAGCCGAGCCGGAGCGAAGGAGTTCCCTATGGCCGACTGGGCCGCTGACGTCAAGATCTACCGTCCCGACGCCGATGATGCTGCGATCGCGGGTCTCCTCAAGACCTACCAGCTCGTGATGAGCAGCCAGGACTCGGCGTACGTCGCGTTCTCCGACAAGGACGAGGTCGAGACCGTCAAGACCAATTTCCTCAAGAAGAAGCTCGGCCTCACGGAGTCGGACGCGGTGCTCGACGCCGCGCTCGACGAGGTCAAGGAGACCATGAAGGCGGACCGCACCAAGAGCCGCATCACGGTCTACTACCTCCTCGCGGAGAAGTTCGGCAAGCTGGGCCAGTTCCACTGAGCACCCGCTCCGCCGCATGACAGGAAGGGTCGCGTCCGCTCAGGCGGGTGCGACCCTTCCTCGTCCGACCGCCGCGAGCGCTCACCCCCGGGACGGCGACCGCGGGATCTCTGCGACGCACGATCCCCTGGGAGACCTCGATCGTCGACACGTGACGCCCGCCCGCGGCGTTCCTCGCCATACTGGCGGGATGACCTCACCCGAGTACCGCGCGCGCTTCGGCTTCGACATCGCCTTCGCCAACGGCGGCGGGATGCACGGCGACGGCTTCCGCCTCGACCTGCCCTCCGCCGGCCTGAACGCCGACGCGATCGGCACGCTCCTCATCCGCCACCTCGGCCTCGCGCTCGTCGAGTCCGTCGCGCTGCGCGATCTCGAGATCGTCGAAGAACAGCATCGGGGCAGCCGGGGAGTCGAAGCCGCGACCCCCACCTCCGCGCGCCGCATCGTGGACCTCTCGCACCCGATCCACGCCGGCCTCGTCACCTATCCCGGGCTGCCCGCGCCCGAGATCACCCCGTTCCTCACCCGGGCAGACTCGCGGGCGAAGTACGCGCCGGGCACCGAGTTCGCGATGGACGTCATCACGATGATCGGCAACACCGGCACCTACATCGACTCGCCGTTCCACCGATACGCCGACGGCGGCGACCTCTCGTCGCTCCCGCTGGAGAAGCTCGTCGATCTGCCGGCGGAGGTCTTCCACCTCGCCGACGCGTGGTCGCCCGACCGTCGCGGGATCGGATCCGCAACGCTGGCCGACCGCGACCTGCACGGCGCGGCCGTGCTGCTGCACACGGGCTGGGACCGGCATTTCGGCACCCCGGCGTACGGCCGCGGCGCGCCGTTCCTCGCCGAAGGCGGGGCGCAGGCCCTCGTCGACGCCGGGGTCGCACTCGTCGGCATCGACTCGCTCAACATCGACGACACCGAATCGGGAGGCGAGCGTCCCGCGCACTCGATCCTGCTCGCGGCAGGGATCCCCGTCGTCGAGCACCTGGCGAACCTGGGCTCGCTGCCGGCCCGGGGCGCCCGGTTCACCGCGGCACCGCCAGCCGTCGCCGGCTTCGGGACCTTCCCCGTGCGGGCGCACGCGATCATCTAGCCCGGGCGGCGCACGCCATCGGACGGATGCCGTCAGAGCCCCTCGATGGACCCCTCGAACCCGAGCATCGTGTCCACGTCGGGCGGCGGGATCAGCCCGCCGTCATCCTCGTCCCGGGGCGGACCGTTCTCGGCCGTCTCCTGCTCTTCGACCTGCTCCTCGACCGGCTCGTCGTCCTCGTCGTGGCCCATCTCGTCCTCCTTCACGAGGGAGCCGGCCCCGACGCCCTCATCTGCATACCCGCCCGCAGCGGCCCTGATCCCGACCTCTTCTCCGCAGGGTATGCCGCCGCGCAGGGCGTCACAAGGGGACGGTCCTCTCCGGTCCTCGGCGTCGGCGGCGACCGCGTTGTCCGGACCTGCGGGTAGCGTGACACCCATGTCCACAACGCCCGCCGTCACCCTCCGCGCCCGCACCGACGCCGACCTCGATGCGCTCTACAGCATCGCGACGGATCTGGACACGTGGGAGGAACGCAACCCGGGCCGCCCCGCCGTTCCGCCCCGCACCACGTGGGAGGAACGTCTCACGGCCCGAGAAGTGGATCCGGGCAGCAACCGGAGCTTCGTCATCGACGTCGCCGGCGAAGCCGTCGGCACCGTCGGCCTGTTCGAGATCGACGAGGTCGCGCGGCACTCCGAGGTCGGCATCGCGCTCATCCCGTCGGCCCGGGGCAAGGGCATCGGCACCGAGGCCATGCGGCAGATAGTGGAGTTCGGGTTCGTGCGCGGCAACCTGCGCCGGGTGCATCTCGAGGTGATCGCGTCGAACGCCGCGGCGATCCGCTCCTACGAGAAGGCCGGCTTCGTCGTCGAGGGTCGCCAGCGCGAGCACGCCTGGGTGCGCGGGCGCTACGAGGACATCGTGCGGATGGGGCTGCTCCGCGACGAGTGGCGCGAGAACCGCGCGGCCGACTGAGCTCGCCTCGCCGGCGTTCCGGCACTCGTCGAGCGCGACGGCCACTCGCACGCCGACCCTGAGTCCGCGCGGGCGGATGGCGTAGCGTCGGATCAGACCGCGATCGAAGGGGATCCGCATGGCGACGCACACCGTCACGAACCAGGCGCCGCCGCGGGAGGGCGTGGACGAGTTCGCACTCGACCTCCCCCTCGTCGAGGGTGTGCGACGGCACGGCGCCTCCTGGGCCGAGCCGGAGCTCACGGCGACCGGGCAGCTGGTCGGCTCCGCCGCTTTCCAGCACGACGCCGAGCTCGCGAACGTGCACGAGCCGGAGCTCGTCGCGTTCGATCGCTGGGGACGCCGCATCGACGAGGTCGAGTACCACCCCGCGTACCACCGGGTGATCGCCGCCGCGGTCGCCGCCGGAGCCCACACCGCCGCCTGGGCGGATCCCCGCCCCGGCGCGCAGGTCGCCCGCGCCGCGCAGTTCCTGCTGTTCGCGCAGATCGAACCGGGGCACGCCTGCCCCGTGTCGATGACGCACGCGGTCGTCCCCGCGCTGCAGCAGTTCGCCCCGTCCGGGCTGCAGGAGCAGTGGATCCCGCGGCTGTTCTCCCGCGACTACTCTCCCGCGCTCTCACCCGACAAGACCTCCGCCCTGTTCGGCATGGCGATGACGGAGAAGCAGGGCGGATCCGACGTGCGCGCGAATCGCACCTCCGCGGCGCCGGCCGGCGACGGGTCCTGGATCCTCACCGGGCACAAGTGGTTCTGCTCGGCGCCGATGTCCGACGGCTTCCTCGTGCTCGCGCAGGCACCGGCCGGACTCAGCTGCTTCCTCGTGCCGCGCGTGCTGCCGGACGGTTCACGCAATCCGTTCCTCATCCAGCGCCTCAAGGACAAGCTCGGCAACCGCGCGAACGCCTCGAGCGAGGTGGAGTTCGACGGCACCGTCGGCTGGCTCGTGGGCGAGGAGGGCCGTGGCGTCCGCACGATCATCGAGATGGTCAACCAGACGCGCCTGGACTGCATGCTCGGCACCGCCGCGGGCATGCGCCAGGCGACCGCCGAGGCGATCTGGCATGCGCAGCACCGGTCGGCCTTCGGCGCGCCGCTGGCCGACCAGCCCGCGATGACGCAGGTGCTCGCCGACCTCGCCGTGGAGGCCGAGGCCGCGATCGCTTCGTCGCTGCGGGTCGCCGCGGCCTATGAGTCCGATGCGCCCGCCCAGGACGAGCCGTTCCGCCGGCTGGCGACGGCCGTGCTCAAGTACTGGATCTGCAAGCGCGGGCCCGGCCACGCCTACGAGGCGCTCGAGTGCCTGGGCGGCAACGGCTACACCGAGGCGTTCCCGCTCGCCCGGCGCTACCGCGAGCAGCCCGTGATGGCGGTGTGGGAGGGATCCGGCAACGTCATCGCGTTGGACGTGCTGCGCGCGATCGCCCGCGAGCCCGAGACCGCCGACGCGCTGCTCGCCGAGGTGCGCCTCACCGCCGGGGCGGACGCACGCCTCGACGCGCACGTGGCCGGCACCGAGAAGCTGCTGCGCGCGGCGCAGCGCGATCCCGCATCCGCCGAGGCGCAGGCCGGGGCGCGCCGGCTCACCGAGGCGCTCGCCGTCGCCCTGCAGGGCTCGCTGCTGCTCCGGCACGCGCCGCACGAGGTCGCCGACGCGTTCGCGGCTTCCCGGCTCGGCGACGTACGGGGCTTCCTCTATGGAGCCGCCCCCGCCCGGGCCGCCGCCACGATCGTCGCCCGTCACGCCGGCGCGCACGGGGAGTGAGCGACGTCCGGAGCGTCCCTCACGAGCAGAGACTATGAGGGCGCGTCTGCCCCTGGGATTCCAGGGATCAGCGCCATCTTGCCTGCGTAGTGCCCGGCAAGTGCATGGTGGGCGTTCACCGCCTCGGAGAAGGGGAATCGGTCTGCGAGAGCGGTCTCGTAGTCGCCGTTGGCGATGAGCTTCGCGAGTCGGTCGAAGCCGGCGCGGCTGCGGTCGCCGCTGTAGAACCGTACTGGCACAGTGGCCCCGCCTCCGGGAACCGGGTCCACGCCGTGGGGACTCGCTGCGCGACCGTCGGGGGTCAGCAGCGATAGGACTTCGTCGCCTGCGGGCCCGCCCGCAGTGAGCAGGACGGCATCCACGCCCTCGGGTGCGAACTCTGTCACCGCATCGGTGATGTTCTCCCGCCGCCCATCAATGGTCAGCGTCGCGCCCAATCGGCGGCAGAGTGCGACTCCGTCACCGCCAGAAGCAACCGCGATGACCCGCACGCCCCAGCGACGGGCGAGCTGCACCGCGAAGTGACCGATACCGCCACTCGCACCGAAAACAAGCAAGGTCTCGTCGGGGTGCAGCGCGAGCGTTTCAAGGCCGGACATCGCCGTGAGCGAGTCCCAGGCCATCGCCCCGGCCTGCTCGACAGGGATGCCGTCGGGAACGAGCGCCACATGCTCCTGGTCGACCACCGCGAGCTCCGCGTAGAAACCGCCGCGCGGAGCCGCCGTCGATGCGGCGTACACGACATCTCCCGGCGAGAAGCGCTCGACTTCGCTGCCAACCTCGACGACATCTCCGGCGCCGTCCCACCCGAGAACATAAGGGAACGATGGCGGGGCCGCATACTCCTCCGCGAAACCCCCGGCTCGCTCGTCCTTGTCCCAGGATCCCAGCCCTGCCGATCGGACAGCGATCATCACATCCGTCGGTCCGACGACCGGAGCGGAAACCTCTGCGAGGTGGAGCTCGTCCGGTCCGCCGAATCTGTCGATCACCACTGCACGCACTCGACGATCCTATTCGGCAACAGGCGGCCCGCTTAGATGCTGCAGCCGCCCACAGGAGCGGATGCGAGGTCAGTGACGGCGTAGTCGTAGGTCGCAGGAGAGGTCTTGGTGCCGGCGGTGGCGGAGATTCCCGTGTTGGGGTCGATCGCGTACAGCTGGCCTGTTCCGCCGTGCACGGCGTAGAAGAGTCCGGATTCGGCGTTGATGGCGGACCCCAGCCATGCGAAGCCGTAGATCGAGGTGCTCGCGCTGGCGGCGGGGCCCGTGATCTGCCTGATAGGCGAGATGGTCATCCTGCCGCCGGCGGTGAGCGTGTCCGTGAGGTACTCGCACAGCCAGACCTGGCCGGAGCTCCCGGCTGCGGTGCTGTAGATCAGTCCGTACATGCGGCCGTCGCCCGTGAACGTGATGTCCGGAATGATCGTGCCCGACGCCGCGACGGCGGCGTTCGCGCCTCCTGCCACGAGCCCGACACCGCTCAAGGCGAAGGTGCTGGTCAGTGTGGAGGCGTTCTGCGGGTTGACGCGAGCGATCTGAGTCGTCGACAGTGCAGTCAGGTTCGAGATCATCCAGAGGTTGCCGAGAGGATCGCAGGCCATACCGCCCCACGCAGCCCAGGTGGGTCCGGAGGGGATCGGTCCAACGATCTCGACGATCGGGTCCAGTCCGGTGCCCGCGGCGCGGGCGCGGTAGATGTTCAGGAACGAGTTGCTGTACCGCGACCCGTAGAAGACGTAGGTGGGGGTGGGGCAGGCCGCGGAGACATATGGCCCGATCGCGAGATTGGACGACCAGTACGACCCGGCGAACTGGCCGCTGTTCTCCTGCACGGTGAACCCCGGCCCCGTGGTGGCCGGATCGCCGGCGTAGCGGAAGATCACGCTGCCCGACGAGCCATAGAGCCCGCAGGCATCAAAGGTCGGGCACGGCTGCGGATTGGGTGACGCGGCTGCGGCCGGGAAGGCCGTGGCGGCGACCACCACGGGGATCGACCACACACTCCCCGTGACAAGGGTCCGGCGGCTCACGCCCTTCGACACTGGACCGTCAAGTGGCGTCGCCTCGTCCGTCATGTGTTCCCCCAGTTGCATCCGGCTACGACCCAATACTACGAATCGCGGCTGGGGACGAGCTCCTGCGCGCGGCCACGCCGCGTCGGATCCAGCGGTCTCCGACGCTTCGCGCGGGTCGTGCCCCGTCCCGGAGGAGGACGGGGCACGACCCGCACGACGACGTGAGGTCAGCCCGAGGAGGTCAGCTGCAGCCGCCGCCCTGCCCGAGGTGCTTGCCGTTGTTGCCGTCGCAGTACGCCGGCTGGGCGATCGTGCCGGTCGCCGGATCCAGCGTCAGGTTCGCGTCCTTGCGCGGGTGGGAGAAGTCGAACATCGCGTCGAGCGATCCCGCGACCGCGTCCACCGAACCGCCTCCGAGCCGGCCGAGACCCCAGTTGTCCTCGATGAACCGCGAGATGGACGACTGCTGCGTGGCGGTGTGGTCGACGAAGTCCTTCTTCGCGAACGGCGACACCACCAGCAGCGGCTGACGGGGCCCGGGCCCGCAGCGATCGGCGAAGCCGCCGAGGATCGGCGTGCCGGAGGCCGCTGCGTTCAGGCACCAGGCCGCATCGTTCTGCGGGTCGTTCGACGCGTTGGTCACCGTCGCCGCGACATGGTCGTACCAGCCGTCGGAATCGTCGTAGGCGAGCACGATGGCCGTGGATCCCCAGTTCTTCGACTTCTGGATCGCGTTGATCTCGTTCACGACGAACGCCTGCTCATCGATCGGATCCGAGTAGGAGGCGTGCCCGTCCTGATAGTTCGGCGCCTTCAGGTACGAGACCGCCGGCATGTTGTCGGTGTCGACCACCCGGTTGAAGGCGGTGATGTCGTACTGGTGGTTGGCCTGGCCGGCGTGCCCGATCTCGGCATCGGAGGCCGGCGCGAGGTGGTGCGGGTTGGCCGTCGAGGCGAAGTACTGGAACGGCTCGTGGTGCGGGTTGTAGTCGGTCGACGAGACGCCGGCGATGTTCGTGTGCGTCGTCGTGCACTGCGCGTAGTCCACGCCCTTGATGGTCTTCGTGCCCTGCGGCGTGAATCCGCCCTGGAACCAGCCCCACGACACGTTCTTCTCGTTGAGCAGGTCGCCGATGTTGCGGCCCTGCATCGCGGCGAGCGCGAAGCTCTTGGCATGGCTGCCGTCGGAGCAGTCGTCGAACGCCGGATCCGGATCCTCTGTCATGGTGCCGACGCCCTGGGCGTCCGGGCTCTTCACCGTGTACGGGTCGGGCGTGGCGGTCTGCGCACCCGTGAACGGGTCGACGCTGATGACCCCGTGGGTCTGGCCCGAGACGAGGTTGAGCGCACCGGGGCTCGACGGGCCGAAGGTGTCGGAGAAGCTGTTGTCGCTGAGCGCGTAGTGCTGGGCGTAGTTCCACAGCCCGGTGACGGTGTTGCCGTCGTAGTAGTCCATCGTCATGCCCGGGGTCGCGTACCGGGGGTCGCCGGGGTTGCCGCACGTGTCGGTGCTGGTGTTCTCGACGAAGCGGTCCATGGCGCCGCCGTTGTACGCCTTCTGCTCCGCGAGGTATTCGTGATCCTGATCGCACGTGACCGCCTGACCCGGCGTGAGCCGCTTCGGCTGCACCGAGTTGGGGTTGTTCGGCGCGAGCAGGCCTGCGTTCGCGAGCGTGGCGATGTCGGTCGGGGTGTCCTTCGCGGCGGTGAACGCGGACGCCGCCGCGCCGGTGCCCTGGACGGTCTCGCCCGCGACGTTCGCCGCGTTCGGGTAGGTCGCGAAGTAGTGGTCGAAGGACACGTTCTCGCCGAAGATCACGACGACGTGCTGGATCGGGGTGGACGTGGCGGCAGCGGGGCGCGGAGCAGCGGCGGCCGGCAGCGCGCCGGCAGCACCGCCGGCCGCGGCCACCAGGACGAGGGCGCCGAGCGCCCCGGCCGTACCGAGTCGGGAACGGGACATCGAGGGACCTTTCGTGAGAGGAGGGGGCCTCGGTGCCGTGAGGACGCCAGGCGCTCCCGGCATCGGGTCCCGCACCGACGGTAGGCCTGCACGAGCCACGACGACAGGGGTCGTGGGCATCATTCCCGATCCGTTCACCGGATCCATCGGGTTCTCCCAGGAATGGGCCCCGCGACGACGCGGACGCGCTCAGGAACGCCGGCCCGCCCGCCTCATGCCGAGGGCCGGCCTCCGTGCAGGAGACCGGCCCTCGGTGCGCGGGGCGGAGCGGATCACAGCGCCGCGATGATGTCCTCCACGCGCTGCTTGGCATCGCCGAACAGCATCTGCGCATTCTCCCGGAAGAACAGCGGGTTCTGCACGCCCGCGTAGCCGGCCGCCATCGAGCGCTTGAACACGATCACGTTCTCGGCCTCCCACACCCGCAGCACCGGCATCCCGGCGATCGGGCTGCCCGGATCCTCCGCCGCCGCGGGGTTGACCGTGTCGTTCGCGCCGATCACGAGCACCACGGAGGTCGACGCGAGGTCGTCGTTGATCTCCTCCATGCTCAGCACGATGTCGTACGGCACCTTCGCCTCGGCGAGCAGCACGTTCATGTGGCCGGGCAGGCGCCCCGCGACCGGGTGGATGCCGAAGCGCACGTCCACACCGCGCTCGCGCAGCTTGGACACGAGGTCGGCGACGGGATACTGCGCCTTCGCGACCGCCATCCCGTAGCCCGGCGTGATCACGACGCTCTTCGCGCCGGTGAGCATCTCGGCCGCGCTCTCCGCGGTGATCTCGCGGTGCTCGCCGTGCTCCTCGTCGCCCGACGCGGATGCCACGATCCCGAAGCCGCCGGCGATCACGGACAGGAACGAGCGGTTCATCGCCTTGCACATGATGTACGAGAGGTAGGCACCGCTGGATCCGACCAGCGCGCCGGTGACGATGAGCAGGTCGTTGTTGAGCAGGAAGCCCGCCGCGGCCGCCGCCCAGCCGGAGTAGCTGTTCAGCATCGAGACGACGACGGGCATGTCGCCGCCACCGATCGAGGCGACGAGGTGCCAGCCGAGCGCGAACGCCAGCACGGTGATCGCGACCAGCAGCCACAGCTGCTGGTCGATCACGAACCACACTGTGAGCACCAGGAACGCCACGAGCGCCAGGACGTTCAGCACGTTCTTGCCGGGCAGCATGAGGGGCTTGGAGGAGATCCGCGCCGACAGCTTGAGGTAGGCGACGATGGATCCGGTGAAGGTCACGCCTCCGATGAAGATGCCGATGAAGACCTCGGCGTTGTGGATGCCGACGAGGGACGGCGCGATCTCCGTGTGCGCGAGGTGGCCGTTCCAGCCGACCAGCACCGCGGCGAGGCCGACGAAGCTGTGCAGCAGCGCGATGAGCTCCGGCATGCCCGTCATCTCGACGACCTTCGCGCGCCACAGACCGATCCCGGCGCCCACGAGTACGGCGACGAGCAGGAGGACCAGCCCGATCACGGCGCCGCCGGACCAGGCGTGCGCGACCGTGAGCGACACGGTCGCGACGAGCGCGATGGCCATGCCGGAGACGCCGAAGATCACGCCGGAGCGCGCGGTCTCGTGCTTGCTGAGACCGGCGAGGCTGAGGATGAACAGCAGGGCCGCGACGATGTATGCGGCAGTGGAGAGAGCCCCGACGGTCACTTCTGGCCGCCCTTCGTGAACATGGCGAGCATGCGGCGGGTGACCGCGAACCCTCCGAAGATGTTGATGGATGCGAGCAGCACCGCGATCGCGGCGATGACCTGGACGACGGGGTTCGGATCCGTGATCTGCAGCATCGCGCCGACCACGATGACGCCCGAGATGGCGTTGGTCACCGACATGAGGGGCGTGTGCAGCGCGTGATGCACCTTGCCGATCACGTAGAAGCCGATCACCACCGAGAGCGTCAGCACCGTGAAGTGCTGCGGCAGCGGCGCCGGGGCGAACGCGTTCACCGCGAACAGCGCCGCGATGCCGAGCACGATGAGCAGCGCCTTGCGGCCGGCCGACATGCTCTTCTTGGCGGGGATCTCGACGGGCTCCGCGACAGCCTTGACCGGGGCCGCGGCGACCTGCACGGGCGGGGGCGGCCAGGTGACGGCGCCGTCGCGCACCACCGTGACCGAGCGCTGCACGACGTCGTCGAAGTCGATCGTGAGCACTCCGTCCTTGCCCGGGGTGAGCAGGGCGACGAGGTTCGCCACGTTCGTGCCGTACAGCTGCGAGGCCTGGGCGGCCAGCCGCGAGGCGAGGTCGGTGTAGCCGAGGATGATCACGCCGTTCTCGGTGACGATGCGCTCGCCCGCGACGGATCCCTCGACGTTCCCGCCCTGTCCCGCCGCCATGTCGACGATGACGGTGCCGGGCTTCATCGCGGCGACGTCCGACGCCGTGATGAGGCGGGGGGCGGCCCGCCCCGGGATGAGCGCCGTCGTGATGATGATGTCGACGTCGGCGGCCTGCTCCGTGTAGATCTCGGCGGCGCGGCGGTCGTACGCCTCGCTCGTGGCCTTCGCGTAGCCGTCAGAAGACTTCTCGACCGCGACGTCGACCGGCAGGTACTCGCCGCCGATCGAGGTCACCTGATCGGCCACCTCGGGACGCGGATCCGTGGCGCGCACGATGGCGCCCAGACTGGATGCGGCGCCGATCGCCGCGAGGCCGGCGACGCCGGCGCCCGCCACGAGGACCTTTGCCGGCGGCACCTTGCCCGCGGCGGTCACCTGGCCGGTGAAGAACCGGCCGAACTCGTGCGCGGCCTCCACCACCGCCCGGTAGCCGGCGATGTTCGCCATCGAGCTCAGCACGTCCATCGACTGGGCCCGCGAGATGCGCGGCACCGCGTCGAGCGCGAGCGCGGTGATCCCGCGCTGCGCGAGGGACTCCACGAGGTCGGGACGCAGCGCCGGCGAAAGCAGCGCGATGAACGTCGCCCCGTCGGAGAGCAGCGCGATCCGCTCCGGATCCGGCGGCGTGATCGCCAGCACGATCTCGCTCCCCCACGCCTGTTCGCGATCGACCAGCGTCGCCTCCGCGGCCGCGTAGGCCTCGTCGGGGTACGACGCGGCGGATCCCGCTCCGTGCTCCACGACCACCTCGTGACCGAGCTTCCGAAGCTGTGCGACCGTCGCCGGGGTCGCGGCCACGCGCGCCTCGCCCGCAGGCTCGCGCACGATGCCGATGACTGCCATAGCTACCTCCTCTGTGCCCGTCGGCCATGACGGGGCTCCAGGCGACCTCGCCCGGACAACCTGCTCAGAGTACTGAGCCGGACGGCGGGGATCCCTCGGCTTTTCGCGATCTTACGCGCAAAGAATCGCGGATCTTTACAGTCCGACAACGCCCGGCACTCCGCGCGTAGGCTCGAGGTCATGGCACCGGATCCTCGGCTGAAGGCACTGCTCGGCGACTGGACGGGGACGGAGGAGCTCTTCCCCACGGCGTGGACGGAAGCGGGATCGGCCCGCGGCGCGCTGAGCGTCGAACCCGGTCCCGACGGGATCCTCCTGGACTACGTGGAGTCGCGCGACGGAGCCGACGGCGCACCCCTCGTCGCGCACGCCGTGGTCGCCGGCGCGGGGTTCTGGTGGTTCGACACGTACGGCTTCACTCCGGCGACACCGGGCACCGCGGTCTGGGCGGACGATGTCCTGGTGCTCGACCGGCGCTCCGACCGCGGCCGCACCGTGACCCGGCTGCGTGCGGACGGCGACCGGCTGATGCTCGAGCTGGACACGGCGGTGCCGGCGGACGCGGATCCGTCGCCTCTCGTGCGCGGGATCTACACGCGCGGCTGACCTCTGGTCCGGCACGGATCCGCGCCTGCCTTCCAGCCGGCGCAACCCGGGTACGGAAGAGGCGCGGGACTATAGTCGCTCGTGTTCCCCGGCACGCCGGTACACGGATAAGGAGCCTCGATGACCTGGATCCTCCGGCTGAACGTCATCGACGGTCCGCTCCCGCTCACGGTCTGGGCGCTGACTCTCGTCGCCATCGTCGTGCTGCTGATCCGGCGCCCGACACCGGCGTGGCTGTGGCGGATCGTGATCGCCGTCGCCGTCGGGGTCGCGCTGGGCGTCGGGCTCGTGGCGTTCGCGAACATCACGCACCTGTTCGGGCCCGCTCTCCCGTACGCGTGCTGGTTCTGGGTGCCCGGCGGATTCGCGGCGATCCTGTTCGGCATCGTCTCGTTGTGGGAGCGCGGAGTCTGGCGGAAGATCGTCGCGGTCCTCGCGGTCATCCTCTCCCTGCTCTCCACCGCGCTCGGCGTCAACGCCGCGTTCGGCATCAACACGACCGTCGGGTCGATGCTCGGCGTGTCGGCTCAGGACCACATCCATACCCTGCCCACCCCCGGCCCCACCGAGACCAGCAGCGGGCCCCTGTACAAGACCTGGAAGCCCCCGGCTGACATGCCGGCGCACGGCACCGTCGGCCAGCTCGCCGGAGACAAGGCGATCCCGTCCACCGCAGGCTTCGCACCACGCAACGCGTCGGTGTACCTCCCGCCCGCCGCTCAGGTCAAGAACCCGCCGCGACTGCCGCTGGTCGTGATGATGATGGGCTACCCGGGAAGCCCCGACCCCTCGTTCATCGCGTCTGCGCTCGACGCCCTCGCGGCCAAGAACAACGGCCTCGCACCCATCGTGATCGTCGCCGATCAGCTCGGAAACGAGAACCAGGATCCCATCTGCATCGACTCGAAGAAGTACGGCGGGGTCTCGACCTACTTCAACACCGACATCCCCGCTTACGCCGCGAAGAACCTGAACATCGACCTGGACCACAAGACCTGGACGATCATGGGCTACTCGAACGGCGGCGCATGCGCATTCACCTGGGCCACGCATCACCCCGACATCTGGGGCAACATCGTCGCGATCTCTCCCGACGAGTACCCCGGCGTGGAATGGCGCGATGAAGCCATCAAGACCATGTTCGACGGCGACACCGCCGCGTTCGACGCGAACAAGGCCGCCGCGGGCATCGCCGCACACCCCGGCGCCTTCACCGGCCGCCTCGCGGTCTTCACGGTCGGGGGGAACGACCCCGGTTACATTCCCGGCACCCAGCGCAACGCGAAACTGGCCGAGGATGCGGGGTTCGCCACGACGTTCCACGAAGTGCCCGGCGCCGGGCACGTCGCCGACGCGCTCAACGGCGGCATCCCGTTCGCGATGGACCTGCTGTACAAGCACCTGGGCCTGTCCGCGCCCTGAGCACGGCTGTGCGCGAGGGCCGGTCGGGCTCCGCTCAGCCCTGGGCCACGCTCCGCTTCTCCAGCGCCCGCAGCGCGAACGGCGCCGCGACACCGTGCAGCAGGATGCTGCCGACGACGGTGACGACCATGACCAGCAGCACGGCATTGCTCTCGACGCTGTCCGTCTCGAAGGCGTTGTAGGCGAGCAGGCCGAACACGATGGTCGCGGTGCCTCGCGGACCGAGCAGACCGATCCGCACGCGATCGCCGCGGCTGACGGAACTGCCCATGAGCGACAGGTACACCGGACCGAGCCGCAGCAGGGTGAGCGCGAGCAGTGCGAGCACCAGGACACGCCAGTCGAACGACGACGTGAAGGCGACGAGTGCGGCGCCGCCCAGCATGAACCAGACGAAGTTCGCCGTGAGAGTGCCCACTTCCTCGACCAGCAGCAGTTCGGCGTGCGGGATCACCCGCTCCTGCATGCCTCGTGTGCGGGTGACGCGGTAGATGAGCCCCGCCACGAAGGCAGCCACGAAGCCGTTCGCCTCGATCGCCGGGATCGTCGCGATGCCGTAGGCGATGAGCGGCAGCAGCAGCATCGCGTAGCGCGCACCGCCCTCGTTCGCGATGCCCCGGTCGCGGGCGGCCCGCAGCGCCAGCCCGATGACGCCGCCCAGCACGACGCCGATGAGGATGGCCGAGACCGTCGCGGGAACCGCGTTGACGAACGCCTCCACGAACTTCTCACCGCTGTGGCCGAGCTCCTTGTCGTCCATGGTGACCGTGTCGGATCCGGTCGCGATCATCTTCTCCACCAGCGGGGCGAGGACGACGGCGATCGGCAGCGCCATGCCGAAGATCGGCGACACCAGCCCGTCGTTGTACCCGCTCTCCACGTTCAGGATCGCGCGCATCCGCTCCGGCAGGAGCCTGGTGCGCAGCAGTCGCGTCGCCGGTGCGAAATCGGTCGGCATGATCACGCAGGCGATGACCACGGCCGCCACGAGGGCCTCCGGGAGGAGGAAGGCTCCGGCGATGGCGGTGAGGATCAGCGACAGCGGCAGCGCGATCAGCACGAGCCGAGCCGTGACCTTGCCCTCTCCGCCGAAGATGCCGCCGCGCACCTCGGTCGCGTCGGCGAAGAGCAGGATCGACAGGATGACCTCGACGATCTTCTCGGTCAGCGGCGCGTCGAGCGCCGCCGCGTAGGTCGGCAGGTCCCACACCGTGGTCGCGGCGCCCAGCACGAGCAGCATCGCGGGGCCCGCCACGCCCCACCGCTCGAAGCGATGCGACACGAGCGACCACAGCAGCACGGCGGCGAGGCCGAAGAGCACGAGCGGGGGCATCCGGATCCTTCCTTGAAGACGATCAGAGAGTACCGCGGCCCGGGCGCACCCGTTCCCGCGCCGTCGCCACGGCCACCTCGATCAGCTCGCGGCCGGCTGGGGAGAGGTCGCGCGCTCCTCCGCGCCAGAGCGCCGTGATCGGGCGGATGACCGGTTCCCCGGCGGTGCGCACCGCCCGCAGCCGCCCCAGCCGGATGTCGTCGGCGGCTTCGCGCCGGGACATCACGGCGGCGCCCAGTCCGCCGGCGACGGCGGACCGCACCGCCGCCGAGGTCGGCAGCACCACCGCCGGCTCCGCGGCGTCCCTGCCGAGCCGGCGGCGCACCTCGTCCTCCCAGGCGCGCCGGGTGCCGCTGCCCTGCTCGCGGGCCACGAGCGGCTCGTCGGCCACCAGGTCGAACTCGACGGGGCCGCGACCGTTCCAGGGATGCTCAGGCGCCACGACCAGCACGAGCTCGTCCTGGTCCACCATGGTCGCGCCGAGGTCGACCGGCACCTCGGTCGATTCGATGAACGCGAGATCCGCATGCCCGTCCCGCACCAGCGCAGCGGCATCCGTACTGTTGCCCGAGAGCAGCTGCACGGCGGTCGGCGTGCGCCCGATCTCGACCTGGCCTCGGCGGAGTGCGACGAGCCACAGCGGCAGCAGCCTGGCCGACACGGTCTGGCTCGCCGCGACGGTGAGCCGCGCGCTGCTCTCGCCGCGCAGGGTGCGCGTCGCGGTGCGGAACCGTCCGACCGCCGCCAGCACGTCGTCCGCCCAGGACGCGACGACCTCGCCCTCGAGCGTGGGCCGGGTGCCCGATGGGGAGCGCTGGAACAGCGACAGTCCGAGCTGACGCTCCACCGCGCGCAGTCGCGCCGATGCCGACTGCTGCGTCACGCCCGTCTCTCGTGCCGCGCCGGAGATCGAGCCGGTGCGCACGACGGCGACCAGCAGTTCGAGCGATCCGAGGTCGGGCATCGTTCCGTCTGTCACCGTGCTTGCCACAGTCCACGACTGTACCCCTATCGAACACCGCCGGATACCGCGGACGACGCCGGCGGACGAGCCTGGATCCATGATGTTCCGCCCTGCCCGCACGTTCCCCTCTCGCCTCGTCGCACGCGGGGTGGACGTGCTGCCGGGCCTGGCGCTCACCGTGCCGATCGCCGTCGCGGCGACCCTGATCGGCACGGCGGTCCCCGTGCTCGGATCCGCACTGCCCGCGATCGTGATCGGCGTGGTCGTCGCCGTGATCCGCCGACCCGGCGCGCGGTTCCAGCCCGGCGTGGAATACTCGGGCCGGTTCCTGCTGCAGCTGGCGGTGGTGCTGCTGGGCGCGCAGCTGTCGCTCGACGCGATCCTGCGCGTGGGCGCGGAGTCGCTGCCGGTGATGCTGTCCACGCTCACCGTGTGCCTGCTGGGCACCTGGATCATCGGGCGGGCGCTGCGGGTGCCGCAGCGGCTGCGGACGCTGATCGGCGTCGGCACGGGGATCTGCGGGGCTTCCGCGATTGCCGCCGTGTCCCCGGTGATCGGCGCGCTCAGCGCGGAGGTGTCATACGCGGTGTCGACGATCTTCGTCTTCAACATCCTCGCCGTGGTGCTGTTCCCCCTGCTCGGCCACGCCCTGGGCATGGATCCGCACACCTTCGGACTGCTCGCCGGCACCGCCGTGAACGACACCAGCTCCGTGGTCGCCGCGGCGAGCGTCTTCGGCGCGGCCGCGCTCGGCTACGCCGTCGTGGTGAAGCTCGTGCGCACCCTGATGATCATCCCGATCTCGATCGGG
Source organism: Microbacterium sp. NPDC060117 (assembly GCF_042729315.1). Classification (NCBI taxonomy): domain Bacteria; kingdom Bacillati; phylum Actinomycetota; class Actinomycetes; order Micrococcales; family Microbacteriaceae; genus Microbacterium; species Microbacterium sp. NPDC060117. The sequence goes on from NZ_JBHWXR010000003.1 coordinate 541,798, forward strand.
CTCTCCGTGATCGAGTCGCGCCGGGCCGTCGAGGGGCGCCGGATGACGGTGCGCGGCGTGGTCGGGCTGGTGCCGTGGTTCCTCATCGGATTCCTGGTCGTCGCAGTGATCGGATCCCTCGGGGTGATCCCCGCAGGTCCCCGCGAGGCGATGGTGCACGCGAGCGGGTTCCTCATCGCCACCGCGATGGCCGGTATCGGGCTGTCCACCGACGTCGCAGCGCTGCGCAGAGCCGGCTGGCGGCCGCTCCTGCTCGGCGCCATCCTGTGGATCCTGGTCACCGCCACCGCCCTCGCCGTGATCGCGCTGACCGGATCCTGACGGGGTGCGCCCTCCCTGCGGCGTCCTCGCTCAACCACCCCGAGGGGGCGGATCCTGTTACAGCCAGCCGCGCTTCTTGAACACCAGGTACAGCACGAAAGCGCCGCCGACCATCAGGCCGATCGCCATCGGATAGCCGAACGGCCAGGCCAGCTCAGGGATCACGTGGAAGTTCATCCCGTAGATGCCTGCCACGATGGTCGGCGCGAAGAAGATGGCGGCCCAGCTGGAGATCTTCTTGACCTCCTCGCCCTGCCGGATGCTCTCCTCGGTCATCCGGCGCATCTCCTCGTTCTGTCGCCGGGCGACGATCGTCGCCTCCACGGTCAGCGCGTTGTCGAGGTTCGCCCGGAAGGTCGAGACCCGCTCCGACAGGGTCAGGATGTGGTCGAGCACGTCGCGCAGGTAGCGCTGCAGCTCCAGATCGACTGCGTACTTCGCGGATCCGCGCAGCAGGTTCTCGAGCATCGGCTGCAGCGGCTGCGTGGCCTTCTGGAAGTCGATCACCTCGCTCGACAGCTCGTAGATGCGCTGGGTGACATCGGACTCCTCGAGGAACAGCTGCGCCTCGATCTCGTCGATGTCGTTCTCCAGGCCGTTCAGCACCGGGGTGTACTCATCGACCAGTTCGTCGAGGATCGCGTAGAGCACGGCCTCGGGGCCGCGGGCGAGCAGCTCGGGATCGTGCTCCATGCGCCCGCGCACCCGGCTCAGGCTGGGCGTCTCGGCGTGCCGGATGGTGACCACGAAGTTGGGCCCCACGAACACGTGCAGCTCGCCGAATTCGACCTCCTCCGCGACGTCCAGGTAGCGGGCAGGGCGGAGCACGATGAACAGGGTCTCGCCGTAGCGCTCGAGCTTGGAGCGCTGATGTCCGGTCAGCGCATCCTCCACGGCCAGTTCATGCAACCCGAACTCCGCGGCGACCTGACGCACCTCCTCCTCGCTGGGGCGATACAGGCCGATCCAGCCCATGCCCTCGCGGGCATGCATGAGCTCGAACGTCTCGTCCAGCGTGTGCGGGGTGTCGGTGCGGACGCCGTCCACATAGATGCCGTTGTCGACGATCGCCATGGTTGCTCCTCGGGTCGTGCGTGCGCTTCGGCCTTCAGGCCGGCCGAATCGCGGGAGGCGTCGAACGGACCCGTCAGCTGCCTTCCGACAGCCGATCGGGCCCGGGGAAGCGGGATTCCCGCGCGCGGCGGGACTCTCGCATCAGCCCTGCGGCAGCGGGCAGATGGCCGCGCCGTCGACCGCCTTAGCGTAGTCGTCCGAGGTGAACGGCAGGGCGAACTCCGGCGCGGTCCTGCCCTTGCCCGCAGGCGCCTTGGAGGCGATCGCGGCGAGCTCGAACGCGAGGTCGCCCGCGAACGCGTCGCCGACGGTGGAATCGTTCAGCACCACGGCGACCGTGAAGCCGGTCGCGGGGTCGGAATAGGCCGCCGTCAGGTAGCCGGGCGTCCCGCCGTGCTGGCCGATCATCGACCCGACCAGCCTCGCACCGCCCGCGGCCTGGTACCAGGTCGGAGCATCGTCCGCGATACGCAGCGGCGTGCCGAAGCGCTTCGGGGTCTTCTTCAGGCGCAGCGCCTGCTCGGCCTCGGCCTGCATGTACCGCCCGAGGTCGGTGATCGTGGAGACCACTCCCGAGTCGGTGTAGCCGTTGCTCGACGAGCTCACGGTGATGTCCGTGGGCTTCGCGCACTGATAGGCGCCGTCGACCTGAGCCAGGTAAGAGCCCTTCAGCGCGGGTGACGGGGTGGGCGCGGCGGCCTGGGGACCGGGCAGTGACGTGGAGCCCAGCCCGAGCGGGGCGGTCACGTACTGGCGGATGAGCTGTGCCGCGGTCTGACCCGTGACACGCTCGAGCGCCTGCCCGAGCAGCAGATAGCCGGCGTCGGAGTCGCGGTAGCCGGTGTGCGGGGGCGTGCGGTTCTGTGCGAGCCCGTAGGACGCCAGTTCCTTCGGATCCCACTGCCGGTCGGGGTTGTTCAGCCACATCGGCATCGCCGTCGCCTGGGAGGAACCGATCCCGCCGGTGCCGTTGCACAGATCCAGCAGCGTGACGTCCTGCAGATCCGGGACGCCGGAGACGTACTCGGTGATCGACGCGTCGAGCTTGACCGTGTCGCGGTCGGCCAGCGCGTAGAGCACGTCGCAGGTCATCAGCCGCGTGACGTCGCCGATGCGGAACGACATGTCGGTGCTCACCGGCGTCTTGTCCTCGACCGAGACGGTGCCGAGACCCGCGACGTAGCTTCCGCCCCACGGCGCCCACACGCCGACGATCGCGCCGCTCGATCCGCTCGCCGCCATCGCGCGCTGGACGGCCGCTTTGATCTGGTCCTGCATCTCGGACGGCAGTTCGCCCTGCACCTGCGGCTTCGGGGAGTACGAGGGAGCTGCCGCGTTGCCCGAGCATCCGCTCAACGCGAGTGCCGCCACCACGGCACCGGCGACCAGCGCCCCTATCCGACGGCCTGTGATCCGACGCATTCGCCCCCCTGACATTCCTCACGATTGTAAGCGGCCCTTCTCAGGGCCGACGTCATCCCTGAGGATGATCCCGGACATCGGGTGAAGATCGTGATGTGCGGGATCCCCCGCCCACGCGATCTCAGCCCCGCCCCAGTCCTTTCGCGATCGCCTGTGCCCGATCGCGCACGCCGAGCTTGGCGAACAGCGCGTTGACGTGCGTCTTCACCGTGGCCACCCCGACGTAGAGCGCCTGAGCGATCTCGCCGTTCGACCGGCCCAGCAGGATGAGGGCGTAGACCTCGCGTTCCCGGGCCGTGAGCGCAGGGAAACGCGTGGCGAGCGCCGCTGCCGAGGCGGGATCCGGATCCGTGCCGGCGAGGGAGGGTCCGTGAGCATCCGGCGCGGTGGCGTCCGGAGCGTCGATCCGCCCGAGCAGCACGTCCCGCACCGGCGCCGAGAACGTGGACTGCCCCGCGGCGACCGCGCGGATCGCGGCGGCGAGCTCGGCCCGCCCCGCGTCCTTGGTGAGGTAGCCGCGGGCGCCGGCGCGCAGCGCGGCGACGATGTCGGCGTCGTCGGCGAAGGTGGTCAGCACCGGCACGGCGGTGCCCGGCGTCTCCGCCGTGACCCGCCGGGTCGCGGCGGCGCCGTCCAGCACGGGCATCCGCAGATCCATCAGGGCGACGTCGGGACGCGTCGCGGCGATGAGCGCCACGGCCTCCGCGCCGTCGGCCGCGGTGCCGACGACCTCGAAGTCCTCGACGAGGTCCAGCACCGTCTCCAGGCCGTCGCGGATGATCGCCTGGTCGTCGGCGAGCACAATGCGGATCCGCGTGGTCATGCCGGTGCCTCCACCCGCAGGACGAACCGGTCGCCCCGTTCGGCCCCTGGGACGTGCGAGGGGCCCGGCACCAGACCGGCGCGGGCGGTTCCGCCGAGCGCGGCGAAGCGCTCGCGCACCCCGCGCAGCCCGTAGCCGCCGCCGGTCGCGACGAGCGCCGCATCCGGCGCGGCCGCCGGGACCGGGTTGTCGATCGTGCACTCCACCCGGTCAGGATGCCAGACCAGCCCGACGCGCACCTCTGCACCCGGCGCGTGCTTGCGCGCGTTGCTCAGCCCCTCCTGCACCGCGCGGACCAGCGCCTCGGCGAGCGCGGCCGGCACGGAGCGCGGCGCGCCGACGACGTCGAGGCGGGCGTTCTTCTCACCGGTGACGAGTGCGCGGATCCGGGACTCGAGTTCGATCGGCGGCACGGGCTCCGCGGCGTCGGATCCGGGTTGCTCCGTCGGCTCGCGCAGTGCCCGCACGGCGTCACGCGCCTCTTCCAGCCCCTCCACGGCGAGTCGTCGCGCGGCCGTCACCCGTTCTGCCGCGCGACCGGCGTCGCCCGCGTCGAGGAGCGCCTCCGCCGCGTCCAGCTGGACCACGAGTCCGCCCAGGCTGTGGGCCAGCACGTCGTGCAGGTCGCGGGCCAGCGCCACGCGTGCGGCGGTCGCCTGCGCCCGCAGCGCCTCGGCGCTCGCGTGTTCCCGCTCGACCAGGAGCACCCGCTGCGCCCGGCGGCCGAGACCCGCGATCACGCACAGCACGAGGGCGGCGACGATCCCGGCGAATCCGAGCACGTCGACCTCGGATCCGGCCTTTCCCGTCGCACCGGCCTGCGCGAGCGCGGCGCCCAGCGCGATCCCGAGCGCTCCCGCGACCGCGACCCCTCCGAAGACCGGCAGCGGCGTCTCGGGGTCGCTCGTGACGATCATCACCGCGACCACGAGCAGCGCCACACCCACCCCGCGCGTCGGGACGGCCGTGAGGCTGCCCGCGATCGTCATCGCGGCGAGCAGTCCGATCGCGAGCAGCGACGCCGGCACCGAGGCACGGGACTCCCCCGCCTGTGCGACCGGCGCCGGCGTCCCCGCCGTCGGGACCGGATCCGTTCCGCCGCGCGTCGCCGCGACCAGGGTGCGGACCACCCAGGCCGCGAGTCCGATCAGAGCGAGGGCGGTGACCCAGGGAGAGACCAGGGGGGCGGCTCGCCACAGCCCGTAGCCGACGGCGAGAGCGCCGGCGAGATTGATGCCGGCGCTCCACCAGGTGAGCGGGTTGATGCGGGTCACGAGACCATGATGCGCGCCGATGGGTCCTGCGCGGTGCTGCGGCGCAGTCCCTCGACCCGGTGGTGCAGCACCAGGATGCGCGCGGCGCGGTTCGCGGCGAGCACGAGCAGGATCAGTCCGCCCGAGATTCCGAGGTGGCTGCCGAACGACTCGAACGCGAATGTCAGGCCCACCCGCACGCCGATCAGCACGACCCACAGCGCCAGGCCCCACGGCGAGGTGCGGGTCTCGAACTCGGCGGCGGCCACGGCCGCGGTCCTGGCCGAGAGCCCGGCCGTGACCGGGGCGGCTCCGGCTGGTCGGGCGATCCGGCGGATGTGCGCGATCGCGCCCATCGCGGCGCCCACGACCAGGGCGATCACCATCTCGACGACGAACGCGACGACATCGATCACGCCGAGTCCGTGCCCGTTCAGCGACTGCAGCAGCAGGGCCACGCCGAGGATCGCCGCGACCGCGGGGAAGCTCCAGTCGCGAGCGCCGAGCACCGGACGCCAGGTCATCTGCCGGACGGCGATCACGCCGACCGCGACGAGGATCAGCAGGACGTTGGAGACGATCGAGAGGTTCATGTCCTCGATGCTCCTCGGATGCCGGATCCGGCGGCACCGCCCAGGGGTGGAGATCCGCGCCCGGCGGGTGGAGATCCACGTTCCACCCCGCGATGTGGTGCAGGCACCACACGGTTGTGGTGGCACGACCATCGGCGGGGGGAACGGCGATTTCTAGCCTTTTCAGTACGAGAACTTCCCGGACCGGGATGCCGCAGAAGCCCCTCGCGGGCAGTGAGAGAAGGACACCATGAACACCACCAAGACCACCAGCAAGACCACCAGACGCCTCGTCGGAGCCGGGCTCGTCGGCGCGACCGTGCTCGGCTCGATCGCCGTCGGCGTCGCCACCGCCGCGCCCGCGTCGGCCGCGACCCCGGTACGCGCCGCGGCCACGGCAGATGTCACCCGCGGGTTCGACATCGTCAACACGACCAAGCACACCCTGGAGCTGACCGGGATCGGCAGCCCGGGCGAGCGCGATCAGTACCGACCGACCGGCACGAAGATCCTCCCCGGTCAGTCATACCGCTACGAGAAGGTCTACTACTTCGCCAAGCGCGGCGAGACGACCCTCACGTTCAACTACAGCGAGCCCCTGGCCGACGGCTCGATCCGGATCGGGGCCTTCGAGGCCACGCTCGTGGTGGACGCGTTCAGCGGCACCAACATCCGCACGGATGCCGGTGCCACCTTCACCGTCGAGAACCAGGGCATCACCGCGGGCCGGCTGATCCTGTCCGAGAAGGAATTCTCCACGATCACCGTGCCCGCATCGGATGCGCAGCGTCAGGCCGAGCTGCTCAACCAGACCTGCGTCTCGGGTCTCGCGTCGTGCACGTTCACGCCGGTGACGAAGGTGGACGGTCCGGATCAGCGCAGGCTGGTCGCCGGCGGCGCGAACAACACCGACACGGCGCGTCCGGAGAGCTTCACCACCAAGGTCGTGGCCACCACCACCTCCTCGGTCGAGACGACCGGATCCGCCAAGCTGACGATCAAGGGGATCCTCGAGGCGGGACTCAGCCACAAGTACGGCGGCTCCTGGTCCGACACCAAGGAGACCACCAAGGTGCACAACTACACGATGAGCCCTTACTCGAACTACAACATGTGGTCGCGGTCGCTGACCGACCGGGTGACCGGCGACTTCACCGTCACGATGGGCAAGACCACCTGGAAGCTCACCGGGGTGTACTTCGACGTCCCGAAGAAGGACGCCGACCCGCTCTACGACAGTGTCGCACGCCCGCTGACCGACCAGGAGAAGGCCAACCTGCCGCAGGTCGCCGAGATCAAGCCGATCACGCCGACCGACTGACCCACTGGGGAGCTGGGGGATCCGAGGAACTGGGGAGCCACGGATCCGAGCCGCCGCCCGCGCCCGAGAGGGTGTGTGGGCGGCGGTTCTGCTCCGGTACTGTCGGGTCACCACCGGGAGTCCGCATCGTCAGGCAGGAGCAGGTATGCGCGTCGTCATCGCCGAGGACGAGGTCCTGCTGCGCGAGGGCATCTCCCGGATCCTGACCGACGAGGGTCACGAGATCGTCGCGACGGCGGGTGATGCGGATGACCTGCTCGGCAAGACCCGCGCCCATCGCCCCGACCTCGTGCTCACCGACATCAGGATGCCGCCGGACTTCGCCGACGACGGCCTCCGGGCGGCGAAACGGATCCGCCAGGAACTTCCCGGTACGGCCGTCATCGTGCTGTCCCAGTACGTGGACGCCACCGGCGCCATGGAGCTGCTGGCCGACGGCGCCGCCGGTATCGGCTATCTGCTCAAGCGCCGCATCCTCAACCTGGAGGACTTCCTCGACTCCGTCCAGCGGGTCGCCGACGGCGGATCCAGCATCGACTCGGACGTCATCACCTCGATGGTGCGCCGCGAGGTCCGAGACCATCGGGACGGCGGCATCGCGCAGCTCACGCCCAGGCGACTGGAGGTGCTGCAGCTGATGGCGCAGGGCTACAGCAACGCCCGCATCGCGCGCGAGCTCTTCGTGACGGAGAAGGCGGTCGCGCGCAGCATCGCCCTCATCTTCACGACCCTCGACCTGCCGCCGGATCCCGACGACCATCGCCGGGTCCTCGCCGTGATGCGCTTCCTGGACCGCTGAAGGCCTATCCGAGCGGCAGCTGCGCCCGCAGCGTCGTCCCGCCGCGCCCGGCCGGCTCGAGCGTCATCGTGCCGCCCAGGGTCTCGACCCGATCCCTGAGGCTGCGCAGACCGAACCCCGGAGCTGCCCCGGCCGCCCCCGTCCCGTCGTCGGTCACTGCGATCCGCAGGCGGCCGTCCCGCACGGTCAGGCTCACCACGATCTCCTGTGCACCGGCGTGCTTCACGGCGTTGGTCAGGGCCTCCGCGATCACGAAGTAGCCGGTCGACTCGACCTCGGCGTCCATCCGGTCGAGGGCTCCTGAGACCTCGACCCGCACCGGGATCCGGATCTGGTCGGCCAGCGCGGTGACCGCGGCTTCCAGCCCGTGGTCCTTCAGCCGGCTCGGCATGAGGCCCTCGACCAGGCTGCGCAGCTCGTCCAGGAGGGATCCGCAGCGTTCGGCGATCTGCGCCGCCTCGGAGCGCACGTAGTCCGCATCGTCGGCCTGCCGCGCCATCCGCTGCACGTCGATGCCGACCAGGACGATGCGCTGCTGGGCGCCGTCGTGCAGGTCCTGGGCGATCCGGCGGCGTTCGGCGTCCGCCGCCACGACGATCCGGCGGCGGGAGGTCTGCAGCTCCTCCGCGGCCACATGGAGCTGCTGGACGGCGGAGCGCAGCTCGACGATCAGGCGCTGCTTGTCCATCGCGAGTCCGAGCTGCGCGGACACCGTCGCGACCAGGCTCCGGTCAGCGATCAGCTCGCGGTCGTACAGGAGCGTGCCGGTGGGGGCCTCCGGCGGGCCGATCGGCCACCGGCCGCGTTCCGGGGGCACGGTGACAGGGCGCCCGTCGCTGTCGACGAAGCGGGAGGGATCCGCCCCGTCCGGGTTCGAGGTCCAGAGGACGCGGGCACCCGGGTCGCCCAGTGCCCGCGCCGCGAGGGTGTCGAGCAGGGCTGGGTCCATCGACGCCGCCGCGATGCCCGCTGCGGCCTCGGCGATCTCGCCCGCCCGACCGAAGGCGCCGAACGTCAACCCGACGAGGAAGGCGATCGGCAGGCCGCCGAGCATCACCGATTGCACGACGGCGGCCGCCTGCTGGGCACCGGGACGGGAATCGAGGTGCAGGATCACGACGGTCGCGGCGATCACGGCGAGCGCCGCGAACCCGTAGCCGATGAACGGGAGCAACTGGCGCCGCAGCAGCGCAGGCATCCGTCCGAGCCCACGCCCGCGGAGCACGATCGTGACGATGAGCGTGCCGATCCCGACCACCGCCTGGAGGGTCCAAGCGACCTCGGTCACGGCGGGCTGCAGGACCACGAGGATCTGGGGCACCACGGACACGAGGTAGGCGACGGTCACGATCCTCCGGGCGGCACGGCTCGCCAGTCGCCCGGAGGGGAACGCGAGCAGCAGGTGCAGCAGCAGCGCCAGCGGCAGACTGGACGTCAGCGTGCCGAGGATGTGCAGGGCCGGGAGGTCGTCGTCCTGCGTGCGCGACGCCCACAGCGCCAGCGCGGTCAGCAGCATCAGCCGGCCGATGCGGTTGTGCGGACGCCGTGACCAGGCGAGCAGGCCGGTGACGGTGTAGACGGCGACCAGCACTCCGTCGAGGAGCGATCCGCCGAGGCCTCGCGACGACGAGGGGACGGCGAGCTCGACGAGGCAGAGCGCGGCCATCAGGATCCCGATGCCGACCAGCGCGTCGCGCAGGCCCGGTCCTCCCGCCGCCGGGACGCGTCCGCCCGGAGGACCGTTGAGCCGTGTCATGGGTACAGGATCCCAGGACCGGTCGGTGTGCGGAATGGTTCTCGGGCGTCCTTCATCTCGCCACGCTCGCTCATCGAACGCCCACTGGGGGGCGGCTCGGCGGATCAGCCCCCGCGGACCAGGTCGCCGGCGATGAGTGCTGCCGCGACGACGACGACGGAACCGCCGACGATGATGCCGATCACGGTCAGCCGTTCGCGCCGCGACCGCTCCGTGAAGATCGTCAGCTGGGCGGAGGTGATGATCACGCACGTCATGGGGATCAGGATCAGGGCGAGCCCCGCGACACCTCGGACGACACCGGCCACGCTGCTGAATCCCCAGGCGAGCAACCCCCCGATGACCCACGCCGCCGCGAGGGTCGGAACACCGAGGAGCGCGCTCACGAAGAGCAGGCCTGCACTGCGCACGAAGTCATCCGGAAGAGCAGCCTGGATGACGAGAGCGGCGGCGATCATGGTGAACGCCGCAAGATAGGGCAGGGTCCACAGCGAAGCGTCGGACGGCTCCGACAGGATCCCGAGCACGCCGCCCAGGCAGATGACGACCGTGATGGCGACGCTTCCGAGCATGGCCGCGAGCGACGCCGTCAGGGCGACGGTGTCGTAGATTGCCTCGTTCCGTGCCGGCGCCTCCTGGCTCGTCCTCGTCATCCCCTCCCCCTCACGGGCCCGAGCCTAACCGGGACCAGCTGACCATCGACACCGAGGTCCTCGCGCACGCACAGGCGCCGACGCGTCGCTGACGGCCGGCGCACAGCGATGACCGAGCATGATCCAGCCTTGGACAGAACCGCGCCCCGTCATCGACGCGCTTGCCGAGCCAGCACCGCGACCAGAGCCCGATGGTCGGTGCCTCCGGTCGCGTCGACCACCCGCACCTCGCGCACGTGCCAGGCGGATCCGACGAGCACATGATCGATCGGCGCGGCGAGCCACGCCGGCATCGTGGCCGGCCAGGTGCCGGTCGCCGCGGCGTGCGCTTCGGTCGCGGCGTCACGGCAGTCGCCGAGGTCGAGGTGATCCACCGTGGCGTTGAGGTCGCCGGCGAGGATCAGCTCGGGCCCGATCGCCTGGCACTGCGCACGGACCCAGTCCAGACCGGCGCGCCAGTCGCCCATGCCGTCGGACAGCGGCGCGGCGGGGTGAGCGGCGACGATGACAGGGCCCGATCCGTCCACCGGCCGCCACACTCCGCTCGGCAGCCCGCGGGTCGTGCCCGCCGAGGCGTCGAGCCGGTACGCGCCTCGGCGGTCGGCGACGAGCAACGAGGTCGGGATCCACGAAGGCTCCGACGAGTCGGCGACGGCCCTGGTGGTGGCCGCCGTCATGGGCATCCCTCCGGCGGTCACCCGCCGCGCGACCTCGGCGGCGGCATCGTCATCCATCTCGGGCAGGCTGACCACCTCGGCCCCGGAGGAGAGCACGAGCTCGGCGACCTCGGCGGGCGATGTGGCGCCGCCCTGGGTGTTCCACACCAGCACGGTCAGATCGCCGTTGCTCAGGACCCCCGTCCCGCCGGCCGCCGTGCCGCGGGCGAGGAGCACCGCCGCGTTCCCGCCCGCGGCGAGCGCGACGACCGCCGTGAGCGCGACCAGCATCCGCCGCAGCCGCACCTCCCGACGGCGCATCAGCAGCACCACGGCGCCGGTGACCGCCGCGACGACGGCCAGCCCGAGTGCCAGCGGCGCCCGGAACGCGATCAGCTGTGCCGCACCGATGACGCGTTGCGCGCCGAGCGCCTGCGGCCACACGAGCATCACCGCGACCGCGACCGCGACGAGCAGCAGGACCACCGCTGCGACTGTCCGCGATCGCACGCGATCAGGCGGATCTGGATCTCGTCGGCCTGATCCGGCGCGACCGCCTGACCCGTCGTGTCGCATGCGCGGCCTAGGACCCGACCTGCGGCGTGGAGTCGCCCTGGCGGGCCTCCCACGCGGCGCGCATGAAGCGGCGCACGTCCTCGTCGACGCGGATGTCGCGGGGGCGCAACGGACGGGACAGATACAGACCCTCCAGCGAGGTCAGCCGCGACAGCGCGACGTAGGTCTGCCCGGGGGCGAACGCGCCGGATCCGAGGTCCACGATCGCCCGGTCGTAGGTCTTGCCCTGCGACTTGTGGATCGTGACCGCCCACGCGAGCCGCAGCGGGAACTGGGTGAACTCCGCGACCACCTCTCGCGAGAGCGTCTTGGTGCCGGGGTTGTAGATGTAGCGGTAGCGCTCCCAGACGGCGGGCTCGACATCGACCTCCTCGCCGTCGATCTCCACCCGCACGGCGTCGCCGAGGATGCGCACCACGGTGCCGATCGTTCCGTTCACCCAGCGCGGCGGATCCGGCATCGCGGAGATGTCGTTGCGCAGGAACATCACCTGCGCGCCCTCCTTGAGCTGCAGCTCCTGGTCGGCCGGATAGTTGGCCTCGCCGCGGCCGAAGTCGCCGGAGATGTCGGCCTTGGCCTTCTGCACCTTGCCGGGCAGCGCCGCGAGATGGCGGGCGTTGATGCCGTTCACGATGTCGTTGCGCGTGGCGAGTGTGATCATCGGGATCTCGCCCGGTGCCGGCTCGGGCGGCGTTCTCGCGCCCGCGTCATTGAGCGCGCCCGCGATCTCGGCGGTCACCCGGCCGTAGCGCACCGCGTTCAGCATCGCCTTGAACCCCGCGTCGGACTGCCGGTGGATGTGCACGAGCTCGCGCACGTGCAGCGTCGCGCCGTGCGTGCCGATGTCGAGCAGCCCGTCGGTGGCCTCGCCGCCGGTCCAGACCTTGGCGTCGAAGAACCAGAACGAGCGGTAGTGATCCTGGATGTAACGCAGCTCATCACCGCGCGGCGGCACCGGCGCCAGCTGATACGGATCCCCGAACATCACCACCTGCACGCCGCCGAACGCCTCGGCCCGCCGCCCGCGCGCCTGGCGCAGCGACCGGTCGATCGCGTCCATCAGATCCGCGTTGACCATCGAGACTTCGTCGATCACGAGCGTGTCGATCGCGTTCAGGATCTTGCGCGTCGCATCCGACTGGTCGATCTCGCTGTCGGCGATGAGGCCGATGGGTAGCCGGAACAGCGAATGGATCGTCTGCCCCTCGACGTTCAGTGCCGCGACGCCCGTGGGCGCGCAGACGGCGATCTGCTTCTGCGTGTTGTACGCGAAGTGCTGCAGCAGCGTCGACTTGCCCGTGCCGGCGCGTCCCGTGATGAACACGTGCTCGCGGGAGTCCTCGATCAGTCGGAACAGTTCTTCCTGTTCGGCGGAGAGGGTCGGCGTGCTCACGGTCCTCGAATTCTACCGGCGCGCGTCTTCTCCGGCGGTCGCGCATTCGGGGTTCCCGCAGGCGGGCTTTCGTAGACTGGCGAACATGGTGCAGTCGGCGGGGGTGCTGACGCCAGGCGTGCGGTCGCGCCGGGCGCGGAGTGCGCGTCGCCGTGCCTCGCTCTGGTCGGACCTCACGCTGCTCGCGGTCGTCGGCGTCGTCCTCGCCGCCGCGCTCGCGGCCGGCGGGCTCACCGTCTACCGCCAGTTCTACAGCCCCTCCGCCTTCGTCACGCGCTATCTCACGCTGCTCAGCGAAGGTCGCGCGGCCGACGCGCTGCGCCTGCCCGGCGTCGCCCTCTCTCACGGCGACCTCGACAGCGACACGTTCCGGGCCGCCTCCGATGCCCTGTTGCGCCATGACGCGCTCGGCACTCTCACCGACATCACCGTGACCGACGAGCACGCCGACGGCGACGCCACGTCGGTCACCGTGACGTACAAGGCCGGGGGCCACCCCGGGTCCTCCACCTTCCGCGTCGCGCAGGACGGCTGGATCGGCGTCGCACCCGCGTGGGAGTTCGCGCAGAGCCCGCTCGCCGTGATCTCGCTCACCGTGCGCGGATCCGACCGGTTCTTCGTGAACGACTTCGAGCTGGACCGCCGCCAGGTCGCCGCGCAGGGGGCGGACTCGTCGGCACTCGACCCGGTCCCGATGCTGGTGTTCTCCCCGGGGCTCTACTCGGTGTCGGTGAAGACCGCCACCGCGACGGCCACCGGCATCGGCGTGCTCGCCGACAAACCGCTCGCCGACGTGCCGCTGGATGTGCAGGCCGCGCCCACCGACGCCTTCGTCAAGGTCGTGCAGCAGCGGGTCGACGACTTCCTGGCGCAGTGCACGACGCAGCACGTGCTGCAGCCCACCGGCTGCCCGTTCGGTCAGACCGTGCCCAACCGGGTCATCGACGGCCCCACCTGGAGCATGGTCAAGGGGCCCGAGATCACGCTGCAGCCCGATGGCGAGGGGTGGAAGATCGCGGCGACGCCCGCCACCGCGCACATCCAGCTCGACGTGAAGTCGCTCTACGACGGATCCGTGTCGCACGTCGACCAGGACGTGCCGTTCGAGGTGGACGGGACGATCCGGTTCCTGCCCGACGGGTCCGCCTCGATCAGCATCACCTCGCCCGAGCAGTCCGCCCCGCCGCCTGGATCCGAGGGCTGAGCCCGCCCCGCAGGTGGTCGTTGAGCGAGGACGCCGAAGGCGACCGAGACGAAACGCGGTGCCCTGCCGGGGTGCCGCGTTTCGTCTCGCTTCGCTCGCTCAACGACCCCGTGGGTGCCTCAGCGCCCGCGCGCGGCGGCCCTGGCGTCCTTCTCGGCGAGCTCGGCGAGCCGCGCGTTGTACTCCTCGAGTTCGGCATCGCCGGTGCGGTCGGCGGCACGATCCTGGCGCTTCTGCACCTTCGCGTCGCTGCGGCTCCACTGGATCGCGACCGTGATGGCGAGGATCAGGGTGGGGATCTCCCCCACCGACCACGCCACGCCGCCGCCCACGTACTGGTCCTGCAGCGGCGTCGCTCCCCAGGTGCGGCCCATGGATCCGAACCACTCGGCGACCATCAGGCCCGACTGCATCATGATCGCCATGCCGAAGAACGCGTGCGTGGCCATCACGGCGATGAGCGTGATGAGGCGCCCCGCATAGGGCAGCCGCCGCGGAACCGGATCCACTCCGATCAGGCTGAGCACGAACAGGTACCCCGAGATGAGGAAGTGCATCGTCATCCACTCGTGCCCGATGTGATCGGTCATGGCCCAGCGCACGAGGTCGGTGAAGTAGAACGCCCACAGCGACAGCACGAAGATCGCCGCCGCCACGAACGGATTGGTGACCACACGCGAGAACGGCGAGTGCACGGCCCACAGGATCCACTCCCGTCCGCCCCTGGTGCCGTCATCGCGCTTGTCGATCGCACGCAGGGCCAGGGTGACCGGGGCACCGGCGACGAGCAGCAGCGGAATCGCCATGGACAGCATCATGTGCCCGAGCATGTGCACGCTGAACAGCGTCTCCTGGTACGCGTTGATCGCGCCCCCGGTGACCCACACCAGACCCAGCATCCCCAGGATCCAGAAGACCGTGCGGTGGATCGGCCAGGCGTCGCCGCGCCTGCGCAGCCGCAGCACCCCGAGCACGTAGAGCACGATGCCGAACGCGGCCGCGACCGCCCAGATGAGGTCGATGTTCCACGCGGTGATCCAGCGGATCGGCGTCAGCTCGGGCGGCAGCGGGGAGCCGGTGAGGATCTCGGCCGGTGTGCGCACGGTCGCCACCTCGAGTCCGGTGGGCGGAGCGGTGCGGGACAGCGCCGTGGCGAGTCCGGAGGCGATCCCCATGAGCGCCAGCTCCAGGAGGACCAGCGTCCAGAACGGGCCGGATCCCCCCGCCTCGAGCTTCGGGATGAGCCGGGTGCGGTAGCGGGCGCCGAGCGCGCCGAGCAGGATCAGCACGATCGCCTTGGCGACGATGAGACCGCCGTAGGGCGTGAGCAGGCCGGCCCAGTCGCCCACCGCGACGATCGATCGCGCGACGCCTGAGACCGCCACCACGACGTAGGCGGCGAGAGCGAGGGAGGAGTAGCGGCGCACGACGGCTGCGAACGTGAGGGCGCCCTTGGCCTTCTTCGCGCCCGCCGACTTGTGGGCACCCTTCGCTCCGGGCGTCACCGCGGTCTTCGCGCCGCTCTTGGCCGCGTTCTTCGCCACGGCGGTGCTCGCGCCTGGGCGTGCGGTCTCGGCGAGTTCGCTGCGGGATCCGCGCAGCACGATCAGCAGCACGAGGCCGCCGATCCACACCGCGGCGCCGATCGTGTGCAGCAGCAGCGAGTTCACGGCGGCGTCGTGGCCGCTGAGCTCGCCCGCGTGCCCCTGCGTCGCGAGCGGGATGAACGAGGCGGCGGCGAGGATCGCCGTGAGCAGTGTGGCGGTCCAGCCGCGGAAGGCGAAGGCGGCGATCGTGATGACGGCGCCCGCGAGAACCGTCATCAGCCACGCCTGGCCGAGAGGCAGTTCCAGCAGGAACCGGCCCAGCTGCGCGCCGAACTCCGGTCCCGCGCTGAGCTTCACTCCGAGCGTCTGCAGGAACGTGAACAGGCCCGCCACGGCGCTCGCCACGGTGTAGACCGCGGCGCCGATGGAGGCGGTGTCCAGCGCGATCTCGAACGACCGCGCCCCGCTGCGCAACGAGAAGAGCGCCAGCACCAGGGATCCGAGCATCGCCGCCGCGCCCAGGTTGCTGATCGTCTTCACGACGGGCAGGCCCCAGCGCACCACGGGTCCGGGATCGAGCAGCAGGTTCGGCGCCGCGCCCCCGCCGAAAGCGAGCCCGGCGACGACGGCGAGGATCGCGGCCCCGATGAGGATCACGGGACCGGCGATGCGCAGGGTCGGGGATCCGGCGGGCAGGGCGGAGCGGGCGGCATCCGACCCGGTCTCGGGGCGGACCCCGGTGGCGGGGCGATTCACCCCTCCAGCCTATTCCGCTGTCGCTCGGGGTCTGCCGGGAGCGGGCTCGCCCGACGCTCGCACCCAGTTCTCGGGGCACATCCCCTCGTTTTGGGGCGCCGTACGCCGCGTTCCCCGCTCCTCACGCGCCCCGAACAGGAGAAGTGCGCCCCAAAGCGGCATCGTGCGCCGGCAACCTTCGCGCCCACAGAACCCAACGGCGCAGCAGAGCCGGTGCACGCGAAAGGCCGCCCCTCCGGAGAGGGACGGCCTTGCGAGGCGGAGCCGAATTACTTGACGGCAGCCTTGAGCTTGGAACCGGCGGTCACCTTGACGCGCTTGCCGGCCGGGATCTTGATCTCGGCGCCGGTCTGCGGGTTGCGGCCCGTGCGGGCGGCGGTCGCGACCTGCTCGAAGGAGATCCAGCCCGGGATCGAGACCTTGCTGCCCTTGGCAACAGCGTCCGAGACCGTGGCGAACAGGGCGTCGAGAACGCCGGAGACGGCAGCCTGGCTCTGGCCGGTGGCGCTGGCGATGCTCGCGACGAGCTCGGTCTTGGTGATGGACTTGTCAGCCATTTCATCCTCCAGCGACGGGATCCCGTCGCTTCGTATCAGAGTTCCGGATGGGCGGATGCCCCCCGTTGGTCGAACGACCGCCTTGAATGTATCAACCAAACCCCGGTTTTCCGCGTCATTTCGCGGGTTTTGACGTTTTGCGGCGGCGTGTCGCGCCTCATCCGTCACTCCAGTCACAGGTCGGATCCGGAATCCCGACATGCAGAAGGGGCGGGGATCCGAAGATCCCCGCCCCTGATTCCCTGAACTCAGGGAAGAAGACTGCTTACCAGCTCGACTTGGTCACGCCGGGCAGCTCGCCACGGTGCGCCATGTCACGGAAGCGGACACGCGAGATGCCGAACTTCGTGAGGACACCGCGGGGGCGGCCGTCGATGGCGTCGCGCGAACGGACGCGGGCCGGCGACGCGTTGCGCGGAAGCTTCTGCAGACCGACGCGGGCGGCCTCGCGGGCCTCCTCGGTCGCGTTCGGGTCGACCAGGGTCTTCTTCAGCTCGGCACGACGCTCGGCGTAACGCTCGACGACGACCTTGCGCTGCTCGTTGCGCGCGATCTTGCTCTTCTTAGCCATGGATCAACGCTCCTCTCGGAATTCGACGTGCTTGCGAACCACCGGGTCGTACTTCTTCAGCACGAGGCGGTCGGGGGTGTTGCGGCGGTTCTTCTTGGTCACGTAGGTGTACCCCGTGCCCGCGGTCGAACGCAGCTTGATGATCGGACGGATGTCCTGTGCCTTCTTGGCCATTAGAGCTTCACACCCTTCGCCTGGAGGTCCGCGACAACCTTCTCGATGCCCCGGGCGTCGATCACCTTGATGCCCTTGGCGGACACGTTCAGCGTGATCTTGCGACCCAGCGACGGAACGAAATAGGTCTTCTTCTGCACGTTCGGGTCGAAGCGGCGCTTCGTCCGACGGTGCGAGTGCGAGATGTTGTGACCGAAACCGGGAACTGCTCCGGTCACCTGGCACACTGCTGCCATGATGACTCCTTCTCTACCGTGAGGCCGGACGGCCCCACCCAAGATCCCTTGTCTGCACGCCCCTCCCCCGCCCGATCGCTCGGCATGGAGGGGAGGCACACGAACTGCGCACAGGAGTGTGCGCAGACAAAGAGCTACTCTAGCACGGATCCGAACCCGGGCATGTCGGCGCGATCGCCGTCAGCGTGCCACCGCCGTCGACTCGCGAACGACGAGCGTCGGCTCGATCTCGATGCGGCTCTCGTCGAGCTCATCGCCGCGAATGCTCCGCAGCAGCAGCTCCACGGCGAGCCGCCCCATCTGCTCGTACGGCTGGCGCACCGTGGTCAACGGCGGGTCCGTCAGCAACGCAGCACGCTCGTCGTCGAATCCCGCGATGGACACGTCCTCGGGGACACGCAGCCCTTCGGCCCGCACCGAGCGGATCGCCGCGACAGCCATCAGATCGGCGACGCAGAACACCGCGTCGACCCCCAGGCCGTCGGCCAGGGCGCGGCGCAGCTCGGGCCACTCCTTGGCGGTCTCGTCGAAGGGCGACGCGCAAGGGATCACGAGCGCCTCATCGAAGGCGACTCCGGCTTCCTCGAGCGCGTCCCGGTACCCGGCGAGGCGCTCGTCCACGAACAGCCCGTCACCCCAGTTCGCGACATCCGCTGAGTTGAAGTCGGTGACGAGCATCGCGATGCGGCGCCGCCCCTGGGCGATCAAATGGCGCACCACCTCGCGCGCGCCGTGCCGGTTGGCCACGGAGACCGTGGGGAACCGCACCGTCCGGCTGGTGTCGTCGATGGCGACGGCGGAGAGCGCGGCATCGTCGCAGGCTCGGCGCACTCCGTCCTGATCGGGCACGCTGATCACCACGACACCTTCGGTGGGCACGTTCGCCAGGCTCCGCACGACGGACGCCGCTCCGCCCGCAGCGCCCGCCACAGGGTGCACGAGCAGTTGGTAGCCCTCCTCGGCGGCCGCCGCGAATGCAGCCCGCACCACGGGCTCCCACCAGCCCCAGGCGGCGTCCGGGACGACGACGCTGATCGCCTGGTATCCCCCGGAGCGCAACGCCCGCGCAGCGACGGACGGGCGATAGCCCAGTTCCCTCGCGATCGTGCGCACCCGGTCACGAGTGACTTGGCTCACGTCGGGATGATCGCCGAGCGCACGGGACACCGTCGCGACGCCGACTCCAGCCGCAGCCGAGACATCGGCCAGCGTCACTTTCCGCACCTTCGACCCCTTCCGGATCCTTCCCGGTGATCATGGACTTGACGACACGCCCGGGTTCGCCCTACCTTATCGGTACCGCTACCGCAAACGTTACCGGTAGCGTTTCCAATCGCTCGATGTTGAGGATCCCATGACCGCTTCCCCACTGCCGGAGACCGGCGTCGCAGTCCGGCCCGTCCGCCCGGCGTTCGTTCTGATCTACGCCCTGGCCATGTTCGGCATCTGGATGTCGATCATGCTCCCGGCTTCCGTGACTCTCGCGCTGCGCATCTCGCAGATCGATCCGGACGGCAAGACGACCAGCTATTCGATCGCCGCCGGCGTGGGAACGCTCGTCGCTCTGATCGCCAACCCGCTGTTCGGTCGCCTCAGCGATCGCACCCGCAGCAGGTTCGGCCGCCGGCGCCCGTGGATCGTCGTGGGCCTCGCGGGCACGATCGTCGGCGCCGTGATCATCGGGCTCAGCAGCTCGTTCCCACTGCTGCTGCTCGGCTGGATCATCATGCAGGCCTTCGTGAACGCGGCGATCGCCGCCGTGCTCGCCATCGTGCCCGACCGGGTGCCCGAGAAGCAGCAGGGCATCGTCGGTGCACTCAGCGGCACCGCATCCTCCGCTGCAGTGCTCGTCGGCGTGTTCTTCGTGCAGTGGTTCCCCGACAGCGTGATCGCCCAGTTCGGCCTGCCGGTGATCGTGGCGGTGTTGTTCTCCGCACTGCTGATCGTGATGTTCCGCGATGACGCCCCCGCGCCCGCTGACATGCCGGCGTTCAGCATCAAGGAGTTCTTCGGCAGCTTTTACATCGACCCGCGACGTTCCCCCGACTTCGCGAAGTTCCTCGCCGCACTGTTCCTGATCGCCTGCGGCATGGGCGTCATCTCGACCTACACCGTCTACCTGCTGCAGGATCGTGTCGCCCCGCCCCAGGCGGAGCTGCCCGGCCTGATCACGCTCGCGTACGTCATCCCCGGCATCATCGCCGTCGCCAGCGCCCCGCTCGCAGGATGGCTGAACGACCGCACCGGACGCCGAAAGGTGATCCTCGGAATCGGCGCCCTGTTCGTCGTTGCGGGGCTCGTGCTGCTGGCCTTCGCCGATACCGTGCCGCTGTTCATGGTCGGCCTCTCCCTGTCCGCAGGCCTCGGCACCGGCATCGCGTACGGCGGCTACATCGGCTTCGCCGTGGCCACCATGAACGACCCGGCCACGGCAGCCCGCGATCTCGGCGTCGTGAACATCGCGCTCTCGCTGCCCTACTCCGTGATGCCGTTCATCGCCCCCCTGCTGCTCGGCATCGGCGGCGGAGTGGCGAACTACCCCGCGCTGCTGCTCGTCAGCGCCGCCCTCACGTTGCTGGCTTTCGTGCCGATGCTGCTCGTGCGCTCCACCCGCTGACGAATCCGGAGAAGAACCGATGAACGACTACCAGGATCCCTCCCTGCCGATCGATCGCCGTGTCGAGGATCTGCTGAGCCGGATGACGGTCGCCGAGAAGGCCGCCATGATGTTCCACCCGTCCACCGCTCCCGCGGGCGACGGACTCAGCGAGACGGAGGCCCTCGCCGCCGCCGAGCGCTACGCCGGCGCCGTCGGCATCAGCCATTTCAACGTGCTCGGCGGGGAGGACAGCGCCGCCGTCGCCGAGTGGCACAACACCCTGCAGGAGATCGCCGAGTCGACCCGGCTCGGGATCCCGATCACTCTGTCCTCGGATCCTCGGCACGGCTTCCGCAGCAACCTCTTCACCGGGCAGGCGCTGGACAGTCTGTCCCGCTGGCCCGACTACCCGGGGATCGCGGCGATCGGCGGGCTCGACGCCGCCCGCACGTTCGGCGACACCATGCGGCAGGAGTTCCTCGCGATGGGCATCCGGGTGCTGCTCGGCCCCATGGCCGACATCTTCAGCGAGCCGCGCTGGTCGCGCGGGTCCGGCACCTTCGGCGAGGATCCGGAGCGCGTCGCCGACCTGACCGTCGCCTTCATCGAGGCGCTGCGCGGCGGACCAGAGCTCGGCCCGGAGTCGGTCGCCGCCGTCGTCAAGCACTTCCCCGGCGGTGGCCCGCAGCTGCGGGGCGACGATGCGCACGACCCGCGCTACCCCGAGCAGGTCTATCCGGGCGGGCAGCAGGAGCTGCACCTGCGCCCGTTCGAGCGCGCCTTCGCCGCCGGAGCCACTCAGGTCATGACCTACTACGGCAAGCCGGTCGGCACGGCATGGCCCGAGGTCGGGTTCGCGTTCAACGCGCCCGTGGTGCAGGACATCCTGCGCCGCCGACTGGGCTTCGACGGCGTCGTCGTCACCGACTGGAACCTGCTCGAGGCCGAACCCATGGGTGATCTGCAGTTCGGCCCGAATGGATGGGGGCTGGAGCACCTCACCCCGGGCGAGCGCGCGGCGATCGCGATCGACGTGGGCGTCGATCAGTTCGGTGGAGACCGCAATGCGGCTCTGATCGAGGAGCTCGTCGATTCCGGCCGGATCCGGGAGTCGCGGCTCGACGAATCGATCCGGCGGCTGCTGCGGGAGAAGTTCCGTCTCGGAGTGTTCGAGCACCGTCGCGTCGACGTGGCCCGCACTCGGGAGATCTGCGGATCGCCGGAGTTCACGGCCCGCGGGGTGCGTGCGCAGGCGCAGTCCCTGGTACTGGCGACGGCGGACGCGCCAGTGCTCGCGACCGGTGCGCGGGTGCTGCTCGACGGTGTCGCGGCGCAGGCCGCCCGCGACGCCGGTCTCATTCCGGTGACGGATGCCGCCGAGGCGGACGCGATCGTGGTGCGTCTGGACGCGCCGTTCACCCCGGGCCGCGGATCGCTCGGTGACTTCTTCCACGGCGGCACGCTCGCGTTCGACGACGAGATCCTCGAGCGACTGACGGCATACGCATCGGTCGCGCCGGTCTTCGTATCGGTGTACCTGGAGCGCCCCGCAATCCTCGGCCCCCTGGTCGAGGTCGCCGCGGCGGTCGTCGGCGATTTCGGCGCGAGCGATGCCGTGCTGCTGGCGGCGTTGCAGGGCCGGGCGGCGATCACCGGTGCGTTCCCGTTCGACATCCCGGCATCGATGGAGGCGGTCGAAGCATCCCGCGAAGACGTGCCCTTCGATACCGCGGAGCCGCGCTTCCACACCGGTTTCGGCGTGCGGCGCGCGCAGAGCGCAGGCTGAGCCCGCACCGGCTCGGCGGAGACGGCCGGTCGCGCGGTCTCCGGGATCAGCGTGCGGCGGCCTCGGCGGCTCCGCGCCCCCAGCGGAACGGGGACACGGTCGGATCCCCGGGGATCCAGAACCGCCAGGGGAACGCGTCCGTGCCGGCGTGACCGGCGACGCCCACCCGCGGGCCGGAGGCGATGTCGGCGAGCGGCTCCGCGAGCCACAGCTCGGCAACCGCACCGGCCCGCGGCCGCCCGGTGATCGCGTCGATGCCGTCATGCTGCGGGTGCCGCAGGCCCGAGGCCTGCCCGAACCGCCCGGGGCCGCGAGCCAGGTCGCGCCGCTGGGTCGCGCGGAGCGGCAGCACACCGCTCTCAGGATCGATTTCCTCCGGGGGCGCGATCCGCTCCGTTCTCGGTGATTTCGCCGAATCCACGCTGAGAACGGGAAGTAGCCCGCGCCGCACCGCCGCCACCTCGACACCCGTCTCGACCTCGCCGGCACGCAGCAGCACACCGCCGGCCACGCCGTCCGGTCCGCACACCACGTTCACGCACGAGTGGATGCCGTGGCTGAGGTAGACGTACAGATGCCCGGGCTCGCCCCACATCGTGGCGTTGCGCGCGGTACGCCCCATCCGGGCGTGCGATCCGGGGTCGTGCCGGTCGCCGACGCCCTTGCCGTGGTAGGCCTCGACCTCGGTGATCCGCAGCTGCACCTCCGCGCCGTCCACGAGCGTGCGCAGCCGGGCGCCGAGCAGACGCGGCGCCACCTCGAGCGGCAGCGCCAGCAGGTCCTCCCGCGTCGCGCGGCGCAGCCCCGCACCGTCGGATCCGCTCCTGCTCGTGCCGCCGCGGCGGGCGTCGGATCCGGTCATCGGCTGGCGGACCCGGTCATCACCGGTGCGGCGCCTGCGCGCACCACGAGGGGTCGAAGCCCGCCAGCACCACGAGCTCCTTGCCGGTCTTCGTGTCGACGATGTGCGTCTGCATCGTGGTCGGCAGCGGCAGCAGCGACTGGTCGTACGGGTTGTTGACGAGCTTGGGAGCCACCACGATCGCGCTGTACTGCCCGCTCGGCGACGGGCAGGCCTGCATGATCGCATCGGATCCGGTCACGCTGAACAGCTTCGTGGCCTTGCCGTCGTCGCCCACGCGCGTGACGATCTGTCCGGTCGGCAGCCCGGTGGCGTCGCGGGTGGCGACCTGTCGCAGCGTTCCGCCCGGGAAGGGGGCGATCGTGCCGGGCACGCCGAAGTCGGGCGTGGAGGCGGCCAGGGGCTTCTCGGATCCGTCCGCGAGGTTCAGCTCGACGAGGTCGTTGCCGCGGCTCACGATCGCCGTGTAGGTGCCGCGGGAGATGCCCTCGACGGTCTGCGCGGCGCCGAGGGCGGTCGGCTTCGCCTTCGCGTCGGCGCGGTCCTCGACGTACAGCGCGCCGCTGAAGTCGATGAACAGGGCCGAGGACGAGTCGGGCACGAACGCCCATTGGGCGATGCTCGGCATCTTGTCGCCGACCGTGACGATCTGCGGCTCGCCGTCGCCCGTGAGCGACTGGGTCACCAGGATGCTCGCCCGACCGCTGGTCGCGCTGATGCCCTTGTCGGTGAAGGTGTATCCGACCAGGTTCCCGCGTTCCGACACCTGCAGGTTCGAGAGGAACCCGGCGCCGGGCAGCTTCAGCTGCCGCTGGTTCTTGCCCTTCCGGTCCATCACCAGCAGCACCGACGCGCCGTCCTTCTCGGTCGCCACCACGAGGTGATCGGCGGTGGCCCGGAAATCGTCGATCTTCTCGTGCTGCACCACCGGGACCGCGTTCTTGCCACCGAGATCGGTGAGGAAGATCGTGTCGTCGCCGTCGGCGTTGCGCTGGAGCAGGAAGATCGTCGACTTCGGCGTCTGGAAGGTCGCCTGCAGCGTGCTCTGGCGCTGCTTGTCGGTGCCGGTCGCGTCCTTCACGGTGACGGTGTAGTTCGTGTCGTCGTCGAGCGGCACGGTGAAGCGGATCCCGAGGTTGCGCCCCGACGTGTCGACTGTGAACGGAGCCTGCGGACTCACGGTCACCTGTTTCGGATCCACCTTCGCCAGCGGCTGGCTGGCGGTGATGATCATGCGGGTGCCGGAGGCGTCGATCGCGGACTGCGCGTCGATCTTCACGCTGCTGATCCGCGGTCCCTGCAGCAGCGTGATCACCCCGAACGCCGCGACCACGACGACGAGCACTGCGATCACCGCGCCGAGGACCAGCGGGAACCGTCTGCGGCGCTTGACGGGTACGGGCGTGGGATGCGGCTGCCACTCCGGCGCCTGGAGCCGTGGATCCGTGGGAGGTTCCTCGACACGCGCATCGTCCGGCACGAGGGGCGGGTCCTGTTGATGCACACGCGTGGCCGCTGGCGCACCGGGCGCCGGGGCCGCATCCGGGCCGTCGGTCGCGTCCGGGCCGCCGGTC
Organism: Microbacterium sp. NPDC060117; assembly: GCF_042729315.1. Lineage (NCBI taxonomy): Bacteria > Bacillati > Actinomycetota > Actinomycetes > Micrococcales > Microbacteriaceae > Microbacterium > Microbacterium sp. NPDC060117. Next base: position 566,283 of record NZ_JBHWXR010000003.1, read on the forward strand.
GATTCCTGGCCCGGTTCGTCCCTCGAGACGCTCACGCCCGATGGCCCGTTCGGGGTGCGTCGCGGGCCCGGCCTCGCGTCGAAGACCTGCTCGGGCGCGGCGGAGCGGGTGACCGGCGCTTCCGCGGCCGGCACGGCGGGGATCCGCGGAGCCTCCGGGACATCCGCTGCAGCCGGAACCCCGGGCGTCGCAGGTGCCGGCGCGGAATCATCGGGAGCAGCCGGCTCGGCGCCCTCCGGCGCCGACGCGGAGCCCTCCGGCGCCGCGGGCTCCACGGCAGCCGTCTCCTCCGCGGCGCGGCGCGCGCGCAGCTCGGCGCGGGTGAGGGGGTGATCCGCGTCGTCAGTGCTCATAGGGGTCCTTCGGCTCCGGGATCTTCGACACACTGGCCGGCACGATCGAGAGCTTCCCGTCCGCACTCGCGCGGACGGTCCCCTTCACCTGGATCCAGTCGCCCACAGCGTACTGTCCCTGCCAGCCGCTGATCTGCACGGGCACCGACGCGGGCTGCGCGTCAAGCACGCAGTGCGTGATGACCATGCGGGTGAGGTGCGCCTGATCCTTCGCGGATCCGCTGGGCGTCAGGAAGCCCGTGAGGGTCACCGTGGATCCGTCGTACTTCTCGGGCCGGGAGCCGGTGGCGAACACGCTGGCCCAGCCGCCCACGCCGAACGTACTGGTGTCGGTGTTCGCCCCGAGGGCGACGTCGTCGGCGCCGGCGAACAGCACGTTGCCCATGGGGGCGCGCTGCATCGCCATGTCCACCGAGAGGGATGCGGGAGGCAGCAGCAGCGCGCCGGCGACGACGCCGGTCGCGATCACTCCGCCGGTCGCACCCACCACGGCCCCGAGGACACGGCGCGAGGACGATGCGTGCGCGTGATCGTGGTCGTGGCCGGCGTTGCCGTGATCGTGCCCGTGATCCTGCTCCGCGCCGAGCGGCAGCACGCACGACCACACGGCCCCGACGAGCGTCACGATCGCGGCGGCGACGGCGAACCACACGGTCTCGGGGCTGATGTAGAGGGTGAGTCGTCCCGTGAAGGCGAGGGCGAGGGTGGCGATCGCGAGCGCGGCCGCCAGGCCGGCGCCGAGCCAGCGGGTTCCGAGGGCCTGCGCGCGGGAGGGCCGGTGCGCGGTCGTCGTCTCAGGCAAGGATGTTCACCCCGATCCCCAGAGCGAAGCCGAACAGGACCACGATGCCGACGATCCCGGCAAGGGTGCGGGCGGTGAAGGTGGTGCGCAGCAGCGCCATCATCTTGATGTCGACCAGCGGACCCACCAGCAGGAAGGCGACGATCGCGCCCGGGGAGAACGTCGAGGCGAACGAGAGCGCGAAGAACGAGTCGACGTTCGAGCAGATCGCCACCGAGATCGCCAGCGCGATCATCGCGACGACCGACAGCAGCGGGTTCGAGCCGATCGCCAGCAGCACGTCGCGCGGGACGAGCACCTGCACGGCGCCGGCGAGCGCGGATCCGATGATCAGCGCGGGCATCACGGCGCGCAGCTCGATGAGGAACTGGGCGAGACTCCGGCGGATCCCGGATCCCTGCTCGTGCACGACCACCTCGCAGGTGTCGCGGAAGCGCGCGGTGAGCAGCGCGTCGGGATCCGGATGACGACTGTAGACCCAGCCGATCAGGTTCGCGACGAGGTAGCCGCCGACGAGGCGGGCCACGAGGATTCCGCCGTCGAAGCCGAAGGCGGCATGGGTCGTGAGGATCACGATCGGGTTGACGATGGGCGCCGCGATCAGGAAGGTCAGCGCCTCCGCCGGCCCCAGGCCCCGCATCATGAGGCCGCGCGCGAACGGCACGTTGCCGCACTCGCACACCGGGATGAGCATGCCCAGCAGCGACAGCACGGCCCGGCGCGCCCAGCCGCGCTTCGGCAGCACGCGCTCGATCACGCCGGCGGGCAGCCACACCTGCACCACGATCGAGAGCAGCACGCCGAGGATCACGAACGGCAGCGCCTCGAACAGCACACTCAGCGACAGGGTGAGCCCGTCCTGCAGCCGGTTCGGCAGGCGGGCGGAGAACAGATGCGGCGCCAGCACGTCGATCGCGACGAGGGCCGCCACCACGGCGACGCCGATCGCAGCGCCGATGAGCGCCGCGCGACCGGACAGCCGCGGGGGTGGGGTGCGCAGCGCGTGCGGAGTCGCCGCGCCGTCTCGTGCGGCAGTCGCACGGCGGCCGGGGGTCGTCAGGGTCACGCGGGGATCACTCCTGGGCGGCGTTCGCGCAGCTCGCGCACAGTCCGAAGATGTCGACGACGTGCTCCGCGTCGCGGAAGCCGTGCAGGGCCGCGGTGCGCTGCGCCCACTGCTCGACGTCGGTGGCCTCGATCTCCACGGTCATCCCGCAGGAGCGGCAGATCAGGTGGTGGTGGTGGCCCTCGCTGCTGCACGCGCGGTAGAGCGCCTCGCCCTCGGGGCTCTGCAGCGAGTCAGCCTCACCCGAGGCCGCGAGCCCGGCCAGGGCGCGATAGACGGTCGCCAGGCCGATGCCGGTGTTGGCCTCTCGAAGCGCCTGGTGCAGCGTCTGCGCGCTGACGAATCCGCGCACGTCGGAAAGCTCTTCGCGCACGCGTTCGCGCTGCCACGTGTTCCGCTGAGCCATGCCTCGAGTCTAGAGCGGGGTTCTGGTCCGCGGCTGGGAGCGGCGTATCCGTGACCTCCGAGCGAGGATGGGGTCGTTGAGCGAGGCCGCCGCACGGTCGTTGAGCGAGGTCGCGCACCGACCGAGTCGAAACGCAGACCGAGACGAAACGCGGCGACCTTGCGAGATCACCGCGTTTCGTCTCACTCGCGCTGCGCGCGTGTTCGCTCAACGACCCCGGAAAGGGTCAGGCCTCGGCGCCCTCCGCGGATGCCTCGGCCTCTGCAGACCCCTCCGCTTCCGCGGCGGCGGGAGCGGATCCGGAGGCCTCGCTGCCGAGAGCGCCGTCGGGGCGGATCAGCTCGCGCACCTCGGCCATGAAGCTGGTGAGCTGCTGCTGCTGCCAGCGCAGCTGACGGGCGCGGTCGTCGGCGTCGCGCACGACGTTGGCCGTGTGGGCGGTGACCATGTCGACGATCTTCTGCGACTTGGTGCGGGCGCGGTCGAGGGTCTCGCGGGCGCGCACCTGCGCCTCGGCCTCGATCGCGCTGGCCTGCGAGCGCATCAGGCGCTCGTAGTCCTCGGCCTTGGCAGAGATGCGCTCGGCGTGCGCGAGCGAGGAGGCGACCTGCTCGTTGGCATCGGCGGTGATGCGCTCGGCGTGCGCGACGGCCTGGTTGTGCAGCACGAGGAACTCCTGCTGGGCGTCGTCCTGGCGGCGCGTGAGGGACTCCTCCATCTCCAGCACGCGCGCGTTCATCTCGCGCACCTCGCGCTCGGCCGAGACCCGCAGATCGGTCGTCTCGCGGGTGACCATCGCGCGCAGCGCGGCCGCGCCCTTCTCGGCCTCCGTGCGGATCGAGTGCGCCTCCTGCTCGGCGTGGTTCACCTTCTCGGCGGCGTGCGCGGCCTCGCGCTCGACCTGCGCCGTGTGCGCGGTGAACTCGGTCTCCATCTTCAGACGCACCTGGTCCGCGTCGCGCTCGGCCTGCGCCGTGATCCGTGCGACATCGGCGTCGAGTTCGGCGCGCTTGGCGGCGGCCTCGTCGCGGGCGGCCTCGAGCAGGCGCTCCGCCTGCACCGCGGCGTTCTGGATCAGGACGCTGGCCTGCTCCTCCGCCACGCGCAGCACGGTCTCGAACTGCGAGCGCGAGGTGGCCTCGTCGATGTCCTCCTGGGATCCGGCCAGGGCCGTGCTCAGCGACTGGATCTGCTGCGCCGACTCGGCGATCTTCGCGTTCGCCGTCGCGAGGTCGGACTCCAGCTGCGCCGCGCGCTTCTCATGCGCGGCGGTGGCCTTCTCCAGGTCCTGGCGGTGCTTCTCCGTGACCTTGCCGAGCTCGCCGCGCAGGTGGGCGTCGGCCTTCGCGCCCGACTCGGTCGCCCGCCGCAGCTCCTCGGTGAGCGCGGTCAGATGCGCGTCGACCTCGGTCTTGTCGTAACCGCGGAAGCCGATCGTGAAGGACTGCTGCGTCGTCGGGTTGTCCAGCAGCTGATCGAAGAAGTCACCCTGGGGGGCCTTGTCCTCGGTTGCTCGGTCCTCAGTTGCCTCGGCCACGTGCCGCGCCTTTCTGTTCGCCCCTCCTGCTCCGGGGCAGGGGGGATGCGCCAGGAGGATGGATGCGGAGGGGGAATCGCGTCGTCCGGCGCCCCTGGGTGCGGGGTCCGCGATCCGCGCGAGTCCTGAAGATCCTAACCCGCCGTTCCGTTGTGCCGACAGGGTCGGAGCAAGGCCGGACGCGGAACGATCGCCTGGCGGATCGCCGCATCGACGACCGCGGTCCGGGCGCGGAATCGTTCCTGACCGTTCTCAGGATCATCTGTCGGAAGCGGGCGCCCCGCACGTGACTTTCCGCTCGAAGGCGGACCCCGTCCTGAGAACGGTCATCGCGGAGAGCGCGACCGCACGAGATCCTCACCCGGCGTCGAGCTGGATCCCGGCGATCACCGCGTGGATCGCGACCTCGGCGCGTCGACGCTGCTCCGCCCGGCCCACGCCCGCGAGCGGTCCGCGCAGGCAGAGCTCTGCGAAGCCGTGCACGGTGGCCCAGCACGCCCACGCGGCGTCGTCCCGGCGCTCCGCTGCGAGGCCGCCAGCCGCGACGAGATCGTCGAGCGCGGCCGTCAGCGCGACGAACGCGGGCGCCTGCCGCACCGTGGCGGGATCCGGCGGCCGGATCCCGAAGAAGACCACCGCGAACCAGCCCGGCTCATCCAGGGCGAAGTCGACGTAGGCGGCGCCGATCCGCTGCAGCCGCGCGGCCGGAGAGCGGTTCGGGGCATCGGTCATCGCGGCGGCCAGGCCCTGCTGGATCGCCGCCGCCGTCGCGTCGAGCAGCGCCGCACGGTTCGGGAAGTGCCGGTACGCGGCGTTCGGCGAGACGCCGGCCCGACGGGTCGCCTCGCGGATCGTCACCGCCGCGGGCCCGCCCTCGCGGCCGAGGTCGACGGCCGCCTGGACGAGGGCGGTCGCGAGATCGCCGTGATGGTAGGCCACCGGATCCCCTCTCGCTTCGTCCCCCGCGGCCCTTGTCCTGGCGGGCGCACATGTGTACGGTGTGAACATAGCAGATGTGGACGCCGTGAACATCGGCGCCGCCGCCGCGAACGGAACGACCATCGGAGGAAGTCATGACCGCTCTGCCCCCTGTCGTCGACGAGCAGACCTGGCGCGAGGAGCTCGCGAAGCTGCGCGTGCGCGAGAAGGCCGCGACCCGCGAACAGGACGCGATCGCAGCCGCGCGGCGGCGCCTGCCCGCGGTGAAGCTGCCCGAGTACACGCTGATCGCCGAGGACGGATCCACCGTCACCCTGGCCGAGATCTTCGACGGGCACAGCCAGCTCGTGACCTACCACCATATGTGGACCGACGGCGCCACCTGGCAGTGCCCGGGCTGCACCGGCGGCACGGCGCAGTTCGCGCGTCCCGACATCGTGGAGCCGCTGGATGTGCGGTTCGTCGTCGTCACCAACGGGCCGATGGACGAGATCCTCGCGTACAAGAAGCGCGTCGGGAACCGCATGACCTGGTACTCCTCGGCGGCGTCGACCTTCGGCGCGGACATGAATGCCGGTCCGGGTGAGGGATTCGCGTACAACGTGTTCCTGCGCGACGGCGATGACGTCTACCGCACCTGGCACACCACCGGCCGCGGCGCCGAGCAGTTCATGCTCACCTTCGCGATCGCGGACGTGCTGCCGTACGGGCGTCAGGAGGTCTGGCAGGACGTCCCGGACGGCTGGCCCCAGCATCCGACCTATGAGGGATGGCCGGGGTCGAAGGAGATCGCCGAGCGCTACGGCGATCCGGCCGCATAGCGGGATTCACGCGGTGCGCGGACTCGGCCGCGTCAGCGGTTCGTCCTCAACGGTGCGCAAGGTGCGCAGCCAGGCGACCTTCTCGGCATCGTCGTCGCCGAGCGAGGACGGCATCGACTCCCCCGTCACGGCGGAGCGGGGCGGGAGCAACGCGACGGCGATGGCCGTGGTGAGCGGAACGGCGAGCACGAGCCCGATCCCGCTGCACAGCGTGCGGACGACCTCCGTCGCGATGTCCTCCAGGCTCAGCAGGCTCACCATCGGCTGGTCGTACACGTAGAGCAGGAGCACGACGCTGAGGGATGCCCCCACATAGGCGAACACGATCGTGTAGATGGTGGACGCGATGTGGTCCCGTCCGATGCGCATCGCGCGGCCGAAGAGCTGCCGCCGAGAGAGCTCCGGGGCGACCGCGCGCAGCTCCCAGACGGAGGAGCTCTGCGTGATCGTCACGTCGTTGAGCACGCCCAGGCCGGCGATGATGATCGCGCAGGTCAGCAGCCCTTGGAAGTCGACCTGCGGCACCATCGGCGCAAGGAAGCCGGCGCTCTCGTCGAGGCCGCTGAGCCGGGTGGTACCGACCGCCAGTTGGGCCAGGATCGCGGTGATGGCGACACCCGCCAGGGTTCCCGCAAGCGCGGCGCTCGTGCGCATGGAGACGCCATGCGCGAGATACAGCACGACGTAGAGGATCGCAGAGGATCCGACGAGGGCGATCGCCATCGCGGGCCCGGCGTGCAGCAAGGCGGGCAGCATGAACATCACGATCATGGCGCCGCTGAAGACCAGCCCGACGAGCGCGAGCAGGCCGCGGAGAAGTCCGACCACGAGCACGATCAACACGAACAGTCCGGCCCACACCGCGAGCGGTACGGTCCTGACCACGCCGAACGCCGCGATCCCCGGATCCACCCCGCCCGGCTGCGGGACGTTCGCGCGCCCCGGAACCTCGGTCACCCGCAGCTCGAGCCGGTCGCCGGGACGCAGACCCGCACGGGCGAACGGCCCGTTCAGCATGGTCGTGACCTTGTCTCCGGCACGGGCGCCGCTCTCGATCCTGACCTGGGCGATCACGCAGGGCGCGGGGGCCGCGCCTCCCGCAGCAGGGGCCGCGACGCCACCAGCGCCCGATTGACCAGTGGGACCGGCGCCCGCTCCCCCGGAGCCGGTTGCCCCGCCGGATCCGCCGCCCGCCGATGGTGGCAGATCCGCGCAGTCGGTCAGCTTCACGATCTCGCCCGTCGGATAGGTCGTGCTCTGTGCGGAAGAAGCAGTCGCTGCGCCTCCCGGACGCGCCGCGGTGGGCCACAGGAGCAGCAGTCCGACGATCGTCACCGCTCCGACGACGATCAGCGTTGTCAGCAGAATGCGCCGGGGAGTCCGTGCGACGCGAACCTGCCGGATCGCCGCCGAGTCATGTCCGTGCCCGTGCCCCATCGCCGAACTCCTCCACTCGCCCCGGGAGGATTGTCCCCCCGGGAAGACCGGTCGCGCGGCACGCGGTGAGGCGCGGCGGCGCGACGGTCGATCACGGCTGGCGCACCGCCGCCTCGGGTCGGGTCGCCGCGCGCACGACGCGATCCCGACGGGATCCGATCGCGCGACAGACGAGGTAGATCACGAACGAGACCGTCGTGATGTACGGGCTCACCGGGAGCGTCCCCATCACGGCCAGGAGGATGCCGCCGACCGCGGACGCCACCCCGAACACGGCTGCCAGCACCGGAACCGAGAGCGGGCCGGAGCGCACCCGCATGGCGGCGGCGGCCGGTGTCACGACGAGCGCCATCACCAGCAGCGCGCCGATGATGTGCACCGCGACCGCCACGACCAGACCGAGCAGCAGCATGAACGCGAAGGAGACGCCGACCGTCGGAACGCCGCGCGCGGCGGCCGACTGCGGGTCGAGCGAGTCGAAGCGCAGCGGCCGCCAGATGAGCAGCAGGCCCACCAGCACGAGGGCGCAGATCCCGGTCAGCCAGCCGAGCTGGTCCGACTGCACCGAGACGATCTGCCCCGTCAGAAGACTGAACCGGCCCGCCGCGCGCCCGCTGTAGAGCGAGAGGGCGAGGATCCCGATGCCGAGACCGAACGGCATGAGCACGCCGATGATCGAGTTGCGGTCGCGCGCGCGAGCGCCCAGCCAACCGATGATCGCGGCGGCGATCAGGGAGCCGACGATCGAGCCGGTGACGACGTCGACGCCCACCAGCAGAGCGACAGCAGCGCCCGCGAAGGACAGCTCGCTGATGCCGTGCACCGCGAAGGCCATGTCGCGCTGCATCACGAAGACGCCGATGAGACCGCCGACGAGGCCGAGCACGGCTCCCGCCCAGACCGAGTTCGAGACGAGTGCGAGGATCTCGCCGTACTGGGAGAGGCCGCCGAACATGGCCTGGCCGATGTCCGCGAGGTTCATGCGGCCGCCTCCCCGTCCGGTCCGACATGGTTGTGATGATGCGCGGCGCTCTCCGCATCGGGCGCGCCGACGACGACCAGCCGACCGCCGACCTCCGAGACGAAAACAGGAACCCCGTAGAGGTCCGAGAGCACTCGCGTGGTGAGCACCTCGTGTGGCGTGCCCAGCGTGAACCGCCCGTTCGCGAGGTACAGGATCCGGTCGACGATGTCGAGCACCGGGTTGATGTCGTGGGTGACGAGAAGCACACCGGCACCGGTGCGGCGGTGCCGATCGATGAGCTCCACCACTGCTCGCTGATTGGCCAGGTCGAGGCTGGTCAGCGGCTCGTCGCAGAGAAGCAGCCCTGGGTCGTCGGCGAGCGCCTGGCCCACACGCAGCCGCTGCTGCTCGCCGCCGGAGAGAGTGCCCGCGGGGCGATCCGCGAAGGAGTCGGCTCCCACCGCCGCGACCAACGCGTCGATCCTGGCGCGGTCACCGCGGCGCGGGATCGGCAGGCCGAACCGGTGCCCGTCGACGCCGAGCGCGACGAGGTCGCGGCCCCGCAGCGATGTCTCGGGCGGCAGCGGGCGCGCCTGCGGGAGGTAGCCGATACGGCGGTTGCCGCGCCGACGCACCGGCTGCCCCGCCGCCTCGATGGTGCCCTCGGAGAGCTGCTGCAGACCGAGGATCGCGCGCAGCAGCGTGGTCTTGCCGGTGCCGCTGGGGCCGAGCACCGCCACGAGCTCGCCCGCGGCCACATCGAGGTCGAGTCCGCTCCACAGCTCTCGGTCGTCCCGGCGGATGCCGGCACCGCGGATCCGCAGCAGCGGAGCGGCCGGAGACTCGGCGGGAGAGGTCACTTGTCGAGGTTACGCGAGAGCGTGTCGATGTTGTCCTTCATCCAGGACAGGTAGGTCTTGCCGTCCGGCACCAGCTCGGTGACCTCCTGCACGGGCACACCCTTCTCTTTCGCGACGCCGATGACCTTCGTGGTCTCGGCACCACCGGCCTGGGCGTTGGCGAACAGCGCCTTGACCTCACCCGACTCGACGAGGTTCGTCGCTTCGAGAAGCGTGGCTGGCGGGACGTCCTGCCCCTCCTCCACCGCGTGGCTGAAGGCCTCTGGCGTCACGTTCACCAGGCCGGCGGCCTCCGTCAGGTACAGCGGAACCGGCTCAGTGACGAAGATCTTCTCGCCCTGATGGGCACCCTTGATCGTCGTGAGCGAGGAGTTCAGCCCGGCGAGACCCTGCTGGAAGGTCGCGAGGTTCTTCTCGAAGTCGGCCTTGTGCTCGGGGGCGATGCCGCTGAGCTCGTCGGCGACCTTCTTCGCGACGTCCTCGACGACCCCCGTGTCGTACCAGACGTGCTCGTTGAATCCCTCGGCGGTCTTCATGCCATCCTCACCCTTCGGCCAGCTCGGCGCGAACGTGACCGCGGTGACGACAGGAGCCTTGCTCCCCGACTTCGAGACGAGGTCGCCGAAGAACGAGTCATAGCCGCCGCCGTTCTCCAGGATGAGCTTCGCGCCGCGGACCTTCAGCTGATCCGCGGCGGTCACCTCGTACTCGTGCGGATCCTGCGACAGAGAAGCGATGACGGAGGTGACCTCGACGTGATCGCCGCCGATCTCCTTCGCGACGTCGCCCCAGACATTGGTCGACGCCGTCACCGCGATGCTCCCCGCGCTGGATGAGGACGCGGGGCCGGCCGTCGAGGAACAGCCCGCGAGAGCGAGGATCGAGGCGGCGGCGAGAGCGAGGGCGACGAGGGGCTTCTGCATGTCCTCGACACTACGTTAAATGAGAATCATTATCAAAACGGCGGAACCGGACGTCGTGCCCATTCCGCTCCCTGGTCCCGTATCGCCCCTTCCGCGCCCTGCGAAAGGGCACTACGGGACCAGCGAATCGTACGAAAGGGCGTTACGGGACCAGCGAGCGAGGCGGAGAATTTCGGATCAGCCCCGCAGCCAGACCGTGCTCTCACCCGGGATCGCGCCGTCGACGAGCGCCCCGAGCACCACATCGCCGGAGTCCGCACCGAGCGCGAACGGCTCGGTGCCGAAGTTGGTCACGACCTGCCAGCCGTTGGGCCGCACGAAGCGCAGCACGTCGTCGCGGCCGGTCTCGATCCACTCCAGCGTCTCGCCGGTCTGCAGCTCGTGGCGCAGCGCGAGGGCGCGGCGATACGTGTTGAGCGAGGAGGCCGGATCCGCATCCTCCGTCTCGACCGCGTAGCCCGCGAACCAGGCCGGCTGCGGGATGTGCGCGCCGGCGGCGCCGAAGCCGAACGACGACCCGGTGCCGGCCCAGGGCAGCGGCACGCGGCAGCCGTCGCGGCCCAGTCCGTCCCGGTCGGGGTCGGCGCCGCGGAAGAACGCCGGATCCTGCCGGTCCTCGGCCTTGATGTCGGCGACCTCGTGCAGGCCGAGCTCCTCGCCCTGGTACAGGTAGGTGCTGCCGGGCAGGCCGAGCAGGAACAGCGTCGCGGCGAGCGCGCGACGTCCACCCCGCTCCAGGTCGACCTGATCGGCGGGGCCGCCGGCGAGGATCCAGGCGGACCCCTGCTTGACCGCGCGGCCGTTCAGCGGCTCGAGCCCGTAGCGGGTGGCGTGCCGCACCACGTCGTGGTTGGAGAGCACCCAGGTGGAACTGGATCCGGTCGCGGCGCTCTGCGCGAGATTGTCGGTCACGATGTGCCGGAACTGCGCGGCATCGAAGTCGGCCTCGAGCAGGTCGAAGTTGAACGCCTGGCCGAGGCCCTCCGGGGACGCGTACTTCGCCCGCCGCTCGGCGGTGGCGACCCAGGCCTCGGCGACCGCGATGCGCGGCGGGTCGTACTCGTCGAACACCTGCCGCCACTCGCGATAGATGTCGTGCACGGCGTCACGGTCCCACATCGGGTGCTGTCCGCCCGTGGTGTCCATCGCGTCCAACTCGGCCTGGCTCGGCAGCACTTCCGGGAGGTCCTTGCTGAGGCCGTGCGCGACATCGATGCGGAAGCCGTCGACGCCCCGGTCCGACCAGAACCGCAGGGTCTCCAGGAACTCGGCGTGCACGTCGGGGTTGTCCCAGTTGAAGTCCGGCTGCTCGCGCGCGAAGAAGTGGAAGTACCACTGGCCGTCGCCGACCGCCTCCCACCCCGCGCCGCCGAAGACGCTCGTCCAGTCCGCGGGCGGAAGCTCGCCGTTCTCCCCCAGCCCGTCGCGGAAGATGTAGCGATCGCGCTCGGGCGAACCCTTGGGCGCGGCGAGCGCGGCCTGGAACAGCGCATGCCGGTCGGAGGAGTGGTTCGGCACGATGTCGACGATCACCTTGATGCCGCGGCCGTGCAGGGCGGCGATCATCTCGTCGAAGTCGGCCAATGTGCCCAGCCGCGGATCGACGTCCCGGTAGTCGGCGACGTCATAGCCGCCGTCGGCGAGCTCGGAGGGATAGAACGGGCTCAGCCACACCGCGTCGACGCCCAGGCCGGCGAGGTAGTCGGCCTTGTCCACGACGCCGCGGATGTCGCCCAGGCCGTCGCCGTCCGAATCGGAGAAGCTGCGCGGATAGACCTGGTAGACGACCGCCTGGCGCCACCAGGCGGCATCGGCGGATCCGGTCACGGGGGTGTCGGTCGCGAGGACTGCATCGGTCATGGGGTTCCCTTCTGGGGTTGCGGTTCAGGTGGTTCGAGGGGGCGTCAGCCCTTGACGGCGCCCTGGGTCACGCCCTCCATCACCCAGCGCTGGGTGAACAGGTAGGCGACGATCGCGGGAGCCATCGCCATCAGGTACGAGGCGAAGGCGACGTTGTAGTTGCTGCTGAACTGGTTCTGGAACAGGTTCTGCCGCACCGGGAGGGTCTGCAAGGCCGGATCCGAGATGATCAGCGACGGCATCATGAAGTCGTTCCAGGCGTACAGGAACGCGAAGATGCCGACCGTGGCGCTCATCGGGCCGAGCAGCGGGAAGATGATCTGCCAGAAGGTCTGCCAGGTGCTCGCGCCGTCGATCCGGGCGCTCTCCTCGAGCTCGAGCGGGATCGACCGCAGGAACGCGGTGAACAGCAGCACGCTGAAGCTGAGCTGGAACATCGTGGCGAGCAGGATCACCCCGAACGGGTTGTCCAGGTGGGTGAGCCCGGTGAGCTGGATCTGCGGCAGCGCGACGACCGGGAACGGGATGAACATCGCCGCGAGCAGGTAGAAGAACGAGTACCGGAACAGCCGGTGGTCCCAGTTGCGCACGATCGCGTACGACGCGAACGCGGCCAGCACCACGGTCAGGAACACCGTGCCAGCGGTGACGAGCAGCGAGACCCCGGCGCCGACCGGGAACTTCGTGAGGTCCCAGGCCTGCGTGAAGCCGTCGAGGCTGAAGGGGGCCGGCAGCGAGAACGCGTTGCCGTCGACCGCCTGCTTCGAGGTCTTGAACGCCATCGAGATCGTGACGTAGAGCGGGATCAGCACCGTGACCGTGCACAGGATCAGGATGATCGTCCCCGACCAATTGACCCGCTCCATCCGGATGCGGGGCTTGCGCCCGCCCAGGGCGATGGCCTGGGTCGTGAGGAGGTTCTGGGTGGACATCAGAGTGCGTTCCTTCCGCGCGTCACGGACAGCTGCAGCAGCGAGATCAGGATCGCCACGATGAAGAAGATCGTCGCGTTGGCCATCTGGTAGGCGTAGTCGCCGCCGTTGAAGCCGGCGATGATCGTCATGGCGACGCTGCGGGTCGCGGTGCCGGGGCCGCCGTCGGTGAGGCCCTTGATGATGTCGTACGCGTTCAGGAAGCCCTTGAACCCGAGCACGATGTTGATCACGAAGTACCCGGCCACGAGCGGCACCGTGATCCGAGTGAGCTGCTGGGACCTGTTCGCCCCGTCGATGCTCGCCGCCTCGTACACCTCCCCCGGAATCGAGAGCAGGCCCGCGATGTAGATGAGCAGCGTGCCGGGGATCGCCTGCCAGGCGGTCACGATCACGATGCCGACCCACGCCAGATCCGGATTCGCGAAGATGCTCGTGGACAGCCACGGGATCCCCGTCGCCGACCCGAGCGCGGGGATCGAGTTCGAGAACAGGAAGTTGAACACGTAGGCGATGATGATGCCCGAGATCACCATCGGGATCACGAAGATCGCACGCAGACCGGTCTTGAACCGGATGCGCGAGACGAGCCCGACGGCCAGGAGGAAGGCGAGCACGTTCACCACGATCACGGTCGCGATCGAGAAACCGAACGTGAACAGGTAGCTCTGCAGGATGGCCGGGTCGCTGAACGCGGCGATGTAATTGGTGAACCCGTTGAACTTCCAGGTGCCGATCCCGATGGAGTCGGTGAAGCTGAAGAAGATGCCCATGACGGCCGGCACGGTGATCGCCAGCGTGAACAGCACCAGGGTCGGCAGCAGGAACAGGTAGTAGATCGGCTCGATCCGGCGGCTGCTGCGCCGGATCCTCCGGTCACCGCCCGTCACGATGGTCGTCGTGGCGCTCATTTCTCGCTGCCCTTCGTGTCGCTCGGGAGCTTCGGGGCGAGGAAGGCGGCGCGCGCCCAGTCCGCGTCCATCGTGCTCAGGGTGCCCTTGACGCTGCCCCCGAGGGCGATCGCCTGGACGTAGTTGAAGACCGGGATCGTCTTCGGCACGAGCACCGAGGCGCCCTGATAGACGGCGCCCTTGTCGTAGTACGGGATCATCCCCGCGATCCGCGGATCGGTCGGCATCGTGGCGTCGGTGGTCGGCGCGAAGCCGAGCTGCGAGGCGTTGTAGGCGTCGATCACCGAGGGCTGATAGAGGTAGGCGAGGAAGTCGCGTGCGGCCTTCTGGTGCCGCGATCCGGTCGGGATCATCGCCGCGAGATCCATGTTCACGCGCACCTTGAGGTCGCTCGGATCGTTGGTCATCGGCAGCGGGAAGGTCCCCAGCTGCAGGTCCGGCGAGGTCTTGGCGATCTCGCCGAAGGCCCAGGGCCCCTGCAGGTACATGGCGCCCTGCCCCTTCGCGAACGCGAGATTGCCGTCCACGTACGCCTGACTGCCGGCATTGGGCTGGGTGTAGTCCTTGATGAGCTGCGTCATCTTCTCGACCGGCTTCGCGAAGTCCTTCGAGAAGGACGTCTGCGAGGCTGGGCCGACGTTCGTGCCCTCGGCGTTCAACTTCGCGAAGAAGTCCACCACCGGCACCTCGCCGCCGACCGCGTAGTCGTACCAGCCCTGACCGATGGTCCAGTTGTCCTTGAACGTGCCGTAGAACGGGGTGACCCCGGCCGCCTTGAGGGTGTCGCTCGCGGCGATCAGCTCGTCCCAGGTCTTCGGGATCTGGATGCCGTACTTCGCGAAGATCTCCTTGTTGTAGATCACCGAGGCGGCCATCACCGAGTACGGCAGCACGGTGGTCTTGCCGGGGCAGGTGCCGTACTGGTCCAGCAGCGGCTGCAGATCGGTGCGGATCCGCCCCGCCTCGGCCGTGTCGGAGAGGTCGGTCAACGCGCAGCGCTGCACGAACCGTGCGACCTCGAAGTTGTAGTTCGCCAGCATCAGGTCCGGCGGGTTGCCGCGCACGAAGCTCGCGGAGACCACGTCGACGCCGGACGTGTCGATGACGACGTTCACCTTGTTCTGCGAGGCGTTGTAATCCTTCACGACCTTCGTCATGAAGTCGATCGCCTCGCGCTTGCTGAAGGTGAAGCGCACCGTCTCACGGCCGTCGGCGGGGGCGCAGCCCGCGAGGGCTCCCCCGGCCACGGCGAGCGCGGCGACGGCAGCGAGCGCCCTCGCGATCCGCGTTCTCTTCCCAGACACCATCGTCCTCGTCCCTTCCGGCGGATCCGACGCTCCCGCGGCGTGACGCCGGCGGTAACGCGGATCTTTGTTCCGGAGATTAGATTTTGTGTCCGAATTAAGTCGGACGAGGGATACTCTGACAGAGGTCCACCCGAGAGGTCAAGCACGAATGCCGAGATCCACCGCGCCTGACACGGCGCCCGCCGCCCCTGGCGCGGCCGCCGCGGGCGCCGCCGTCGTGGGGTCCACCGTCGCGCCCGCTGAGGTTCCGGCCTCGACGCCCGGCAGCCGGCCGAGCCTCGGCCAGGTGCTGGACTTCGCCTGGGGCCGCGGCCCGTTCACCGCCACGGAGGCGATGGCCGGGGCCTCGCTCACGCGCTCGACCACGATCGACGCGATCGACACCCTCGTCGAGGCAGGCGTCGTCCAGGAGCTGCCCAATGCCCGCGACGCCGGCGAGTACTCGGCCGGCCGCCCCGCGCGGCGGTTCGAGCTGCCCGCCGACCTCGGCGCGGTGATCGCGCTGGACGCGGGCGACACGCACCTCGGTGTGACCGTGACCGACCTGGCACGCACCCCGCTCGCGCGCGTGCGCGCCGATCTGGATCCGCAGCACACCGTGGGGCAGCGGCGGGCCGCGATCCTGAAGCACCTCGACGCGGCCCTGACCACGAGCGGCGTGCCCCGCGATCGCGTCCTCGCGCTGTGCGCAGGGGTCGCGGCTCCTGTGGCGCGGAACGGGTCGTCGCCTCCACACCCCGACGGGTTCTGGGAGCGCACCAACCCCGGCCTCGCCGAGCTGCTGGCGGGGTGGGCGCCCGTGGTCGAGATCAAGAACGACGCCGTGCTCGCGGCCGCGGCCGAAGGCGACCTGGGCGAGGCCGTGGGCTGCCGCGACTACATCGCGCTCATCGCGGGCGAGCGGTTCGGCGCCGGCGCCGTGGTGGACGGGCACATCCTGCACGGGGCGCACGGCGGCGTGGGCGAGATGGTGCTGTTCGACCACGTGCGCGGGGTGGACTCGGCGGACGGCCTCGGACCCACGATCACGCGCCTCGCCGGAGAGCTGCTGGCCTCCGGCGAGGCGAGCGCCGACGGAGCGCTGGCGCAGCTCGCCCCAGAAGGGCTCAAGGCCGACCGCGTGCTCGCCCTCGCCGCTGCCGGAGATGCGGACGCGGCGCTCGTCGTGCGCGACGCCGGAGCCTTCCTCGCCCGGGTCGTCGCCGTGCTCGGCAGCACCTACGACCCCGAGCGCGTGATCGTCTGCGGCGCGATCGCGGAAGCCATCGAACCCGTGCTCGATGCCGCGCGCGACGTGCTGCGCCCGCTGCTGGACCTGCCGGCGCCTGCGATCCTGCGCTCGCGCCTCGGCGCCGACATCGTGCTCGCCGGCGCCGTCTCGACGGCGCTCGCGTCGGCGAGGACCGTGGGCCTGCCGCGGCTCGTGGCCCAGCGCCTGAAGGGCTGAGCCCGGCCCCGTCCACCCTCCCGGAGACGTTGAGCGAGCTCCGAGCGCAGCGAGGGGCAAGACGAAACGCAGCGCCCTCGCAAGAGCACCGCGTTTCGTCTCCGTCGCCTCCGGCGTCGTCGCTCAAGGGCCCCGTTCGGGGACAACCCGAAGAGGCCGGATCCGGTCTCAGTCCACGAGCAGCGCGGGCTCCTCGAGCACGGCGGCGACGTCGGCGATGAAGCGGCTCATGCCGTCGCCGTCCACGACGCGGTGGTCGAAGGACCCGGCCACGGTGGTCACCCAGCGCGGGCGAACCTCGCCGTCCACGACCCACGGCTTCTGGCTGATCGTGCCCATGGCCACGATGCCGGCCTCGCCGGGGTTGATGATCGGGGTGCCCGCGTCCATCCCGAACACGCCGATGTTGGTGATCGTGATGGTGCCGCCCTGCTGGTCGGCGGGCGTGGACTTGCCCTCGCGCGCGGTCGTGGTGAGCCGGTTCAGGGCACGGGCGAGATCCTTCATGCCCATCTCCTGCGCGTCCTTGATGTTCGGCACGAGGAGGCCCCGCGGAGTGGCCGCGGCGATGCCGAGGTTCACGTAGTGACGGACGGCGATCTCGGCGCCGTCGGCGGTGTCGATCCACGCGGCGTTGACCATGGGGGTGCGGCGCACGGCCCAGATCACGGCGCGGGCGACGATGAGCAGCGGCGACACCTTGATGTCGGCGAAGTCGGGCGAGGCCTTGAGGCGCTTGACGAGCTCCATCGTGCGGGTCGCGTCGACCTCCTTCCACACGGTCACGTGCGGGGCGGAGTAGGCGCTCTGCACCATCGCCGAGGAGGTCGCCTTGCGCACGCCCTTGACCGGGATCGACTCGGTGCGGCTCTCGTCGGCGCCGGCGCGCGCGGGCGAGATGCCGCGGGCGAGGCCCACCGGAGCCGACTGCGGCGCGGGCACGGTCTCCTCGCGCACGTCGCCCCACTCCGGGGTCTGGATGTTGCGGAACACGCTGGCCTGCTCGGCGTGCTTCATGACGTCGTCGCGGGTGACCTCGCCGTCGCCGCCCGATGGCGCGACCTGGGTGAGGTCGACACCGAGATCGCGCGCGAGCTTGCGGATCGGAGGCTTCGCGATCACGCCGACGCTCGAACGCACCGGTCGCTCAGCGGGGCGACGGCGGCGCGAGGTCGCCTCCGCACCGGAACCGTAGCCGACGAGCACGGATCCGGATCCCTCCTCGACCGCGGGAGCCGCAGGTGCCGCAGCCGGGGCCGCCGGCTCGGCTGCCGACGTCACGAAGGTGATGATCGGAGTGCCGACGTCGACCGTCTTGCCCTCGGGCACGAGCAGTTCGCCGACCGTGCCGGCATGCGGCGAGGGCAGCTCGACGAGCGACTTGGCGGTCTCGATCTCGCAGATCACGTCGTTGACCGCGACGGCGTCGCCCGGGGCGACCCGCCACGTGACGATCTCGGCCTCGGTCAGGCCCTCGCCGACGTCCGGGAGGGTGAAGGTCTGGGTGCTCATGGTCGGGATCCTTTCACCAGATGGGGTCGTTGAGCGAGGACGCCGGAGGCGACCGAGACGAAACGCGGCGATCTCACGGGAGACCGCGTTTCGTCTCGCGCCGGCTGCGCCGGTGCTCGCTCAACGACCCCGGGGTAAGTCATCAGTACGCGAGAGACCGGTCGACGGCCTCGAGGATCCGGTCCGGATCCGGCAGGTAGGTGCTCTCGAGCTTCGCGGGCGGGAACGGGGTGTCGTAGCCCGACACCCGCAGCACCGGCGCCTCGAGGGCGTAGAACGCGCGCTCCATGACGGTCGCGGCGATCTCGCTGCCGAGGCTCACGAAGCCGGGCGCCTCCTGCGCGTAGACCATGCGGCCGGTGGAGCGCACCGAGTCGAGGATCGGACCGTAGTCCACCGGCGACAGCGAACGCAGGTCGACGACCTCGCAGCTCGTGCCCTCGGCCTCGGCGAGCGCCGCAGCCTGCAGCAGGGTGGAGACCATGGCGCCGTGCCCGACCAGGGTCACATCGGATCCACGACGCACGACCCGCGACGCGTGCAGCGGCAAGGCCGGGGCGGACAGGTCGACCTCACCCTTGGGCCAGTACCGGCTCTTCGGCTCGAGGAAGATCACGGGATCGTTCGACGCGATCGCCTCCTGGATCATCCAGTACGCGTCGTTCGGGGTGGACGGCGAGACCACGCGCAGGCCCGGGGTGTGCGCGAAGTAGGTCTCCGGGCTCTCCTGGTGATGCTCGACCGCGCCGATGTGCCCGCCGTAGGGGATCCGGATCACGATCGGCATCGAGACCCTGCCCTCGTGCCGGGCCGTGATCTTCGCGAGCTGCGTGGTGATCTGGTCGAAGGCGGGGAAGACGAAGCCGTCGAACTGGATCTCGATGACGGGTCGGAACCCGCCCATGGCGAGGCCGATCGCGGTGCCGACGATGCCCGACTCGGCGAGCGGGGTGTCCAGCACCCGCTGCGGGCCGAAGTCGCGCTGCAGGTGCTCGGTCACGCGGAACACGCCGCCGAGCGCACCGATGTCCTCGCCCATGAGGAGCACGCGCGGGTCGTCCTCCATGGCCTTGCGCAGACCCGCGTTCAAGGCCTTGCTGAAGGGCATCGTCTCGATGCCTGCGGTCGTCGTGACGGTGCTCATCGGTTGTCCTCCTGGAACGAGGCCTCGTACTGCGCCTGCCACGCCTTCTGCTCCGCCATGAGCGGGTGCGGGTCGCTGTACACGTTGTCGAAGATCGCCTCGGCCGTCGGCGCGCCGAGCTCGAGGGTGCGCACGCGCAGGTCCTCGGCGGCGTCCGCCGCCTCGGACTCGACGTCGGCGAAGAAGGATCCGGCGGCTCCCCGATGCTCCAGGTAGGCGCGCAGGCGGGCGATCGGGTCGCGCAGCGCCCACTCCTGCTCCTCGTCACTGCCGCGGTACTTCGTGGGGTCGTCGCTCGTGGTGTGCGCGCCCATGCGGTACGTGACGGCCTCGATCGCTCGAGGGCCCTGGCCCGTGCGGGCCTCGTCGAGTGCGCGGCGGGTGACGGCCCAGCTCGCGAGCACGTCGTTGCCGTCGACACGGACCGACTCGATGCCGTAGCCGGTGCCGCGCTGCACGAGCGGCACCCGGGACTGGGTCGTGACGGGGACCGAGATCGCCCAGTGGTTGTTCTGCAGGAAGAACACCTCGGGGGTCTGGTAACTCGCCGCGAAGACCATCGCCTCGTGCACGTCGCCCTGGCTGGACGCGCCGTCGCCGTAGTAGACCATGACGGCCTGGTCGCGATCGACGTCACCGGATCCGCACTTGCCGTCGAAGACGAGCCCCATCGCGAGGCCCGTCGCGTGCAGGGTCTGCGAGCCGAGCACGAGCGTGTAGATGCGGGTGTTGCCGTTGCGCGGATCCGTCGGGTCCCAGCCGCCGTTCGAGGTGCCGCGCATGAGCTTGATGATGTCGACCGGATCCACGCCGCGGATGCGGGTGACGGCGTGCTCGCGGTAGGAGGGGAAGATCGTGTCCTGCGGGCGGGCGGCGCGGGCGGATCCGACCTGGGCGGCCTCCTGCCCCCGGCTCGGCGGCCACAGGGCGAGCTGGCCCTGGCGCTGCAGGTTCGTGGCCTGGGTGTCGATCGCGCGGATCGCGACCATGTCCCGGTAGAACTGCTCGAGCTCGCCGTCGGGCAGGGCCTCGATGAGGGGCAGATACTCCTCCGCGGCGGGGTTCGGAGCGAAGCGGCCGTCGGCATCGAGGACGCGGACGGTGGGGATATCGGCGTCAGTCACCTTGTCTACGGTAACCGAGCTTTCCGGCTTCGCAGTGGAGGGTGCGCACAAACGATCCCGAGGCCTGTGTGACGATCCCCACGGACGCATGCGGGCCCGCGGATATCCAGGTGTCCCACGTATTAATGCCAGGTCCCCCTAGCTTTTTACGTGGAAGGCCTTGCATCGATCGCCGCGCTGTCAGGCACCCGGTTCGGGCCTGCCGCCTGTCCGCGCGCCGGGCCCGGCCGGGCAGCCGGATCAGGCGCGCTGGGCGGCGGCCACGGCGAGCACACGCGGCAGCGACTCGGCCTCGCCGACCGAGATGCGGATCCCGTCGCCCGGGAACGCGCGCACGATCAGGCCCGCCTCCTCGAACGCCGCGGCGACGTCTGCCGTCGCCTCGCCGGTGGGCAGCCAGACGAAGTTGCCCTGAGCGTCCGGCACGTCCCAGCCCTGCGCACGCAGGCCTTCGACGAGCTCGGCGCGACGCTCGACGATCACCGCGACCCGGGCGCGCAGCTCGTCCTCGGCGTCGAGGCTCGCGATCGCGGCGCGCTCGGCGGCGGCGGTGACCGACAGCGGGATCGCGGTCGTGCGGGCCGCGTCCAGCACGCGCGGGTGCCCGATGGCGTAGCCGACGCGGAGGCCTGCGAGCCCGTACGCCTTGGAGAACGTGCGCAGCACGACGACGTTCGGGTGGGCCTCGAAGATGCGCTCGGCCAGGCCGTCGACGGCGTCGGGCGCGGTGACGAATTCGGCGTAGGCCTCGTCGAGCACGATCAGCACATCCTGCGGCACCTTCGCCACGAACGCCGCGAACTCCGCGACGGTCACGATCGGACCGGTGGGGTTGTTCGGCGTGCACACGATCACCACGCGGGTGCGCTCGGTGATCGCAGCGGCCATGGCATCGAGGTCGTGGCGGGCATCGGCCGTGAGCGGCACCTGCACCCCGGTCGCCCCGGCCACCAGCGGCAGCCCGGGATACGCCTCGAAGGACCGCCACGCGTAGACGACCTCGTCGCCCACGGTCGCCGCGGCCAGCACGAGCTGGTACAGGATCGCGACGCTGCCCGAGGCCACGTGCACCGCATCGGGCGCGACGCCGTAGCGCTCCCCCAGCCGCGCGCGCAGCGCGCCCGCGGTCGCGTCGGGATAGCGGTTCATCGGCGTCGCATCGGAGAGGGCGGCGAGCACCGAGGGCAGTGGCTCGAAGGGGTTCTCGTTGCTGGAGAGCTTGAACGCGTCGGCGCCCGCCTGCTTGCCCTGGCGGTACGGCGGAAGGGCCGCGATCTCTTCACGGATGCGGGGCAGGATCTCATCGCTCACGCGTCGAGTCTAGATCCGGCGTCTTCCCGGCGTGGAGGCGCGAAGACGTCCGGCGGGACTGCGCGCGCTCATGGCCTCCCGACGGGCTCGGCGACCGGCAGGATTCGGATCCGATCATGCCCCGGGCGGATCCCGGGTTCGGATGCGAGAATCGGCGACATGAGGTTTCTCATCCGCGTCGTCGTGAACGCCTTCGCCATCTGGATTGTGAGCCTGATCGCCATCCTGGAGGTCACGGTCACCCCCTACCCGCCGGGCGGGATGGTCCCCCTGCTGGTCACACTGCTCGCGATCGGCGCCGTGTTCGCGATCGTGAACACGATCGTCGGCACCGTGGTCAAGATCGTGGCGATCCCGCTGTACATCCTGACCCTCGGGCTGATCTCGCTCGTGATCAACGGGTTCCTGCTCTGGCTCACGGCCTGGATCACGGGCTTCTGGGGCTGGGGTCTGACGCTCGGCGGCTTCGGCTGGACGATCGTCGCGGCCCTGCTCATCGCCATCATCAACGCGGTCTTCAACGCGATCCTGCGCCCGCAGCGCCAGCGCGACCGCGACCGCTGACCCGTCGTCCGACGATCCGACGCTCGCTGCGACACCCACGCGGATTCACTCCGCTCCGGGGACGCGCGTCGCCGTGAAGTCGGTGGACTCCGTCAGCGCCGCGCCCTCGTAGACGGAGAAGTGCGCGCGGACCCCGCCCATCCGCGGATCCCCCGACTGCTCGGCCAGGCGCACCGTCGCCTGGTATTCGGAGAGCTGATGCGCCGGCATGGTCGCGTCGATCCCGTGGCCCGGCGCGGCGGTGCGTGTGATGACCAGCCCCTGCGACGACCCCAGTCCGTCGGGCCGACCGCCCCCCGCGAGCCCGGCGACCGGATCGTCGGTGTGACGGACCGCGACGTGGTCCACCTCCGCGGGCAGTGGGGGCTCCGTCGGCGATCCGACCGTGTAGACGCCCTGCACATCGAAGTTCCCGGACTGCGCCACGAGATCGACGTTCATGCCGCCCTGCGAGTATCCGACGAGATCGACCGGCGTCGTCTCATCGGCACCCGCAGCGCGCAGCGCCGCGACCGTCGCCTTGTACGAGTCCGATTCCTTCCGCTCGACGTACGCCTGGGCGTTCGAGTCCATGTCCCACGGCTCCGAGGCGGGCTGTCCGGGGCGGGTGCCGTCGACATACGCGACGAACCGTGTGGAGCCGTCGGCGAGCGTGTACCTCTCGACGCGCACCTGGGGAGCCTGGCCGTACGGAATGCGGGCGACGGCATCGCTCAGGGTGGCTGGCGCCGACGGACCCGGGAGCGCACCCGAGGTCGCCCCGGCCGTCCCGGAACCGCTCGAGACGGATCCGGGGGTGCGCGTGCGGCTGAGCAGCAGGTCGCCCGGGCGAGGATCCACGGCGCCTCTCCCCGGCGCGCCCGGGCCGGACGCCCCGTCGACCACCACGACCCCGGGCGTCGGGGTCAGCGGCGGGCGCCATGTCTGTCCGAACCTCGGCGCCACCAGCATCAGCAGAAGCAGCGCCCCCTGGGCGATCTCGCCCTCGGCCACTCCTGCGTTCAGCAGGGCGAGGCGCAGGGCCGGGGTCAGCGTGGAGGCGATGTCCCACGCCGCCCCGCTGGCCTCGGAGAGCGGGGCACCCGGCACTGGCGTGAAGCCCTCATACGCACCCGCGGCCCAGGTCTTCAGCAGTTCGCGCTGCATCTCCCCCAGGCGCGGATTCCGCCCGAGGATCTCCTCGATCCGATGCAGCGATCGCTTCACGAGCTCGGGATCCGTCACGCCGGACATCTCGCGCTGAGCACGGAGCTCCGCGATCTCGAAGATGTCGGCCATCGTGGCGGTGCCGCTCGCGACCTCGTCCAGCACCTCCCCGACCGCATCCAGCCGGTTCGCCACCGTCCACACCGGCGTGGTCGCGACGTACCGCGATCCGGGCGGCAGGGACGAGGACTGCAGGATCGCCGGGATCTCGAGCAGCTCCTCCCTGGCGACCTGCACGGCGGCGGCATCGGCGCGGATGCGGCCCGCCATGGCGCGCAGGTCGTCCGGGTCCACGGCGACGATGCCGCCGTGCGTGATCTCCACCTCGCTTCCCACGAAGCGTCACCCCACCCTCAGCGCGGACTCGACCGTCTCCAGCTGGTCGAGCGCGCCGACCAGCTCGCGCTGCTGTGCGGCGCATCGCTCGAGCATCAGCTCGACCGCACGCGCCCGCCACGCGCAGTCGACCGGGAGAGCGCGCAGGTCGGCGAGAGCGCGGTCGAGCCGCTCACGCGCGCGATCGCAGCGCAGCAGCGCCTCGGCGAGCATCCAGGATCCTTCGGCGGTCGTGGGAGCGATGGCGAACATGACGCCGACTCTGCCGGGCGCGCACCGCCTGCGGGGCGGGTTTCGCGCGACCCGTGCAGATTCCGCGCATATCCGGCACTGTGGAGGACGACCCTTGCTCGGCCGCGCTACTCCGCCGGCTGTGCTGCAGCGCCCCTGCGCCACCCGGCCTCTCCGCCGCGCGACGCGGTGCGGCACAATGGAGCCATGACCGAGTCGGACCCGTTCCGCGTGATCTTCGTGTGCACGGGCAATATCTGCCGGTCCCCCATGGCGGAGGTCGTCTTCCGCGACATCGCGGCGAAGCAGGGACTCGGCGACCGGATCGTGTCGACGAGCGCCGGAACCGGCGACTGGCACGTGGGCGAGCAGGCCGACAGCCGCACGATCGACTCCCTGGCCCGCCGCGGCTACGACGGATCCAAGCATCGCGCTCGCCAGTTCACCTACGACTCGTTCGCCGAGAACGATCTCGTCGTCGCCCTGGATCGCACGCATGAGCGGATCCTGAAGCAATGGGCGCGCGACGAGTCGGAGGAGGGCAAGGTGACCCTGCTGCTCTCGTTCGAGCACAATCCGACCGTGCTGGACGTACCGGATCCCTACTACGCCGACGCCCGGGTGTTCGACGAGGTGCTCGGTATGATCGAGAGAGCGAGCCACGGCCTCTTCGGCCAGCTCGAACCCGCCATCCGACCGCCGCGTCCGTGACACCGGCGGCCCGGATCCACGACTCTTCCCGGAGGACCCCCGTGACCGCCTCGCTTCCCGTCCAGCCCCTCAGCCCGCTCGACGGCCGCTACCGCGCCGCGGTCGCCCCGCTCGCCGACTACCTCTCCGAGGCGGGGCTCAACCGCGCCCGCGTCGAGGTCGAGGTGGAGTGGCTGATCGCCCTGACCGACCGCGCGCTGTTCGGCACCGCCCCGCTGGCCGACGCCGACAAGGAGCGCCTGCGCGGCCTCTACCGCGACTTCGGCCAGGCCGAGATCGACTGGCTCGCCGAGAAGGAGGCGGTCACCCGCCACGATGTGAAGGCCGTGGAGTACCTCGTCCGCGACCGCCTGTCGGCACTCGGGCTGGACGCGATCGCCGAGCTCACGCACTTCGCCTGCACGAGCGAGGACATCAACTCCGCCTCCTACGCGCTCACCGTGAAGCGCGCGGTCGAGCGGGTGTGGCTGCCCGCTCTGCAGGACGTGATCGCCAAGCTCCGCGAGCTCGCGATCGAGCACGCCGACGCCGCGATGCTGTCCCGCACGCACGGCCAGCCGGCCACCCCCTCGACCATGGGCAAGGAGCTGGCGGTGTTCGCCTGGCGTCTTGAGCGCGTGGTGAAGCGGATCGAGGGCTCCGAGTACCTGGCCAAGTTCTCCGGCGCGACCGGCACCTGGTCGGCGCACCTGAGCGCCGAGCCCGACGTCGACTGGCCCATGATCGCCCGCGAGTACATCGAGGGCCTCGGCATCGACTTCAACATCCTCACCACCCAGATCGAGTCGCACGACTGGCAGGTCGAGCTGTACGACCACGTCCGTCACGCGGGCGGGATCCTGCACAACCTCGCCACCGACATCTGGACCTACATCTCGCTCGGCTACTTTGCGCAGATCCCCGTCGCCGGCGCGACCGGATCCTCGACCATGCCGCACAAGATCAACCCGATCCGCTTCGAGAACGCCGAGGCGAATCTGGAGCTGGCAGGCAGCCTGCTGAACTCCCTGTCGCAGACCCTGGTCACCAGCCGCATGCAGCGCGACCTCACCGACTCGACCACGCAGCGCAACATCGGCGTCGCCTTCGGGCACTCGCTGCTCGCGCTGGACAACCTGCGCCGCGGCCTCAACGAGATCTCGCTCTCCCGCGATGTGCTGCTCGAGGACCTCGACCACAACTGGGAGGTGCTCGCCGAGGCCATCCAGACCGTGATCCGCGCGGAGGTCGTCGCCGGCCGCTCCACGATCCAGGATCCCTACGCGCTGCTCAAGGAGCTCACCCGCGGTCACCGCGTGGGTGCCGCGGACCTCGCCGAGTTCGTGCAGGGCCTGGAGATCGGCGACGCCGCCAAGCAGCGCCTGCTCGCGCTGACCCCGGCCACGTACATCGGGCTCGCGGAGACGCTCGCCCGCTGACCCGGGAGCGAACAGCCGCGAAGGAGCTTCCCCCTCGCCCCCGGGGTCGTTGAGCGAGCAGCGACGAAGGAGCAGCGAGACGAAACGGCGTGCTCGCGCAAGAGCACCGCGTTTCGTCTCGGTCGCGCTTCGCGCGTCCTCGCTCAACGACCCCGGCGGGGGCACCCCTGCGGGAACGGACGCTCAGGCCTCCGCGGGCTCGGGAGCGGGCATCGTGGCGGGGGCGCCGGAGTGCTCGCCGGCGCGGTCCTTCGGCATCGCGAGGATCGCCACCAGCATGAGCGCCGCGGTCACGGCGGCCGCGATGAACACCCAGGTCGAGGCGTGCACGACGGTCGCGGGATCCTCGGATCCGCCGCCGGAGGCGATGATCGCATTCGAGATCGCGCCGAACACCGCCACACCGACGGCACTGCCGGCCGAGCGGGCGAACGTGTTCATGCCGGTCACCGCGCCGCGCTCTCCCCAGCCGACCGAGGCCTGCGCGACGATGAGGGTGGGCGCGGCGGTCCAGCCCAGGCCGAAGCCGATCACGAAGGCGACCGCGGCGAGCGTGTAGGCGTTCGGATACGGCCCGATCAGCGCCAGTCCGATCGCGCCGAGCGTGGCGATCGATGCCCCGATCAACGCCGTGAAGCGGAACCCGTGCCGCAGGTACAGCCGCCCCGCGTTCGCGGCGGAGAGCGGCCAGCCCAGGGTCATCGCGGCCACGGCGAGCCCCGACAGCAGCGGCACGACCCCGATCGAGCCCTCCAGGTACGCGGGTGCGAAGCTGGTGACGCCGGTCAGCAGCGCACCGATCGCGAGCGACGCGATCGTCGTGGTGAGGATGAGCCGGCGCGAGATCAGCCGCAGATCGATGATCGGCTCGGCCGCACGTCGCTCCACGAACGCGAACACCGCAAGCGCCAGCGCTCCGCCGGCGAAGCAGACCAGGCTCGGCACCGACAGCCAGGCCCAGGCGTTGCCGCCCTCGAGCACGCCCAGGATGATGCCGGTCAGGCCGATCGTGAGCAGGACAGCGCCCAGGTAGTCGATGCGGTGCCGGCGGCGTTCGGCCTGCTCATGGAAGTGTCGCATCAGCATCCACGCCGCGATGAGGCACAGCGGCACGTTGATGAAGAAGATCAGCCGCCAGACGTCGAGCTGCGCGAACAGCCCACCCAGAGCCGGCCCCACGACCGAGGAGATCGCCCAGACGCTGGCGATGTAGCCCTGCACGACCGCCCGCTCGGAGACCGTGTAGATGTCGCCGACGATGGTCATGGCCATGGGTCCGACGGCGCCGGCGCCGAGGCCCTGCACCAGCCGGAACAGGATGAGCGAGGTCATGCTCCATGCCAGACCGCACAGGACGGATCCGAGCAGGAACAGCGCGATCCCGACCATGAGGATCGGTTTGCGCCCCACGGTGTCGGCGAGCTTGGAGTAGATCGGCACGCTCACCGCCTGCGCCAGCAGATAGATCGAGAACAGCCACGGGAACTGCTGGTAACTGCCGAGGTCCTGCACCACGCTCGGCACCGCCGTGGCGAGGATCGTCGCATCCATCGCGATCAGGCCCGTGGCCAGCATGAGGGAGAGCAGCACCGGACCGCGCTCAGAGCGGAAGCCCACGGCCGCGCGATCGATCGTCATGCTCACCTTGAGGTCAAGGCGTTCCGGATCCGGGCTATTCCCGGTGGCCTACGCCTTCGGCGCGTCGCCCTCGGCGGATCCGGCCGCGTCGTCGGAGTCGGAAGCGTCGGCTGCGTCGGGGGCCGCCGTCCCGGGCGCCGCTGACGCGTCATCGACCGTGTCGTAGAGCACAGGGCGGTCGTGCGGCTTGGTGAAGTCCGCCGGGTCGACCGCGAGGATCAGGATCGAGAGGATCAGCAGGCTCGCGATGAAGATCCCGCCGGTCACGATGAAGGCGAGGTTCCACGGCGGGATCGCGCCGTAGGTGCCGTTCTCCACCGCGCGCATCACCTTGTCCGTGAACGCGCCTGTCGCGATCACGGTCACGATGCCGGCGAAGAGTCCGCACAGCAACGACAGGCCGACCAGCTGCAACGGTCGGAACAGATCCCTGCGCCTGGTCTTCTCGGTCATGCGGATCCTTCGTTCTCGGCCGGCGCCGTGCCGGCGGTGTCGATGCCCGAACCGTTGGTGCGGGAGCGGGGGCTGAGCCCCGCGATGCCGAGGAACACGGCGACGATGGCGGCGTACGCGCCGAAGATCCCGACGGCCAGGGTGATCCCGGTCAGCGTGAACGAGCCGGCCTCGGCGATGGAGTAGTTGAGCGCATAGGTCGTCGGCACGCAGAGGAGCCCGACCGCGAGGGCGAGGCCTAGGGCTCCGACCAGAATTGCATCGCGGGCCCCGTCGGCGACGACGGCGGGCGCGGTCCCGGCGCGGGCCTGGCGACGGGCGCGGAGCCCGGCGATGAGCTCGACGAGTCCGCCGAGCGCGCCCCAGGCGATCACGACGACGAAGAACAGCGGCGTGGTGCGCCAGGCGGGGATGCTCCCGGCCATGCCGGTGAGGATCGAGATCGCCGCGAGCAGCACGTACGGCCAGCGCCACCCGGCAGGCGCAACCAGCCAGGCGGCGAGCATGTGGATCAACGCGGTGACGAGCGCGAAACCGCTGAACACCGAGAGCCCGACGATCGCGGAGTGGTTCGCCGAGAAGGTGATCATGAGGGCCGCGACCGCGGCGAAGGCGGCGCGTGCGAGCTGCACGTGGCGCAGCTGGAACGTGCGGGTGGCGGGCATGACGGATCCTCGGGTCCCTGTGCTTCGAGCCCTTCGCGCGGCCTCAGGGACCAGGCCTCAGCAACCGCTTCGACGGGTTCTACGGCCGCCCCTGTGGACGGGCGGACCCTGCCAGTCTACGCGCGGGATCCTAGGCGCCCGCTCGGGAGGTGAGCTCCGGCGCATCCGGATCCGGATCATCCGCGTGCGCACCAGGATCCTCGGCGGCGCGTGCGTCGTCGGCCCCTGGGGCTCTCGAAGCGCGGCGCGGCTGCAGTTCGCTGAGCAGCGTGCCGGCGATGATGAGGGCCGCGCCGAGGATCGCGAGCGGCGGGATCCTCTCCCCCGCGATGCGTCCGACCACGCCCGCCCACACCGGCTCCCCCGTGTAGATGATGGTGGCGCGGGTTGCGGAGACCGAGCGCTGCGCCCAGTTCATGGTGAGCTGGATGAGCCCGCTCGCGACGCCCATGCCGAGACCCGCGAACAGCCAGACCGGGTCGAAGGCGGGGATCGCCTCACCCACGGCGGGCATGGTCGCGAAGCCCAGCAGCGAGGCGGTGAGCAGCTGCACGACGGTGAGCCGGCCCACGTCGAACCGTCCGCCCAAGAGGCTGATCAGGATGATCTCCCCCGCGATCGGCAGGGTGCTGATCAGCGTGAGGATCTCGCCCTCGCCGAGGTGGATGCCGCGGGATCCGATGCCCGCCACCAGCAGCAGACCGACGAACGCGAGGCCTGCGCCGACCAGGGTCAGCGCCCGCGGGGGCTTGCGCAGCACCAGCCACTGCAGCAGCGGGACGAGAGGCACGTAGAACGCCGTCATGAACGCGCTGGTGCTGGAGTCGATCGTCTGCAGGCCGGCGGTCTGCAGACCGTAACCGCCGTAGATCGCGGCGCCGATCGCCGCGCCGGCCCCGAGCTCGCGCCAGGTCATGCCGCGCAGCGAACGCCAGAAGATCAGCGCAGCGAACACCCCCGCCGCGAGGAACCGGAACCCGACGAAGAACCACGGCCCGGAATGCTCCATCGCGGTGTGCACGACGAGGAACGTGCCGCCCCAGATGACGGTGATGCCGACGAGGGCCCACTCCTGCCGGCTGAGCCCGAGCACACGACGAGGAGCGGGCTGGTTCACGGCACTACGCTACGGGATCCGGCGCCACCGGGGGGCCGGGCGGCGGCGCCCCGCGACCCCCGGGACACCGTTCCCCCTGACGGCGAGACCGAAACGACGTCCCGAGACCGACGATCGCATCGTCGGTCTCGGGACAGAGGTTAGGTCTCGCGGTCAGCGCGGCGACCAGGGCACCAGCGCGGCGACCGGGGCGCCAGTGCGGCGCCGCGACCCCGCCGGGGGGCGACTCAGCCGGCAGTGGATTCCGCGGTGGCGATCCAGAGCCGGCCGGATCCGGTCACCTGCACTTCCGCCGCGCGGCTCACGAACACGGAGGCGGCGCGCGGCGCCTCCGCCGTCGCGTCGCCGGCCGACAGTGCGAAGGATCCGTCCGTGGTGATCGCGATGGACGGACCGGCGAGCGCGATCGTGGCAGCGCCGGTGACCGCGAGCAGCTCGAACGGCACATCGGCGCCGGAGGCGTGGATGCGCGGCCGGTAACTGCGCACGTTCTCGGCGATCTCGACCGGGACGAGGTGGTCGTCGTCCGACGCGGCGAAGGTCAGCACGCGCTGGAGCTCGGCGGTGTCGATGTGCTTGGGGGTGAGGCCGCCGCGCAGCACGTTGTCGCTCGCCCCCATGAGCTCCACGCCCGCGCCGCCGAGGTAGGCGTGGATGTTGCCCGCGGGCAGCCACAGCGCCTCCCCCGCGGCGAGGGTCACGTGGTTCAGCATCAGGGCGACCGCGATACCGGCATCACCGGGGTAGGCCTCGGCGAGGCGGGTGATCAGCTCGAAGCGCTCGTCACCGGAGGCGGCCGCGACGAGCGCGGCGACGGCGAGCTCCACGCCCGCGCCGCCGGCCAGCAGCCAGGAGAATCCGGCGCGCAGCCCGTCCGGCCCGGCCAGCTCCTCGCGCCAGGGAGCGAGCGCATCGGATCCGGCCCGGGCGGCGAGCGCATCCACGTCGGCGAGGATCGCGGCAGGGTGTCGGAAGCCGCAGAGCGCATCGAAGCCGTCCTCCAGCGCGACGATGAACTCAGGCTTCGCGTAGGGGTCCTTGTAGTTGCGGTGCGCGGCGGTGAGGGGGATACCCCGGCTGTTCTCATCGGCGAACCCGGCCTCGGCCTGGGTCGGGGTGGGGTGCGCCTGCAGCGACAGGGGCGCGCCCGAGACGAGGATCTTGAGCAGGAACGGCAGGCGGGAGCCGCTCGCCTGCTCCCAGTCCAGCAGCGTCGCCCAGGGCTCTCCGCCGACTGTGCGGGCCGGGGATCCGGGATGCGCGCCGAGCCACAGCTCCGCCTCCGGGCCGCCGGTGCCCGCGGTCCCGAGCACGCCCGCGACCCCGTCCACCCGCCCCCAGGCGTAGTCGCGCGGCACGTTGTCGATCGGGACGAACAGGGGCTCGGGGGAAGCGCTCATCCCGCCAGCGTAGCGAGGATCCGCCCTCTCCTTTCGGAGCGCGATGTTTGCTCCGAAAGGACCCGCGAAGCAGCAGACATCGCTCCTCGAAACTGTCGTCGGAGGTCCGGAAGGACGAAGATGGCTCCATGAGCCAGCCCCGTTCCGCCACCGCGGCGACCGCCGCTATCCGCTCCGCCCGTGACCTGCTGCTCGCGCACGCCACCGACTACCCGGGCGCTCGCTCCGTGTTCCACTGGCCTGCGCTCTCGGAGTTCAACTTCGCGCTGGAGTGGTTCGATGTCGTCGCCGGCGAGACGCCGTACCGACCGGCGGTGCAGATCGTCTCGGCCGATCTGCCGAGCAGGAGCTGGACCTACGGCGAGCTCGCGCGACGATCGAACCAGGTGGCGAACTGGCTGCACGGCCTCGGGATCCGCCGCGGCGACCACGTGATCGTGATGCTCGGCAACACGATCGACCTGTGGGAGACCATGCTCGGCCTCACCAAGCTCGGCGCGGTCGCGATCCCCACCTCGACGCTGCTCTCGCCGGCGGATCTGGCCTATCGCGCGGAGAAGGGCGAGGCGCGCGCGGTTGTGACGCTCGGGTCGCTGAGCGATCGCGTGGCCGAGCTGCCCGCGGAGGTCGTACGGATCGCCGTGCCCGACGCTCCGGGCACGGCGATGCCCGCGGGCTGGCACGACTTCGCGGATTCGAACGGCGTCGACGACGACTTCGAGCCCGACGCCCCGACACCGGCCGACGACACCAGCCTGCTGTACTTCACGTCGGGCACCACCAGCCGGCCCAAGCTCGTGCAGCACACGCACGTGTCCTATCCCGTCGGACACCTCTCGACCATGTGGTGGCTGGGCGTGCGCGAGGGCGACGTTCACCTCAACATCTCCTCACCGGGCTGGGCGAAGCACGCCTGGTCGAGCTTCTACTCGCCGTTCCTCGCCGAGGCCACCGTGTTCGTCTACAACTACGACCGCTTCGACGCGAACACGCTCATGGAGGTCATGGAGCAGCACCGCGTCACGACGTTCTGCGCCCCGCCGACGGTGTGGCGGATGCTGATCCAGGCCGACCTGGGACGCCTGCCGCATCCGCCGCGCGAGCTCGTCGGCGCCGGCGAACCGCTGAACCCCGAGGTCATCGGCCGTGTGCGCCAGGCCTGGGGAGGCACGATCCGCGACGGCTTCGGGCAGACCGAGATGACGGCCTGCGTGGGCAACTCGCCGGGCCAGGTCGTGAAGGACGGATCCATGGGTCGTCCCCTGCCGGGCTACCCGGTCGTGCTGGTGGATCCGGTCACCGGGACGCGTGTCGACGGTGACGCGGACGGTGTGGCCGAGGGCGAGATCTGCCTCGACCTCGCCGAGCGCCCGCTCGGGCTGATGGCGGGGTACTACGCGGATCCGGAGGCCACGGCGCGCTCACGCGAAGGCGGCTTCCACCACACCGGCGACATCGCGACCCGCGACGCCGAGGGGTATCTGACGTATGTCGGCCGCGCGGACGACGTGTTCAAGGCGTCGGACTACAAGATCTCGCCGTTCGAACTCGAATCGGTGCTGCTCGAGCACCCGGACGTCATGGAGGCGGCCGTCGTGCCGAGCCCGGATCCGACCCGCCTGGCGGTACCGAAGGCGTACGTGCTGCTCACCGCGTCGGCGCACGACGACCTCACGGCGACCGCCGGCTCGATCTTCGCCTACGCGCGCGGTCAGCTCTCCCCGCACCTGTGGGTGCGGATCATCGAGTTCGTGCCCGAGCTGCCGAAGACGATCTCCGGCAAGATCCGCCGGGTGGATCTGCGCGCCCGCGAGGCCGAGCGCATCGCGAGCGGCGACGAGTCGGGTCAGCACCACGACCGCGACCACCGCTGACGCGGTGGTTCGCCCCCTCATTTCAAAGCGCGCACTTTGCGGTGGAACCGATCCGGATCCAGCCATGTGCGCGCTTCGAAACCCGGCTAGTGCCCGGAGAGGGGCTCAGCGGGCGTCGTAGTCGGCCCGGGACTGCTCGATCGTGGCGTGATTGGTGATCGCCCACTGCGCGATCGTGTGCGCGATCTCGACGAAGGTGCTGCCGAGCGCGGTGAGCCGATACTCCACGCGCGGCGGGACCTCCGCATAGGCCGTGCGGATCACGAGTCCGTCGCGCTCGAGCTGCCGCAGCGTCAGGGTCAGCATGCGCTGGGAGATCCCGGGGATGTGCCGCAGCAGGTCGCTGAACCGCAGGACGTCGCCGCCGAGCGTGGCGACCACGAGCAGCGACCACTTGTCACCCACGCGGTCGAGGACGTCGCGGATCATGCGCCCCACCTCGGGACCGCCGGGCTGCCCCTCGCACGAGCGTTCGTACTCGGAGAGATCCGCGGGGGTGGCCGTCACCGGCTCGCTCACGGTTCTGCCCCTGTGCGCCGGTGACACCGATGTGCCTTTTGTACGCGTCTCCACGATGCTCCATCCTTTACTTACTGATCGTAACAAGGTGACGATCGATAGCAAGAAGGAACCCCCATGCTGATCGCCCTCTGGATCGTCAACGCGCTGCTCACCCTGGCCATGCTGGGCGGCGGAGGGATGAAGCTGATCACCCCGAAGCCGGTGCTCGCGGAGCGCGGAATGGCGTGGACCGAGGACTTCTCCGCCGGCTCGATCAAGGCGATCGCCGCACTCGAGGTCGTCGGCGCGATCGGCCTCATCCTTCCTCTGGCCACGGGGATCGCCCCGATCCTGACCCCCCTCGCCGGCACCGGTCTCGCCGTCATCATGCTCGGCGCCGTCGTCGTCCACCTGCGCCGCAAGGAGCCGGCGGCCCCGGCGATCGTCCTCGCCGTGCTGGCGGTGGCGAGCGCGGTGCTGGGCTTCCTCGCCGTTCGCTGACACCGGCCGGGCCCGGGTGCCCACTGGTTTCGGGGAGCGATGTCTGCTCTGTTCCGCCGGATCCGAGAGCACACATCGCTCCTTGAAACGAGATGGTCGATCCGCGGACCGGAACACGCCGGCTCAGAGGTCGTCGATGACGATCCGCCCCATCCGCATCAGGTGCTCGTAGGCGTTCGGCCGCTGCATCAGCTCGCCCATGTTCGCGGGCACGACCTGCCAGCTCACGCCGAGTCGATCGACGAGCCAGCCGCACTGCTCGGCCTCGGGTACGACGCTGAGCGCATCCCAGATCCGGTCGATCTCGTCCTGCCCGTCGCAGTCGATCTGCAATGAGAGTCCGGGGGTGAACGTGAAGTCCCGGTCGACAGGGGAATCGAAGGCGGCGAAGCGCTGGCCGGCGAGCAGGAACTCGGAGTACCAGATCGGCTCGTCGACGTGCGGGGGCTCGGTCACCGGGTACTCGACCCGGCGGGTGATCCCCGACGGCGGCAGCAGCTCGCCGTAGAGCGCGATCGCCTCCTGCGACCTGTTCCGCACCGGCCCGCCGAACACGAGCATCGGGGTGACCAGCGGTGCCGGCTCGGCGTCGCGGTCCATCAGCTTCAGCTGCCAGCTCACCCCGTAGCGATCCTCGACCCATCCGTACAGGCCGCTGAACAGGTATTCCCCGATGTCCATCAGCACGAGGCCGTCCTCGCCGAGCCTGGTCCAGGTGCGGTTGATCCATGCGCGCGCGGCATCGTCGTCGCTGAAGTCGCGCGGATCCACGCTCACCAGGAAGGAGATCGCCGGATTCGGGGCGAACTCGGACCCGGCGTTGATGAGGCTGATCCGATAGCCGTCGATCGACACATCCACGGTGAGCGGCAGCCCGGCGAACGAGCGCTGGAACTCCGGCAGGCCGTCGGCGGGATAGCGTGCGACGACCCGCGACGTGGCCCGCTCGAACACCGAGGCGTAGAAGGCCCCCGCCTCCTCAGCCGCGTGGTCGCACCAGATGTTGGGGGTGATCCGCTGAGTCATGTGGGGAAGCTCCTCGCGCGCCGATGGTCCCCCCAGGACTCCAGAGTGCGCGACGGCGCGGCCGCACCGCAAGCGCCCGGCCGAGATCTGTCGCACGACGCGTACCGACGCGGCTGACCACGACAGCCCTCAGGGCTCGCGCCGCGACGTCACCGTGGGCGGCGCGGCCTCAGCGACGCCCGACCTTGAGGCGGGACTTCGCCCGCACCACCGGCACCGGAGCCGTGATGACGGCGTCGACCACCATGGAGCCGTCGGTGGGGCCGACGACCGGGATCGCCGTGGTCGGGGTGACCTCGATCGGATCCACGGGCATCCGCGCCAGCTCGCGGTGCGCCTTCATGTACGCGGGGATGAGCAGCGCCGCCGCGCCCAGCCATGCCAGCGGATTGCTCAACGCGACGCCGGGGTAGCCGATGAGGGCGCCCAGCACGACGGCCGCAGCCACGCGCATCACGAGCTCGATCACGCCGGTGATCGTCGGGATGAGCGTGTGCCCCAGACCCTGCAGCACGCCGCGCAGCACGAACAGCACCCCGAGCGCGGTGTAGCTGAGGCCGTTGATCAGCAGCATGAGCGCGGCGAGACGGACGACCTCATCGGATCCGTCGCCGATGAACACGCGCACCATCGAGGATCCGAACAGCACCAGCAGCGCGCCGAGCACGATCGCCGTGATGACGGCCATCCAGATCGCCTGGGTCACGCCTCGGCGGATGCGGTCAGGTCGGCGTCCGCCGAGGTTCTGCGCCGCGTACATCGAGGCGGCGAGACCGATCGAGGAGAGGAACGCCACCGCGATGCTGTCCACGCGGGAGGCGGTCGTGTAGGCGGCGACGGCGTCGGGACCGAGCATGTTCAGCGCGACCTGCACGGTGATCGTGCCGATCGCGATGATCGAGGCCTGGAAGCCCATCGGAAGGCCGAGGCGCAGGTGCTCGGCGATGTCGGCGCGCGTGACGCGCCAGTCGGCCCGGTGCACGTGCAGCACCGGGAGCTTGCGCCACACGTACACCAGACACAGTGCGACCGAGACGCCCTGTGCGACGACGGTGGCCCAGGCGGCTCCCGCGACGCCCCACTCGAAGGCGCCGACCATGAGGATCACCAGCACGATGTTCAGGGCGCAGGACACGGTGAGGAACACCAACGGGGTGCGCGAGTCGCCGATGGCGCGGATCACTGCGGAGAGGTAGTTGAAGAACATCACCGTGCTGCCGCCGATGAACGTGACCTGCGTGAACACGGTCGCCTCGGGCATGAGCACCTCGGGCGTCTGCAGCAGCGCGAGCAGCGGCGCGGTCACGAGCGGGGCGCCGACCGAGATGATGATGCTCGTCGCGGCGGTCAGCAGCGTGCCCGTGGCGACGGAGCGGCGGACGGCCGCGTGATCGGCTGCGCCGAACGCCTGCGCCGTCGGGATCGCGAAGCCGCTGCTGAGGCCCCAGGCGAACCCGATCAGCAGGAAGATCAGGCTGCCCGTGGCGCCCACGGCCGCGAGCGAGTCGACGCCGAGGTGACGACCGACGACGATCGCGTCGGCGAATTGATAGAGCTGCTGCACGACGTTGCCGATCAGCAGCGGGACGGCGAAGGCCAGGATGACGCGCCAGGGGCGGCCTGTGGTGAGGGACGTGGACATGCGGAGCTCTTCGGGCGGGGGATCGGGCGGGGGACGAAGCGAGGCCCGCCGTGATCGGTCACGGCAGGCCGTCTCCCATGCTATCGAATCGATTCGGTGAAGAGGTAGGGGGTTCGGCCATTTTCTGCCGGATCCGGCCGCTCCCGCCGCCTCCTCGAGAACCCCGTCGCCGAACGGAGCTCAGTGCCCGACGTACGAGAACTGGGTCTCGTTGTAGCGGTCACCGGCCACGCCGAGCCGCGTGGCCAGGGAGTCGAGATCCGCGCGCTCGTCGGCCGACAGCGCGACCGCGGTGGATCCGGCGTTCTCGGCGATGCGCGCGGTGCGCCGGGTGCCGGGGATGGGCACGATCCACGGCTGCTGCGCGAGCAGCCACGCCAGCGCGATCTGCCCCGGCGTCGCACCCTTGATCGTCGCGAGAGATGCCACGTGGTCGACGAGACGCTGATTCGCCGCACGGTTGTCGGCGGTGTAACGCGGGATGGTGGCACGGATGTCCCCGTCGGCGAAGGACGTCTCCGCCGAGACCGTACCGGTGAGGAAGCCCTTGCCGAGCGGACTGAACGGCACGAACCCGATGCCCAGCTCGGCGAGCGTCGGCAGCACCTCCGCCTCCGGATCCCGCGTCCACAGCGAGTACTCGCTCTGCACGGCGGTCACCGGGAACACCGCGTGCGCACGGCGGATGGTGGCCGCCGATGCCTCGGACATCCCGAAGTGGCGCACCTTCCCCTCGCGCACGAGTTCGCCGACCGCCCCCGCGACGTCCTCGATCGGCACCGCCGGATCCACCCGATGCTGGTAGAAGAGGTCGATGACATCGGTGCGCAGCCGCCGCAGCGACGCCTCCGCAACCCGTCGGATCTGCTCCGGACGGCTGTCCAGCCCGGTGTAGCGCCCGTCGTCCTCGATGTGCCAGCCGAACTTGGTCGCGATCACGACCTCGCCCCGGATCGGCTCCATGGCCTCTCCGACGAGTTCCTCGTTGACGTAGGGGCCGTAGACCTCAGCGGTGTCGATGAAGGTGACGCCCTGCTCGAGCGCCGAGCGCAGCACACCGATCATCTCGTCCCTGCTTCCGGGATTCGGTCCGTAGCTCTGCGACATCCCCATCGCGCCGAGGCCTATCGCCGAGACCTCGAGGCCCCTGCCGTCGCTACCGTGCCCGAGTGTGCGCGTGTGCATCCCCGTCTCCCTTCTGTCGCGGATCCGGTCGATCACGACCGGTGCGTCCTGCGCCCCGGCGCCTCCGGGACGCTTCCAGTCGACTCCCGATCCGCCGCGGGCACCAGACCCCGATGTTCCGGGTACTGCCAGTGCCTGGCACCGCGGGGTCGCGGCGCGTACGTTCGAGGGCATGGACGAGCACGCAAAGGACCTCAGGGCCGAGGTGCAGGACTTCCTCACCTCGAGGCGCGCCCGCCTCTCTCCGGAACAGGCCGGGCTCCCCGCGTACGGGCGGTTCCGGCGAGTCCCTGGCCTCCGGCGCGAGGAGGTCGCGCTGCTGGCGGGCGTGAGCCTCGACTACTACATCCGCATCGAGCGCGGTGACCTCGCCCGCGCCTCGGACGGAGTGCTGAGCGCGATCGCGATGGCCCTGCGACTGGACGAGGCCGAGACGGCGCATCTGTTCGACCTCGCTCGAGGCGCGGACCGCGCGAGCCGCACAGGGCTCTCCCCTCGACCGCGCCCCGCCGCGCTCCGGCCCAGCGTGCTCCGGATGCTCGACGCGATCGTCGACGCGCCCGCGATCGTGCGCGGCGGCGGTTTCGACTACCTCGGCGCCAACCGCCTCGGTCGTGCGCTGTACGC
Organism: Microbacterium sp. NPDC060117; assembly: GCF_042729315.1. Lineage (NCBI taxonomy): Bacteria > Bacillati > Actinomycetota > Actinomycetes > Micrococcales > Microbacteriaceae > Microbacterium > Microbacterium sp. NPDC060117. The sequence goes on from NZ_JBHWXR010000003.1 coordinate 605,034, forward strand.
GCCACTGTTCGCACACTCAGCGCCGAACAGCCTGCGCTTCGCGTTCCTCGACCCCGCGGCGCGCACCTTCTACCGGGAATGGGATCAGGTGGTGCAGGACCTCGTCGCGACCCTGCACGCCGAGGTCGGCAGGCACCCCGCGGACCCTTCGCTCGCATCGATCGTCGCCGAGCTCTCCGATCGCTCGGAAGAGTTCCGCGCGCTCTGGGCAGCGCACAACGTGCGCTTCCATCGCACCGGGATCAAACGCCTGCATCACCCCGTCGTCGGCGACCTGGACCTCACGTTCGAGGGCCTCGATCTGTCCGCCGATCCCGGCGTGATGATGGCGGTCTACACCGCTGAACCCGGATCCGGATCGGCGGACGCGCTGCGGATGCTCGCCAGCTGGGCCGCGACGGCCGAGGAGGAGAGGCTCCGCACAGGGCACTGACCGCTCGGCAGCGGCACGCTCCGCTGCCGACGCCGATGCCCCTCGAGGGAGCTCAGCGGGCGTTCGGGGAGCCACCGTATCCGCGATGCACCTCGGGATCGAGTCCGTGCGCGGCGGCGAGGCGGGTCACGAGCGCGGTGAACGTCTCACGCTCGGCGGGATCGAGCGGGCCGAGGATGTCGGCGTTCTGCTGCTCCGCCGCCGCGCGGAGGCCGCGCAGAGAGGCGCGGCCGGCCTCGGTGAGATCGAGTCGGTGATGGCGGCGATCGTCGGGGTCGCGGGTCCGCGACACCAGACCGGCCGCCTCGAGGGTGTCGACGAGCACCACCACCCGGCTCGGCACGGCGCCGAGTCGGTCCGCCAGTGCACGCTGACTCAGCCCCGGGTTCTGCATCAGGATGCGCAGCACCCCCGCCGTCGCCGGAGTGAGGCCGGCAGGCTTCACGAGTTCGGCGAACCGCGCGGATGCGAAGGCGCCGAGCTGGGACAGCAGGAACCCCGTGCGTGCGGGGCGACGAGCGGCATCCATGGGTCCAGCATAGTCCTCTTGACAGAATGATTCATAGCATGCATCATTTCTGTCATGACCGATTATTCGCCTGCCTCTCGTCGCCCCGGCGGGCCGCCGCTGGGCCCGCTCGCAATCGTCACCTTCGCCCTGACGATCGCGGGCGTCGTCGTGCTGCTCGTCGGCACCGGCTCGGCTCCTGCGCCGTTCGCCCCGGCCGCCGACGTCGCGAGCTGGTACACCGCCCACGCACTTCCGATCCGCGTCGCGGCGACGCTGCAGCTGGGAGCCGCCGTCCCGCTGGGGATCCTCGCCGCCTCGGTCTACGCCCGTCAGCTGCGCCTGGGGGTTCGTGTTCCCGGTCCCGTCATCGGTCTCTACGGAGGGATCGGCGCCTCCTTGCTGCTGCTCGTGTCGGCCCTCACGACCTGGGCCCTCGTCTCCGGTCCGGAGGCCGCCGACCCGGGCAGCGCCGCAGTTCTCGGGCGACTCGCCTTCGGACTCGGCGGCGTCGGCTACGCCGTGGGCCTGGGTCTGCTGATCGCCGGCATCGCGGTGCCGGCGTTCATCCTGCGGCTGATCCCGCGCTGGCTCGCCCTGGCCGGACTCGTGCTCGCCGTCATCGGCGAGCTGGCGTTCCTCTCGCTGGTGCTCGACCCGCTGCAGGCGCTGCTGCCGGTGGTGCGCTTCGGGGGCGGGGCGTGGCTGATCGCGGTCGCGTTCCTGCTGCCCAGGGAGCGGCCGCGGCGGAGCCCGCGCACCGTCGCCATGGAGGACGCGTCATGAGCACCGCCCTCGTGGTCGGCGCGAACGGCGCCATCGGCGAGGCCGTCGCGCGGCGGCTCGCTGCGGAGGGGCATCGGATGCTCCTGGTGTCGCGCCGACCGGATCCGCTGGCCGCACTCGCCGACGCCCTGCGCGGCGATGGTCACGACGTGGAGACCGCAGCGTTCGACGCCGCCGACGCGGGCGCACTGGCGGAGTTCCTCGCTGCGCATGCGCCGACGGGGATCGACATCGCAGTCAACAACCTCGGCATCGCGCACCTTCCGCGCCCCCTGATCGAGATCGACGACGTGGAGTTCGCCCGGGTGCTCGCGATCGACCTGCTGGGCCTGTCGCGCTGCCTGCGCGCGGAGCTCGCCGTGATCCCCGACGGCGGGGCCGTGGTGAACGTGGCCTCCACCGCCGGCATCGGCGGGGCCCCGGGCATGTCGGCCTACGCCGCCGCCAAGCACGGCGTCGTCGGACTCACCCGCACCACCGCGCTCGACGAGGCCGCCCGGGGCGTGCGCGTGAACGCCGTCGCGCCGGGGCCGATCGAGTCGGGCTCGGTGCTCGATTATCCCGCGGAGGTGCGCGAACGGATCGGCCGGTTCGTCCCGATGCAGCGGATGGGGCGCCCCGAGGAGGTCGCCGAGGCGATCGCATGGCTGGCCTCGCCCGCGGCGTCCTTCGTGACGGGCGTGGTGCTGCCCGTCGACGGCGGCAAGACCGCCGCGCTCTGACCGATCCGAAACGGAGACCCCATGGACCTCTTGACCCTGCTGCGCGAGCTCCTCGTGCTCGTGCACCTCGTCGGCTTCGCCCTGCTTCTCGGCGGCTGGGCCGCACAGGCGGTGCGACGACGCTACGTCACCACGACGCTGTTCCGCATGGGGCTGGGGGTGATGATCGCGTCGGGCCTGCTGCTCGCGATCCCCTTCCCCGCCGGCGTGCATCTCGACTACCTCAAGCTGGGGGTGAAGCTGGTGGTCGCCCTCGCCATCGGCGGCGCCTTCGGCGTCGTCATCACGCGGGAGCGCGCGGGCCGGCCGACCGCGGGGGCCTTCTGGACGATCGGCGCCCTCGCCGTGCTGAACGCCGGCATCGCGATCTTCTGGCACGGCGCCTGACCGGGCCTGCTCGTTCTGCTCCCGTCGCAAAAGGTGCCGCCATGAGGCGCTCAGAACGACACATTCTGCGACGGGAGCAGGGGTGGACCGCGGCCGAGACCCCGGGGCCGAGCCGTAGGCCGAGGCTCAACGGCACCGGCGCAGCCTCAGGCTGTTGCCCACCACGAACACGCTGGAGAACGCCATGGCGGCCCCGGCCAGCATCGGGTTCAGCAGCCCCAGCGCGGCGATCGGGATCGCCGCCACGTTGTACGCGAAGGCCCAGAACAGATTCGCCTTGATCGTGCCGAGCGTGCGGCGGGACAGCCGGATCGCATCGGCCGCGGTGCGCAGGTCGCCGCGCACGAGCGTGATGTCGCTCGCCTCGATCGCGACGTCGGTGCCGGTGCCCATCGCCATGCCGAGATCCGCTGTGGCGAGCGCGGGCGCGTCGTTCACCCCGTCCCCCACCATGGCGACCACGCGACCCTCCGCCTGAAGCCGGGCGACGACATCGACCTTGCCCTCGGGCAGCACCTCGGCGGATACCTCGTCGATCCCGACCTCCGCGGCGACCCGCCGGGCGACCGCCTCGTTGTCGCCCGTGAGCAGAATCGGCGTGAGGCCGAGGCGCTTGAGCTCCGCCACCGCATCGGCGCTCGTGGGCTTCACGGTGTCGGCGATCACGATGATGCCGCGAGCGGATCCGTCCCATCCGACCGCCACGACGGTCTTGCCGCCGGCTTCGGCCTCCGCCTTCGCCGCAGCGACCCGCGGGCTGAGGTGCTGCGCCCAGTCGGCGAGCAGCGCCTCCCGGCCGACGAGCACGGCGTGACCGTCGACGACGCCCTGCACACCCCGGCCCTCGAGGTTCTGGAACGACTCCACGGATGGGAGCTCGACGGACCGCGTCTCGTCTCGCGCGGTTTCGCCGCGCTCGCTCGACGACCCCGAGCGGAAGACCACGGACTCGCTCGACGACCCCGAGCGCGCCGCCCGGGCGATCGCCTGGGCGATGGGGTGCTCGGACGCGTTCTCCAGCGCACCGGCGAGGCGCAGCAGCGCGGCCGGATCCGTCCCGTCCTCGGCGATGACGTCGGCGACCTCCATGCGGCCGCTCGTGACGGTGCCGGTCTTGTCGAGCACGATCGTGTCGACGCGACGGGTGGACTCCAGCACCTCCGGCCCCTTGATGAGGATGCCGAGCTGGGCCCCGCGCCCCGTGCCCACCAGCAGCGCCGTCGGCGTGGCGAGGCCGAGAGCGCACGGACACGCGATCACGAGCACGGCGACCGCTGCGGTGAACGCCGCCGTGGCGGGGAAGCCGGCGCCGAGCCAGGCGCCGAGGGTCGCCACCGCGATCACGATCACGATCGGCACGAAGACTCCGCTGATCCGGTCGGCGAGACGCTGCACCTCGGCCTTGCCGGTCTGGGCGTCTTCGACGAGCCGCGCCATCTGGGCGAGCTGGGTGTCGGATCCGATCCTCGTCGCGCGGACGACCAGGCGTCCGCCGGCGTTGACGGTGGCTCCGGCGACGGCATCGCCCGCGCCGACCTCGACGGGCACGGATTCGCCGGTGAGCATCGCGGCGTCGACCGCGGAGGATCCGGAGACGACGACGCCGTCCGTGGCGATCTTCTCGCCCGGGCGCACGACGAACTCGTCGCCGACGGCGAGCTGCCCGATGGGGATGCGGACCTCTTCCGTCGCGGCGCCCGGCGTTTGGTCTCCCGAGCCCGCGGACCGCCGCAGCACCGCCACGTCCTTCGCGCCGAGTTCGAGCAGCGCGCGCAGCGCAGCGCCCGCACGCCTCTTGGAGCGCTTCTCGAAGTACCGTCCGGCGAGGATGAAGACGGTCACCCCCGCCCCCACCTCGAGGTAGATGTTGCCGCTGCCGTCGCCTGCCTGCAGCGCGAACGAGAACTCGTGCCGCATGCCCGGCGTGCCCGCCGCGCCGAGGAACAAGGCGTACAGCGACCAGCCGAACGCGGCCAGCGTGCCCATCGAGATGAGGGTGTCCATCGTGGCCGCGCCGTGGCGCAGGTTCAGCCACGCGGCGCGATGGAACGGCCACGCGCCCCACACGATCACGGGGGCGGCGAGCGCGAGCGAGGCCCATTGCCAGTACGTGAACTGCAGCGCGGGGATCATCGCCATCGCGATGACGGGCACGGTGAGGATCGTGCTGACCAGCAGCCGGGTGCGCAGCGAGCGCAGCTCAGGGTCGTCCGGCGTGGCCTCCGAAGCGTCCGGACCCGGACCGTCCGGCGCCGCGACGACCGGCGGTGCCGGGAGCACGGCCGTGTAGCCGATGTCCTCGACCTGGGCGATGAGCGCGGAAGGGTCGAAACCGTCCGGCAACGACACCCTCGCCTTCTCCGTCGCGTAGTTCACGGTGGCGGTGACCCCGTCGATCTTGTTCAGGGTTTTCTCGATCCGGTTCGCGCAGGAGGCGCAGGTCATCCCGCCGATCTCGAGCTCCACGCTGTTCGCGTTCGCGGTCATGGGTGCGTCTCCTTTCGACGTCGGCCGGTCGTGCCGGGGTCAGTGATTGTGCGTCGTCGCGTCCAGCACGAAGGCGGCCGTGTGCACGGACCCCTCCACCTGGAAATCGAAGTAGAGCAGGTAGCGCCCCGCGGTGCCCACATGGGCGGAGAAGCGGACGTCCGGCCCCGAGGTCGCGCCCGGCGTCGGCTCCGCGCCTTCGGGGTGCACGTGCAGGTAGGCCAGGTCACCCTCGCGCAGCGCCACGAGGTGCCCGTAGGCGCCGAGGTAGGGCTGCAACGTGGTGACGGGAGCGTCGCCGCGACGGACGGTCACCGTCAGCTCGGAGGCGGATCCGGGGATCAGATCCCCGTCGACGCTGACGTCGAAGCCGTCCACCGTCGTCTCGGCACTCGATGCGAGCGCGACCGGTGCGAACGCTCCGGAGACGTCGATCGTGCGGGTGAGCGTGACCGGATCCGCCCCCGCGGCCGCGAAGTCCGCGAACACGCGGTACGAGCCGGCGGCGTCCCACATCCACGGGATGCTCCAGGTGCCGCCGGCGGCGTCGAGCACGGGGTGCACGTGCCGGAACCCGGTGCCGTCGCTGCGCACCACGATCAGGTGCAGCTCCTTCTCGTGCTGCGGCGTGTAGGCCGTGACCGGGGCGCCGTCGGCGTCGAGGATCCGGAAGCTCAGCGTGCCCTGCTCGCCCACGCTGGCCGGCGCGGAGACCGGCGCGAGCGTGAACCCGCCGGCCGACAGGGAGACCCCCGCGAGGCTCTCCCCTGCGGCGCCGTGCGCGCTGTGGTCCTCGGTTCCGTGTGCGCTGGATCCGTGGGCGTCGTGCTGGTCCATCTCGGTCTCCTCCTCGTGCTGCATGCTCTGCGGTACTGCTCCGCGCGGGGCCGCCAGGGCCGCGGCGCCGAACGCCACGGCGAAGGCCGCCGCGAGCGCCGCACCGTACAGGCCCAGGCGTCCCGCGGTGTTCATCAGGCGCGAACCGCCCGGTAGCCGGCCTCGTCGACGGCGGCGAGGACGCTGGCGTCGTCGAGCTCGGTCGTCGAGGTCACCACGAGGCGGCCCGTCGAAGCACTCACCTCGACGCCATCGACGCCGGCGATGCCGCCGACTTCCCGGCGCACGGACATCTCGCAGTGCCCGCAGGTCATCCCGGTCACCTGGTACTCGGTGGTGGTCATGTCATCTCCTCCGTCCGATACCCCGTCCGGGTATCCGATATCGACAACCATATACCCCCAGGGGGTATTCCGCATCCGAGAAGGCTCCCGGTTCCGACCGGCAGACCTCGCCACTCGGACGCCGCGCCGAACACGTGGCGTGCGGGCGAGACACGTGGCGCGCGGGCGAGGGCTCAGTGCAGGGCGCCGTCGGCCTCGACCACACGCCAGGCGTGCAGTCGCACGGCGAGCCCGGCACGCGTCGGCGCGCACACGAACGGCCCCGCATCCGCGGGGAGCGACGACGGGAACGGCAGCACGCGCACCAGCTGGAGCGGCTCTCCGAGGACACCCGCGCGCACCGTGAGCGCGTCCGAGCCACGGCTCACCCGCACCAGGATGCGGCGGTCCGCCCATTCCGGCACGGGAGCGAGCGACCAGTCCGACAGCCCGTCCGTGACGACCGCGCCCACCTGGGGCCGCCCGTCGGCGAACTCGACGCCCGCCTTGACCCAGCGCTCGACCGAGGCGCGCACGAAGACCCCGGCCTGGTCGAACTGCGCGGAGAACGCCGCGGTGAACTCCACCTCCACGGCCGTATCGACCTCGAACGGCGCGAGGAGCGCGTGCTCGCTGTCGTGCACGAAACCGTATGACGTGGTCCGCCACGCGTCGCTGCCCTCGGCCGCGGTCACGACGAGATCACCCCGATCCTCGACGACCTCTTCGGGATCGTGGGTCCAGCGTCCGTCCGACCAGGCGATGTCCGTCATGACGTCAGGCTACGGTCTCCGCAGCCGAGATCCGACACCCTGCAGCAGCCCGCCGCCTCCTGCCGCACCCGCGGATCGTAGACTCCGGGCATGCGCATCGTCGTCTCCGGCACGCACGCGACCGGCAAGAGCACCCTGATCTCGGACTTCTCCCTCGCGCATCCGGAGTTCGCCGTCCTGCCGGATCCGTTCGAGTTCGTGGACGAGGCGCACGGATCCGGATCCCTCGTCGCGCAGCTGCGGATCAGCGCGGACCGGCTCCTCGACCCGGACCTGGGGGGATCCGTGATCGCGGAGCGCGGGCCGCTCGACTTCCTCGCCTATCTCGCCGCGCTCGACGACCTGGACCGGTCCCCGCGGGCCGCTGAGCTGTTCCGGCGCGAGGCCCCACTCGCCGCGGAGGCCATGGCAGGCGTCGACCTGCTGGTCCTCCTCGGGCTCGATGACGGCATCACCGTGCCCGAGGAAGAGGATCCCGAGCTGCGCGAGGCCATGGACGAGGCGCTGCGGGCGCTGACCGACGACGAAGAGCTCACCGGCACGGCGCGGATCCTCGAGCTCTCCGGCGATCCGGCCGCCCGGCTCGCGGCACTGGAGGCCGCCCTCCGCGGGTGAACCCGGCTTTCGAGGAGCAATGTCTGCTCCGAGATCACCGCGCGGACGACGAACATCGCTCCTCGAAACCGGGCATGGGGGCACCGGGGCGTCGAGGCCTCAGACGGCCAGCGCCTGCTCGAGGTCTGCGAGCAGGTCGGAGACGTCCTCCAGCCCGACCGAGAGGCGCACGACCTCGACGGGCACGGCCGCCTCGGTGCCCCGCACAGAGGCGTGCGTCATCGCGTCGGGGTAGTTGACGAGCGACTCCACACCACCGAGGGACTCGGCGAGCTGGAACACGCGCGTCGACTCGGCGAAGCGACGAGCGGCCTCGCCCGACTCCAGCGCGACCGAGACGATGCCACCGAAGCCCGACATCTGCCGCGCGGCCAGGTCATGCCCGGGGTGGGACGGCAAGCCCGGGTAGTAGACCCGGGCCACGCGGGGGTGCGCGTCGAGGAACTCGGCCACGGCCTGCGCGTTCTCGTCGTGCTGGCGCATCCGCACCGGCAGCGTCTTGATGCCGCGCGTGGTGAGCCAGGCGTCGAACGGCCCCGACACCGCGCCCACGGCGAACTGCAGGAAGCCGATCCTCTCGGCGAGCTCGGCGTCCTTCAGCACCACCGCCCCGCCGACCACGTCCGAGTGCCCGCCGAGGTACTTCGTCGTGGAGTGCACGACCACGTCGGCGCCGAGCTCCAGCGGACGCTGCAGCACCGGAGTGGCGAACGTGTTGTCGACCACGACGACGGATCCGGCATCGTGCCCGATCTCTGCGAGCGCGGCGATGTCGGAGATGCGCAGCAGAGGGTTCGAGGGCGTCTCGACCCACAGCACACGGGGCGCCTTCGCTGCGACGGCCGCGCGCACCGCTTCGGTGTCGCTCATGTCGACCACCTGCACCGTCACGCCCCAGGCGCCGAGCACCCGTGAGATGAGCCGGAACGTGCCGCCGTAGACGTCGTTGCCGAGCAGCACGTGGTCGCCCGGCTGCAGGATCGCGCGCAGGAGGGTGTCCTCCGCGGCGAGGCCCGAGGCGAACGAGTAGGCGTGCGTGCCGCCCTCGAGCGCCGCGAGCTGCTGCTGAAGGGCGTCCCGCGTCGGGTTTCCGCTGCGGCCGTACTCGTAGCCCTGGCGGAGCCCGCCGATGCCGTCCTGCACGAACGTCGTCGACAGGTGCAGCGGCGGGATCACCGCGCCGGTGTACGGGTCAGCCGCCTGGCCCGCGTGGATGGCGGCGGTGGCGGTCTTGTCGGTCTCGATGGTCATGTCGGATCCCTTTCACTGGGTTTCGTCGTTCGCGTCGGCAGCCGAAGCGGCTTCTGCGGGGTCGTTGAGCGAGGACGGCGACGCCGTGTTCGTCGAGCGAGCCGAAGGCGAGTCGGAACGCAGAGACGAAACATGGCTCGGCACGTCGTCCACGTCGAACCCGTGCCCGGTCATCCAGTCGTCGTCGTAGAGCTTGTCCAGGTAGCCGCGGCCGTGGTCGGGCAGCAGCACGACGACCATGTCTTCCTCCGCCAGGCGCTCGGCGACGCGGAGCGCGGCCACCACGGCCATGCCGCTGGACCCGCCGACGAGCAGGCCCTCCTCGCGGGCGAGCCGACGGGTCATCGCGAACGACTCCGCGTCGGAGATCCGCTCGTAGCCGTCGACCACGGCAGGGTCGAACGTGGCCGGCAGGAAGTCCTCGCCGACGCCCTCGACGAGATAGGAGTGGATCTCATCGCCGGAGTAGATGGAGCCCTCGGGATCCGCGCCGATCACCTGCACGCGTCCGCCGCTCGCCTCCTTGAGGTAGCGGCCGGTGCCGCTGATCGTGCCGCCGGTGCCGATGCCGGCGACGAAGTGCGTGACCCTGCCGTCCGTGTCGGTCCAGATCTCCGGACCGGTCGATTCGTAGTGTCCGCGGGGACCGTTCTGGTTCGCGAACTGATTGGGATTGAAGGCTCCGGGGATCTCACGGGCCAGCCGTGCCGCGACGGAGTAATACGACTCCGGGTGCTCCGGCGGCACCGACGTGGGCGTGACGACGACCTCGGCGCCGTAGGCCCGGAGCGTCGCGACCTTGGGCCCGTCGAACTTGTCGGGCACGACGAACACCATGCGATAGCCGCGCTGCAGAGCGACCAGCGCCAGGCCGACGCCGGTGTTTCCGCTCGTGGCCTCGACGATCGTGCCGCCGCGCCGGAGCAGCCCGTCGCGCTCCGCGGCGTCGACGATCGATCGTGCGATGCGGTCCTTCGCGGATCCACCGGGGTTGAAGTACTCGATCTTGGCGAGCACGGTCGCGCGGATCGCCCCGCGGGTCGCGGTCGCGCCGGTGACGGAGGAGAGACGGACGAGGGGCGTCGAGCCGACGAGATCGGCGACGTGGCTGGCGTAGCGCACGGAAGATGTCCTGAACGGTGGTCGCGCTCGAAGGGCGCGGGCTGTCTGTGGTCGTCGAAGGAGCGCGGATCGCGCTCAGAGACAACAACGACAGGTCAGGGCCACGGTGTCAAGGTACCCGACGGTTCCGGATCCGAGGACTCCGGCGTAACAAACCCCGTAACACTCCGCGACCCACCCCGAGGTCGTTGAGCGAGGACGACCGCGAAGCGGACGACCGAGACGAAACGCGCGTGGCCTCGCGAGGTGACGGCGTTTCGACTCGGTCGCTGCGCGTCCTCGCTCAACGACCCCAAAGGGGGCCGGGATCGTCAGGCCTTGCGCAGCGCGTCCTCCAGGGCGACCCAGCCGAGCATCGCGCACTTGACGCGCGCGACGTAGCGGGAGACGCCGGTCAGGGCCGCCGCGTCGCCGTACACGTCCTCGTCGAGCTCCATGGCGCCGCGCGATCGCAGCGCCTCGCGGAATCCGTCGATGAGCTCCCCCGCCTCGGCCCGCGAGTGGCCGACCACGAGCTCGGTGAGCATCGAGGCGGAGGCCTGGGAGATCGAACAGCCGGATCCCTCCCAGCTCACCTCGGTGATGCGCTCGCCGTCATCGGAGACGCGAGCCCGCAGGGTGATCTCGTCGCCGCAGATCGGGTTGCGCTGGTGCGACTCGGCGGTGTGGGGGTCGCCCTCCGCACCGAGGAGGCCCTTGCCATGCGGGCGCTTGGAGTGGTCCAGGATGAGCTCCTGGTAGAGGTCTTCGAGGCCGCTCACGCGGGCACCTCCTGCTGGTCGGGGGATCCGGAGACCCCGAAGAACGCCCGCACGCCCGAGACGGCGTCGAGCATCCGATCCACCTCGTCCGCCGTGTTGTAGAGCGCGGCGGAGGCGCGTACCGAGGCGGTCACGCCGAGGCGGGCGTGCACGGGCTCGGCGCAGTGGTGCCCGACGCGCACGGCGACACCGCGGGAGTCGAGGAACTGGCCGACGTCATGCGCGTGCACACCATCGACGACGAAGGCCTGCAGCGCTACCCGTTCGGCACCGTCCGCGGCGCCGAGCAGGCGCACGCCGTCGATCACGCCGAGCCCGGTGCGCAGGCGCTGCTCGAGCTCGGCCTCGTACGCGTGCACCGCGTCCATGCCGAGACCCTCGAGATATCGGACGGCGGCGGCGAGGGCGATCGCCTGCGACACCGGCTGCGTTCCGGCCTCGAAGCGCTGCGGCGGCGGGAGGAACTCGGTGCGCTCGAACGTGACACGGGTGATCATCGAGCCGCCGGTGAGGAAGGGCGGCAGCGCCTCGAGGATCTCGCGACGTCCGTACAGGCCGCCGATCCCGTACGGGCCCTGCATCTTGTGACCGGAGAACACGGCGAGGTCGACGCCGAGCGCGGGAAGGTCGAGCGGCAGATGCGGTGCCGACTGGCAGGCGTCGAGCACGGTGAGCGCGCCGACCTCGCGCGCCAGCGCGACCACAGCCGCCACCGGGTTCACGATGCCGAGCACGTTCGAGACGTGCGTGAAGGCGACGACGCGGGTGCGGGACCCGATGACCTCCGCGGCGTGATCGAGGTCGAGGGATCCGTCGTCGCGGATCCGGATCACGCGCAGGACGGCGCCCGTGCGGGCGGCCAGCTCCTGCCAGGGGACGATGTTCGCGTGGTGCTCCGCCTCGGTCACGACGAGCTCGTCACCCGGCTGCAGCGCGAAGCGGGCGCTCTCCGGCAGCCCACGCCCGGCGGTCGCGTTTCCGATCGCGTACGCCACCAGGTTCAGGCCCTCGGTGGCGCCGTGCGTCCAGACCAGGTCGTCCTTATGCGCGCCCACGAAACCGGCCACGGCCGCACGGGCATCCTCGTAGAGCTCCGTCGCCTCAGCGGCGAGCGTGTGCGCCCCGCGGTGCACGGCCGCGTTGGAGCGCTCCAGGAAGTCGCGCTCGGCATCGAGCACGACGCGGGGCTTCTGGCTCGTCGCGGCGGAGTCGAGGTACGCCAGCGGAGCCCCGTTCACGGATTCGGCGAGCAGGGGGAAGTCGGCGCGGACGGCGGCCACATCGAGGGCGGGAGAACTCACACATCAACGCTACGTCAGTGCGGGACACCTGGGCGCGTCGCGGCAGCACCGCGGTCTCCCGGGTGAAGCGGTGTGAAACAACGAAACCTGCCTCTGGACAGAACCCTCTCCGGGGCATACCTTGTGCGGTAAGTGATATATCGGGGGGTAATCATGCAGGGTCGCGCGTGGTCGCTACGGGGATTCGTCCCCGGTGCGATCGCGGGCGGATTCCTCGCCCTCGGCTGGATGGCGCTGTCGATCGCCTTCGGATCCGGATCCGCGCAGGCGGCGGAAACCGCACCCCCACCACCCCCGAGCATCATCGGCGCGCTGCAGAGCACCGTCGGTGCGGTCCAGAACTCGATCGCCGAAGCGCCGGTCACCGTGCAGAGCACGCTCTCGGCCGTGCAGACCTCCGTCTCCGAGGTGCTCCCCGCTCCCGTCGCTGACGCGATCACGGACACGGCGTCCGTCTCCGAAGCAGGCCCGGCGCCCGCGGAGGCCTCCGCGCCCGCGGCACCCCTGATCGCACCGATCGTCGAGACAGTCCTTCCGGTCGTGCAAGGAGTCGATCAGACCGCCGGCGCGGCGATCGACGCCGTCACGACGACCGCTGACACCGTCGCCCCGGCGCTGAGCCCCGTGCTCGCGCCGGTCAACGCCGTGCTGCATCGAGTTCCGACGACCCTCGACGCCGTGACCGCTGCACTCCCGCGGATCGCCGTCTCCGTCGACGGCACCGTCGGCACCGTGACCGAGACGGTACGGGGCGCAGCCGCTCTCGTGCCCTCACCGTCGGTCTCGGATCCGGTCGGAGCCCCCACCGTTCCCGCTCCCCATGGCACGCGGGAGCCGGTCTCCTCCGCATCGATTCCGCCTGTCGTGCTCCCATCCGCCCTGGATGGGGCGCAGCCAGCGCTTCCCGCGGTCGATGACGTCCTCACGGCAGCGCTCTCCGCGCCCCCGGCGGCGACCGCACCCGCGGCGCCCGCGCGGCATCCGTCGGGTTCCCCGACGTCTGAGTTCGGGGTGCCCGGCACCGGATCCGCATCCGGTGGCAGCACGAGCGACGTGCGCCTCTTCGGCACCATCTCTTCCCTGTCGGCGGGCGACCGTCTGCTGACCGTCCGCACCGGATCCGCAGGCGATGACCGCCTGCCGGTCTCGCCGGTCGCGGACCACGACTCCTCTCCCGACTGATCGGGGCACGACCGCCCTCGAGGCGGCACGTGTCATCGCGCATTCGCGCATCCCCAGATCAGAAGGAAAGAGAACATGAATCGCATCGTCAAGCGTGCTCTCTGGGGCACGCTCATCGCGGGCGGGATCACTCTCGCCGGCGCGACGGCGGCGAATGCCGCAGAGGCGCCACCCAATGGCGCCGACTGCGGCTGCAACGTCGTCGGCAGCACACTCACCGCGGTCACGAACCTCGTGGCCGGAGCCTGCGGTCCGTCGCAGGGCGGAAGCGGAGGAACCGGCGGTCTTCCTGCGGTCACGCAGGACGTCTCGCAGCTCGTCGGCGACACGCTCGGCACGGTCACGGGAACGGTCCCCTCGGGTGGGGGCACGGATCCGGGTCTGCCTACGGTCCCCTCCGTCCCCGACGTCACGAGCTCCGTCGTCCAGGCCGCCACGGCCGCGACCGATGGCGCCGTGGACACCGTCAGCGGCGTCACCGACGCGGCGACGACCGGTGTGGCGAACACCGTCGACGACGTCACGCACGCCGCCACCGGCGGCGCTGCGGACTCCGTCGGCCCGGTCGTCGCGGCGGCGGGCGATGGCGTCGCCGACACCGTCAACGGGGTCGCCGACGCCGCCACGTCCGGCGTCACCGGCGCCCTCGGCGGAATCACCGGCGGTCTTCCCACCGTTCCTGGCCTGCCTACCGTCCCGGGCCTCCCGGGCAACGGCGGCACACCCGGGCTCCCGGGCATCCCGTCGCTGCCGGGGTTGCCGAACATCGGCGACACCCTCGGCGGTGTCACCGGCACGATCGGCGGAATCACCGGACACCTGCCGAGTCTGCCCACCGTTCCCGGCCTGCCCGGCAACGGCGGCACCCCGGGTCTTCCGGGTCTTCCTGGGCTTCCTGGGCTTCCTGGTGGTTCGCTGCCAGGCATTCCGGGCCTGCCGGGGAGTGGCGGAGCTCCGGGCGTGATCACGGTTCCCCTCCCGGGGGTCGGTTCGGTTCACGCCGGCGCCACCCCGAACGGGCTCAACGTCGGTAAGAACCTGAACGTCCTCGGAATCAAGGACGTCTGGGACCTCACCGCAGGCCCCAACGGAGTGAGCACCACCGACCGCATCGGCACTGACGCCACCAATGTCTATGTCGACGCAGCGGTTCCGACGAACGGGACCACGGCCCCGCACGCGTCGGTGACGCTGCCGAACCTCGGCGGAATCACCGGCGGTCTCCCGGGCCTGCCGTCCGTCCCGGGCCTGCCGAACCTCGGTGGGATCCTGGGCGGTCTGACCGGATCCCTTCCGGGTCTCCCTGGGACGGGTGGAACTCCGGGAACGGGTGTCGTCACGGTTCCCATCCCCGGTGTCGGAAGCGTTCACGCCGGCACCACCCCTGACGGCCTGAACGTCGGAAAGAACCTGAACGTCCTCGGAATCAAGGACGTCTGGGACCTCACCGCCGGCCCCAAGGGCGTGTCTACAACTGACCGCATCGGCACGGACGCCACGAACGTCTACGTCGACGCAGCCGTCCCGACGAACGGGACCACGGCCCCGCACGCCGGCGTGACGCTGCCGAACCTCGGCGGAATCACCCGCGGTCTCCCGGGCCTGCCCACCGTTCCGGGTCTGCCCGGTAACGGCGGAACCCCGGGCACCGGAGGATCCCTTCCCGGTCTGCCGAATCTCGGTGGAGTCCTGGGCGGTCTGACCGGCAGCCTGCCGGCACTCCCGTCCCTTCCGGGGCTGCCCTCGGTTCCGGGTCTCCCAGGCACCGGCAACACGGGTGTCGTCACGGTTCCCGTCCCCGGTGTCGGCAGCGTTCACGCCGGCACCACCCCTGACGGCCTGAACGTCGGAAAGAATCTCAACGTCCTCGGAGTCAAGGACGTCTGGGACCTCACCGCCGGCCCCAAGGGCGTCTCCACCACGGACCGCATCGGCACCGACGCCACCAACGTCTACGTCGACGCAGCGGTTCCGACGAACGGGACCACGGCCCCGCACGCGTCGGTGACGCTTCCGAACCTCGGCGGAATCACCGGCGGTCTCCCCACCGTCCCGGGGCTTCCCGGCGGCGGATCCCTTCCCGGCATTCCGGGCACCGGCGGCACCCCCGGAGGTAATGGAGGAGGAACCATTCCGGGGCTGCCCTCGATCCCGGGCCTGCCGAACCTCGGCGGAATCCTCGGCGGAATCACCGGCAGCCTTCCAGGCCTGCCCTCCGTTCCGGGGCTGCCCTCGGTACCGGGTCTCCCGGGCACCGGTGGAACTCCGGGAACGGGTCTCGTCACGGTTCCCATTCCCGGTGTCGGCAGCGTTCACGCCGGCACCACCCCTGACGGCCTGAACGTCGGCAAGAATCTCAACGTCCTCGGAATCAAGGACGTCTGGGACCTCACCGCAGGCCCCAACGGAGTGAGCACCACCGACCGCATCGGCACTGACGCCACCAATGTCTATGTCGACGCAGCGGTTCCGACGAACGGGACCACGGCCCCGCACGCGTCGGTGACGCTGCCGAACCTCGGCGGAATCACCGGCGGTCTCCCGGGCCTGCCGTCCGTCCCGGGCTTCCCGGGCAACGGCGGCGGAACCCTCCCGGGCCTGCCCACCCTGCCCATCGGTGACCTCACCGGTGTGCTCGGCGGGTTGACCGGATCCCTCCCGGGTCTGCCGTCCGTCCCGGGCGTGCCCTCGGTTCCAGGTCTCCCCGGCACCGGTGGCAACACGGGTGTGATCACGATTCCGGTTCCCGGAGTCGGCACGGTTCACGCCGGCACCACCCCGAACGGCCTGAACGTCGGTAAGAACCTGAACGTCCTTGGAGTCAAGGACGTCTGGGACCTCACCGCAGGCCCGAACGGCGTCTCCACCACGGACCGCATCGGCACTGACAGCACCAACGTCTACGTCGACGCGGCCCTGCCCACCACCGGCACCACGCCGGGACACGCTGGCATCACCCTGCCGAACCTCGGCGGGATCACCGGCGGTCTCCCGGGTCTGCCCTCCGTTCCGGGTCTGCCCGGCACCGGAGGCACCCCCGGTGGCAGCCTTCCGGGCCTTCCGTCCCTGCCCATCGGTGCGATCACCGGTGCGCTGGGTGGTCTGACCGGATCCCTCCCGGGCCTGCCCTCTGTTCCGGGCCTGCCCGGCACCGGCGGCAACACGGGTGTGATCACCGTTCCCATTCCCGGTGTTGGTTCGGTTCACGCCGGCGCCACCCCGAACGGGCTCAACGTCGGTAAGAACCTCAACGTCCTCGGAATCAAGGACGTCTGGGACCTCACCGCAGGCCCCAACGGCGTGTCCACCACCGACCGCATCGGCACCGACGCCACCAACGTCTACGTCGACGCGGCCGTCCCCACCACCGGTACCACCGCACCGCACGCCTCGGTCACCCTGCCGGTCCTCGGCAACCTGACCGGCGGCCTGCCCACCGTCCCGAGCCTCCCGGGAACCGGAACCCCCGGCAACGGGGGAACCCTCCCGGGCCTGCCGAACCTCGGCGGGATCCTCGGCGGAATCACGGGTAGCCTCCCCGGCCTGCCCACCGTCCCCGGTCTGCCCACGATCCCGGGCCTCCCGGGAACCGGCAACCCGGGAACCCCCGGCAACGGCGGAACCCTCCCGGGCCTGCCCAACCTCGGCGGGATCCTCGGCGGAATCACCGGCAGCCTTCCGGGGCTGCCCACCGTCCCCGGTCTGCCCACGATCCCGGGCCTCCCGGGAACCGGCAACCCGGGAACCCCCGGCAACGGCGGAACCCTCCCGGGCCTGCCC
>NZ_JBHWXR010000003.1:622400-876383 GCF_042729315.1 Microbacterium sp. NPDC060117
CAACCTCGGCGGGATCCTCGGCGGGATCACCGGCAGCCTTCCGGGGCTGCCCACCGTCCCCGGTCTGCCCTCGATTCCGGGTCTTCCCGGAACCGGCGGCACCCCGGGCAACGGCAGTGCCCTCCCGGGTCTGCCGAACCTCGGCGGCTTGACCGGGGCCCTCACGGGCGTCCTCCCCGGCGAGCCGAACCCCGGTGCCGGCCTGCCGAACCTCGGCGGAGTCCTCAGCGGGATCACCGGCAGCCTTCCGGGGCTGCCCACCGTCCCCGGCCTGCCCTCGATCCCGGGCCTCCCGGGAACCGGAACCTCGGGCAACGGCAGCACCCTCCCGGGCCTGCCGAACCTCGGCGGAGTCCTCAGCGGGATCACGGGCAGCCTTCCGGGGCTGCCCGCCGGTTCCGGGGTGCCCTCGATCCCGGGTCTCCCCGGAACCGGCGGCACCCCGGGCAACGGCAGCACTCTCCCAGGTCTGCCGAACCTCGGCGGAGTCCTCGGCGGAATCACGGGTGGCCTTCCGGGGCTGCCCACCGTCCCGGGGCTCCCGGGATCCGGTAACCCGGGAACCCCCGGCAACGGCGGAACCCTGCCGGGCCTGCCCAACCTGCCCATCGGTGCCGTCACCGGCGCACTCGGCGGACTGACCGGCAACCTGCCGGGCCTGCCCACCGTCCCGGGAACGGGAACCCCCGGCAACGGCGGAACCCTCCCGGGCCTGCCCGGTCTTGGGAACCTGACGGGTGCTCTCTCGGGGATCCTCCCTGGTGAGCCGCACCCGGGCACGGGCCTGCCCAACCTCGGCGGAGTCCTCGGCGGAATCACCGGCAGCCTTCCGGGGCTGCCCACCGTCCCCGGCCTGCCCTCGATTCCGGGTCTTCCCGGAACCGGCGGCACCCCGGGCAACGGCAGCACCCTCCCGGGCCTGCCGAACCTGCCCATCGGTGACCTCGGCGGCCTCGTCGGCGGTGTCACCGGGTCCCTTCCGTCGACGCTCACCGGCGTCGTCGGCGGGATCACAGGCGCGCTGCCCGGTGTCGTCGGCGGGATCACCGGATCCCTCCCCGGCGTGATCGGCGGGATCACGGGATCCCTTCCCGGTTCGCCCACCGTTCCCGGAACCCCGGGCACGGGCACTCCGGGCACACCCGGCACCGGAACGCCCGGGACAGGCACCGGAGCGACCGGTCCGGGCGCCGGCAACGCTGGAGTCCAGGTCGTGTCCCACGTGACCCGCGGTCTCGTGGGGGCCGCACGCAGCCTGCATGCAGCAACCCCGAGGAACGGCTCTCTCGCGCAGACCGGGTCCTACGACCCGTTCCTGCTCTTCGCCGGACTGATCCTGCTGGCCGCAGGAGCAGTCACGAAGGTGATCGAGCGTCGCTGAACCTCATTGCGGAGGGCCGCCCATTCGGGTGGTCCTCCGCTTCTCTGTCCACCCTCGTCCCCCTGCGCGAGCCGCCAGAATTCCGCGGGGTCGCACGATGCTCCTCCGAGCTCGGACAGCATAGGTTAGGCTTACCTATCTACCCGTTGCCTTCCTCGAGGAGACCTATGCCCTCCCTCCGCCTGCGCCGCGGCGCGGCCGTTCTCAGCCTCCTGACCGCCGGCGCTCTCGCACTCTCGGCGTGCTCCACCGGATCCGCGCCCGGTGCCACCGGAACCGGTTCCTCCGTCGGCGGATTCCCCGCCACCGTCGAGCACGTCTACGGCAAGACCGTCGTCGAGTCGGCGCCCAAGAGCGTCGCCACGATCGGCTGGGGCAGCTTCGACGCCGCGATCGCCCTGGGCACCATCCCGGTCACGATCCCGAAAGCGACCTTCGGCGACCCGGACGGCGACGGCTACCTGGAGTGGACGAAGAAGGCGATCGACGCCGACAAGGCGACGCTCCCGCCGATTCACGACGAGACCGACGGCATCCCCTACGAGAAGATCGCCGACACCTCGCCGGATCTGATCCTGGGCACCAACTCCGGCCTCACGAAGCAGGAGTACGACACCCTCACCAAGATCGCGCCCACCGTCGCCTACCCGGGCGCCCCCTGGGGCACGTCCTGGCGCGACTCCACCACGATGATCGGCACCGCGCTCGGGAAGTCCGCAGAGGCGAAGGCCCTGATCGCGGACACCGAGAAGGCCATGGCCACCGAGATGGCGAAGTACCCGGCGGCCAAGGGCAAGACCGGCATGGTCATGTGGGTCGACGCGAAGGATCTCGGCAAGGTGCAGTACTACGTGCCGAGCGACACCCGCGTGCAGTACCTGAACGACCTCGGCTTCGCCACCCCGACCTCGATCACCGACCTGGCCAAGAACGAGAAGGGCTTCGTCGGCACGATCTCGGCCGAGCAGGCCGGCAAGCTCGACGCCGACGTCGCGGTCGTCTACGTGCAGGGCGGCGACCTGTCGACCCTTCAGAACGATCCGCTGCTCAGCCGGATCCCCGCCGTGAAGAAGGGATCCGCCGTGCTCGTGAACGACGAGGCCCTTCTCATGGCCGTCTCCGCGCCCACCGTGCTGTCCATCCCGTGGGCGCTGCCGACCTACGCCAAGATGCTCGGCGAGGCCGCCGCCAAGGCCTGATGACCCTCGCCCCTGCGCCGACGACACCCACGTCGGGATCCGAGGCACGCCGTCGCGTGCGTCCGTCCCCGACGTGGGCGCTCGTCGTGTGCCTGGTCGCCCTGCTCGCCGCGACAGTGCTCTCCTTGGCGCTGGGTGCGCGCATCGTGCCGCTCGGCGCCGTGTGGGACGCGTTCCTGCGCCCCGACGGATCCACCGACCAGGCGGCCGTGCTCTCCCGGGTGCCCACGACGATCACCGGGCTGCTCGTCGGCGCGGCGCTCGGCATGGGGGGCGCCCTCATGCAGGGCATGGCCCGCAACCCGCTCGCCGACCCCGGGCTGCTGGGCGTGAACGCGGGGGCGTCGCTGTTCGTGGTGCTCGGGATGACCCTGTTCGGGTGGCAGGCGCCGCTCGTGATCGTGTGGTGTGCTCTGGCCGGCGCGGCCGTGGCGGTCGTGCTCGGCTACGGCGCCGCCGCGGCGAGTCCCGGGGGTGCGACCCCGGTGACGCTCGCCCTCGCGGGTGCCGCGGTCACGGCGATCGCGACGGCCGTGATCACCGGGATCCTCATCGTCGACCAATCGACGCTGGAGAGCTTCCGGTTCTGGCAGGTCGGATCCCTCACCGCGGCGTCGTTCTCCTCGCTCGCGCAGCTGAGCGGGCTCCTCGCCGTGGGAGCCGTGCTCGCGGTCGCCTGCTCGGGCCGGCTGAACGCGCTCGCCCTCGGGGACGACGTCGCCCGCGGGCTGGGCGTGCGCGTCGGAGCCTCCCGCCTCACCGCCGTGCTCGCGGTCGTGCTCCTGTGCGGCACGGCCACGGCCCTCGCCGGCCCCATCGGCTTCGTCGGGCTCGCGGTTCCGCACGCGGTCCGCTTCCTCGCCGGCAGCGACTACCGCTGGATCGTGCCGCTCTCCGCCGCGGCCGGTGCGACGTTCCTGCTCGTCTGCGACGTGACCGGGCGGATCCTGGCGCGCCCCGGCGTGCTCGAGGTGGGCATCGTCACCGGGGTGGTCGGCGCCCCCGTGTTCATCGCCCTCCTGCGCCGTCGCAAGGCGGTGGGACTGTGACGGTCCTCGACACCGCCCGCACCGCCCCCGGCACCACACCCGCGGAGCGGCTCCGCACCGCGCGTCGCCGCAACGCGGTGCGCGACGCCGCGCTCATCGCGGGACTCGCCGTCGTCGTCCTGGCGCTGTGCATCGCCGGACTCCTCTTCGGCGCGAAGACCCTGGCCCTGCCCGACGTGCTGCGCGCGCTCACCGGACAGGCCGTGCCCGGAGTGAGCTTCGCCGTGGTCGAGCTGCGTCTGCCCCGTACCGTCGGCGCCCTGCTGGCGGGGGCCGCGTTCGGCCTCGGCGGCATGCTGTTCCAGACGCTGCTGCGCAACGTGCTCGCGAGCCCGGACGTGATCGGCATCAGCACGGGATCCAGCGCCGCGGCGATCACCGCCATCTCGTTCTTCGGCGCGTCCGGGCTCGTGGTGTCCGGCGCGGCCGTCGCCGGCGGTCTCGCGACGGCGCTCCTGATCTGGGTGCTCGCGTACCGCCGCGGTCTCTCGGGCCTGCGCTTCGTGCTGGTCGGCATCGGCGTCGCCGCAGCTCTCCAGGCCGTGATCAGCTATGTGCTCACGCGCTCCGACGTCAAGGCCGCCGAGCAGGCGACCGTGTGGATGGCCGGATCCCTCAGCCGCAGCCTCTGGGATCAGCTGGCCCCGACCGCGCCCGTGCTCGTGGTGCTGCTGGCGATCGGCCTGCTGGCGGCGCGGGCGCTGCCGGTCCTCCGCCTCGGCGACGACTCCGCGACGGCGCTCGGCGCTCGCCCGCAGCGCTCCCGGATCCTGCTGATCCTGTGCGCGGTGCTGCTCATCGCGGTGGCGACCTCGCTGACCGGGCCGATCTCGTTCGTCGCATTCCTGGCCGGACCCATCGCCCTGCGGCTCGTCCGGCGCGACGCGGCGCTCCCCCTGGTCTCGGCGCTCCTCGGCGCGATCATCGTGCTCGCCGGCGACGCGGTCGGGCAGCACCTGTTCCCGATCACGCTGCCCGTCGGCGTGGTCACCGGCGCGATCGGCGCGCCGTTCCTGCTGTGGCTCCTGATGAGAGGACGCACGCGCGCATGAGCTCGCACACCCTCGAGGCGAATGCCCTGATCGTCGGCTACGACGGCGACCCGGTCATCGACGGACTCGACCTGACGCTCCCCGGATCCGGGATCACGATGATCGTCGGCGGCAACGGCTGCGGCAAGTCGACCCTGCTGCGCACCCTCGCCCGGCTGCTGAAGCCGCGCAGCGGAGCCGTGCTGCTGGACGGATCCGCGATCGCGCAGCTGCCCACGAAGGAGGTCGCGCGGATCGTGGGCCTGCTGCCGCAGGCACCGGTCGCCCCCGACGGGATCAGCGTCGCCGACCTCGTCGACCGCGGCCGCACCCCGCACCGCGGCTGGCTGGGCGGACGCGACCACCGCGACGACGAGGTCGTCGCCGACGCGCTGCAGGTCACCGGCATGACGGAGTTCGCCGAGCGCGCGATCGACGAGCTCTCCGGCGGGCAGCGGCAGCGCGCGTGGGTCGCCATGGCGCTGGCACAGGAGCCGGACATCCTGCTGCTCGACGAGCCCACGACCTACCTCGATCTCGCCCATCAGGTGGAGCTGCTGCAGCTGCTGGTGCGGCTCTCGCGCGAGCGCGGCACGCAGGTGGTCGTCGTCATGCACGAGCTGAACCTGGCCACGCGCTACGCCGACCATCTCGTCGCGATGCGCGACGGCCGCATCGTCGCCGAGGGCGCGCCGGGCGACGTCGTCACGGTCGAGCTGCTCCGCGAGGTGTTCGACCTCGAAGCCGTCGTGATCCCGGATCCGATCGCCGGCACGCCGATGATCGTGCCCGTCGACGTGCACCGGGACTGAACCCGGGCTGTGCCTAGGATCGTCCCATGGGCGCGGAGCAGTTCGAGATCAAGGGGCATCCGGTCGACGGGCAGACCCGCTGCGCGCACTATCGCACCGAGCTCGACGTGGTGGCGATCCGCTTCGCGTGCTGCGGCGAGTACTACCCGTGCCACCTCTGCCACACCGAGACGGCCGACCATCCGTCCCGCCCGTGGCCGCTCGCCGAACAGGACGCGAAGGCCGTGCTGTGCGGCGTCTGCGGCCACGAACTCGAGATCCGCGAGTACCTCGGGGTCACCGCCTGCCCGCACTGCGCTGCATCGTTCAATCCTCGCTGCGCCCTGCACGCCGACCTGTACTTCGAGGTGGCGCAGGACCGCGACTGACCCGGCAGTCGCCCAGCGTGCCGTCGCAGCTCGGCCGCTCAGCCCTTCAGCCCGGAATGGGCCAGACCCTCGACGAACTGCCGCTGTGCGATCAGGAAGACCACGAGCACCGGCACGACGGTCATGGTCGCGGCTGCCAACTGCGTGTTCCACATCTCGCCGCCGTATGCGTCGGTGTAGCGGGTGAGCGCCTGGGGCAGGGTGAACAGATCCGGCGAGGTCAGGTACACCGTCGGCTCGAGGTACAGGTTCCAGGAAGCGAGGAAGGTGAGGATCGCGACCGCGGAGAGCGCGGGCTTCGCGAGCGGCAGGCAGATCCGCCACCAGATCGCCAACCGGCCGAGTCCGTCGAGCCTTGCGGCCTCCTCCAGTTCGACCGGCAGCGCGATGAAGAACTGCCGCATGATGAAGGTCGCCAGTACGCACGGCGCGGCGAAAGCGGTCACGAGGATCAGCGGCCAATGCGTGTTGATCAGCCCCACGCCTTTGAACATCTGGAAGAGGGGGACGATCGTCACCTCCCCCGGCACGAGCAGTCCGACCAGCACGACCAGGAAGAGGACGTTCTGCCCCGGGAACCGCAGGCGTGCGAACGCGTAACCCGCCAGGCTCGACACCAGCAGCACGATGAGCGTCACCACGACAGCGATGTAGACGCTGTTCGCGTACTGGCGGGCGAAGGGCTGGAAGCCGAACGCCTGCACATAGGCGTCCCCGGTCGGCGACGCGGTGAAGATCGAGGGCGGAGAGGCAAAGATCTGGTCGAGCGGCTTGAACGAGGAGGCGACCATCCAGACCGTCGGCACGACGAACGGCAGCGCCATCACGGCCAGCGCGACGTAGAGCACGATCCGACGGAGGACGGCGCCCCAGGGCCGGCGGGCACCGACGAACGGAGCCCTCGGAACGGGGATCTTCGACCCCGCGGCGGGCAACGTCTCAGTGCTCATAGAAGACCCACTTCCTTCGGAGCTGCCACTGCAGCACGGTGAGCAGCATCACGAAGGTGAGCAGCATCAGCGCGAGGGTCGAGCCGTATCCGATGTTGTTGAACGTGAACGCCTGCTGGAAGACGTAGTAGACGAGTACCGTCGTCGACAGCGCGGGGCCGCCCTCGGTCAGCACGGCGATCTGCGCGAACGCCTGCAGCGCACCCACGATCGTGATGATGCTCGTGAGCAGCAGCGTCGGCGAGATGAGCGGCAGAGTGATGCGCGTGAAGATCGTGCGGCTGCCGGCGCCGTCGATGCGCGCCGCCTCGTAGAGCTCGCGGGGAACCCCCTGCAGCGCGGAGAGGAACAGGACCATGTTCACGCCGACGCTGCGGATGACCTGCGTGACGATCACGGCTCCCATCGCCGTCGGGCCCTCCTGCAGCCAGTTGGGTCCGTGGATCCCGATCTGAGCAAGCACGGCGTTGATTCCGCCGTTGTCCTGGAGCAGGAACCCCCAGACGAGGGTCCAGGCGACGACCGAGATGACCACCGGGGAGAAGAACAGGGTGCGGAAGAACGTGACGCCGCGGAACCGGCGGTTGAGCATCACGGCCAGGCCGAGCCCGAGCCCGATGTTGAGCACGACCACGCCGAGGGAGAAGACCGCGGTGGCGCCCAGCACGCTCGGCAGTTGCGGATCTGCAGCGAGCGCGGCGTAGTTCGCCCCGCCCACGAAGGTGAGCTGCCCTGTGAAGATGTTCCACTTGTTCAGGCTGTAGACGATCGCGAGGCCCACGGGGATGAGCACGAACAGCACCACGCCGATCATCTGAGGCGCGATGAAGAGGTAGCCGGCGGCGGCGTCGCGACGCCTCATGGTCCAGAACCGTCTGGCGGGCCGGCGCACCGGATCCTGGCCGCCGGGAGTCCGGGAGGCGGCGAGGGCCGCCTCCCGGGGCACGGTGGGGGTGGAGGTCATCGTCACTTCGCCAGGAGCGGGGAGATCGCCGAGCAGACGGAGCTCAGCACCTTCTTGACGTCGGCGTCGGGCTTCCACATCGCATCGAGAGCGGTCTTGCCCTTCTGCGCGATCTCCGCGGGGCTGGTGTGGTTCGGCAGGGTGACGGCGTCGGGGATCTGATCCACGACCACGCTCTGCAACTGCTCCGCCGTGAGCTTGGTGTTGTTCGCCGCGAGCTTCTCGCCGGTCAGCAGCGAGGTGCGCGCCGAGGGGAAGAACTGAGAGAGCTTGGCACTGTTCTCCGGGCCGGTCAGATAGGCGAGGAAGGATGTCGCCTCCTGAGGATGCGCGCTCGTGCGGAGAACACCCATGCCCGCCTGCCCGATCACCGAGTACGCTCCGGCGGGACCTGCGGGAAGCGGCACGACGTCGTAGCCGAAGGTGCCGGTGAGCAGCGATGCCCGGGAGACCTGCGCAACGGTGAATGCCGAGTCACCGGCGAAGAAGTCGGCCTTGGTGCCGGGGCCGGGCATCGCGGAGTCCTTGAAGACGGCGTCGTGCAGGAAGGTGAACGCACCCACCATCTTGTCGTCGTCGAAGGTGCACTTCGTGCCGTCGGCGTTCCATGCGCTCGCACCCCACCCTGTCCAGACCGTGGCCAGGGTGTTCCATGCGGAGTAGTCGAAGTCCCGGATGACGAACCCCGCCTTGCCCGTCGCCGCGTTCACCGCCGCTCCGATCTTCGCGACCTCGTCCCAGGTCACGCCGGAGGCGGGCAGCGACTGGCCCGCGGCGGCGAGGAGGTCCTTGTTCACGTAGAGGGCGTACGGCGAGTTCGAGAACGGGTAGGCGTAGAGCTGGCCGTCGCGGGTGAACTCCGCTGTCGCGCTGGGCAGCAGGTCCCCGTACCCCCACCCCTTCGTGCCCTTCAGTGCGGGAGTGAGCGGAAGCAGTGCGTCCGAGGCGATCAGATCCTTGGAGAGATCCCCCATCCACGCGAGATCCGGGGCGTTGCCGCCGGCGATCTGCGTCGTGAGCGTCGTGTTGTAGTCGGCGAACGGGAGGCTGTCGAAGGTGATGGATTTGATCTCGGGGTGCGTCGACTTGTAGCTGTCGGCGATCGAGGCGAACAGCGCGAGCTGCGCCTCGTTCGAGGTCCACACCGTCATCCGGAGCGCCACGCTGTTCGGGGCGGCGGTCGTGGAGACAGGGGCGCTCGGGGTGGCGCTGCAGCCGGTGATCGCGACGATCGCGGCCGTCGCCAGGGCCGCGGCGCCGACCAGCTTCTTTGCTGTGTTCATGGGGGGCTTTCTTGATAGGAGGGGACTCGCTAGTAGCCGAGGATTTCCGGCCAGTGGAGCTCGATACCGGACTCGACGAGCCGGCTCTGGAACCGCTGCCGCAGTTCCGGGTCCGAGAGCACATGTCTCGGAAGTGTGGATTCATCGATGCAGAAGCTCGCGAGCTCGCCCGCGGACTCCCCGATGTTCCATTCGACGGGATGGAGCCGGTAGGCCCCGTTGGTGATGTGGGTCGTGCCGATGTTCTTCGCGGCCGGGATGAGGTTGCGCGTTTCGACCGGGACGAGCGCGCCGAGCGGGATCTCGAACGGTGCGCATTCGACATCGATGTAGTTGTCGCCGCCCGTCGACGGGTGCAGATCGATCCGGTACATGCCGATGCCGACCGAGTCGGGGAACGTCGCCGGTCCGGCATGACCGCGCGACGTGACCGAGATGTCCTGCTCGACGACGGTGGTGACCGCCTTGATGCGGCGCGACTCGCGGATGTACGGCGCCTGCGCGAACCCGTCCGCGGTACCCGTCTGATCGCCGCGCGGACGGAGTCCTGGCCAGCCTCTTCCGCCGTCGGGCCGCGGCGCCTCGGTCTGCAACCAGTACAGGTACGAGCGGGACAGCTCCTTCGCGGCCGCACGGTGGGCCTCCGCGTCCGGATCGTCGATGATCGACCCGTCGAGATAGTCCAGCATCGGCCAGTTCGCCACGACGATGTCGCTCTCGTAGGCACCGGGCAGGAAGTTCTGACGGGCGATGATCCGGCGGAACTCCCAGAGGTCCAGGTCGCCGGGATCCTCACGGGGATCCTGCGCCGCACGCTCCGCGCCGTAGGGCGGGTTGACGTGGAGCGTGCGGGATTCGGGCTCGAGGGTGCGGGGCTGGGGTGCGGTGAACGACAGCAGCCGGTCGCCCCAGAACGCAGGGGCGTAGTCGCGCCAGTAGTCGTAGGTCTCCGGTCGCTCGATCGTGAAGTCGGCACCCTCGACGTGGTCGAAGACGAAGCACCACGAGATCGCCTGCAGGTTGCCGGGATCCGCCTGCTCCGGCGCGCTCGGCTCCCCCGTCTCGGAGCGCGACTCCGCACCGGCGACGTGGTCCGTCCCGGTCAGCGGGAGCAGCTCGCCCGTCTCGGTGGCGTCGAGCACGAACGGCGCCGAGACCCGCACCTCGGTGCCGTCATGGACATGGCGAAGGGTCACGGACGAGACGACGTGTCCGGCCGCCGCGGCCGCCGTCGGCGCGTAGGGCTGGAGGACGGTGAGCCGGCCGCTGGAGAGGTGCGGGGCGAGCTGCTGTTCGATGACCGCGACGGCGACCCGGGGCTCATGGCAGAGCCTGCTCACGCGTCCGAGCCCGGGGTTGAGCCGCGGGTCACGGCGAGCGGCCTCGGTGAGCGGGTAGAACGAGCGGTAGTGGTCGCGGATCCCGTCGCGCAGCGCGCGGTACCGGGCCGTGACGCCGAACTGCTCGACCCAGATGTGCTCATCGGGGGGAACAGCCTGGGAGGTGAGCTGGCCGCCCAGCCACGCATGCTCCTCGGAGAGGATCACGCGGTTGCCGCGGCCGAGGGCGGCGAGTGCCGCAGCGACGCCGCCGAGCCCGCCTCCGATGATCGCGACGTCGGCATGGAGCTCCCTCATGCGTCGGCCCGACGTGCCACCAGCGTCTCGCCGAGCTCGAGGGATCCCTGCAGGAGGCGCTGCCGATCGATCGCACCCGCGCTCTCGGGGTCGGCCGCGATCAGCTCCCTGAGCAGGCCCAGCGCCTCGAAGGCGATGCGCTGTCGGGGCGTGTGGAATCCGGAGAGGCGCAGGCCTCCGACGGTGTGGCTCTGCACCTCGCCGAGCGCGGCGATCGAGACCTGGGCCGGCAGTGCGACGCCCTGCCGTTCGAGGGCGAGCGCCAGATCTTCGGCGGCGAAGGCGTCCTCGGCGACCACGAGGGTCGCGCCGCTCTCGATGATCCTGTGCGCGGTCGCGGCGAGATCCCCACCGACCTCCGGCAGCGAGCGGAAGGACAGCGCTCCGTTCGCGCCCGCCGCCTCGATCTCGGCGAGTCGATCGCGGGACGACGGGGTGTCCCGGTCACCGTGCAGGTACACCGCGGACGTGTGGCCCAGCTCGGCTGCCCGCGCGACCAGATCGCGGGTGAGTGCGCGGTAGTCGATCCCGACATAGGGCACGCCTTCGGCCTCGTCGCGTCGTCCGACGGCGACGAACGGGAAGCCCTCGCTGACCAGACGGGCCAGTTCCTCCCCGTCCATGTGCTGACCGAGCAGGATGCAGCCGTCCGCGAGGCGCAACCGGGTGTTCCGGTGGAACAGGCGGCGCGAGCCGTTCTCGACGGGCGAGCTGGTGAAGAACAGGAGGTCGCAGTCGTACTGCTCGGCAGCGCGTTCGATCCCGTTGAGCAGCGGTCCGTAGAAGTCCATGCTCTCCGCGGTCAGAGCGGACTCGTAGGTGAAGACGCCGAGGATCTTGTTGTCGAGCCCGGCGAGCCTGCGCGCGGCGGGATCGGCCACGTACGTCGTCTGCTCGATAGCGCGACGCACCCGCTCCCTCGTCGCCTCGGGGATGCGGACGTTCGTGCCGTCCCGATCGTTGAGCACGAGCGACACCGTCGTCTGGCTGACCCCGGCGATCCGTGCGATCTCCTTCTGGGTCGTCTTGCCCGTCTTCCCCGACATGTCCATCCTCCGCGTCTGATAATGCCTATCACCAAGGCGTGACGCCGACGCTAATGCGTATCTTCAGAAAGCGCAAGTCATCTTGACTTCGAACCGGAAGGACGATCAGACTGTAGAACGCTCACGCGCTAATGCGCATTATCACGATCGATGGAGATCCGATGACCAACCAGGACGAGAGAAGCGCAGGATTCACGCGCCGAGGATTCCTCGGCGCGACATTCGCGGCCGGAGCACTCCTCGTGGCAGCCCAGAGTCCGATCCGCGCCACTGCGGCGGCGGGTGATCTGACCCTCAGCGCCGACGGCGTGAGCATCGTCGCCAGCCCCGGTGGCCGTGTCGCGATCAAGGACGGCACAGGCGTCATCCGCCTGCAGGGCTCCAAGTTCCAGACCAAGGACACCGTGACGGGGATCCAGGTGTCCACCGACGGAACGCCCACGCTCGTGACGCTCGCCGACGGCACCCCGGCCATCCGGATGGACTACGTGATGCCCGCCGCAGCCGGGCCGATCGCCGTGTACGGGCTCTTCTCGATCAGCACCCGCCACGTCCGGCTCGAATGGCATGCCTCGGGGTCCAGCACCTTCACCCCGGAGGGCTTCCTGTTCAGTCGCGCGGTCCTGTCGGCGACCGAGTCGGACGGCTATGTCGCACTCACCGAGTGGAAGCGGGACGCCGCCGGCGGGATCCCCTTCGAGGACGCGGTGGGCGTCGCGCACACGTCGACATGGGGCGCGCTGCACGGGCTGCTCATCCTCGACCGCTCCCGTCAGTCCTGGACCAATTCCACCTGGGTGCACGCGCCCGGCGTGCTCCAGACCGACGGCAGCGTCGTGAGCCGGGCGGATTTCTTCTTCAGCGACAAGCGGCCGTCGGCGGTCGCCTCGATCGGCACGGCACAGGACCTCGGCATCGAGGTGTGGACGGACCGGCCGTTCGGGCTGTGGGCATCCGCCGGACAGCAGATCGCGATCTCCGCCCAGGTCGCGAACGGCGCGGCGGCCGATCGCGCCGTCGACCTCGTCTGGTGGGCGCGCGATTTCAACGGGACCCTGCTGGCCAGCCAGACGGTCTCCGTGGTCGTGCCCGCCACCGGGACCCTCGACCACGCCTTCACCCTGACCGCGCCGGGATCCGGCTTCGTCGTCACCGAGGTCGCCGCGGTCTCCGGCGGGATCGAGGCGTTCGCCCGCACGAATCTGGCGGCGGTCCCGCCCCGAGACCACCCCGCGACGGCGGACAGCATGTTCGGAATGGCCAACTACCCCTGGCTCCAGGTGCCCTCCGCGACCGCCGTGCTCGACCTCTGGCAGAGCATCGGCGTGGACCGGGTCCGGATCTCGTACGACGGCGGCCCTGGACTGCCGCCCTCCGCGTTCGACGCACGCGGCATGTCGCACAACATCGAGTTGCAGCCCTCACTGACCGCCGCCGCTGCCGAGGCCACCGCCTGGGCGGCCACGAACACCACGACCGCCGTCGCGGCCGGCGCCGAGTACTTCGAGGTCGGCAACGAGCTGAACCGCCCGTTCAACACCGGGACGGCGGCGCAGGCGTACGTCGACAAGGCGCTGCGTCCGGTGCACGACCGCGTGGTCGCCACCGGGGCGTCGCTCAAGCTGCTGAACAACGGTCTCGCAGGAATGGACGAGCCCTGGGTGCAGAACTTCCACAGCGCCGGCGGCTGGGATCTCATCGACGGCATCGCCTTCCACCCCGGTCGTGGCAACTTCACCCCCGACTACGATCCGCAGGGCCCCGTGGACGCGGGCGCGAACGGCACCTACTGGAATTTCCTCGGCGGCCTGCGCAGGCTCAAGGCGCTCATCGCGCAGTACGGGCCGAAGGAGATCTGGATGACCGAGGCGTACGCCTGCACCAAGCCCAACGCGTGGTGGTACGACACCTACCGGCACGCCGCAGAGAACGTGTTCCTGAGCCTCGCACTCGCGAAGGCCGAGGGCGTCCGCTGCGTGTGCTGGTACCAGTTCCACGACAGCGTGCTCGGCAACCCCCAAGTCGCGAACCCGACCGACGCCGAGTACCACTACGGCTTGATGAACCGCGACACCAGCGCGAAACCGTCCCTGCTCGCTTACGCGAACGCAGCACGACTGCTCGATCGAGCGACGTTCGTCCGCTGGCTCGCCTTCACGGACGACGACAACAAGGGCCTCCTGTTCGATACGCCGGAGGGCGAGCTCGCCGTGCTGTGGAACCGCGCCGACGGCTACATCCTGAACGCCGGCCACGACCCTTCCGGCACCACGTTCGCCGCCCCCGAGCTCTGGCTGGATCCATGGCCGACAAAGACCGCGCTGACGGTCGCGGCGACGGGCGCGAGCGTCACGCAGATCGACTGCATCGGACAGGAGATGCCGCTCACCGTCGGCGCCGGGACGGTGGCCCTCACCCTCGACGGCGCGCCTCGCGTCTATCGTGGGCTCGATTGCAGCGGAATGTGAACCGGAGGCGCCATGAACCCCGTACCCCCCGATCTTCTCGAACTCGAATACGAGGGACTCTTCCTCCGCTTCGATCGGGGCGTCTTCGAGCTCTTCGAGTTCCCGCCGACGACCGACTTCCACTTCCGGACTCCGGCGCGCTGGCTCGCGGCCCAGTTCGACGTGCGCCGTGCGGACCGGTGCCGGTTGAGGTTCGGATTCGTGGAGTCCCCCGATGCTCCGCTCTTCGGGACCCGGCCGGTGCCCTTCGTCTTCACGCAGACGCCTTCCGCCGTGCTGCCGCAGACGGCGGAGGGCGTGTTCCGCGAGTACTTCACGCGCGTCGCCGAGGCGACCGGCCGGCGGCTCGGCACCTAGCCGTCGTCGTGGCGACCGGAGCGCCGATCTGACGGCTATGGCCGGGTGAGCTCCTCGAGCACCTCGACCACGTGCCGGTACGGCCGGCCGGTCGCGCGACTCATGCCGAGCTCGCACGTGCGGTTCGCCGAGACGTAGGCGTCGAAGCCACCGCGATCGGCGCCGGCCGCCGCGACCTCGGCCGCCTCGACGGCGGTCGCGCTCGCGGTCAGCTCGGGATGCAGCATGCCCCGGTCGCCCGCGAACGCGCAGCAGCCCCAGCCCTCGGGCACGTACACCTCGTCCGCGACGGCGCCCGCGAGCGCGCGCAGGGCGTCGTTCGCGCCGAGCTGCGTGGTCGAGCACGTCGGGTGGACCGCGACCGAGTGGATCCGTTCCCGCACGGTCAGCTTCGGCAGAGCCTCACGCGCGAGGAAGGTCGTCGCGTCCTCGATCCGCAGGGCGGCGTACTCGGGGCGCTCCGCAACGGCCTTCGCGAGCATGACGTGCAGCCCCTCGGTGCAGGATGCGGCATCGCAGACCACGGGCAGGGCGCCCTCGTGGCTCGCCCGCCACAGTGCGGGCAGGACGCGTTCGCTCATCGTGGTGTACCCGTCGAGCTGCCCCTTGGACTTCCACGGCGTGCCGCAGCAGAGGCCACCGGCATCCGGCGGCACGCTGTACGAGATCCCGGCCCGCTCCAGCAGCAGCCGCACGGCTTCTCGCGAGCCCTCTCCGTGCACGCCGTCCGCGTCCTGCTCGGCGCCGAACATCGTCCCGATGCAGGATCCGAACAGCACGGCCTGCGCGTCGGCGGGGCTCTGGGCTCTCGGAGCGCGCGAGCCTCCACCAGGGAGCCTCGCGTCATACAACGGCACGGTGTCGGCGCCGAGCACGGCACGGGCGGCCTTGGTCACGCCGGCCACCAGGGGCGCCGGCAGCGCCTGTGCGACGTCCAGCGCGAAGCCGCCGCCACGGGTGATCGCGCCCCAGCCCTTCGCCGCGGCGTTCCACACACCCTGCTCGAGCCGGCCGGCCTCCTCGGCGCGCAGACGGCGCACGAGATCCCCGGTGTTGATGTCGACCGGGCACGCGACCCCGCACATGCCGTCGACGGCGCAGGTCTGCACGGCGTCGTAGTCGTAGTCCCGCGCGATCTCGGCGGCCACCTCGACCTCGCCACGGTGCAGGGCGGCCGTCATGTCGCGGCGCAGCACGATGCGCTGGCGCGGGGTGAGCGTGACGTCCTTGCTGGGGCAGGTCGGCTCGCAGTACCCGCACTCGACGCAGCGATCGACCTCGCCCTCGACCGTCGGAACGAGCTTGAGGTCGGCGAGGTACGATCTCGCATCGTCCGAGAGGACGACACCGGGATTCAGGATCCCGTCCGGGTCGATGAGCCCCTTGATCTCCCACATCATGTCGGTCAGCACATCGCCGTACTGTCGTCGCACGAACGGCGCCATGATGCGGCCCGTGCCGTGCTCGGCCTTCAGCGTCCCGCCCTGGGCGAGCACGAGCTCGACGAGGTCCTCGGTGAAGGCCTCGTAGCGGCGCAGCGCCTCCGGGTCGTCGAAGCGCTCGTTGACGAGGAAGTGCACGTTGCCGTCCTTGGCGTGCCCGAAGATCACGCAGCCCTCGTAGTGGTGCTTCTCGAACAACGCCGTGAGCCCCTCGCACACGCCGAGCAGCCGCTCCACCGGCACCGCGATGTCCTCGAGCAGCGCCGTCGTGCCCGACGGGCGGGCGCCGGCGACGGCGGTGTACAGCCCCTTGCGGACCGTCCAGAGCTCGCCCCGCTCGGCGGGATCCTCGGTCATCCGCGCCGGTGCCGCGAGCGGCAGCTCTCCGATGTGCGCGAGGGCCGTCGCCTTGCCCGCCTCGAGGGCGGTCGCGTCCGCCGCATGGACCTCGACGAGCAGCGCGGCGTGCCCCTGCACCTCGATCCCGGCGATCACGTCGGGCACGGTGCTGAGCCCCTGCGCGACCCTGAGCGAGGCGGCATCCATGAGCTCGATCGTGGCGAGCCCGAGGGCGGTCAGACCGGGCAGCGCCGCCATCGCATCGGAGAGCGTGTCGAACACGAGGAGCCCGGTCGAGATCGCGGGCTGGATGGGGATCGTGCGGAACCGCGCCTCCGCGACGAACGCCAGCGTCCCCTCGGATCCGATCACGAGGTGCTCCAGGATCCGCACCGGATCGTCGAAGTCGAGCAGGGAGTTGAGGCCGTAGCCCATGGTGTTCTTCATCGAGAACTGACGTGCGACCTCGGCGCTCAGAGCGGGATCGCCGCGGAGGCGGTCGCGGAGATGCTGCAGGCCCCGGGCGATCTCGGGCTCCCGATCGCGCAACTGCGCCAGGGCGTCGGGCGCCGCGGTGTCGAGGATCGTGCCGCTCGGCAGCACCAGCACCATCGACTCGATCGTGCGATAGGAGTTCTCCACGATGCCGCAGGCCATGCCGCTCGAGTTGTCGGCGACGACGCCGCCGATCGTGCAGGCGATCTCGCTCGCCGGATCCGGTCCGAGCTTGCGTCCGAACCGCGCCAGGCGCGTGTTCACCTGGCGCACGGTGGCGCCGGGCTGCGCCGAGACGGAGGCGCCGTCGGCGCTCACGCTGATGCCGCGGAACGCCGAACGCGTGTCGACCATGACGTCACCGGTCACGCCCTGTCCGCTGAGGCTCGTCCCGCCCGAGCGGAAGGTGAGGCTGCGGCCCGCCGCGCGCACAGCTGCGAAGACCCGCGCGACGGACGCGGCGTCCTGCGGCACGAGCACCGCGTCGGGCACGAGCAGGTAGTGCGAGGCGTCGTGCGCGCGGGCGAACCGGTCGATCGTGCGCGAGGCCACCCGCACGTCGGCGCCGAGCAGGGCGGCGTCGAGCGGTGAGGTCACGGTGGCGGGCATGCGGAACTCCTCGGCGGATCGGGGTTCCTCCAGTATCGTCCTCGCATCGGGTCGGCGCGGCGCCCGATGCGCGCGACGGCCGCCGGTTCAGGACAGCCGCGGATCCACCACCCGGAACACCCCGTCCACGAGCACCGGGACCGTGGTCGACACATCGGTCTGGGCGGCGAGCTCCACATCCGCGCCCTGGCCTTCCTCCCGCAGCTCGACGCCGCTCGACGAAGCGGTGAACAGATGGCGGGTCGCCCGCGCCAGGCCCGTGTAGGTGGCGCACGCCGCGGCGGCCTCGGGCGAGCAGGCGTCGATGCCGAGCGCGCCCAGGGCGTCGATCACGGCGCCGGCGGTGAGCATGTCCTCGACGGAGAAGCGCACGGTCTCGTCGTCGCGGACCTCGCCGCCCGCGACCACGGCGACCTTCACGCGGTGCCCGGTGGCGTGCTGGTGGTCGAGGATCCACTGCGCGACGGCGGAGCGGTTGCGCAGCGAGGCCGCGAGCACCGGCACGCCGAACCGTGCGGCCGCCGCCGCCAGACGGGAGCCGTTGAACGACGGCACCACGGCACGGGTCGCGCCGAACCCGGCGACGTTCTCGGCGGTGAGGCTCGACGGCGAGAGCGTGACCCCCGCTCCCCCACGCGGGCCCGCGAGCCGCGCCGGGCCGAAGCCGTCCTCCGCCGCGAGGCGCTCGGCCTCGGCGCGAGTGCCGGGGAACGGCTGCACTTCGAGGCCCTCGGTCAGGGCCCGCTCCACGGTCGTCGTGAACGAGATGGCGTCGATCACGACGATGACGCCCGCCCCCTGCGCGATCGAGCGCAGGCCCTCGCGCGCCCAGTCGAAGCGCACCTCGTAGTCCTGCTGCAGCGGGTGGTCGGGGCTCATCGGGGATCTCATCCGGGGAATGCTACCCGGCGGTAGTCCGAGCCCTGCGACTCACCTCGGACGACCGCGACCGCGAACTCAGCGCGAGTCGTCGGCACGCAGCGGCGCGCTGCTCCAGTTCGATGCGGATCCGGTCAGCGCCGCGTCGAGGGATTCCTGCGCGTACCGCATGTTCTCGGCATAGCGCGGCTCCTGCAGGCGCTGCCACATGACCTCCTCCGGCACATCCTCTATCTGGGCGGTGATCCACCAGATGTTGCCGAACGGATCCTTCACGCGCCCGCCGCGCTGCCCGAAGGCGTTGTCGCCGAGCTCGGTCACGACCGTCGCGCCGCGTTCGAGCGCCCGGGCGAACGCCGCATCGGCGTCCGCCACCCATACGCGCAGCAGGCTCGGCATCACCGGCCAGTCCTGACGCCGGTCGAAGGCCAGAACCACGGTGTCCCCGACGCGGATCTCGCCGTGGCCGACCGAGCCGTCCTCGGTCTGCACACGGGCGAGCTCCTCCCCCTCGAATGCACCCGTGATGAAGTCGAGCAGGGCGCCGGTGTCATCGGTCACCACCCAGGGCGCGACGCTCGTGTAGCCGGTCGGAGTAGCGGAGTCGATCATCGCCATGGGGGGATCCTCTCGTCGTCGTGGCGAGCCTACGAGCGGCCTCCGACATCGGACCGGATACCCTGTACTCCGCTGTTCCGCTGCCGCAGACCACCCGAGGAGGGCGATGTTCGACAGTCCGCTCTCCGCCTCCGCGTACGAGGTGCTCGACGTCGCCGCGCACGTCTCCGACGACGAGCTCCGCCGCGCCTACCGTCTCCAGCTGCGCCGCACGCACCCCGATACGGGAGGCGACGCGACCGTGTTCATCCAGGTGCAGCGCGCCTGGGAGCTCGTCGGCACGCCGGAGCTGCGCGCCGCCTACGACCGCGGGCACGGATTCTCCGACGACGAGGCCCCGTGGGACGGTTGGCGTGCACCCGACGCGCGCACCGACACCCGGCCACGAGCGAAGACCTACGGAGCCGCGGGCGGGAGCCGGCGCCGGCACTATGTCGCGCAGGTGCGCGCCTGGGCCGGATCCGACGTGCCGGATCCGTATGATCCCGCCTTCGTGCGCACGATCCCCCGCGAGCTGCGCCGCATACTCGCGAACGCCCTCGCCGAAGAGCACACTGCCCGCACGGTCGCCGATCTGGGCATGGGCTTCACCGCCTGGCACGACGTGGCGGTGCCGACCGGCGCTCCCGCGGCCGGCACAGGCGTCGGGGCGCCCCCGCACCCCGACACCCTCGACCACATCGTGCTCGGACCGAGTGGACTCTACGGCCTGATGTCGGCCGATTTCGGCGAGATCGCGCGCTTCCGCGCCGGCGAGGTCATCGGGTCCGGCGCCGGATCCCGCGCTCCGATCACCGCGCTCGTGACGCAGGTCCGCACGATCGCGCGCGCGGCGCGGGTGCGCTTCGGCGGGGCGATCCTGGTGCTCCCCGACGACGACCTCGCGCAGGCGACGACGCCTCTCGGCGCGATCCGCGGCACCACCGTCGTGGTCGTGCGCCGCAGCGCTCTGCGCCCCGTGCTCCGCACCGGCGTGCCGGGATCCCGCACGATCGGCGGCACCGAGCTGTTCGACCTGCGCACCCGGATCCAGCAGACGGTCCGGTTCGCCTGAGCGACGGATCCCTCCACCGCGATTCCCTCCTCTCAGCGTCTTCCCCTCCTCTGGTTGAGGCTCACCAGAGGAGGTGAACACGCCGAGGGGAGGGAAACGCAAGAGGCGTAGGAGCAGCCTCGCTGTGGCAGCGCACCTGCACAGGACCCAGGCCCATGGTCATCGCACCCCGCCGCGCGACATCATGGGGTGTGCACGTCGTGCGCACCCGGTGCGGCGAAGAAGGAGAGCGATGACGGATCCGGCGACCGTCGACCCGTCCTCCGCCGTGCACCGTCGCGGCGGCTCCGAACACCCCCTGCCCGCGGCCCTCGTCATGATCGCGGTCTTCGCGTTCCTCCTCGGCGCGGTCGAACTGGGCGTCGGGCTGCGCACCCCCGACACGCTCTGGGTGGTGGCGCTGTTCACCGGCGTGTTCTGGATCTGGGTCGCCGCGGGACTGCTCGCGTGGTGGCGCCGCCCGCACAACAACACCGGCCTGCTGCTCGTGATCGGCGGCATCGCGCTGTTCCTCGCCGGGCTCGTGAACCTCGACGTCGACGCGCTCTCGGTTGTGAGTGCGATCTTCGCGACGAGCCCGCTCGCCATGACGATGCATCTGCTGCACGCCTTCCCGTCCGGGCGCCTGCGCGGTCGCCTCTCGATCACGACCGTGGTGCTGGGCTGGGTCGCCTGCCCGGTCTCCCAGCTCGCGCTCGTGCTCCTCTCCTCGTCCGCGCCGGGTGCCGTCCCGCTCGTCGGCGCCGCGCAGAAGACGCTCGGGATCACGGTGATGGTGCTCACGGCGGTCGTGCTGGCCCGGCGTCTCGTCGTCGCCGACCCCGGCCATCGGCGCGTGCTGTTCCCCCTGTTCGGCTACGGCATCGTGGCCGTGCTGCTGCTCGCCTTCGCACCCACGATCGTCGGCGCGCTGGGGTGGGACAGGTCGATCGGCGGCGTCACGCAGCTCATCGTGTCCGCGGCGATCCCGGTCGCATTCCTGCTCGGGGTGCTGCTCGGCGGGTTCCGTCGTACCGGCGAGCTGGAGCCGCTCAGCGCGTGGCTCGGCATCACCGGCGCGGGCGGGCCGGCCGTCGCCCGCGCCCTGGCCGGCACCCTCGGCGATGACTCGCTGCGCGTCGTGTACTGGTCCGCCGAGCGCGGCGAGTACGTCGACGAGACCGGCGGACCGGTCGACCCCGCCCAGCGCGGCCCCGACCGCGGCTGGTGCGAGATCCGGGTCGACTCACGACTTGTCGGCGCGATCGTCTACGACACCCGGATGACTGCGGATCCGGCGCCGGTGCGACGCGCGGGCGATGTGCTCGCGATCGCGATCGACCGCGAGCGGCTCACCGCTGAGCTGCTCGCGAGCAACGACGCCCTCACGCAGTCGCGGATCCGGCTCGTCGAGACCGCCGATCGGGAGCGATCCCGCATCGCACAGGATCTGCACGACGGCATCCAGGTGCAGCTCGTGCTGCTCGCCCTCGCCGCGCAGACCATCGCGAACGCCCCCGACGCGAGCCCCGAGACGAGCGCGGCCTCGGCACGCCTCCGGCACGGGATCGACGAAGCGGCGGCCGACCTGCGTCGCCTGGTGCACAACGTGCTGCCGGTCACACTCACCGAGCGCGGGCTGACCGCCGCCGCGGAGGATCTCGTCGACCGGCTCGCGATCCCCGCGACCCTCGAGGCCGCCATCGACGACGCCACGATCTCGTCGACGACCGCGCACACCGCGTACTTCATCATCGCGGAGGCGCTGACGAACACGGTCAAGCACTCGAAGGCGTCGTGGGTGCGAGTCAGCCTGCGTGCCGAGGACGGCCTGCTGCGCATCGCCGTCCGCGACAACGGCGTGGGCGGGGCGAGCGTGGACCGCGGTGCGGGTCTGCGCGGCCTGCTCGACCGCGTCGACGCGCTGGGCGGCCGCTTGCGGATGCGATCGGATCCGGGACACGGCACCGAGGTGAGGGTGGAGCTGCCATGCGCGTGATGATCGGCGAGGACGAGGTGCTGCTGCGCGAGGGCCTGCGGCACCTGCTCGCACAGGACGGGTTCGAGGTCGTGGCGGCCGTCGGCGACGCCGAGGCGCTGCTCGAGCAGGTCGAGCTGCTCGCGCCGGAGCTGGTGATCACCGACATCCGCATGCCCCCGACGCACACCGATGAGGGGCTGATCGCCGCGCTGCGGATCCGCGAGGCGCATCCCCGGATCCCGGTCGTCGTGCTCTCGCAGTACGTGCAGCGCCGCTACGCGACGGAGCTGCTCGACCAGAACAGCGGGGGCTTCGGGTATCTGCTCAAGCAGCGGATCGCGGACGTCACCACGTTCACCGCCGATCTGCGCCGGGTGGCCGCGGGCGGCACGGCGCTGGATCCCGAGGTCGTCTCGGTGCTGGTCACCCGGGCGAGCCGCGCGAGCGGAGCCGTCGGCTCGCTCACGCCGCGCCAGCTCGAGGTGCTCTCGCTCATGGCGGAGGGCCGCAGCAACGCGCGGATCGCGACGGACCTGTTCCTCTCCGAGAAGGCCGTCGTGCAGCACACCTCGCACATCTACACCGCGCTCGGGCTGTCCGTCGACGGCGACGACCACCGCCGCGTGCTCGCCGTGCTGCGGTTCCTCGCCTCGGTCGCGGAGGAGTACCGCTGAGGCGGATCCATCCCCAAGGGCCCGGGCGTCACTTCCGGGGCGGCGGGACGTAGGCGGTGCCGAGCTCACCGGTGAGTGCGACCAGGAGCCGCACGGCGGGCGTCTGGCAGATGGCGTCCCCGGGATCATCGGTGAGCGTGGGCGAGGTCGTGCAGCCGCCCGACGCGATGTCGCTGTTGGTCTGCACCGCGACCGTGGTGTCCGTCGCCGTGTCGTAGAAGAGCGAGGTGTTGTAGCCGGCGAGGTCGCCGGTGTGCCCGACCCACCCCTGCGAGCAGCTCAGCCCGAAGCCGTAGCCGATGTCCGAGAACGACGTCAGCCGCAGAGTCTGGGTCTTGGCGTCGACCAGCCCCTGCCCGGTGCCCAGCGCGCGGCCCATGGTCAGCAGATCGTCGATGTCCGAGATGATCTCGCCGGCTGTGAAGCTCCAAGACGGGTTCCAGTCCGTGGAGTCGGCCGGGGCGTCCGGGGTCGCGCTGTTCCCGTTCAGCGTGTACCCGCGGGCGTACGGCTCGGGCATCGCGGCCGAGGTCCCGGGCCACGAGGTGTTCGCCAGGTGCAGCGGGGCGAAGATCCGCGACTGCATGAGGGCGCCGACGTCCTGGCCCGTCACCTTCTCGATCACCTTCCCGAGCAGCACCGTGTTCGTGTTCGAATAGGCGAAGCCCTCACCGGGAGGGAACAGGGGCGAGACGGCGGCGCCCGCGGCGATGACCTCCTCGGGCGTGTAGACGGCGGTCGGATCCGCGAAGTACTTCGCCAGGAGCTTGTCGTTCATGGTGTAGCTCGCGATCCCACTGGTCATGTCGGCGAGCTGCGTGAGCGTGATGGTGTCGCCGTTCGGGATGCCGTCCACATACATCCCGATGGTGTCGTCGAGCGTGAGCCTGCCCTCCTGCGCGAGCTGCAGCACGATCGTCGCCGTGTACATCTTCGTGAGCGAGGCGATGCGGGTGTGCATGCCGACCTGCATCGGTGTCCCGGCCAGATCGGCGTTCCCGTAGGCCTTTGTCCAGGTGCCCGCGGGCGTGCGGACCCCCACGACCGCGCCCGGGGAGGCACCGAGGGCGAAGGCCTTCGCCGCCGCGGCGTCGAGCGCGGCGACGGTCTCCGCGGGCAACGCGGACATCGTCTTCGCGCCGGGCTTCGCGGCGATGGTCCTGGCCGGATCCGCGACGCATCCGGCCGCCGCCGGGGTCGCGGACCGCGACGGCGAGGCCGTGCCGGGCGCGGCGCCGGACGGACCGGAGCAGCCGGCCAGGACGAGAGCGCCGGTGACCGCGGCGAGCGCGAGCGCGCGGCGCAGGGCTTGTGGGACAGTGCGGGAGGACGCCATCGTCTCAACCTCCGTAGGTGCGCTTCATGGGCGATGTGGCGATCGTGGCCGCGGGCGGGCGCCCGCCGGCGGTCCCGGTCATCGCGTCCGGGTCGGAGCCGATCCGGAAGCGGTCGTCGGGAGAAACGAGGACGGATCCGTGCCGCTGCGTCACGCCGAAGGTCGCGGTGATGTCGCCCTGTGAGGTGCGCACGAGCATCGTCGCTCCCCGCTGCACCTCGGCATCCGTCGCCATCGTGAGCCTCCTCGTCGCGCACATCGGTCCACCGCGCGTGCGGATCCGACCCTCGTCTCCCCCCTCGAGCATCCCCATGCGACCACAAGTCTCCCCGGGTCGGGCGGGCGCCGGAATGGGCCTACGTCTATTCCTCCCGGATGCCGCGGGTGCCAGAGTCTCCTCTGAGGGAAGGATCGATCTGCCCGAAGGAGCCCCGACATGGTCACCGCCCGTCTCGCGAAGCCGCTCGCGCTCGCGGCCGCCCTGCTCGTGCTCGCGGGCTGCTCCGCTCAGCCCTCGACCGGCCCCGCCTCCACGGGCTCCGGAACCCCCTCGTCCACGGTGCCGGCGGTCTCGACCTGCGTCGCCGATCCGTCGGCGGTGGTGGCCCGCACCGCGGACCTGCCGACCTCGGCGCTTCCGGACGATCTGACCACGACGATCGACAAGGCCGCCCAGGAGGCGTTCGCGCAGACCTCGGCGAAGGGTGCGGTCGTGGCCGTGCAGTCGCCGAAGGGGCTGTTCCTGAAGGCGTACGGCGTGGCGGATCCGGCCACCGGAACGCCGATGACGACCGACATCTACCAGCGCGTCGGATCCATCACCAAGACCTTCACCGGCACCCTCACGATGCAGCTCGCCGCCGAGGGCACGCTGAGCCTCGATGACACCATCTCTCGGTACGTCGACGGCGTGCCGCGCGGCGACGAGGTCACCATCCGCATGCTGGCGGACATGACGAGCTCCGTGACGAGCTACACGAAGGACGAGGCCTGGCAGAAGATCTTCTTCTCCGAGCCGGACCGGGTCTGGAAGCCGGAGGAGCTGCTCAAGGCCGGCATCTCGCTCCCGCCCCAGGACTTCGCCCCCGGGACCGCGTTCGACTACTCGAACACCAACACGATCCTGCTGGGCCTGGTGATCCAGAAGGTGACGGGCAAGAGCTATCAGGACGTGCTCGCGGAGAAGATCCTCACTCCGCTGGGCCTGACGCACACGATCTTCCCCGCCGGCTCCGCCGCGTTCCCGGATCCGCACGCGCAGGGCTTCACTCTGCAGGGCGGCCATGGCACCCCGCAGGACCCGGCGAACACCACGAACTGGAACCCGTCCTGGGGCTGGACCGCCGGCGAGCTCATCTCCAGCGCACAGGACCTGCTGACGTACGGGCGGGCCGAGGCGACCGGAGCGGGACTCGTGCCGGCGAAGGACCAGATCGAGCGGCTCACGTCGTTCCGCGAGTTCAACGGCCCCGGCAACGGCGGATACGGCATCGGCTGGGGCTGCCAGAACGGCTGGGTCGGCCATACCGGCGAGCTTCCGGGCTACAACACGGCCATGTTCTACAGCACCAAGGACGACACCACGATCGTCACCATGGTGAACAGCGACATCCCCTCCGGCGACTGCCCGAGCGATGCCCGCACCCTGACCGACAACCCGACCGACTTGCCGTGCAGCTCCCCCGCGACCCGGATCTTCCAGGCCCTGGCCACGACGCTGGGCACGCCGTTCGCCCCGCAGAAGAAGTAGGCGGATCCCCCGTTCTCACCCCGCCAGCCGGATCCGCGTTTCCCCCGTCGTACCGTCTTTCCCTCCCCGTACGGGCGCCGCTGCGAGGAGGGAAAGACAGGGCGGGGAGGGAAACGCACTCGCCCGCGCGCGCCGGGTCAGGCCTTCGGCGCCGGGGGCGTCGGTTCGCCGAGCGACAGCATGAGGCGGTTGGCCCAGTTGAAGAACGACGCGCTCTGCACCACGTCGACGATCGCCTGATCGTCCAGGCCCGCCGCGCGCAGCACCTCGACGTGCGCGGCGCCGAACCGCGACGGGGTGGCCGTCAGCGCCGCCGCGGCCTCGATGATCGCGGTCCAGCGCTCGTCCTGCGCGCCGTCGATGCCCTCGTCCAGCAGGCGCTGCACGTCGTCGCGGCGCGAGGGCGCCTGGATCGTCGCGAACCGCGAGTGCACGGAGGCGCAGAACAGGCAGCCGTTGACGCGCGAGGCCGCGGCGGCGGAGATCTCCCGCTCGGCCCGGGCGAGACCGGCGTCGGTGTTGTAGAAGATGTCGTTGTCGGCACGGGTCCGGGCTCCCAGCACCACGGGATCGCGCACCAGCAGCCGGAAGTACGGGCTGGCGGCCCGGGAGCGCTCGACGAGGGCCGTGTAGTCGGCGTCGGTCAGCTCGGCCTCGGGCTTCGGCTCGAGCCAGGGCACCCAGCCGAGCTCCTCCTGCGTGAACACGTGCGGCGGGGTCACCTCGGGGTGACGAAGAACCAGCTCTGCCATGTCAGATCGTCTCCTTGAGCACGCTGAGCCCCGCGATCACGCGGAGCTGGAAGTGGGTGAACGCGACGAGCTGCGACACCGTCACGACGCCGTCGGTGCTCCAGCCCGCGTCGAGCAGCGTCTGCAGCGCGTCCGGGCTGGCGTCGCGGGGACGGTAGGTGAGCAGATGCGCATGCTCGAGGGCCGCGGCGAGCCGCTCCCCCGTTGCGGCGCGGAGAGCCGGAGGCGCGACCCAATGCGGGCCGTCCTCGTCCTCGACGCTCAGAGGCCCCTCCGGGTATGCCCCGTACGGACCGGTCGCCACCGCACCGGGCAACGCCGCCGCGATCGCGGCGGTCAGCCCGGGATCGGCGTCGTCCAGCAGCACCCGGTAGTGGTCGGCGAGGCCCTGCGCGCGGCTGAGCGCGGCGACCCAGTAGCCCAGTGCCGCGCGCTCCGCCGCGGTCGCCCGGGCGAGGTCGGCGGGTGCCGTGATGAGCCCGTCGTACGTCGCCTGGGCGTCGCTGCGTGCCACGGGCCGCTTGGCGCGCAGCGCGTCGAGCGGACTGCCCGGGGCGATGCCGACGAGGTCGTCGATGAGATCAGACATGGCTCTCCTCTGCGATGGACGGGGCGAAGACGTCGGGGGCGAATCCCGCCCGGCTCCAGCCCAGCGCCGGGGCGACCTCGGTCGCGATGAGCTCGAGCGAGCGCAGCAGCACGTCGTGCGCCGGGTCGACCGGGTGCGACTGGAACACGATGTCGGTGGCCGAGGCGAGCACGTGGTCCTGCGCGAGCTCCTCGATGATCTGCTCGGGCGTTCCGATGTGCAGGTCGAACAGGATCCGCAGCTCGTCGTCGCTCGCTCCGTCCGGCAC
Organism: Microbacterium sp. NPDC060117; assembly: GCF_042729315.1. Lineage (NCBI taxonomy): Bacteria > Bacillati > Actinomycetota > Actinomycetes > Micrococcales > Microbacteriaceae > Microbacterium > Microbacterium sp. NPDC060117. The sequence goes on from NZ_JBHWXR010000003.1 coordinate 649,711, forward strand.
CGTGATCCCCATCGGCCGGGCCGCGGGCAGAGAGCGCTCGATGCCGCGCGCCAGCAGCGCCGGGACGTCGGCCTCGTCGTCGACCACGACCAGCCCGCGCGAGGCGAACGTGCGCGGCGCGACGCCGTCCGGAAGCGCCGCCTGGTAGGCGTCGATCACGAGCCGCTGGGTGTCGGCGAGCGCGGTGAGACCGGATCCGGCCGTGTGCGGCTGCGACTTCGACAGCATGAGGCCGGATCCTGCGGCTCCGATCCGGGCCGCGCCCTCGGGCGAGAACGTGGCCTGCCAGAGCGTGTCGAGCAGCTCGGGGGCCGCGGGGTACAGCCTGCCGCCGTCAGCGGTGAGCTCGTCCCCGCGCAGCGCCTCGTGCAGGCGCGCGAGGTGCCGGCCGTAGATCACGCCGCGCTCCTTCGGGTCGTGTCCGAACGGCGGGAAGGAGCTGGGGGTGCCGCCGCTGCCGACGCCGAGCTCGAAGCGTCCGTCACTGAGCAGCGAGAGCACGGCGGCATCCTCCGCCACGCGCAGCGGCTCCTCCAGGGGCAGCGTCACGATGCTGGTGCCGAGAACGATGCCGCTGGTCTGCGCGGCGGCGTGCGCCAGGAAGACGAACGGCGAGGGCAGGCCGCCCTCGTCCTCGTGGAAATGGTGCTGCGCCACCCACGCGGTATCGAAGCCGAGCCGCTCCGCGGTGCGGATCTGCTCGAGCGCCAGCCGGTAGCGTTCGGCGGGCGGCGCGGCGTCGAGCACCCGCGTGAAGAATCCGAGCCGAGGGCCGGATCCGCGATCCGGGCGGGACGAGGACGGGGTCTGTGCGGTCATGAACCGCTCCTTCCGAGGTAGGCCTCTTGAATACGGGGGTCGTGCAGCAGTTCCTGCGCCGAGCCCTCGGCGACGATCTCGCCCGTCGCCAGCACGTAGCCGCGCGACGCGATCGACAGAGCGAGCTCCGCCTGCTGTTCCACGAGGAGCACGGCCACGCCGAGCTCACGGTTGAGCCGTGCGATCTCGTCGAGCACCTGGTCGACGAGCTTGGGCGAGAGTCCCATCGTCGGCTCGTCCATGCAGATGAGCCTCGGCCGGCTCATCAGCGCCCGGGCGAACGCGAGCATCTGCTGCTCGCCGCCGGAGAGCGTTCCCGCCTCCTGCCGGCGGCGCTCGGCGAGCCGCGGGAAGTGCTCCCGCATCCGCTCGATGTCCTCGGCGATCCCGGCGCGGTCGCGGCGCGTGTAGGCGCCGGCGTAGAGGTTCTCGTCCACGGTCATCTGCGGGAAGACCCGTCGCGCCTCGGGCACGCTGGCGATGCCCGCCCGCACCCGCCGCGCGGTGGAGCGGTGCGTGATGTCGTCGCCGGCGAACCGGATCCGCCCGTCCTTGACCCTGTTCAGCCCCAGGATCGACTTCATGGTCGTGGACTTGCCCGAGGCGTTGCCGCCCAGCAGCGACACGATCTCGCCCTCGCCGACCTCGATCGACACTCCGCGCAGTGCGTGGAAGGGGCCGTAGTAGACGTTCAGCGCGTCCAGGCTCAGCAGGGCGGTCATGCGGATCCCTCCTCGCCGGTCTCGAGATCACTGCGTTTCGTCTCGGTCTCGCTTCGCTCGTCCTCGCTCAACGACCCCGAAGGAGAAACGGCCCCGGCGTCCTCGCTCAACGACCCCGAAGGAGAAACGGGGGCTTCCCGCCGCCGGCCGAGATAGGCCTCGATCACGGCGGGGTCGGTGCGCACGCTCTGCGGGTCGCCCTCGGCGATGATCCGGCCCCCGTCCATGACGATGACCCGGTCGGAGACCGTCATCACGAGATCGAGCTTGTGCTCGACGAGGAGGATCGTCTGCCCCGCGGCCTTCAGCTCGAGCAGCTGCGCGAGCACCTCGGCGGTCTCGGACTGGTTCATGCCGGCGGTCGGCTCGTCGAGCACGAGCAGCTTCGGCTGCAGCGCGAGCGCGCGGGCGATCTCGGTGCGCCGGCGGTTCGCGTAGCTCAGCGTGTACGCCGGGTCGTCGCGCCGCGGGCCGAGCCGAGCCTCGAACCGGTCGACCTCCAGGTCGATGACCCGATCGATCTCCGCCCGCTCGCGCCGTGCCGCCGGGGTGCCGAACACCGCGACGAACAGCTCGGCGAGCAGCGGGATCCAGCGCAGCAGGAAGACGTGCGAGAGCCGGCGGAACGGGCGGTGCGCGTGCAGCCGCGAGTGGATCCCCACCTCGATGTTGTCGGCGACCGAGAGCGTCGCGAACACGCGGCCGTTCTGGAAGGTGCGCGCGATCCCGTGCTCCGCGATGTCCACGGTCTTCGCGTGGTCGATGCGGGTGCCGTCCAGCGCGATCGTGCCGCCGTGCGCGGGGATGGTGCCGGTGACGAGGTTGAGCGTGGTGGTCTTGCCGGATCCGTTGGGTCCGATGATCGAGACGACCTCGTGCGGCCGCACCTGGAACGAGACGCCGTCGACGGCGCGCAAGCCCTCGAAGTGGCGTTCCAGGCCGGTGACGTCGAGCAGGGCGGTCATGAGTTCCTCACCAGGACGCCGCCGGGCCGGAAGCGCACGACGAGGATGAGCACGAGGCCGTAGACGATGATCCGCCACTCCGGGGTGAAGCGCAGCAGCTCCATCGCCCCGATGAGCACGATCGATCCCACGACCGCGCCGTAGGGCAGGCCCACGCCGCCGAGGATGACGATCGTGACGACGAGCAGCGACATCAGCATCGTGAACATCGTCGTGTCGATGTAGGTGTACTGGTGCGCGAGCAACGAGCCGCCGATGCCGGCGAAGAACGCCGAGATCGCGAACGCGAGGGCCTTGTAGTCGCGCACCCGCACGCCGGAGGCGAGGGCGGCGACCTCATCGGATCCGACCGAGGAGATCACCTTCCCGAGATGGGAGCGACGGATCCGCCACATCACGAGCAGGGTGAGCACCAGCACGACGAAGTCGATGAGGTAGTAGGCGAGCGGGGTGTTCAGGTCGATGCCCGCGATGGACGGCACGGGGATCCCGTACACGCCCTGTGGCACGAGCAGCTGGATCACGGCGACGATCGCGATGCCGAGCCCCAGGGTGGCGATCGAGATGTAGTGGCCCTTCACGCCCCAGATCGGCGAGGCGAGGATCGACGCGATCACGGCGGCGCCGATGCCCGCGAGCGGCAGCACGACCCAGAACGACAGGTGCAGATGCACGCTGAGCAGCGCCGAGAGGTACGCGCCGATCGCGATGGGCCCCGCCTGTCCGAGCGCGAGCACCCCGGCCTGTCCGGCTGTGACCGTGAAGCCGGCGGCGATGATGGCGTAGATGAGCACCTGGGTGCCGGTCGTGAGCACGTACGTGTCGGCGAGCACCGGCACGAGCACGCCGAGCACGACGAACCCGGCGATCCACACCCAGCGCGGGATGCGGAGCGGCCGCCCCTTGCCGAGGAACGTGCCGGTGAGCGGCTCGGTCGAGATCAGCGGCACCTTGCCGAGCAGTCCGCCGGGGCGCACGATCAGCACGACCAGCAGAACGACGAAGACGATGATCTGGCGCGCCGCATCGCCGAGCCAGTAGATCCCGAACGCCTCCAGGATCCCCAGCACGAAACCGCCGACCACGGCGCCGACGAGCGATCCGAGCCCGCCGAGGGCCGCGGCCACGAAGGCCGTCATGCCGATGTTGAGCCCGGAGACGGGATTCACGACGCCGATGTAGAGCGAGAAGAAGATGCCGGCGAGGCCGCCGAGGCCCGACGCGATCACGAACGAGAGGTTCTGCACCGAGCCGACCGGGATGCCCATCTGCAGGGCCGCCTCCTGATCCTGCGCGGTGGCTCGGATGGCCCGACCGGTGCGGCCGTACTTCAGGAACAGCGACATCGCGACCATGACGACCGCCGTGACGCCCAGCATCACCAGATCCGAGGTGCCGAATCGCATGTTCCCGAGGTGCAGGTTCGAGGTGGGCAGCACCTGCGGGAACGACCGGAACTGCGCCGAGAACGCGAGCTGCGATCCGTTGTCCAGGATCTGCGCGACCGCGTACGTGGACAGCATGGCGGCCAGCGGCAGGTACTTCGCGAGCGGGCGCACCACGGCGACGTTGATCACGAGCCCCAGCACCGCGCAGATCGCGAGCACGAGCGGCAACGCGATCCAGAACGGCTGCTGCAGCTGCACGACGAAGAACCAGGCGAGCATCGCGCCGAGCCCGAAGAACGAGAACTGCGCGAAGTTGACGACGTTCATGACGCCGAAGACGAGGGAGATGCCGACCGCTCCGAGGGCGTAGACGTTCCCTCGGAGCAGGCCGGCGATCAGAGTGTCGAGCATGGAGGAGCGATCAGCCTTCGATGGCGATCCAGGCGCCGTCCTTCAGAACGGTCGGGGTCAGCTGCGGCGACGCCGGGCGACGCGTGTCCTTGTCGAACGAGAGCGTGCCGTAGACGACGCTCGGCACGTCGGTGATCTCCTGGAAGCCCTTGAGGATCCCGGCGCGGTCGGTGCCGCCCTTCTTGGCTGCGGCGACCGCGACGTGCAGCGCGTCGTAGGCGCCGGCTTCGAAGAGGGTGACCTCCTTCTCCTCCGGGTACTTCTTCTTGAAGGCCTTCACGAACGCCTGCACCTCGGGAGCGGTGCTGGACGAGACGAACTCTGTGCCGATGACCGAGCCCGCCGCATCCGGCGTGGCATCGAAGGACTGCTCGTCCTGGCCGCCGTAGAACGTGCCGGTGAACCCGATCGCGCGCAGCTGAGTCACGAGCTTGGCCGCATCGGGGCCGTAGCCGATGTGGGCGAACGCCTTCGGGTTGCCGGCGACGGCCTTGGTGAGCGAGGGCCGGTAGTCGTCGGAGGTGGGGTCGATCGCCTCCGCGTCGGTGATCGCGAGCCCGATCTTGTCGGCCTCGGCCTTGAACGCCTGGAAGGCGGGGATGCCCCAGTCCGCGGTGTTCAAGTACGTCACGCCGATCGAGTCGATGCCCTGCTTCTTGATGTAGTCGGCCGTCCAGGTGTAGCTCGCGGACGTGGTGATGGCGCTCGACCACTGGTACTGCGTGCCCTTGGCCGTGAAGTCGGGGTTCGAATTGTTGAAGCCGTACTGCAGCAGCTTGCCCGCCGTGTAGATCGGCGAGGCCGGGATCGACGCCGCCGACGAGTAGTCGCCGAACACGAGCGAGATCTGCGGGTCGTTCACGAACTTCTGCGCGACGGTCACCGACTGCTTCGGGTCGGACTGCGAGTCCTCGTACTTGAGCGCGACCGGGTGCCCGTCGATGCCGCCGTCCTTGTTGACCTCTTCGACGGCCAGGTCGAACGCCTTCTTGAACTGCTCGCCGTACTGCGCGTACTGGCCGGTCTGGGCGGCGGAGACGCCGAAGTAGACGGTGCTGCCGGCGGAGGCGTCGGCCGACGGCCCGTTCGCCGAGGCGGAGAGGCTGCATCCTGCGAGCGCGAGGGCTGCCGTGGCCGCCATGACCCCGGCGAAAGCGATGCGTCGAGTGTTCCTTGCCATGGGGGCCTCCTTCGGGTCGTCGCACCGCGGGTCGGTGCCGTCCGGGCGGCGCGCTGTGTACGACACCCGGCGATGCGCCTGCGGACGGGCTGCCGCGGCGTGCGTCCACGTTCACACGCCTGCCGGATCCGCCACCGCTGTGTGTCGGTTTTCGACGTCGTATGACGTCACGCACGCGCGTCTGTGACGCCGCGCGACGCGAAGACGGCGCGAGCGGATCCCTCTCCCGCGCGACGCGGTAATCTCCGCGCCGCCCATGGCGCGCCTCCCCTCCCCTGGCTGCCTTTCCCCCTCTGGCGGGTCGGGCCGCTGAGCCCACGCAACGGGCCCGTCGCGGGCTAGGCGAACGCTGCGAGGATCGGATCCGGATCCGCGAACAGCAGCGCATGACCGCCGCTCACGAAACGGGCGGTCCCCTGCGGGAGCCGGGAGACCATCACCCTGCCCGCCGCGGGCGCGACGTTGCCGTCCTGCTCGCCGTGCCACCAGAGGATCGGCGACGCCACGTCCTCCACGCGGAACCCCCAGGGGCGGCAGACGGCGCGAGCATCGTCGGTGGGGCCGCCCGGTCCGCCGCGGAACCCGTCGGCGACGGCTTCGAGCGCGGACCGCGTCGCCTCCGGGTGCGCCCGGGCGAACTCCGCGTCCGGCGACGAGCCGCGCGAGATCAGGGCGAGGGTGCGGTCGATCGCCGCCGGCGTGCGCGGAGTGCTGGATTGCAAGAGCGCCCCGAAGACTCGCGGCGCATGCCTGGCCAGACCGTAGAACAGCCGCGAGGTCGCCGACTGCCTCGCCGCGCCGCGGTACCAGGACTCGTCATAGGGTCCGGATCCCGCGCAGATCGCCGTCGCCGACACCCGGTCGGGCAAGCCGTGGACGACCGCAAGGGCGAACGCGCCGCCTGCGGAGTGGCCCAGCACGCCTGCCTGCTCGATGCCGAGCGCGTCGAGCATCTCGGCCACGTCGGACGGCCAATCCGCGAGCGCCCGATCGCCCACCGGATCCGACGCTCCCAGTCCCGGTCTGTCCAGCGCCAGCAGTCGCACGCCCGCCTTCGCCGCCGCGACGTGGAGCGGGGCGCCGGCCAGCCCGGAGCTGGAGGATCCGGGAAGGAACAGGCACGGACGACCGGCCGGATCCCCGACCTCGTGCCAGGACAGCGCCCGTCCGTCGCGCAGCCCGATCGTGCGCTGATCCGTGGTCATCTCCGCGCCTCTGCGCGACGCCACTCCTCGAGCAGTACGGGCAGTCGCTCGGCCAGGAAGGCGTTGAGCGAGGCAGTGCGTTCGAGCAGAGCGCGCTGCTCGACGCTCTCCGATGCGAGCAGAGCGAGTCCCTCCTCCGCGATCACCGCGGCCTCACGGTACGGTGCGGCATCGAAGCCACGCGCTTCGTCGAACACGATGGCGATGCGGTCCGCCCGCTCCCCCGCCGCGCGCGTGCGCCGCACGAGGCCGCGTGACTCCAGCGCCTGCACCCCGTTCACGATCGCCGTGCGACTGGCTTGCAGCGTGGTCGCGAGCTCGTCGATGGTCGGCGGTCCGGGCTCGCAGACGTACAGATAGCCTGCGATTCGCCCGGTGATCGGAGCGATGCGGTAACGCGTGGCCCAGACGCCCGCAACACGGTCGGCGTACGCCACACGGTCCTCGATGCTCGCCATGAGCGGCATGCTACGCGCGAAATAGCGTAAATGACAGTTTTTTCTGTCATTAACGTTCAACCGACCGCAGAACTCTGGGATAGCGTGGCGGCATGAGCGGCTACGACATGTACGAGGCTGGGGCGATCGACACCTGGGGTGTCGCCGAGGGCACCGGCAAGCGGTTCGTCGACGGGGAGTCGGCGCAGTACCTCGGGATGTCGGTGAACTCCACGGAGCCGGGCGAGAGTTCGCCGTTCTGGCATCGACACAGCCGTTTCGAGGAGCTGTACGTGTTCCTCGACGGCCGCGGGCAGATGGCGCTCGACGACGAGGTGGTCGACGTGCATCCGGGCACGGTCGTGCGCGTCGCTCCCGAGACCTGGCGTGCGGTGCACAGCGCCGCCGACGCCGGCCGGCCGCTGAAGTGGCTGTGCCTGCGCGGCGGAGGCGACAGCCTCGCCGGGATCGGCCGCGACGGCGAGCTGGACAAGGAGCGGATCTTCCCGTGGAACGCGTGAACGACGTCGCCATCGGCGGCGAGAGCATCCGCCTCGGCCAGTTCCTGAAGTTCGCCGGCCTGCTGGACTCCGGCGGCGACGCGAAGGAGGCGATCATCGACGGGCACGTGCGCGTGAACGGCGAGGAGGAGCGCCGCCGCGGACGACAGCTCGTCGCAGGCGATCTCGTGACGGTCGGCGGGCGCTCGGCGCGGGTGCGCGCCTGAGGTCGAGCGCCTGACCTCCGCGTCGCGCGCTCCCGCCGCTGCGACCGGACGAGACGTCACGATGTCCGGCGCGTCCAGGACCGGGCCGGTGCGACCTGGAACCCGACGGTCACTCCTGCACGGGCCGGCGCAGCAGCTCGACGGCGATGAGCACGAGCAGCGACCCCGCCAGCACCCACAGCACGAGCCACGCCGTGAGTGGCTGCACGAGCAGCACCACGGCCGCAGCCAGGAGCGCGACGACGACGAGGATCCACCGGTGCGATCTGTCGATCCGGCCGCCGAGGCGGGCGAAGGCGGTCGGCGGGGCGTCGGAGGAGGCATCGCCGCGCGGTCGCACCACGGCGGCGATGCGGCCGCCGGCGGTGCGCACGGCCCGCGCGGAGCGGGAGGAACCGATGACCCACGCGACGATCGCGACGACGAGGGCGAGCAGCCCGAGCGCGAGGATCCGCTGGGTGAGCGGCGCGGTGATCTGGTCGAACACGGATCCGGCCGCCGCGGGAGTGATGACGGATCCGTTCGCGGCGAGCGCCCCGATGCCCAGCGCGCGGCCGATCGCGACCGCTGCCAGCATCAGCACCATGATCGCCGTCGCCGCGACTCCGGCGGCCAGGACCGCGCGCCGGCGCCGGCGTGCCGCGAGCACCCCGGCGATGAGCAGTGCGAGCGCGATCCACGGCAGCCAGGCGGAAAGCGTCGTGACGATCCCGTACGCCGCGACGGCCTCGCCGAGCGAGGCGCTGTGCACGAGCACGATGGTCTGATCCGTCGTCGGGATCGAGGCGGCGAACGTCACGCCCTCGGCGAGCAGCCGTGAGCGGACGCCCTCGAGGATGGGGCCGAGCTGCAGTCGCAGCGCCCCGTCCCGCCCCGCGGCGAGCGCGGCGTCGGGGGCACCCTGCAGCACCGCGAGAGCCTGGGTGTGCGAGACGCTGAGCGCCTGCTTCCAGACGTCTGCGAACGTGGGCGACGTGATCACGTTCGCGACCATGCCGTGCACGAGGTTCTGGGCGCCCTGCGCGACGGGCGCCTCCAGCAGGCTCAGTGCCGCCGACGCCCTCGGCGGCATATCGAGCGCACGCAGACCGTCGAACACGTCGCCGGTGAGGGCGGGGATGTCGACCTGCCGATCGATCGCGTCATTCGTCGCGGTCACCAGCACGGCCTGCACGGCGGGATCCGCGGCGAGCGGCGCGAAGGTCGCCACGAACTGGTCGGTGTCGGTGAGCAGTGCATGGGCGTAGCTCGTCACCGCGCTGACGGATCCGAGCACGAGTCCGAGCACGATCAGGATCGCCGACCCGGCGCTGCGCCACCACGACCCGGTTCGGCGCTCCCTGCTGCTCCGCAGAGCATCGTTCTCCGCCTCGAGCCGCGCGATGCGCGCCGCCGGATCCTCATCGATCGTCATGGACCGCGCCTCCCTCGGTGAACCCGCGCGGGACGTGGTCCGTCCCCTGCCGCTCACGGCAGACTATGGCCCCACCACGCCGCGTCGCGAGCCGTCCGTGCGCGGCGAGCGCACGGGATCCGCGCACTGACCGATCGGTGGCCGACCCTGACCGATCGGTGGATCCTCGCGGCGTCGCATCCGACGAGCCTGGAGGCATGAACACCACACTCCGCACCTCATCCGCCGGATCGTCCGTCGCCTCCTCGCGCCGCGCGGCCTTCCGCCCCGTCCTCGCCCTCTCCTGGGCGTTCGTCGCGGTCAGCGCCGCGATGATCGCCTTCCTCGGCATCGCGAGCGCCACCGGGATCGGCTTCGAGACCGCGATCTGGATCCGCTGCTCCCTCGTGCTGGCCAGTGCGATCGTCGTGCTGGCCATCGCCGCCTCCGCCGCCCGCGGCTCCCGCGGCGCCTGGGTGCGCCTGCGGATCATCAGCCCGATCATCGTCGCCGCGGTGATCGTGATCGTCTCGATCCCCGGGTTCCTGCCCGACTGGGTCCGCCTGGAACAGGCCGCCTGCGGGTTGCTCCTGCTCCCGGTCGCGATCCTGGTGAACCTGCCCCGCATGAGCGCTCATTTCCCCCAGACGGCGTAAGGTCGGCCCGTGATGGACTCGCGCTGGCGAAGCGTGCTCGCGATCGCCCCGTACGTGGTGCTGGGGCTGCTGGTCGCGTTCGTGCTGTTCGCGCAATGGGGCCAGTGGGCGCGTCTGGCGCCGACGCTGGCTCTCTGCGCCGCCTACGGACTGTGGGTCCTCGTGATGCGCACCCTGCCGTTCCGGTGGCGCGACCGTCCCTCCGTCGTCGCCGTGTTCCTGACGGGCGCGATCGCGCTCAACCTGCTGCTGGTGCTGCGCGAGGGCACGTTCGGATTCCTCGCGATCGCGACCTTCTCGTTCGCGTACTCGCTCGCCGAATGGCCGTGGGAACTGCTCCCGGTCGCCGGGACCGCCGTCGTCGCGGGCCTCGCGCAGAGCTCCGGGTTCCGCGCGGATCCAGCCGGCGTCGCCGGGACGATCGCGGTGGTCCTGCTGAACGTCGTGGTGATGTGCGGGCTGTCGTTCGGCCTGCACCGCGCCGAGGACAACCTGCACCGCACCGCCGTGCAGGATGAGCGCGCCCGCCTCGCGCGCGAGATCCATGACACGCTCGCGCAGGGCTTCACGGGCATCATCACCCAGCTGCAGGCGGCCGAGCAGGCCTCCGACGACGAGGCCCGCCGACGTCACACCGGGGCGGCTCTCGCGCTGGCCCGCGACGGGCTCGCGGAGGCCCGCCGGTCCGTGCAGGCGCTGCGCCCGACGGCGCTCGAGCAGACCTCTCTCGCCGACGCCCTCTCCGGGGTGGCGCGGTCGTGGTCGGCGCGCACCGGCGTCCCGGCGACGGTGACAGTGACCGGCACGGCCCGACCGCTGCCGACCGAGACGGAGGTGGCGCTGCTGCGCATGGCGCAGGAGGCGCTCACCAACGTGGAGAAGCACGCCGCGGCGCATCGCGTGACGATCGCGCTGCGGACGGATCCCGTCGGTGTGCGCCTCGAGGTCCGGGACGACGGCCGCGGCTTCGACGGGGTCGAGCGTCTGCAGCGGGCGGGTGAGGGGTCCGGCGGATACGGGCTCATCGCGATGCGCGAACGGCTCGAGGCGGCCGCCGGCAGCCTCATCGTCGAGGCCCGGCCCGGGCGCGGCACCGTGGTGCGGGCGGAGGTGCCGGCATGAGCGCGCTCACACTGCTCGTCGTCGACGATCACCCGGTGGTGCGCGACGGCATCGTCGGCATGGTCGGATCCGCGGAGGGAATCGAGGTCGTCGGTGAGGCATCGGACGGCGCCGAGGCTGTCGCCCTGGCCGAGGTGCTCGCCCCCGATGTGGTGCTGATGGACCTGCGGATGCCGCGGATGGACGGCGTCGCCGCGCTGCGGGAGTTCGCACGGCGCGGTATCGGCAGCCGGGTCGTGGTGCTGACCACCTTCGACGCGGATGCCGACGTGCTGCCCGCGATCGCGGCCGGAGCCACGGGATACCTGCTCAAGGACGCCTCGCGCGACGAGCTGCTGGCGGCGATCCGCGGGGCGGCGGCCGGCAGGACGGTGCTCGCGCCCGAGGTGGCCTCGCGTCTGGTCGGCCGCGTGCGCGCGCCGGAGGCGAGCCTGCTCACGCCGCGCGAACTCGAGATCCTGGGTCTCATCGCCGACGGTGCGACCAACCGCGCCGCCGGAGACCGCCTGCACGTCAGCGAGGGCACGGTCAAGACGCACCTGCTCAGCATCTACGCCAAGCTCGGCGTCGGCGATCGCGCCTCGGCGGTGGCCGAGGGGTTCCGCCGGGGACTGCTGGACACGGCCCGCTGACGGCTCGGTGGCGCGTTACTCTCGTCCCTCGACCGCGGCGAGCGCCTCGACCGCCCCGCGGGTCGGGGCGATCCGCACCAGTCCGCGGTAGAGCCGCAGCAGCGCGGCCCGGTCGGTCACCCCGGTGCGGGCGCGGTCGCAGTGCACCGACTGGATCGCCGCCTCGAGCTGGAAGCGGCCGGGCTCTGCGCCGCCGGCGATGCCGCTGAGCCGCGCCGCCCGATGCAGCAGCGCCTCGCCCTCGGCGATGAGTGCGGCGTCCCAGAGCGCCGGATCCTGCTCGTCCAGCGCCGGCCACCGATCGCCGGGCGCCGTGGTGAGCCGTGCGGGCGCGCGGGACTGGGCGAGCGTGAGCAGCGCCGCCAGCCCCCACGCCTCGGCATCCGTGTCGAGCAGCGTCGCGGTGAGCACGGCGAGCCAGCGCGCCTCATCGGCGAGCGAGGTGCGCACGTCGTCGTGCCGACCGAGCCAGTCCAACGCGTAGGCGCCGTAGATCGCCTCGAGCACCGCGGTCGTGCGGGCGGGCATGTCGCCGCGCGTCGGCAGGGCGAAGCGGATCCCGGCGTCGCGGATCTTGCGCTTGGCCCGCACGAGGCGCTGCGCCATGGCCGTGGGCTCGACGTCGAACGCGCGCGCCACCTGAGCCGCGTCGAAGCCGAGCACGGTCTGCAGCATGAGCGGGGTGCGGATGCTCTGGTCGATCGCAGGATGAGCGCATGCGAACAGCAGTTCCAGGCGCCGGTCCGGGATCGACTCGCCGCGTTCCACGAGCGCCTCGACGTCGAGCCCGGCGCCCACGCCGTCCACCGACGCGTCGTCGAGCGGGGCGCTGGTGCGCCGCGCCGCGGAGCCCCACACGTCGCGGAGTCTGTTGCGGGCCACGGTGAGCAGCCATCCTTCCGGGTTGTCGGGCACTCCGGCGTCGGGCCAGGTGCGCAAGGCGCGTTCGAGGGCGTCGGCGAGGCAGTCCTCGGCGAGCGCCAGATCACCGGTCCCTCCCGCGAGGAGCGCGACGAGCCGCCCGTACGAGGCGCGGACCGCGCGCTCGGCCGCGGTCCGCGCCTCATCGGCCGTACTCATGTCGCCTCCTGGGACGGGGCGGGACTCGGACGCAGACCCGGATCCGAGTCCGCGTCCGGATCCGCGTGAGAATCGCGAGACCGAACTTCCGTCCCGAGACCGCCGATACCATCGGCGGTCTCGGGCCTCAGGTTAGGTCTCGCGGCCACACGGCGGTGCCGACCACCCGATGCGGTGATCACTGCACCGGCGAGGCGCCCTGCCATGCTCCGTCCGCGAACCGCGTCGCCACGGGGCGCACCTCGACGGCGCCCCATTCGACGGACGGCGCCTGCGCCGCCCACGCGATCGCGGCGTCGAGGTCGTCGACCTCGATCACGAAGGTGCCGCCGAGCTGCTCCTTGGTGTCGGCGAACGGCCCGTCCTGGATGACGGGCTGACCGTCGCGCACGCGCACGGTGGTGGTCGCGGCGGAAGGATGCAGCACCTCGGCGCTGCGCAGCACCCCCGCCTCATCAAGCGCCTTGGCGTAGAGGTCGAAGGCGCGCATGCCCTCGGCCAGCACCTCCGGCCCGAGATCCTCGGCACTCATCTCGGGGTACTGCAGCAGAAGCGTGTAACGCATGATCGGTCCTTTCGCGAGGTTGTCGATGTCCCGATGACCGTCGACACCATGATGACGATCGACGGATCCGCTGATCGACATCCTCCTCCCGAGAAGGCGCGCTCCGGGTGCGTGGCAGGTCCGCGCCCGCACGAGACAAGACCCGCGAGCCGTGTCCGCGAGGCGGAGGCGGGAGCGTTACCCGCGGTCGTGCACGATGATGTAGAGCTTGCGGGTCGGCTCGAGCATCTCCCAGGATCCGGTCCAGCCGGTCGGCATGACGATCGTGTCGCCGACGTTCAGCTCGACGTCCCCGCCGCCGTCGGTGTGCAGGATCGCATGGCCGGAGAGGATCTGGCAGATCTCCGTGTAGCCGTCCCGGCGCGCCGGGAATCGACCCGCGGTGCCCTCCCAGACGCCGACCTCGATCCCGTTGCGGGTGTCGACGTGATCCTCGCGCTCGGCCTCGCGGAAGGCGGCCGGCAGCGCGGTCGCCCGCTCGGTGGGGGCGCCGAGCGGCAGCACCGCGGGCTGTACGAGGTGGATCGGCAGCACGGCCTGCGCAGCGCTCATCGCACGGCCCCGACCCGCTCGCGCACGACCGAGGTGTCGAGGATCTCGGCGGACAGCTGCGCGATCTCCGCGACGCCCACGAACCCCATCGCTGTGACCAGCTCGTCGTGCAGCACCTCGAAGGCGCGGGCGACTCCGGCCTGCCCACCGGCGGAGAGGCCGAAGGCGAAAGGGCGGCCCGCGGCGACCACGTCCGCGCCGAGCGCGAGGCCCTTGGCGATGTCGGATCCGCGACGGATCCCGCCGTCCATGATCACCGCGGCCCGGCCGGCGACCTCCTCCACGATGCGCGGAAGCGTCTCGATCGTGGCCTTCTGGGAGTCGAACTGGCGTCCGCCGTGGTTGGAGACGAACACGCCGTCCACACCCACCTCGACGGCGGTGCGCGCGTCGGCCGTGGACATGATGCCCTTGACGACGATCCGGCCGTCCCACTCGCGACGCAGGCGTGCGAGGTCGTCCCAGGTAGCCGACGGGTTCTCGTTCGCCTCCATCCAGTGCTCCATCTCGCCCATCCGGATCCTGCGGCCGCCGATCGTGTAGTTGCCCCATGTCATCGAACGACCGGTGAGCCAGCGCAGCACCCAGCCGGGGTGCAGCGCCGTGTCGATGACATCGACGAGCGGCGGCTTCGGCGGCATACCGGTGCCGTGCCGGAGGTCGCGGTCGCGCTTGCTCGAAACGCCCACGTCGCCCGCGACGACGAGAGTGTCCACCCCGAGGGCGCGGGCCTGGTCGATGTGCCGGCGCGTCTCGGCCGCATCCGTCCAGAACGCGATCTGCGCCCACACGCGGCCGGGCGCGGCCGCAACGACCTCGTCGAGGGAACACCCCGACCAGGGGCTGTGCGTGAAGATGCTGCCCGCATCCGCCACGGCCTTCGCGATCGCGACATCGGCATCGGGGTGGCACACCGTGAGCAGGCCCATGGGCGAGACGATGAGCGGGAGTTCGAGCGCGGTGCCCAGGATGCTGGTCGTCGCGCTCGTCGGCGCGGCGTCGAAGAGCACGCGCTGCGCGAGCAGCTGCGCGTCGAGCTGCTCCCTGTTGCGGCGGAGGGTGAGCTCGTCGAGGGCGCCGCCCTCGAGGAAGTCGAAGACCATGCGCGGAAGGCGACGGCGGGCGCGGGACCGCAGGTCCCCGATGCTGTTCAGGTTGTTCCGCATGTGCGGCTCCTTCGGGAAGAGGTCGTGGAGAGGGTGGGTCAGTGCAGGATGCGCGACAGGAACGACCGGGTGCGTTCGTGCTGCGGCCGGGCGAGCACGTCCTCGGGGTGGCCGCTCTCGACGACCACGCCGTCGGCCATGAACACCACCTGGTCGCTCACCTCGCGTGCGAACCCGAGCTCGTGGGTGACGACGATCATCGTCATGCCGTCGGCCGCGAGGTCGCGCATGACCGCGAGCACCTCGCCGACGAGTTCCGGGTCGAGCGCCGAGGTCGGCTCGTCGAAGAGCATCAGCTTCGGCTTCATCGCGAGCGCCCGGGCGATCGCGATGCGCTGCTGCTGCCCGCCGGAGAGCTCCTGGGGATAGGCATCGGCCTTGTCGCGGAGCCCGACCTTCTCGAGCAGCACGTACGCCTCCTCGATGACGTCCTTTCGTGGACGGCCGAGCACCTGGGTGGGCCCTTCGATGACGTTCTCCAGCACGGTCCGGTGCGGGAAGAGGTTGAACCGCTGGAACACCATCCCGGTATGACGCCGACTGAAGGCGATCGCCTTCTCCCGCGCCTCGACCAGACGCCCGCGGTGCCGCGTCGTGCCCACCAGCTCGCCATCGACGAGGATGAGACCGGCGTCGACCGTCTCGAGGCGGTTGACGCATCGCAGCAACGTCGTTTTGCCGGATCCGGAAGGCCCGATCAGGCAGGTCACCGACCCCGTCGGCACCTCGAGCGAGATGTCCTTCAGGACCGTGTTGTCGCCGAAGGCCTTCTGAACGCCTCGGATCTCCACCATCGCCGCGCTCATGCGGTCACCCCCTTCGAGGTCGTCGCGCGGACCGGCCGACGCGGCGAGAACCCGCGGGCGTACCGCTTCTCCAGCCGCGTCTGCACGGCCGTCAGGATCGTGGTCATCGCCAGGTACCAGAGGCATGCCACCAGCAGCAGCGGGATGACCTGGTAGTTGAGGGCGTAGATGGTCTGCGCCGAGTAGAGCAGATCCGAGATCGCCAGCACGCTGACGAGCGAGGTGCTCTTCAGCATCGAGATGACCTCGTTGCCGGTCGGCGGGATGACCACGCGCATCGCCTGCGGCAGGATGACTCGCGTGAGCAGCTTGGAACGGGTCATGCCCAGCGCGTGGCCGGCGTCGTGCTGGCCCGCGTCGACGGACGAGATGCCGCCGCGGATGATCTCGGCCATGTATGCGCCCTCGTTGAGGGAGAGCCCGAGCAGAGCCGCGACCATCGGCGTGATCAGCACGTTCGCGGATCCGAGCACGATGCTCAGCCCACCGAAGGGCAGACCCAGCGCGATGACCGGATAGAGCGCTCCGATGTTGTACCAGAGGATGAGCTGGACCAGCATCGGGGTGCCGCGCAGCAGCCAGATGTATGCGCGGCTGACCCCGGCGAAGATCGGGTTGCGCGAGATCCGCATGATGGCGAGGAACACGCCGAGCACGATGCCCGCGGCCATCGCCACGACGGTGAGGACGACGGTCAGCACCAGGCCCTGCAGGATCTGCGGGGCGAACAGGTACTGCACCACGACCGGCCAGCCGAAGCGGGGGTTGGTGGCGACGTTGATGAGCAGCAGGAGGACGGCGAGGCAGACCAGCACTCCGGCGATCAGGACACCGTAGTGCCGCCGCTTGTGCACCTCGAGGGAGGTGAGCGTGTTCTGGATCCCCGTCAGCGTCTCGTCGCCGGGACGGGCGACATCCTTGGTCGTGTCGAACATGGTCGTCATCCCTGGGCTGCGTTCACGCGGGCGTCGGTGATCGCCATGGTCTTCAGGCCGTAGGAGTCGAGCACCTTCTTGTACTCCGGTGACGCGACGATCGCGGTGAGCGCCGCCGAGACGGCCTTGAGCGTTCCGGTGTCGTGCGGGACGCCGACCGCGACGGGGGCGATGTCGCTCACGCCCGCGAGTGCGATGCGGGGTTCCTGCTTGGCGGCGTACCCGAGGATCGGCTGATCGGCGTAGACCACGTCGGTGCGTCCGCTCAGCACGGATGAGATTGCCTGGTGCGTATCGTTGAACTGGAACAACTGCGGTGCGGGCTTGCCCGCGGTCTTGCATGCATCGTCGATCGGTGGGATGTTGACGGTCACCTGGTAGGAGCCCTCGAGAACGGCGACCTTCGCGCCACACAGGGTCTCGAGCGAGATCTTCTTGGGGTTGCCCGTCGGCACGGCGAGGGCGCTGCCCATCTGCACATAGTCGACGAAGTCGAGCTGCTTCATGCGCGCCTCGGTGGGCGTCATCGATGACACGGTGAGGTCGTAGCGTCCCGCCGCCATTCCGGGGATGATCGCGTCGAACGCCGTGACCTCGATCTGCACCTTGAGGCCGAGGGCGCCGCCGATCAGCCGGGCGATGTCGGGGTTGACACCGGTCATCTCCTGCGTGCCCTCCCGGTAGAACTGGGTGGGCGGCTCGTTGGTCGGGATGGCGACCTTGAGGACGCCCGCGCTCTTCACCGCGTCAGGGAGCAGCGCGGCAGCACTGTCCACCTTCGCGATCGTGGGGCCGGACGGCGTTGTTGACGGAGTCGCTCCTGTTGCGCTGCATCCGGCGAGAAGACTTGCGGTTACGAGCGCGACGACACCGAGAACGGTCGTGCGCGTAGTGCGGGTGATACGGATCATTGGGATGTCCCCTCGGGGCTGCGTTGCCTGGAGACCGGCACGGGCGGACCGCGCGGACTGGTCTGGGATGGTGGTGACGGCGTCGGATCGCCGTCGATCAGTCCATGTTCAGGGGTTCCCGGCCCTCGATCCATGGAGGATTCTCTAGACTTGGGCTATGTCTGATGGAGCTCTCTCCAGGCTGCGCGAGTCCGGACCGACGGGGCCCACGCTCGGTCTCGCGATCGACACTCTCGGCGAGCGATTCACGGTCGTCGGGGAGATGGCCGCGCACCGGGCACGCACGTACTCCGGCGTGAGGTTCCATGACGAAGCCGAGGATCCGGACAGGTACCGCGGTTGCGTGGTGCTGTGCCCGGGAATCGGCGACGGGGCCGTTGCCGACGTGCAGGGTCGGCTTCTCGACGCCGGCGCCGTCGCCGTGTTCGTGCCCGGATCCGCCGCCCTCGGCACCGATCTGCCGCCCATGACCTTCGCGCTGAGAGCCGGCGACTGGGCCGAACTCGCGAACCTCCTCCGATCCCTCCTCGCTCTCGCACCGGAGGGGCAGACCAGCGAAGTGCGGCTCGGTGACCTGTTCGGTCTCGCGAATGCGCTGGCTTCGCTCGCCTCGGCCGCGGTGAGCCTGGTCGACGCGACGGGTCAGGTCGTCGGATACTCGACGCACGCCGGGCAGCCGATCGATGAGATGCGACGACGCAGCACCCTGCTGCTGCGGGAAGAGATCGCGCTCTCGCTGGACCCGGACTACCGTGCCGTGCTGGCGGCACGGAGACCGTTGCACTTCCCGCCCGCGAATGACGGTTCGCCCGATGCCATCGGCGACTTCGGACGCGTCGCGATCGCGGTGCGCGCGTCAGGAGAGTTCCTCGGGAGCGTGTGGGTCGTGCAGGTCGATGCGGAGTCCGCCTCGCGCACCGAGCGCCTGCTCGGCGACATCGAGCCGCTCGTCGCCGAGCACATGCTGCGCGCAAGGGAACGCGCCGACGATGACGATCGCCGCGATTCCGCCCTGCTGCGCACAATCGTCGAGAACGAGGCGCAAGCGCGGACCGCTGCCTCGCAACTCATGATCCGACCTGATGACGGCTGTCATGTCGTGTGCTTCCGCGTGCACGCAGCGGACGACGTCACAGTCGCGCGCGGACTGCATCGGCTTCTCGCGCTCGTGCGGAGCTTCGCATCGACATCGGCGCTCCGCGTGCACGCCACCATCATCGGGCCGCAGGTGGTCACCCTCATCACCGGATCGGCGCAGGATCGCATCCGTGCGTTCGCCGGCGCGGTGACACGCATCGACGCGGCCCTCGTGGCCGGGATCGGCACGGAGGCTCGGACTGCCGCAGGTATCGGCCGCTCGTACCGCGAGGCGCTCTCCTGCGCGACGCTGCTCGCCGGCTCGGCGACCGGCACGGACGCGGATCCGCGCCGGTCGCAACCGACGCTCGACCCGGAATCATCATCCGCCGCGCGGGTCGCGAGCTTCGACGAGGTGCGCGACCGACTCGCGATCCAGCACATCGGCGATCTGATCCGCGGGTCAGAGGTGGTGGGCGGCGATGCGGCAGAACGTCTGCTCGCGCACGATCGCGCAAGCGGCGGTGATCTCGCCCGCACGATCCTGGTGTATCTCGACCTGCAGAGCAGTGTCCGCGCGACCGCGGAATCGATGCACATCCACCAGAACACGGTGCGCTATCGGCTCGAATTACTGCGCCGCGAGCTCGGCATCGACCTCGCCCTGCCCGCCACCCGACTGTGGCTCTGGCTGCGACTGTCGACCGCTCTGCGCGATATCGCGTGACGAGCGCGAGGGCATGCCTGCTCTCGCGCTCGTCGGCTCAGAGCCGGCCGAGCACCTCGCGCGGATCCGCGTCGAGCGCGAGCGTCTCCAGCACGCGCAGCAGCTGCCGTTCCTCGAAGGCGAAGTGGCTCTCCATGATCGCGCCGATGCCGTCGAGGTGCCGGTCGATGTCGTCCGGCGGCACCTCGCCGTCGACGGCGGCGGCCAGCGACGTGAGCAGCACGTCGATCATGGCGTGATCCTCCGAGAGCGTGCGCAGCACCGGGGCGAGCTCGGGGTGCGCGGCCTCGATCGCCGGGAACAACGCCCGGTCCTCGCCGCGATGGTGCTGATCGAGGGCCGTGCAGAATCCGCGGCAGTGCAGCAGGAGATCCCGCGTGGGCTGCTGCGGATCCGTTCCGCGCACTCCGGCGCGCACGAGGGCGAGGGCCTCTCGCAGCCGGGCATGCGCCCGACGGAGTTCATTGCTCCAGGCGACGAGCCTGGTCGTCTCGCGCTCAGTCACGCGAGAACGAAGGGTGCGACGAGAGCATCGTCACGCTCCTTCCATCCGGCGCCTCCATGCCTGACACGGTCTGCCACCGGCACGCGACGCTCGGGCCAGCGTACCCGACGCGCTCGGCCTCGGCACCGGTCGGCGCGGCCCGGGTCCGGCCGGGACGACGGCCCACATGGCCCCATTGTCACGCTTTGTCTTGTCACGCCCCGTCGAGCACGGGCCGGCACCGGCACGGCGTCGTCGCGCCTGCCCTGTGCCCCGCGACGACGGCTGCTGTGCCGCAGCACGCCGATCGCAGACCGCGGGGGTCCGTCGGGCGTAGGGTGGCCGCGACGGCCCGACCTGAGGAGACGCGATGTTCGGAGAGAAGCGACGCGAGGAGAAGCGCGAGGAAGCGGCGCTCGAGGAGGCGAAGGAGCAGGCCGCGGCCGCAGTCGAGGACAGCGAGACGGACGACGCCTCGTTCGAACCCGACGAGCGGCTGGAGGAGCGGTTCGAGCCGGACAGCGGCGACGTCCGCGAATAGCGACGCACGGCCTGGAGCGCATCCCCCGGAGGGCGCGCACAGGCGATTTCACACGCCCCGCGTGTCCCTGAGCGGGTCGAACACGGGACGAACGCCCGCGGGTCGGTCGTTTCGGCGCCCCCCGAAACGGCCGTCACCAACGGCTCGATCTCGTGATCGTTTCGTGATATTTTCCTTACCTGATCTGGTCCTTATTGCCCGTGGAATGTCGGTGGCCCCGGGTTGAATGGGGGTATGACGAGCTCGACCGGCACAGCGATCGATCCCGGGGTGGACCCAGTGGATCCGGTCGTCGTGCTCGCCGCGCTGGTGGACGGGTTGGAGTCGACAGAAGCCACGATCATCCGGTTGCAGGCGCTGAAGGAAGCGCACCTCGCGGTCGCGCAGCGCCTCGTCGAGCACCTCGCGTCAGAGTCAGGGTCGGGTGTACGGGGCGAGTCGGTGGAGCTTGCATCACGGTCCGTCGCCGCGGAGTTGGCGGGGGTGCTGCACATGTCCGATCGGGTCGTGCAGGCCCGGATGGCCCGCGCCGCAGAACTCGTCAACCGGTACCCGGTGACGATGCAGGCGTTCACGGACGCGCGGATCGGCCCGGCGCATGTGCGGCAGATCCAAGACGCCGGAGCACGCCTGGACGATGAGGCCAGGGTGGAGTTCGAGCAGGTCGCGGTCGCCGCCTCTGTCGGGGAGACTGCGCACCGGGCGAAGCGGATCGTGGAACGCATCGCCGAGCGGCTGGCGCCGCGCAGCCTGACCGAACGGCACCGGGAAGCGCAAGAACAGCGTCGGGTGTGGCGGGAGGAGCTCCCGGACGGGCAGAAGATGCTCGGGCTCATCCACGCGACCGCGGTGATCGACGGGATCTTCGACCGGCTCACCCAACAGGCCCGGACCGTGCAGGTCGCCAACACCCAGGCGGGGAAAGACGACGCGGGACGCGACATCGACGCGGACGCGCTCGGCGATCCGGCCGACGACCGCCTGATCGATCAGCTGCGTGCGGACCTGTGCGCAGACACCCTGCTCACCGGAACCCCGACCGGCCACGACACGGTGGACGGGCTGCTGGGTGCGATCCAGGCTCGGGTCGAGATCACCGTGCCCATACTCACGCTCATGAAGATCGACACGGGCGCGACCGGATCAACGGCGAGCGCGAGCGGAGCGGCGGACGGCACGAGCCCCGCGCTCGGCGTCCGCACCGAGCAGCCTATCGGGCCCGTTGGCACGACCGACGGCGTAAGCGGCTCGAGCACGAGCACCAGCACCGGCACCGGCGTCCCTTTCGGCATCCGCACCGAGCAGCCCGGGGAACTCGCCGGCGGGCAGCCCATCGACACCCACACCGCCCGCATCCTCGCCGGCGGAACCACCGCCTGGGAACGGGTACTCACCCACCCCATCACCGGGGCGATCCTCGCCGTCGACCACTACCGGCCCAACACCGACCTCCGCCGACTCCTGCACGCCCGCGACTCCCGATGCCGGTTCCCCACCTGCGGACTCCCACCCGCCGCCCAAGACCTCGACCACACGATTGATGCCGCCCACGGCGGACCCACCGAGGAAGGCAATCTCGGCGGGCTCTGCCGCCGCCACCATGTGTTGAAGCACCAGACCGCGTGGACAGTGAAGCAACTCGGCGCCGGGATCCTGGAATGGACCAGCCCGGCCGGATCCACCTACATCGACAAGCCGCCCGCGCCGGTGACCTTCACCATCGAAGACCCGTATCCGCCGCCACCCGACGCGAACGCACCGTTCTGAACCGCAACCCCGACCAGATCGGCCGGACGCCCGAAATCAGACAGACTCGCTCAGCACTTCCTGCAGCACCGTGGCCTCGCTGATGTCGGCACGCTTGGCTGCGGTCAGCAACGTCACGGGCCCCTCGCGCACGAGCGCGCGCAGGCCTGCCAGCGCTGCAGCCGGCCCCGGTGCCCCCAGCTCCGCACGATAGCGGCGCGCAAACTCGGCGAACTTCTCCGGATCGTGCCCGTACCACTGCCGCAGCGCAGTGGACGGAGACACGTCCTTGCACCACTCCCGCAGGTCGGCGCGCTCCTTGCTGACCCCGCGCGGCCACAGCCGGTCCACGAGCACCCGAGCGCCGTCGTCCGGCCCCGGCGGGTCGTAGATGCGGCGCACCCGGACCTCTGCTCCCGCTCCGCCCGTCGTGGTCAACGCCGCGCCCTCACTGCAGGATGACGCTGGCCTCGGACGTGTACGCCGAGAACGTCACCGACTCCTGCGCGTACAGCCGGATCCCGTCCGCGTCGTGCGAGAGGTAGCCGATCGCGACGTCCTGGCCGAGAGTGAGCGCGAAGTCGCCGCCGCGCATCGTGAGCACGATCGCCCCCTCCAGCGCGGGTGCGAACACGATGGTGCCGTCATCGCCGAGCAGCCGGCGCAGGTGCTCGTGCACGGGGTAGCCGTGGTCGACGGTCTCGGAGGCCGCCGTGTACAGCTGGGCCGAGAGCAGCAGCGCGTACGGGCCCTGCACCCCGACGGCGCGCAGCACCGTGAGCGCCTGCGCGACCGCCGCCGGCAGCTCGCGCGCATCCGCGGGCACCGAGATCGTCGCGTTCGAGCTGTTCGCCACGATGCCCTGCACGCCGGCAGCGTCGGAGCCGGCGAAGACCAGCGTGTCCTCCGCCGTGGCCAGCGCCTCCACGGCGTCCTTCACGGGCTGCCAGTCGGAGTCCTGCGCGCCGCGGTCGACGTCGTCGACGGCGTCGCGGGTGACGGTGAACTCGGCGCGCAGCTCGATCAGCGGCTGTACCCGCCGGCGGCGCGCATGCACGGCTGGCGAGGGAGCGTCGATGGTCTCGACGTGCCCCGTGCCGACCGCCGACAGCGCTGTCCCGCCCGGTTCCGGCACGTCCACGACGCGACGCCCGGCGATCCGGGTGATGAAGGTGCGCCGCGCCTCGTCGTCGATCTGGTCCCACGCGGCCGAGGAGATCGGCGCGAGCCTGCGGTGGAGGTTGTCCATGTCTGCGACCTTTCGCTGAGTGGGTGTCAGTGCGCGGCGGGGCTTCGGAGCCCGCCGATCCCCAGGTCCGCCTTCACGTCGGCGGCGGAGTCGGCATCGGCGTCAGCGGGGTCGGCGGTGGCGGACGGAGCGTCGACCGGGACGACCTCCGCGGTCGCCGATGCCGAACCGGGCCCCGGCGGCACATCGTCGAGGAAGTCGAGCGTGGGTGTGAAGAACAGCGTGCCCGTGCGGGCGGTGGAGAAGTCCAGGATCCGATCGGTGTTGCCGGGCGGGCTGCCCAGGAACATGTTGCGCAGCATCTGCTCGATGACGCCCGGATCCGCCGCGTAGCCGATGAAGTATGTGCCGAACTCGTCGGTGCCGAGCTCGCCGAACGGCATGTTGTCGCGCAGGATCTGGCGCTGCACACCGTCGGCGTCGATGACCGTGTTGAGGTGCACGTGAGAGTTGACCGGTTTGACCGCATCGGGCATCTCGACGTCTTCGAGCTTGCTGCGCCCGATCACGCGCTCCTGCTCCTCGATGGGCAGCGCGCCCCAGGTCTCCAGGTCGTGCGTGTACTTCTGCACGATCACGTAGCTGCCGCCCGCGTAGTCCGGATCCTCATCCGCCACGAGCACGGCGGCCGGCGCGGCGGCGCCCTCGGGGTTCTCCGTGCCGTCCACGAAGCCGAGCAGATCCCGCTCATCGAAGTACTTGAAGCCATGGGTCTCGTCGACGACCAGGGCATGGTCGCGCAGCCTGTTCATGACCTGACGGGACAGCTCGAAGCACACGTCCATGTGGTGGGCGCGCACATGCAGCAGCAGATCACCCGGGGTTGCAGGGGCGCTGTGCCGCGGACCGTCCAACGGCACGAACGGATGCAGGCCCTTCGGACGGGGCAGCGCGAACATCCGATCCCAGAACTCGGCGCCGATGCCGAGCACGCAGTTCAGTTGGTCGTCCGGGATCCGGAACGACACCGAGCGCGTGATGCTGGAGAGATCGGCCAGGACGTCGCGGACGACCTCCTCGCTGCCCTCGTTCACCGTGAGGACGAGGAACAGTGCGGCCCGCGCGGGCGGTGCGACGAACTGCTGAGTGACCACCGGATCCGTCCCCTCCGCGCGCGTTCGCGACGCACGGTCAGCCTGTCACGGGCACGCATCCGCTTCAAGCCGGTTGTCGCCGCCCTCTCGGAACATGGCTCGACACGCCAGGGGTACGCGGGACGTGACGGACAATTGTCGTATCCCCCTTTCTCCGACCGAGGATCTGCGTGAGCGACTCTCTGAACGCCTTGGGCCGCTATGTCCGCGCACGACGCGGGGTGGTGCTGCCCGAGGAGGTCGGGCTCGTCCGGCAGCCGGGGCGGCGAGTCACCGGGCTCCGCCGGCAGGAGGTCGCCGAGCTCGCCGGGATCAGCGCCGAGTACTACCTGCGCATCGAGCAGGGGCGCATCGGGCGCCCCTCGGAGCAGGTGCTCTCGGCCCTCGCCCGCGCGCTGCGACTCGATGACGAGTCGATCGCCCACATGCACCGCCTGGTCGCCGGGCGGCCGCCTCAACAGGTCGCCCCCGATCCCGCCGTCGCGGAGCGCATCGCGCGCACGCTGTCCCGCTGGTACCGCACCCCCGCGTACATCTCGGATCCGCAGCGCGACATCGTCGCCTCCAACGCCCTCGCCGCCGCGCTCGGACACGGCGGGCTCGCCGTGGGCGTGAACCAGGTCGCCGCCCTCTTCAACCCCCGCATGAAGAGCACCCTCGTCGAGTGGGAGGCGATGACGCGCTCGGCCGTCGCCACGCTCCGCCGCGACGCCCACCCTGACGCGCCGCGCCTGGCCGAACTGGTGCGCGAGTTGTCCGCGGATCCGGACTTCGTCCGCATTTGGGCGCGACATGACGTGTCCGGCCCTGAGGACACGACGTTCCACATCGCCATCGAGGGGTTCGGCGAGGTCGCGATCGACGCGCACAACTTCGCCGTGCGCAGCCTCCCCGGCTACCAGCTCACCGTGCTCTCGGCCGCGCCCGGCGGGATGGCCGAGACGCTCTTCACCGGCCTCGCCGCATCCGGACCGCTCACGGCGGGGCCGACACCCGGAGTCTCCGCGTCGGGTGCGGCCCCGGCCTGAGGGTAGTACTACGCGGGCCTCCCTCCCGGGTCAAGACCCCGCATAGCGTGTGTTCCGCGGCCCGCGCGGCGCCTTCGTCGCCGTCTCGTGCCGCGAACCCCTCCCCCAGGAAAGGACACACGATGCCCTACATCACCACGCCCGACGGCACCGAGATCTACTACACCGAACTCGGCGAGGGCCGCCCCGTCATCTTCAGCCACGGCTGGCCGCTGAACTCGGATGCCTGGCAGAAGGAGTTGAAGATCTTCGCCGACGCCGGATACCGCGCCATCGCCCACGACCGTCGCGGTCACGGCCGCTCGTCTCGCACCTACCGCGGCAACGACATGGACACCTACGTGGCAGACCTCGCCTCGCTCGCCGAGCAGCTGGATCTGCAGGACATCCTGCTCGTGGGCCACTCCACCGGCGGCGGCGAGGTCGTCCGCTACGCCGCCACCCGCGGCGCGGGCCGCGTGTCCAAGGTCGCGACGGCCGGAGCGGTTCCCCCGGTCATGCTCCAGTCCGCGACCAACCCCGAGGGCACCCCGCTCGAGGTGTTCGACGGCATCCGCGCCGGCGTGCTCAACGACCGGTCGCAGTTCTACAAGGAGCTCGCCGAGTCGTTCTTCGGCTTCAACCACCAGCCGGAGAAGCGCTCGCAGGGCCTCGTCGACGACTTCCAGCGGCAGGGCATGATGGCCGGCCTGAACGCCGCGTACGACTGCGTGAAGGTGTTCTCCGAGACCGACTTCACCGCCGACCTCAAGGCCCTCGACGTGCCGATCCTCCTCGCGCACGGCGACGACGACCAGATCGTGCCGATCGCCGCCGCGGCGGAGAAAGCGGCCACGCTCGTCTCGCAGGGCACGCTCAAGGTCTACCCCGGCGCCTCGCACGGCATCTGGGGCGACTACCAGGTGGCCCTGGACGACGACATCCTCGCGTTCTTCGCCGAGTGACGTCGAAGCGGCGGGGGTCCCAGGGCCCCCACCGCGCTCGAGAAGGAAGCCGCCGCCCCGGGGCTGACCACCACCGGGGCGGCGGCCCCTTCACGCTTCGCTTCGGGTCGGTCAGAGCCGGTCGAGGCCCTCCTTGCGGCGCTCGTCCTGCGAGCCCTCGTCATCGACGCCGCCGGTCTCGTCGAAGGCCTCGTCGCGATGGTGCTGCCGACGCTCCTCCTGGCCCTCTCGCTCGTCGCGCAGTTCGTCGTTCTTGTCGTGGCCCATCGGATCCCTCGCTCGTCATCGTGCGCGGCGCCGGTTCGCGCCTTGCGCGCCTGTGGCCAGCATGCTCCTCCCGCCGGCGGAACGCACGGGTTCTGTGCGTGGCGACAAACAGGACGGATGCGATGCGGGACCGTTCAGCGCCCGGGCGGCCCCTCGAGAACCGTCGGGACGTATTCGAGCAGTTGCAGCCGGCCGTCGAACGTGCGCGACTCGACGAGGTCGAGACGCACGTCCGGGTAACCGTCGAAGATCCGGTCCCGACCCGTCGCCCCGGTGATCACCGGGAACAGCACCACACGATAGCGATCGACCAGGCCGGCGTTCAGCAGCGACCGGCACAGCGCCAGGCTTCCCAGCGTGCGCAGCGGGTGATCGGACTCCTCCTTGAGGCGTCGCACGAACTCGACGGCGTCATCGCGGACGAGGATCGAGTTCGCCCAGGTCAGCGGCTCGTCGAGCGTCGACGAGAACACGTACTTGGTGATCCCGTCGAGCACGTCGATGCCCTCCTCGCCGGCGGCGGCGAACGCCGACATCAGCCGATACGTCGTCGCGCCCATGAGGATCGGATAGTCCTTGTCCGGCGCGGTGCCGAGCCAATCGAAGTACTCGGGACCGCCCATCCCCCACAGCCCGGGCCAGCCCTCGGCGGCACCGTAGCCGTCCAGGGAGCAGATGAAGTCGATCGTCAGGTTCTGCATGTCTTCTCCTCCGGTTCCGCCGCGGCGCCGAGGATCTCCGGTGCGTGCGGAGGCTTCGCGCTGGAGTCTAGGCCGGGGCCGGTGCCTGCGGAAGGCATCGGCGGGTTACGCTCTCCGGCCGGACGTGAGATAACAGAGCCATGCAGATCCCGCGACCGTCCGAGGACTCCAAGGACTTCTTCCGCAGCATCATCCCTGCGGCCCCCGGCGTCGAGGTCAAGCCGATGTTCGGCAACCTGGGCGCCTTCGTGAATGGCAACATGTTCGCCGGGCTCTTCGGCGACGATCTCGGGGTGCGACTCATCGACGATGCATCCCTCAACGCCCTGCGATCCGTCCCCGGCACGGGCCCGTTCGGCCCGGCGGAGAGGCCGATGGGCGGCTACCTCGCCCTGCCCGCCGATTGGCGGGACGAGCCGGAGCGTGCCGCGGAATGGGTGTCCGCCGCTCTCGAGCAGGTCGGAGCGCTGCCGCCCAAGAAGCCCAAGGCGCGTGCGCCGCGAAAGAAGGCCTGACATGAGCGCGACGTTCCCAGGGTGGTCGGAGCGCGCGAGTGCGTTCTACATCGGCCTCGAAGCCGACAACAGCAAGGACTACTGGACCCGCAACCGCGCGGTCTACGACGCCGAGGTGCTCGCGCCGATGCAGGCCCTGCTCGACGACCTGTCCGCCGAGTTCGGCGAGGGGCGGATCTTCCGCCCGAACCGTGACATCCGCTTCAGCGCCGACAAGTCGCCCTACAAGACCTCCATCGCCGCGACGCTCGGCCAGGGCTACGTCGAGTTCTCGGCGCGGGGCATCGGCACGGGCGCCGGCTGCCACATGCTGGCATCTGACCAGCTCACGCGCCTGCGCGCCGCCGTCGCCGACGATGCGACGGGATCCCGCCTCGAGGCTGTCATCGACGACCTCGTGGCATCCGGCATCGACGTCACCTCCCACGATCGCCTCGCCACGGCGCCCCGCGGCTACGCGAAGGATCACCCGCGCATCGAGCTGCTGCGCAACAAGGACCTCGTCGCCCGATCGCACTGGGGCCCTGAGACGCCGTGGCTGCACTCCCCCGAGGCCGCCGAGCACGTGGAGGAGGTGCTCCGCGCCGCCCGCCCGCTCGTGCAATGGCTCGACGAGAACGTCGGCGCGAGCACGATGGAAGGACGTCGCTGAGGCGCGACCCGCAGACGCTCAGCGACGGTCGTCGATCCACGCCCGGATGATCGCCGTCAGCGCGTCGCGCTTCGCCTCGAGATCCGCTGCGTCCGCGAAGCGGGCGACGCGAGAGACCGCACCGTCTCCTTCGAGCAGGCCCCCGGGATCCGCGATCGTCGCCCCCTGGTGGAACATCAGCGTCGCGGTCTTCTTCGACTTCGGGAAGAACGAGGCGATGTTGCCGCGATAGATGAACGTCGGCGCCTGCCACTTGATCGCCTCGGTCACGACGGAATCCACTCCCAGAACGATCTCGCGCACCTGTGCGACGAGCTCGCGCTGCGGGTTGTCATATGCGGCGAGCCAGGCGTCGACCTCGGGATTCCGGTTGCTCACGGCATCACCCTACGCATGCGCGGCCGCTAGCGCGGCCGGTGCGCTCAGAAGCGCGAGGATCCGGTCGTGCGCCGCCGGATCGGCGACGATCCGCAGCTGCTCCGCCCCATCCTCCCCGCCCATCACCGTGCCGAGGAAGGCCGCGATCGATCCGGTGACCATGCCATCCGCGGGCGCATCCGGGAACCCGGACGCCGCGCGGTACCGGCCCTCCTCGAACACGACGTGGAAGCGCTCGTCGTCGATCGAGAACGCGTAGGTCTCCCGGACTCCGGCCGCTTCCGCCGCCGATGGGAGGAGCGCGGTGAGCCCCAACGTGATGATCTCCGCGCGCGACGTCTCGCCCTCTTCTCGCTGCAGAAGAAGCGGGAAGCCCCAGCGGACGATGTCGAACAGGATCGGCCGCAGTCCCTCCCCCCAGGGCGTCAGTGCGTACCCCTCGGTGCGGCCGAGGCGCTCGATGACGCCCGCGTCGCACAGCGTGGTGAGCCGTTCGGAGAGTCGGTTGGTGCCCATCGAGGGGAGCCGTTCGCGGAAGTCCGAGAAGCGCTTGGGTCCGAGCAGGAGCTCACGGACGATCAGCACGGTCCATCGCTCCCCGAGCAGATCCGACGTCCGCGCGATCGGGCACAGCTCGCGGTAGCTCCGAGACGTCACTTCTCAGCCCCTTCGTAGAAACTATATGAATCGTATAGTTCTAATGCTAGCGGCCGATGAAGGCGCGCGGCCCATCCGTCGGCGCGGAGCTCCGTGCCGCGAACCAGGAATGGATGCGAAATGAGCAAGTACCTTGTGCTGTACCGGTCGGGGGTCTCCGCCGCGGAGCAGATGCAGGATCAGGACCCTGCGGCTGCCGCCGAGGGCATGAAGGCATGGATGGACTGGGCGCAGCGAACCGGCGACGCCATCGTCGACCTCGGTTCGCCGACGCAGACCGTCAGTGGGGCGGATCCGGGCGCCACGACGTTCATCGGCGGCTACTCGATCATCGAGGCGGAATCGCCCGACTCCCTCACGGCGCTCTTCGAGGGCCACCCGCACCTCGCCTGGGGAGGCACGATCGAGGCCCTCGAGCTGCTCAGCATCCCTGGGATGGAGTGACGATGGCGAGGTTCCTGGTCACGTACGCAGGGATGGGCCACCCGGATCCGGCGCAGATGGAAGCCGCTCGTGCCGCCTTCGGCTCCTGGCTCGCTCACGCAGGGCCGGTGGTGGTCGATCCGGGCGCGCCGGTCAGCCACGTGGGCGATGTCGCAGCGCGGGATCCGGCCCCCGCGCCGGCGTTCAGCGGGTACTCGATCCTCGAGGCAGACACCGTGGACGAGGTGCGGGGCGTGCTCGCATCGCACCCCTTCGTCTCGCGGGGCGGCACGCTCCAGATCAACCAGCTCCTCTGACGGGATCGTTCGTCGGCCGCCGTTCCTGGCGAACAGGGCGGCGGCCGACGGGCGGTCGACGCCGATCGCCGGCTCGGTCGAAGACCCCTCGGACGGATTCGTGCCGCGCCGGTGCCGGCAGGTCGGAATCAGCGGTGCTCAACCGCGGGCGACGACGCGCGGGTGATCCCGCCAGGCCGGCATCGTCGCCATGTAGTCCAAGGTCTCGCGCTCGAGCTGGTCGCGTGACGCGCCGGGGTTCCGCCGCGCCTGCCACGACACCATGCGCGCGAACCGCTCGTCGAACGACATCAGGTTGCCCGAGGCGTCGGCGCAGTGCTCGCAGTACCGACCCGTCTCGATCGGCATTCCGCAGCTTTCGCAGTGCACGGATTCGGTGTTCATCATTCATCCTTTCGAGGTGATCTTCGTGAGGTCCGCGGACCGACGAGCTCGGAGAGCCCTTCGAGCATCGCGTCCGTCTGGTCGGCCGGGATGCGCGAGAACGCATCCCGCAGCCTGTTGACGTCGAGCACCTGCTGCTCCTCGTGGACGCAGCGGATGCCCTCCGCCGTGAGCCAGACGAAGGTGCGTCGACGGTCGTCCGGATCCGATTCCCGCTCGAGCAGGCCGCGTCGTTCGAGGCGGGTGACGATCTCGCTGACGACGGACTGCGTGCGCTTCAGGTGCTGCGCGGCCTCCCCGATCGTGACCGGCCCGGTCGCCGCCAGATGCAGCAGGACGGCCCGCGACGGACCCGAGAGTGCACTCCTCGGTCCTGTCCTGCGGTGAAAGGACAGATACGTCTCCATGAAGAGCGCGGCGAATCTCTCGGCCTCGTCCTGGTGGCTGTCCCGTTCCATGCTGGAATCCTCGCGAGGACGAAATGCATCGTCAAGCCCGATGGATCCGCGCCGGGTCGCAGCCCGCGCGAGACGGCGTCATGCCGATCGGCGTGTGAGCCAAGACGACGCCGGAACACCTCCGAATCGGACGGAACCTAGTTGAAGTCCCCGCCGCCCTGGAAGTCGCTGGCCATGTCCGCGAAGCGCGAGAAGTGGCCCTGGAAGGCGACCTGGATCGTCGCGGTCGGACCGTTACGGTGCTTGGCCACGATGAGGTCGGCCTCGCCGGGGCGGACATCCTTGTCGTAGACCGAGTCGCGGTGCAGCAGGATCACCATGTCGGCATCCTGCTCGATCGAGCCCGACTCGCGCAGGTCGCTGATCGCGGGCTTCTTGTCCTGCCGCTGCTCGGAGCCACGGTTCAGCTGCGAGAGCGCGATCACGGGAACCTGCAGCTCCTTCGCGAGCAGCTTCAGGGCGCGGGAGAACTCCGAGACCTCCTGCTGACGCGACTCGACCTTCTTGCCGCTCGTCATCAGCTGCAGGTAGTCGATGACGACCATCCTCAAACCGACGCGCTGCTTGAGCCGGCGGCATTTCGCGCGGATCTCGACGAGCGTCATGTTGGGGCTGTCGTCGATGTAGAGCGGTGCGTCGTTGATGCGCCCGCGCGTCGAGGCGACAGTCGTCCAGTCGCGCTGGTCCAGCGTTCCCTTGCGGAGGTTCTGCAGGGGCACGGCGCCCTCGGCGCTGAGCAGGCGCATGGCGATCTCCGCCTTGCCCATCTCGAGCGAGAAGAAGATGGAGGGCTGGTTGTGCCCGATCGAGGCCGCGCGGGCGAAGTCGAGCGCGAGCGTCGACTTTCCCATCGCGGGACGGGCGGCGACGACGATCATCTGTCCGCCGTGCAGGCCGTTGGTGAGCTCGTCGAGTTCGCGGAATCCCGTCGGCACGCCCGTCATGGATCCGTCGCGACCGCTCGCCGCCTCCATCTCCTCGACCGCCGCGTCGACGGCCACGGTGAGCGGCACGTAGTCCTCGGCCTGCTCGGTGCCGGTGACCGCGTAGATCTCGGCCTGGGCGCTGTTGACGAGGTCGGTGGCGTCACCCTGTCCGTCGTAGCCCATCTGCACGATGCGGGTGCCCGCGTCGACGAGCTTGCGCAGGAGCGCTCGCTCCTGCACGATCCCCGCGTAGAAGCCGGCGTTCGCGGCGGTGGGCACGATCGACGTCAGTGAATGCAGATAGTCGGCCCCGCCCGCGCGCGACAGGTTGCCGGTCTTGATCAGCTCGTCGGTGACGGCGATGACGTCGGTCGGCTCGCCGTGCGAGTACAGCGAGAGGATCGCGTCGAAGATCAGCTCGTGCTTGGGGATGTAGAAATCGGCCCCGCGCAGCGACTCGATGACGTCGGCGACCGCATCCTTCGACAGCAGCATGCCGCCGAGGGTGCTCTGCTCGGCCATGAGGTCGTGCGGCGGGGTCCGCTCAGGCCCGCGTCCCGAACCGAGCCGCTCCTCCGCGATGTCCGCGATCGACACGCGCGCCCCCTCTTCCTCCACCGATTGCCGTGCACATCACCGTCGGATCCGCGCCTCGGGCGGGATGATCATCCCGCCGCACAAAGCACACCACCAGGGTCCGACATCGGGATGCTCGACAACGCTACCGGCAGCGTTCGACGGCCTGTGGATAACTGTGTGGAGAGATTGCGGGTAACTCCGGAGTGTCTGTGCAGAACGCCTGGGGATAACTGTGGGGAACGTTCGGCGCGGAGACTTTTTTATTTTGCTTGATCTGCGATTTTCCTTTTCCCCACCCTGTGGACGGAATTCTGCTTAAACCGCTTCTTTAAGGTTCGTGCCGCGATCGTCGGATGTGCACAACTTGGGGACAACACCCACGCCCGCACCTGTTTGTCAAGTCGGCCATTCGGCGGGTGTGGCGCCGCTCGAAGGAGCATCGGATGGAGTCGTCGCCGCGCCGTTGTGCGCAGTGGGACGGTGCCGGCACCGGCTACGGCTTCGACGACACGATCTCCACGCCGTCCGGCAGCGACGTGCCCATCAGTGCGGAGTACTGCGCCGCCTTGTCGCGGTCGAAACCTCCGGAGATCTGGACCGAGTCCGAGAGGGACTGTCCGCACTCCAGCTGGAGGGTCGGAGCCGCGAGGAGCTTCCCGTCCAGGAGTATCGCCATGCGCTTGAGCTCGGGATCCTGCTCGCACGCGGCCTGCCCGGAGAGGGTCGCGAACGCGTCGGCACCGGGCTTGGTGAAGTCGACCTGCAGTCCCCATTGGTTCTGCACGTTCACGGCCTTCACCGTCCGGAGATCCTTCTCCGTGACGCCCGCCGGACCCAGTTCGAGCACCTCGTGATCGTCCGTCGTCACCGTGCAGGCGGCGTCGTCCTTCCCGCACTCGGTCACTGCGGCAGCGTCCGTCCCGACTGCGGTGACAGGGCGGATCCCGAAGGCGCCCGGGGCCCGGAACAGTTCCTCCCTGACCTCGACGTCCTTGCCGGCCTTCTGCGGGGGGTTGTAGCGCACGGTCACCGTGTCGCCCGCGGTGACGATGCGACGCTCGGTGATCTCCGCGACGTCGAGACGGTGCCCCAGTTGGGCCGCGACGGCGTCGGCCGTGCCGGCTGGCGCACTCAACACGACCTCATGGGTGAGGGCGGGGGCGGAGATCGGCAACGCTGTGCAGCCGGTGAGCAGCACGGCTGCCGTGCTGCCGAGGACGCAGAATCGGATCGCGCGGCGCATGCCCGGAGCCTAACTCTCACCCCGGGAGATCTCGGAGGCCGCGCGCCGCGCATCAGGATCCTGCGCCGCCGCGCACCACTCCTGGATGCGTCGCTGTGCGAACGTGCTGCTGAGCTCGCCCCGGTCCGCCGGGTGCTCGAGCCAGAACCGCAGCGCTGCGTAGATCACCCAGGGCGGCGTCGGATACTCGTCCACCCCGATCCGCCACGGATCCCTGCCCTCGCGTTCGATCAGGACGCTCCGGGATCCCTCCGTGTCATCCTCCTCGCGGGCCACGGCGGTGATCGAGCGGATGTCCTCCCAGCGGACCGATTCGATCGCGTCGAGATAGTACCGGGAGACGCCGCTGCACCCGATCGAGAGCCCGATCGGGATGCGTGCGAACGAGGCGCTGCGGAATGCGATGATCAGCGCGATCACCCCGCACAGCACGAGGATGCCTACGCACAGCCCGAGCGGGACGATGAGCAGCAGCCATCCGCCGGCGTCGACGGCGACCGCGCGCATGCCCGCCATCGCCAGCAGGACGACGGATCCGGCCCCGCCGAGCAGCAGCCCCCAGCCGAGCGCCCACGAGGCGAGCCCCTCGCGGAAGAAGTGCACCCAGGAGTCCGGTGGGGCCGAGTCCGCTCGTGTGAGGGCGACCGCATTCATCAGCACGGGGCCTCTGATCCGCCGCCGGCCTCCCTCGCGAGCGACCGAGAACCCGGCCATGAGGGCGCCGTAGAACACGGTCGCCAGGATCGCGCCCAGCACGTCGCCGCCCAGCGCGTGCAGGGCGCCGAACGTCAGCAGGCCTGCCGCGACGGCTGCCATGATCACCACCGCGGTGACGGGCAGCGGCCCCATCCCCCTGTCCCGCCAGTTGCGAGGCAGCGGATACGGGATCGCGCCTCCACCCTCCGTGCTCATGCTCCCCTCCCGCCTCGACAGTAGCGCGCTCGTCCGCGCCGCCGCGGGAGAGTGCCGACACCCCTGGACGTGCGCCGCCGCCCGGCGTACAGTCAGCGCCAAGCGAACGTCGCCTTCGCGACGTCACTGGGGCTCTTGGGGGAGGTGACCGTGGACGTGACCGTTTCGAGCGGTCACCGGCTCCGTGTCGGCCTGCTCTCGGGCGCCTGTCTCGCCCTGGGCTGGGCGGCGCTCTCCGTGATCCTCGGCTCCTCGCCCGCCCATGCGGATGACTCCGGCGGCCTGCTCGGCGGCGCGGGCGAACTCCTCGGGAACACGACCTCCGCGGTCGTCTCGACCGTCGGCGACACGACGTCCGCCGTCGCCGGCACCGTGGACGCGATCGTCGCGCCGATGCAGAGCGCCGTCCAGCAGACCGCCCCGATCGTGTCAGGCGCCGTGGGTGCGGCCTCGGCCGGCGTCCCGGATGCGGCTCAGCCCGTCATCGACGCCGTCACGCCGGCTTCTGCTGTCGCTGATCCGGTCACGACTGCGGTCACAGATGCCGTCGGCTCCGTTTCGAGCGTCGTCCCCGAGGCGCTCGCTCCCGTCTCCTCGGCGCTCGCATCGTCGTCGCCGGCGTCTCTCACAGACCCGCTCGCCGACACCCTGGTGTCCGTTCCGATCGTCGGTGACGCGACGGCGCGACTCGGCGACCCCGCCCTGCTCGCCCGGCTCAACGGCGCTCTCGACAGCGTCGCGCGCGCGCTGAATCCCGTGCTGGGCGGCGCCGGTCCCTCGGATCCGGTCGTGGTCCCCCCGGCGGGCGCGGGCAGCGCGGGCGGCACGGGCGGCATCGGCTCCCGCGGGGCGGAACCGCGCCTTCCCGGGCCGGGCGCGGTCCCGGGATCCGCGGCCGGTCCGCCCTTGCGGATCCACGACCGTTCCCCCGGCGTCGTCGTCCACCTCACCGATTCGCGCACCGGGGCGGGCGATCCGGCGCCTCCGCTCCCATCTGCGCCGACGCCCTCGGGGGCGCCCGGTCCCTGGGCGACGGGCGCGGGGTCGTCCTCGTCCTCCGCCGGGTCCGGCGCGGGCTCGACGTCCTGGTTCGCGACGTTCTCGACGCTTCAGACAGCGACACCGTCCCTCGGCGCGCCGACCGGCACCGCTGCCGACGACGCGCTGCCCTCTTCTCCGGTGTATCCCACCGACGTCTCTCCCGACTGAGTCGATCCGGGCTGCCCATCACGGGCAGGAGCCGACGCGCGTTCCCGCGCGTTCACCCATCGATTCGACGTCAGGAGAGAAACACTATGCGCACTTTCGTGAAGCATGCCCTCTGGGGCACGCTCATCGCCGGCGGGATCACCCTGCTCGGCGCCTCGGCCGCGAACGCGGCCGACAGCACCTCCGGAGACGACGGGATCGGATCCGGCACACAGATCATCGCGCCGATCTCGGTCCCCATCACCGTGACCGGCAACGCGATCTCGATCCTCGGGGTCTCCACCGCGTCCGGTCCAGCCCCGGCCTCCGCGCCCGCGCCCGATCCGGCACCGGCCACGACCTCCGGTGACGACGGGATCGGATCCGGCACGCAGGCGGTCGTCCCCGTGGACATTCCGATCACCGTGGCGGACAACGCCATCAGCGTCCTCGGCGAGTCCGACAGCACGGCGACCGCGCCCCCTGCCGCTCCCCCAGCGACGACGCAGGCACCCACGGCGACCACCAGCGGTGATGACGGGCTGCTCTCGGGCACCCAGGCGGTCACCCCCGTGAGCGTGCCGATCACGATCACCGGCAATGCCGTGAGCGTGCTGGGCGACAGCACCGCCATGACCGCCCCGGCGGCCACCGGTACGACGCCGCCCGCCGGCACTCCGCCCGCCGGCGCCGGTCCGAGCACCAGCGGAGACGACGCGATCCTCGGCGGCACGCAGGTCGTCGCCCCGGTCACCGCGCCGGTCACCGCCCTCGGCAACGCCGTCGCCATCCTCGGCCGCAGCTCCGCCATCACGACGGGAGCCTCTCCCGTGGCAGGCGGCGGCACCCCGGTCGGAACCGGCCCGACGACGTCGGGGATCGGATCCCTCCTCGGCGGCACCCAGATCCTGCTGCCGGTGACGGCTCCGATCACGATCGGGGGCAACGCGATCGCGGTCGGCGGCACCAGCACCACGACCACGGGAACCCCGGGAACTCCCGGCACACCGGGAACGCCTGGCACACCGGGAACCCCCGGCACCCCCGGCACCCCCGGAACTCCCGGCACACCGGGAACGCCTGGCACACCGGGAACCCCCGGCACCCCCGGCGGTCACGGAGCCGCGTCGGTTCCGGTGTCGAACCTGGGAGGTGCGCAGAGCGGGCCGCATCTCGCGCAGACGGGCGGAGCGTCCCCGACGCCGCTGATCCTGGTGGCGCTGCTGCTCGCGATGATCGGAGGCGGGATCCTCACCCGGCGCGCGCTCACCCGATGACCGGTTCGGCAGTGCGGCGCCCGAGGGAGGGTGCACGCCGCACCGTCGGACCCCGCCGGAACGGCCTCGTCCCCAGCTTCGGCCGACCGGCGTGAGAAGGGGGTCGTCTCCCCTGGAGGAGACGGCCCCCGACGGGCGTGCCCGGAGCGCCGGTCAGGAGACGCGCACGGCGGTGACGAACCGCGGTCGCCCAGGGGCTGGAGCTGCGCCGCGCCGAGAGCGGGGAGAACCGCGTCGGCGGCACCGACTGCGACGCTGCTCAGCGGCGGGACGCGCGGTAACGGTTCTCCGGGCGTCCCACCGTGCCGTAACGGGGTGCGACCTCCGCCCGCCCGATCGTGGCGAGGTGATCGAGGTAGCGGCGCGCGCTCACCCTCGACATCCCCAGCGCATCCGCGATCTCCGCCGATGACATGTCACCGGCTGCCCCTTCGAGAAGCTCCGCGACCCGATGCAGGCTCGAGGCCGAGAGATTCTTGGGCGCGACGGCGGCCTCATCCGATCCACCGCCGAGCATGAGATCGACCGCCCGCTGGTCCAGATCCGCGTTCCCCTCCGTCATGTCGAGCGCGCGCTGCACCTCGTTCAGCCGGCGATGCAGATCGGCCTTCGTGAACGGCTTGACCAGGTAGTGCCGGACGCCCAGCATCCGCGCGCGGCGCACCGTCTCGAGGTCGCGCGCGGCAGTCACGGCGATCACCTCGACGTCGGTGCGCATCGTCCGCAGTCGCCTCAGCAGCTCGAGACCGTTCAGGTCGGGCAGGTAGACGTCGAGCAGCAGCAGCTCGGGGCGGTGGTGCTCGATCTCCCGGAGTCCGGCCGACGCGGTGTGGGCCACGGCGACCACCTCGAAGTCGGGGAGTTCCCCGACGAGCTTGGCGTTGAGGCCGGCGAGCAGCCGATCGTCCTCGACGATCACGACCCGCGCGGGGCTCATCGCGGGTCCTTCGCCTCGAACGGCCACGGCACATCCACCACGAAGCGCGCGCCGCCCGATGCCGAGGCCTCCGCGGTCGCGGTGCCCCCCAGCCGCTGCGCCACGCGCTTGACGATGGTGAGGCCGATCCCGCGCCGTTCCTTGCGCGGAACGGAGCCCTTGTCCGAGACGTCGATCTCGAAGACGGCCTCGCGCAGGTGCGCGGGGACTCCGGGACCGTCGTCGTCGACGCTCACGGTGATGCGATCCGGCAGGACGTCGTCCCTGATGAGCAGCACCACCTGCCCTCCTCGTGATCCGAGGGCTTCGATCGCGTTGTCGAGCAGGTTCCCGACGATCGTCAGCAGGTCGTCGTCCTGCTCGACCTCGCGCAGGTGCGACTCGGGGTCCACGATCAGTTCGATCCCGAGTTCCTGGGCACGCGCGGACTTGGCCAGAACGAGCGCCGAGACCTCGATGTCGTCGATGCCGTGAAGCAGCTGTCCGGTCGGCAGGGATCCCCCGCCCCCGACGCGGTGGATGAAGGACAGCGCCGCGTCGGTCTGGTCCGTCTCGAGCAGGCCGCTGAGCACCTGCAGGGTGTTGGAGAAGTCGTGGGACTGCGCACGCAGGTCGTCGGCGAGGCTGCGCGCACCGCGCAGGTCGCGCAGCGTCTCCTCCAGCTCGGTCCGGTCGCGCAGCATCGCGATGTGGCCGACATCGCGATCCTTCACGCGGGCCGCCGCGC
Organism: Microbacterium sp. NPDC060117; assembly: GCF_042729315.1. NCBI lineage: Bacteria > Bacillati > Actinomycetota > Actinomycetes > Micrococcales > Microbacteriaceae > Microbacterium > Microbacterium sp. NPDC060117. The sequence goes on from NZ_JBHWXR010000003.1 coordinate 688,814, forward strand.
CATGCACCACGAGCACGCGCTCACCCGACAGCACGGGGGTCTCTCCGGTCTCTCCGGAGAGCAGGAACTGCGCCAGCTCCTCGTCGAGCACCTCCGCAGCGTCCCTGCCGAGGATCTCTTCCGATTCCACACCGAGGAGTCGAGCCGCTGCGTCGTTGACGACGACGAGACGGCCGTCCGCATCGACGGCGATGAAGCCCTCCTGGATGCCGTGCAGCATGGCCTCCCGGGTGTCCAGCATCGTGCGGATCTCCTCCGATTCGAGACCGTAGATGCGCCGGCGCAGCAGCCCGCCGATCCAGACCGAGCCGATCACTCCGATCACGGCGGCCGCGATGGGCGCGATGATGAGCCCGGGCAGATCATCGACGAACTGGGCCTGGAGATCCGTCTCGAAGATCCCGACCGAGACGATCCCGATCACCCGCTCGTCGGGTCCGTGGATCGGCACCTTCACCCGCCAGGACTCCCCCAGCGTGCCGGTCTGGGTCTCGATCTGCACCTTTCCGGAGAGGGCGACCGAGGGATCGGTGGAGACCTTCTCCCCGATGCGCTCCGGATTCGGATGCGAGTAGCGGATGCCGTGGTCGTCGGTCACGACGACGTAACTGAGGCCGGAGGACTTCCGCACGGCTTCCGAGATCGGCTGGATCTGGCCCTCGGGATCCTGCGCCAGCAGCGCCTCGACCACGGTCGGCAGGCCGGCGACCGACTGGGCGATGGCGACCATGCGATCCCGGTAGGCGTCCCGGTTCGCCTGAGCGGCCAGGAAGGCGGCGACCGCGCCCGTGCCCGCGACGATGACCAGCACGATCGCGATCTGCAGCACCAGCAGCTGCGTGCTCAACGACATCGGACGACGCACCGCAACAGTCTCCCACGCGCCGGGTCGGCGCCCTCCGGATGCAACAGCCTCCGGGTAGGCGCCGCGCGTGCCCTGCGCGACACTCACCCCGGGTCGCTCTGCGTGCCGGCCGCCTCCCGCTTCGGAGCCCGCTCGTCGCCCGACGCGCGCTCCGGCGCCTCGATCGTCGGAACGAGGGAGGTCGGCAGTGCACCCACCTCGACCAGGACGTCTCGCTTCGAGGGTCGGCGGCGCAGCGCGAATGTGAGGATGAACACCAGCGCCAGCGTGCCGTAGATCGCCCAGGTGAAGGGCGTCGAGACCAGCGTCGCGGGGTCGCCGCCCGCGATGTCGAGCGCACGACGGAACTGCACTTCGGCGATCGGACCGAGGATCGCCCCCACGATGAGAGGCGAGACCGGGTACCCGAAACGGCGCATGACGTATCCGAGAACGCCCAGCACGAGCAGCAGGCCCACATCGAAGGTCGACCCACCTGCCGCATAGGCGCCGAGGACGGCGAAGGTCGCGATGCCAGCGAACATGTACGGCTTCGGGATCTTCAGCAGCTTGACCCACAGCCCCACGAGGGGGAGGTTCAGTAGCAGCAGGATGGCATTGGCCACCACGAGGCTCGCGATGAGGCTCCACACCAGGGGGCCATTGGTCTCCAGCAGCTGGGGTCCGGTCTGGATCCCGTACTGCTGGAACGCGACGAGGATCACCGCGGCGGTCGCCGAGGTCGGAATACCGAGCGTGAGCAGCGGCACCATGGTGCCCGCGGCATTCGCGTTGTTCGCCGCTTCCGGCCCTGCGACGCCCTCGATCGCCCCGTGCCCGAACTCCTGGGGCCGCTTCGACAGCCGGCGCTCGAGCGTGTACGACAGGAAGGTCGGGATCTCGGATCCACCGGCGGGGATGACGCCGAGAGGGAACCCGATCGCCGTGCCGCGCAGCCACGGCTTCCACGAGCGCCGCCAGTCCTCCCGGTTCATCCAGCGCCCCGAGAACGGCATGACCTTGAAGAGCAGCGTCGACTGATGGGCGACCACGTAGAACAGCTCGCCGATCGCGAACAGCGCGACGATCAGCACGACCGTGTCGATCCCGTCGAGAAGCGGCAGGAGGCCGAAGGTCAGGCGCTGCTGTCCGCTCTGGAAGTCGATGCCGACCAGCGAGATCGCGAGCCCCACCGACATCGAGATGAGTCCCCGCAAAGGCGAGCTGCCGACCAGCGCGCTCACCGTGAGGAAGGCGACCACCATGAGCGCCAGGTAGTCCTGCGGGCCCAGCTGCACCGCGACGTCGACGATCCATGGGGCGAAGAACGCGACCAGCATCGTGGCTATGGTGCCGGCGACGAAGGAGCCGATCGCCGCGGTCGCGAGCGCCGTGGCGCCCCTCCCCATGCGCGCCATCCTGTTGCCGTCGATCGCGGTGATGACCGATCCCGATTCCCCGGGGGTCTTCAACAGGATGGCGGTGGTCGAACCGCCGTACATCGCCCCGTAGTAGATGCCGGCGAACATGATGAACGCGGCCGACGGGTCCACGGAGTAGGTGAGCGGAAGCAGCAGGGCGATGGTGAGGGCGGGCCCGATGCCCGGCAGCACGCCCACGAGCGTGCCGACGATCGTGCCGATGAGCGCGAAGATCAGGTTCTGCGGCTGGAACGCCAGCTCGAACCCGTGCATGAGTCCTTCGAGGCCGGGCATCAGACGATCCCTTCCAGAACGCCCGCGGGCAGATCGATCGAGAGCAGCTTCGTGAAGGCGAAGAAGATCACGCACGCGGTCGCGAGCGCGATCACGAACGCGATCAGATACCGCCGGGAACCCATCGCGAGCGAGATCAGGAAGAACATGACCGTGGTCGCGGGGATGAAGCCGAGCGGCTCCACGGTGAACAGGAAGAACAGCAGCCCGGCGGCCGCGACGCCCAGCGCCACCCAGTGGGTGCGGGTGACATCGACATCGCCTTCCGCCTGTTCCGGCTCACCGTGCCTGCCCCGTCCGAGTTGCACGGCCAGGACAGCCGCGAGCACGAGCAGCACGCTGCCCACGACGATGGGCATGAAACCGGCGCCGATCCCGGACGCCGAGGTCGACTGACGCTGACTGAGCCCGTCGAACAGGACGATGCCGCCCAGCACGAACACGGCCACGGCGATGACCCACTCGCCGCGCCCCGGGCCGGTCGCCGCAGATGCGGCTTTCTCGGCGCTGCGCGCGCCCTCGTCCTCGTCATCGAGGACCACGGGCGAGGTTTCCTCGCTCATCGGGAACTCCTTCTCGTGTGCACCCGCTCGGGTGCGCAAAACGTTGCGGGGAGGGAAGGCACGCCGCCTCCCCTCCCCGATGGTGGTGTCTACTTCGCGAGCCCCAGATCCTTCAGGACGCTCGTGACCCGCTTGTTCTCGTCCTTCAGCCAGCTCGCGAACTCGTCGCCGGCGATGTAGTTGTCGATCCAGCCGTTCTTCTTCAGCTCTGCCTTCCAGGCGTCGCCCTCGTGCATCTTGTCCAGTGCGCTGAGGTATTGCGCGCTCAGCTTCTTGTCGATGCCGCCGGGGGCCATCACGGATCGCCAGTTGGCGAACTCGAGCTCGGGATCGATCTCCCCCGCCGCCTGGACGAAGGTCAGGTCGCCGTCGTTCTTGAGCGAGGAGACGAGCAGACCGGTCAGCTCGCCGCTGGAGATCTGCGCCGCGAACTCGCCCGTGCCGGCGATGCCCGCCTGCACCTTGCCGCCGAGCAGAGCGGTGGTCGCCTCGCCGCCGCCCGAGTAGGGCACGTAGTTGACGTCGGACGGCTTCACGCCGTAGTGCTGCGCGAGGAGGCCGATGAAGAGATGGTCGGCCGATCCGGCGGATCCGCCCGCGATCGCGACGGACTTGGGATCCTTCTTGATCGCTGCGAAGAGGTCATCGATGTTCGCGAAGGACGAGCCCTTGGGCACGACGATCGCCTCGTGCTCGCCGACGAGACGCGCGATCGGGGTCAGATCGTCGAGGGACACGGCGGTGCCGTTCGTGACGACCCCGCTCATCATCGCCAGCCCCGACATGATCATGAGGTCCTTCTGGCCCTTCTTCGGCGCGACTTGCGCGAGGGCGACGGTGCCCGAGGCGCCGGGGACATTGTTGACCGTCACGGTCTTGGCCAGTTCGTCGGCCTGCAGCGCGCCCTGGGTGGCGCGGGCGGTCTGGTCCCATCCGCTTCCCGGCGCGGCCGGGGCGATCAGTTCGAGCCGGGTGAGCGGCGTGAATGCGGTGCTGCCGGAATCGGCGGAGGCGCCCTGGTCGCTCTTCGGGGAGCTGCACGCCGTCAGGGCGAGGAGCAGAGCCGTCCCCACCGCCGCGGCCCTGGCGAATGTCGAGATCTTCACGGACGATGCCTTTCACATGTCACCGGCGCCATCGCCGGTGTGCGGAGCCGGCGACCCTGCCGGACCCGTTGAATGTACTGAGGCGTCCGCGGCGGAACCGGTTCTGGTCATTAAGAAAAGCTCGGTGATCCGCGGTGGTCCCTTCTGGGCCGCCGAAGACCGCTCCCGGGGCACGCGAAAGGGGCCGCCTCCCGAAGGAGACGGCCCCTGACAGGCAGTCGGCGCGTGCAGCGCCCGCCGGATTACTTGGCGGCGACGACCTGCAGCGTGATCACGGCGGTCACGTCGTCGTGCAGACGAACGGTGGCCTCGTGCTCGCCGACCGACTTGATCGGCGCGGTGATGTGCACCTTGCGCTTGTCGATCGCACCGATGCCCGCAGCCTCGACGGCAGCGGCGACATCAGCGGTCTTGACGGAGCCGAACAGACGGCCCTCGGCGCCGGCCTTGACGGCCAGGCGGACCTTGGCGGCCTCGATGGCGTTCTTCAGCGCCACCGCGTCGTCGAGGTCGTGGATCGCGCGCGCCTTGCGGGCGGCCTGGATCTGCTCGACCTGCTTCTCGCCACCGCGCGTCCACGCGACAGCGAAACCCTGCGGCACGAGGTAGTTGCGGGCGTACCCGTTCTTGACCTCGACCACGTCACCGGCGCTACCGAGCCCGGCGACCTCATTCGTGAGAATCAGCTTTGCCATGTCGGTACCCCTTAGCGGCCAGCGCCGGCGTAGGGCAGGAGAGCCATCTCGCGAGCGTTCTTGATCGCCTTGGCGATCAGACGCTGCTCCTGCACCGAGACACCGGTGATACGACGGGCGCGGATCTTTCCACGCTCCGAGATGAACTTGCGGAGGGTCGCGACGTCCTTGTAGTCGATGACACCCACGCGGATGGACTTCGCGGGAGCGGTGGGCTTGCCACCCTTCCGCGGCTTGCGGCGGTCGCCGCTCGACTTTCCAGCCATGAGTCTTCCTTACGAGAAATGGTTTTCGGATCCGTCAGGATCCGCAATCTTGTTTGTGCTCCGGCCCCTGTGCGGGACCGACGACGGCCTTAGAAGGGCGTGTCGTCGCCGAAGCTGCCGGGAGTGCTCCACGCGTCAGCGCTCGAGGAGCCGGGCGTCGACCACGGCTCGTTCGAGGACTGCTGCTGCGGACGTCCACCGCCGCTGTTGCCACCGGAGAAGCCACCGCCGTTGCCGCCGCCGTTGGAGGCGGCGCGGGTGACCTGCGCGGTCGCGTAGCGGAGCGAGGGGCCGATCTCGTCGACCTCCAGCTCGATCGCGGTGCGGTTCTGGCCTTCTTTGTCCTGGTAGGAGCGCTGACGCAGGCGTCCGGATGCGATGACCCGCATGCCCTTCGTCAGGGATCCCGCCACGTGCTCGGCGAACTCGCGCCACACGGACGCACGGAGGAACAGCGCGTCGCCGTCCTTCCACTCGTTCGCCTGGCGGTCGAAGGTGCGCGGCGTCGAAGCGATGGTGAAGTTCGCCACCGGCAGCCCGTTCTGCGTGTAGCGCAGCTCGGGGTCGGCGGTGAGGTTTCCCACCACGGTGATGACGGTCTCGCCGGCCATGATCCTTAGACCTTCGCGGCCTTGGGCTTGCGAGCGGCCTTCTCCTCGGCGCGCTTGGCCTCGGCTGCGACCATCGCCTGCGCCTCTTCGGCACGCAGAACCTTGGTGCGGAACACGAGCTCCGACAGGTTCAGCTGGCGGTCCAGCTCGTTGGTGGCCTCGCTGGTCGCGGTGAAGTTCACGACGGCGTAGATGCCCTCGGTCTTCTTGTTGATCTCGTAGGCGAAACGGCGCTTGCCCCAGATGTCGACCTTGTCAATCGAGCCACCATCGTTGGTGATGACCTTCAGGAACTTGTCGAGGTTGGGGGCAACCTGGCGCTCGTCCAGCTCGGGGGTCAGAATGACCATGAGCTCGTACTGGTGCGTCACTTACCCACCTCCTTCGGACTAGAACGGCTTCCGGGACTTTCCCGGAAGCAGGAGGGTGTTGTGCACGTGCCGGGGCATGATTCGCCCAGGCAACCTGAACAGCTTAGCGGATCCGGCTGGGTGGGCCGAATCGGGCCGGGTAGCGTGGCGGCATGAGCGAACCCGTGATGAACCCCGTGCGGATCGACTGGGAGCCGGCGAGGGATGCCAACCGCGAGAACTGGGACGACCGCGTCGCATTGCACGCGGAGGCCTATGGCCTTCAGGCGTTCGACGATCCTGACCACCTCTCGGACGTGGTGCGCGAGGACGCCGCGGCCCTCGCCCCGTTCCTGCCGGAGGGCTTCGACGGCCTCGAGCTCTGCCATCTGCAGTGCCACATCGGCACGGACACGCTCTCGTTCGCCCGGCTCGGCGCGCGGGTGACAGGAGTCGACTTCTCCGCCCCTGCCCTGGAGGCGGCCGCCGCCCTCGCGACGCGGCTCGGCCTCGACGCCGACTGGGTCGAGACCGACGTGCTCGATGCCGGCGCAGCGGTCGACGCGGAGTTCGACCTCGTCTACACGAGCATCGGCGCCATCTGCTGGTTGCCCGATCTCGACCGCTGGGCCGCTCAGGTCGCCGTGCTGCTGCGGCCGGGCGGCACGTTCTACATCCGCGACGGGCACCCCGTGCTGTACGCGCTCGACGAGACCCGTGAGGAGCTCGTGCTGCGCTATCCCTACTTCGACACCGGAGAGGCGCACGCCTGGGATGACGACGGCACGTACGCCGGAGACGGCACCGTCGCGCATCCGCGCACCTACGAATGGCCGCACCCCCTCTCCTCCGTCGTGAACGCCCTCATCGGAGCCGGTCTGCGGATCCGCCGCCTCGACGAGGGCCGGACCCTGCCGTGGCGGTTCAGCCCGCGGATGCTCCCCACGGACGGCGGATACGTCTGGCCTGAAGCGGACCGCGACCGGATCCCCTGCACGTTCACGATCGTCGCGACGAAGGACTGAGCGGATGCGCTGGGAGGACGACGTCGAGGTCGGCGGCTGGATCCGGGATCGTCTGGATCCGGGCTTCGCCACGATGCACGGCGTCGTGCCACGCGGGTTCGACGCATACGCGAGGGTCTTCCATCCGGCTTCGGTGCGGAGTCTCACCGGTGGCGGCGTCGTGCCGACCTCCGAAGAGCTGCGGGCGCTGCCGGACGACGACTTCGACCGCACCGTCGCCTCGTTCCACGACGAGGCCGTGACCTGGGCGGACACCGCCGTAGCCTTCGGCACCGTGCTGCATCCTCTCGCGCAGTGGAACCGGATCGTGCGCACCCCGGCGGGCGAGGACTGGCGACACCGGCACGCCCCGGACGGGCGGGAGTTCAGTGCGCCGATCGAGGGCGACCTTCCTCCCGGGATCCTCGCGCACGTGGCCGAGCATCTGGTCGCGCACACGACGACGCCGGGCGACGGGATCGCGGGCATCTGGGCGGGCTGGGGCGGGCTGCTCGGAGGCTACGGCCCCGCGGGCCGCGTCTTCCTGACCGCCACCGACGACCCCGTCGAAGCGCATGCCGCCCTGCTCGCCGAGAGCATCCACGATCCGTTCAACAACCCGTATCAGAAGGCGGTCTGGCACGACGGGATCCTGTCCCGCGAGGTCTCGGAGGGCGCGCATCTCGAGCTCCCGCAGCGGGAGCATGTGCTGTTCGCCGCACCGCCCCGCGCGTTCGCCGATCCGGACTGGGTCGCGTTCGTCCCCTGGCGCGACCGCGTAATGGAGGAACGCGGCATCCCGCCGATGGCTCAGCACCCGAGTCTGATCTGGCCCGCCGACCGCGCCTGGATCCTGGCCAGCGAGATCGACTTCGACTCCACGGTCGTGGCCGGATCCGCCGCGCTCATCGCCGCGCTGTGCGCGGACGAGCGGATCGAGGCCCTGCCCCTCGCGGAGGGCGCGAGCCTGCAGTGGGACGCCGACGAGGTGAATCTGTGACGACGCCCTCGCCTGCGACCCCGGGCTACGGGTTCGACGCCCGGGCACTGACCGAGCCGGTCGATCGGGCACGGCTGGCGGCCTGGGCCCGCGAGGCCGGTGCGCGCGGTCAGGGCCCGCGCGTGGGGCAGATCGTGCTCGTCATCGTGATCGCGCTGTTCATCGCGTTCGTCGGCTTCGGCGTGGTCGGGGTCGTCCTGGCATCGATGCTGGGCTCGTCCGGCGGCGTGGTGCTGCCGCTGCTCATGCTCGTCGTCGTCGGGCTCGCGGTGTGGGGCGGGATCGCGTGGTGGAACCGCCAGCTCGTGCGCGGCTACCGTCTCTCCGGGTTCGCCGCCGCGAACGCGATGACCTACCTGCCCGAGCTCAAGGATCCGCAGCTCCCCGGCATGCTGTTCGACCTCGGTCACGGTCGCGTCTCCACCGATCTCGTCCGCGGAGCCGCTCCGCGCTTCGTCGAGTTCGCGAACTTCCGCTACACCACGGGATCGGGCAAGAACAGTCAGACGCACGACTGGGGGTACATCGCGATCAGGCTCGACGTGCCGCTGCCGAACATCGTGCTCGACGCGCAGGCCAACAACGGGTTCTTCGGATCCAATCTGCCCGCCTCCTACGACGCGCACCAGCGGCTGTCGCTGGAGGGCGACTTCGACCAGTACTTCGCGCTGTACTGCCCGGCCGGCTACGAGCGCGACGCACTGTACCTGTTCACGCCCGACATCATGGCTCGGTTCATGGACAGCGCCTCGGCGTTCGACGTCGAGATCGTCGACGACTGGCTGTTCCTGTACGCGCAGAACCGCCCCGTGACGACCCTGGATCCGACTGTCTGGGCGCAGATGTTCGGCACGGTCGGCGCCATGCTCACCAAGCTGCAGCAGTGGGCGCGCTGGCGCGACGAGCGGCTGCGCTCGGCCGGCGACGGACAGGGGCCTGCCGTCGTGCCGTCGACATCGGTCGTCGGTGCGGCCTCGCTCGGATTCCTGGCCGGCGCGCCGGCGGCCGGGGGTGCACCGGCCCCAGACGCCACGGCATCCGGCATGGGCTTCGCGGCGCCGACGCCCGGCGATCCCGCGCAGCCGTGGGCTCCCCCGCCCGGCGTCGCCCCGGGCGGGCGGCGGCTCAAGCGCGCGTTCCCGTGGGTGTCGGTGCTCATGATCGGCATCGTCGCCGTCGCGTGGTTCGTGTTCCGGATGCTGCTGGGACACTGACCCGTCGCGCGCTCGGGGTCGGGAGCTGACGTCGAGTCGAAACGCGGAGACGGAGCGCGGTGCCCTCGTGAGAGCACCGCGTTCCGTCTCTGTCGCGCTGGCGCGCGGCGTCGCTCGACGACCCCGCTGCGCGACGCCTCAGGCGCCCCGGCGAACCGCCTGCCAGAGCGCTCGGCGCTCGGCCTGCTCCACCGGATCCGGCACCGGAAGCGCCGTGAGCAGCTCCCTCGTGTAGGAGTTCGACGGATCGTTCAGCACCTGCGCGGTCGCGCCCTGCTCCTGGATGCGCCCCTGCCGCAGCACGATGATGCGGTCGGCGACGGCGTCGATCACGGCCAGGTCGTGGCTGATGAACAGTGATGCGAAGCCGAGCTCGGCCTGCAGCTGCACGAACAGCTCGAGCACCTTCGCCTGCACCGAGACGTCCAGCGCGCTGGTGGGCTCGTCCGCGATGAGCAGCTTCGGGTCCAGGGCCAGGGCGCGGGCGAGTGAGGCGCGCTGACGCTGGCCGCCGCTCAGCTCGTGCGGGAAGCGGTCGCCGAAGTTCGTCGGCAGCCGCACCGCGTCGAGCAGCTCGTCCACGCGGGCGCGGGCGGCGGCGACGCTCGACGCCTTGCCGTGCACCACGAGCGGCTCGGCGATGCACTCGGCGATCGAGAGCAGCGGGTTGAAGCTCGTCGCCGGGTCCTGGAACACGAACCCGATCTCGGGGCGGAGCGGGGCCAACTGACGCTGCTTGACGCCGTTCATCTCCTGGCCCAGCACGCGCAGCGATCCGCCGACCACCGTGGTGAGGCCGACGACGGCGCGGCCGATCGTGGTCTTGCCGGAGCCGGACTCGCCGACCAGGCCCACGACCTCGCCGGGGCCGACATGGAAGTCGACGCCCTTCACCGCGACGACGCCGCCACGGCCGAACCGGCCCGGATAGCCGATCTCGCAGGCCCGCGCAACGATGAGGCTGCCGTCCGGGGCCTCGTCCGCTGCGGCGGGGGTCGGGCTCGTCAGCGCGACCGGCTCCAGCGCCGACTTGCCCTGGCCGACGTGCGGCACGGCGCCGAGCAGCTCGCGGGTGTAGTCCTGTTGCGGGTTCGCGAAGAGATCCCGCACCGGGGCCTGCTCCACGATGTCGCCGCGCAGCATCACGACCACGCGGTCGGCGAGGTCGGCGACGACGCCCATGTTGTGGGTGATGAGCACGATCGTCGCGCCGAACTCATCGCGGCAGGCGCGCAGCAGCTCGAGGATCTCGGCCTGGACCGTGACGTCGAGAGCGGTCGTCGGCTCGTCCGCGATGATGAGCCCGGCGTTCAGCACGAGCGCCATCGCGATCACGATGCGCTGCTTCTGCCCGCCCGAGAACTGGTGCGGGAACTCGTCCACGCGCCGATCCGGATCCGGGATGCCGACCTTGCGGAGGATCTCGATCGCCTTGACCCGCGCCTCCTTCTTGGAGAGCCGGCCGTCGTGATGCGCGCGCAGGCCCTCCGCGATCTGCCAGCCCACGGTGTAGACGGGGTTCAGCGCGGTGGACGGCTCCTGGAACACCATCGCCGCGTCGCGCCCGCGCATCGCACGCAGCTTCGCGGCCGAGGCGTGCACGACGTCGGTCTCACCGCCGCGTCCGCGCACGATGACCGCACCCGACATGGTGGCGGTCTCCGGCAGCAGGCCGAGCAGCGCGTTGGCGGTGACGGTCTTGCCGGATCCGGATTCGCCGACGATCGCGAGCACCTCGCCCGCGTGCGCCTGGATGTCGATGCCCTTGACCGCGTCGACGGGCTCGCCGTCGGTCGCGAAGCGGACCTTGAGTCCGCGGAGCTCTGCCACATCGGGCAGGCCGGTGTTCATCGTCGTGCCGGTCATGCCGCACCTCCCGCGCGACGACGGGTGCGCAGTCGCGGATCGCTCAGGTCGTTCAGGCTCTCGCCGACGAGGGTGATGCCGAGCACCACCAGCACGATCGCGAGGCCGGGGAAGATGGACGTCCACCAGATGCCGCTGGTGACGTCCGCGATGGCGCGGTTCAGGTCATAGCCCCACTCCGCGGCCGAGGTCGCTTCGATGCCGAAACCGAGGAAGCCGAGCCCCGCGAGGGTCAGCAGCGCCTCGGAGGCGTTCAGGGTGATCACGACCGGCAGCGAACGCGTGGAGTTGCGCAGCACGTGCCGGGTCAGGATCCGTCCGGTCGGCACGCCGATGACCTTCGCCGACTCGACGAACGGCTCGGCCCGCACACGCACCACTTCGGCGCGGATCACGCGGAAGTACTGCGGCACGAACACCACGGTGATCGACAGCGCCGTGGCCATGATGCCCGACCACAGGTTCGACTGCCCGTGGCTGATCACGATCGACATCACGATGGCGAGCAGCAGCGAGGGGAACGCGTAGATCGCGTCGGCGATCACGACGAGGGTGCGGTCGAGCCAGCCGCTGAAGTAGCCCGACACCAGGCCGAGCGCGATGCCGATGAAGATCGAGCAGGCGATCGCGGCGAGGATCACCAGCAGAGCGGTCTGGGATCCCCAGATCACGCGGGAGAAGACGTCGAAGCCGCTGACGGTGGTGCCGAGGATGTTGGTGGCGCTCGGCGGCTGCTGCGTACCGAACTTCACGCCGTTCACGGACTGCTGCGCCCACGAGTACGGGGCGATGACCGGCGCGAGGATCGCGACCAGCACGAACACGCCGGTGATGACGAGACCGGTGACCAGCATGCCGCGCTGGAGTCCCACGCTCTGGCGCAGCTGCGAGACCACGGGGAGCCGCTCGCTCCAGCGGCGCTTGCGCGGCGCCTGCGCGGCGAGCGCCTCGGTCTTCGGGGTCGGCAGATCGCGGTCGATCACGGGGTCGGGGGTGTTGTCGACGTTCATCTCAGTACCTCACCCGCGGATCGATCATGGCGGCGACGATGTCGACGATGAAGTTGGTGACGGCGACGATCACGGCGATCATCACGACGATGCCCTGCACCGCCACGAAGTCGCGGGCCTTGAGGTACTCGCTCAGCATGAAGCCGATGCCCTTCCACTCGAAGGTCGTCTCGGTCAGGATGGCGCCGGCGAGCAGCAGCGCGATCTGCAACCCCATCACGGTGATGATCGGGATCAGCGCGGGACGGAACGCGTGCTTGGTGACCAGACGGTACTCGCTCACGCCGCGGGAACGGCCGGAGGTGACGTACTGCTGGCCGAGGGTGCCGATCACGTTCGTGCGGATGAGCCGCAGGAAGATGCCGGCCGTCAGCAGACCGAGGGCGAGAGCCGGCAGGATCGCGTGCCACAGCACGTCGAGGATGGCGGGGCCGTTGCCGAGTCGGATCGCATCGAGCAGGTAGATGCCGGTGGGGGTGTTCACCCCGCTCATCAGCAGCTCGGTCTGGGTGCTCGCGCGCCCGGAGACCGGCATCCAGCCCAGCCAGACCGAGAAGACGAGCTTCAGCAGCAGGCCGACGAAGAAGATGGGCGTGGCGTAGGCGAGGATCGCCATGATGCGCAGCGACGCGTCCTGCCACTTGTCGCGGCGGTGCGCGGCGACGAGGCCGAGCGGGATCGACACCGCGAACGCGACGATGAGCGCGTAGATCGCGAGCTCGAGCGTGGCGGATCCGTAGGTCAGCAGCACCGTGGTGACCTTCTGGCCGTCGGTGATGGTGGTCCCGAAGTCGCCGTGCAGGATGTTGCCGAGGTACTCGAAGTACTGGATCAGGACCGGCCGGTCGTAGCCGGCCTCGTGCACGCGCTGGGCGAGCTGATCGGCGGGCAGACGGCCGCCGAGGGCCGCGGTGATCGGGTCGCCGGTGACCCGCATCAGGAAGAAGACCAGGGTGATCAGGATGAGGACGGTGGGGATGATCAGCACGAGGCGGATCAGGATGTAGCGCCACAGTCCCCCTCCGGAGGACTTGGGGCGCGTCGCCACGGGATCTGCGGCGAGGACATCAACGGCCATGGGGAACCTTCGTGAGGGTGGAGCGGATCCGGTCGCTTCGCTGCGAACCGGAATCGGGCGGATCAGGACCCCGTGACGGGCTCGGGGACCGGATCTGCGCCCTGGAACGAGGACGGGGCACCGTCGCGAGTGCGGCGGTGCCCCGTCAAAGGTGCGCTACTTCGTCAGCGGCGCGTAGCGGAACTTGAACGACGCGTCGAGCGTGGTGCCGTTCACGTCCTTGCCGACGACGGCGACCTGCTTGCCCTGCAGCAGCGGCAGGGTGGAGAGGTCCTTCGCGACCATGTCCTGCACCTGCGCGAGGTCGGCCATGCGCTTGTCCTTGTCGGTCTCGGTCTGCGACTTCACGATGAGGTCGTTGACCGCCGTGTTGTCGTAGTGGTTGCCGAGGAAGTTCTTCGTGAGGAAGAACGGCGACAGGTAGTTGTCCGCGTCGGAGTAGTCCGGGAACCAGCCGAGCTGGTACGCCGGGTACACGTCGGCCGTGCGGTCCTTGGAGTACTGCGTCCACTCGGTGCTCTGCAGGTTGACGGTGAACAGACCGCCCTGCTCGAGCTGCGCCTTGACCGCCGCGTACTCGTCACCCGAGGACGGGCCGTAGTGGTCGCCGTTGTACTGCAGGTTCAGCGTGACCGGGGTGGTGACGCCCGCGTCGGCCAGGACCTTCTTCGCCTTGTCGAGCGAGGGTCCGCCGTTGCCGTCGCCGTACATCGACTTCAGCGGCTGGGTGGCGCCGGCCATGCCGTCCGCGACGAACGAGTACAGCGGGCTGTAGGTGTCCTTGTAGACGTCCTTCGCGATCGCCGCGCGGTCGACCAGATCCGCCGCCGCCTGACGCACGGCCTGGGACTTGGCCGGGTCGGCCTCGGGGGTCGTCGCGCCGAAGGGCATCGTGTTGAAGTTGAAGACGATGTAGCGGATCTCGCCGCCGGGGCCCTCGACCAGCTTGACCTTCTTGTTCTTGCCCAGGTCCTCGGTGTCGGTGGCCGACAGGCTGCGGAAGGCCACGTCGATGTCGCCGTTGCCGATCGCGAGCTTCAGGTTCGACGCGTCCGCGAAGTACTTGACGTTGACCTGGCTGTTGGCTGCCTTGCCGAGCTCGCCCTCGTAGCCGGCGTACGGCTTGTAGGAGATGAGCTGGTTCTTCTTGTAGTCGGTGATCTCGTACTGACCGGCGAAGGCCTTGCCCTTGACGATGGTGTCGTCATCGGTGACCTTGTCGGCCGAGAAGACCTTCTCGTCGACGATGGGAGCCGCCGGGCTGGAGAGGATGAGCGGCCAGATCTGGTCGTTGCCGTTCTTCAGCGTGAAGACGACCGTGGTCGCGTCCGGCGCCGCGGTGCTGTCGAGGTTGCCGAGCAGCGAAGCCGGGCCGTTGGGGTCGTTGATCTTGACCATGCGGTCGAAGGAGAACTTCACGGACGCCGAGGTGAGCGGGTCGCCGTTGGCGAACTTCAGACCCTTCTTCAGCTTTACCGTGTACTCGGTCGGCGAGGTGAACTCCGCCGACTCGGCGATGTCCGGGGTGACCTCGGCCGTGCCGTACTTGCTGTTCATGAGGAACGGGTAGATCTGGTTCATCACCGCGAACGAGCCGTTGTCGTACGAGCCGGCCGGGTCGAGGAACGTGATCTTGTCGGTCGTGCCGACGGTGATCGTGCTGCCGGAGGATCCCCCGGTCGAACCTCCGCCGCCCGTGCTGCTCGTCGCACAGCCCGCGAGAACGAGGGCCGTGGCGCCGAGCGCGCCGATGGCGAGGCCGAGACGGCCTCGAGTGCTGTGGAATGACATATACACCTCTGTATCGGTTCCGTGGCCGCGCTTCAGCGCGGCCGCAACATCCATGGCCGTCAGGGTTCACGGCGCACGGGACACCCGATTGTAGGCATGGGTCGGCGATTCGCGGGAGTTCCGACGCCGAGACGTGACCTGACCAGGAGATCTTCCTGACACCGCAGCGGCACGGATCCGGCTGCGGCATCGTCGCGATCCCGTCCTACTCGGGGACGAGCGCGAACTGCCTCGCGTAGTCCTCCTTGAGCACGGCGAGGTGAAGCCAGGCCTCGGTGTGGGAGACCTCCGGCAGGGAGCGCAGGCGCTCCAGGCCTTCATGAAGGGCACCGGGCGAGGGCTCCACGAACGTGATCACGGCGTCGAAGCGCCCGATCGTCCGCGCCGCGAAGTCGACCCCGGGCCAGGAGCGGATGAGACGCAGTGCCCCATCGTCATCGCCGCGAAGACTGACCCCGACACCCATCGACTGCCGCCGGTGCGCGGGTCCGCGGGCCTCCACCGCGCCGATCTGGATGACGTGGGCCTTCCGCAGGCGCTGCACGCGGGTCGCGACCGCCGACGGGGAGAGTCGGACGACCTCGCCGAGCGCACGGAAACTGGCGCGGCCGTCGGCCTGCAGCTGCTCGATCAGGGCGGCGTCGATCGTGTCGATCGCTATCTGACCCCGGTAGCTGGAGACGAACGGACCCTTCACGACCGAGGTGTAGACGAGCGTGTTGACGTCGAGGACCTGCGGGATCGCCCGCACGCGCTCGATGACGGCGTGCAGTTCGGACATCGTGCCCAATCGCACCTCGGTCACGAGGTCGTGCACCCCGGCGACGGCCGAGACGAACACGGTCTCCTCCAGATCCTGCAGAGTGGCGGCGACACCCGCGATGGCCCCGGTGGTGCGGATCGACACATGCGCGATCACGTGCTGCCCCAGGAAGGAGGGGTCGACCGCGCCGATGATCCGGATGGTGCGGTCCTCGAGCAGCAGGCGCAGTCTCGATGCGACCGCGACCCTCGTCTGACCGAGTTCGGCGGCCAGCGCGCGGATGCTGGCTCTCCCGTCCTCACGGAGCGCGCGGATGAGCTCGGCATCGAAATCAGCAGCGGCCACCTGGATCTCCCGACTTTCCTCGTTTGGATTCCGTTGTCGTCAGAAATGCTTTGGAGATTCCATCTCGATGAGGAAATGGGATCTGAATGGCGATGAGACCGAACAATACTCCAGTTCATGACCGTTCACGCTGGACAATTGACGTTGCGACCGACCGCCCGTCGTCCTAGCATCCTTCGCATCCCTGACACCGCAAAGGAGCGGGCATGACCTCCACCCACGCAAAGGCCCGGCGCGCCGGGCTCGCGGCCTTCGTCGGCACCACGATCGAGTGGTACGACTTCTACGTCTACGCCACTGCAGCCGCCCTCGTGTTCGGCCCGCTCTTCTTCCCGAGCAAGGATCCGCTCGCCGAGACGTCGGCCGCCTTCGCCACCTTCGCCGTGGCCTTCCTCGTCCGCCCCATCGGCGGCATCCTCTTCGGCCACATCGGTGACAAGCTCGGCCGCCGGGTCTCGCTCGTCATCACGCTGTTGCTGATGGGCGCCTCGACGGTGCTCGTGGGATGCCTGCCCACCTATGAGAACGTGGGCATCCTCGCCCCGATCCTGCTGATCCTGCTGCGCGCGCTTCAGGGCCTGGCCGTCGGCGGCGAGTGGGGTGGCGCCGTGCTCATGAGCGTCGAGCACGCGCCGGAGAAGTCGAAGACGTTCTACGGCGGCTTCACGCAGCTCGGCAACCCGGCCGGCGCGCTGCTCGCCTCGGGCATCTTCGCGATCATGTCGCGCGGCGGCGAGGGCTTCATCCGCGACGGCGGCTGGCGGATCCCGTTCCTGCTCTCGATCGTGCTCATCGCGGTCGGCTTCTGGGTGCGCTTCCGCGTCGAGGAGTCGCCGGTCTTCGAGGAGAAGATCGAGGGCCGCAAGCAGTCGATGCCGCTGGCCTTCGCGCTTCGCGCCAACTGGCGTCCGATCCTGCTCGGCATCGGCATCCTCCCGATCTCGACAGGCGGGTACTACCTGGCCACGACCTTCGCGACCGCCTACGCGACAGGCGCGCCGATCTCGATCAGCGAGCAGGTGATCCTCGACGCGATGACCATCGCCTCCTTCGTGGAGTTCGTGGTGACGCTCCCGGTGGCATGGCTCGGCGACAAGTGGGGCCGCAAGAACGTGATGTACATCGGCCTGCTGACCTCCGTGCTGACATTCGCGCCGTTCCTCCTGCTCATGCCCGGCCGTGTCGAGCCGCTCATCTTCCTCCTGGCGTCGCTCGTGCGCATTGCGATGAGCGCGACCTACGCGCCGATCGCCGCGATCCTCGCGCAGATGTTCCGCCCGCAGGCCCGCTACACCTCGATCGCCCTCTCCTACGGTGTGGGCGCCGCCGTCTGGGCTGGCTTCTCCCCCTGGTTCGCGACCCAGCTGGTCGCGTGGACGGGCAGCATCTGGTCGGTCATCGGGATGTTCATCGGCATGGCCGTGCTCGCCGCGATCTGCACCCGGCTCGCGCCCCAGCACTCCGACGAGGCCCCCGTCACGTCGTCCTTCACCGCCCGCACCGACACCACCGCGAACAGGCTGCCATGAGAAAGCTCGTCCCCTTCGACCAGTCCCGCCAGACGACCCCCCGGCTCGTCACCGCCCGCGCGATCCATCTGCTCGACCCCTCCGCCACGACCGCGTCGGCGATGCTCCTCGACCGAGGCCGGATCCTCGCGACAGGCTCGGCGGTCGAGTGCGAAGCGGCCGCCGCGGCCGCGGGACTGGCGCCGGAGCGGGTCGACCTCGGCGACGCGACGGTGGTCCCGGGCTTCATCGACGCGCACGCGCATCCGCTCATGTACGGCCAGATGATGACCTGGGTGGACTGCGGGCCGGAGAAGGCCGGGAGCATCCCCGAGATCGTCGCCCTCCTGCAGGAGGCGGCGGCCGCACTCCCGGCAGGGCGACCGGTGCGCGGCTACGGCTACGAGCACCGCAACCTCGCCGAGCAGCGACACCCCACCCGCTTCGAGCTCGACCAGGTCGCGACCGATCGCGAGGTCTACCTCATGAACGCCTCCGGACACGGGGGCGTGGTGAACTCGTACACCCTCGAGAGCAGTGGGATCGGCCCCGAGACGCCGAACCCCGCGGGCGGCGAGTTCTTCCGCGACGCCGACGGCGAGCTCACCGGCGAGTTGTCCGACGCGGCGTGCAACATCCTCACGGGCGTGCACGGCGTGAAGGTCGGCCATCACGGCCCGAACTTCCACCTCGCGGACGAGCCGGAGGAGCACCTGCGTCAGCTCGACGTGGCGACCGCCAGGTTCCTCGCGGGCGGCGTGACCGCGATCGGAGATGCGCAGGTGAGCCGCCGCGAGTTCGACATGTACCTGCGGCTGGCGCAGGCCGGGCGGCTGCCGCTGCGCGTCTCGATGTACCTGCTCTCGCACCTGCTCGACGAGGCGCTGGAGATGGGCCTCGTCGGCCAGTTCGGCAATGCCCACCTCAGCTTCGCCGGCATCAAGTTCTACGCCGACGGGACCCTCGGCGGCTGGACCGCCTACTTCCCCGACGGCTACGTGGGCGATCCCTGTCGCACAGGGCAGCTCTATCACGAGCCCGCCGAGTACGCCGCCCTCATCCGGCGCGCGCATGCGGCAGGCCTCCAGACCGCGACCCACGCGCAATCGCCCACGGCGATCGAGATGGTCGTCTCGGCGATCGAAGCAGCCCTGGCGGAGAACCCCGACGACGACGCCCGGCACCGGATCGAGCACTGCGGGCTGCCGACTCCCGAGCAGATCACGCGCATGGCGAACTCCGGCATCCGTCCCGTCAATCAGCCCCAGCACTATTACAACTGGGGCGAGGGCGTCGAGGAGGCGATCGGGACTCCCGGTGAGCGCTTCAACCCGCTGGGCGAGTTCGAGCGCGCCGGGGTTCCGGTCACGATCTCCTCCGACGCCCCCGTCGCCGACCCGATCCCGCTCGAGGCGATCCAGGCCGCGGTGACCCGGATCACCCGTCGTGGGCATCGCCTCGGTCCGGACGACCTGCGCATCTCCGCGCTGTCCGCCCTGCGCGCGCACACGATCGAAGGCGCCGTCTCCCTCGGCCGCGAGGACGACCTGGGCAGCCTTGAAGTCGGCAAGCTCGCCGACTTCGTCGTGCTGGACGAGGATGTGCTCGAGGCGGATCCCGAACGGATCGGCCGGATCCGGGTGCTCGAAACGTGGGTCGACGGCGAGCCGCGGCACCGCGCGGCCTGAGGGGAACGAACAGATGACGACAGAGACCGACCCCTACGCCGACACCGCCGGTCGCGCCGTCCTGGAGACGATCCGCGGCTACGGAGTGACGGCCGTGTTCGGGATCCCCGGCACGCACAACCTGGAGTTCTACCGCCCTCTCGCCGACCTGGGCTTCCGGGTCGTGACGAACCGGCACGAGCAGGGATCCGGGTACGGCGCCGATGGCTGGGCGCAGCAGACCGGGCTCCCCGGCGTCGTGATCACCACCTCCGGTCCCGGACTGCAGAACGCGATGAGCGCCGTCGGCACCGCCTTCTGCGAGTCGCGTCCGCTGATCGTGCTCTCCCCCGGGGTCGCCCGCGGTGCCGAGTTCGCCGACGTGGGCACCCTTCACGAGACGAAGGACGCATCCGCGATGGTCGGCGCGATCGCCGAGTGGTCGCGCCGCGTCGGCTCGGCCGCGGAGGCGGTCGCCGCCGTGCACGATGCGTTCGCACTGTTCCGCACCGGGCGTCCGCGCCCCGTGCACATCGAGGTGCCGCTGGACGTGCTCGAGGCGCCGGCCGAGGTCCCCGCGTCGGATCGCCTCCCCCGCCCGCTCCCTCGGGCGGAGAGCGGCGACACGGTCGCGGTCGCCGAGGCCGTCGCCCTGCTCGCTGCGGCGGAGCGGCCTGTGATCGTCGCGGGCGGTGGTGCGGCGCGCGCCGGTGAGATCCTCACCGCTGTTGCAGAACGGCTCGGCGCCCCGGTCCTGACCACGCTCAACGGCAAGGGCGCAATCGACGAGCACCACCCGCTCGCCCTCGGAGCGAACCTGCGCCTCGCGAGCGCCCGCACCGTCGCCGAGGACGCCGATGTGCTGCTCGTCGTGGGATCCAAGCTCGGCGAGGCCGAGCTCTGGGCGCCGCGGCTCGAGGCGCGCGGTGCCGTGGTGCGCGTGGACATCTCCGCCGCGCAGCTCGCGAAGAACTTGGTGCCGACGGTCGGCATCCGCGGCGACGCGCACGCCGTGCTCGAACGGATCCTGGATGCCCTCCCGCCTCTCACGCCCCGCACACCCGCGCTGGACGACGTCCGCGCCGGGATGCTCCGGGAGATCCGAGAGACCGCTCCGGCGACCGTCGCGCTGGCCGAGGAGATCGCCGCGGCGCTGCCCGACGACGCGATCGTGGCGGGCGACTCGTCCCAGATCATCTATCTCGCACTGGCGAACGTGCTCCGTCGTTCCGGCCCGCACGCGCTGCTGTACACGCCCACCTATGCGACGCTCGGCTACGGCCTCCCCGCCGCGATCGGCGCCCGCGTCGCTCAGCCGGATCGGCCCGTCGTGGCGGTCGTGGGCGACGGCGCGCTCATGTTCGCGGTGAACGAGATCGCGACGGCCGTCGAGCAGCGCCTCGACCTGACCATCGTCTGCGTCGACAACGGCGGCTACGCCGAGATCCGACAGAACGAGCTCGATCGTGGGATGGCCGCGATCGGCGTCGACCTGGTGCAGCCCGACTGGCCTCTCCTGGCCCGTGCCTTCGGCGCGCACGGCGAGCGGGTCGGCGCACCCCAGGACCTGGCGCCGGCGATCCGCGCGGCCATCGCCGGCGGCGGCGTGCGGCTCGTGCACGTCGTGCAACCCGCCCCGCATCCCTCCCCCGCTGAACAGAAGGACTGACCATGACCACTCCGATCGGCCCCGTCGACGCCTCCGTAACCCCCCGCTATGCGGGCTTCGCGACCTTCGCCCGCCTGCCGCGGCTGGAGGAGGTCGACCACGCCGACATCGCCGTGGTCGGCGCCCCGTTCGATTCGGGCGTGAGCTATCGGCCCGGGACCAGGTTCGGCCCCTCGCACGTGCGCGAGTCGTCGCGACTGCTGCGCCCCTACAACCCCGCCCAGGACTTCTCGCCGTTCGCCCGCGCACAGGTCGTCGATGCCGGCGACATCGCGCTCAATCCGTTCGACATCACGGCGGCGGTCGAGGAGACCGACCGCGCCGCGACCGCCCTCGGCGAGCGCGCATCGCGCCTGGTCACCATCGGCGGCGACCACACCCTCGCACTGCCGCTGCTGCGCTCTGTCGCCCGCAAGCACGGCCCGGTCGCCGTGCTCCACTTCGACGCGCACCTCGACACCTGGGACACGTACTTCGGCGCCCCGATCACCCACGGCACCCCGTTCCGCCGTGCGAGCGAGGAGGGTCTCATCGACATGACGGCCAGCTGCCACGTCGGCACCCGCGGGCCTCTCTATGACAAGAGCGACCTCGAGGATGACGCACGCCTCGGCTTCTCCATCGTCACCAGCGAGGCGATCGAGGAGCACGGCGTCGAAGCGGCGATCGAGCGGATCCTGACCCGTATCGGGGATGCGCCGCTGTACGTCTCGATCGACATCGACGTGCTCGACCCGGCGCACGCACCCGGCACCGGCACGCCCGAGGCCGGAGGGCTGACCAGCCGCGAGCTGCTGCGGATCCTGCGCAGCCTGCGCGACACGAACATCGTGGGCGCGGACGTCGTCGAGGTCTCCCCCGCCTACGACCACGCGCAGATGACCGGCATCGCCGCGAGCCACGTGGTCTACGAGCTCATCACGCTGCTGGCGATGCAGATCGACCGGACCCGCTGAATTCGGCCGGGCGCTCGGTCAGGTCAGAGCGAAGTGCTCCAGCTCGGCCTGATCGAGCATCCGCGAACGCGTCAGGAACCGCTTGCCCGTGGGCGACTCGACGCTGAAGCCGGATCCACGTCCGTCCACGACGTCGATCGTGAGGTGCGTGTACTTCCAGTACTCGAACTGCGACGCGGACATGTAGACGGGCACGGACTCCTCGACGCCGACGTCGAGATCACCGAGCAGCACGTCGCCGGATCCGGTCAGGAACATCCCGACCGGATAGCACATGGGTGCGGAGCCGTCACAGCAGCCTCCGGACTGGTGGAACATCAGGGGGCCGTGCTGCGCAGTCAGCTCGCGCAGCAGCGCCGCCGCCTCGGCTGAGACAGCCACCCGGTGGAACTCGGGCATCGCCCGCTCCTCTCGTGATGCCGGGCAGGAGCCCCACGAAGGGAGCTCCTGCCCGTCCTGGGGAAGGATCCGGATCAGAAGAAGCCCATCGGGCCCTCGGCGTAGGAGACGAGGAGGTTCTTCGTCTGCTGGTAGTGATCGAGCATCATCTTGTGGTTCTCCCGGCCGACGCCGGACTGCTTGTACCCGCCGAACGCGGCGTGCGCCGGGTACTGGTGGTAGGTGTTGGTCCAGACGCGGCCGGCCTCGATCGCCCGACCGGCCCGGTAGGCGGTGTCGCCGCTGCGGCTCCACACGCCGGCGCCGAGGCCGTAGAGGGTGTCGTTCGCGATCGAGATCGCATCGTCGAAGTCGGAGAAGCTCGTCACCGACAGCACCGGACCGAAGATCTCCTCCTGGAAGATCCGCATGTCGTTGGTGCCCTCGAACACGGTCGGCGCGACGTAGTAGCCCTCGCTGAGGTCACCGCCGAGATCGACGCGTTCCCCGCCCGTGAGGAGCCTCGCCCCGCCCTGCGTGCCGATGTCGATGTAGCTGAGGATCTTCTCCAGCTGGTCGTTCGACGCCTGCGCGCCGATCATCGTGGTGAGATCCAGGGGGTTTCCCTGCACGACCTTCTTCACGCGCTCGAGTCCGTCGGCGAGGAAGCCGTCGTAGATCGAGCGCTGGATGAGCGCGCGCGACGGGCACGTGCAGACCTCGCCCTGGTTGAGCGCGAACATCGTGAAGCCCTCGAGCGCCTTGTCGTAGTACGGATCGGCCGTGGAGCTCGCGACATCCTCGAAGAAGACGTTGGGGCTCTTGCCCCCGAGCTCCAGCGTGACCGGGATGAGGTTCTGCGACGCGTACTGCATGATCAGACGCCCGGTCGTGGTCTCGCCGGTGAACGCGACCTTGCGGATCCGCTTGTGCTGAGCCAACGGCGCGCCCGCCTCGATGCCGAAGCCGTTGACGATGTTCACGACGCCGGCCGGCAGCAGATCGCCGATGATCTCGAACAGGAACAGGATCGATGCGGGGGTCTGCTCGGCGGGCTTGATGACGACGCAGTTTCCTGCGGCGAGCGCGGGCGCGAGCTTCCAGGTGGCCATGAGCAGCGGGAAGTTCCAGGGGATGATCTGTCCGACCACGCCGAGCGGCTCATGGAAGTGGTACGCGACGGTGTTCTCGTCGAGCTGGCTGATCCCGCCCTCCTGCGCGCGCAGTACGCCGGCGAAGTAGCGGAAGTGATCGACGGCGAGGGGGATGTCTGCCGCGAGCGTCTCCCGGATCGGCTTGCCGTTCTCCCACGTCTCCGCGATCGCGATGGCCTCGAGGTGCTGTTCGATGCGGTCCGCGATCCGGTTCAGGACGTTCGCGCGCTCGGCGGGACTGGTCTTGCCCCAGCTCGCGAACGCCTTCCATGCGACGTCGACAGCGCGGTCGATGTCCTCGCTGGTGCCGCGGCCGACCTCAGTGAAGGGCTTGCCGTTGACCGGGCTGATGTTCTCGAAGTACTGGCCCTTGACGGGCTCGACGAACTCGCCGCCGATGTAGTGCCCGTAGCGCGGGCGGTAGTTCGCGAGCGCGCCCGGCTGCCCGGGTGCCGCATAGGCGGTCGACACGCTCTCCTCGATGATCGTCATCGCGTCTCCTTCGACGTACCGCGGCTCCGATGCCGCGCGGGTTGATGTGTGCCTCGACGGTAGGCGCGCGCACGTTGCACGCGGATGCGTCACGTTGCATCGAGTTGCACGTCCTCGCGCCGAGGACGCGAGGCGAAGGGTCAGTCCTGCTCGAGCCGTTCGATGCGGCTGACCAGGCCGGCCCGCCTCGGCGAGCGCGCCGGCAGGAGCTCCAGACAGAGGCGCAGGATCTCGGCATCCTCGGATCCCTCGGGGATCTCCGCGTACGACAGCAGCACGTCCACGCTGGCCTCGGTGCGCATCGCCTCGCGCAGGGTCGAGCGCAGGCTCTCGCGGTACTCCTCCACGCCCGGGGAGGTCGAGTCCGGCAGCACCGGACCGCGGTAGGCGCTCAGGGCGACACGGTGCGCGCCGCGGTCGAGCAGCGACAGCACGTCCTGCGCGTCGGTCTCCAGCGGCACCGTCAGCCGGTAGGGACGCGACTCCGGCACGAGCGCGGGCCAGATCCGCTCCAGAGCTTTGCGCAGGCGCACCATCTCCGGCCGCAGCGTGTCGGCCGAGGACCCCTCTCCGTAGACGAACTCGGAGAGACGCTCGGCGGACAGCCCCTGCCGGTGCACGGCGAGCAGCAGCAAGATCTCGGCGTGCCGCGCGCTGAGCTCGACCGACCGCTCGCCGTCGGTGCTGAACACCTCGAGCCGGGCGCGATCACGACCCAGCACCCGCAGCGCGGCGCGCTCGGGCACCGGTCGCCGTCGCGGCGCCGGAGCGGCGGGAGCCGCGGGAGCAGCTCGGGCCCGCAGTCGCGCCACGAGCAGCTCGGCCTCGACGGCGCGGGCGGTGGCGTCGACCAGCATGCGGGCCTGCGGGCTCGCAGCTTCGGGTCCGCCGGTGACGTCGATCACTCCGAGGATGCGGCGGTCCTCCGGGTCGAACACGGGCGCGGCGGTGCAGGACCACGGCTGCACCAGGCGGTTGTAGTGCTCGGCGCCGTGGATCTGCACCGAGGCGCCGAGTTCGAGCGCGGTGCCGGGGGCGGAGGTGCCGACCGCCCGCTCCGACCAGTTCGCCCCCTCGACGAAACCCATCTCGCCGGACAGGATCCGCTGGTTCAGGTCGCCCTCGACCCACAGCAGGCGCCCTGCATGGTCGCCGACCGCCACGATGACGCCTGAATCGTCCGCGGATCCGGGCAGCAGCAGCGCGCGGATCGTGTCCATGGCGCCCGCGAGGGGGTGCGCGAGCCGGTAGGCGTCGAGGGCGTCCGCAGTGAAGTCGACCGGCGGGAGGCCTTCGGCCCCGACCCGCTGCCGCCACGAGCGCTCCCACGACTCGCGCACGAGTGCGCGCACGCTCTGCAGCCGCCCGTCGTCGATGTTGCCCGCGACGAGCTCCTCGTGGGCGCGTTCGATGAGCAGGCGCGCGGGCGCCGGCTCGCGGGAGGACTGCCAGCCAGAGGACACAGGGTCTCCGATCGTCGGCGACGGAGTGGGTCCAGTGTACGGCGGCCGGATCCACCGGGTGACTGTGCCGCGCTCGGCACTACTGTGCGTCGCGTGGTAGTGTGCGGAGCAATGCAGTTCCCGACCCCGATGAGGAGGCCGAATGGACACGACACAGTTGCTCAAGGGCGTGCTGGATCTGGCCGTGCTCGCCGTCGTGCGCGATGAGGACGGATACGGCTACGACATCGTGCGGCGCCTGCGCGATGCGGGCATCGGCGACGTCGGCGATGCGTCCGTCTACGGCACGCTGCGCCGGCTCTACTCCGGCGGAGCCCTGTCGAGTTACGTCGTGCCGTCCGACGGCGGCCCGCACCGCAAGTACTACGCGATCAACACGCAAGGCAAGCAGATGCTCGACGAGCAGATCGCCACCTGGTCGCAGTTCGCCGTCGCGATGTCGGGGCTGCTCGCACCGCACGTGCCACCCGCGACCGCCGCCCCACCCGGATCCACCGCGGCGGTCGCCCCGACATCGCCCGCCCTGTTCCGTCCACCCGCCAACCCGACCGGCATCCTCACCGAAGGAGCTCAGCGATGAACGACACGACCCTCACCGCCACCGAGCGGATCCACACGTTCGCCGATGCCGTGCGCGCGGAACTCGCCGATCTGCCCGCGGAGGAGGTCGACGACCTCGTCGAGGGTCTCGTGGGAGACCTCACCGATCAGGCCGCAGATCACGACGGCGCGATCGACCTGGGCGATCCGGTCGCGTACGCCGAAGAGCTGCGCGCCGCAGCGGGACTGCCTGCACGGGGTCCGGTCGTGGACACGAAGACGCCGTGGCGCGTGCGCCTCGCCGCCGCGGGAGCACGCGTGGCCGAGCGGATCCGGTCCTCGGCGTTCGGCGCCTGGCTGCTGGATCTGCTGATCGCGCTGCGGCCCGTGTGGTGGGTGCTGCGCGGGCTGGTACTGGCCGCGCTCGTCCTCCTCCCCGCAGGCCTCGGTCCCCGAACCCTCACCGGATACTCCGGCATGCCAGCCCAGGTGTACACCTGGGCGCTGGTCGTCCTGTTCGCGCTCATCAGCGTGCAGTGGGGACGTGGACGCTGGCTCCCCAAGAACTGGCTGCGGCACATCCGGGTCGTCGCGAGCATCATCGCGCTCCTCGCGATGCCCGCCCTCTTCGGGTACTTCACCACGATCCTCGTCAACTCGACCAGCGTGCGCGACTTCTCGTACGAGGCCCCACGCGGCCTCCTCCTGGACGGTGCCCAGATCGGCAACCTGTTCGTCTACGACCGGGACGGGAACCCCATCACCGGTGCGCAGCTCTACACCGACAAGGGGACCCCGGTGAACCTGTACGGATCCGACAGCGCTGATCTCAGCAACGGCGTCAATGGACCCTGGCAGTCCGCCGACATGGTCACCGTGCCGTTCCGCGACAGCCAGGGCCGCCCGATCTGGAACATCTATCCGCTGCATGTCGCGCAGTACGATCCCTCGGGCGCCGCTGACACCATCGGGGACTACGTGGATGCGAAGCCGCCGTTCCTGCGAGCTCCCGCTCGGATGATCGCGATACCCGAACCTTCGCCCGGGGCGACGAGCCCCGCGACGCCCGGCACGGAATCCCCGGCCCCGCGGCCGTCCGACGTCGTGCCGAGTCCGTCTCCGACCCCCACCCCGGCGGGCTGAGCCGTGGCCGAGCCGCGCATCGTCTCGATCGACCTCACCCACCTCGTGGAGGCCGCCCTGCACGGCCACGGCGGTGGGAGTCCGACCGGCCCGAACTCCGTCGATCCCGCGCAACAGCGTCAAGCCCCGTCGGAGGCACCGCAAATCGACTGAGCTTCGCACCGGTGCGGAGTGGACGACGTGACCGCATGGAGGGTCAGTCGGCCGGACGCGCAAAGAGCCTCAGTCCCGCGCAGCCCACCAGTCGCGCAGGCGCTTCTCGGCGGCCTCGGGGCCGATGACCCCTTCGTCGAGGCGCAGCTCGAGCAGGAACCGGTACGCCTCGCCGACCTCGCGGCCCGGGGAGATACCGAGGATCCGCTGCACGTCGTTGCCGTCGAGTTCCGGGCGGATCGCGTCGATCTCCTCCTGCTCGCGGAGGGCCGTGATCCGTGCCTCGATGTCGTCGTAGGCCGCGGCGAGACGGGAGGCCTTGCGTCTGTTGCGCGTGGTGACGTCGGCACGGGTGAGGATGTGCAGCCGTTCCAGCTGGTCCCCCGCGTCGCGCACGTAGCGCCGCACCGCCGAATCGGTCCAGGCACCCTCGGCGTAGCCGAAGAAGCGCAGGTGCAGCTCGATGAGCTTCGCCACCGCGTCGGTCGATTCCTTGTCGAATCGCAGCGCCTGCATGCGCTTGCGCGCCAGACGGGAACCCACGACGTCGTGGTGATGGAAGCTCACCGCTCCCCCGGGCTCGAGCCTGCGTGTGCTGGGCTTGCCGATGTCGTGCAGCAGCACGGCGAGTCGCAGCACGGCATCGGCCGGCTCGCCGGGGTGGCGGGCGTGCTCGAGCGCGATCGCCTGCTCCAGCGCCGTGAGCGAGTGCTCGTAGACGTCCTTGTGGTGATGGTGCTCGTCGACCTCCAGTCTGAGCGCGCTCACCTCGGGCAGGAACTCGTCGACGAGCCCGGTGTCGACGAGGACGCGGATGCCGCGCACCGGGTCGTCGGACTGCAGCAGGCGGATCAGCTCCGCCTGCACGCGCTCCGGGCTCACCATGCTCAGCGTCGACCGCAACTCGCCCATCGCGGCGAGCGTGCCGTCCTCGATGCCGAAGCCGAGCTGGGCGCTGAACCGGGCCGCACGGAGCATGCGCAGCGGGTCGTCGCCGAAGCTCACCTCGGGGGCGGTGGGGGTGCGCAGCAGGCCCGCGAGCAGGTCCTCGACTCCCCCAGTCGGATCCACGAGCCGCTGCTGCGGGACGAGGAACGCCATGGCGTTGACCGTGAAGTCACGGCGCACGAGGTCGCCGTCGATGTCGTCACCGAACGACACGACGGGCTTGCGCGTGACGCCGTCATAGGCATCGGCGCGGTAGGTGGTGATCTCGACCTGCTCGGAAGGACCGCCGGGCGAGGGCACCTTGGCGCCGATCGTTCCGAACTCACGGCCGATGTCCCACTGCGTGGTCGAGATGGGCTTCACGATGCGGAGGATGTCGTCCGGGCGGGCGTTCGTGGTGAAGTCGAGGTCGTGCGTGGGCCTGCCGAGCAGCGCATCGCGCACGGGGCCGCCGACCACGGCGAGGTCGAAACCGGCGTCGGCGAACGCCGTGGCCAGGGTCCGCACGACCGGATTCTCAGCGAGGGCGCCCAGGCGCGCGAGGGAATCGGCCATGTTGAGCATGGTCTCCAGGGTACCGGGGTGGGCTCGGCCGATGCCGAGCAGGCGGATCCGCTCGTTCAGGAACCGGCGCTGCGACCGGTCGAAGGGCAGGCCCTGCCGCGCACGCGGATCCGGTCGCGAGCGGCCGTCCTCAGAAGGTCGGGCCGGTGGATCCCGGGAACGTCGTGCCGCCCACGTCGCGGATCGCCTGCTGCTGGGCCTGCATCTGCCGGATGATCATGGTGCTGAGCACCAGCGCTCCGAGGAGTGCGACCGCGATCATGATCCACATGCCGAGGTCGGGGTCGACGAGCTTGAGCACGTAGACCACGACGACGGCGCCGACCAGCACTGCGCCCTCGATGCACGCGAACGCCACGAACATGCGGGCACGCCTGCGGGCGAACTCCTCGGTGATCCGGCGCACCTGCGCCTCGGTCGAGTAGTCTGCGGGACCGGTCATGCTCCGACCCTATCGGGACGCCGGACGCGATCCGGGGGCGGCGTCCCGTCAGTAGGATCGCGGCATGGTCAGACGCAAGAGCTCCCCTGCCCCCGGCGACGGATCATCCCACCCGGCCGACGGTTCCGCTGACGCGCGGGAGAATGCGGGCGGCCTGCCGGAGAACGGCGGGGACGGCGCGGACGGCACCGACGACGGAGTGCTCGAGGGGCGCTCCCGGTCCCGCCGCGACTTCCTGCGCATCGGCGGCCTGACCGCTGCGGGGGCGGTCGTCGGCGGCGGCGCAGGCGCTGCGGCCGGCTACGCCCTCGGCCAGCGCAACGGCTTCGAGGAGGCGCTGGAGGACTACGGCGCGCTCGCACCGCGGCACGCACC
This sequence comes from Microbacterium sp. NPDC060117, assembly GCF_042729315.1. NCBI lineage: Bacteria > Bacillati > Actinomycetota > Actinomycetes > Micrococcales > Microbacteriaceae > Microbacterium > Microbacterium sp. NPDC060117. The sequence goes on from NZ_JBHWXR010000003.1 coordinate 718,487, forward strand.
GGGGTTCGACCACATCGTGGTGGTCATGGGCGAGAACCGATCCTTCGACAACCTGCTCGGCTACCTCTATACGAAGGAGAACCTGCCCGAGGGAAAGGACTTCGAGGGCCTCGACTTCGGCGAGTACTACAACGAGCTCGACGGCGTCCGCTACGACGCCCATGTCTACGAGGGTCCGACCGACCAGATCATGACCTGGCCGGATCCGGATCCGGGCGAGATGTATCCGCACGTCAACACCCAGCTGTACAACGTGATCAACCCGGCCGAGAACGCCGACCTGTACGACGGCGGCTTCCAGGCCCCGTACAACCACCCCGAGGACGGCCAGGAGCCGACCATGAGCGGCTTCGTCACCGACTACCAGGTGAACCTGATGCGCCTGAAGCACGGCAAGGAGCCCAGCGAGGACGAGCGCAAGCGCATCATGGGCTCCTTCTCGCCCGAGATGCTGCCGACCGTCTCGACCCTCGCGCGCGAGTTCGCCGTGTTCGACCACTGGTTCTGCGCGGTGCCGTCGCAGACCTTCTGCAACCGCACGTTCTTCAACGCATCGACCTCGCACGGCTTCGTCACGAACCACGAGGGCGGCGATTACGACAAGTGGCTGAACGCGCCGAAGTCTCCGACGATCTTCAACCGTCTCGAGGAGGCAGGCCTGACGTGGAAGGTCTACTTCGACGAGCTGCAGATGGTCTCCTTCACCGGTGTGCTGCACGCACCGGTGCTGGAGAAGTTCTGGCGCACCGAGCACTTCGGCACCATGGACGACTTCTACGCGGACGTCGAGCACGGCGAGCTGCCCGCCTACTCCTTCATCGAACCGCGCATGATCTACAACCACAACGACTTCCACCCGCCGTTCGGGGCGCGTCGGCAGAGCGATGTGGACGGATCCGACGTCATCAACAGCGCGTTCTCGGACGTGCGCGCCGGTGATGACCTCGTGCACGACATCTACGATGCGATCCGCACGAGCAGGTCCACGAAGGGATCCAACGCGATCAACACGCTGCTGCTGATCACGTTCGACGAGCACGGCGGCACGTACGACCACGTCGTGCCCCCGAAGGCCACGCCGCCGGACAACTCCGGCACGGGCGAGATGGGCTTCGAGTTCGACCGCCTCGGCTGCCGGGTGCCCGCGATCGCCGTGTCCGCGTACACCCGCAAGGGCACCATCGTGAACGACCAGATGCATCACGGATCCGTGATCGCGACGCTCACCCGCCTGCACGGCCTGAAGCCGCTCACCCGCCGGGACGCGACCGCCAACGATCTGTTCCAGATCATCAACCTGGACAAGCCCCGCCACCCCGCGGACTGGCCCGTGACGACCTCTCTGTACACGCCGCCGAATCCGGAGGCGAAGGCACCGCACCCCGCGCACGCCCACGCCGGAAAGCCGCTGACCCCGCCTGCCCAGGGGCTGCTGGGTCTGCTGCTCGCGCGCTACGGACTGCCGGAGGACCAGGAGCCGCAGACGTTCATGGACGCGTACAACCTGCTGCACAAGCACGGCAAGGGCCTGTTCGGCGCCCCCGAGGAGGACTGAGGTCGACCGGTCAGCCGGTGCAACGGGAACGCGGCAGGCAACCCGCATCTCCGGCGTTCCGGATCCGCCCGGATCAGGCCTCCTGCATGACGGCGCGTTCCCCGAGACGCTCGGCCAGGAAGACGGCGGCGCGATCGAGGGCGCGATCGGCCGCGGCGAGCCTTCCCACCGCCGTCTGATAGTTGTGCGGAGCCCGCGCAGCCGACTCCAGGGTCACGTCGACGTCGGCGTGGGCGGCGTTCACGGCGAGACGGAGCGCATCGTCGTGCAGCAGCTCTCTGCTGCCCACCTGGATCAGCAGCGGCGGGAGCCCGCTCAGATCAGCGAAGACGGGGCTCGCCAGCGGTGAGCGGGCCGCACGGACGGTGTCGTCCTCCGGGAGGTAGCGGCGCACGGACGCCGCGATGTCGGCCGGGCGGAACAGCGGATCGTCCCCGTCACGCCCGCGGAACGATGCGCCGCTCAGGGTGAGGTCGGTGTGCGGGGAGAAGACGGCCGCCGCGACCGGCATCTCGAGCCCGGCCTCTCGCGCGGCGATGAGCGTGGCCACCGCGAGTCCGCCTCCCGCCGAGTCGCCGGCGATGAGCAGACGATCGGCACCGTGGCGCTCGACGAGGTCGGCGTACGCGGCGAGCGCGTCGTCCACCGCCGCGGGGAACCGGTTCTCCGGGCCCAGCCGGTACTCGAGCGAGTACGCCGTCGTGTCCGTGCGCACCGCGAGCCCCGCTGCCATTCCGACCCCGGTCTCCGCGGATCCGAGGACGTACCCGCCGCCGTGCAGATAGAGCAGGATCCCGTCCCCGGCGCCCTCCGGGCGCAGCTCGATCGCGGGCCGGCCTCCCAGCTGACGCCGGGCGGAGACGACCCCCGTCGGTGGCAGGACGGCGCCGCGCGCGAACGCGTCCCTCATGTCCTGCACGGTGGCGTCGGCCGGAAAGCGGTTCTGCGCGTAGCTCTCGGACAGCTGGTCGAACTCGACTCGCGTCTGCATGCTCCCGAATGTAGACGGAGGCTCAGACAGCGTCGCCCTGCACCGGACCCTCGGTGTTCGCCTTCCAGCCCAGCGACGGCGCCACGTGCTCGGCGAACGCCTGCAGCACGTGCAGGTTGTACTCGGGTCCGAGCTGGTTCGGGATCGTCAGCATGAGGGTGTCCGCCGCCATCACGGCCTCGTCCTGCTTCAGCTGCGCGATGAGCACATCGGGCTCAGCCGCATAGGTCTTGCCGAACGTCGAGCGGAAGCCGTCGATCACGCCGACCTGATCGCCGCTCTCCTCGCTGCGCAGCCCGAAGTAGGCGCGGTCCTGGTCGGTGATCAGCGGGAACACGCTGCGGCTCACCGACACGCGGGGCGCACCGCTGTGACCGGCCTCCTTGTAGGCGGCGCGGAACAGGTCGATCTGCTCCCGCTGCAGCTCGTGGAACGGTTGGCCCGTCGCCTCGGTGAGCAAAGTGGAGCTCATCAGGTTCAGGCCCTTGCGTCCGGTCTCCTCCGCGGTGGCGCGGGAACCCGCTCCCCACCAGATGTGGTCGCGCAGCGTCGGCGACTGCGGCTCGATCGCCAGGTACCGGCCTGCGCCCACCATGCGCGGGTCACCGGGTGCCACGCCGGCCCCGTCGATCACCTGCAGGAACAAGTCGAACTTCTCGCGGGCCATCACGCCGCCGCGCTCGGGATCCTCCTCGTCGTGGAAGCCGAACGTCTCGTAGCCGCGCAGCGCGGTCTCGGGTGAGCCGCGGCTGACGCCGAGGGCGATGCGCCCGTCGGCGATCCAGTCGAGCGCCGCTGCCTCCTCGGCGAACTGGAACGGATTCTCGTACCGCATGTCGATGACGCCGGTACCGACCTCGATGCGCCTCGTGCGCGCGGCCATCGCGCTCAGCAGCGGCATGGGCGACGCCGCCTGGCGGGCCCAGTGGTGCACGCGCACGTACGCGCCGTTGACGCCGATCTCGTCGGCGCCCTCGGCGATTTCGATCGTCTGGCGCAGCATGTCGCCGGCCGTGCGGGTCGTCGACCCCGGCACATCGCCGTAGTGCCCGAACGAGAGGAATCCGAAAGCCTTCATGATTCATTCAAACGCATGGATCCGGACATGCATTCCCTTTCAGTGCTCGGCGGGGATCAGGAAGCCGTCGGTCACGAGCACGCGCAGGCGCGGCTCGAGGTCGGCCCAGAGGTCGGCGAGAGGAACCTCGAACAGGTCGGCGAGCGCGGACACGATCTGGACGACGGTGAGGTCGCCGTCGCACGCGCCGACGAAGCCGGCGAGCGCGGGGTCGACCGAAACCGTGCGCCCGAATCCCCCGCCCTGGCGCAGTTCGATCACGCTCGGCGCCTCCTGGCCCGGCAGGTGATGGCGCGCCTCGGTCACGTCGGGCGCGACGAGCAGCACCGCCGGGACGCCGTCGGCGAGTGCATCGTGCCCGGCCAGCCCGTCGCGGAACGCCCGGCCGGCACTCGTCACCGGCTGGGTGAGCGTCTCGAAGCGGCGCAGCGGGTTCGCCGGCGCGCCGGAGTCCACCCCGGCAGGTCGGCGGATCAGCACGTATCCGAATCCGATCTCGGTCACGCCGCGGGCGGCGAAGTCGGCGAGCCACGCGTCCAGCAGCGGTTCGAATGCGGCGTCACGCGGCGTCGTGCCGCCGTCGCGGATCCACAGCTCCGCATAGCCGAGCGGCGACAGCGTCTCGCGCTGCACGACCCAGGCGTCCAGGTCGGGGGCGATCCAGGACTCCAGACGACGGAGGCCTAGCAACGATCCGATCGACTCCCAGTTGCCGAGCAGCTGCGCGGAGCCGCCGGGCACGAGATGCGCGGGCGCCTGCGCCACGAACGCCTCGACGAGCGCGTCGCCCACGAGTCCACCGTCGCGGTACTCGTACTCGGGGACGTCGGCACCGCGCGGCGTGATCACGAACGGCGGGTTCGACACGATGAGCCCGAAGCTCTCGTCCGCGACCGGCTCGAACATGCTGCCCTGACGGAACTCGATGTTGTGCACGCCCGCGAGCATGGCGTTCAACTCGGCGTAGGCGAGGGCTCGCGCCGAGATGTCGGTGGCGACGACGGATCCGGCGTGCCGGGAGACGAGCAGCGCCTGTATTCCGCATCCCGTGCCGAGGTCGAGCGCACGCTCGACCTCGAGCGGCATGACGAGCGAAGCGAGGGTGCGCGAGGCACCGCCGACGCCGAGCACATGGTCGGGCGGCAGTGCGCCGCCCCCGTCCATGTGGTGCAGGGCCAGTTCGTCGAGGTCGCTGGCGATCCACCACTCGCCGACCCCGTCCGCGTCGGCGAAGGACTGCGGACGGATCAGAGCAGCCGGCACCACGACGCCGTCATCGCGGTAGCCGAGCCCCAGGGTCTCGAGCCCGTCGACGCCGGTGCGCGCGAGCGCCGCTGCGACATCGGCCTCCGGCTGCGGCATGCCCAGCACGAACAGGCGGCCGAGCGTGGCCAGGGCATCGGTGCGCCCCTCGATGGCCGCGAGCAGCGGCGAGCGGACGCCCCGGGCGAGGGCGTCGTCGGCCTCCGCACCCCACGCGGTCCGCAACGGCTCGGAGCGCAGGTCGGCGGCGTCGAGGTCGGCGGCGAGCGCCGCGCAGAGCACGGAATCGGGGCGGGGCAGGAGGTGTCGGACCACGGCGCCAGCCTACGCGGGGGCTGCGCGGTCTCCCCGAAATCGCGGGTGGTCGGGGAGGTCGGCCGACCTCCCCCCGGGATCGTTGAGCGAGGACGCCGCAGGCGACCGAGCGCCGTACTGAGCGAGCGCAGTGAGTCGAAGTGACGAAACGCCGTTTCGCAGGGGAACCCCGTTTCGTCTCCCTCCTCGCTGCGCTCGCTCGCTCAACGCCCCCGCACTGCCGACCTGCTGGCACGGGCCCGCTCAACGACGCCGAAAAGCGGAAGCGGGGTCGCACCCTGCCCGCCTCCAGGGATCGGCCCTGCGCGCCGCCTAGAATCTCAGGGCCAGCACTGAATGCGCCGCGTGCGCCCGACGGATCCCCGATGACTGCGACCCAGACCGAATCAGCACCCCTGCGCCTCCGCCTGCGCCGCGCCGCCGGGGCCTTCGCCGTCGCGGTGGGTCTGGTGCTCCCGCTGGCCGCGCTGTCCCCCGCCGCGGCGGCGGAGACGCCCACCCCGAGCCCGACGCAGACCCCGCAGCATGCGGGTGTTCAGCTCTCACTGCAGCCGGACGGGAACGGCACCTACGCATCAGGGTCACCGCTGACCACGACGCTCACGCTCCGCAACGACGCCACCACCGGTCTCGGCGCGGGCACCGTGCACCTGGAACTGGGGCGCACCGCGCTCGGTGATCGTCGTGCCGCGGGCGCCTGGCTGGACGGATCCGGCGACGCACCCGCACTCAGCCCGATCGGCGACGTGCGCACCACGGTGCTGGACGCGGAGGGCACCTCGCGCACCCAGATCGTGGTCCCCGCGGGCGACGTCGGCGCGCTCGCACCGGGGGTCTACCCGCTGCAGGCGCGGTTCGAGGCGACCCCGCCGGCCGCCGACGCACCGGCTCCGACCCCCGCGCGCAGCGCGCTGGTGGTCGCGCAGGGGGCGCCGGCCACGGTCGTCACGGTCGTACCCATCACGGCGACCCCCGCCGGCGATCTCCTGAGCCCCGCGGAGCTGACCGCCCTCACCGCACCCGCCGGCGCGCTCACCGCGCAGTTGAACGGCGTCGCCGGCACTCCCGCCGTGCTCGCCGTCGATCCGTCCATCCCGGCCGCGATCCGCGTTCTCGGTGCGGGCGCGCCCGCCACGGCGACCGCCTGGCTGGCCCGGCTCGAGGCGCTGCCCAACGAGCGCTTCACCCTGCAGTTCGGCGACGCGGATGCCACGGCCCAGGCCGCGGCCGGGCTGAGCTCGCCGCTCACCGTCGACGACTTCGAGCCGTTCCTGAACCCGGCCGGCAAGACCCCGACGACCCCCTCTCCGACGCCGACATCGACATCGACATCGACCCCCTCCCAGAACCCTGCCGCACCCGACGCGATCGCGGGGGCCCGTACCGACATCCTGTGGCCGCGCGGCCAGGTCACCGCCGGGCAGGTGGCGACGATGTCGCATTACGGCCCTGCGGGCGCCGGAACCGTGCCGATCCTGCCCTCCACATCCTTCACCGCGGGTGCGCAGGACGCGCCGGTCTCCTCGCGCGGCGTCGTGGGAGGCACGTCCGTGCTCGTCAGCGACGAGGCCGTGTCCGAGGCGCTGAGTGCGGCGGCCGGCCAGTCCGACGCGGCAGCGCGCGGCGACGCGCTGACCGAGGCGAACGCCATGCTCTGGTTCGATGCTCCGGGGTCCACGGTGCTCGCCGGGCTCTCCCGCACCGGAGCGCGGTCGCAGGAGGCACTGTCCAGCGCGATCACCGCGTTCAGCGGCGGCCAGGACGGGCGGCTGGATCGCGTGCTGTCCAGCCCTCCCGCCGACCTCGCGATGGCGACGGAGTCGGCCGAGGATCGCGCCGCCGCCGTGACCGTCCTGAACGAGGACGCGGGCCGCCTGGCCCAGTTCGCCACGATCCTGGTGCGTCCCGCAGACCTCACCGTGCGCGAGCGCATCTCGATGCTGCGCCTGCTCGGCGTGGGAGTGCACACGACCGCCGACGACTTCGCCGCAGCCCTCGGCACGCATCGCACCGCGACACAGAAGACGCTGAATGCCGTCGGGATCCAGCCGTCCAACCCGATCCTGATCAGTCCGAAGGTCGACGTGCCCGTGTGGGTGCGCAATGACCTCCCCTATCCGGTGCGCGTAAGGCTCAACGTCTCCTCCAGCGACAGCCGCATCGACGTGCCCGCGACGACCGACGTCGAGGCGCAGCCCTCGAGCACGACGCGGGTCCGCCTGCCGCTCGAGTCGCACGTGGCCAACACCGAACTCACCCTCACCATGACTCTGACCAGTCCGACCGGCGTCGCGATCGGGCCGGCGCAGACCGCGCGGCTCACGATCCGTGCCGAGTGGGAGACCATCGGCCTCATCGTGTTCGGAAGCCTGGGCGTGCTGCTCATCGGCGCGGGCATCTTCCGCACCGTCCGCCGCCGCAGGGCCGCCGCGGAGAAGCATGCCGCAGACGGCATGGAGGCATCCGACGGCGGCGCGGATGGGCATCAGCCGGAGACTCCCAAGGACGAGGACTCCCTGACGGAGGGGAAGTCCGGATCCCCTTCGGTCGACAAGGAGACGAATGAGTAGCCTCGGCCGAGCCAGCGCCCTGCTGGCGGCGGGCACGATGGTGTCCCGCATCACCGGCCTGCTGCGCACCATCGTGCTGGTCGGCGTGATCGGCGCCAACCGAGCTCCGGCAGCCGATGCCTTCAACGTCGCCAACCAGCTGCCGAACGATGTCTATTCGATCATCTCCGTGGGCGTGCTCACCGCCGTCATCGTGCCGCAGATCGTTCAGGCGACGACTCACTCAGACCGCGGCAACGCGTTCATCTCAAAGCTGTTCACCCTTGGGACGGTCGTGCTGCTGATCACAACGGCAATCGCGATGCTCTGCGCACCGTGGCTGGTGTGGATCACCATGGGAACCGCGCCCGCCGAGCAGCAGGCACTCGCCATCGCGTTGTCCTACTGGTGTCTGCCCCAGATCTTCTTCTACGGTATTTATTCGCTTGTCGGGGAGACGTTGAACGCCCGGCGCATCTTCGGCCCGTTCACCTGGGCTCCAGTCGCCAACAACATCGTGTCCATCGCCGGCTTCCTCGCCATCGGTGCCATGTTCGGTTCCCCGCTCGCAGAGGTGCACCAATGGACGCCCGATCGGATCGCCTGGTTGGGCGCCACCGTCACGGGCGCGATCGCAGTCCAGGCCGCGATGCTCTTCGCGTTCTGGCCCCGGACCGGTTTGAACCTGCGCCCGGATTTCGGTTGGCGCGGGGTCGGCCTCGGCAATGTCGGGCGCATGGCCGGCTGGACGCTGCTCATGGCCCTGATGAGTCTTACAGCCGGCATCCTTCAGAACCGCGTCGCGATCGACGCGTCGGGCGACGGTCCTTCCGTCGCGGTCATGAGTTACGCCTGGCTCGTCTTCATGCTCCCGTATTCGGTCATCGTGATGTCGATCGGCACGCCATACTTCACGCAGCTGAGCGAGCATGCGCATGCCGGGGACGATGACGAAGTACGCAGCGACATCGCACGATCCATTCGCACTCTCGGCTTCTTCCTGATGGGTGCACTTGCTGCAGTCGTTGCTGCGGTGATCCCGGCATCTCGCGTCTTCACCGTCGCACGCGATGACGCGCCCGCGACCGCTCTGGTGCTGCTCGCCTACCTCGTCGCGCTCATTCCGCTCGGCGTTCTCTTCATCGTGCAGCGCACGTTCTATGCGTATGGGGATACGCGCACGCCCTTCTTGTTCACGCTTGTCCAGTGCACACTCATCGTCTCCACGACGTTCGGCGCGAGCGCCCTCGTCGCAGGTCACATCATCGCGATCGAACACCTCGCCGCGGCTATCGCGCTGGGACAATCGATCTCCAGCATCGTCCAGACGATTCTCGCCACGTGGCTCCTGCATCGTCGACTCGGAGGCATCGGCACAATGACGTGGGTCTTGGCCATCGGCCGCTTCGCACTCGCCGCCGTCCCTGCCGGAGCCGCAGGCTGGGGCGTATTCCTTCTCCTCGGCGGGGCTCAAGGGTGGACCACCTCCAACCAGCTCACCGGAGCGATCGCCGCCGCGATCATCGCGATCCCCGTGCTGATCGTCTATATCGGCATCCTCGCCCTCCTGCGCGCCCCCGAACTCGACGCGCTGAAGAGCGTCGCCCGCCGGCTCCTCCCTTCGAGGTGAGCGCCGCGCGCCTCCCGGATCGATCTGCCATCATGACGCGCATGCACCCCGACACGATCGCCGCCCCCGTCACGCGTGAGCTCGTCGTGAAGAAGTCGCGCTTCATCGCCCACCTCGTGCCGGTCCGGTCCGTCGCGGAGGCGGAGGAGGTCATCGCCTCTGTCCGCCGGCAGTACTGGGATGCCCGCCACAACTGCACGGCGATGGTCACCGGGGTGAACGGGGATCAGGCGCGGTCCTCCGATGATGGCGAGCCCTCCGCAACTGCCGGGATCCCGATGCTCGAGGTTCTGCGTCGGCGCGGCCTCACCGACGTGGTCGCGGTCGTCACCCGCTACTTCGGCGGTGTGAAGCTGGGCGCCGGAGGGCTGATCCGCGCGTACTCGACCGCAGTCTCCGAGGCGCTGGACGACGCAGTGCTGCTGCACCGTCGTGAGCTGCTCGAGGCGCGCGTCGACGTACCGCACGCCGACGCCGGGCGCATCGACAACGCGCTGCGCGACTGGGCCGCGACGCACGGCGCGTCCTTCGGCGACGTGGCCTACGGCGCTGCCGCGACCTTCGCGCTGTGGATCCCGCCGGCCGCCAGGGAGGAGCTCGCCGACGATCTCGCCGCGCTGTCGGCCGGGTCCCTCTCCCCCGTCTACGGCGCGACCCGCATCGTGGACGTTCCTGGCGACCGGACCTAGCGCGCCCGCCGGGCGCGGCAGCGGCCTCCCTTTCGCATCGCGGGCTGGCAGAGGACGGCGGGCAACGTCCAGGCCCGCGGAATGCCGCGCCGGTACCATGTGTTGAAGCGTGCGACAGCAAGGAGAAGCAATGCGACAGGTCATCATCATCGGTTCGGGACCGGCGGGTTTCACCGCGGCGATCTACGCGGCTCGGGCCAACCTGAACCCGGTGCTCGTGGCGAGCTCGGTCGAGGTCGGCGGCGAGCTGATGAAGACCACCGAGGTGGAGAACTTCCCCGGCTTCCCCGAGGGCATCCAGGGTCCCGACCTGATGGCCAAGATGCAGGAACAGGCCGAGCGGTTCGGCACCGAGGTCCTCTACGACGACGTCACCGAGCTCGAGCTCGACGGCGAGGTCAAGAAGGTCACGCTCGGCAGCGGCACCGTGCTCGAGGCGGCGTCGGTCATCTACGCGACCGGATCCGCCTATCGCACGCTCGGCATCCCCGGTGAGGAGCGACTCTCCGGCCACGGCGTCTCCTGGTGCGCGACCTGCGACGGCTTCTTCTTCCGCGAGCGCACGATCGCGGTCGTCGGCGGTGGCGACTCGGCGATGGAGGAGGCGACCTTCCTCACGAAGTTCGCGTCGAAGGTCTACATCATCCACCGCAAGGACTCGCTCCGCGCCTCCAAGATCATGCAGGAGCGCGCCTTCGCGAACGAGAAGATCGAGTTCATCTGGAACAGCGCCGTCGAGGAGGTCCTCGGCGATGACGCCACCACGGGCGTGCGCCTGCGCAACACGGTCGACGGCAGCACCACGGACCTCCCCGTCGACGGCTTGTTCATCGCCATCGGCAACGACCCGCGCACGCACCTCGTGCACGGCAAGCTCGATCTCACCGCCGAGGGCACCATCTGGGTCGACGGCCGCACCTCGCGTACCTCCGTGCCGGGCGTCTTCGCCGCCGGCGATGTCATCGACCCGACCTACCGTCAGGCGATCACGGCAGCCGGGTCCGGCACCGTCGCGGCGCTGGATGTCGAGCACTTCCTCGCCGCACTCTCGGACGGAACCGCCGCAGAGCCGGCTCTCGTCTGAGCCGCGGGAACACTTCAGCCCCTCTCACTGTTGACGCATCTGAGCGTCTCACGCTTTCACAAAGGAGAATCATGACTGCCAAGGCAACCAGCCAGGCGACCTGGGAGCAGGACGTGCTTCAGGCCGATGGCGCCGTTCTGGTCGACTTCTGGGCCGAGTGGTGCGGTCCGTGTCGTATGGTCGCGCCCGTCCTGGACCAGATCCAGGCCGAGAACGCCGACAAGCTCACCATCCTCAAGCTCAACGTGGACGAGAACCCCGATCTCGCCATGAAGTACCAGATCACGTCGATCCCGGCGATGAAGGTCTTCCAGGGTGGCGAGGTCAAGACCACGATCATCGGCGCCAAGCCGAAGTTCGCGCTCGAGCAGGATCTGGCCGCCTTCCTCGGCTGATCCGCCACACAGCCTCGAAGCCTGCTCTCCTCCAGGAGGGCGGGCTTCGTCGTTCCTGGCCCGTTTCGGTCAGAACGAGGTCCGGTCGCTCTCCACGGACTGCCGTCCCGCGTGCTGAGACGGTGCAGGCGGAGCGTCGACGGGCGTGATTCCGGCACCGCTGCGAGTGCCGCCCGCGACGGCATAGGTCACCACGACACGGGACCCGAATTCGACGAGCGTGCCGGGTGCGACGTCTTGCGCCGTCACCCCGTAGGGCCCTGGCCACGTCCGGGCGTGCAGACTGGCTCCGGCCAGATCATCGCCCGTGAGAAGGATCCGATTGTCGGCGGCGTGCTCGATCGCGATGTGCGCGGTCGTCCCGACGAAGTCCGGCACGACGCCCTGCTCCTGCTCTCGCACCTGCCCCTCCCCTCTTCATGCATCCCGGTGCGGCCGCGTTTCGCACCGTGGTTCGATTCCGCGCACTCTACGAGGCCGACAGTTTCACGTGAAACATCTCCACCCGACGCACGCGCGCTCGACGTTGTGAACGGTCGTTTCACGTGGAACACGTCGGGCGGCACCCATGGAGGTGAGGGCTCCGGTGTTCACTTTTGCGCTCCTGTTCGACGGTGGATCGGTGATGATCTCTCACCGAGGCAGGGCTCCTTGCGCCCAGAACGGCGACGCCGAGGAACCGATGCACCGTACAATCGCGGTGAGACGGACCAGCGGTTTCACGCGTGTCGTGCGAGGGAGGGGTGTGGATGTTCGGTTCACGGAAGAGGCTCGACGATCTGATGGGGCAGCTCAGGCCCGACCTGAGTCGGGAATCGCTCGGTGTCGGACCCGACTTCCCCGGCGTCGCCCCGAATCCGCTCCTCGACAAGGACGCGCGCCGACGCAACGCCGAGCTGCGCACAGGGACTCTTGCGCTCGGTGTGCTCGTCGACTGGCGCGAGGTCAACAACAATCCGCGGGTGGTCCTGATGCTCGACGTGACGACCGTCGATGGCCACACGTTCCGAGGAATCGCGGACGAGGGTCTCACGATCACCGAGCTCACCCGACTTGCACCGGGCCAGACGTTACCGGTGCGCTATCGACCGTCAATCATGGACCACTATGTGGCGCTCGCCCGGGACGTGGATCCGGCCCGGGTTCAGGAGCTCGCTGACGTCATCGGGAACAATGGGCGCCCCTGACCCGCGACTCTCGGTCAGATGTCGCGCACACATGTGGTCGCGGCGGGCGACACCGCCGTACGGGACCGATGTTTCACGTGAAACGCGCCAGTGGTGTCAGGATCGCGCATCGTCGGCGAGAAGATCCCAGCGACGGTACTTCGGGCCGTCGCCGAGCAGACTCCACACGACCGGGGTGAGCTCCGAGTAGTCCAGAGCAATGCGGCGGAGGACCTCGAAGTTCCGAGCCTCGTCGGGGCGAATGCCCCCGTTCTCCACGATCTCATCAGCGCGCAGCAGGAAGACGACCAGCTCGTCCACGCTGGGGAGCTCCTCCATGAACTCCCACGGGTCCTCTCCCCCCAGCAAGCGCTCCTGTACGAGGACTGCAAGCTCGTCCGCCGCTTCGGCGCGCAGCACTTCGAGGCTGGCTCGACGGGTCGGGGATTCGTTCACCCCTCCAGCCTACGCGGCGCAGGATCGACGAAGGCCCGGAGGATCCGCATGTGCAGATCGTCACCGGGCCTTCGCAGGAGCAGACGGGTCGGGTCGTGCGGTCCGTCAGGAACCGAAGCCCTGCTCCCCGAGCTCCGAGAGGATCCGATTGAGATCCTGGATCGAGGCGAATTCGATCTTGACCTGGCCTTTCCGAGCTCCCAGAGCGATCTGTACGCGGGTGTTCAGTCGGTCGCCGAGCTTGCCGGCCACGTCATCCAGGTAGGCCCGACGCGCGCCGGCCTGCGGCTTCACCGACTTGGCGACTGTGCCTGCCGCGGCGACGGTCTTCGCCGCTTCCTCAGTCGCGCGCACCGAGAGATCCTCGTTCACGATCTTGTCCGCCAGGCGCTGCATGAGATCAGCATCGTCGAGCGAGAGGATCGCCCTCGCATGCCCGGCTGACAGCACCCCCGCCGCCACCCGCTGCTGCACGGGAACGGGCAGTTTCAGGAGGCGGATCGTGTTACTGACCTGCGGCCGGGACCGTCCGATGCGATTCGCGAGCGCCTCCTGGGTGATGCCGAAGTCCTCGAGGAGCTGCTGATAGGCAGACGCCTCCTCCAGCGGGTTCAGCTGCGAACGGTGCAGGTTCTCCAGCAGCGCGTCGCGAAGCAGGTCCTCGTCCGCCGTCTCCCGCAGGATCGCGGGGATGGAGTCCAGTCCAGCCTCCCGGGCAGCGCGGGTACGCCGCTCGCCCATGATCAGCTCGTACTTGCCCTCGTCGTTCTGGCGCACGACCACGGGCTGCAGCACCCCGAACTCGCGCACGCTGTGCACGAGTTCCGCGAGATCATCCTCGTTGAAGTGGATACGCGGCTGTCGCGGGTTCGGAACGATGTCGTGCGGATTCACACGGATCAGGCGGGCACCGGGAACAGCGACGAGATCCTCCGCCGGCTCGGCTGCCGGCGTGGCGGGGGCGGGCTCAGTGACTGATTCGATGCGTGCGCCGGGGAAGAACACGTCGACAGGCCGCTCCGTGGCATCCGAAGTGGGGATGAGTGCACCGATCCCCCGGCCGAGTCCTGTGCGTTTGGCCATCAGTGCCCCTTCTCGTTCTCTTCGCTCGCCCGACGGGCGATCTCCACTGCTGCTTCTCTGTAGGCGACCGCGCCCACCGACTGCCCGTCATAGGCGATCACCGTCTGCCCGAAACTCGGTGCCTCGGAGACACGCACCGAACGCGGGATCACCGTCTCCAACACCTCCTGCGGGAAATGTCCCCGCACCTCCTCCGCGACCTGCTGTGCGAGTCGGGTGCGCCCGTCGAACATCGTCAAGAGGATGGTCGACATCGTGAGCTCGGGATTCAGATGCTTCTGGATCATGCGGATGTTGCCGAGAAGCTGGCTCAGACCCTCCAGCGCGTAGTACTCGCACTGGATGGGGATCATGACCTCGGTCGCCGCAGTGAAGGCGTTGATCGTGAGCAGGCCCAGCGACGGCGGGCAGTCGATGATCACGACGTCGGCGGGGTGCACGGCAAGGTAGTCGTTGAGCGCGGTGCGCAGCCGGTGTTCGCGTGCGACCTGCGAGACGAGCTCGATCTCAGCGCCGGCGAGATGGATCGTGCTCGGAGCACAGAGAAGATCCGGGGATTCGGGGCTGACCCGCACGACATCGGCGAGCGGAACGTCACTGATCAGCACGTCATAGATGCTCTGCAGGTCCGCCGTGTGCGGGACACCCAGCGCCGTGGACGCGTTCCCCTGCGGATCCAGGTCGATCACGAGCACTTTGGCTCCGAGATCAGCCATGGCCGCGGCGATGTTGACGGCGGTCGTGGTCTTGCCGACCCCGCCCTTCTGGTTCGAGATCGTGAAGACACGGGTCGGCCCGTCGAAACGGACGGAGACGTCTTCCAGCGCCTTGCGGCGAGCGGTCAGATCCGCGAGTTCCCGGGCCAGGGGGGTGTCCACGCCGTATCCAGCAGTCGAGGTGCTTGAGGACTGTTTCACGTGAAACATCCACTCCTTTCGACGATCTCCGACGGGGAAGCGACGGAATCTCCACTCTAACTTGCGTGACCGACAATCCCCGCTCCCATCGGTGAATCCGAGCGATGTTTCACGTGAAACATCGGCTCCCGGGTCTGCTGGCAACGGTTCATTCGTTGCACACTCGGGATCCGTCGTCCGTCAACGTTGGCCTGGCCGCGCGCTTACTGCGCGGGGCGCACTCGGGCTACGGGATGTGCGGATGACGAATCGGTGGGTTCCTTCCCGCTTCGCGGGACCCTCCCAAGATTCTTCATCCGCACAAGCCTGCGCCCTGCCCTGCGAGGGAACATCACCCGGGCTGCGCACTCATCATGCGTCGCACGCACCGGCTTCGGAGTGCGCCAGTCACGAATCGATAGGTTGCTTCCGGCTGCGCGGGTCCGTCCCCCAATTGGTGACTCCCGCACTCCTGCGCACTCCTCATTGAGGGCTGCTACTGGGCGGGGAAACCGAAACGCGGTGTTTCACGTGAAACGGCGCGACACAAGCCCGAAGTCCTGCGCGGGCATGAAGATCCTGGCGTGGGCCGGAGATCCGGCGCGAGGTGTGGACTGCGTCTGCTGTGCGGCGCCTTGCATGCGCATCGGGGGAATCCCGCCCAGCGCACCCTCCCCATCACCGCACCGCGCAGTCCGCCACGATGCCGATCCCCTGTTGCTCGGAAGGCCACGGAGTGCGACCCTCTGGGTGCATCCCTGGACCTGATCGATTGCAGCACCCACTGGTGGCCCGATCCGCACTCTGACCATGGGATCATGCTCCGCCGCGCGAGTGCAACCTGGACCCGTCTCTCCCAGACCAAACCCGGGCGCCTCGCATTCATTCCGTCCGGCCAGCGACGTTTCACGTGAAACGTATCCACGGCCTTTCACGGATCACTCCGTCATTCACGCGCAACTGAAGTGGATCTGACGCGGAGGGGAGGCCGGAGGGAGGTGGGTCCACGAATATCGGGCGGGCCCGCGAAGCGGGAAGGAACCCGCCGATTCGTGGACCTCACCTCCCGCAGCCCGGGCTCCGGATGCAGAGCCGCGTTTCACAAGAAGGCCGCGAGGAACGGCCTGAGCGAGGGTCAGCCGCGAACGGTCGCGCGCAGCACGCGCGTCGTCTCGGCCAGGACGCCCTCACCAAGGATCTCCACGCGCACGTCGCTGAGCAGGAACTTCCGGATCTGCTTCTGCGCCGCGGTGATCTCGTTCTCGGCGTTGACGCCCTTGAGCAGCGCGAGCTCTCCCTCGCTGCGCGCGAGGGGCGCGGTCCATGGAAGCAGCGTCCGCAGAGCGCTCACAGCGCGCGCGGTCACCATGTCGAAGGTCCCACTGAGCCCGACTTCTTCCGCCCGGCCGCGCACGATGGTCGCATTCGACAGCCCCAGCGATGAGACCTGCTCATCGAGCCACGCGACGCGGCGCTCCATCGGTTCGATGAGTGTGAACTGCACGTCCGGGCGCGCGATCGCGAGCACGATGCCGGGCAAGCCCGCGCCGGATCCGACATCAGCGACGCGGCCATGGAACAGTGGCGCGGCGATCGCGCTGTTGAGGATGTGCCGGGTCCACAGCCGCGGCACCTCGAGCGGGCCGATCAGGCCACGCTCCTCCCCCTGCTCGGCGAGCGCCGCAGTGAAGGCGCGAGCCAGCTCGATCCGGCCGCCGAAGAGAGCCTCTGCAGCCGCGGGTTCGGTCTCGAGCTCGGTCGACACGGGTTCAGACATGTTTCACGTGAAACGTCAGTGCCGGCGGATCACGGTGTGGCGGGTCGGACCGTCGCCGTAGGACTCCGAGATCAGGCCTCGCTCCGCCACGATGTCGTGCACCAGCTTGCGCTCGTAGCTGGACATCGAGGGCAGCGACGCCTGGGAGGCTCCCTCATCGAGCTTCGCCACAGCCGAATCGACCAGGCGCTCGAGCTGCGTGCGACGTGCATCGCGGGAACCGGCGACGTCGAGGATCACGCGCGAGAAGGACCCGGTGCTGCTCTGCACCGCGAGCCTGGTGAGCTCCTGCAGCGCCTGCACGGTGTCGGGCGCCGACAGCAGACGCAGACCGTCGCCCTCCGCCTCGACCGAGACGTACGCCCGCCCCTGCTTCACGTCCAGAGTCAGGTCGCCGTCGATGTCGGCGATGTCGAGAAGACCCTCGATGAAGTCCGCCGCGACGTCGCCCTCGTGCTCGAGATCGGAGACGGTCGGCTCGGCGACGTCGTGCTCGGTCATGCCTTTTCTCCGTTCACGTTCTTCTCAGAGTCCTTCTTGGCGCTGTCCTGATCCTTCTTGGCACGCTTGGCGCTCTTGGGCTGCTGCCGCTTGGGCTGCTGCGCACGAAGGCGCTCCGCATCCTCCAGCATCTTCTGCTGCTCCGCGTCGTAGGCGGCCTTCGGCACGACCTTGCCCTCGGAGTTGATCGCCTTCCCCTTGCGGGCGAGACGCTCCTCCCGAGCCTTGGCGGCATCGGATCCGGGAGTCGGCATCTCGCGGAGCACGAGGAACTGCTGGCCCATCGTCCACAGGTTGCTGATGAACCAGTAGATGACGACGCCGAGCGGGAAGAACAGACCCGAGAAGATGAAGCCCAGGGGCAGGATGTACAGCATGATCTTCTGCATCTGGTACGCCTGGCCGGTCTTGGCCTCGGGCGACAGGTTCTTGGAGATGATCTGCAGCTGCGTGAAGAACTGGGATCCGATCATGAGGATCACCAGGACGACGAGGATCGCGACCGTGGTCTCCCAGCCGGCCGGCTTCTGCTGAACCGCGTCGGTGAGGCTGGTGTGCAGCGGAGCGACCCCGAACAGCGTCGCATCGTAGAACTGCTTAGTCAGCTGCTTCGTCAGCAGCCATACGCCGCCCTCGCCCGCGATGGCGTGCTTCTTCACATCGCTGAGCGTGTAGAACATGCCGAGCAGGAAGGGCATCTGCACCAGGAGCGGAAGACAGCTCGACATCGGCGTCGTGCCGTGCTTCTTGTACAGCGCCATGGTCTCGCGACTCATCGCCTCGCGACTCAGCTGGTCGCGCTTGCCCTTGTACTTCTCCTGAACTTTCTTCAGTTCAGGAGCGATTTCCATCATCTTGCGCTGGCTCTTGATCTGGCGCACGAAGAGCGGGAACACCGCGGCGCGGATGACCAGCACAAGCCCGACGATCGACAGGACCCAAGTGAGGCCGGCAGCGCCCGGGAGACCGATCGCGGTGAACAGCCAATGCCAGGCGACGAGGATCGCCTCGACCAGCGCCTTGAACGGCCACATGACGATGCCGAGCAGATCGAAGCCTCCGCTCGAGGCAGCGGGCGTCGTAGACGCGGCAAACAGGAGGTCGGAACCCACTGATCAGTCCTTTCGGGAGGGTACGACGAATCCTCGAGGCGTGAGGGCGTGTCGGAAGTTCTTGTGCGGCGGCACGTCGTCCACACCGCCGTGGCTCCAGGGATTGCAGCGCAGGATCCGCCACGCCGAGAGGCCTGCGCCCTTCACCGCGCCGTGCTGCTGCACCGCTCCTACAGCGTAGGCGGAACAGCTGGGATAGTACGCACAGACATCGCCGTACAGCGGCGAGACCAGAGCGCGGTAGGCGGTGAGGAATCCCAGCGCCAGATTCCGCGGCACCAGCGGCACAGCTCGGAGCACATCCGCAGCGTGCAGGTGGGCGGTCCCCCGCGAGTACGCCGGCAGGGCGCTCATCGCACGCCCCTGTCGACTGCCCGGTCCAGGTCCGACAGCAGTTCGACGAAAGGCGCCTCCGCCGCGGAGGGCAAGGCGCGGATGACGATGTCGACGCCGTCCCGCAGCGGGAGCTGACGGGCGCATGCGTCCTTCAACCGTCGTCGGACGGTGTTCCGGATCACGGCGTTCCCCACCTGCTTGCTCACGATGAAGCCGAAGCGCACGGGTCGCTGCTCACCGGTGTCGAGCACCGAGACGACCAGTCGCGGCCCGCCGTATCGTCGCCCGCGCCGAACCACCGTGCGGTAGTCGGACCCGCGGACGAGGCGATGCGGGCGGGCGAGCACGGATTACGCCGAGAGCTCGACACGGCCCTTCGTGCGGCGTGCCGAAAGGATGGCGCGGCCGGCGCGGGTGCGCATGCGGGCACGGAAGCCGTGCTTCTTGGCGCGACGACGGTTGTTGGGCTGGAAAGTGCGCTTGCTCATGATTTCTCCGGGGAAGGGAAGCT
Source organism: Microbacterium sp. NPDC060117 (assembly GCF_042729315.1). Lineage (NCBI taxonomy): Bacteria > Bacillati > Actinomycetota > Actinomycetes > Micrococcales > Microbacteriaceae > Microbacterium > Microbacterium sp. NPDC060117. The sequence goes on from NZ_JBHWXR010000003.1 coordinate 737,874, forward strand.
GTCACCGGGATCGATGCGGCCGGAGACGGTGGACAAAGACTGCCGAAATGGCATAAGTCAACCGATTAAGGCTACGACGTCGACCCCGACATCGCAAACCGAGCAGGCGAAAGGACCATTATCCACATCTGTGGAGGGATCCTTCAACAGGGACACGCCGTCGCCCGTTCCCAGTCGCAGGTTGCCCTCGCGGCCCAGGCTGACTACCGTGGCACGAGCAGTTATCCACAGGCAGCGTGTCCATGTTCGCCCGCTGTGCCGAGTCGCCCGGGGGAACCATGTCCGCAGCCGCAGAGTCCGAAGTCCCCATCTGGGACGAACTTCTCGCGGAACTGGCCCGAGACGAGCGCGTCTCCGCTCCTCTGCAGGGCTTCCTCAACCTCGCCGTCCCGGCGGGTGTCATGACAGCGACTCTCTACCTGGAGGTCCCGAACGACCTCACCGCGGGGCAGATCAACAAGCGCCTCCGGCTGCCGATCATGGAAGCGCTCGCCCGCATCGGCGACGAGGTCACGTCTTTCCGTGTCACGGTCAACCACGACATGGTGGAGCAGCAGACCGTCCCGATCCCGGTCTCCGACTTCGCACCGGGTCGGCAGGAGAACGCCCGGATCGAATCCCCCATCGAGCAGCAGCCGACCCCGATCCGGCATGAGTCGCGGCTGAATCCCAAGTACGTCTTCGACAACTTCGTCATCGGCCAGTCCAACCGCTTCGCGCACGCCGCCGCCGTGGCCGTGGCCGAGGCGCCGGCCAAGGCCTACAACCCGCTGTTCATCTACGGCGGACCGGGCCTGGGCAAGACGCACCTGCTGCACGCGATCGGCGACTACGCCCAGTCGCTGTACGCCGGGGTCAAGGTGCGTTACGTGTCGAGCGAGGAGTTCACGAACGACTTCATCAACTCGATCGCGAACAACCGCGGATCCGCCTTCCAGGCGCGCTATCGCGAAGTCGACATCCTGATGATCGACGACATCCAGTTCCTGCAGGGCCGGGCGGAGACGCAGGAGGCGTTCTTCCACACCTTCAACCAGCTGCACGATCACAACAAGCAGGTCGTGATCACCAGCGATCTGCCGCCGAAGCACCTCACCGGCTTCGAGGAGCGCATGCGCAGCCGGTTCGAGTGGGGCCTCATCACCGATGTGCAGGCGCCCGACCTCGAGACGCGCATCGCGATCCTGCGCAAGAAGGCGCAGAGCGAGCAGCTGCACGTGCCGGACGACGTGCTCGAGTACATCGCCACGAAGGTGTCGTCCAACATCCGCGAACTCGAGGGCGCGCTCATCCGCGCCACCGCGTTCGCCAACCTGAACCGCTCCGCGCTCGACATCGCCACCGCGCAGACCGCGCTGCGCGACATCGTCGATCAGGACGAGGACAGCATCATCTCGCCGACCGACATCATCACCACGACGGCGAACTACTTCAAGCTCAGCGAAGACGACCTCTACGGATCCAGCCGGTCGCAGCAGATCGCGACCGCACGGCAGATCGCGATGTACCTGTGCCGGGAGCGCACCAACCTCTCCCTCCCGAAGATCGGCCAGCTCTTCGGCAACCGCGACCACACCACCGTGATGTACGCGTACAAGAAGATCAGCGAGCTCATGAAGGAGCGCCGCGCCATCTTCAACCAGGTCACCGAGATCACCGCCCAGCTCAGCCGGCGCTGACCCTCCGCACGGATCCCTCCCCGCACGGGACCCCCTCTCCGCGATCGCAGGAGCGCCGTCAGCGACCCTTCCGCGTCAGCGGCGCGAATTCTGGCATCCGCCCCGCCCGGAAGTCCACATGTGGATAACTTGGGGATATCTCGGGATCGCGACGGCGTGGAATCCCCATCAGGACCCCGATCTGTGGATAACTCGGTGAACCGGATCGGCAGAGGACAGCCCGAGACCCCACTGTTTCCGCAGGGTCTCCACAACTCACACGTCTGTAGTTCCCTAGAGCCGCAAAGCATCCCCAGACTTATCCACAGTATCCACAGGCGTTAACACCGTTAAGAACTCCTTTCGAATCTCGGTCCATCGATCACCACCCACTGCTCGGCTGGGGATGGATCCCAATCCGGAGCACTTCGACCTGGACCTGACACCGCGTGGCATTAGCATGGGATCCCCTGGTGTGTGCCAAGGGGCGGAGAAGCATGTCATTCTCCGCATCGAGTCGACGGAGGAGCGCCGTGAGGTTCCAGGTCAATCGCGATGTCTTCAGCGAAGCTGTGTCCTTCGTCGTCAAGCTGCTGCCGCAGCGCAACCCGCAGCCGATCCTGGCCGGTGTGCTGATCGAGGCCGGTGACGAAGGGCTCACGCTCTCGGCGTTCGACTACGAGGCGTCCGCCCGCACGACCATCGAGGCCACGGTGGACGAGCCCGGCACGATTCTCGTGCACGGTCGTCTGCTGTCCGACATCGCCAGCCGCCTGCCCAATGCGCCGATCGAGATCTCGGTCGAGGAGGACGGCGGCATCGCCGTGCGCTGCGGATCCGCCCGCTTCACCCTCGCCGCCATGCCCGTCGAGGAGTATCCCTCGATCCCGGAGGTGTCCGGCACCAGCGGCGTCGTGCCCGCCGAGGACTTCGGCACCGCGATCGCCCAGGTCGCCTTCGCCGCATCCCGCGACGACGTCACGCCCGTGCTCACCGGCGTGCAGCTCGAGGTCGGCGAGAACACGCTGAGCCTCGTCGCCACGGACCGTTACCGGGTGTCGCTGCGCGACGTGCCGTGGGACGGAGAGGCCGTGGAGCAGACGGCGCTCGTGCCTGCCCGCACGCTGCAGGAGGTCGGCAAGACCTTCGGTCACGCCGGCACCATCCAGATCTCGTTCTCGGGCGCCGGTGACCGCGAGATCATCGCGTTCACGGCGGGCAACAAGACCGTCACGTCGCTGCTCATCAAGGGCAACTTCCCCCCGGTCCGCCGTCTTTTCCCGGAGCAGACCGACCACCACGCCGTGGTGAACACCGCCGACCTCACCGAGGCCGTGCGCCGTGTCGCGCTCGTGCTGGACCGCTCCGCACCGCTGCGCTTCACGTTCGACACGTCGGATGTGACCATGGACGCCTCCGGCGGCGAGCAGGCCCGTGCGTCCGAATCCGTCGACGCGCACCTCAACGGCGAAGAGGTGACGCTGGGCTTGAACCCGCAGTACCTGCTCGAGGCGCTCGGCGCGCTCAAGAGCGAGTTCGTGCGCGTCACGTTCACGTCCTCGGACAATGCGAACAAGCTCAGCCCGGTGCTGATCACGAGCCAGACCTCGGTCGACGCGGCCGGCCTCGACTCGTTCAAGTACCTGCTGCAGCCGAACCTCCTGCTGCGCTAGCGGGATGAGACTGGATCCGATCGATCCCGCGCTCGCGGCGCGGATCGTCGCCCGCGAGGAGCGGTCGGGCGACGACTGGCACCCCGAGTACCCGTTCGAGGACGAGCTGGTGCCGTTGCGGTCGCTCGCCGCTCGCGAGGAGGCTGATGCGGTCTTCACGCTCTACGCCATCCGTGATGACGAGGGCATGGCAGTCGGCGGATTCGGCTTCTTCGGTCCGCCGGACGAGTCCGGAACGGTGGAGTTCGGGTACGGGTTGATCCCCGCCGCCCGCGGACGCGGCCTCGCGACGGCTGCTGTCACGGAGGGCCTGCGCATCGCGGCCGATCACGGGGCGGTACGCGCGATCGCCGATACCGAGGAGACGAATCTCGACTCTCTCGCGGTGCTGGCGCGGTCGGGCATGAGCGAGATCCGCCGCGAGGGCGGAATGGTCTACGTCGCCCGGGCGCTCTGAACCGGAGCCTCACGCCGAGCCGGGTGTCGGGGCCCGCGGGTAAGGTTGCTCGGGTGATTGTGGAGCATCTCAGCCTCGTGGATTTCCGCAATTACGCGACCGCCGAACTCGCGCTGCACCGCGGCCCGAACGTCCTCGTCGGCCGCAACGGACAGGGCAAGACGAACCTCGCCGAAGCGATCGTGTTCCTCGCCACCCTCGGCTCGCACCGGGTGTCCTCCGATGCCCCGATGGTGCGCGACGGCCAAGATGCGGGCATCGTCCGCGCACGACTCGCGCACGGCCAGAGGAAAGTCCTGATCGAGGTGCAGATCAACCGGCAGGGTTCGAACAAGGCGCGGATCAACGGGGCTCCGGGACGCACCGCGGATCTGCCCCGGTACGCCCATGTCGTGCTGTTCGCTCCGGAGGATCTGCAGATCGTGCGCGGGGATCCGTCCTCCCGGCGCCGTTTCGCCGACCAGCTGCTGATCCAGCGCACTCCGCGCATGACCGCGGTGCTCGGCGACTACGACCGGGTGCTGCGCCAGCGCACGGCGCTGCTGAAGTCCGCCCGCGCCCGCGGTATGAAGGCCGAGTCCCTGACGACGCTGGACGTCTGGGACGACAAGCTCGTCGGGCTCGGATCAGAGATCATCGATGCACGCTCCCGCCTCGCCGCGGATCTGCAGCCGGGGCTCGCCGACGCCTACTCCGCGATCGCAGGCGAGGACCACGACCCGCGCCTGCACTGGGCTCAGTCGATCCGCGGCGGCGACCCCGAAGAGGGGGACGACGCCGAGGAGGCATCCGCGCCGGGATCCACGGCCGACCTGTTCCGCACCGCGCTCGCGGCCAAGCGCTCCGCCGAGCTCGAGCGCGGGCTCACCCTGGTCGGACCTCACCGCGACGATCTCGTGCTGCGGGTGCGCGACCTGCCCGTGAAGGGCTATGCCTCCCACGGGGAGTCGTGGTCGATCGCGCTCGCGCTGCGCCTCGCTTCAGCGGAGCTGCTCCGGGCCGAATCCCCGGCCGGGGATCCGGTGCTCATCCTCGACGACGTGTTCGCCGAGCTCGATGCGGAGCGGCGCCGGCGTCTCGCCGGCATCACCGCCGGCTACGAGCAGGTGCTGGTGACCGCGGCCGTGGAGGAGGACATCCCCGAGGTGCTGCATCGCCACGTGGTGCGGATCTCGGCGGGCACCATCACCGATGAGCGCGAGGTCGACGATGACCGGGCCTGACGAGCAGGATGTCCCCGAGACGATCTCGACCTACCTGCGCCTCCGCGGGCTGAAGCCGAGCTCCAAGAACTGGAAACGCAAGAAGCGCCTCGTCGATGACGAGAACGCGCCGTTCACCGCGGGACGTGACCCTGGCTCGCTCGGCGACGTGCTCGCCAAGCTCACCAAGGATGCGGGCTGGGAGGCGGCACTCAGCCGCGAGGATCTCGTGCTGCAGTGGGCGGAGCTCGCCGGTCCAGACACCGCGAAGCACTCCGAGCCGGTGTCGCTGGAGGGCGGCATGCTCACCGTGAAGTGCGACTCCACGGCGTGGGCGAAGAACCTGCAGTACATGCGCGCGGTGATCATCACGGAGATCGGACGGCGGTACCCGGAGGCCGGCGTGGAGAACATCCGCTTCGTCGGGCCGGACGTTCCTTCATGGAAATGGGGCCCCAGAGTCGCTCCAGGGCGCGGTCCGCGCGATACCTACGGTTAGGACAAGATCCATCCCGTCCCAGGGGACTTCAGGCGCGCAGAAGCGCGTACAACGAGACAGGAAGGGGTCTTTCCGATAGACTGAGCGTCTAGATCTTCGATGTGGAGCCTCCCCTCAGATGACGCCTGAAACCCCCTCTGACGCGCACGAATCGACCATGAACGACTCGACCCAGACGGGGGCAGAAGCACCCGGATCCGCGACGAAGCCGACCGTGCCCGCCGAGGCGGCGAAGCCTGCCCCAGAAGTGGAGTACGGGGCCGACTCGATCCAGATCCTCGAGGGCCTCGAGGCGGTACGCAAGCGCCCCGGCATGTACATCGGCTCGACCGGACCGCGTGGTCTGCACCACCTGGTGTACGAGATCGTGGACAACTCCGTCGACGAGGCGCTGGCCGGCTACGCCGACAAGATCCTCGTCACGCTCCTCGCCGACGGCGGCGTCCGCGTCATCGACAACGGCCGTGGGATCCCGGTCGACCCGCACTCCTCCGACCCGACCAAGTCGACGGTCGAGGTCGTGCTCACGATCCTGCACGCCGGCGGCAAGTTCGGCGGGGGCGCGTACGCGGTCTCCGGCGGTCTGCACGGCGTCGGATCCTCGGTCGTCAACGCGCTGTCGACCCGGTTCGACGTCGAGGTCAAGCAGAAGGGCTTCGTCTGGAGGCACCGTTTCGCCGACGGCGGCGCCCCGCAGCAGCAGCTTGAGAAAGGCGAGCCCACGACCGAGACCGGAACGGCGATCACGTTCTGGCCGGACGCGGAGATCTTCACCGAGACCATCGAGTTCGAGTACGACACCCTGCGCACCCGCTTCCAACAGATGGCGTTCCTGAACAAGGGGCTGCGCATCGAGCTGCTCGACGAGCGCGAGGGCGCGACGGTCGACGAGGAGGTCGACGGCACCGTCGTCACCCACCAGCGCGCGGACGTGTTCTTCTACGAGCGCGGTCTCGTCGACTATGTTGAGTACCTCAACCACGTGCGCAAGGCCGAGGTCGTCAACGACGAGATCATCGCCTTCGAGTCGGAGGACACCGCGCGCAAGATCTCGCTCGAGGTCGCGATGCAGTGGACCACGGGCTACACCGAGAACGTGTTCACCTATGCGAACACCATCAACACGCACGAGGGCGGCACCCATGAGGAGGGCTTCCGCGCGGCGCTGACGACACTCGTCAACCGCTATGCGCGTGCCAACAACATCCTCAAGGAGAAGGACGACAACCTCACCGGCGACGACGTGCGCGAGGGTCTGACCGCCGTGATCTCGATCAAGCTCGGCGAACCGCAGTTCGAGGGCCAGACCAAGACCAAGCTCGGCAACACGGAGGCGAAGGCCTTCACGCAGAAGGTGGTCGGCGACCAGCTCGGCGACTGGTTCGACCGCAACCCGAAGCAGGCCAAGAACGTCGTGACGAAGGCCGTCGAAGCCGCGACCGCCCGCATGGCGGCGCGCAAGGCGCGTGAGACCGCGCGCCGCAAGAGCGTCTTCGAGTCGGCCGCGATGCCCGACAAGCTCAAGGACTGCACGAGTAAGGATCCGTCGATCTCGGAGATCTTCCTCGTGGAGGGCGACTCGGCCGGCGGCTCCGCCGTGCAGGGGCGCGACCCGCACACGCAGGCGATCCTGGCGCTGCGCGGCAAGATCCTCAACGTCGAGCGCGCGCGTCTCGACAAGGCCCTGGCCAACAAAGAGGTCCAGGCGATGATCCAGGCGTTCGGCACCGGCATCGGCGAGGACTTCGATCTCGGCAAGGCGCGCTATCACAAGATCGTGCTCATGGCGGATGCCGACGTCGACGGCCAGCACATCACGACGCTGCTGCTGACGCTGCTTTTCCGCTACATGCGCGGGCTCATCGAGGCCGGCTTCGTGTTCCTCGCGATGCCGCCGCTGTACCGCCTGAAGTGGACGAACTCGCCGCACGAGTACGTGTACTCCGACGCGGAGCGCGACGCGCTGCTCGAGCACGGCCTCGCGAACGGCAAGCGGATCCCGAAGGAAGCCGGCATCCAGCGCTACAAGGGTCTGGGCGAGATGAACGCCAAGGAGCTGTGGGAGACCACGATGGATCACACCACGCGCACGCTCCGCCAGATCACGATCGACGACGCCGCCGCCGCGGACGAGATCTTCAGCGTGCTGATGGGCGAGGACGTCGAGTCCCGCCGCAGCTTCATCCAGCGCAACGCCAAGGACGTCCGCTTCCTGGACATCTGACCCCCAACCAAAAAGCGAAAACTCGGGACTGCGCCGCCACTTGCGGAGGAGGGCGCAGAGGATGTGATTCTGCGGAATATCGGGAGGGGCCCGCGAAGCGGGAAGGAACCCGCCGATTCCGCAGAATCACATCCCCGGAGCCCGGCCCCAAGACAACACCGACTGGCTGAGACGAAGAGAAGACATGACTGACGAAAGCCGTCCCGACGCCGAGCACAACCACGGCAAGATCGACCAGGTCGATCTGCAGTCGGAGATGCAGCGGTCCTACCTCGACTACGCGATGGCCGTCATCGTGGGCCGCGCGCTGCCCGACGTGCGCGACGGGCTCAAGCCCGTGCACCGCCGCGTGATCTACGGCATGTACGACGGCGGATTCCGCCCCGACAAGTCGTTCTCCAAGTGCGCCCGCGTGGTCGGCGAGGTCATGGGCCAGTACCACCCGCACGGCGACTCGGCGATCTACGACACCCTCGTGCGTCTCGTGCAGCCGTGGTCGCTGCGCTACCCGCTCGCACTCGGCCAGGGCAACTTCGGCTCCCCCGGCAACATGGGCGCGGCCGCTCCGCGATACACCGAGACCAAGATGGCCCCGCTCGCACTCGAGATGGTGCGCGACATCGAAGAGAACACGGTCGACTTCTCGCCGAACTACGACGGCCAGACCGAGGAGCCCGACGTCCTGCCGGCGCGGTTCCCGAACCTGCTCGTGAACGGCTCGATCGGCATCGCGGTCGGCATGGCCACGAACATCCCGCCGCACAACCTGCGCGAGGTCTCGGACGCCGCGCTCTGGGCCTTGCAGAACCCCGGCCTTCCCCGGGAGGAGCTGCTCGACGGCTTGATCCAGCGGATCCCGGGACCCGACTTCCCGACCGGTGCACAGATCCTCGGCACGAAGGGGATCCAGGAGGCGTACCGCACCGGCCGCGGCTCCATCACGATGCGCGCGGTCGTCGGCGTCGAGGAGATCCAGGGCCGCACCTGCCTCGTGATCACCGAGCTGCCGTACCAGGTGAACCCCGACAACCTCGCGGTGAAGATCGGCGACCTGGCCCGCGATGGCAAGATCACGGGCATCGCCGACATCCGTGACGAGTCGAGCGACCGCACGGGCCAGCGCCTCGTGATCGTGCTCAAGCGCGACGCGGTCGCGAAGGTCGTGCTGAACAACCTGTACAAGCACACGCAGCTGCAGGACAACTTCGGTGCCAACATGCTCGCGATCGTGGACGGCGTGCCGCGCACGCTCGCGCTCGACGGCTTCATCACGCACTGGCTCGACCACCAGATCGACGTCATCGTGCGGCGCACCACCTTCCGCCTCGCCAAGGCCGAGGCGCGCATGCACATCCTGCAGGGCTACCTCAAGGCGCTTGATGCACTGGACGAGGTCATCGCGCTGATCCGCCGCTCGCCCTCGGCCCAGGAGGCCAACGAGGGTCTGCAGAAGCTCCTCGACATCGACGAGGAGCAAGCCCAGGCGATCCTCGACATGCAGCTGCGTCGCCTCGCGGCGATGGAGCGCCAGCGGATCATCGACGAGGCCGCCGAGCTCGAGGTGCGGATCGCCGATTACAAGGAGATCATCGCGGACGAGGGCCGCCAGCGCGAGATCATCCGCGAGGAGCTCACCGCGATCGTGGAGCGCTTCGGAGACGAGCGCCGCACCCACATCCTGCACGGATTCGACGGCGACGTCTCGATGGAAGACCTCATCGCCGAGGAGGAGATGGTCATCACGGTCACCCGTGAGGGCTACATCAAGCGCACCCGCAGCGACAACTATCGTTCGCAGCATCGCGGCGGCAAGGGCGTCAAGGGCGCGCAGCTGCGTGCCGACGACCTCGTCGAGCACTTCTTCGTGACGACCACGCATCACTGGCTGCTGTTCTTCACCGACAAGGGCCGGGTCTACCGCACCAAGGCCTACGAGATCCCCGAGGCCGGCCGCGATGCGAAGGGTCAGCACGTCGCCAACCTGCTCGCGCTGCAGCCGGACGAGAAGATCGCGCAGATCCTCGACCTGCGCGACTACGAGGCGGCGCAGTACCTGGTGCTGGCGACCCGGGGCGGTCTGGTGAAGAAGAGCCGGCTCGGCGACTACGACACCAACCGTCAGGGCGGTGTCATCGCGATCCGTCTCCGCGAGGACGACGAGCTCGTCAGTGCCTTCCTCGCCGACGCCACCGACGACGTCCTGCTGATCAGCCGGCACGGCATGTCGGTGCGCTTCCAAGCCACCGATGAGGCGCTGCGGCCGATGGGACGTGCGACCGAGGGTGTCAAGGGCATGCGGTTCAACGGGGAGGACAGCCTGCTGTCCGCCTCGCTCGTCACGGGCGACGGATTCGTCTTCGTGGTCACGGACGGCGGCTACGCGAAGCGCACCTCGGTGGACGAGTACCGCGTGCAGGGACGTGGCGGTCAGGGCATCAAGGTCGCCAAACTGAACGACGACCGGGGCATTCTGGCGGGGGGTCTGATCGTCCAGGAGGACGACGAGGTCCTTGTGGTTCTTGCCAGTGGCAAGGTGGTACGCTCTGCCGTGGCCGAGGTGCCGGCGAAGGGTCGCAACACCATGGGCGTGGTTTTCGCCCGGACCGATGAGGACGATCGGATCCTTGCGATCGCCCGGAACACCGAGCGCGGCCTGGCCGACAGCGAGGAGTCCGAGGACTCCGGTGCGGCCCCCGAGACAGAAGCCCCCGAAGCCCCCGAAGGAACTGACGCATGAGCACGGTAGCCGACAAGCTCGCGAAGAAGTCTTCCCGCAAGACCTCCAGCAAGCAGGTGCGCCTGCGCCTGGTCTACATCGACTTCTGGTCGGCAGTGAAGCTGTCCTTCCTCGGTGCGATCGCCATCGCGATCGTCACCCTGGTCTCGTTCCTGCTCATCTACCTGGTGATCGATGCCACGGGACTGATGACCAAGGCCGACGAGTTCGTCTCCGGCATCGCCGACGGCGCGAAGCTGAGCGCGGTCGTCGGGCTGCCGCAGGTGCTCGCCTTCGGCTCCGTCGTCGCGATCCTCAACCTCATCGTCTTCACGGTGCTCGGAGCGATCGTCGCCGGCATCTACAACCTCGCGGTCAAGGTCACCGGCGGACTGCTGGTCGGCTTCACCTCGAACTGACGCCCGTACACGCGGAAGGCCCGGATCCTCGGATCCGGGCCTTCCGCGTTCTCTGACCGCGAGACTGCAACTCTGCCGCGAGACGGCACGACTCTGCTGCCGTTTCGCGACGGGGATGCAGTCTCGCGGTCGATGGGTCCGGGATCGATCCTCAGACCACGCCCGCGGAGCCGAGCAGCGTGCCGATGAGCCAGGTGGCGGCGAGGGCGAGCGCCCCGCCGATGACGAGGCGGATCGAGGCGCGCATCGGGTTCGATCCGCCGATCCGCGCCGAGAGGAAGCCCGTCGCGGCGAGGGCGATCAGCACCGCGAGGAACGTGACCGGCACCCGCCACGCGGGCGGCGGAAGCAGGATGGCGAGCAGCGGGAGGATGGCGCCGACCGTGAACGCGACCGCTGAGGAGAGCGCGGCATGCCACGGGTTCACCAGATCGTCCTGGTCGATGCCGAGCTCCACCTCGAGATGCGCGGACAGCGCATCGTGCGCGGTGAGCTCGACGGCGACCCGATGTGCGGTGTCGTCGCTGAGGCCGCGCTGACGGTAAAGCTCGGTGAGCTCGGCGAGCTCCGCGTCCGGCATCGTGCGCAGCTCCTCGCGCTCCTTCGCGATGAGGGCGTGCTCGCTGTCGCGCTGGCTGCTCACCGAGACGTACTCGCCGAGCGCCATCGAGATGGCGCCGCCGATGAGGCCCGCGAGGCCCGCGACCAGCAGCGCGGAGTTGTCGGTCGTCGCCCCGGCCACGCCCACCACCAGGGAGGCGACCGAGACGATGCCGTCGTTCGCCCCGAGCACCCCGGCGCGCAGCCAGTTCAGGCGCTGCCCGAGACCGGTGCCGTGCGGTTCGTGCGGATGTGCTGCAGTCACTTGATACCCCTCCGTTCGCGCGGTTCGCGCATGGGTCAACGTAAGCACCTGCACGCGCCCGCCGTCCATCCAGGCAAGGCATGCATAACCGCGAGTCTTACGGAAACCCCGAACCGGATCCCCGGGGTTCCTCCGTTCCGCGCTCACGGGTGCGCCCGTAGCGTGGAGCCATGACCACAGCAGCGTCCTCCTCCCCGCCTCCCGTGACGGATCCTGTCGCGCGAGCGGCGCGCACTCCGGTGCGCCTGTTCCTCACCATCCTCGAACTCGCCGCGCTGGGCGTGATCGGATCCGCCGTGGTCGGCATTCTCGGCGGTGCGCTGGGGATCGGCTTCGGCCTCAGCTTCATCGGCATCGGGATCCTCGTGCTGGTGGGCCTGGTCTACGCCTTGTTCGGACTGGCCTGGTTCGAGATCGCCCGGCTGAACGGCTTGTACGGCTTCGGCCTCCCGGCCCTGCGCTGGCGTGCGACCGACCGCCCGGGTTTCGGCGGCTGGCTGCTCTCGCTCTGGCGGCAGGCGTACAACGGGCGGATGTGGCGCGCGCTGGCGAACTTCGCCATCGCGTGCGCGCTCGGATCCCTCGTGCTGCGGCTCATGGCGTGGTTCGGGTGGTCGGCCGTCACGGCTTTCGCGCCGTTGTTCACGACCGGCGAGGTCGACACGGGCTGGGGCACGAGGTATCCGAGCGCCTGGGCGCCGCTCATCGGCGGCGCGGGCGCGGCAGCCGGCGTCGTCGGCATCATCAGCGTGGCCCTGCTGCACCGGGTGATCTCGCGCGGCATCGTCGCCACCCCCGACCGGAATCTCGACCTCAGCGAGCAGGTGCGCACCACCACGGCGCAGCGCGCCGGCGCCGTGCGCGCCGCAGACGTGGAGCGCACCCGCATCGAGCGGGACCTGCACGACGGCGTGCAGCCGCGCCTCGTCTCCGTCGGCATGACCCTCGGCATGGCGCAGCAGAAGATCGACTCGGATCCGGAGGCCGCGAAGGCGCTCATCGCCGAGGCGCACACCTCGACGAAGGCGGCGATCACCGAGCTGCGCCAGCTCGCCCGTGGAATCCACGCGTCGGTGCTCGACGACCGCGGGCTCGACGCGGCGCTCTCGGCCCTCGCCGGACGCTCCCCCGTGCCTGTGGTGCTCGACGTGCGGCTCAACGGGCGGTGCTCGCGCGACGCCGAGGCCGCCGTGTACTTCACCATCGCGGAGTCGCTCACCAACGCGGCCAAGCACTCCCGCGCCAGCGAGTGCCGGGTCGTGGTGCGGGTGCGCGACGGCGGCACGCTCTGGGCCCGGGTCGAGGACAACGGCATCGGGGGCGCGACCGTGCTCCCGGGCGGAGGCCTCGACGGGATCGGCAACCGCGTGCTCGCGGCCGGCGGCACGTTCCGTCTGGACAGCCCCGTGGGCGGTCCGACCAGCCTGGAGGTGAGCGTCCCGTGCGCATCCTGATCTGCTCGCGTCTCGACCAGCACCGCGATCTCGCCCCGAAGGAGTGCATCTCATGAGGATCCTGATCTGCGAGGACTCCGTCCTGCTCCGTGAGGGCCTCGTGCGGCTCCTCGAGGACGCCGGCCACGACGTGGTCGCCGCACTCCCCGATGCGGACTCCCTCGACGAGACCGTGGAGGCGACGTCTCCGGAGCTCTGCATCCTCGACGTCCGGCTCCCGCCGACGTTCGTGGATGAGGGGATCCGCGCGGCGCTGTCGCTGCGCAAGCGCCTTCCGCAGCTCCCGCTGCTCGTGCTCTCCCAGTACGTCGAGGAACGCTATGCGAGCGACCTGATCATCGCACAGGGCGGATCGGCGCAGGGATCCGCGGGTCCGCTCGGCTATCTCCTGAAGGACCGGGTGGCGGACGTCTCCGAGTTCATCGAGTCGGTCGAGCGCATCGCATCCGGATCCACGGTGCTGGATCCCGAGGTCGTGGCGCAGCTGCTCACCCGCCGGGGGCAGGACGACCGCATGCGAAGCCTCACCGAGCGCGAGCGCACGGTGCTCGCGCTGATCGCGGAGGGCAAGTCGAATCAGGCCATAGCGGCCACGCTGTTCCTGTCCGAGGCCAGCGTGGAGAAGCACATCACCGCCATCTTCCAGAAACTCGGGCTGGAACCCGACGAGTCCGGCAACCGCCGCGTCCTCGCCGCGATCGCCCACATCTCCAGCGCCGGCTTGAACGGCGCTGGAGCCGGACCCGCACAGACAGGAACGAACCGATGACGAACCTCACCCCTCCGAGCGCCCCCGAGCACGACCCGGTCGGCGGACGAACGCCGCACACCGCGGATCCCCTCGCCTCCTCCCCCGCGCCCCCGTCATCCCCGAGCCGAGGGACGCTCGCCGCCATCACGATCGCCGCAGCGATCATCGGCGGTGGGGCGCTGGTCACGGTCGGCGGCGGCTCGGCTCTCGCGGCCGTCGCCCAGGTCGCCTCGAGCGACGGATCGGCCGCACGCAGCACCAGCGTCGACACGACAGGCATCACCGGTCTCAAGGTCGAAGTCGGGCGAGGATCCGCCACGATCCGCTTCGACGACGTGAGTGAGGCGACCATGCGCGTCAGCGGCACGGGGAGCAGCGACTGGACCATTCGGCGCGACGGCGACGTCCTGCGGGTCGACCGTCCCAACGGGCCGTTCGGCTGGTGGGTCGGCGGCTGGTTCGGGATCGACCCGCAGATGACGCTCACGCTCCCCCGTGCGTTGGAGGGCGAGCTGACGGCCGATCTGCAGCTGGATGCCGGTGCTCTCACGACCGAGGGTCGATTCGACACGCTGACCACGAAGGTGAACGCCGGGTCGCTGTCGCTCGATGGGGGCGCGAGGACCGTGACCACCACGGTGAACGCGGGATCCGCGACGCTCCGTCTGGACGACGTGACCACCGCGGATCTGTCGATGTCGGCGGGCGAGCTGAACGCGACGATCTCGGGCCGCCAGCCCGACGATGTGCGCCTGGATGTGAGCGCCGGATCCATGGACGTGACGGTGCCGGCAGGGCGCTATGCGCTCGAGAAGAACTCGTCGGCGGGCACCATCGATGCGCGCCTCCAGGAGGATTCGTCCTCGACCCACCGTATCGATGCGCGCCTGTCCGCGGGCAGCATCACCCTGCGCGAAGGCAGCTGAACGCCGTCGAGCTCCGCTCGATTTCGCGATCGTGTCAACGTCCGGTAAAGTCTTGGAGGTTGATACGGGGCTATAGCTCAGGCGGTTAGAGCGCTTCACTGATAATGAAGAGGTCCCAGGTTCAAGTCCTGGTAGCCCCACCGACATGTGAGCGGATCCGAGAAATCGGATCCGCTCATTCGGTCGAAACCCGTCGAACATCGACACGGGGCCTTAGCTCAGTTGGTAGAGCGCCTGCTTTGCAAGCAGGATGTCAGGAGTTCGAATCTCCTAGGCTCCACAACACGAAACGGATCCGGTCCCACCGGATCCGTTTCTTCGTCTCCACCACGGACGGGGTCATCTCGTCGAGTGTCCTGGAATACGGGCAGGTGTCGGTGGGAGTGCCGGGCGGTTACACGACCGCCTCGGCGAGGGCCGCGACGGGCGAGAGACGGGGCGAGCCCGCCGTGACGCGTGCCCACGATGCGGCGAGGATGTCGACAGCCTGTTCGAGCTGGCGCGGTTCGGTCGTGAACGGGATCCGCAGGTGCCGCTCCTGGCCGCCCTCGACGGCGAACCTCGGGCCGGCGCTGAGATGCAGCCCGTGCGCGGCGGCGTCGATCACGAGCGCCGAGCTGAGCGGCGACCCCAGTCCGGCCCAGATCGCGACGCCGCCGTGGACCTGCGGTACGGACCAGTCCGGCAGTTCGCGTCGGAGTGCGGAGGTGAGGGCGTCCCGGCCGGCACCGAGCAGCGCTGCGCGCTGCGGGAGGATCTCGTCGAGCCGGTGCACGATGCGGGTCGCGACGGCCTGCTCCAGGTCGGGCGTGCCCAGGTCGTGCGTCGGCCGGGCGGCGCGCAGGCGCCGGATCACATCGTCGGCCGCGCGGATCCAGCCGATCCGCAGTCCGCCCCAGACCGACTTGCCCAGCGATCCGACCCGGATCGTCCCGGTGCCGGCCGTACCCAGCGGACGCGCGCGCGGAAGGCCGTCGATGTCGAGGTCGGCCGTGGTCTCATCGATGAGGAGGACGCATCCGGCATCATGTGCGGAGCGTTCGAACACGGCGCGCTCCTCGAGGCTCATCGAGCGCCCTGTGGGGTTCTGGAACTCGGGCATGAGGTACGCGAGGACGGGCCTGGTTCGTGCGAACGCCTGGGCGGCGCGGTCCAGATCCCAGCCGCTCCCGGAGTCGACGGGCACGCCGACCAGCCGCGCCCCCACCCGCCGGAACGTCTCCATCGCGTGGGGGTAGCTCGGGGTTTCGATCAGCACACGGTCCGCGCGGCGCAGCAGCGTCGACGCGATGAGGTTCAGGGCTTGCTGCGCGCCGGTGGTGACCATGATCTGCGAGGGCTGCGTCGGGATCCCCTGCCGGGCGTACCGGTTCGCGATCGCGGCGCGCAGCTCGGCGTGGCCGAGGATGTCGTAGCCCGCGCGCGAGACGAGAGCGGTGGCCGACGTCGCGGCCTCCGCGATCACCCCGGGAAGACCCGGCCAGGCGGGAGGACTCGCCTGCTGCAGGTCGATGCCCTCGCGGTCGAACCAGCGAGCGGCGTTGGTGCGCCCGAGCGGGCGGGTCACACTGCCGGATCCCTGCCGGCTGACGATGTGACCGGTGCTGCGCAGCGCGCGGTAAGCGGCGGCCACCGTCGTGCGGCTCACTCCGAGCGCCGCGGCGAGCTCGCGTTCGGCCGGAAGCGCCGTCTCGGGGGCGATCCTGTTGTCGAGGCACAGCAGGCGGATGGCGTCGGCGAGGGCGTCGAACGCGGGTTCGCTGGTGCGCCACAGGCCGAGCAGATCGACCAGCGCGCGCGCGGAGAGCCGGGAGTCCATGAGGCCAGCCTAGGGCGATTGGACTGATCTGAACAGTCCAGTTCTCCGGCATCATGGATCCATGACACGACGGGTGCTGCAGTTGGTGATCGGACTTGTGCTCTACGGCGTCGGAGACGGGCTCATGATCACCGCCGGTCTCGGCGTGGACCCCTGGACCGTGTTCGCCCAGGGCCTGGCTCAGCGCACCGGGATCGGCGTGGGCTGGATCACCAACATCGTCGGACTCCTCGTGCTGCTGCTGTGGATTCCGCTGCGACAGAAGCCGGGCATCGGCACGCTTCTCAACGTCCTTCTCGTGGGCACCGCGATCCAGGCCACGGTGACGGTCCTGCCGCCGGCGCACGGCCTGCTCATGCAGATCCTCCTGCTCATCGGCGGGGTGCTCGCGGTCGCCCTCGCGAGCGGGCTGTACATCGGTGCGCACTTCGGGCCCGGGCCGCGCGACGGTCTGATGACCGGGATGAACTCCCGCCTCGGCTGGCCGATCTGGGTCTCCCGTCTCACCGTGGAGCTCACGGTGCTCGCGGTCGGCTGGCTGCTCGGCGGAACCGTCGGCGTCGGCACGGTGGTCTTCGCCCTCGGAATCGGCCCGCTCGTGCACATCGCCATGCCGCTGCTCGACACGAGGCGCACGGGCCGCGGAGGTGGCGGGGCGCCGGAGGGGCGGACGCTGCCCCCCGAGGACGCGGGGCTCGTCCGACGACTCACGCGGCGCGACGGTGTCGTGAGCTACGACGACGAGCGCGCCCGCGGTGACCTGCGCGCGGCGCGCGACCGCAGCGACTGGTGAGCGACCGCACAGGTCGGGCCTGCATGATGGGAGCATGGCGACAAGACGGGGAGTGCGGTCGTTCGCGATCGCTGCGGTGACCCTGGCGGCCGCCTTCCTGGCGACGTACGTCTTCTTCGTGCGCACCTACATCGGGCAGATCGTCGACGAGCGGGCGTTCGTGGGGGCGTCCTCGCAGCATGACACCGTCTTCCGCCTGACGGGCATGGTGCTCGGGAACGTGCCGACCATCGCGATCGGCGGGGGGATCCTGCTGACGCTCGTCATCGGCCTCGTGACGCGACGCTTCCGGCATCTGGTGGTCGCCCTGGCCGTCGGCACGATCGCGGTGATCGCGGCCGAACTCGCCAAGCACGTGTTCCTGGTGCGCGCCGAGACCGGAGCCACCGACCTGCTGGACAACTCATTCCCATCTGGGCATGCGACCGTCGCGGCCGCCGCAGCGTTCGCCGTCTTCGTCGTGAGCCCGCCGCGCTGGCGCCCGCTCGCGGCCGTGCTGGGGGGAGCATTCGCTGTACTCACCGGCATTCTGCTCGTGATCCAGCAGTGGCATCGGCCGAGCGACGTGGTGGCGGCTTTCATGCTCGTTGCGGCATGCGGCTGCCTGGGTGGCATCACGCTGCTGCTCTGGCGCGTGCCGGAGGCCGTGCCGCCGGCGCGCACCCTGCCCGCGCTGTGGTGGATCGCGGGGGCGAGCGCCTTCGCCTCGGCCGTCGCCTTCGTCATCATCTTCATCACGGTGGAGAACCACGGCAGCCACCTGCAGATCGCCTACGCCGGTGGGGGCGCCGCGATCCTCGCCGTGGGGTGCGCATTCGCCGCAGCCGGGAATGCGCTCTTCCGACGGATTTCCTGAGGCGGATCCGCCATCCACGGAGGGTGATTCCCGGGTCCGTGAGCGAGCCTCCGGTATATCGGTGCGTGCATTCCCGCGGCCTCCGCGATCGGATCCGTGACGCCCGGGAAAACGACTGGTGAACAGCCGGTATCGCCGCTCGTGATCCGGTCGGGACGCGGTGCGCAGGACGATTTCCGCATTCGCCGAGTAATCCACATGTGGATGAACCTGTTAATAGATTTCGGCTCTGCGGGGATTGTCATTCCCGGTGGAGAGGATCGCCGCGGATACGGCATCCGGAGGCCGGTGTCGAGGCCCCGGCCGCGGGCCGACGGGATTGCGCCGAAGGCCGGTGTCGGGTCCATACTCGTCGTCATGCCTTCCACCCTCATCCTCGACGGACTGCGCTTCGCCATGGTGTCCTCGACCGCCAGCGAGGTCGATCCCGAGGCCCCGACGACCTTCGACTATCACCAGGACGGCCGGCTGATCTGGGGCGAGTACACCGGGGACACCGTCACCGAGGGGCGCTTCGTCGGCGAGATCGCGGGTGCCGAGGTGCGGGTCTCGTTCGCCCACGCGCTCGTGAGCGATGGCACGGTCGTGCGCGGGGACGCGGTCAGCCGCGCCGAGCAGGAGGACGACGGCCGGATCCGCCTCATCGAGGACTTCGCCGTGGACGGCGTCGACCACGTGAGCGTCTGCCTGCAGGTCTGAGCGCCACGGTCGCCGGTGAGGGCACCGCGTTTCGTCTCGGCCGGCTTCGCCGTCCTCGCTCAACGACCCCGGGGGTGACGGTCAGACGCGCGTCCCGCGGCTGCCATCGGTGCGGGTGAAACGCATCAGCCCGCTGTCGACGCCGATCGCCGCGCGCTCGGGGATCTCGTCCGGGAGCACGAACGGCCGGCGGAAGACCTCGCCCATGACGATCGCCGTCTCGACCTTGGTCACCTCGGGGCGGTCGGCGATCGTGCCGATCACGAGCGACTGCATCCGCTCCATGTCGATGCTGCGGACGAGGAGCATCACATCGTGCTCGCCGGTCATCACCATCGCCGATTCCACGTCGGGCATCTCCCCGATCGCCTGCAGGAACGAGCTCCAGGACTGGGGCTGGATCGTGCAGAACACGAGCGCGCTCACCCCGAGGCCGAGTCGTGTCGTGTCGACCTCGGCGGTGTATCCCGTGATGATCCCGGCGCGGGTCAGCGACTCCACGCGGGAGTATGCGCTGGCCCGGGAGATCCCGACCTCCTGCGCGAGCGCGGCGATCGAGATCCGGCCGTTGCGACGCAGTGCCCGGAGGATGTCGTAGGCGATTTCGTCGATCACGGGCGCGGATCGTCCAGAGACAGAGGGCTGATCGTCACTCATGGTGGACATATTGCCGTAGTAACGCAAGCGTGACAATGGATTGCTCGAAATCAAGCCATTCGGTCGGATATAGTGCCGGGAAACCCGACCTGGTCATCTGACCTGTCCATCTTCAAGGAGGAAGCCCGTGGCCCGTTCCTATCGCCACGTCGCCGCAGCACTCATCGCTGCGGCCGCCATCGCGCTCGCCGGCTGCTCGGGAGGTAACTCCGCGAACAGCAGCTCCAGCGGTTCCTCCTCGGGCGGCACGCTCGTGGTCGACACCGCGTTCTCGCTCGAGACCGGTGACCCCGGCCGCAACTACGTGCCGACCGGCAACATGGTGCTGCACGCCGTGTACGACACGCTGCTGACGTTCCAGGGCGCCGATTCGACCACCCCGAAGCCGGATCTCGCGACCATGAAGCAGAACTCGGACGCCACCGAGTTCACCTTCACGATCCAGGACGGACGCACCTTCTCCGACGGCACCCCCGTCACCGCCGATGACGTCGTGTTCTCGCTCGACCGCGTCGCAGGGATCACCGACTCCAAGGCGAACTTCCTGATGACCGGGATCACCGTCGCCAAGGTCGACGACAAGACGGTCACGCTGTCCACGAAGACCCCGTCACTGCAGCTGCCCGCGATCGTCACCAACCCGTCGCTCGCGATCCTCAACTCGAAGCTCGTGAAGAAGAACGGCGGCACCACCGACGACAAGGACGCGGCGAAGACCTGGCTCGACGCCAACTCGGCCGGATCCGGCCCGTACAAGCTGCAGTCGCTCGACCTCACCTCGCAGGTCGTGCTCGTCAAGAACGACAAGTACGACGGCGAGGACAAGCCGGCCTACGACAAGATCGTCGTGCGCAACATCTCGCAGTCCTCCACGCAGCTGACCAACCTCAAGGGCGGCGACTCGAACGTGGCGGTCGACCTCTCCGGAGACCAGGTCAAGAACCTCGGCGACGGCTTCACGGTGAACTCGGCGCCCTCTGCCGAGACCCTGTTCCTCCTCATCAACCAGGACAAGAACGTGGGCGGCGTGACCGCGAACCCGAAGTTCGCCGAGGCCGTGCGTTACGCGCTCGACTACGACAAGCTGCTCGAGCTGGCCGGCGCCGGATCCGAGCAGGCCACCGGCGTCATCCCGCCGATGTTCCCCGGTGCCAACAAGACCGGCGTGAAGCAGGATCTCGACAAGGCCAAGGCCGCCCTCGCCGCCTCCGGCTACGCCGGCCAGGAGGTCAAGCTGCAGTTCCCGAACGACAACCCGGTCGGCGGCGTGGAGTTCACGCCGGTCGCCGAGCGCGTGCAGGAGCAGCTCAAGGCCGCCGGCATCAACGCGACCCTCGCCCCGGCGCCGTTCGCGACCGAGGTGCAGCCGTACGTCAAGGCGCAGGAGGCGTTCTCGCTCTGGTACTGGGGCCCCGACTACGCCGACACCTCGTCGTTCCTGCCGTTCGGACCGGGGCAGAAGGTCGGTCTGCGCGCCGGCTGGACCGCCGAGGCCGACACGTCGATCGCTGACCTGGTGACCAAGGCGCAGAACGCGACCAGCGTCGACGCGCGCAACACCGCGTTCAGCGACTACGCGAAGGCGATGCAGGAGTCCGGCCCGTTCGTGCCGCTGATCGTGCCCGGCATCAACCTCGCCAGCTCCACGAAGGTGGCCGGTCTCGAGTACAACGTGACCTGGACCCTCGACCTGCGGACGCTGCACCCCGCGAAGTGAGCCCTGCGGGGGCCGGAGCCAGAGGTTCCGGCCCCCGCAGCACCACGCCCTCTCCGCCACGTAGACCCGGAAGCGCCCCTGTGTCCGAGACCCAAGTCATCGCCACCCGCAAGACGAGGCAGGCCCAGCACACGCTGCTGCGGTTCCTCGCCCGCCGGGCCGTGACGAGCGTGATCCTGCTGTTCGGGATCGTGCTGGTCACCTTCTCCCTCACCGTGATCGTGCCCGGCGATCCGGTGCGCGCCGCTCTCGGCGAGGGGGCCGCGTCGAACCCCGCCACGGTCGAGGCCTTCCGGCAGAAGTACGGACTCGACCAGCCCGTCTGGATCCGGTTCTTCCTCTACGTCGGCAACCTGCTGCGCGGCGACCTCGGCACGTCGCTGAAGTCGGGGCAGCCGGTCTCGGCCGACCTCGCCAAGGCGGTCCCGGCCACGGCGGAGATCGCCTTCTACGCGATCATCATCAGCCTCGCCGTCGCGATCGTGCTGGGTACGCTCGCCGCCTACCGGCGTGGCAAGGTCACCGATCAGGTCGTGCGCGTGGTCACTCTGATCGGGCTCAGCATCCCGACGTTCTGGATGGCGATCCTCACCTACCAGCTGTTCTTCATGCAGCTGCACTGGGTTTCGGGATCCGGGCGGATCTCCCCCACGATCACCCCGCCGCCGCGCATCACCGGCTTCTACACGATCGACTACCTGCTGAACGGCGACTCGGTCGGGTTCTTCGACGCGACCAGCCACCTGGCCCTGCCGGTGCTCGTGCTGAGCCTGTTCACGATCGCGACCCTCACCCGGTTCGTGCGCACCTCGGTGCTCGAGGTTCTCGACATGGACTACGCGCGTGCGGCGCGGGCGAAGGGGCTGCGCGGACGCCGGGTCGTCGTCGGCTACGTGCTGCGAGGAGCGGCGCTGCCGATTCTCACGCTCGTCGGCATCGCCTTCGGCAGCCTGCTCTCCGGCACCGTTCTCGTCGAGGCGGTGTTCGCCTGGCCGGGCCTGGGCACCTACGCCTACAACGCGTCGAAGAACCTGGACCTGCTCGCGGTGACCGGCGTCGGCCTCGTGGTCGGCGTCATCTACCTCGTCATCAACCTCGTCGTCGACGTGCTCTACGGCGTCCTGGATCCGCGAGTGAGGCTGTCATGAATCTCGTCATCCCCGAGAAGATCGCCCCGAAGCGCCGCCGCCCCTGGCTGCCGCGCGCCTGGCGCACGCCCCTGGCCGTGGTCGGCACCGTGATCGCGCTGATGTGGATCGTGATCGCGATCCTCGCCCCGTGGATCGCCCCGCACGACCCCCTCGCGCAGGACCTTCCCCGGCTCGCCGCCCCCAGCGGGGAGGCGATCATGGGCACCGACGTGAACGGCCGCGACGTGTTCTCGCGCCTGCTCCTGGGCGCTCAGGCGACGATCCCGCTCGCGCTCATGCTCGTCGTCTGCGCGATGATCGTCGGAACCACCGTCGGGGCGGTCGCGGGATACCTCGGCGGCTGGTTCGACGAGGTGCTCATGCGCATCACCGACATGGTGATGGCGTTCCCGACCGTGATCCTCGCGATGGTCATCGCCGCCTCCCTCGGCCCGTCCATCATGAACGCCGTGATCGCCGGCATCATCGTGGCCTGGCCGCCCTACGCCCGCATCACGCGGTCGCTCGTGCTCGGCCTGCGCACGCAGAACTACGTGATCGCCGGACGACTGCTCGGGTCCTCGCCGCTGCGCTCCCTCCTCCGGGACGTGCTGCCGAACATCGCCGGACCCGTGCTCGTGCTCGCCTCGCTCGACATCGGCACCGCGATCCTGCTGCTCTCGGGCCTGTCCTTCCTCGGTCTCGGCGCCCAGCCGCCGACGCCGGAATGGGGCACGATGATCGCCGCGGCCATGCAGAACACCTCGGCCTGGTGGCTCGGCCTGTTCCCGGGCCTCGCGATCCTCAGCATCGTGATGGCCTTCAACTTCATCGGCGACTCGCTGCGCGACGCCCTCGACCCGCTCGCCGCGCGCGAGCGCGAGGCGGAGTCGCCCACCGCGGTCTCCGCCGCCGCTGCGGAGGTGACCCCATGACCGCGCTCGCGATCCGCGACCTGCGCGTCGAACTCGGCCAGAGCAAGAAGCAGCGCACCGAGGTCGTCAAGGGCATCTCGCTCGACCTCGTGCCGGGACGCATCCAGGGCCTCGCCGGGGAATCCGGATCCGGCAAGAGCATGACGGCCATGGCGATCCTCGGTCTGCTGCCGGCCGGCGGCACCGCATCGGGATCCATCGTCCTCGGGGGCTCCGGCGGATCGGAGGTCGAGCTCGTCGGAATGAAGGGCAAGGCCTACCGGAGCGTGCGCGGCAAGCGCATCGGCATGGTGTTCCAGGATCCGTCCGCCAGCCTGCACCCGCAGATCACGGTCGGCTCCCAGCTCGCGGACGGGATCCGCACGCATCTCGGACTGTCGCGCGCCGAGGCCAGGAAGCGTGCATCGGAGCTGCTCGCGCTGGTGCGCGTGCCGAACCCGGAGGAGGCGCTGCAGAAGTACCCGCATCAGTTCTCCGGCGGGCAGCGGCAGCGCATCGCGATCGCGATCGCCCTGGCGTGCGAGCCCGAGGTGCTGCTCGCGGACGAGCCGACCACCGCGCTCGATGTGACGGTGCAGGCGGGGATCCTGCACCTGCTGCGCGACCTGGCGACCGAGCGCGACCTCGCCGTGCTGCTCGTCACCCACGACCTCGGCGTGATGAGCGCCATCGCCGACGAGGTCGCCGTGATGCGCGGCGGGCTGATCGTCGAGTCCGGCTCCCGGCAGCAGGTCTTCCAGGATCCGCAGCATCCGTACACGCGTGAGCTGCTCGAGGCGATGCCCGACGCGCAGGACTCCCTCGTCGATGGGCCGGCCGAGAACCCGACCAACGACGCCGACGCCACGGAGGAGAACCGATGACCGCTCAGAAGCCGGTCCTGCACGTCGACTCCCTGGTCGTCGAATACGGCGGTCGCGCCGCGTTCCGCGCGGTGGACGGCGTCTCCTTCGACATCGCGGCCGGCGAGGTGCTCGCGCTGGTCGGCGAGAGCGGCTGCGGCAAGTCGTCGACGGCGCGCGCCGTGATCGGCATGGAGAAGCCGCGTGCGGGCGAGGTGCTCTATCGCGACCGTCCCGTGCAGCCGCTCGGCATGCGCACGCGCCCGGCCGAGCTCACGGCGATCCAGATGGTCTTCCAGGATCCGAACTCCTCGCTGAACCCGCGCATCCGCGTGGCTCAGCAGATCGCGGAGGGATCCCGGGCGGCCCGCGCCCGCGGCGTCGACACCGAGGCGCCGTCGCACTGGCTGAAAGCGGTGGGCCTCTCTCCCGCTCTCGAGAACCGCTACCCGTATCAGCTCTCCGGCGGACAGCGGCAGCGCGTCGCGATCGCGCGTGCGCTCGCCGCGAAGCCCGACCTCATCGTCGCCGACGAGCCGATCTCCGCACTCGACGCCTCTGCCCAGGCCTCGGTCGCCGGCATGATGCGCGAGCTGTGCGTGGCCTCGGGCGCGGCGATGCTGTTCATCTCGCACGACCTCTCCGTGGTCCGGCTCATGGCCGACCGCGTCGCCGTCATGTACCGCGGCCGGATCGTCGAGTCGGGCGCGACGCCCGTGGTGTGGGCCAATCCGGTGCACCCCTACACCGAGGCGCTGCTCGACGCGATCCCGCACCCCGACGGCGAGGGCGTGCTGCCGGCGGCCCCGGCCTCGGAGGCCCCGTCGTCCTGGCGCATCGAGATCCCCGATGCGCTCGACCGCGTGCGCTGACCACGTTGCAGACTTCCCGGTGCGGGCCCGCCCCCCGCGCTCGCACCGGGAGACCCACGGGCGGACGGTCGTTGAGCCGGGGTTCCGCCCCCGGGGTCGTTGAGCGAGGACGCCGAAGGCGACCGAGACGAAACGCGGTGCTCTCGCGAGGTCACCGCGTTTCGTCTCGCTCCTCGCTGCGCTCGGGGCTCGCTCAACGACCCCGAAGGGGCGGGTGACGGGTCAGAGACCGGCGGGCGTCAGCTCGTGCGGGGTCGTGTTCAGGTTCACGCAGCCGTCGGCGGTGACGACGACGATGTCCTCGATGCGGGATCCCCAGGCGCCGGGGAAGTAGATGCCGGGCTCGATGCTGAAGGCCATGCCCTCCCGCAGCGGCAGCGAGTTGCCCGGCGCGATGTACGGTTCCTCATGCGTCGTGACGCCGATGCCGTGCCCGGTGCGGTGCAGGAACGCCTCGCCCAGACCTTCGGCGGCGAGCACGTCGCGGGCGGCGGCATCGACCTGCTCCGCGGTGACGCCGGGGCGCACCGCGTCGACGGCCGCCTGCTGGGCGCGCACCAGAACGGCGATCCGCCGGGCGACCTCCGGATCCGGTTCGCCGACCGCGTAGGTGCGCGTGCTGTCGGAGTTGTAGCCGGCCGGCACGGCGCCGCCGATGTCCACGACCACGACGTCGCCGTCCTGGATCACCCGGTCCGACACCTCGTGGTGCGGATCGGCGCCGT
The DNA here is from genome assembly GCF_042729315.1 of Microbacterium sp. NPDC060117. Classification (NCBI taxonomy): domain Bacteria; kingdom Bacillati; phylum Actinomycetota; class Actinomycetes; order Micrococcales; family Microbacteriaceae; genus Microbacterium; species Microbacterium sp. NPDC060117. The sequence goes on from NZ_JBHWXR010000003.1 coordinate 763,763, forward strand.
TGGGCCCGGATGCGACGATCACGAACTCGACCGTGCGGTGGCCCTCCTCCACGATCGCCGCGGCGATGTCGGCGCCGACCTCGCGCTCGGTACGGCCGGCGCGGAGCAGGGCCGGAACACGACGGTGCACCGCGTCGATCGCCTCTCCGGCGCGGCGCAGTTCGGCGATCTCGGCGGCGTCCTTGATCATGCGGCTCTCGCGGAGCACGGGCGTCGCGAGCTCGGGCCGCGCGTCCAGGCGCTCGGTCAGCGGGATCACATGCAGCGCCGGCAGGGCGTCCGCGACGCCGAAACGCGAGACCGCGCCGCTCATCGCAGCCGTCACCAGCGCGTAGGGATCCTCGCCGTCCACCCAGTCCGACACGGCGATCCCGAGCGCGCCGACGGCCGTGTCGCGCACCTTCGCGAGCTCCATCCGCGGGACGACGACCGTCGGATCCCCCACCGCCGGGATCACCAGAGCGGTCAGTCGTTCGATCGTGTCCCCCTCGACGCCCGCGAGATAGGTCAGGTCAGGACCGGCCCCGACGACGATCGCGTCGAGACCCGCCTCGGCGGTCAGGGCGCGGGCGCGGTCGAGGCGGGCGGCGTACACGGAGGCGGGGAAAGGGGTGCTCACCCCTCCACGCTACGTCCGCCCCGGCAGCCGCGCCAGCGGTGCGGGGAGACATATTCCGAGATCGAGATGAACCGTCGCGTCCTCCGCGAACAGCGCGGGATTCGTCTTCTCCGAGCGAGTCCTGCGCCGTGCGCGGTGGACGATTCGCGCTCAGCTCAGCGTGATGCCCGACTCCTCGAGGCGCGCACGCACGCGTTCCACGTCGTCGTCGCCGGGGAGCTCGCCGAGCACCTTCATCATGAGCACCTGCGCGTCGACGAGCGAGATCTCCGGATCCGCCCCGCTCTGCGCGGCGACCGCCTCGCACACCTCCTGCACCTCGTCGTCGGTGAGGCGCCGGCGCAGCAGCGCCAGGATCGGCACGCGGTCCTGGGCGGGGATGCCCTCGGGATAGCCCGCACCCAGCCACCGCAGGGCCTGTGCGATCGGGTTCTGCTCGTCGGACACGGGCCGGTCGGTCGCCGTGTCGGAGCCGGGGGATCCGTGCGCGCCGGCAGCGGCCTCCGCGAGGATCGTCCGATCGCCGACGATGCGCTGCGCCTTGGTGCTCAGCGGCACTCCGCGGTCGGCGAGCAGCATCGCGACGCGGCGCACCTCGTCGTCGCCGGGGGTCGCCGAGGTCACGCCGGCGATCGCGGTGCGGATCTGCGAGACCCGCACCGGGTCGGTCTCCTGCTGGGCGAGCGCGGTGACGACCGCCGTGAGCTCCTCCGCGGTGAGTGTGCGCCGGAGCAGCGCGAGCAGCGGCGTGTAGTCCTTGGGCGGCACGCCCTCCGGGTATCCCGCACGCAGCCAGTCGAGCACGCGGCTGAGGACGTTGCCGTTCACTTCCCGACTCCGAACAGCGAGATGCCGAAGTAGTGGTAGATGCTCAGCCGGGTGATGAAGAGGACTCCCGCGAGCACGACCGCGATCACGAGCGCGAACAGGATCCACCCCGCCGCGGTCAGCAGCGGCCGACGCGTGCCGGGTGCCTCGCCGTCCACCTCACCGGTTCCGGCGGACTGCAGGCGCATCCCGATCGCGAACAGGGCGGGCAGTCCCGCGCCGAACAGCAGGCCGACCAGCAGCACGCGGCCGGCCGAGAGCGCCATCTGCGCGATGTCGAAGTTCATCTCATCCGTCCTTCGGTTCAGGCCGTCGCGCCCTGCGCGGCGGAGTTCGGCGCGAGCGATCCGTCCCACTCGGCGTTGACATTGTGGTGGTCGACCTTCTGTCGGCGGCTGCGCAGGTACATCAGCGCGGCGGCCGCGAGCAGCAGCAGGAACACGGTGATCGCACCGGCGAGCCCGCCGATGCCGTGCGCGAGGAAGAAGCAGAGGGCGCCCACGACCCCGGCCGCGGGCATGGTGATCAACCACGCGGTGACCATGCGGCCGGCGATGCCCCAGCGCACCTGCGCGCCCGGGCGACCCACGCCGGATCCGAGGATCGAGCCCGTGGCCACGTGCGTGGTGGACAGCGCCATGCCCATCGAGCTCGAGGTGAGGATGATCGCGGCGGAGGAGGCCTCGGCGGCGAGACCCTGCGGCGACTCGATCTCGACGAGTCCCTTGCCGAGGGTGCGGATGATCCGCCAGCCGCCGAGGTATGTGCCGAGGGCGATGGCCGCACCGCACGTGACGATGATCCAGATCGGCAGGCCTTCGTTCAGGATCTGATCTCCGGTGAGCGTGCCGTGCGCGATGAGCGCGAGTGCGATCACGCCCATCGTCTTCTGCGCGTCGCCGGTGCCGTGCGCGAGGGAGACGAGCGACGCGGTGCCGATCTGACCCCAGCGGAACCCGGCCTCGCGATGCTTGGCGTGCACGGTGCGGGTGAGGCGATAGACGAGCCAGGTGCCGATGGCGGCGACGACGCCCGCGATCAGCGGGGAGAGCACGGCGGGGACGATGATCTTGCCGACGATGCCGGCCCAGTTGACGGTGGCGGCGCCCGCGATGCCTGCGCCGATGAGACCGCCGAAGAGGGCGTGCGACGAGCTCGAAGGCAGCCCCAGCAGCCAGGTGAGCAGGTTCCACAGGATGCCGCCCACGAGGCCCGCGAAGATGATGATCATCGCGGACTCGGGGTTCAGGCCGGGCACGAGGTCTCCGCTCGGACCCTGGATCGTGAGCACGTCCTTGGTGATGGTCGCGGCGACCTCGACCGACAGGAACGCGCCGACCAGGTTCAGAGTCGCCGACAGGGCCACGGCGACCTTGGGCTTCAGCGCCCCGGTGGCGATGGAGGTCGCCATCGCGTTGCCGGTGTCGTGGAATCCGTTGGTGAAGTCGAACCCGAGTGCGGTCACGACCACGAGGACGAGGATCATCACTTCGGCGCTCATGATCGTCAGCATTCCGGTCCCCGGAAGAGCGAACAGCCCCTTTCGCGCACTCGACCGCGAGAGTTCACCCGGCGTTAAGAGCGGCCCGGCGGCGGTCCATCACGCGAGGTCCTCATCCGCCGCATAGCCGCCGGGCGTAGCGTCGTCGCGGCCCATCGCCGCTGCATCGGCACCGCCCGCCGCGCGGTGCCGCCCCCGCCGCCCTCACGAGACACGGAGTCGCCACGCCGTCCATCCCCGTCTTCCTCAGCACCTGGAGCCTGGATCCCACTGCGCTCGCGGTGCTGATCGTCGCGGCCGGGCTCTACCTCGGCGGGGTCCTCGTCCTGCGCCGGCGCGGTCACCGGTGGCCGTTGCGGCTGACCCTCATGTACCTGGTGCTCGGGCTCGGCTCGTACGCCTGGGTGTCGTTCGGATTCCTCGGCACGTGGAGCACCGAGCTCCGCTGGGCGTTCACGACGCGGATCGCGCTGCTGCTGTTCGTCGTGCCGATGCTGGTGACGTTCGGCCGGCCGGTATCGCTGGCCCGGACGGTACTGTCCGCGCGGCCCCGCGCCCGTATGAACGGCTTCCTGAGGTCGTGGCTCGCGAAGTTCTTCGGCAACGCGATCATGGCCCCGGTGTTCACATGCCTGGTGTTCGCCGTGTTCTTCACGCCGCTGTCGGCGATGCTGCGGTTCTCCCCGGCGGCGGAGGGGGCGATCTCGGCGATCGTGCCGCTGCTGGGCCTGCTGATGGTGCTGCCGATGGCAGCGCACACCGTGGCGCGTACCAGCCTGTTCATCGTCGCCGAGTTCATGTTCGCGTTCGTGGAGCTGGTGCTCGACGCGATCCCGGGCGTGCTGCTGCGCCTGGGCACGGTCGTGTTCGATCACGCCGGGGGTTGGCCCGGGGCGCTGCCGCTGTGGTTCCCGAACCCGCTGCGCGATCAGCAGCTTTCGGGCGACCTCCTGTGGTTCATCGCCGAGATCGTCGACGTGCCGATCCTTGTGATCCTCATGATGCGCTGGATCCGGACGGACAAGCGCGAGTCGCGCACCATGGACGAGCTCAGCGACGAGGACATGGCCGAGCTCACCGCCGCGCACCTACGCGGCGAGTGACGGATCCGGATTCGTCACTCCGCGGGGGCTGCGGTGCGGACGCGCTCGCCGAGGAAGGCGAGGTCGGCGGGCGTGAGGGTGGTCACCGCGTAGGCGACGGGCCACACCGTGCCGTCGTCGAGCTGCGCCGGCCACTCGAACTCGAACGTGGCGTAGCGCACCTTGAACTTCGCCTTGGGCTTGAAGAAGCACACCGTCTTGCCGGCGGCGTTGGCCCACGCGGGCATCCCGTAGTACGTCTTCGGCACCAGGTGCGGCGCGTTCTCCGCGACGAGGCGGTGCAGGGCGGTGGCGAGCGATGCGTCCTCCTCGTCCATCTCCGCGATCTTGGCCAGCACGTCGGCCTCTCCGGCGGCCCGAAGCTCTTCGGGGCTCACCTTCTTGCGGGCGGCGCGCGTGCGGCTCTCCTTGGCGGCCTCCTTGACGGCGGCACGCTCGAAGTCGGTCAGCACGGGGGCGGTGTTGTCGGTCATGGCATCCTCCTGTCGACGCCCCGTGGATCCGGGGGACTTTCCTTCAGCGTACGAAGGCGTGCCGACCGGCGCTTCTTCAGAACTGATCGATCCGAGACGCGTGCGGGCACCCGGAGACCGCGGGCGCCGGGGACCTGCCACGATGGCGTCATGACGATGCTGTTCACGGGTCGGATCCGACCGCTCTCCCCCTCCGCCGACGATCTCGTCGAAGCGCTGCTCGTCGACGGCGACGGACGCATCGTCGCCGTCGGCGCGACGGACGACCTCCTCGCGCTGGATCCGTCGGCCGAGCGCGTGGCCCCGGACGGCTGGGTCATGCCGGGGCTCATCGAGCCGCACGGGCACCCCGGCACCGCCGCGGTGCTGCTCTCCGACCGCGTGCTGGATCTGCGGCCCGTGGTCGTGCCGGACGCGGAGGGCGTGATGTCCGCGCTGCGGACCGCCATCGCGGCCTCCGCGGGCGCGCCGGTCTACGCGAACGGGTGGGATGCTCTGCTGCAGCGCGGCCTGCCCGACCCCGACATGCGCCTCCTCGACGGGCTCGCCGGATCCACACCGCTCGTCATCGTGCACAATTCCGGGCACTCGGCGTACTTCAACGCCGCCGCGGCGGTCGCCGCGGGGCTGGATCGGTCCACGCCCGACCCGCCGGGCGCCTCGTTCGGGCGCACGGCGGACGGCGAGCTGAACGGCGTCGCGCTCGAGGCGGGGGCCGTGGAACGGGTGGCCGCGCCGCTGCTGCAGGCGGCGCAGGCCGACATCGTGGAGCTGCTCGGCGCGCACTTCGCCGACCTCTCCCGCCGTGGGATCACCACCGTCTCCGACCTCAGCTGGAACCCGGCGCTGAACCCGGCCGTCGATGCGCTCCGCGCGGCCGGGCGGATGCCGCTCCGACTGCGCTGGTACGAGATGTCCCGTCCGGGCGGGTCTCCGGCGGCGCATCCCGCGGGGGTGCCGGGCGCCGAGGACCACGTCATCCGCCAGGTCGGGGTGAAGACCTGGACCGACGGTTCCCCGTGGATCGGCAACATCGCCACGAGCTTCCCCTATCTCGACACGTCCGCGACCCGCGAGCTCGGTCTGGAACCGGGGCATCGCGGGGCCTCGAACTACAGCGCCGACGAGCTGCACGAGATCGCGCAGCCCTACGCCGCCGCGGGCTGGCAGCTCGCCTGCCACGCGCACGGGGACTTGGCGATCGACGAGACGCTCGACGTCTACGAGCGACTGATCGTGACGCACGGCCTGACCGATCACCGCTTCCGCTTGGAGCACGTGGGAGCGATGAGGCGCGATCAGTTCGAGCGCGCGTCATCGCTCGGCGTGACGGTGAGCCTGTTCGTGGATCACATCACCTACTGGGGCGAGGTGCTCGTCGACGACCTGTTCGGCCCGGAGCGCGGCGGGGCCTGGGCGGACGCGGGCGCGGCGTTCGCGGCCGGACACCGCGCGACGTTCCACAACGACGGATGGGTCACGCCCGCCGAGCCGCTGCGCAACATGGCGGTGGCGGAGACCCGGCGCACGCGCTCCGGTCGGGTCATGCCCGCGGGCTCCCCCGTGTCCCGGGCGCAGGCGCTCGCCGCGCACACGACCAACGCGGCGTGGCAGCTGTTCAGCGAGCACGAGATCGGATCCCTGACTCCCGGCCTGTTCGCCGACCTGATCGTGCTGGATCGGGATCCGCTGACCGTGCCGCCCGAGGATCTCGCCGAGGCCGTGGTCCGCGAGGTGCACCTCGGTGGTCGGCGTGTGAGCTGACCGCGCCATACCGGCCGGGACGTCCTAGGGTGTGAACCATGGACATGCGCGTCGCGGCATACGCCGTCATCCTCGACGAGGACCGGCGCGTGCTGCTGGCGCGCTGGACGGAGGGTCGCCGCGTGTCGTGGACGATGCCGGGCGGCGGGCTCGAGCCGGGTGAGGACCCCGAGGCCGCCGCACGCCGTGAGGTGCGCGAGGAGACCGGGTACAAGGTGGTCATCGAGGAACTGCTCGGCATCCACTCCCGGGTGATCCCGGCCCGCCGCCGGGTCACGCCCGGTGCGACGGATCCGCTGCACACCCTGCGCATCGTGTACCGCGCCAGGATCACCGGCGGGAGGCTCCGCTTCGAGAAGAGCGGATCCACCGACATGGCCGCGTGGTATTCGCTCGACGAGGTCGCCGGCCTGCAGCGCGTGCGGCTCGTCGACATCGCGCTCGGCATGGCGGGCGTGAGGGCCTGAAGGTCAGCGCAGCACCTCGACCAGGGCGATCCATGAGATGACGATCGCGACGACGAGGGCGAGCAGCGACCCCGCGGCGGCGAACATCAGCCCGACGGGAAGACCCGCCAGCAGGAGCACGCCCGCAGCGGTGTACGCGATCAGCGGCAGGAAGCCCAGAGCCGCGCGGGGCACCGTGCTGCCGAGCCCTGGGTCCTTCCGGAGGGCGAGCGCGGCGTGCACCTGGAAGCCTGCGGCGCCGGCCGTGGTCACCAGCACGAGCGCGCCGAACCAGAGCGGTTCGAGCGCGGGGATGAGGGCGATGCCCGAGGTGAGGATCGCGAGCACGAGGCCGGCGATGGCCGCGGCGAGTCGGGCGGTCAGCGCCTTGGCGAGGATGATCTTCTCGATGTTGACGCTCGCCGCGACGATGACCAGCCCTGCGAGGGCCGCGGTCGCGCCCAGCATCGCGACGTGGAACTCCGACCACACATCCAGCGCATCCGTCATGCCCCGGATGCTACCCCCCGGCTCGCGCCTTACGCAGGGGCGCCGTGATCACTCCGGTTCGGAGATGTCGGACACCGTCGCGTCATAGGCTGCGATGAGGTCGTCGGCATCCACGAACAGGCTGTAGCCGTGCGCACCCGCGCCCATCGCGATCCGTCGGCCGCGGATCGTCTCGTCGGCGAACACGGGCCACGCGGTGGTGCTGCCGATCGGGACGATCGTGCCCCGCTCGTAGCCGGTCGCGGCCAGGGCGACGGCCGGTTCGGGGAGCTTCAGCCGGTTCACTCCGACCAGGGCCCGCAGCTTCGGCCAGGAGATCTTGCGCCCGCCGGGGATCAGCGCGAACAGGAAGGTGTCGTCGGATCTCTTCACGACGAGCGTCTTCACGATGCCGGAGGGATCCAGTCCGAGCAGGGCGGCGGCCTCCTGCAGGCTGTTCGCCGCGGGGCGCTCGCGGATCTCGATCTCCAGGCCGCGTGACGCTGCGGCATCGCGCACGCGGGCGTGCGGATCCGTCGCGTCGGCGGATCCTTCGATCCCCACGCCTGGCTCCAGCCGGCGCTCCGCGCTGCCCGGAGCCTCCGAGGCGCGTGGGCCCGACTCGGGGCCCGGGCCGGCGGAGGTGCTCACGCCTCGGGGGCGTTCAGCGGGTCGTCCGCGACCCAGAGCTCGTCGTCGGCGCGCAGGGCCTGCCAGGCGGCGACGAGGACGCCCACCGCGGCGGCGGCACCGAGGATGATGGCGATCACGGAGCCGATGCCGAGGCCGCTCTTGCGCTCTGCGGGCGCCGCGACCAGGGCCCGCGGGGCGTGCGTGGTGCCGGTGCGCTTGGCGTTCGCGATGTCCCACGCGGTGAGCGCGGATCCGACCACGCCGCCGATCGCGGGGACGACCTTGTGGTCGACGACGTCGCGGGAGAAGCGCACGCCCTTGTCCACGGCGGGAACGACGCGGTGCTCGTACACGTCCTGCACGGTGGGGACGACCTGCTCGCGGCGGAAGTTGTCGAGCTGCCGGCCCGCCTCACGGGCCACGCCCGCGGCTTCGCCGACGATCACCTGCTGGGCGGCCCACAGCTTGGCGGCCTCGCTCTGCAGCTGGCGGAGTTCCTTCTGACGCTTGCGGCTCAGGCTCACGATGCCCTCCCAATCGAAACGGGGTTCGGACTCCCCATCTTGCCAGACAAGCCCCTGAGTGGCGGGTGTGCGCCCGAGAAGTTCCCGGCGGAATCAGAGACTGCCGGGGATCCGATGCGAGAATGGACCCATGCCTCACGCCACTCACGTCGCCACGCTGCACACCAACCACGGAGACATCGTCGTCAACCTCTACGGTGACCACGCTCCCCGCACGGTGAAGAACTTCGTCGAGCTCTCCGACGGCACCGGATCCTGGACGCACCCGGCCACCGGCAAGCCCGGCGAGGGCCCGCTGTACAAGGACGTCATCTTCCACCGCATCATCCCGAACTTCATGATCCAGGGCGGTGACCCGCTCGGGCAGGGCGTCGGCGGACCCGGCTACAACTTCAACGACGAGATCCACGGCGAGCTGAACTTCAACGAGCCCTACATCCTGGCCATGGCCAACGCCGGCCTGCGCCGCAACGCCATCACCGGCCAGGTCGAGGGCACCAACGGATCGCAGTTCTTCATCACGACCGACCCGACCCCGTGGCTGCAGGGCAAGCACACGATCTTCGGCGAGGTCGCCGACGACGCGTCCAAGGCCGTCGTGGACGAGATCGCCGCGGTGCGCACCGGTGCGGGCGACCGTCCGGTCGAGGACGTGGTGCTCCAGTCCGTCGACATCGTCGCGAACTGACCCCGCGAGCGGACTCCGGAGCGCACGGATGATGACTTCGGAGTTCCACGCGAATCCCGACAACTTCTGCTACCGGCATCCCGGACGGCAGAGCTTCGTGCTCTGCCAGCGGTGCATGCGGACGATCTGCCCCGAGTGCCAGACGCAGGCCCCCGTCGGCGTGATCTGCCCGGAGTGCATGCAGGAGCAGCGTCGCAGCCAGACCCCGGCCCAGCGCCGCGCCAACCGGCGCTGGGGCGCGCGGTCGATGACCGCCGTCGGCGGGCGTCCGATCGTCACGTACTGGATCCTCGCCATCACCTCGGCGGTGAGCCTGCTGCAGTTGCTTCCCGGCATCGGCGGACCGATCACCGGAGCGCTGCAGTTCGCGGGCGCCTACCTCTATCCATCGCTGTCGGGACTGCCGTTCGAGCCGTGGCGCATGCTGACCGCGCTGCTCGTGCACGGTGGCTTCATCCACCTCGGCCTGAACATGCTGGCGCTGTGGATGGTCGGGCAGCAGCTCGAACCGCTGCTGGGTCGTGCGAAGTTCCTCACGCTGTATCTTGTGAGCGGCCTCGGCGGATCCGTCGCCATGGCCCTGATCGCTCCGGCCCAGCCCACCGTCGGCGCGTCGGGAGCGATCTTCGGGCTGTTCGTCGCCCTGATCGTGATCGGCCGACACCTCGGCGGCAACATCATCGGCGCGCTGGTCGTGCTCGCGATCAACTTCGTGTACGGATTCATCGTGCCCGGGATCGCGTGGCAGGCGCATGTGGGCGGTGCCGTCGTCGGGGCGCTGGTGGCGCTCGTCTACGTCCGGGCGAGCGGGCGCCGCAACGCGAAGTTCTGGTGGATCGGTCTTGTCTCCGCGCTCGTCCTCGTGCTGCTCGCCGTGGTCGCCATCGTCCCTCCCCTGCTCATCACCGCCGGCCGCTGAGCGTCCGACGGGAACGGCCCTCGCCTTCGGGCGGGGGCCGTTCGTCGTCTTCCGACGGTGTGAATAACACGGGTGTAATTCTCCCCACATGGGGATAGATCTGTGGATAACTTCGGGGAAGGGGTGTGCATATCCATCCCCAGAATGTGGATAACCCGCCGGATCCGTGGACAACCCTGCGGGATTCCCGCTCCGGAATGCAGAAACGCCCCCGCGTGAGCGAGGGCGTCTCGAAGAATAGGGGCGTTGGTGTCAGCGCCAGCGCGTCGTCATCAGGAAGCCGATCAGGGCGATGCCGAGGCCGATCAGCAGGTTCCAGGACTGCAGGCCCGGGATCGGGTACTGCATCCCGGTGATGTAGAAGACCAGGATCCAGGCCAGGCCCAGCAGCATGAAGCCGACCATGACCGGCTTGAACCACACGGCGTTGGGTGCGGCTTCGCCGTCGACCTTCGGGGTGGCGGCTTCTTCGGGCTTGCGGGATCGTGCCATGGCCACAGTCTACCCAACGTGCCGCGTCGCACATCAGGGCGTGGGCTCGAGGAAAGCTCACCTCGGTAGGATCGCGGGATGACCGACGCTTCGCGAGCCGCCGCACGTCGTGCCGGCCGGAGCGGACGGCCCCGCCGCCGCGCCACGGTGACGAGCGTGCTCGGCGAACTGCTGCTCACCGCCGGTGTCGTGGTGCTGCTGTACGTGGCGTGGCAGATGTGGATCGGCGACGTCATCATGAGCGCCGCCGCGAACGACAAGGGGCAGTCGATCAGTGCGCAGTGGGCGAAGGACCCGGCCCCGGCCCTGCCGCCCGTGATCGACGACGGGAGCGGTGTCGGCGATGCGACCCCTCGGTATGAGCCGCCCGTGATGACCGCGCCGAAGGACGGGGTGCCCTGGGGTGCCCTGATGCGCGTGCCGCGCTGGGGTGCTGACTACGCCGTCACGATCGCCGGCGGAGTGACCCGGCCCGACACCCTCGACCACGGCTGGATCGGGGTCTACCCGGGGTCGGGTATGCCGGGACAGGTCGGCAACTTCTCGATGGCGGCGCATCGCACCACCTGGGGCAAGCCCTTCAACCAGCTCGACCGGCTGCGCCTGAACGACGCCATCGTGATCGAGACGGAGCAGGGCTGGTACACGTATCGGTTCCGCACGCTCGAGTACGTGACGCCGGACAGTGTCGACGTGCTGAATCCCGTTCCCCAGGAGCCGGATCCGGCCGCGGCGGGAGCCGTCGGCGGCCGGTACATCACGCTCACGGCGTGCTCGCCGCTGTACTCGCTCGCCGAGCGGATCGTCGCGTACGGGGTGTTCGAGAGCTTCCAGCCGCGGGCCCTGGGCGCCCCGGCCTCGTTGAAGGCGGTGAGCTGATGTACGGCGCTCTGTGGCGCATACTCCCTGGCGCGTGGTGGGTGCGGCTGATCATCGTGCTGGCGCTGCTGGCCGCGGTGCTGTACGCCCTGATGTTCTGGGTCTTCCCCTGGGTGAGCCCGCTGATCTCGCCTGGAGACGTCAGTATCGAGCCCGCGCCGACGCCGACCTGAGCGGATCCGGGAGGGCGCCGCGTTTCGTCTCGCTCGGCCTCCGGCCGTGCTCGCTCAACGTCCCCGGCGGGTCACTTGCCGGTGCAGTAGCTCAGGTCGATCGTCGACAGCACGGGCACGTCTCCGGGGGGCGCCGACATCGAGGCGACCGTCTTGGGATCCGTGGCCTTGCAGTTCGGGTTCGCCACCGGGTTCGCCGTCAGCCCCTCCTCCTGCAGCGTCTGCGTCGCCGAGTCCAGCGTCCAGCCCGTGAGGTTGTTCAACGTCACCACGCCGCTCGCCACGACGAGGTCGATGACGGTGCCGGGAGCCACCTTGGTGTCGGTCTGCACGCTCGACGACAGGACGATGTCGTGCTGGGTGCGAGGGTCGTTCTCCTGCCTGATGGAGCCGAGCTGCAGTCCCGCCTTGGTGAGAGCGTCCTTGGCCGCGGTGGCGCTGAGGCCCACCAGCTGCGGGACGGCGACGTCGGCCGCCCCGCTGGAGACGTACACGGTGACGGACTGGCCCTTGTCCATGTGGGCGCCCGCCTGGGGCTCGGTGCTGACGACCTTGCCCTTCTCGACGGTCGCATCCGACTGGTCGATGCGGATCGCGCGCAGGTCGTTCTTCGACAGCAGCGCCACGGCCGACTCGTAGGTCTGCCCCGTGACGCTGGGCACCGTGCGGGTGGCGCTCGGCACGTCGGCGGTGGGCTTGATCGCGAGCACCCAGATCAGCACCGAGGCCAGCAGCACGACCAGCAGCGCGACACCGGCCCAGATCCATGCCACCGGAGGACCCGATTGCGTGCGCGTCATGGTCGTGTCGGTGGAGAGCTGCCGGAGCGTGCGCGCGGTCTCCTGCGCGTGCCGCGGGCTCGGACCGTACAGCTCGCTGGTGAGCGAGGTCAGCTGCTTCTTCGTGGGCACCGTGCCGGTCACGGCATCGTCCAGCGCGGTGCGGAACGAGACCGCGTCGGGGAAGCGCTGGAAGGGATCCTTCGCCATCGCGCGCAGCACGACCGGATCCAGGGCGCGGATGCGCTCGAGCTCGGCGGCGGAGTGCTCCTCGTCGTGCACCTCGCTCGGCGGCAGCGGCGTCTCGCTGACGTGCTGGTAGGCGACGGCCACCGGGGAGTCGCCGCGGAACGGCTGCCGCCCCGTGAGCATCTCGTACAGCACGATGCCGGCGGAGTACAGGTCCGTGCGGGCGTCGACCTGCTCGCCCTTGGCCTGCTCCGGCGAGAAGTACGCGGCGGTGCCGATGATCTGCGTGGTCTCGGCGACGGTGGATGACGAGTCCGACACGGCGCGGGCGATGCCGAAGTCCATCACCTTGACTGTGCCGTCGGGGGTGACCTTCACGTTGCCCGGCTTGATGTCGCGGTGCACGACGCCGGCGCGGTGGGAGTACTCCAGGGCCTCGAGGATCCCGTCGGCGTAGCGCACGGCGTCGGCGGTCGACACCGGTCCGCGCGCGATGATGTCCTTCAGCAGGTCGCCCGGCACGAGCTCCATCACGATGAACGGCACCGGCTCGGCGGGCGTGCCGCCGGCTTCGGGCGTGGCGTCCTCACCGGCGTCGAACACGCGCACGATCGACGGGTGCGACATGCGCGATGCGGCCTGAGCCTCCATCCGGAAGCGCGTGCGGAACGCCGCGTCACGAGCGAGATCGCGGTCGAGGATCTTGATCGCGACCTCGCGACCCAGGGTCAGGTCGTAACCCCGGTGCACATGGGCCATGCCACCACGGCCGATGAGGTCATCGACGCGGTACCGACCCGCCATCACACGCGTGATCGTCGCCACAGAGGACCCCCCTCGTTCTCTCGTTCGTACTGCTCGGCCGGCGTCAGGGCGTCGGTGCCGGAGTGACCGGGCCGGTGCCCGGCAGGATCGGATCCGCCATCTGCGGCGACGGACCGCTCTCGCGCTTGCTGTCCCCGCACAGCGCGATGTACGTGGCGGTGACCTGAGCCCCGGGCTGGTTCGCGATCGAGACCTCCGCGTTCAGCGTGCCGGCGTCGAACGTCTTCTGGGATCCGTCGCCGACGAAGGTCGCGTTGGTGAGGGTCACCACGTAGCCCGACACGTTGCCCGTACCGCTCGGGCACACGAAGCCGGCCCAGCTCAGCTGCACGGTCTGACCCGCGATCGCCGGGCCGCCGAGCTTCGGAGCGGAGTCGGGAGCGCCGATCGGAGCGAGGTCGCCGTACACGGTGAGCTTGACCGAGGTGCCCTTCTTGACGTTGCCGCCGCTGGGGTCGGTGCTGTAGACCGTGCCGACCTTGTCCTGCGCGGGGGCGCTGTCACCCGTCGAGTAGGACCCGTCGAGGCCGGCGTTCTTGAGGATCTGCACGGCCTCGTCGCCGGTCTTGCCGATGAGTCCGAGCGTGCTGAGCGCGACGGTGTCGGACGTCGGCGTCGGCGCGGGCGTCGTCTTCGTGGGTGTGACGACCGGCGCCGACGACGACGTCGACGGGCCGGGCACGGGGGCCTTCTGGTTCGACAGCAACGCCCAGACGGTGCCGCCGAGCACGATGATCAGCAGCGCGATGAGGGCGATCAGCGGCCAGGTCCACGGGCTGCGCTTCTTCTTCTCCGGTGCCTCATCGGCCTCGGTCGGGATCTGCGCCGTGGTCGGCATAATCGTGGTCGCGCCCTGCGTCGCACCCATGAGCTGCGTCATGGCGTCGTCGGAGCTCGCGACCGCCCCGGCGCCCACGACGCCGGCGATGACGGCGGGTACCGCGATGGCCGCGGAGTTCAGGTCGCCGCGGCGCAGCGCCTGCGCGGCGCGCGCGACGGTGGCGGCGGAGCTCGGCCGGTCGGCCGGCTTCTTCGCGATCATCGCCATGACCAGGTTCTGCACCGGCTGCGGCACCGTGGCGGGCAGCGGCGGCGGGGCGTCGTTGATCTGCGCCATCGCGATCGCGACCTGCGACTCGCCCGTGAACGGGCGCTTCCCGGCCAGGCATTCGTACGCGACGATGCCGAGCGAGTAGATGTCGGTGGCCGGTGACGCGGCGTGCCCGGACGCCTGCTCGGGCGAGAGGTACTGCACGGTGCCCATGACCTGACCGGTGGCCGTGAGCGGCACCTGGTCGGCGATGCGGGCGATGCCGAAGTCGGTGATCTTGACCCGGCCGTCCGGCGTGATCAGCAGGTTGCCGGGCTTGATGTCGCGGTGCACGAGACCCGCGGCGTGCGCGGCCTGCAGGGCGGAGGCGGTCTGCGCGACGATGTCGAGGGTCTTGTCGGCGCTGAGGGTGCCTTCGCGCTCGATGATGGTCGAGAGGGCCTCGCCGGGAACGAGCTCCATGACGAGGTACGCGGAGCCGTTCTCCTCGCCGTAGTCGAAGACGCTCGCGATGCCCTCGTGGTTCACCAGGGCCGCGTGGCGGGCCTCGGCGCGGAAGCGCTCGAGGAAGCCAGGATCCCCCATGTACTCGTCCTTGAGGATCTTGATCGCGACGGTCCGGCCGATGACGTGGTCGGTCGCCTCCCACACCTCGCCCATGCCGCCGATGGCGATCCGAGACTGCAGCTCGTAGCGACCGCCGAAATGCACACCCTGCGTCGGCCTCATTTCTTCAGCACCGCCTCCATGACCTTCTTGGCAATCGGTGATGCGATTGCATCACCGGATCCGGATTGTCCCTGCCCACCGCCGTCTTCGACGACGACCGCAACGGCGATCTCCGGGTTCGAAGCGGGCGCGAAGCCGGTGAACCACAGCGTGTAGGGGTCCGTGTCACCGTTCTCCGCTGTGCCCGTCTTACCGGCCACGTCGACTCCGTCTATTCTTGCACCCTGCGCCGCGCCGCTTGAGACCGACGCCTGCATGGCCGCCGTGATCGCCGCGGCCTGCTCGCGGGTCATCGCCTGCTGGAACTGCGTGTTCTCGTACTGCTTCTGCACCGACAGATCATCGCCGACGACCTGGTCGACCATGCGCGGGTTCATCACGACGCCGTCGTTCGCGATGCCGGCAGAGACCATGGCCATCTGCAGCGGCGTCGCGCGCACGTCGCCCTGCCCGAAGCCGGTCAGGCCCGTCTTGTCGGGCGAGAGGCTCTTCGGGTAGGTCGATGCGGTCGACTGCAGCGGCAGCGAGAACTGCTGGCCGAAGCCGAACTTCTCGGCGGAGGCGCGGATTGCCTTGTCGCCGAGCTGCACGGCCAGCTCCGCCATGGGGATGTTGCAGCTGTACTGGATCGCGTCGGCGAGGCTCACGGTCTGGCCGTCGCCGCCCGGGCACGTGCCGCCCCACGCGTTGTGCACCGCGGTGCTGGTGCCCGGCAGGGTGAAGGCGGCCGGGTTCGGGAACGTCGACTGCATCGTGTACTTGCCGGAGTCGAGCGCGGCGGCGGCGACGACGAGCTTGAACGTGGATCCGGGTGGGTTCATGTTCCCGCCGATGGCACGGTTGGACAGCGGCTTGTTGGGGTCGGCGACGAGGCCGTCATAGGTCGCGTTCGCGGCCTTCGAGTCGTGCACGGCGAGTCCGTTCGTGTCGAAACCCGGGGTGGACACCATGGCGAGGATCCGGCCCGTCTTCGGCTCGATCGCGACCACGGCACCCTGATACCCCTGCAGTGCGTCGTAGGCGGCTTTCTGCGCTGCGGGATCGAGCGAGAGCACCACGTTGGCGCCCTTCTGCGGCTGACCGGAGATGATGCGCTGAATAGAGGACAGGAACTGCGAGCCGCCCGTGCCGCTGAGCTCGCTGTTCATCGCCTTCTCGATGCCCGTCGCGCTGCCCAGGGCGGGGTTGTAGTAGCCGGTGACCGCGGACCACATCTGCGGATCGGTGTAGACGCGCTGGAACGAGTACATGTCGTTCGACGGCGTCGATGTGGCGATCGGGGCGCCCCCGGCGATGATCGACCCGCGCTGGATCTCGTAGCTGTCCAGCTTCGTGCGCCGGTTCGCGTCGTTCTGCGAGAGGGCGTCGGCCTGCACGACCTGGATCCAGCTCACGGAACCGAACAGGGCGAGGAACATGACCAGCACGAGGATGCTGATCCGACGGAGCTCCTTGGTCATCCGATCACTACCCTGGGCTGTCGGCGCACGCCGTCGGAGATCCGCAGCAGCAGGCCCACGATCAGCCAGTTGGCGATCAGGGAGGATCCGCCCGCGGCGAGGAACGGCGTGGTGAGGCCGGTGAGGGGGATCACGCGGGTGACGCCGCCGACCATGATGAACACCTGCAGTCCGATCGTGAACGAGACGCCGACGGCGAGGAGCTTGCCGAAGTCGTCCTGGCCGGCGACGCCGATGCGCAGTCCACGGCTGACGAACACCATGTACAGGCACAGCAGCGCGAACAGGCCGATGAGGCCGATCTCCTCGCCGAGGCTGGTGATGATGAAGTCGCTCTCCGCGACGGGGGTGATCTGAGGGCGTCCCTGGCCGAGTCCGGTGCCGAGCAATCCGCCGTGCGCGAGGCCGAAGATGCCCTGCGTCAGCTGGTAGCTCTGGTTCTCCATGAGGTCGGGGTCGAACGCGTTGATCCACGTGTTGAAGCGGTTCTGCACGTAGGTGAGGAACTGCGCGACGACGGCGACGCCGATCACGACGCCCACCACGCCGATGAGCACCCAGCTGGTCTTGCCCGTCGCGACGTAGAGCATCACGATGAACATGCCGAAGATGAGCACACCCGTGCCGAGGTCGTGCTGGGCGACGATGATGGCGAGCGAGATGAGCCACACGACGATCACCGGACCGAGTTCGCGCATGCGCGGCCAGGTGATGCCCGCGAACCGCTTGCCCACGGACGAGAGGCTCTCCCGGGTGCGCACGAGGTATCCGGCGAAGAAGATCGCGAGGAAGATCTTCGAGAGCTCGCCCGGCTGGAACCCGAGCCCGCCGATCGAGATCCACACGTCCGCGTTCGCCTCGGCCTTCAGGCCGGGGATGAAGGGCAGGACCAGCAGCACGATGCCGGTCAGGCCCGACAGGTACGTGTACTTGTACAGCACGCGGTAGTTGCGCAGCAGGCTCACCAGCAGGATCGCGCCGACCACCGAGATCGCCATCCACATGAGCTGCTTGTTCGAGGACGCGTTCCAGCCGGTGTCGTGGTTCGCGATGTCGATGCGGTAGATCTCGGCGATGCCGACACCGGTGAGCAGCGTCGCGATCGGGAGCACGAACGGATCCGCATCGCTCGCGACGAAGCGCAGCGTGATGTGCAGCGCGAACACGAGCACGGCGAGGCCTCCGCCGATCAGCAGGATCATCGGGTCGATGCGGCCGAGCGCGCCCAGCTGCACGAGCGTGAGCGCCGCGCCCGCGACGATCACGGCGAACAGCAGCAGCCAGAACTCGCGGTTGCGCTGCGTCTGCGGGCCGCGGATGCGGCGCAGGGCGCGGAGCACGGCCGTGTCGGCCGCGACGTCGTGGGCGGGCGCGGTGGCGGTCATGGCGTCTTCCCCGTCCCCGCGGCGGCACGGAGGCTGTCGACGGTCGTCTGCGCGGCGGCCAGGGTGCTGGCGCTGGTGGTCTCCTTGACGGCCGACTGATAGAACGCGGGCAGGTCGGAGACCTTGATCCCGGTGTCCTCGTAGATGTGCGAGAGCGAGATGGGCCCGAGATCCTGCTGGATGCCCTGGTAGATCACGACGGTGCCCGTATCGGCGCCGACGCCGACGAAGTAGCGCGTCTGGGTCCAGGCGTAGGCGCCGAACAGCGCGGCCGCCATGAGCGCGATCACGACGATGAGGCCGGTGATCCAGCCGATCCGCCGGCGCACCGCACGGCGGTGGTCCTCTTCGATGAGCTCCTCGAGGTAGTCGGCCGCGGGCTCGAAGTGCGTGGGCTCGTTCGCCGCCTGGCGCACCGGGTGCAGCCAGCTGGGGCGCGCGGGGCGGGCCGCGGGCACGACGATACCCTGCGGATTCGCCGCCGCGCCGACGACCGTGGCGGATCCGGAGAGCACAGGGTGCTGCCCGCCGACATCGACGATCACGATCGTGACGTTGTCGGGGGCGCCCCCGTCGAGGGCGTACCTCAGGAGGCCGTCCGCGGTGCGCCCCGGCGCCATGCCGAGCCGCAGCGCCTTCTGCATGTGCGCCTCGTCGACCACGCCGCTCAGGCCGTCGGAGCACAGCAGCCAGCGGTCGCCGGGCTGGGTCGGCATGACGAACATGTCGAGCTCGGGATCCGCGTCCATGTCGCTGAGCACGCGCATCAGCACCGAACGGCGCGGGTGGTACCGCGCCTCCTCCGGGGTGATGCGTCCGGAGTCGACCAGACGCTGCACGAACGTGTGGTCGGTGGTGATCTGGGTGAGCGTCTCGTCGCGGTAGAGGTAGATGCGCGAGTCGCCGATGTGGCCGATGACCGCGTAGTCGTCGACCATGATGATCGCATCGAGCGTGGTGCCGAGGCCGGCGAGCTCCGGACGGTCCTTGACGGCGCGGATCATGTCGCCCGCGGCCGTCGTCGCGGCCGCCTGCAGCGAGGCCTCCGCATCCATGGTCGAGGGGTACGCGTGATCGAGGTTCTGCAGCCGATGGATCGCGATGCTGCTCGCGACGTCGCCCCCCGCGTGGCCGCCCATGCCGTCGGCGACGACGAACAGGTTGGCCCCGGCGTACCCGGAGTCCTGGTTGTTGGAGCGGACCTTCCCGGTGTGGGAGATCGCGGCGCTCGAGCCCTCGAAGACCATGGTCGCCGGTTACGCCCGCAGCTCGAACGTGGTGGCGCCCACCTTGATGGGTGCGCCGATCGATACGGGCACCGGGGCGCCGACGCGCTCGCCGTTCAGGAAGGTGCCGTTGGTGGAATCGAGGTCCTGCAGCATCCACGCCTCGCCCCACAGCAGCAGACGCGCGTGGTGGCTGGACGTGTAGTCGTCGCGGATCACCAGACCGGACTCGCTGGAGCGGCCGATCGACATCGGCTCGGATCCGAGCGGCACCTCGAGGCCCGCCTTCGGGCCCGAGGTGATCACGAGCTTCGTGACGGTGGACGTGGTGGCGGGGCCGCCCGGCTTGCCCTTCGGCGCGGCCGCGGGCTTCGCGGGCGCAGGCTTCGCCGCGGGAGCGCTCGCCGCTGCGGCCTGAGCCTGCGGCAGCTTGCGCACGCGTACGCCGAAGAGATCCGCGCGCAGCGAATAGACGACCGCGAACACGAAGAACCACATCAGCACGAGGAAGCCGATGCGCAGCAGGAGGAGCGTCAGTTCACTCATGCCGAAAGCTCCTCACTGATCCCTGAGGTTTGTCGGAAGGCACTCACGGGGTGACCCCGAACGCGCGGGTCGTGTCGTCGCCGCGGCCGCCGCGGGCGGGAGCAGCGACGGGCACGACCTGGAACGTCAGGTCCGTGCGGCCGATCGTGATGACCATGCCGCTCTCGAGCTGCGCCTCGCGCACGCGCTGGCCGTTGAGCTTGGTGCCGTTGGTCGAGCCCAGATCGCGGAGCATGGCGTGGTCGCCGTCCCACAGGACCTCGGCGTGCTTGCGGCTGGAACCGGCGTCGGAGATGGTGATGTCGGCGTCGCTGCCGCGCCCGATGACGGTGCGGGCCTTCGTGAGCGGGTACCGGGATCCGCCGGTCGAGATCTCGGCCTGCCAGGTGACCCGTCCGCCGGTCGAGGTCGAGGCGGACTCCACGCGCACGGTGCCGGTGGCGAGCTTGTCGTCCGCCTCGAGCGCGATGTTCACGGGGCCGGAGAAGCTGTAGCCCTGCGAGCGGGCGTGCTCCTTGACCAGGACGTGCAGCTCGTCGGTGAGAGCGGATCCGAGGCCGTGCATGGCGGTCGCATCCTCGCCGCTCAGGTGCACGAGGAACGTGCTCGGCACGATGATGCGGTCGCGACTGACGACGGCGGCCTTCGTGTCCATCTCACGGCGCAGGGCCGAAGCGATCTCCACGGGCTGGATGCCGCTGCGGAAGGTCTTCGCGAACGCGCTGTTCACTGCGCGCTCGAGACCCTTCTCAAAGCTGTCTAGTAGTCCCACTGGGCTCCCATGGCTCACCGATCGGTACGGCCATCGTAGCCACACGGCCTGAATGAACCCCCGGACGGCGCGATACGCAGGAAACCCTGAAGTGGTCGGGGATGCGGCGGGCGGACGCAGCGGCTCGGATCCGCGGGGCTCGGATCCGCGAGACTGCAACTCCGTAACGAGACTGCAGGACTATCGCGCTGTCTCGCGACGCAGATGCAGTCTCGCGGATGGGGCGGCCTGCAGGTGCGGCGCCGTGGTTCGAACCGGGTCCCGGGGCGTGATATTCTCGGGAGGTTGGTTCGTGAGGACCGACATGCGCGAGTGGCGGAATAGGTAGACGCGCTGGCTTCAGGTGCCAGTGCCTGCAAGGGCGTGGGGGTTCAAGTCCCCCCTCGCGCACAGAAGGAAAGGTCCCGGATCCGAGAGGATCCGGGACCTTTCTCGTTGCTGCGGCCATGCGGCCGGCGGCACCGGTCACAGGAGCTTCACAGGCGACCCGTGCGCGGCTACCCTGGCGTCAGCCGCGGACCGCGGTGCGAGCCGAAGGAGACGCCGTGGTTCCGAGCGAGTCCGCAACTGCGCCCGAACCGCACGAGGGGCGCACGGGATCGTTCCGTCGCCTGTCCGTGATGATCGCGCGGCAGAGCACGCCCATCCGCATCGTGCTGGGTCTCGCGCTCGTCGCGGTCGGTGTCGTCTTCCTCCTCGTGTCGATGACGGTGCAGACGATCGCGTTGGTCACCGGGATCGGGATCGCGCTGGCGGGGTTCGCCGTGCTGCTCACGGCGGGCGACGCCGGCGAGCCCGGTGAGGGCGCTGGATCCGGGTCGCGTCCGGCGGCCGTGATCGTCTCGCGCGTGCTCGGCGTGCTGCTGGTGCTGCTCGGTCTGGGCATGGCGCTGTGGCCGGTCGCCGGTGCGCCGCTGCTGTCCACGCTGCTCACTGTCGCGCTGGTCGCCTTCGCCGTGGCGACCGCCGTGCGCGCCCTCCGACCCGGCGCGGATCAGCGCGTCACCGGGATCATCGCGGCCGTCGCGACGCTCGCGGTCGCGACGATCACCGTGTTCTGGCCCGTGCTGACGCTGGTCGTGTTCCGCCTCGGAGTGGGCGCGTGGTTCGTCTTCATCGGGCTGCAGCTTCTCGTGCGGGCGCTGTGGCGACGCTCCTCCGGGCACCGCGCCCCGGGCGGACGCCGCGGGGTGCGCTGGCTCCGCACGATCGGGGCGAGCGTCGCGCTCGTCCTGGCGGTCGCGCTCGCCGCGGGCAGCGGCGTGCTGCTCGGCGGCACTCCGCTGCCGGCGCCGGACGCCTTCTACACGCCGCCCGCCGATGTGCCGTCGAAGGCCGGCGCGCTGATCCGCTCCGAGCCGATGACCGTCGGAGTGCCCGCCGGGGCGAGGGCCTGGCGCATCCTCTACACGACCACGAATCCCGACGGATCCCCGGCGGTGAGCAGCGGCACGGTGCTCGCACCTGCGACCCCCGGGCCGGATCCGCTCCCGCTGCTCACCGTCTCGCACGGCACGGTCGGCGTGGTCCCCGGCTGTGCACCCTCGCTCAGCGCCGCGCCGTTCGCCGACGGTGCGGGCACGGCCATGGTCGACATGGTCGTGAAGCACGGCTGGGTCGCCGTGACGAGCGACTACATCGGCCTGGGCACCAAGGGTCCGCACCCCTACCTCGTGGGCGACGCGGAGGCGCGCAACGTGTGGGACGCCTCCAAGGCCGTGCTCGGTTTCAGCGAGCTCAAGGTCTCGACCGACACCGTGATCTGGGGCCACTCGCAGGGCGGCCAGGGGTCGCTGTGGACCGGCCAGATCGCCGGGTCGTACGCGCCGGAGCTCACGGTCAAGGGCGTCGCCGCGTTCGCACCGGCATCCAACCTGTACGCGCTCGCCGAGGCCATCAAGTCGGAGACAGCGGGCAAGACGGTGTCGGCGTACATCGCGGCGACCTGGGACAAGGTGTTCCCCGACCTCGACGTCGAGAAGAACCTCACCCCCGGATCCGCAGGTCCTGTGGAGCGCATCGGCGGGCTCTGCTTCAACGGCCGGGACGGGCTCGCGGCGATCCTGCGCGGCAGCCAGGTGCCGAACCAGATCTTCCCGAACGCTCTGCTCGACGGCCCGTTCGGGGACGAGCTCAAGAAGCAGGAGCCCACTGGGCCGTTCCCCGCCCCTCTGCTCGTCGCTCAGGGGCTCGCGGATCCGCTCGTCAAGCCGGCGATCCAGCATGAGTGGGTGCAGGCCCGCTGCGACGCGGGGATCCCGATCGACTACCGCACCTACCCGGGACTCGGGCACGTGGAGCTGGTCGGGCCAGACTCGCCCCTCACGCCGCAGCTCGAGCAGTGGACCCTGGACCGCTGGGACGGCAAGGCGCCGACCCCGGACTGCGCCGACTTGCCCGCGGGCTGAGCACGCTCCCCGATCCGTCGGCCGGTCACGGACTCAGAGCACGATGTCGTCGTCGCTCTGCAGTGGAATCCACTCCTCCGCCCGTACCGTGCGCGGGGGCAGCACATCGGCCGCGACGAGCGGCCCGACGTCGGCGCCGGCGAGGGCGGCGATGTCTGCGACGGGCACCTGGAAGGTGCGGAAGCCTCCGAGCGGTGCGACCGGGAGCAGCCCGTTGCCGGCGTCGACCAGTTCCGTCTGGTCGAGCACGAACCCTGCCGCCGCGAGCGAGCCGGACGAGACCCAGGCCGCGATCTTCCAGAACCGCAGCGGAATCAGGATGCCGCGGTACGGCGGGTCATCGTCGGCGAGCACGGGAGCGGTGAACACGGAGAGGCGCTGCTCGGTCGCCTCGGCGTAGGACATCACGTGGTCCTCGAGCCCGAGCCACAGTTCGGGACCTTGATTGAACCGGGCGGCCTGCGGCGCGGCGTTCGGGTAGACGAAGGTGGCCTCCATCGCCGTCCGCGCCTCGCCGGTCTCACCCCAGCCGGGATCGCGACGGCGCACCAGGTGGCCCCGATCGAGATCGTTGCGCGCGTAGACGGCCGGACCGGTCTGTTCGTCCTCGCCCACCCGAGGGTCGAGTCGCCACTCGCCCGTGCGCGGCAGATCGCGCATCGTGCGCCCGTCGATGTTCACCCCGGTGGCCGCGGCGAGCTTGCGGCCCGGATCCAGCAGCACCGTGAAGCGCGGATACGAGAGCTCGCGCACCTCCTGCGCAGGGCGCGGAAGGGGAACGGATGAAGAGAGGAACCCGGAGTCGTAGCCGTCGGCCATGCGTCCATCGTGACGGATGCCTCCGACAAGACGGACGGCCCGGCGGCCTGGATCCGAATCCGTGCGTGCAGGAAAGCTTGCAAGGGTGTAACATTGCAGGGTTGCAAGTTTTGCGCCGGCGTCGGCGCCCGCGTCGATCGACGAAGTCCGCGGGCAGGATCCGCACCGCTCCATCCCCCGTTCTCCTGGAAGGACCTCCATGGCAACCGCCACCGACACCGTCACAACGGTCGAGGCGCCCGCCCCGCTCGCCGCGAAGCCGATCATGACGCACAAGCAGATCATGCTCGTGATCTACGGCCTGATGAGCGGCATGTTCCTGTCGTCGCTCGCGCAGACCGTCTTCGGCACCGCGATCCGCACGATCGGTGACGACCTGCACGGCCTCGACCAGCAGGCCTGGGTCACCACGGCGTTCCTCATCACCTCGACCATCGCCGTGCCGATCTACGGCAAGCTCAGTGACATCTTCGGCCGCCGGCCTCTGTTCATCCTCGGCATCGTCATCTTCATCCTGGGATCCACGCTCTCCGCGTTCTCGACCTCGATGATGATGCTCGCCGCGTTCCGCGCGTTCCAGGGCATCGGCGCCGGTGCCCTCATGGCGCTCCCCCTCGCGATCATGGGAGACATCCTCGCCCCGCGTGAGCGTGCCAAGTACCAGGGCTACTTCTTCGCGGTCTTCGGCATCGCGACCGTGATCGGCCCGCTGGTCGGCGGTCTGTTCGCCGGCGCGAAGGAGATCCTCTGGATCGACGGCTGGCGCTGGACGTTCCTCATCAACATCCCGCTGGGCCTGTTCGCGCTGTTCATGGTGATCACGTTCCTGCACCTGCCGAAGGTGGGGAAGCGCCAGGGTCCGCGGATCGACTGGTGGGGTGCGACGGCCGTGATCGTGGCGCTCGTGCCGCTGCTCATCGTCGTCGAGCAGGGCCGCGCCTGGGGCTGGGACTCCGTCGCTTCCATCGCCTGCTACGTGATCGGCGGCATCGGGCTCGTCGCGTTCATCGTGATCGAGGCCCTCATGAAGGACGACGCGATCATCCCGCTGAAGCTGTTCCGCTCCGGCACCTTCTCGATGGCCACCGTACTGGGCTTCCTCGTCGGCTTCGCGATGTTCGGCGCGATGATGACCATCCCGCTGTACATGCAGATCGTCGTGGGGATGAACCCGACCGAGTCCGGCCTGTCGATGCTGCCGCTGATCGTCGGTCTCATGATCGCCTCACTCGCCTCGGGTCAGCTCACCGCGCGCACCGGCAAGTACCGCATCTTCCCGGTCCTCGGCACGCTGTTCACGGCGGTCGGCTTCTTCTCGCTCACGCTCATCCGGTACGAGACGCCGCTGTGGCAGATCTTCGTCGGCATGTTCGTGCTGGGTCTCGGGCTCGGCCAGCTCATGCAGCCGCTGACGCTCGCCAGCCAGAACTCGGTCGACCCGCACGAGATGGGCGTCGCCTCGAGCGCCGCCACCTTCTTCCGCCAGATCGGCGGAACCCTGGGTACGGCCGTCATGCTCTCCGTGCTGTTCTCGATGCTCCCGGCCAACATCCTGCACGCCACCGAGGACAAGGCGAACCTGAGTGCCGCGCTGGACGCGGCTCTGGATCCGGCGACGTCGTCCAAGGCCGAGAACGCCGCGATCATGAAGCAGCAGTGGAGCGCGATCGTCGGTCCGCTGACCGAGAACATCCAGGCGCAGCTCGACAAGGGCGTGGCCGAGGGCGACACGAAGGCGAAGGCCGCCGCGGGCGACGCCGTCACCAGCGCGGTGACCGCCGGCGTGAACCAGGCCGTCGCCGCGGGTCAGCTGCCCGCCGAGGCCGCGCCCGCCGTGATCGCGCAGAAGGTCGCCGAGGCGACCCCCGCCGCCGAGGCCGCCGCGCACCAGAAGGTGCTGACCGCGGTCGCCGAGAAGGCGCACGCCTCGGTGCAGGGCGACACGGTCGCGGTCGACTGGGCCGATCACGACCAGCGCACCTACTGGGTCGACCAGTTGGTGCCGACGCTGCAGGACGAGATCAAGAAGAAGGAGAACGACGCCTCCGGATCCGGTTCCGGCACCGCGGTGAACGACACCTCCTTCCTGACCGGTGCGGACGCGGCGCTCAGCAAGCCGTTCATGATCGGCTTCATCCAGGGTCTCGTGACGCTCTACTGGGTCGGGTTCGGCGTGATCCTGCTCGCGTTCGTGCTCACCTGGTTCTTCAAGGTGCCGCCGCTGCGCGCGCGTTCCGCCCTGCAGGAGCAAGCGGACAAGGCCGGCATGACCGAGACCGGGAGCATCAGGACCCACAAGGCCTGAGCAGAGCCTGACGAGCGCCGGGGCCCATCCGCCCCGGCGCTCGAGGAGAGCGAGATGACGAACTTCGATGAGATGACCGCGGCGGATCCGCACGCGGAGAACTGCGGGCGCCGTGAGCGCAAGAAGCAGCAGACGCGCCTGGCGCTGCACGAGGCCACGCTGCGGCTGGTGGATGAGAAGGGCCTCGACGGCACCACGGTCGAGCAGATCTGCGAGGCGGTCGACGTCTCGCCGCGCACCTTCTTCAACTACTTCCCTTCGAAGGCGGCCGCCGCCCTGGACCTGCCCGACTCCGGGATCTCCCCCGAGGGCGCCGATGCGTTCCGCGCGGCCGAGGGCGAGCTGGTGCCGGCGCTGTGCGAACTCATCGGCGCCTCGATGGACGACGCCCAGCAGCGCAAGCGCATGAAGGCCCTGGTGATGCGGCGCCCCGAGCTCATGCCGGCCTTCGCGCAGTGGATGGGCGGCGTGCGGGAGCAGTACTTCCACCTGGTCCGCGAGCGCGCGGATGACGCCGAGGCGATGGCCGCCGTCGCGCTCACCATGGCGGCGCTCAGCGTGATCGTGCACGACGGCACCGCCGGCGGCGAACGCCCCGGTGCCGCACGGCTGCTCGAGGCCGTGGAGCAGCTGGTGGCCGCCCGGGGCGCCCTGCTGCGCGACGCGGCCTGAGCCGGATCCCCGCAGATCCAGGAATCTCATAGCGAAACTGCGTTTGCGCAACCTTTCCCATCGTGTAATCTTGCAGGGCTGCAACATTCTTGCCGCCAACGTCGGCGCTCGAGGCGACGGGTGTCGACGACGAGCTCCGGCGTCCTCGATCCACCCGAAGGGACTCCATGTCCACCGCGACTGCAACCACAGGGGCGACGCGCACCGAGCGCAAGCACAACGCCCCGATCATGACGCACAGGCAGATCCTGCTCGTCATCTACGGCCTCATGGCCGGCATGTTCCTGTCGTCTCTCGACCAGACGATCGTCGGCACGGCGATCCGCACGATCGGCGACGACCTGCACGGCCTCGACCAGCAGGCCTGGGTCACCACGGCGTATCTGATCACGTCGACGATCTCGGTGCCGATCTACGGCAAGCTCAGCGACATCTTCGGCCGCCGGCCGCTGTTCATCTTCGGCATCTCGGTGTTCATCATCGGATCCGTGCTCTCGACGTTCTCGACGTCGATGCTGATGCTGGCCGGCTTCCGCGCCTTCCAGGGCATCGGCGCCGGTGCGCTGATGTCGCTGCCGCTCGCGATCATGGCCGACATCCTCGCCCCGCGTGAGCGTGCCAAGTACCAGGGCTACTTCTTCGCCGTGTTCGGCATCTCGTCGCTGATCGGCCCGCTCGTGGGCGGTCTGTTCGCCGGTGCGAACGAGATCCTCTGGATCTCCGGATGGCGCTGGGTGTTCCTCATCAACCTGCCGATCGGCCTCATCGCGCTCGCCATGGTGATCGCGTTCCTGCACCTCCCCAAGGTCGGGAAGCACACGAACCCGCGCATCGACTGGTGGGGTGCGACGGCCGTGATCGTGGCGCTGGTGCCGCTGCTGCTGGTGGCCGAGCAGGGCCGCGAGTGGGGCTGGTCGTCGTTCGCCGCGATCGCCTGCTACGTGATCGGCGGCCTCGGGGCGATCGCCTTCGTGCTGATCGAGATCGCGATGAAGGACGACGCGATCATCCCGATCCGGCTGTTCCACTCCAACACGTTCTCGATGGCGACCGTCATCGGCGTGCTCGTCGGCTTCGGCATGTTCGGCGCGATGATGACCATCCCGCTGTACATGCAGATCGTCGCCGGCCTGACGCCCACGGAGTCGGGCTTCGCCATGCTGCCGATGGTCGTGGGCCTCATGACGTCGTCGATGGCGGCCGGTCAGATCACGTCGCGCACCGGGAAGTACGGCATCTTCCCGCGCACGGGCACGCTGTGCACGGCGCTCGGCTTCCTGCTGCTCACGTTCGTCTCGTCCAGCACGCCGGTGTGGTTCATGATGATCGGTATGTTCGTGGTGGGCCTCGGTCTCGGCCAGCTCATGCAGTCGCTCACCATGGCGAGCCAGAACGCGGTCGCCGCCCCCGACATGGGCGTCGCCACGAGCGCCGCGACCTTCTTCCGCCAGATCGGCGGAACGCTGGGCACCGCGATCATGCTCTCGATCCTGTTCACGCTGCTGCCGCTGAACATCACGCACAGCATGGCGGACAAGCCGACGCTGACCGCCGCGCTGAACGCGGCCCTGGATCCTGCCGTGGCCGGCAAGGAGCAGAACAAGGCCGTGATGAAGCAGCTGTGGACGCCGATCACCGGTCCGCTCGAGCAGAACATCCAGGCGCAGCTCGACAAGGGCGCTGCCGCGGCGAAGACCGCGGCCGGCGAGGCCGTGACGCAGAAGGTCACCGACGGCGTGAACCAGGCCGTCGCCGCGGGTCAGCTCCCGGCGGCCGCGGCACAGACCGTGATCGACCAGAAGGTGGCGGAGGCGACACCGGCGGCCGAGGCCGCGGCTCTGCAGGCGGTCGCCGACAAGGCGCACGCGACGGTGCAGGACGGCAAGGTGGTCGTGGACTGGTCGAACAAGGATCAGCGCTCCTACTGGGTCGATCAGCTCGTGCCGAACATCGTCAAGGAGATCGACAAGGGCACGTCGAAGGCGTCGAGCGGATCCAGCAGCTCGGTGAGTGACACGTCGTTCCTGAACGGCGCGGACCCCGTGCTCACCAAGCCGTTCATGGTCGGCTTCACGCAGGCCATCGACATCATCTACTGGGTCGGCTTCGGGGTGCTCATGCTCGCGTTCGTGCTGAGCTGGTTCTTCAAGGCTCCGCCGCTGCGCACCCGCTCGGCGCTGCAGGAGCAGGCCGACGAGGCCGGCGTCAGCGAGACCGGCACCATCAGGACCCAGCAGGCCTGAGCGGACGGGCCGGAACGGGCGGATTCCCGTTCCGGCCCTCCCGTCGGGAAGGATGATGACCATGATCGAGACCGCCGACGGCCGGGGCGCCGCGAGCGAGCGCGCCGGTGAGGGCCGACGTGAGCGCAAGAAGCAGCAGACCCGTCAGGCTCTGCACGAGGCGGCCCTGCGCCTCGTCGAGGAGCAGGGCCTCGACGGCACCACGATCGAGCAGATCTGCGAGGCCGTCGACGTCTCGCCGCGGACCTTCTTCAACTACTTCCCGTCGAAGGCGGCTGCGGCGCTGAAGCTGCCGGAGTCCGGGGCCGCCGCCGACGTGGTGACGCGCTTCCTGCATGCTCGCGGCGAGCTCGTACCGGCGCTGTGCGAGGTCGTCGGCTCGTCGATGGACGAGGGCATGGACCGGCAGCGCATCAAGCAGCTGCTCATCCGCCGGCCCGAGCTGCTGCCCGCGTTCTCGCAGTGGATGGGATCCGTGCGCGAGCAGCTCATCGACCTCGCCGAGCGCCGGGCGGCCGATCATGACGAGGCCGTGCGCGCGGTGTCGCTCGTGCTCGCCGCGATGAACGTGCTGGTGCACACCCGGGCGACCCCGGACCGGCCGGGTGCCGAGCGCCTGCTGCAGGCCCTGGACGGGCTCGTCGACGTGCGCGCCGCCCGGATGTCGGATCCGGACCGTAGCCTGGAGGCATGACCCCCTCCGCTCTGGAACGGATCGCCCTCCCGCTGCGCACCGAGCGGCTGATCGTGCGCGCGAGCACGCCGGCCGACTCCGACGCCGTGTGGCGCTACCGCCGTCTCGACGAGGTCTCCCGCTGGCTGACCACGGCGCCCGCCGATGCCGAGGAGTTCCGTGCGCATTTCACGGATCCGGACCGGCTCGCGATCACCCTGCTCGTGGAGCTGCCCGGCACCGGCGTGATCGGCGACATCATGGTGCGCGTCGAGGACGCCTGGTCTCAGGCCGAGGTGCGCGCGCAGGCCGCGGGTGTGCAGGCGGAGCTCGGCTGGGCCATGGATCCCGCGCAGCAGGGCCGGGGCTACGCGACCGAGGCGGTGCGCGCGGTGATGGCCGCGTGCTTCACCGCGCTCGGGCTGCGGCGGGTCAGCGCGGGCTGCTTCGCCGCGAACGAGGCCTCGTGGCGGATGATGGAGCGGCTCGGAATGCGGCGTGAGGAGCACAGCCGTGGCACGGCCCTGCACCGCAGCGGCGAGTGGATGGATGGCATGAACTACGGGATTCTCGCCGAAGAATGGCGCTCCCTGACCGATTGAGAGCGTTTTCCGATCGGCACGCCCGTGCCACCTGGACAGGGTGCGCGCCCTCGCCTAGTGTGGACCGCGCGCACGTGAAGACGGCCGCTCCCGCCTGACGTCCCCAGCGAAGGCGGAAGGTCTTCCCCAGAGACCGGCGGTCAGTGCGTGCAATGGCCCCCTCGGCGCATCCAGTCCCCAATGGATCCCCCGAGGGGGCCGCTTCGTCCCCAGTATTCCGATGTATTGCGATGATATCCCCGCGAAGAGATTTTGTCCCCCTTTTGGGGGACAAAATCTCCGAACATGGGTTATGCTGGTCTCAGACGCACCCTCCGGTCGTCCTGGGTCCCCATCGCTCCCCCCGCGGTGGGGACCCGCTCCATTTCGTCGGCATGCGTGCCGCTCCGCACGATGAGTGCGACCGGCGCCGATCGGATCCGGCGCTCACGCGGCCTTGCAACATTTTCGTCACCTTGTCATCCGGGGTGTTGCGATGCGGGTCGACTCGGATAGCGTTAGCATCGTCGACGCGTCTGCGCCGGCGTAAGCCCAAGCAAGAAGGCAGTACATGACTCAGGGCACGGTTAAGTGGTTCAACTCGGAGAAGGGCTTCGGCTTCATCTCCCCCGACGACGGTGGAGCTGACGTGTTCGCGCACTACTCCGCCATTGCATCCTCCGGCTACCGCTCGCTCGACGAGAACCAGCGCGTCGAGTTCGATGTGGCGCAGGGCCCCAAGGGCCTGCAGGCCGAGAACATCCGTCCGCTCTGAGCGACACGGACTTCTGACTCCCCCGGTGCTTCGGCACCGGGGGAGTTCTCTTTGTGCGCTCCTTGACCCACCCGCGGTGACCGTGAGAACCGCACCCCTGACCGCGAGACCGAACCTGTGTCTCGAGACCGACGATCGTATCGTCGGTCTCGAGATGGAAGTCGGGTCTCGCGGAAGGCCGGGGCGATCGGGCTCGGCCGGATCCGGTCAGGCCGCGGGCAGCAGGATCCGCAGCAGCTCGTCGGGGGTCGCGACCTCGGCGACGGCGCCGGCCGACTCCCCCGGCTCGCCGAAGCCCCAGGTGACGAAGATCACGGGAACGCCGAGCGGCGCTGCGCCCTCGATGTCGTGCAGGCGATCGCCGATCAGGACGGGGCTGCT
Source organism: Microbacterium sp. NPDC060117 (assembly GCF_042729315.1). NCBI lineage: Bacteria > Bacillati > Actinomycetota > Actinomycetes > Micrococcales > Microbacteriaceae > Microbacterium > Microbacterium sp. NPDC060117. The sequence continues at coordinate 795,113 of NZ_JBHWXR010000003.1, forward strand.
GACGTCGACACCCGCGTCGGCCAGGCGGCTCAGTGCGCGGCGGAGGACCGCCTCCTTCCCGTCGTGCAGGCCTGCGGCATCGGGCAGGGCGCCGGCGACGACGACGAAGTCGTCGATGAGGCCATAGTGCTCCAGGATCGCCAGCACCTGGTTCTCCGGCTTCGAGCTCGCCGTGGCCTGCGGGATCCCCGCGGCCTTGACGGTCTGCAGTGCTTCGGCCACCCCCGGGTAGATCCGCACGCTCGCGGCATAGCCGTCGCGCATGGCCAGCTCGCGATACTTCCGCACCGCCAGATGCGCGTCCGCCTCGGACAGACCGGCCAGGTCGCGGAACGACTCGAACATCGGCGGACCGATCCAGCGGGACAGCTCGCTCTGCGCGGGCTCCGGGAGGCCGAACGCGGCGTACACCTCGACGAGACGAGGCAGGATCCCGGCGGAGGCGTCGGCGATCGTGCCGTCGACGTCCCAGAGGATGCAGGTGTAGGGGGATGCAGCCATGTTCATGCCTCTCGGGGAATACGGTCTCAGAACAGCCGCGGGATGCCGGATTCGATGCCCTTCATGTCCTCGTAGTCGAGCACGAGGCACCGGATACCCCGGTCCTCGGCCAGCACTCGGGCCTGGGGCTTGATCTCCTGCGCGGCGAACACGCCCTGCACGGGAGCGAGGTGCGGATCCCGGCCGAGCAGTTCGAGGTAGCGGGTGAGCTGCTCCACGCCGTCGATGTCGCCGCGGCGCTTGATCTCGACGGCGATCGCGGCGCCATCGGCGTCCCGCACCATGAGATCGACCGGGCCGATGGCGGTCGGGTACTCGCGGCGCACCAGAGTGGCGCCCTCGGAGATCCGGTCGACCTGCTCGGCCAGGAGGCGCTGCAGATCAGCCTCGACGCCGTCCTTCTGCAGGCCGGGGTCGATGCCCAGTTCGTGCGCCGAGTCGTGCAGGATCTCGTAGATCTGCACGCGCAGCGCGTCGCCGATCTTCTGGTGCGTGACCCGCCACACCTCGGTGACGCCGGCCGACGCCTCCTCCTCCCCCGGCTGCTCCGACTCGAGGCGGCACGGCGGGCTCATCCAGTTCAGCGGCTTGTAGCTGCCGCCGTCGGAGTGCACGAGCAGACTGCCGTCGCCCTTGTGCACGAGCAGACGCGTGGCGAGGGGCAGGTGGGCGTTGAGCCGGCCGGAGTAGTCCACGGCGCAGCGGGCGATGACGAGACGCACCCGAAGAGCCTAGCCCGCTGGGCAGCCGCGCCGGCGCGGTCGTCGGGCGGACACCCGATGGATCCGCGGATCCGTAGATCCGACATGCGGGCGTCACAGCATGACGTCGGATCCGGGCGGGGCGGCGTCCCGTTCGGCGGACACGGTCACGAACGGCTGAGGAATCCGGCGGATCCGTCAGCCATCCGTGACAACGTCAGCCACATGAACCATGCCGCATGGCCCGGGTGAGCGGTGGGCGATGACGCTCAGCCGGCGCTGACCTTCTCGTCGTCCCGCAGCGGGCGGGCCGCCCCGGAGAACAGGCCCGAGAGCGCGGCCAGCACGACCAGGATGTAGAGCGTGTTGAGCAGGCCGATGTGGTTGCTGATGAAGCCGAGCACGGGCGGCCCGCCGAGGAAGGCGATGTAGCCGATCGTCGCGGTTGCGCTCACCCGCGCGGCGGCCTTGACCGGGTCATCGGCGGCGGCCGACATGCCCAGCGGGAAGCCGAGCGAGGCCCCGATCCCCCAGAGCGCCGCACCCACGAACACCAGCGGGGTGCTCGGCGCCAGGATGAACAGCAGGATGCCGGCGGCCGCGGTGATCGCGAGAACCCGCAGCACCACGACGCGCCCGAAGCGGTCGACGAGCGGGCCGCCGAACAGGCGCACCACGGTCATCGCGACGGAGAACGTGGCCAGGGCCGCCGCGCCGAGTGCGGGGCCGGCGCCGTGGTCCTCGGACACCCCGAGCGCCAGCCAGTCGTTGGCGCCGCCCTCGGCGAACGACATGCCCAGCATCACGATGCCGAGGAAGTAGGTGCGGGGCTCGCGCCAGGCCTCGAGTGCGGTGTGCATCCGCTCGCGCCAATGCGGCTTCTCCTCGGGCTGCGGGTCGAGCGTCGCTTCGCGGTCGGGCACGTTCATCCAGCAGGCGACGGCGAGCACGGCGATGACCACGGCGATGAGCAGCGTGTGCGCCGCGACGTTCAGGCCGAGGTGCACCACGAGGGCGCCCACGCCCGCGCCGATCACCGTGCCGAAGCTGAAGAAGGCGTGGAACACCGGCAGGATCGTCCTGCCCATCTGCTGCTCGATCGCCGTCGCCTCGACGTTCATCATCACGTCCAGCGATCCGTTGCCGAGGCCGAACAGCACGAGCCCCGTCACCACGACCGGTACGGACCCGAGCACGTTGGTGCCCAGGCCGACGAGGCCGACGCCGACCGCGAAGCTCAGCATCGTGAGGAGCATGCCGAGGCGCGCCCCCGTGCGCGCCATGACCGCCGGACTCGTCGAGATGCCGATGATCGACGAGACGCCCATGCCCAGCAGCAGCAGGCCCATCTGGCCGTTGTCGATGTGCAGCGCCGCCTTGATGTCGGGCACGCGCGAGGCCCAGGTGGCGATGGACAGACCGCTGGCGAGGAAGATCGCGAAGATCGCGGTGCGCCAGCGCACGAACTGGGAGCGGGTGAGAGCGGTGTCCATGCGGTCAGTGTATCGAATCGATTCGATCTCTGTGTTCCCAACGATGTTATTGTCGAGGCATGAGCTCGGATCCGGATGCTGCGGCGGTGCGCCGCCGCGCCACGATCGCGGATGTGGCGCGTGCCGCGGGGGTGAGCCCATCCACCGCGTCGGTCGTGTTCAGCGGGAAGGCGCCCGTCGCCGATGCCACACGGCAGCGGGTGCTCGCGGTCGCGGCGGAGCTCGGCTACACGGGCCCGGACCCCCGCGCCGCCTCGCTGCGGCGGGGGCGCAGCGGCATCGTCGCGGTGGCGCTCGAGGAGCATCTGCGCACCGCGTTCCTGGATCCGATCAAGACCGCGACGATGGACGGGCTCACCGACGGCCTCGCCGAGCTCGGTGCCGGGGTGCTGCTGCTGCGGGACGACCCCGAGGCCGGGGCCGATGCGCCGACGCTGGCCACGGCGCCCATCGACGCCGCCGTGCTGATCGGCTGCAGCCCGCGCATGCGCGAGACCCTGCAGGCGGTGCGCAACCGCGGCCTGCCCGTGGTGGTGATCGAGGGCGATGCCGGCGACGACGTCCCCCGCATGGAGCTGGACAACGGCGAGGCGGCCGCGCAGATCGCGCACCACCTGCGTGCGCTCGGGCACCGGCGCATCGCCGTGGTGACGCTGCCGTTCGACGGGGGCAAGGTGCGCGGCGACGCGACGCCCGAGCGCATCGAGACGATCACGACGCCCGTGACGAAGGCGCGCCTGGACGCGACGCTCGAGGTGTTCCCGGCGGCCCGCGTGGTGTCCGCCGGAGGCAGCCTCATCGACGAGGGTCTCATCGCCGGGCGCACCCTGTTCGCGGATCCGCCGACCCGTCCGACAGCCGTCATCGCGCAGAGCGACCTCCTCGCCGCGGGCGTGATCCGCGCGGCGGAGGAGGCGGGCCTGCGCGTTCCCGAGGACGTCAGCGTGGCCGGGTTCGACGGCATCGCGGTGGACGGCCTCGGCGAGCACGTGCTCACCACCGCCGTGCAGCCCGCGGTGGAGAAGGGACGTGCCGCCGGAGACGCCGTCGCGCGGCTGCTGGCGGGGGAGCAGGCCGCGTCGATCCGCTTCACGTGCACGTTCCGCGAGGGCACCACGACCGGGCCTGTGCCCTCGCCGGAGCCGGCTTCGTGACGACGGCGGCGGTCGATTCCGGATCCGGCACGTAAACTGGACCCGAACCCGCCCGCCTGTGTCGACCTGCACGCTCACCCGCTGAGCCTGCAGAGACCGACGAGCCAGAGGAGACTGCCATGCTGACGCTCCTCGCCGTGTTCGCCGTCGCGTCCCTGCTGCTGCCGCTGCTGGTCTCCTGGATCGGCGCGCGCGCCTTCGCGGTCGCGGCGCTCGTGCCGGCCGCGGCGTTCGTGCATCTGATCGTGCTCACACCTCAGGTGCTCGCCGGATCCGATGACCCCGCGCTGGTGCCGCGGGAATCGATCGACTGGATCCCTCAGCTCGGGCTCTCGCTCTCGTTCCGGCTCGACGAACTGAGCTGGCTGCTGGCCCTGATCGTCACCGGTGTGGGCGCGCTCGTGCTGCTGTACTGCCGCTGGTACTTCCGCGGTTCGAAGGAGGGCATCGGCCAGTTCGCGGCGGTGCTGCTGGCGTTCGCCGGCGCGATGTACGGGCTGGTGACGACCGACGACCTGGTGCTGCTGGTCATGTTCTGGGAGCTGACCAGCATCCTCTCCTACCTGCTGATCGGGCACTACCACCGCCGCGGTGCGAGCCGCCGTGCTGCGCTGCAGGCCCTGCTGGTGACCACGCTCGGCGGGCTCGCGATGTTCATCGGGGTGGTGTTCCTGGCCGTCGAGGCCGGCACGTCGAGCATGTCGCGGATCCTCGAGATCGCGCCCACCGGCCCTGTCGTCGACGCCGCGATCGTGCTGCTGCTGGTGGGCGCCCTCAGCAAGTCCGCGATCTTCCCGTTCCACTTCTGGCTGCCGGGCGCCATGGCCGCCCCCACTCCGGTGAGCGCCTACCTGCACGCCGCGGCCATGGTGAAGGCCGGCATCTACCTCATCGCGCGGTTCGCGCCGATGTTCGCCCTGTCCGGTCCGTGGCGGCCGATCACGATCACGCTGGGTGTGTTCACGATGCTGCTCGGCGGCGTGCAGGCACTGCGCGAGACCGACCTCAAGCGCATCCTCGCGTTCGGCACCGTGAGCCAGCTCGGCTTCTTCACCGTCGTGCTCGGTTATGGAACGCCCGACGCGATGCTCGCGGGACTCGCGCTCGTGATCAGCCACGCCCTGTTCAAGTCGTCGCTCTTCCTGATCGTCGGCGTCATCGACCGCCAGCTCTCCACCCGTGACGTCACCGAGATCAGCGGCGTCGGGCGCCAGGCCCCGCTGCTCGCGATCTCGGGCTTCCTCGCGGTCGGATCCATGATGGGGATCCCCCCGACGATCGGATTCGCGGCGAAGGAGTCCACGCTCGCGGCCCTCTTCGACGAATCCCTGCGCGGATCCCCCTGGGGGATCGTCGCGCTCGTCGGCGTGATCCTGGGATCCATACTCACCGCGGCATACGGTGCGAGGTTCCTCTGGGGCGCGTTCTGGCGGAAGAAGGATGCGGTAGGCACCTACATGCCGGACACGGAATGGCCCTCGCCTCCGTTCGGGTTCCTGGTGTCGCCGGTGCTGCTCGCCCTGGGCACGCTCGTGCTGGGGCCGCTCGCTTCCGCGGTCACCGTGGTGCTGTACGGCTACGCGGACGACGCGAAGGCGCCCGGCTACGACGGCGTGGACCTGGATCCCGGGTACCTCGCCCTTTGGCACGGTCTGGCACCCGCGCTGTTCCTGTCGCTCGGGGCCGTGCTGCTCGGTCTCGCGTTGTTCCCGCTCACGCGTCGCCTGGGCTGGGACCGCCGCCCGCGCCTGCTGCGGTTCACCGCTCAGGACGCGTACTACCTCGTGATGCGCAGCGTCGATCGACTCTCCGTGGTCACCACCTCGCTCACGCAGCGCGGTTCGCTGCCGGTCTACGTCGGCACGATCTTCGTCGTCGTGATCGCGGGCGAGACGACGGCCCTCATCGCCGGCGGCCCGGCGAACGCGCAGCTGAGCGCCTGGCACACCCCCGTACAACTGGTGGTCGCGCCGATCATGATCTTCGCGGGCCTGCTCGCGATCCGGGCGCAGAAGCGCTACACCGGCGTCGTCCTGGTCTCCGTCACGGGCCTCGGCATGGTCGTGCTGTTCGGCACGAGCGGCGCCCCCGACCTCGCTCTCACGCAGATCCTCGTCGAGACCGTGACTCTGGTCACCTTCGCGCTCGTGCTGCGCCGGCTGCCTGCGCGGATGGGTGAGCACAATGCGTCGGTCGGAAGGGTGCCGCGCGCGATCCTCGGCATCGCGGCCGGCGTGATGATGGCGCTCGTGGCGATCGTCGCCACCGGATCCCGGGTCGCCGAACCCATCTCCGAGGCTTTCCCGAAGCTCGCGTACGACCTCGGGCACGGCAAGAACGTGGTGAACGTGGCCCTGGTCGACCTGCGCGGCTGGGACACGATGGGGGAGCTGTCGGTGCTCGTACTCGCGGCGACCGGCGTGGCCTCGCTCGTCTTCGTCACGCACCGCGCCGACCGGCTCTCGGCCACGAAAGCGCTCCCCGAGGGCCCGCGGCAGGCTCGCCGCCGGCCACTCGTCGAGACGACCGAAGGCGTGCGCGTGCAGACCGCCGGCGACACCGCCCCGCGCGCGTGGCTCGTCGGCGGCGGCAATGTGAAGCCGGAGAACCGCTCGATCCTGCTCGAGGTGATCGTGCGGATTCTGTTCCACACGATCATCGTGGTGTCGATCTACCTGCTCTTCGCGGGGCACAACGCCCCGGGCGGCGGTTTCGCGGGTGGCCTCGTCGCGGGCATGGCCCTGGTCATGCGCTACATCGCGGGCGGCCGCTGGGAGCTGGGCGCAGCGGCGCCCACCGACGCCGGTCGTCTGCTCGGTGCCGGGCTCATCCTCGCCGTGGGCGCGGCCGTGGTACCCCTGTTCTTCGGGATGGCTCCGCTGACCAGCACCGTGTGGGAGGCGGAGATCCCCGTCATCGGACACATCGAATTCGTCAGCTCCACGTTCTTCGACATCGGCGTCTACCTCGTCGTGATCGGGCTGGTGCTCGACGTGCTACGCAGCCTCGGCGCCGAGGTCGACCGGCAGACCCTCGAGATGCGCGCGCGGGGGGTGGACATCTGATGGACGTCTCCCTGGTGCTCATCATCGTGATGGCGGTGCTGTTCGGCTGCGGCGTGTACGCGATGCTCGAGCGCAGCCTGACCCGCGTGCTGATCGGGTTCCTGCTGCTCGGGAACGCCGTGAACCTGCTGCTGCTGATCGTGATGGGGCGCCCGGGGCGTGCGCCGTTCTACGGCATCGACGGCGACATGAGCGATCCGCTGCCGCAGGCGCTCACGCTCACGGCGATCGTGATCACCTTCGCCGTCTCCGCCTTCCTGCTCGCGCTCATCTACCGCTCCTGGCAGCTGGGCAAGGCCGACACGGTCGAAGACGACGAGGCCGACATCGCGCTGCGCGAGCGCACGGAGATCGAGGAAGACCTCATGGACGACGAGGTCGACCTCGAGGACGAGGACGCCACGACAGACTTCGTGGGCGTCGCGACCTCTCCGATCCGCGTGCTGCATGCCAAGGATCTGGACGGTCTCATCGATGACGCCCCGGTGGACCGGCCGGATCCGATAGACGACGTTTCGTCTCGCTCCGCCTCCGGCGGTGCTCGCTCAACGACCACAGCCGGACCGGGGTCGTTGAGCGAGGACGGCGAAGCCGACCGAGACGAAACGCGGCGCCCTGACGAACGACCCGAGCCGGGGGAGGAGCCGCGATGAACGCCCTCGTCCCGCTTCTCGTCGCCCTCCCGCTGCTGGGCGCCGCGATCACGCTCGTGTTCGGCCGCAACACGCGCGTGCAGGTCATCGTCACGGTCGCCACGCTCGCGGCGGTCTCGGTGATCGCAGCGACCCTGCTCGTCATCGTGGATCAGACCAAGCCGATCGCGGTGATGGTCGGCGGCTGGCCCGCCCCGTTCGGCATCGTGCTGTACGTCGACCGGCTCGCCGCCCTGCTCGTGCTCGTGTCGAGCATCGTGCTGGTCGCCGTGCTGCTCTTCTCGGTGGGCCAGGGGGCCGCGGACGGGGCCGAGGAGACCCCGATCTCGATCTTCAATCCGTCGTATCTGATCCTCGCCGCGGGCATCTTCAACGCCTTCATCGCGGGCGACCTGTTCAACCTCTACGTCGGCTTCGAGATCCTCCTGGTCGCCTCCTACGTGCTGATCACGCTGGGCAGCACCGAGTCCCGGATCCGCACCGGCGCGGTCTACATCGTGGTGTCGCTGGTCTCGTCGGTGCTTTTCCTCGTGGCGATCGCGCTCATCTACGCCGCGCTCGGCACCGTGAACATGGCACAGATCGCCGAGAGGATCGGGGAGATCCCGCCCAGCACCCAGCTCGTGCTGCACCTCATGCTCGTGGTCGCCTTCGGCATCAAGGCGGCCGTGTTCCCGATGTCGTTCTGGCTGCCCGACTCCTACCCGACCGCCCCGGCCCCGGTCACGGCGGTGTTCGCGGGCCTGCTCACCAAGGTCGGTGTCTACGCGCTGATCCGCACCGAGACCCAGCTGTTCAACGTGTCGAGCATCAACACGCTGCTCATGATCGTGGCGCTCGCGACGATGGTGATCGGAATACTCGGCGCCGTCGCGCAGGCAGAGCTGAAGAGGATCCTGTCGTTCACCCTGGTGAGCCACGTCGGCTACATGGTGTTCGGTCTGGCGATCGCGACACCTGCCGCGATCGGCGCGACGGTGTACTACATCGTGCACCACATCATCGTGCAGACCACCCTGTTCCTGGCGGTGGGGCTGGTCGAGCGCCGCGCGGGCAGCACCTCGATCCTCAAGGTGCGCGGCCTCATGAAGGCGGCGCCGCTCATCGCCGTGCTGTACTTCGTGCCGGCGATCAACCTCGGCGGTCTGCCGCCGTTCTCGGGATTCATCGGCAAGTTCGCGCTGTTCCAGGCGGCCGCGCAGGTCGCGACCCCGCTGATCTGGGTGCTCGTCGTCGGCGGCGTGCTCACCTCTCTGCTCACGCTGTACGCGCTCATGCGCGCGTGGAACCTCGCCTTCTGGCGGAGCAAGGACGAGACGCCGGAGGAGATGGAGAACGAGCGCATCGCCCATCTCGGCAGCGCACCGGCCGCCGACGAGCAGCAGGAGCGGCGCCGGATCCCGACGATCATGACCCTTGCCACGGGAGGCATGGTCGCCGTCACCCTCGCACTGACGGTCTTCGCGGGCCCGATCTACGGGCTCTGCGAGCGGATCGGCGCCAACCTGCTGCAGCCCGTGCACCTCGACATGCTCGACGGGGACGAGGCCTCCTCATGAGCCCTGGGACGAAGCGCGGACTCTGGCGCGAGATCGGCCTGCAGCTGCCGTTCCTGCTCTGGCTGGTCGTGCTGTGGATGCTGCTCTGGGGCCAGTTCACCGTGCTGGCGGCCGTGACGGGCATCGCCGTGGCGCTGTTCGTGACGCGCGTGTTCCGGCTGCCCACGATCGAGCTCTCCGGGCGGATCAACCTGTGGTGGGCGGCGCTGCTGGTGGTGCAGTTCCTGGCCGCCGTCGTGCACGGCTCGCTCAGCGTCGCGGTGCAGGTGCTGAACCCGCGGCGCGCGCCGGGGGCCGCGATCATCGCGGTGCCGCTGCGCTACGCCGACGACCTCGTCATGACCCACGTCGCGGTGACGTCGTCGCTCATCCCCGGATCCCTCGTGGTCGAGGCCGAGCGCGACACCCGCACCCTGTATCTGCACGTGATCGGCGTGCGCTCGCTCGAGGACGTGGAGCGACAGCGCGCGGGCGTGCTGCGCTGGGAGCGGCGCATCGTGCGGGCGCTGGGATCGCCGGCGCAGGCAGCCCGGCTGCGTGCGGACGAGCGCGCCGAGGCGGACCGTCTCGGGGGTACGGTGGCCGGGACCTCGCCGAAGCCGCACCGACCGCAGGGATCCGGTCCGTCGACCGGATCCGGCACGTCGCACGGATCCGAGGAGGGTCGCCGATGAATCCGCTGCTGCTCGTCATCATGATCGTGTTCGCGGTCGCCGCCGTGCTCGCGGTGATCCGCATCGTGATCGGACCGTCGATCCTCGACCGCGCGGTCGCCGCCGACGTGCTGCTCACGGAGGTGATGTGCGTGCTCGGCGCCGATATGGCGATCAACCACCACACGCGCACGCTGCCCGTGCTGATCGTCGTCGCCGCGGTGGGCGTGTTCGGGTCCATCTCAGTCGCGCGTTACGTCGCGCGGAGGGACAACACGCCGTCATGAACGGGGTCATCATGAACCAGACCTTCGCCCACCGCACCCGCCGGGACGGGGGAGAGCGATGAACGTCTTCGAGCTGCGGATCCCCGACGTCGTGGTGGACACCGCAGTCTGGGTGCTCGTGCTGATCGGCGCGCTGCTGTGCCTGATCGCCGGCATCGGCCTGCTCCGCCTGCGCGACGTACCGAACCGGCTGCATGCCGCCACGAAGCCGCAGGTGCTCGGTCTGCTCCTGATCTGCCTGGCGATCGCGCTCTCGCAGCGCTCCGTGATCGGAGTCGCGCTGGGGCTGCTGCTCGTGGCGCCCGTCGTGCTCATGCAGTTCGCGACCGCCCCGCTGTCGGCGCACATGGTCGGTCGCCAGGCCTACCGCAACGGCACGATCGACGAGCGCTCCCTCGTGGTCGACGAACTCGCCGACTCGAAGCGCACCCCACCGGGCGCCGGCTGACGCGGGGGCCGACGGCCGGATCGCGGGGCGGCGGGGGCGCTTCACCTGCTGTTTCCCCGCCCGCGGTACCCTGAGCGCGCACGCGCCCTGTGTGCAGCCGCTCGAACGGAACCCGATGCAAGACATCCTCGACCGCGCCGCGCTCGCGGCGCCGCCGCGCACGCTGATCGACATCCTGGTCGACACCGCGCGCCGATACCCGGACGCCTCTGCGATCGAGGACGCGGACGGTGCGCTCAGCTATGCCGAGCTGCTCGCCCAGGTCTGGCGGACGGCGGCCCGGTTGCGCGAGCACGGCGTCATGCGCGGCGACAGGGTCGGCATCAGGATGCCCTCCGGCGGGCGGGAGCTGTACCTCGCGATCCTCGGCACGCTCGCCGCGGGCGCGGCGTACGTGCCGGTCGACGCGGACGATCCGCAGGAGCGGGCCGACCTCGTGTTCGGCGAGGCCAAGGTGCGCGGCGTCATCGGCGCCGGCGGAGTGTTCCGGGGCGCAGATTCCCCGTTCGGGGCGCATCACGCCGCCGAACCCGGGCAAGGCGCGCCCCGAGACGAGCCGGCGCGCCCCGAAGCGGATCGGGGGGATGGCCCCACGGCCGAAACGGACGGACCAAGCCCCGTCACGGCCGAGCCGGCACGACCCGCCAACGCGGAGCGACCCGGATCCGGCCTGTTCGCCGGGGAGGATCCGCACCCGAACTCGGTCTCGATCACGACGGTGCCGCACCCGCTGCCCTTGGACGACGCCTGGATCATCTTCACCTCCGGCTCGACCGGCGTGCCCAAGGGCGTGGCCGTGACCCACCGCTCCGCCGCCGCGTTCGTCGACGCCGAGGCGAACCTGTTCCTGCAGGACGCGCCGCTCGGCCCCGGTGACCGCGTGCTCGCGGGCCTCTCCGTCGCGTTCGACGCCTCGTGCGAGGAGATGTGGCTGGCCTGGCGGTACGGCGCCTGCCTCGTGCCGGCGCCGCGCGCGCTGGTGCGCTCCGGTGAGGACCTCGGACCCTGGCTGCTCGGGCACGGCATCACCGCGGTGTCGACCGTGCCGACGCTCGCGGCGCTCTGGCCGCAGGACGCGATCGAGAACCTGCGCCTGCTGATCTTCGGCGGCGAGGCGCTGCCGCCCGAACTCGCCGCGCGGCTCGTGGGCGAGGACCGCGAGGTCTGGAACACCTACGGACCCACCGAGGCCACGGTCGTCGCGTGCGCGGCCGAGATGGACGGCGACGCGCTGCGCGCAGGGGAGCCGGTGCGGATCGGCCTGCCACTGGACGGCTGGGAACTCGCCGTCGTCGATGCCCAGGGCAACCGCGTCGCCGAGGGCGAGGTCGGCGAGCTCGTGATCGGCGGTGTCGGGCTCGCACGGTACCTGGATCCGGCCAAGGACGCGGAGAAGTACGCGCCGATGCCGTCCCTGGGCTGGGATCGCGCCTACCGCTCCGGGGATCTCGTGCGGTACGAGGAGGCGGGTCTGGTGTTCCAGGGTCGCGCCGACGACCAGGTGAAGATCGGCGGCCGGCGCATCGAGCTCGGCGAGGTCGAAGCCGCGCTGCAGAACCTCACCGCGGTCACGGCGGCGACCGTCGTCGTGCAGCGCAGCGAGGGCGGGATCCCCCTGCTCGTCGGGTACGTGGTGCCGACCGAGGGCTTCGACCGGCAGACCGCGCGCGCCGAGCTCGCCGAGACGCTCCCGGCGCCGCTCATCCCGCTGCTCGCGGTCATGGACGACCTGCCCGTGCGCACCTCGGGCAAGGTCGACAAGGCCGCCCTGCCGTGGCCGCTCACGGATCCGGACGCGGACGACTCCACGCTCACCGGCACCGCGGCCTGGCTGGCGGAGCAGTGGTTCGCCGTGCTCGGCACGCGGCCGCTCGACGAGGACGCCGACTTCTTCCAGCTCGGCGGCGGATCCCTCGCGGCCGCGCAGCTGGTGAGCCGGATCCGATCCCGCGCCCCCGAGTTCACGATGGCCGACGTCTACGACCTGCCGCGGCTGCGGCGCATGGCCGACGCCGTCGAGGCCGAGGCCGGCGATGAGGACGACGAGCCGGGCGAGTTCCACGAGTCCCGGCCCACACCGCGGCGCATGCAGTGGATCCAGTCGCTCCTGGGAGTGCCGCTGTTCGTCCTCGGCGGCATCAGGTGGGTGCTCTGGTTGCTCACCGGCAGCGCGATCCTGCACCTGGTGCCAGGGTTCGACTGGCTGCCGACGGCGCCGCTGTGGCTGCTGATCGTCGGCCTCGTGGTGTTCGCGACCCCGTTCGGACGCATGGCGATCGCCGCGATCGCCGCGAGGATCCTGCTGGCCGGCGTGCGGGCCGGGGATTACCCGCGCGGCGGCGGGGTGCACCTGCGGCTCTGGCTCGCGGAGCAGGTCAGCCACCAGATCGATCCCGTCGGTTTCGCGGGCGCTCCGTGGGTGAGCTACTACGCCCGGGCGCTCGGGGCGAAGATCGGCCCCGACGTCGACCTGCACACGCTGCCGCCCGTGACCGGCATGCTCGACATCGGTCGGGGTGCGGCGATCGAGCCCGAGGTCGACCTCTCCGGCTACTGGATCGACGGCGACACGGTGCGCATCGGCGGGATTCGCATCGGTGCGGGCGCGGTGGTGGGCGCTCGCAGCACCCTCGCCCCCGGCACCCGCATCGGTCGCGCGGCCGAGGTCGCCCCCGGATCCGCCGTCTTCGGCCGAGTGCGCGCCGGGCAGCGCTGGGCCGGCTCCCCCGCGGTGCGCGTCGGCGGGAAGTCCGCCCCGCTCGCGCCCGAGCGCCCGCCCGCGCCGAGGCGCTGGCTGTGGGCATATGCCGTATCGAGCATGGGCCTCGGGCTCCTGCCCGTGCTCGCCTTCGCCCTCGGCGCCCTCGTGCTCGTGCAGGGCGCGCGTGGTGCCGCCTCGCTCGGCGATGCGCTTCCGGGGCTGGCGATCTGGCTCGTCCCGTCGGTGCTCGTGACCGGACTCGTGTTCGCCGTGCTCGTCGTGGCGGCGACCCGGCTGCTCTCGATCGGGCTGCGCGAGGGGATCCACCCGGTCCGCGGTCGGGTCGCGTGGCAGGCGTGGACCACCGAGCGACTGCTCGACTCCGCCCGCACGCTGCTCTTCCCGCTGTACGCGAGCCTGTTCACCCCCGCCTGGCTGCGCCTGCTCGGGGCGAAAGTCGGCAAGGAGGTGGAGATCTCCACGGTGCTGCTGATCCCGTCGATGACCACGATCGACGACGGTGCGTTCCTCGCCGATGACACGATGGTCGCTTCCTACGAGCTCGGCGGCGGATGGATGCGCCTGGCCGCGGCGCGGATCGGCAAGCGCGCGTTCCTCGGCAACTCCGGCATGGCGGGCGCCGGGCACAAGGTGCCCAAGGACGGCCTCGTCGCGGTGCTCTCGGTGGCGCCGGACAAGGCGAAGGCGGGATCGTCGTGGCTCGGCTCCCCGCCGGTGCGCCTGCGCCGAGTGGTGAACGAGTCGGATCTGGAGCGCACCTACCGCCCTCGCACGGGACTGCGGGTCGCGCGTGGTCTGTGGGAGCTGTGCCGCATCGTGCCGGTCATCCTCACCTGCGCGCTCGGGCTGGCGGTGCTGCTCACGCTCGCCGCGCTGGCCGAGAGCCTCGGTCCGGTCTGGACCGTGGTGCTCTCCGGCCTCGTCCTGCTGGTCGCGGGCGCCGTCGCCGCGGGATTCGCGACCGCAGCGAAGTGGGCGTTCGTAGGGCCGATCCGCCCGGGGGAGCACCCGCTGTGGTCGAGCTTCGTCTGGCGCACCGAGGTCGCCGACACGTTCACCGAGATGATGGCCGCCCCGTGGTTCGCCAACGCCGCGGCGGGCACGCCCGCGCTCGCCGTGTGGCTGCGCTCGCTCGGCGCCACGATCGGGAAGGGCGTCTGGACGGACAGCTACTGGCTGCCGGAGCCGGATCTCGTGACGCTCGGCGACGGCGCCACGGTCAACCGCGGCTGCGTGGTGCAGACGCACCTCTTCCACGACCGCGTGATGAGCATCGACACGGTCACACTCGAGGCCGGTGCGACCCTCGGCCCGCACAGCGTGATCCTGCCGGCCGCGACCATCGGATCCGATGCCACGGTGGGACCGGCGTCCCTCGTGATGCGCGGGGAGAGCGTGCCAGTCGGGAGCCGATGGAGCGGCAACCCGATCGGCCCGTGGCGTGCGGTCAAGGTGCGAAGCTACCAGGCGGCCGAATGAGGGCGATCCGGCGGCGGCGCCGAACGGGCGCGCACCGGGCCGCGCGATCTGTGAGCATGGAACAGTGAGCCCCGACGACTACACCCCGCACTCCGGCGATCGCCGGTACCGCGTCGAGCACTACGACCTGAGCATCGACTACCGCCTCGGCACGAACCGGCTGGACGGCGTCGCGATCGTGCGCGGGCGCGCCGTCGAGGCGACCAAGGCGGTCTCCCTGGATCTTGCCGGGCTGCGCGCGACCAAGGTGCGCGGAGACGTCGGCGGGCGCATCGGCTTCACCCAGACCGACCGCAAGCTCAAGGTCGCCTTCGGCCGTGAGCTCGCGGCGGGGGATCCGTTCGAGCTCACGATCTCCTACGGGGGCGCCCCGCGCCCGCGGCGCACCCGCTGGGGCACGCTCGGATGGGAGGAGCTGGAGGACGGCGCCATCGTCGCCTCGCAGCCGATCGGCGCGCCGTCGTGGTTCCCCTGCAATGACCACCCCTCCGACAAGGCGACGTACCGGCTCTCGATCACGACCGACCCCGGGTACGCGGTCGCCGCGGCCGAGCCCGTCTCCTCGGCGACCAAGGGCGGGCGCACGACCTGGGTCTTCGAGCGCAGCACGCCGACTCCGAGCTATCTCGCGACGGTGCAGATCGGAAAATATGTCTCGCGCGGCATGGATCTCGCGGGCGTCGTGGGGCAGGTGCTGCACCCGGCCCCGCTGGCTGCTCGGGTGCAGGCCGACCTCGCGCCCCTGCCGCGCATGATGGCGGTGTTCACCGAGTCCTTCGGGCCGTACCCGCTGCCGTCCTATCGACTCGTGGTGACGGCTGATGACCTGGAGATCCCGCTCGAAGCGCAGGGCATGGGCGTGTTCGGCGCCAACCACATCGACGGGAAGGGCAGCCTCGAGCGTCTCATCGCGCACGAGCTCGCCCACCAGTGGTTCGGCAACAGCGTCGGGGTCGCCCGGTGGCGCGACATCTGGCTCAACGAGGGCTTCGCCTGCTACGCCGAGTGGATCTGGTCCGAGCGCAGCGGCGGGCACAGCGCTCACGCGAAGGCGCTCGGGCACTGGGCGGCGCTCGCCACCGAGCCGCAGGATCTCGTGCTCTCGGATCCCGGTCCGGAGCTCATGTTCGATGACCGCGTGTACAAGCGCGGCGCTCTCGCCCTGCACGCGCTGCGGCTGACGGTGGGCGACGACGCGTTCTTCCGGATCCTGCGCACCTGGACCGAGCGCTTCGCGGGCGCGACCGCCACGACGGAGGACTTCCGCACGCTCGCCGCGTCGATCGCGGGCCGTCGGCTCGAGGCGTTCTTCGACGCCTGGCTCGACCAGACCGCGCTTCCGGCATTGCCCGAGGCGGCCGGGGCTCTCGCGGCGGTCGAGCCGGCGCCGGTGACCGAGGCGCTGAGCGTGAATCCGCGCGCAGTGAGCGAGGCCTGATCGCTCCGCTCGGACGGCAAGATCAGGCCGCGTCGCCGCGGTCGGAGCGCCCGATCCGGGCGAGCGATCGGTCGAACACCGTGATGAGCAGGAACACCACCGCGATCCCGACCACGACCCAGCCCAGGACGTGCAGGCCGGGTGTCGTCGCCCGTGCGCCGTAGACGTTGCCGTAGATCACAGCGGACACGATCGCGCCGAGGTAGAAGAACGTGCGCAGCAGCCCCGCGGACGACGCGATCCGCTCGGGCTCGGCCTGGAAGTACAGCGCGTTCTGGATCGCGAGGTTGTTCAGCCCCTGCGGGATGCCGAGGATCAGCATCGCGAGCACGAGGAACCAGATAGGGGAGGTCCCGGTCATGAACAGCACCAGCACGCCGGCGACGAGCTGCGCGACGGATCCCAACAGCAGCTTCCAGACGACCTCGGGGCGCCGCCCGAACGCGAGCGCCACGGCGATGCCGGTTGCGAACACGGGCAGCAGGATCAGCCCCGCAACGGTCGGCGTGAGACCGCGCCCATCTTCGAGCCACTGCGTGAAGCCGTACACGAACGTGTAGGAGATGGTCGCGGTGAGCAGTGACCGGACATAGCTGAGCAGCAGGGGACCGTTGCCGGAGAGCACCCGCACGTCGATGAACGGATCCGAGATCCTGCGCTCCCACCAGACGAAGCCCGCGCCTGCGACGAGGGCGACGGCGAGCAGCCAGATCAACGCGGGCGCGATGTTCTGCAGGAAGACCAGCAGCGCGAGCATGGCCACGGCGAAGAGGACGATCCCGATCCCGTCGATCCGCGGGCGATCCTCGGGGGCGGGCTCCAGACCGGTCCGGCGCGGCAGGAACAGGGCGCCGAGGAGCAGCGTGGCGAGTCCCAGCGGCACGTTCACCGCGAAGGTGGCTCGCCAGCCCCAGGCGCCGATCAGCACGCCGCCGAGCGCGGGGGCGACGACGGCGATCGTCTGCGTCGTCACGGAGAGCAGGGTGAGGATCCCCGCGGGGGAGGCGATGCCGGTGCGCTCGCCCTCCGCGCGGATCATGTGCATGGCGGCGGGGTAGCCGGCGCACGTGCCGAGGCCGAGGATGACGCGCGCCGCGACGAGCCACCAGATGCTGTCGCGGCTCTCCGGGGCGAGCAGTCCGATCGCGCCGGCGGCCGTCACCAGCACCGCGCCGAGCAGGAACAGGGAGCGAACCCCGAAGATGTCGACGAGCCGGCCGACCAGGGGCTGACCGATCGCGGTGGCGAGGTAGAGGCTCGACACGAGCCACACCGTCTCGCGTGCGGGAGCGCCCAGGGCGAGGCCGATCGGGGTGAGCGCCACGGCGATGATGGCCGTGTTGATCGGGTTGAGGATCGCCCCCACCATCATCGGGGCGAGCAATCGCCGATCGAAGCGGCCTTCGGGCGCCGGCCCTCCCCGCAGGCCCCGGCGGGACGGCATCAGGGCAGCATCCGCTCGAGCACCGACATCGCGACCGAGACCGCGCGCAGATCTTCCGCGTCGAGCTCGGTGAGTGCGTGCTCGAGCCAGGCCGCGGCGGCGTCCCGTTGGCCCGCGATACGGGCCCAGCCGGCGTCCGTGAGGTCGATGATCTGGCGGCGTCCGTCGTTCGGATCCTGGCTGCGGGTGACGAAGCCGGCGCTCTCGAGGGCCTCGACCGTCGCCGCCATCGACTGCGGTCGCACGCGCTCGGCGGACGCGAGGGCGCTCACCGTCGAGACACCGCCCTTGCCCAGTCGGGCGAGGGCCGACGCCTGCGACGGCGTCAGCGCGTCGTCGGCTCCTGCCTCACGGAACCGACGGAGGAGGCGCGCGACGACGGTGCGCAGATCGAGCGCCGTCTGCGTGGGCGTCGGCGTGACCGTGGAGGTCTCGGACGGAGTCTCGGGCATATCGACAGCCTAAACTGCACAGGTAAAACTGTCTAATGTGTGCGAGGATGCCGCGCATGACCACTGCACTCCTGCTCATGGACTTCCAGAACGGCTTCGCGGCTCGCTATGCCGAGCTCGCACCCGGCGTGATCCCGGCGGCGCGGCGCGCCCTCGACGCGGCCCGCGCGGGCGCGATCCCCGTCGTCTTCGTGCGCGTCGGCTTCCGCGAGGGCTTCCCCGAGGCGTCCGCGCGGAACAAGGCCTTCGGCGCGATCAAGGACTCACCGCTCGGACCACTTCTCGTGGAGTCGGCCGAGGCGTCGCAGGTCGTCGCCGACCTCGCGCCGCGGCCGGGGGAGCCGATCGTCGTCAAGCGCCGCGTCGGCGCCTTCGCCTCCGACCTCGACGTGGTGCTCCGAGGGCTCGGTGCGACCGAACTCGTGCTCGCGGGCGTCGCCACGAGTGGCGTCGTGCTGAGCACCGTGCGCCAAGCGGCCGACCAGGACTTCGGGCTCACGGTCCTTGCGGACGCCTGTGCGGATCAGGATGCGGAGGTGCACCGGGTGCTGCTGGAGAAGGTGTTCCCGCGTCAGGCCGAGGTGGTCACCGTCGATGAGTGGGTCTCGGGCCTGAGTCCGGAAGCCGTCTCGCGAGGGTGACGATCAACTCCGGGTCGACATCGACCGGCAGGATCCGGAAGTCGCCGCCGCCAGGCACAGTCGCCAAGCCGTCGGGGGTGAATCGCACCTGATCCGGCGGCAGGGCGAGCCCCCGCCCGTCGGCCTTGAGCACCGCCTCGATGGCCGTCCACCCGCGCAGATCCGGCGGGTCGGCCGGGGCGAACAGCGCGCGGAGGGCAGGCATCGTCCCCGCGTGCTCGGCGTCGATCCCGATCGCGGCGGAGTCCTGCTCGTGGGTGGCGGCCACGACCACCCAGGGCTCCGCGTACGCGATGCTCGCGTGCAGCGGGGCGTCGGGCAGCAGCGGACGCCCATGCGGTCCACCGCACTGCACGCAACGCCGCACGATCCGCAGGTCGGAACCCGGGGCCAGCTCGGCGGCCAGAGCCCGGATCAGGGCGTGGGCGGTCTCCCGGCGGACGTCGGACGCCGAACGAGCCCAGGCGATCCGGACCCCTTCGATCGTCGTCCGCTGCACAGGACCAGCGTAGGCCGCCGCCCGAGTCGCAGATCGATGCCGGCGGCGTCGCGGGCCGGGGCGTCCACGGCCGCAGGGCAGCGGCCAGGGCGTAAGTGACAGTCGCGCCGGCGCCGACCGCGGCCTCCCGTCGCGTGCGGCATAGGATCGAACCCTATGAGTTCGGATCCGGCGGGCACGCAGACCCTGCGCCGCCCGGGTCCGATCGGCCGGATCATCGGATCCCTCGACGATCCGGTGCTGCGGGCGCTGGTCGCCGCCACCACGGTGGCGCGCATCGGCCGCGGCGTCTTCCTGTCGATCACCGTGCTCTACTTCATCCGGGTGGTCGGGCTCAGCGGCGGCGAGGCGGCGATCGTCCTCGCCGCGGCGAGCGGCAGCAGCATCCTCGCGTCGTTCCTCGGCGGATGGCTCGCCGACAGGTGGAGCGCGCGGCGGCTGTCGTTCGTGTTCGAGGTCGCGGCGGGACTCCTCCTCATCGCGTACGCCTTCGTCGGCACGTTCGCCACGGCGATCGCGCTGGCCGTCGCGAGCGGCTTCCTCGACGCGTTGGCGCAGTCGTCCCGCTCAGCGGTGATCGCCCGCGGCTTCACCGGGGACAACCGGGTGCACGCTCGCGCGGTGCTGCGCACCGTGACGAACCTCTCGATCGCGGCCGGATCCGGTATCGCCGCGATCGCACTCGCGATCGGAACCCCCGTCGCCTACCGAGCGGTCATCGTGATCGCCGGGGCGATCTGCGCGATCGGCGCGATCCCGCTGCTGCGACTCCCCGCGTCGGTCGATGCCGTGGCGCGGGTGGCCGAGAAGATCACGACCGAGACCGGATCCGTGAACACCGCCGCGACGGCGGCCGCAGAGCGCGAGCTCCGTCGAGACTGGCGGGCCCGCTCGCCCTGGCGCGATCCCCGCTACCTGCTCCTCACCCTGTTCTCCGCCGCGTTCGGCATGCAGTTCGGCGTCGCCGAGGTCGGCGTGCCGCTGTGGATCACTCATGCCACCACCGCTCCGGACGCGACCGTCTCGGTGCTCCTCATCTCGAACACCGTGCTGGTCGTGCTCTTCCAGGTGCGGCTGTCGCGGAACACGCACGACCTGCGCGTCGCGGGCAGGGTCTCGCTGATCGCCGGCGCGCTCATGGCGGGCGCCTGCCTCGTCTACGCCTCGGCCGCGGGACTCCCTGTCGTGGCGGCCGTCGCGGTGCTGCTCGTCGCACTCGTCGCGCACACCTTCGCCGAGATCCTGTCGCAGGCCGGCGGCTGGGGCCTGAGCTTCGAGCTCGCCGATCCGGTGCGCGCGGGCGCCTATCAGGGCGTGTTCGGCATGACGTTCTCGATCGGCTCCCTGGTCGCGCCGATCCTGGTGAACGCGACGGCCATCGCGCTCGGCTTCGCAGGCTGGGCGATCCTCGCGGTCGTGTTCCTCGGATCCGCTCTCGGCATCGCGGCGATCGCGTTCCGCGCCGCACGGGAGCAGGACGTCCGGGTGTGAGCCCCCGGGATCGTCGGATCCGACCTCGACGCGCCGACAACGGGCGAGTAGCTTCTGCTCATGGGAGACCGAGTCGACGACCGGGTGTTCACCCGGCAGGACCGCACGCGGTTCCGCGAGAAGACGGCGCGGTGCCTCGATGCCCTGGCCAGCATGCTCGCCGACGGCCAGTTCGAGGTGTCAGAGCCGCGGTTGGGTCTCGAGATCGAGCTGAACCTGGTCGACGACGCCTGCGACCCGGCCATGGCCAACGCACGGGCGCTCGAGGCGATCGCCGATCCCGCGTTCCAGACCGAGCTCGGTCAGTTCAACATCGAGATCAACGTCGAACCGCGCCCCCTCGCCGGCGGTAACGTGATCCGGCTGGAGGACTCGCTGCGCGAGGCGCTGAACGCCGCCGACGCGAAGGCGCGCAGCACGGGGTGCGGGCTCGCGATGATCGGGATGCTCCCGACGCTCGACGAGCACCACTTCACGAGCGAGTGGCTCTCCGAGGATCCGCGCTACGACCTGCTCAGCCAGCAGATCCTCGCGGCCCGAGGTGAGGACATCGAGCTGCGCCTCGACGGCTCCGCACTGGGCGGTGCGGGCGGCCGGGAGAGCCTCGACATCGTGTGCGACACGATCCTGCCCGAAGCCGCGTGCACCTCGGTGCAGCTGCACCTGCAGGTCGACCCCGCCGACTTCGCGGCCTACTGGAACTCGGCGCAGGCCATCGCCGGCGTGCAGGTGGCTCTGGCGGCGAACTCGCCGTTCTTCGCGGGGCGGGCCCTGTGGCACGAGACCCGGATCCCGCTGTTCGAGCAGGCGACCGACACCCGCTCGGTCGAGCTGAAGAACCAGCGGGTGCGCCCGCGCGTGTGGTTCGGCGAACGCTGGGTGACCTCGATCTTCGACCTCTTCGAGGAGAACTCCCGCTACTTCCCGGCTCTGCTGCCGGTGACGACCGATGAGGATCCGTTCGAGGTGCTCGCGCGCGGCGGCACTCCCGCGCTCGCCGAGCTGCGCATGCACAACGGCACTGTCTACCGCTGGAACCGGCCGATCTACGACGGGCACGGCGACCGCTACCACCTGCGTCTCGAGAACCGTGTGCTTCCCGCCGGGCCGTCGATCGTGGACGTGCTGGCCGATGCCGCCTTCTACTACGGCCTCGTGCGCAGTCTCGCCCTGGCCGACCGGCCGCTGTGGACGCAGATGACGTTCGACGCCGCCGAGGAGAACCTGCATTCCGCGGCGCGCGACGGCATCGAGTCGCGGCTGTACTGGCCCGAGGTGGGCTGGATCGGTCCGCGCGAGCTCGTGCTGCGCCGGCTGCTGCCACTCGCCGCCGAAGGGCTGGACGGCTTCGGGGTGGATCCGGTCGCGCGCGACCGCTACCTCGGCGTCATCGAGCAGCGCTGCCTGACGGGCCGCAACGGCGCGGTGTGGCAGCGGGAGGCCGTCGCCGCCCGCGAGGGCGCCGGCGCCACGCGGTCGGAGGCGCTGCACGGAATGCTCGCCGACTACCTCGAGCGCATGCACACCGGAGACCCCGTGCACACCTGGACGCTGTGAGCGTGGCTGGGGCATCGGACTGAGCTCTGCCCGCCTGGCGGAGGGATCCGGCGGGGATGGTCCAGCCATTCGAGACTTCTTCAGCCGGATGGACCGCCGGCCTCCAGTGGAACGGTCCCCAGAGGGTGGGGTCGGCTGGGCAAGAGCTCGATGCCGCGATTCAGCACTGTGGCCTCTACTCCATCACATGCGGCGGTGAGGACGCCGACCCCGCTCAGCCCGCGGGCTTCAGCACGAGGGTGTCGACGGTTGCGGCGTCCACCGCCTTCTTCGTGAACGCCCAGGGGGACTGCACGCCCTTCGACCAGTTCTCGGTCTGGTCGGTGTAGTGCGGGCTGAAGGCGTGGCCGCTCGCGCCGGTGAGGTGGTTCCACGTGGAGGCGTCGAAGTCGGAGAGGTCGACCACCATCCGCATCGACGGCACCGTGGTCGTCGCGTAGGAGCCGCCGAGCGTCCACCCGGTGGCGTCGACGAGGGAGGATCCGCCCCCGACCGGATACGGTCCGCGGTTGAACAGCCACTCGATCGGCGCGATGCCGCTCTTGCCGAGCGTCTGGTGCGTGAGCGTGATCGCGTGCAGATCGCCCCAGTTCCACCGAGCCGGATCCGGCCCCTGCGCCTTCGAGAGCTCGTCGTAGGCCTGCTTCGCCGACAGAGCCAGCATCTCGTCGCGCCCGGACACGCCGATCTTCGGGTTGGTCCAGAGCGGGTCATCCGGGTTCTCGAGCATCGGTCCGACCACGGTGAACAGCCGACCCTGCCCGTCCATCGGCAGCGGATGCTCGCGGTTGGCGAAGAGGTTGAGCGCCAGGTGCTGCCAGAGCACGTTCGCATAGGCCGCAGCGGGGGAGTCGGCGGTGGCCTGTGCATCCCAAGTCTTCAGCAGCGCCACGGCCCCGCGCACGCCGGCGTCCTTCGAGGCCGGGATCTCCTGCATCTCCGCCGCGAGCTGTTTGCCGATCCAGCTCTGCTGATCGAACTGGATGTCTCGCATGTCCTCCGCGGTGAGCGGATGCTGCTTCGCGGTGCGCTCGATGAGATCGGCGATCCGCGCAGCGCGATAGCCGTAGTCCCAGTCGCGCGACAGGAAGTACGGGTAGCTGTCCGGCACGATCGCGTTGTTCGCGGTGACGATGTAGCCCGCGTCGGGGTTGTAGGAGACGGGGAGCTTCTCGAAGGGGATGTAGCCGGTCCAGTCGGATGCGCTCGTCCACCCCGGCTGCGGGTAGTAGCCGTTGCCCGCACCGCGGATCGGCAGGCGGCCCGGCGTCTGGTATCCGATGTTCCCCTTCTGGTCGGCGTAGATGAGGTTCTGCGCTGGCACGTCGAACAGCGACGCCGCGTGCCGGAAGTCGGTGAAGTCCGCAGCGGTGTTCATGGCGAAGATGGCGGTCGACGTGGTGCCCGGATCCAGTGCGGTCCAGCGCAGGCTCACCGCGTACTGCCCGGGAAGCGCGTCGGTCGCGGCATCGGGGGCGACGCCCGTCTCGCCCCCCGGTGAGGTCGTGTCGGTGCGCCCCACGATGGGGGCCTTCGCGAGCGCGGTGAAGTCGTCGGTCAGCCCGGAGACGATCGGGCCGTGCGCGGTGGAGCGGACGGTGAGCGTGATGTCGGCGGAGCCCGCGACCTTGACGGTCTCGGTGCGCGTCTGCAGTGGAACGCGCACGCCGTCGCGCCAGTAGCTGTCACCGTCGATCTTCTCGATGTACAGGTCGGTCACGTCGGTGGTGAGGTTGGTGAAACCCCAGGCGATGTTCGCATTGTGCCCGATCACGATGCTCGGCAGGCCGGAGAACGAGAACCCGGCCACGTCGAACGGGCAGGCGGTGCTCACCGTGCGGCAGCGCAGCTGCATCTGGTACCAGACCGAAGGGAGCGCCGCGCCCAGGTGCGGGTCGTTCGCGAGCAGCGGCTTGCCGGTCGCCGTGAGGGATCCGGAGACCACCCAGGAGTTGGATCCGATGCCCTCACCGGGGTCTCCGAGCAGCGTCTGGACGGCCTCGAGGGTGTCGGCCGCGGTGGTCCAGCGGACCGTCGCCGACGCGCTCGCCGCGGCTCCGGCGGTGGGTGGGGTTGCGCCGGTGGGCGCCGCGGAGGGTGCCGTCCCCGCGGGAGCGGCGTTCGATCCCGTCCCGTCCGGTGAGGTCGCGGACGTGCTCGCGGCGGACGCCCCGCTCCCGCTCTGCTCCATCGGCGTGATGGTCGGAACGATGACGGGGTGCTCGTCGAACGGGTACGCGGGGTAGATCTCGTTCAGCGTGGTGGCATCGACGGTGGGAGCCAGCAGCGCACGGGTGGTCTCGTCCTCGACGTTGCCGCGCAGATCCCAGGCCATCGCCTTCAGCCAGGCGACCGAATCGGCGGGCGTCCAGGGCTCGATGCCGTAGTCGGGATTGGTCATGCCGACCACGGCATATTCGAAGGATGCCTCTGCCCCCTTGTGGTCTGCGAGGTAGGCGTTCACCCCGTCCGCGTAGGCCTGGTAGTAGCCGCGGGTGGTGGCGTCCATCGCCGCGACCTCCTTCTCAGCGATGCCGTGCCAGTCGAGAGTGCGCAGGAACTCGTCGGTGGCGACCTGCGAGGATCCGAACAGCTCGGCGACCCTGCCGCTCGTGACGTGCCGGCGGAAGTCCATCTCCCAGAAGCGGTCCTGCGCGTGCACGAACCCCTGTGCGTAGAACAGGTCGTGCGTGTTGTCGGCCGTGACCGTCGGGATCCCGCGATCGTCGCGCTGCACGGTCACCTGCGCCTGCAGCCCCTTGAGCGCGAGCTCTCCGGCGGTCTGCGGGAACGAGCGCTGCGCGGTCCACACCAGGAAAAGGGCGGCGGCGGTGGCGAGGATCACGATCCCCGCGAGCACCCCGAAGACGGTGCGCCCGACGATCCGGCCCGCGCGCCGGGGCTTCACCGTGGGATCGGCTGACGACATGAGCGCTCCTTCGCGTGACACGGAGTCTCACTGCCGGAAGGATCGGGTCGCAGCGCGCGAGACGTGTTGGCATCCTAGCGCGGGGCGATCGCCGTCCGGTCCTGGCCGACGCCCTTGCGCCACGATGACCGCGAGACCGAACCTGCGTCCCGAGACCCACGATAAGTTGCGCGGTCTCGGGACGAGAGTTCGGTTTCGCGGATCCCACCGCCGGGATCCGGGGCTCGGGATCCGAGCCCCGGATGGCGGCCTGTCGAGGGCGGGATCCGGGCGGCCCGGTCCGCCGCTCAGCCGATCAGGCTGGGCTGCAGGTCGCGCAGCGTGCGTTTG
The DNA here is from genome assembly GCF_042729315.1 of Microbacterium sp. NPDC060117. Classification (NCBI taxonomy): domain Bacteria; kingdom Bacillati; phylum Actinomycetota; class Actinomycetes; order Micrococcales; family Microbacteriaceae; genus Microbacterium; species Microbacterium sp. NPDC060117. The sequence continues at coordinate 820,609 of NZ_JBHWXR010000003.1, forward strand.
TGCGTCATCCGGGTCACACCGATCATGGCCAGCAGCAGGGATCCGACCAGCCAGATCCCCAGCACCGCCAGATCCGTCATCGCCCTCCCGACTTGCCCGCCGTACATCAACTGGCGCATCGCATCCACCACGTATCCCATCGGCAGCACATGGTGCAGCGCGGCGAGCGGCGCGGGCAGCGTCTGCCACGGGAACGTGCCGCCCGCGGTCACGAGCTGCAGCACCATGAGCACGAGGCCCACGAACTGCCCCACGGATCCCAGCCAGACGTTCAATGCGAGGATGATCGCCGCATAGGTGGCCGAGGCGAGCACCATGATCCCGAGCGCGCCCCACCCGTTCTGGAACGTGAACCCGAGCGCCCAGGCGAGCACGCCGAGCAGGCCCACCATCTGCACGGCGCCGAAGGCCGCGGGGGTGAGCCAGCCGGCGAGGGTGATCCGGATGGGCGAGTGCAGCGCCGTCACCGCGCGCCGCGAGATCGGCTTGATGATGAGGAACAGGGCGTAGATGCCGATCCAGCCAGCCAGCGCGGCGAAGAACGGCGCGAGACCCTGACCGTAGTCCTTCGCGGCGGCGACCTTGTCGCTGGACACGTCGACGGGGTTCGCGATGGTCTTCGCCTGCTGCTCGCGAAGGTCGGGCGTGGAGGCGGGGATCGCGTCGACGCCGGCCACGAGGCCGTCATGCAGCGTGCCGATGCCGGTGGCGAGGGTGCCGAGGCCGTCGTGCAGGGCCTTGGCGCCGTCGCGGGCGCTGGCCGCGCCCGTGCTTAGCGTCGCCGCGCCCGAGGCTGCGGTCTGGGCGCCGTTCGCGAGCTGCTGCGACTTGTCGGCGAGCGTGGCGCTGCCGGACGCGACCTGGGCGCTGCCGTCGGCGAGCTGGTCGATCTTGCCGACCGCGCCCTGCACCCTGTCATTGCCGTTGCGCAGATCGTCGCCGAGCGGATCCAGCTTCGCGAGCACCGCGTCGATCTCTGCCTGTGAGAGCCCGCGGTCCGCGAGAGCGCTGGCGATGTCGCTGCGCACCTGAGGCAGGGCGTCGGTCGCCTGCTGAACGAGCGATCCGGCCTCGTTCGCGTACTGTGCGATCTGCTGGTTCCCGTCGCTCACCTGCTGTGCGCCGTTCGCGAGGGTCGCCGCGCCGTCGGCCAGCTGCTGCGAGCCGTCCGCGATCTGCCGCGTGCCGCCGGCGAGCTGTGACGCACCGTCAGCGAGCTGCGCGGTGCCGTCGGCGAGCTGTCCGCTGCCGGAGAGCGCCGTGTTCGCACCGTCGTGCAGCTGCGAGGCGCCGTCGGCGGCTTCGCCGAGTTTGTCGCGCACGTCGCTGAGCCCCGTGAGCAGTTTGTCCGCGGCCTCCTGGCCGACCATCTCGGCCACCGACCGGCGGATCTTCTCGACCGCGCCGGATCCGATCGACGAGGCGAGGTAGTTGTTGGCGTCGTTGGTCTCGAGCTCGATCCGCGCCTGATGCGGACTCGTGCCGGACGCGGACAGCAGCGCCTCGGAGAACGTCTTCGGGATCGTCACCGTGAAGTCGACGTCGCCGTTCTTGAGCGCGGCGCGCGCGGCGGGGGCGCTCATGCGCTGCCAGTCGAAGGCCTTGCCCTCGACGAGGTTGTCGGCGACCTTCTCGCCGTAGTTCGTGGTGGTGCCGTTCGAGGTCGATCCGGCATCCTCGACGACGAGGCCGACAGGCACCTCGCTGAACTTGCCGTACGGATCCTGGTTGGCCCACAGGTACAGGCCGCCGTAGAGGATCGGCACGGCCATCAGGGCGATCAGGGCGATCACGGCCATCGGGCTCGCGGTCAGCCGGCGCAGTTCGGCGCCGATCATCGCGGGGATCTTCATCGCTCGGCTCCGTTCGCGGTGTCGGTGGGGTCGGTGTCAGTGGGGTTGGCGACCGGGGCGGGATCCGGCACGGGGGCCGTCTGGTCCTCCCCGGGGTCGGCTGCCTCCGGGGCGGCCGGATCGTCCACAACGGGGTCGTGGAGCGAGGACGGCGAAGCCGATCGAGACGAAACGGGGTCTCCCGCGGGCAGCGGCGTTTCGTCTCGCTCCGGCTGCGCCGGTGCTCGCTCGACGTCCCCAGGGGCGTCCGCGGGATCGTCCATTGGCGTGACCGGATCCGCGTCCCTCACGGTCGTGGATCCGGTCACGTCTGCGAGCGGCCGGACGGGGACCGTGGCGTTGGACGGATAGTCGGTCTCGAGCGCCTCGGGGAGGCGTTCGATGACGGCGGCCGCGGATCCGCCGACGATCACGAGCACGGCGAAGCCGCGCTCGGCGAACTCCGTGGCGATGCGCCACCAGCCCTCGGGCCGTCCGCCGTGACGGTCGGGGGAGACCAGGACGAACCCCTCCACGTCGTCGCGCAGCACGGCGAGCTCGGCCATGACGCGCACGCGCACAGAGGGCTTGATCGTGCCGATCGGCTGCGCGGCGAGCTCGGCGAAGCCGATCTGCTCGAGCCAGCGCCGGGCGTGCAGCGGGGTGGCGGGGAGTCCCGCGAACATGAGTTCTTCGCCCACGACCGCGGCGAGCGTCACCCCGGGGTGCGGGTCGCTGACCTCGGGGGCGTCGACGAGCGCCATGCGGCGGCGCAGGTCGCGGTCGTTCCGGGTGCCGTCGATGGTGACCTCGCCCGTGTCGGGACGCATCCGGCCGGTGGCGATGAGCCCCAGCACCGTGGGGCGCAGCTCGGTCTCGGCGAGCACGAACCGGGCGTGGCCCGTCTCGATCTCGAGCGAGGTGGTGGGCAGCGCATGGCCCTTCTTACCCTTGCTGACGTCATGCACGGCGATCCTCATGCGCGGCCCTCCTCGGCGGGAATCGTGGCAAGCGTATCCGGCGCACCGGTCCACGAGAGGTCGGGGTGCGCGATGAGCAGCGCGTCGATCTCGCGCCAGCCGAGGCCCGCGATGCTGAGCACGGCGCGCACCGCGATGTCTCCGGCGACGGGGGAGGAGGCGTCGGTGCGGGTGACGACGGTGCGGGCGCTCTCCTCGATGAGGCGCGCGAGCGTGGGGGCGGCCATGTCCTGGCGCAGCTCGCCGTCCTCCTGGCCGCGACGCACGAGCGCGGCGAGCACGCGCCTCAGGGGTGCGAGGGCGGCGGCGGTCTCCTCCACGTGCGCCTCGTTGAGCGCGATCGCCGCGGCCACCTGCACATGCGCGGCCTCGCGCCACAGGTCGGCGGTGAGGCGGGCCAGGGCGATCCGGCTGTCAGTGTCGTCGACCCGCTGTGCGACGGCGTTGAAGCGCGCTGCGCCCGCGGAGATCAGCGCGTGCACCAGCGCGGTGCGGTCGTCGAAGTGGCCGTACAGCGCGCGGCGGCTGAGGCCGGCGGCGCGGGCGATCTGGTCGACGGACGCGTGCGGATCCGCGGCGAGGGTCTGCGAGGCGGCGGCGAGGATGCCGGCCCGGTTCTCGGCGGCGTCCCTGCGCTGACGGCGGGGTGCGGTGGTGTCTGTCACCGGACCAGTGTACTACTAACCTGCACATCGATGTGCAAGTTAGCGATGAACGGTGGTGCACCGGCGCGACGTCTGCACGACGACGCGACGGATGCACGAGGGATCGGCGAATCCGGTCGTGCATCCGTCGCAGGATCGTGCGGGCGTCGCGCGGGGCGCAGCGAGGGCGCCGGCGCAGGGCGCGGCGAGGGCGCAGGCGCAGGGCGCCGGGGGCGAGTCCCGGAACGAGGGAGGATGCCGCAGCATCCGCCCCCCTCGAAGACCCGGGCTCAGTCCGTGCCTGCGTCGAACGCCGCGCCCTCGCTCGCCGCGTCCACCGCGTCGGCCAGGGCCTCCTCGGTGTCGGCGAGAGTCGTGCCCTCGACCGCGGCCGCGATCTCAGAGGCCTCGCCCGCCGTCACGCGGCCGACGAGCTCGCCCGTCGCTCCGCCCACGAGTCCGAGGCCCGCGTACTGCTCGAGGCGCGCACGCGAGTCGGCGATGTCGAGGTTTCGCATCGTGAGCTGGCCGATCCGGTCCACCGGACCGAACGCGGCGTCGCCGACGCGCTCCATGGACAGCTTCTCCGGACCGTAGGACAGGTTGGGGGAGACGGTGTCGAGGATCGTCCAGTCGTCGCCGCGGCGCAGGCGGATCGTCACGGTGCCCGAGATCGTGGATCCGACCCAGCGCTGGATCGACTCGCGCAGCATGAGCGACTGCGGCTCGAGCCAGCGGCCCTCGTACATGAGGCGGCCCAGGCGCCGGCCCTGCTCGTGGTAGGTCGCGAGGGTGTCCTCGTTGAGGATGCCGTTGACGAGGCGCTCGTATGCGATGAAGAGGAGCGCCATGCCCGGGGCCTCGTAGATGCCGCGCGACTTCGCCTCGATGATGCGGTTCTCGATCTGGTCGCTCATGCCCAGGCCGTGCCGGCCGCCGATGCGGTTGGCCTCGAACACGAGCTCCACCGGGTCGGCGAACTCGACGCCGTTGAGCGCGACCGGGCGGCCGCCGGCGAAGGTCACCGTGACGTCCTCGGTCTCGATCGCGACGGAGGGATCCCAGTACTTCACACCCATGATCGGGTCGACGGTCTCGAGGGACACGTCCAGGTGCTCGAGCGTCTTGGCCTCGTGCGTGGCGCCCCAGATGTTGGCGTCGGTCGAGTAGGCCTTCTCGGCGGAGTCGCGGTAGGGGAAGCCGTGTGCGACGAGCCACTCGCTCATCTCCTGGCGTCCGCCGAGCTCGGTGACGAAGTCGGCGTCGAGCCACGGCTTGTAGATGCGCAGCCGCGGGTTGGCCAGCAGGCCGTAGCGGTAGAACCGCTCGATGTCGTTGCCCTTGTAGGTGGAGCCGTCGCCCCAGATGTCGACGCCGTCCTCCTTCATGGCGCGCACGAGCAGCGTGCCCGTGACGGCGCGGCCGATCGGCGTCGTGTTGAAGTAGGTCTTGCCGCCGGAGCGGATGTGGAACGCTCCGCAGGCCAGGGCGACGAAGCCCTCCTCGACCAGCGCGGTCTTGCAGTCGATCAGGCGCGAGTCCTCGGCGCCGTACTCGAGCGCGCGGCCCGGGATCGACGCGATGTCGTCCTCGTCGGGCTGGCCCAGGTCACCGGTGTACGTGTACGGCACAGCACCCTTGTCGCGCATCCACGCGACGGCCACGGAGGTGTCGAGCCCTCCCGAGAAGGCGATGCCGACGCGCTCGCCGACGGGCAGGGACTGGAGGACCTTGGACATGGGATCCAGTCTATCGGCGGGTCTGCGCTCGATTCGGCGGCGTTTCGACGCCGCGGAGCGCGCTGTCCGGCGATCGGATCGGCCGGACGTCGACGCTCAGAGCGAGGCGATCGGATCCGGATCAGCTGCCGCGTTTGCGGGAGACCCAGATCACGCCGGCGCCCACGGCGAGGATCGCGACGGCGATGCCCACGATGTATCCGGCCACGCCGAGGTAGCCGCCGGGCACGAGCGCCGGGTTCAGGAACGGGTAGGGGTACCAGCTGTGCTCGCCGGTCGCGGGCGCGATGATGAGGTTCGCACGGATGAGCGTGTATCCGGCCCACACGATCGGGAAGGCCGCGATGATGCCCAGTGCGCCCCAGCCGAGGCAGCGCCGGCGCGGCGCGAGCAGCACATCGGCGAGCAGGATCAGAGGCCCCACGACGTGCATCATCTCGTTCGCCCAGACGACGGTGGTGCCCTGTGGCAGTTCGATGCCGCGCAGCAGGGTGTTGTAGACGATGCCGGTGACGATCATGTACGTCGAGGTGCAGGCGAGCAGGATCGCCAGCCAGCGCGGCTCGACCGCCGCACCGGTGTCGTTGAGCGAGGACGGCGAAGCCGACCGAGACGAAGCGCCCCTCGAGGAGGCGGCGACGCGCAGCCCCCAGATCGCGGCGAGGATGAGCGCCACGGCGGAGGACACGTTCGACTCGATCGTGAAGAAGCTGAGGAAGTTCGTCACCACGGTCGGCAGGTGCGAGCCCCAGGGCGTCGTCGACCCCAGCGCGTTCTGCATCGTGATGGTGAGCTGAGTGGCGACCGCGGTGAGGATCGCGAGTGCGCCGACGAGGCGAACCACAGACCAGGTCCTCATGTCGATCGTGAAGCGGGCCCGGCGGGTCGCGGAGCGCTCGGGCGCGGAGATCTGCATGCATCGAAGATAGCGCCAGGTCCTGCCGCCGACCGGGCGCGGTGCCGAAGATGCCGGATCCCGTCGGTCAGGGGTACTTCGTCAATGCCTTCTGGAAGTCGCCGGCCTTCTTCTCGCTCAGCATGTAGCGGCCCACGATCGCGAGCTGCAGCCCCTCGAGGGGCTCGCCGGTGCGCTGCGAGGTCTGCTCGCGGGACGCGCGGTACTCGCCCGTCGTGTCGTTCGCGAGATCGGTGATGTCGGCGTAGAACCAGCCCGGATCCGGTTCGTCGTCGCTGAACCACTCCCAGTTCACCTGGGTCTCGGGCGTGGCTCCGCCGTACATCTTCGAGATCATCGCCGGATCCACCCCGCTGCCCGGATCGTTGAACGCGACCATGCCGCGCCAGCCGTGCTGCGCGATCACCGACTCGATCGTCTGCATGACCTCGAGCTTGTGGGCGTAGCCGGTCACCGGGGTCGTCGTCGCCCAGGTGTCCGACGTGAAGCGCACCAGCATCGACTCGCCGCCGTAACCGTTGCGCTCAGGGCGCTCCTGGGCATCGGCCGACTTCACCCACTGCAGGCCGTAGTCGGCCGTCAGGCGGGCGCGCACGTCAGCCATGGTCTCGTCCGCCAGTGCCTGCAGCTTCTCGAGGGACTGCTGGTTCAGGAACGTGCTCGGGTCCTTGTCCTTGATGCCGGGATACGCCTCCCAGAGCTTCTGCTTGGCGGTCTTGTGCCCGTCATAGGATCCGGTCGCCGCGACGCGGACGGCGCTCAGGGCGCCCATCGTGCCGACGTTCAGGACCAGGGCGATCGTGAGCGCGGCAGCGCCCAGCACGCGACCCGCCTTCGTCGCCAGCGCGGCGATCGCGAGGCCCAGCACCACGAGCTGCAGCACGAGCATGGTCGCCCCGAAGAATGCGTCGGCGACGCCGATCGCGAGCAGGATCAGCATGATCACGGCGAAGCCGATCGCGGCGCACAGTGCGATCCATCCCAGCGCTTTCGAGGTCGTCGAGCGCGCACCGCCGGAGGCGGCGCGCGACGAAACGCTCCCTTCGAGAGGGCGCTGGGTCTCGTCTCGGGTGCGCTCCACGCGTCCGTGCTCAACGACCCCGGTCGCGGGAGCCGGAGCGGCCGGAGCGGCCGGAGCCGGCACGCCCGGCGTGGCCAGGGGCACCGCCGTGCCCAGCAGCGCGCGCCGCGCACCGCGGTAGCCGCCGGGCGGCGGCACGGGCGGGGCGCCGGCCGAATCGGACACGTACCGGGGCGGATCGCTGCGCTCTACCATGGCTTGTCCGTCCCGCTGCTGCCGCCGTCGTCGGTGCCGCCCTGCTGGTTCTGCTGGCGGTCCTGCTCGCCCTGCTGCAGTTTCTTCTGCAGTTCGTCGAGCTTGTTCGGGTCGGGTGTCTGCGGCTGCGGCGGCTGCTGCGGATCCTGCTTCGGATCCGGGGACTGCTGCTGCTTCTGCTGCTCGTCCTGCTGCTTCTGCTGCAGTCGGTCCTTCTGATCCTTGTTCGACTGGCTCAGGTCGCGCTGCGGATCCGGCGACTGCTCCTGCGCCTGCTTGCTGTCGCACTCCTTGGGTCGATCGGCGTTGACCTGCAGCGCCTGCGCGTAGAACTCGAGCGCCGTGGCGTGGTCCTGGGTGTCGGCGGCCGCGTCGCCCTCGCGCTCGAGCACGAGGGCGAGGTTGAACCGCACCGCGCACACCTCGAGGCCGTGCGCGAGCTTCAGCGATTCCTCGAACTTCTTCTGCCCGGCAGCGAGCTTTCCCGATTCGGCCAGGCCCACGCCCTGATCGAAGGGGGCCTTGTAAGGCTCGAACCAGTTCGCGGGGTTCAGACCCTCGGCGGCGCTCACGGACCCGGAGTAGTCGCCGGCGACGTAGGTGACGATCGACTGGTACGCGAACGTGTACAGACTCACGAGCTTGCCCACGAAGAGCGCGGCGACGAGCAGCAGCGGCAGCGAGCCCCAGGCGATCCAGCGGCGCGCAACGCGGCGACGCCGGTTCGCGGCGAGCAGGGCGTGCGCGTCCTTCGTCTCGTCTTCGGCGCGCTCAGGAACCGGTGGGACGCGCTCGGGAACCGGCGTCGCGGTCGCGGTCATGCGTTCTCACCTCCCGGCGTCGGCCGCGCCGAGAGGCCGCGCATGCGCACGATCAGCATGGTCGCGCGGGCGATCTCGGCGCACAGGAGTGCGGCGACCACCAGCGCCACGATCCAGCTCAGATCGGTGGGCTGCGTGAGCGGGTCGTCCTCGCGGTAGGCGGTGGTCGATTTCGGCGCGGGCGGGAGCACGGTCTTCGCGTCGGCCGTGCGGTGCTCGTAGCCCACGCCGAGCTCGGAGGCGATCCGCTGCAGGTTCTTCTCGTCGATGCGGCTGAGCGCATCGGATCCCTGGTACTGGATGTACGGCCCGACGCCGGAGCCCGACGCGGTGCCGCCGAACGCGCCGGTGGTCTCGCGCATCGGGCCACCCTGACTGGTGCCGTAGCCGAGCACCTCGCCCCCCGAGATCAGCTTCTTCGCGCTGTCGAACGGTTCGGGCTCGGTGGAGACCGTCTGCTCGCCGTCACCGAGGTAGAACACCATCCGCGCGCGGTCGGGCGATGCCTTCTGCGCGTTCTGCAGGGTCTGCGTGAGCAGCTGGTTCGCGATGCCGATCGAGCTGCCCTTCGACTGCCGCGTCACCTCCGGCTGCAGCACCTCGACGGCCGAGACGAGCGCGCCGGTGTCGGTGGTGAGCGGAAGGCGCAGCACCGCGTTCGCGTCGAAGGTGATGAGGGCGAATCGCGCCCCGGGGTATGCCTCGGCGATACGCTGCACGTCCTGGCGGACGCCGGCCATGCGGGTGCTGTCGGCGTTGCCTGCGGATCCGTTCTTCACGCCGTCCCAGTCCTCGGCGACCATGCTCGCGGTGGTGTCGATCGCGATCACCACGTCGGTCGCAGAGGCGAGGGTGCGCACGTGCCCGCCGGGCACGCCCGGCCGAAGCAGCAGCGCCCCGCACGCGAGCACGAGCACCACGCGCAGTGCCCAGATCACAGGACCGGCGCCGGTCGAGGCGCCACCGGGTGCACGGCGCAGCGCACGCACGAGCATCCACACGGTCGCGGCCAGCACGGGAAGCACGAGCAGGATCACCAGGAGCGGTGCCAGGACGGGCTGGAGGATCACAGGCGCACCCTCCAGAGCAGCACGACGAAGCCGAGCGCGATCACGATGAGCGCGGCGATCCACAGCTGCGGCACGTCGGTCCAGATCACGGTGGCCTGACCCTTGAGCTGGGTCGCCTCCTGCTTCTGCACCTGGCTGATGATGTCGCCGACCGTCGTGGTCTCCCGCAGCGCATAGGCCTTGCCGCCTGTCGTGGCTGCGGCGTCGGCCAGCGTCTTGCTGTCGGGCTGGTCGATGCCGTCGACCGGATTGATCGTGTAGATCCGGATCTTCTTCGAGGCCGCGTAGTCGGCGGCCTCCTGCAGGGTGACGATCGGGGATCCGTTCAGCTCGTTGTCGGTCGCGAGGATGATCGAGCGGGCGCGCTGCTCGTCGGCGTGGTCGAAGCGGAGAGCGCAGGAGGCCAGGCCGTCCCCGATGAGCGAGGCGCCGACGCCGTTCATCGTGCCGACCCACTGCTCGGGGACGTCCGTCGAGTAGTCGAGGCCCTTCATGAGGCTGCGCAGGTGCTCCTGGATGAACCGGTAGTCATCGGTGAGGGGGAAGACCTGCACGGCGGAGCTGTTGAAGATCGTGAGCCCGACGCGCTCGCCCTTGAAGCCGTCGGCGAGCTTGTCGAAGATCGACACGATCTCCTTGTCGACGTCGGTCATGGATCCGGACACGTCCAGGCACAGCATGATGTCGCGGTTCGTGGACACCGGCTGGATCGTCTTCTGGGCGATCGGGCGGGCGGCGACCACCCCGCCGAGCACGACGGCGAGTACGCCCAGCGCGACGATGCCCGCGAGCGCCGCCTGGCGTCGGCGCACCGCCCGCTGGAACGCCGGGAGGGAGCGGATCCGCTCAGCGCGCGCGATCGGGGCGCCGGGTGCTGCGGATCCGGTGCTGCGGCCGCGCAGCCCGAGGAGCACGCCGAGCGCGACGGCGACGAGCAGGGCGCCGATGACGGCGAGCAGGATCCAGACGTTGGCTAGTACCACGTGGTCACCACCGTCCGGGCGGCGTCCGCGCCGACGAGCGGGTCGATCGGGGCGGTGCGGCGGAAGATGCTGGGGTAGTAGTTGCGCCCGATCGCATCGATGAGCGCGGGGTGCACGCCCATCCGCACCAGGTCGTCGAGCGCCAGCACGGGCGCCTCGATCCCGCTGTACTCGTTCACGAAGCCGCGCACCACGCGGCTGAAATCGAGGTTGGCGCGGCGGGCGTCGGTGCGTCCTTCGCGGTAGTCGGCCTCGATCTGCGCGATCGCGCCGAGGTACTCCTGCCGCAGCACGGTGGCGACGTCGGCGGTGAAGGCCGGCACCGGGGTCGGCGCTGACGCGACGGCGAGCGCGCGGCGCGGTCGGGTCAGCACGACGACGAGCCAGGCGATCCCGGCGATCAGCACGAGGACGCCGATCGCGAGCAGGATCCAGCCCCAGCCGTACTGGGCCGGCGGGTACAGCTCATCCGTGCCGGACATGCGACCTCGCATCCAGCATCCGCAGCAGCGCGCCGACCGCCTCGTCCTGTTCGGCCAGAGGCACATGCGTGATCTCCAGCCGGCGCAGCAGGGCCTCGGTGCGCGCGGCCTCCGCGGCATCGGCGGCGTGCAGTTCGGCGGCGAGCTCGGCGTCGCCCTGGACGAACTCGGGGATCGCCCAGCGCGTCGCGACATCGCGGCGCGCACGCTGCGGGGCGGCTCCTGAGCCCGTCGAACGCGCTCCGGTCCCCGAGCCCGTCGAAGGGTCCAGCACCGGCTCCGCGTCGCGCAGCGTGATCCAAAGCACGTCGTGCTGCACCCGCAGCCGCCGCAGCAGCCGCTCGGTCTCGTCGGAGACCGGGGCGTCGTCCGTGACCACGACGACGATCATGCGTCGCGCGATCGTGCGCGCGATGTACGACAGCACCGCGTCGCGGTCGCTCGGCGCGGCGGCGGCGTCGACCGCGTGGTCGATCGTGCGCAGGGTGTGCTCCAGCGCGGCCTCGCTGCGGCCGATCTCGCGACGGCGGACGCCCGAGGAATCACCGCTGACCAGGCAGAAATCGTCGCCGTGCCGCAACGCGAGCAGTCCCAGCACGCCGACCGTCAGGATCGCCAGATCCTTCTTCGGCTTCTCGTCGTGGGCGAGCGCGGTCATCGCGAGGCCCGTGTCGACGGCGAAGAGGACGGTGTGCATGCGGGTCGCGAGCGATCGGCGCACTACGGGGGATCCGAGCCGCGCCGTGGCCTTCCAGTCGATGTCGCGGATCTGGTCGCCGTACTCGTAGGCGCGCAGGTCGTCGAAATCGAGGCTGTGCCCGCGCAACAACGACGCGTACGCGCCGTCGAGCGCGTGCGTCGACTTGCGCGTCGAATCGATGAAGAGCTTGCCCTTCACCGGCGTCAGCAGGCTGGCCATGGTGTCCTCTGTCCCTGATCCTCTCGGCGGATCAGGGGGTCGGCACGGCGCCGAACACGGCGTCGATGACGTCTTCGCTGCGCACGTTCTCGGCCTCCGCCTCGAACGTCAGCAGCACCCGGTGCCGGAGCACCAGGTGGCGCAGGTTCCGCACATCCTCGGGGATCACGTACGAGCGCCCGGCGAGCAGGGCGAGCGCGCGCGACGCCTGCAGGAAGGCGATGGATCCGCGCGGACTGGATCCGTACTTGATGTAGCCGCCGAGGGTCTCGCCGATGTACGGCACCGGATTGCGCGTGACGTAGACGAGCGACACGATGTAGTTGCGGATGGCCGGATCCACGTACACCCGCGACGAGATGTCCTGCAGCTGCTCGACGTCGGCGAGCGAGATCGTCGTGGTCGCGTGCCGGTCCGGATCCAGGGCGCCGGAGTCGATGCGGGCGAGCACCTCGAGCTCGTCGGCCGGGCTCGGATACTCGACGATCTCCTTGAGCAGGAACCGATCCATCTGCGCCTCGGGCAGCTCGTAGGTGCCCTCCTGCTCGATCGGGTTCTGCGTCGCGATCACGAGGAACGGACGCGGCACCCGGTGGATCTCCCCGCCGATCGTCGTCTGGCGCTCCTGCATCGCCTCGAGCATCGCCGACTGCGTCTTGGCGCTGGACCGGTTGATCTCGTCGAGCAGCACGAAGTTGGCGTGCACGGGGCCGAGCACGGTGCGGAAGGTGCCGCTCGCGGAGTCGTAGATCTGCGTGCCGGTGATGTCGCTCGGCAGCAGATCGGGGGTGCACTGGATGCGCTTGAAGTCGGCCTTGACCGTGTCGGCGAGGGTGCTCGCGGCGGTGGTCTTCGCGAGGCCGGGCACCGACTCGAGCAGGATGTGGCCGCCGGCCATGAGCGCGAGCAGCAGGCTCGTGCGCAGGCGCTCCTGCCCGACCATGCGGGCGGAGTACGCGTCCGACACGGTGTCGAGGATCTCGCGCGCGCGCGCCATCTCCGCCTCGGTCGGGGCGGGCTTCGCGTCTGCGGTCGTGGCACCCGGTGCGGGGGCGACGGCCGCGGGGGCCGGAGCCGCCGGCGGAGCCGCCGCAGCGGCAGCCGCGGGGGGCGTGGTCGTCGCGGGCTGCGGGGCGGGCGCGACAGGCTGTTCGCGCCGGATGCTCGGTGCGGGCGGCATGGGCGGGGCCGGCGGGATCGCGGGCGGGGGAGTGACGATGCCCGCTGGAAGCGGAGCGGATGCGCCCGCCGGCGGAGGCGGCGTCTGCGCGGCGAACGCGGCGGCGTCGTTGTTCTGGCTCACGAGCGGATCCCCCTGTGGTTCTGGCGCGCGCGATCCGATCGCACGCGGCCCTGCCAGCGTAACCGCCGAGTCTGACGATGCGACGCGGACCGGATGGGGAGGACTCCCCATCCGATACTGCGGGGTGACGCGAAGGGCCGCGGGAGGTCGTAGCGTGGATCGGACCGCACGCGACCGCGGAAGGGGGCGGCATGACTGTCGAGAGCCTGCAGGCTGCAGCGCATCCGTGGCGGCGTCGCCTGGGGATCCTGCCGCTGCGCGTCGCGCCGGGACGCGCGAACCTCGCGATCTGGGCCTTCGCGATCGTGTGCGCGCTGGCGCAGCTGGCGGTCTCCGCCTCGCTCGGCGTCACCCTCTACCGGATTCCGCTCGCGGCGGCGCTGATCCTGTCGCTCGTGCAGGCCGGAGCCATCGTGCTCGCGCTGTTCGCACCGGTCTGGGCGACGGTGTTCGCGCTGATCGCGGGCAATGCGCTCTCCGGCCTCGCCGTGCCGGGGCCGGATCGGCCGTGGCCGATCGCAGCGTCGACCATCGTCGCGTACACCCTGGTCTGGATCGGCGTCTCACTGCGGGCGCGCTGGTGGCTGCCGGTCGCCGGGTGGGCCTTCAGCGTGCTGTCCGCGGTCATGGTCGCCGTGGATGCACCCACCAGGCCTGACGACGGACTCGTGATCGCCGACCTCATCGTGTTCGCGGCGGTCACGCTCGGCGGCGTGCTCGTCGGAGTGGCGATCCGAAACTGGTCGCTCCTGCGCGCCCAGCTGCGGGCGGAACGTGCGGCCACCGCCGCGGAGCTCGCCCGTCGGGAGGCCGTGCAGGACAAGGCGCGCATCGCCCGCGAGCTGCACGACGTGGTGGCGCACGGCATGTCCGCGATCCAGGTGCGTGCAGCCAGTGCGCGGTACCGCATGCCGGATCTGCCGGACGAGGCGGCGGCGGAGTTCGACGAGGTCGCCGCCACCGCGCGATCTGCGATGAAGGAGATGCGCGTGATCCTCGGGCTGCTCCGCGACGAGGAGGGCGAGGTGGACCACGCGCCGCAGCCGGGGCTCGCCGACCTCCCGGTGCTCATCTCCCGGGCGAACGACCTCGCACCCGTCTCGGAGACCGGATCCTGGCAGCTCGCGCCGGCGGAGCAGAGCAACCCGCTGCTGGGGCTCACCGCCTACCGCGTGGTGCAGGAGGGGCTGAGCAACGTCGCCCGGCACGCCCCCGGCGCGGCGACGGAGATCGACTGGACCGAGACGCCGACGGAGCGCGGGATCAGGATCCGCAACGCGGCGCCGACACGAGCGGCCGCACCGCGTTCGGACGGCGGCGGGCATGGCCTGCGCGGAATGCGCGAGCGGGTCGAGGCGATGGGCGGCACCGTGGCGGCCGCCGCCACGGGCGACGGCGGATACGTGCTGCAGGTGCGTATTCCGCGGGAGGAGCAGGCATGACGACGGTGTTGATCGTGGATGACCAGGCGATGCTCCGGGCGGGTTTCGCCGCGATCCTGCAGGCGCAGGACGGGCTCGACGTCGTCGGGCAGGCCGCGGACGGGGCCGAGGGCGTCGACGAGGCGCGCCGGCTGCACCCCGACGTGGTGCTCATGGACGTGCGGATGCCGAACCTCGACGGCATCGAGGCGACCCGCAGGATCATCGCCGCCGCCGAGCGCGACCGCCGCACCCCGCCCGCCGTCCTGGTGCTCACCACCTTCGACGCCGACGAGTACGTGCACGACGCCCTGCACGCGGGGGCGAGCGGATTCCTGCTCAAGGACGCCCTGCCCGAGGAGCTCGTGCAGGCGGTGCGCGTGGTGGCGGCGGGCGACGCCCTGCTCGCGCCGCGCATCACCCGGCGGCTGCTCGAGAGGTTCGCCGAGAACCGTCCGCGTTCGAACACGGCCGAGCTGCGCCTGAAGGGGCTCACCGAGCGCGAGCACGAGATCCTCGTGCTTGTGGGGCGCGGGCTGTCGAACCGCGAGATCGCGGCCGACCTCTTCCTCGCCGAGCAGACGGTCAAGACGCATGTGAGCCGGATCTTCTCCAAGCTCGGGTTGCGCGACCGCGTGCAGGCCGTGATCCTCGCCTACGACGCCGGCCTGGTGGCGCCCTCCGGCTGAGACCGGCTCGGCCGGTCGACCGGGACCGGCTCAGCCCGCCGTCGAGACCGCGACCCCGAACACGGAGAGTCCGACGACGAGGAAGATGATCAGGATCAGCGCCCACACGAGCAGGATGAAGCTCGAGATGATCACTCCGGCCACGGCCATGCCGCGTCCCGCCGGCTCCTTGCGCAGGCCCGCGATACCCAGGATCAGCGCCGCGATCGGGACGAGGAACGTGAAGCCGAACACGATCGAGACGAGCGCGAGCACCATGGACGCGATGCTCATCCCCTTGGGCTCCGGCGCCACGAGGTAGGCGGGCATCGGGTAGTACGGCTGGCCGCCGGCCGGATGCTGCACCATCGGATACGGCGGCGCGGGCTGATGCGGCCCGGGCTGCGGGTCCTGCGGATAGGTCATGAGCTTCCCCCTGGTCCGGTGACGCGACGCGCCCCCACTCCTTCCTAGCGCAGTCGTGCCGAGCTCGCGCCCGTCGTCGCGAACCTGCGACACCGATCGCCGTGAGTGATACCGCAGTAGGGGGTGGATCCGGCTCCGCAGCGGGACGCGGAGGGCGTGACCTGGGCCCGACGGTAGGGGAATGGCACTCCTCACTCCCGTCCTCGCCCCGGCACTCGCCGGCCCGGCACCCACCGTCGTCCCCGGTTCGAAGGCCGCGCGCGACACTGCCGTGGACGGGGTGAGGGCGATCCTGCTGGGCGTCGTGGTGCTGCTGCACTCGCTCATGGTCGGGGTGAGCGTCGCGTCCGACGGATCCCCGATCCTGCGCAACGCGATGGAGGGCTGGGACGGGTTCGCACCTCTCACCTGGATCCTGCAGATCATGCCGCTGTTCTTCGTGCTGGGCGGCTTCGCGTCCTACACGCAGTGGACGCGGCAGCGGGCGAAGGGCGCGACCGCCGGCGACTACGTGGCGGGGCGCATGCGCCGGCTGCTGCTCCCCGCATCCGGCGCGATCCTCGCCACCGCGGTGGTGCTGGCCGGTCTGGTGGTCGCCGGGGTGCCGGCGGACATCGTCGCCACGGCCGGATTCCGGATCAGTCAGCCGCTGTGGTTCCTGGGCGTCTACCTCGGCTGCTCCGCGCTCGTGCCGGTCATGGTGCGACTCCACGAGCGGCACCGGATCCTCACGGTGGCCGCGCTCGCCGCCGGCGTCGTCGCGGTCGACATCGTGCGCGGCGCGACCGGCGTCACCGCGATCGGACTCCTGAACATGGTCTTCGTCTGGCTGCTGCTGCAGCAGCTCGGCTTCGCGGTCGCGGACGGATCCTTTGACCGGATCCGCCGGGCGCCGCTGTCGGCCATCGCCGCCTCGGCCGTCATCGTGGCGGGCGTCCTGATCCTCACCGGCGCCGCTCCGGCCGACCTCATCACGGCGCTCAACCCGCCGATGGCGATCCTCGTCCTGGTCGGCGTCGCGCAGACCGCTCTGTTCCTCGCCCTGCGTCCGCGGCTTCGCGCCTGGGCCGCGGGCCCGCGCGCGGCGGCCGCGGTGGGGTGGATCAACGCCCGGGCGATGACGATCTACTCCTGGCACATGCTGGTCGTGGTCGCGCTCGCCGGAGCGCTGCTGCTCTCGCCGCTCACCCTGCCCGTGCCGCTCAGCGCCGGGTGGTGGGCGAGCCGGCCGTTGTGGTTCGCGGCGGTGCTGGTCGCCGTCGCCCTCGTCGTCGCGCGCGCGGGCCGCCGCGAGGCCGCCCGCGAGACCCCGACGATCCCGGTCGGCACCGGGCGTGCGACGACCTCCGCGCTGCTGGGCACGGCCGGTGTCGTCACGATCCTCGTGGCCGGATCCTCGCCGTCGGGATGGGTCCTGGGTGCGGTGCTGGTGACCGTCGCCCTGCGGCTCGCGCGCGCCGTACGCCGCTGAGGGCGGCACGCGCTCGCACGTGCACGAAATGTCGGATCCGGCTGACGCTACGCTTCCGGCAGGGGCGGGCGACGACGGAGGGCGGTGCGGCGATGGTGGACCACGCGATGCGGGAGCGGCGCGGCCCCTTCGAGGGCGGCGCGCTGTTCTCCGGGCCGGAGGGGCTCGCGAGGCTCTCGGTCTCCTCGCGCATGTCGAGCCCGAGTCCGCACCGCCATCGCACGCTCGTCGCGACGACGACTTTCGGCGAGATGTTCGCGACGCGGATCCGCTCCCGCCACCTTCACGCCGAGCGCACCCCCGAGGGCCTCGATGATCCGTACTCGGGGTACGCGCAGATCGGCTTCGTGCTGTCCGGCCGCATGCGCATCGAACAGTCCGGCCGGCAGAGCGCGATCGGACCAGGCGCGGTCAGCCTGCTCGTGGGAAGCATTCCGTTCCGGACCAGGATCGACGACGAGGCGGAGTCCGTCCAGCTGTATCTGCCGCTGCGCCTGATGCTCGCCCACGGCTACGCGCCGGAGGCCTGGGCGGGCCTGACCTGGGAGAGCACGCCGTCGGCGATGGCGCTGCACCAGGTCCTGCGCGCGGTGACCAACGGTGCGAACCCGGTGCCGGCCTCCTCGGCCACGCATGTGGGCCACGCGCTGCGTGAGTTCGCTCTTGCAGCGCTGCATGAGGCCGCCGATCGCGTGCCGGCGGGGTACGACGCGAAGGCCATGTACCGGGAGCGGGCGAAGGCGGTGATCGCCGACCGATTCGCGGATCCCTCCTTCGATGTCGCTGCGCTCGCCGAAGACCTGCGGGTGAGTCCGCGATACCTGCACGCGCTCTTCCACGGCGAGGATCTGAGTGCGGGGGCGCTGCTGCGCGAGACCCGGATCCGTCTTGCCGGGACCCTGCTCGCCGGGTCCCGCACCCGGAACCTGACCATCGCGGCGATCGCACGGCTGAGCGGTTTCGGCGGCGATGATCAGTTCTCGCGGGCCTTCCGCCGCGCACACGGCGTGACGCCCTCCGAGTACCGGGCGCAGCACCGCGGATCCGCGGTCTGAGCGATCCGACGTTTCACGCAGGAGCCGTGAGGGGCCCCTTCCCGGGCAGACCGTTATATCGGTACGGTTCGAGTGCCACAGCGTGGCCACCGGAGTCCTGGTCGAGGGATTCGTGCTCAAGAGGGGGACGGATGGACAACGAAGGATCACGCGCGGAGCGCGCACCGAGGAGTCGGCGCCCCAGGCCCGGCCTCAGCATCCAGTCGAAGCTGCTGATCATGCTGCTCGGAGTGAGCCTGGTGTCCGCCCTCATCATCGGGGCCGTCGGCTTCCTCAACGGGCGCAGTTCGCTGCATGCGAGCTCGATCGATCAGCTCACCACCATCCGCGAGATGCGCACGCATGAGATGCAGGTCGCGCTCGACGACGTCAAGCGCACCGCCTCGCTGAACTCGCGCAACCTCAGCGCGCAGAACATGTCGAAGGCGCTCAACGACGGCTTCGAGCAGCTGCGGGGCAGCGTGCTGGACGACGCTCAGTCGGCGACGCTGAGCAGCTACTACGCCGACACCTTCGTGCCGCTGCTGGAGAAGCGCACCGGCGACGCCTACGGGGCGCGCGCGTTCATCCCCGATTCCGCACCCGGGCAATGGCTGCAGGCGCACTACACGGCCCGCAACACGACGCTCGACGATGCCGGATACGAGGCGAATCTGATGAACGACGACGCGGGAGACGGATCCGCGTATTCGGCGGCCGCGGGGCGTTACGGGGACTACTTCTCGCGCCTCATCAACCAGGCGCACTACGAGGATGCGCTGCTGCTCAACCTCTCGGGCGATGTCGTCTACACGGCGTACAAGGGGCCCGAGCTCGGCACGAACCTCGAGACCGGTCCGTTCCGCGACTCGAAGCTGGCGGACGCCTACCGCGAGGCCGTCGCGACGAACTCGGTCGACGCCGTGGTGCTGACCGACTTCGAGCGATGGACGCCGTCACTGGGCACCCCGTCGATGTGGATCGTCTCGCCGATCGGCAACGACACCGCGATCACCGGTGTGCTCGCGCTGCAGCTGCCGCTGAGCTTCGTGAACGACGTCATGACCGGGCAGAACGGCTGGAAGGGCCAGGGTCTGGGCAGCACCGGCGAGGTGTACCTGGTGGGCCGTGACGGCCTGATGCGCAGCACGTCGCGCGAGGTGGTCGAGCATCCGAAGCAGTACGCGCAGCGCGTGATCGACCACGGCACGTCGCCGTCCGTCGCGAAGCGGGCGACCGAGGTGAAGGGCACGGTGCTCATCCAGCCCATCACCGGCGATGCGCTCACGCGGGCGCAGAGCGGCAAGAGCGGCACGCTGGAGGGATCCGACTACATCAGCGGGTCGAGCGTCGTCAGCTACGGTCCGCTCAAGGTCGACGACCTGGACTGGAGCGTCATCGCACGCATCGACTCCTCCGAGGCGTTCGCGCCGGTGGACGACTTCACCCGGATCGTGCTCATCTCCTTGCTCGGGATCATGCTGGCCGTCGCGCTGCTCTCCCTGCTGCTGGCCCAGGTGTTCACGCGCCCCATCAATCGGCTGGTCGGAGCCGTGCACCGGGTCGCGGAGGGCGATCTGGATGTGCAGGTGCCGACCGGGTCTCGTGACGAGTTCGGCGACCTCGGCAGCGCGTTCAACGACATGGCTTCGAGCCTGCGCATCAAGCAGGAGCTCATCGACGATCAGCGCACCGAGAACGAGAAGCTCCTGCACACGCTCATGCCGCAGAGCGTCGCCGAGCGCTACAAGCAGGGCGACGAGGCGATCACCGAGGCGCACGACGACGTCTCCGTGGTGTTCGCCGAGCTCATCGGCTTCGACGAGTACGGCCGCGGAATCGCCGCCGAGGACGAGATCGCGCAGCTCAACGCGCTCATGCGGGGGTTCGACGAGGCCGCGGAGAAGGCCGGCGTCGAGAAGGTGCGCACGCTGCACGGCGGCTACCTCGCCTCGTCGGGACTGATCGTGCCGCGCGTGGACAACGTGCGTCGCGCGGTCGAGTTCGCGACCAGTCTGCGGGACGTGCTCGACCGCTTCAACGCGCAGTACGGCACCTCGATCGGGCTGCGCGCGGGCGTCGACACCGGGTCGGTGACGAGCGGTCTGGTCGCGCGCACCTCGCTCGCCTACGACCTGTGGGGTGACGCGGTGAATCTCGCCTACCGCGTCCGCTCGGTCTCCGGCGACCCCGGGATCTATGTCAGTCAGCGCGTGCACGAGCGCACCTCCGAGATGATCGACTACACCGAGGCCGGCACGGTCGAGGTGCGGGGCAAGGCCGAGACCGTGTGGAAGGTCGCCTGACATGGGCGTCTTCCAGCAGGGATGGACCTGGGGGCTGATCGCGCTCGCGGTCGGGGTGCCGGTGGTGCTGGTCGGGCTCACCGAGCTGCTCGGCGCCCTGCGCCGACGCGGCAACCCGCTGGCCAAGCCGGTCGCGCTGCTGCGGAACGCGGTCATCCCGGCAGGCGCCCTGTTCGCGTTGCTCGCGTTCGCGGTCGGGCAGAAGGACGACGGCTACGTCTGGGTGCGCGTGGTCGCCACGCTCTTCGGATTCCTGCTGATCCTGCTCGTGCTCTCCGCGTTCAACGTGGTGCTGTTCTCCAACGCGGAGGAGGGGTCGTGGCGGCGCCGCGTGCCGTCGATCTTCGTCGAGATCGCGCGGCTCGTGCTCGTGGTCGTGGGCCTCGCGATGCTGTTCTCCTGGGTGTGGGACGCCGACGTCGGGGGGTTGTTCACCGCCCTCGGCGTCACCTCGATCGTCATCGGGCTGGCGCTGCAGAACGCGGCGGGCGGCGTGGTCTCGGGACTGCTGCTCCTCTTCGAGCAGCCGTTCAAGATCGGCGACTGGCTCGACACCGGCGGCGTGAAGGGACGTGTCGTCGAGGTCAACTGGCGCGCCGTGCACATCGACACCGGATCCGGGATCCAGATCGTGCCGAACTCGACGCTCTCCGGCGCCTCGTTCACGAACATGAGCGAGCCCACGGGGCCCTACTACGCGACGGCGTCCTTGAAGTTCAGCACCGACGATCCGCCGCAGGAGGTGCTGGCCCTCCTCGTCCAGCTCGCCGACGGCCTGCCGATGAGGTGGCGCGACGAGCGGGCCACGGCGGAGTACACGGGTGCCGCCGGCTACGCCGTGTCGATCCCGATCAACGCCCCCGGCGAGGCCTCGGGCGCCCTCTCGCTCTACTTGTCGTGGCTCTGGTACGCCGCGCGCCGCCGCGGCTTCGCCCTCGATGGGGATGCGTCGGATCCGATCGCCGAGCCCGCGATGCTCGACGCCGCGATCGAGGAGGCGGCGCCGATCCTGCGTCTGGACGAGGCCGGCAAGGAGATCCTGCGCGCCGGGGCGCGGCTGCAGCGCTACGGTGTCGGCGAGACCGTGCTGCGCGCGGGCATCGTGCCGAACGAGGTGCACCTGGTCATGACAGGCGGCGTCGCGATGCTGCATGAGGCGGACGGGGCGCGCATCACCGTCGCCGAGAGCGGCCCGCGCGAGCTCATCGGACAGACCGCGCTCACCCGGGAGCGCACGACCGTGACGATCGTCGCGACCGAGGTGCTCACCGCGATGAGGATCCCCCTCGCGGTGATCGACGAGCTCATCCGCGCACATCCTCGGCTCGCGGCCGAGATCGGACAGTCGCTCGACCTCAAGCGGGCGGCTGCGGCCGAGGTGCTGGCCGCAGCGGGCTTGGCCCGGGGCGAGATCCGTCCGCGCTGAAGCCGATCCTCGCGAGGGCGGCTCCGTGCTGCCGCGCTGTCCGCGGGGCGGCCGTCGTCATCCCCGTGCGGTCGGCGCGGGCGTCGGCGGATCCGGTGGTGCGGCAGGGCGCCGGCGCAGTCGCGTCACCAGCACGCCCAGCAGGCAGAGCGCGCCGCCCAGGAACATGAGCGGCGTCGGCACCTCGCCGAGGATCAGCCAGGACAGCAGGATCGCGATCGCCGGCACCACGTAAGTGGTCGCGGACGTCTGCCCCGCCGTGCTGCGCTGCAGGACGTAGGCCCAGGTGGTGAAGGCGATCGCGGTCGGGAAGATCCCGAGATAGACCACCCACAGGGTCGCGTCGAGCGGTGCGGACTGCAGCGCGCCGACGAGGCTGCCCGTCCACGGCAGCAGCGTGATGGTGCCGGCCGCCGCGCCCAGCCAGGTGAGCGTGGTGGCGTCGGCGCCGGCGCTCAGCAGGTGCTTCTGCAGCAGCG
Organism: Microbacterium sp. NPDC060117; assembly: GCF_042729315.1. NCBI lineage: Bacteria > Bacillati > Actinomycetota > Actinomycetes > Micrococcales > Microbacteriaceae > Microbacterium > Microbacterium sp. NPDC060117. The sequence continues at coordinate 842,805 of NZ_JBHWXR010000003.1, forward strand.
TGCACCCCGCGTACATGACCGCGGCGAGCAGCGCGAGCAGAAGGCCGGCGATGTCGATGGCCCCGCTCTTGGTCGAGGAGTTCAGGCCGATGAGGACCACGCCGCCGAAGGCGATCGGGGCTCCGATCAGCAGCGGCTTCGGGAAGCCCTCGCGCAGGAACAGCCCGCTGAAGACGACCACCATGAGCGGCGCCAGGTTGACCACCATCGCGGCGGTGCCGGCGTCGAGGGTGTGCTCCGCGGCGTTGAGCGCGAGGTTGTAGACGCAGAACCAGCCCACGCCCCACACGGCGACGAGCAGCCAGTGCCGTCGTGACGGCAGGCGGATCCCGCGTCTCAGCGCGATGACGGTGAGGGCCACGGTGCCTACCGCCATGCGCAGCAGGGCGAGGGCGCCAGGGTCGAAGTGCGGACCCGCGCCGCGGATGCCGATGAAGGCCGAGGCCCACAGCACCACCGTGACCACGGCCGCCGTCAGGACGAGGGCTCCGTTGCGCCGTGGAGCGGGCGTGCTCGTGCCGTCGCCCTGTGCGGGGCCACGCATCCGTTCCGGGGTGGTCTCGGTCATCCTTCGATCGTCGCAGGGACCTCCGACATCGGTCGAGCACGGCGGCCGCCATCGGTCGCCGAGATCCCGCCAGGCGCTCGGGCGGAGGATCACACGCGGTCGTGGCGCGGCGCGGCGCCCGCACCCCGTCAGATCGAGTTGCGGTGCGCCTGGATGGGCTCGCCGGCGGTGCCGTCCGCATATGCGGCGGTGATCATCGGATTCCCGATACCCAGATCGAGCGCGCCCGCGCCGACCGTGATCGATGCGCGGCCGGATCCGTCGAAGGTCACGGATCCGGCCGATGCGCCGCCGTACGTCACGGACGCGGTCGAGCGGGGCTGCCCGGACAGGCTCAGCGTGTAGCTGCTCAGGATCCGGATCCCGAGCAGGCCGACGGTCTGATTCGGGGTGATCCCCGTGAAGGCGAGGGGCGCGGGCGCAGCCGGGACCTGCGGCGGCGCGGGTGCCGGCGCCGGTGCGGGCGCCGGGGTGCCGGGCGCGTCGGGAGCGGGGGTGCTCTGCGGCGGGAGCGACCCGGGGTCACCGTCCGGGGCGGGCGCGTCGGGTGCGGGCGCGACGACGGTCTCGACGGGAGGCGGGGTCGTCGAGGGAGGCGCCGCGGGGGACGTCGGTCCGGCGGACGTCGGGGATCCGCCGCCCTCGAAACCGCCTTGAGTGCGCGGATCCGGATCCCCGGGTGCGGAGATGTCCTGGCCACCGGCCGCGGCATCGCCCGGCGTGCGCGGGAGCCAGAGGCCGGCCGCACCGAGGCCGAGGCACAGCACCACGGCGGCGCCGGACACCCACAGTGCGACCCGGCGCCGCGGCGCGGCGTTCCCGGGCGCGGCCTTCCCTGGCGCGGCCGGTTCGATCGGCGCGGCGACGGGCAGAGCCAGGGTGTCGGCGAGCGTCGCCCCGGCAGGCGCGAGAGGCGCGGCGAGAGGCGCGGCGAGCTGAGGTCCGCGCAGCGACGCCGCCTCCTGCGACTCGCGGAGCAGGCGCGCCTCACGACGCGTGGCTGCCGCGGGTGACGCGTGCGGGCCCGCGGAGGGCTGGTCCGTCGGCTCTGTCATCGTGGTGGTCTCCGTCGGGGCACTGCGCCGGCCCCGCGCCCTTCACGTTACCGGCAGCCGCAGGGTTTCTCCTCGGCCCGTCGTCGTGCAGGCGCCTCTCCGAGCGGTGCCGGTCGTCGCAGGATCCGGCCGCGCGCCACCGCCCCGCGGCCGGTCGGCGCCCTCCGATAGACTGGCCCCGCCCGATCGGGCCAGCTCATCAGCCGGTGCAAACCCGGCGAAAAGCACGGCGGTCACTGCGGCCGCAAAGGGGGTTCACCCATGCCAGGAATCGTGATCGTCGGCGTCCAGTGGGGCGACGAGGGCAAGGGCAAGGCCACGGACCTGCTCGGCGAGCGCACGGACTGGGTCGTCAAGTTCAACGGCGGCAACAACGCAGGGCACACGGTCGTCGTCGGCGACGAGAAGTACGCCCTGCACCTGCTGCCCTCCGGCATCCTCTCGCCCGGCGTGACCCCCGTGATCGGCAACGGCGTCGTGATCGACCTGGAGGTGCTGTTCCACGAGCTCGAGGCCCTCGGATCCCGCGGCATCGACACGTCGCGCCTGAAGGTGAGCGCCAACGCGCACATCATCACCCAGTACCACCGCACGCTCGACAAGGTCACTGAGCGCTTCCTCGGCAAGCGCATGATCGGCACCACGGGCCGCGGCATCGGCCCGGCCTACGCCGACAAGATCAACCGCGTGGGCATCCGCGTGCAGGACCTCTTCGACGAGAACATCCTGCGCCAGAAGGTCGAGGGCGCCCTCGACCAGAAGAACCACCTGCTGGTGAAGGTCTTCAACCGCCGCGCCATCACCTGCGACGAGATCGTCGAGGACCTGCTCTCCTACGCCGAGCGGCTGCGCCCGATGGTCGCCGACACGAGCCACCTGCTCGACGACGCACTGCAGCGCGGCGAGGTCGTCGTGTTCGAGGGTGGCCAGGCCACGATGCTCGACGTCGACCACGGCACTTACCCGTTCGTGACGTCCTCCTCGGCGACCGCGGGAGGAGCGGCGACCGGATCCGGTGTCGGGCCCCGCCGCCTCGACCGCATCGTCGGCATCGTGAAGGCCTACACGACCCGCGTCGGATCCGGCCCGTTCCCCACCGAGCTCTTCGACGAGCAGGGCGACTGGCTGCGCGCGCGCGGCTTCGAGTTCGGCACCACCACCGGGCGTCCGCGCCGGGTCGGCTGGTACGACGCGCCCATCACGCGATACGCGACCCGCGTCAACGGCATCACCGACCTCGTGCTCACCAAACTCGACATCCTCGACGGGCTCGACCAGATCCCCGTGTGCGTCGCCTACGACGTCGACGGCGTGCGCTTCGACGACGTGCCGGTGAACCAGAGCGACTTCCACCACGCGAAGCCGATCCTGGAGTACTTCCCGGGCTGGCAGGAGGACATCTCCTCGGCGCGCACGTTCGAGGAGCTGCCGAAGAACGCCCAGGATTACGTGCTGGCGCTGGAGAAGATGAGCGGCACCCGCATCTCGGTGATCGGCGTCGGCCCGGAGCGCGACCAGGTCGTCGTCCGGCACGACCTCGTCGACTGACGCCTGCGGGGCAGCACCCGCGCCGAGCGCACGGGATGCTGCCGAATACACGGGCTATCGGCGCGAACGACTTGTGCACTCGGCAACAGGGCGTGCACTCGGCGAGAGAGTGAGGATGCGATGACGCGATTCTGGATCGGCGGCTACGGCGTCGACATGGAGGGGCCGGCCGACGGGATCGGCCTGCTCGCCGTCGACGAGGGACACGGCCCGACCACGCTCGCCTACCGCGGTGCGGTGGCGCCCGCCCCGTCACCGTCGTGGCTCGCACAGCACCCGAACCTCGATGTGGTCTACGCGGCGCTCGAGGGATCCGGCGAGGTCGCCGCGTTCGCGCGGACGGGCGAGACCGCGCTGCGCCCGCTCGGCCGTCCTGTGGCGGCCGGACAGTACGTGTGCCACCTCGCGGTCGCCCCCGACGGCCGGTTCCTCGTCGCGAGCTGCTACGGCGACGGCCGCGTGGTGCGGATCGGGCTCGACGCCGACGGCGGGCTGGTGCCCGACGCTCGCGACAAGGCCGCCGAGCTGCGGGAGGCTCTGTTCGGCGAGGACGGCCTCGAAGGCGGCACGGACTCCGGTGATCCGGACGAATGGCGGGAGATGCGCCGTCTGGCGGATGAAACGCCGGGTTCCGTTCAGCCGAACGGTGATTCCCCAGCCAAACGGCCGGCACGCGAGGCCAAGGCGGTGGTGGATCCGTACGCGTCGGATCCGCACCGCCTCGACCCGAACGGCGACCCCCGGGTCTCGCACGCGCATGCCGCCGTGTTCCTGCCCGACGGGCGGATCGCCACGACCGACCTCGGCTACGACCTCGTGCGGATCTGGCGCCCAGCGGCATCGGGGCTGGCGCTCGATCATGAGGTCGTGCTGCCTCGCGGATCCGGTCCGCGGCACATGGTGGTGCACCCCAGCGGGCACCTGCACGTGGTCACCGAGTACTCCTGCGAGCTGTTCACCCTGGCCGCCGACCGTGAGGGGCGCTGGGGGCTGGTCGCGGGCACCCCGGTCTCGGCGATCGTGACGCCAGGGCACGACTACCCCGCCGAGCTCAGCCGCTCCCGGGACGGCGAGACGCTCTACGCCGGGGTGCGGGGCAGCAACACCATCGCCGCACTCCGCGTGCGAGGATCCGGTGAGCGCGTCGAACCACTGGCGCTCGCCGACACGGGCGTCGACTGGCCGCGCCACCACCTCGTGCATGACGGGGCGCTGCTCGTCGCGGGCCAGCGCTCGAATGAGATCAGCGTGCTGGAGCTGGATGACCGTACCGGTGCGCCGGGTCGTGTCCGGCACCGCACACCAGCGCCCGCCCCCACGCACCTGCTGCTCGCGTGCTGAGTCCCCGCCCTAGACTCGCGCTATGACCCCTTCGCCCTCGGCGTCCGTCGGCCAGGTCGTGGTGCTGCTCGAGCGCTGGCCGGATCCGGTTCCGCCGGCTGAACTTCCGCTCCGGGGCGCGATGCGGGCGGGCGCCAGGGTCGTGTTCGTGATCCTGCTCCTGCTCGCCACCGTCGTCGGCGCGGGGAGCATCATCCCGCTCTGGACCATGCCGACCCCGGGGGTCTGGTTCTCCGTGCTCTTCACCGCGTTCATCGCGGCGGTCGTGGTCGTGCTCTGGCTCGTCTACATCGGTGCGCTGGCTCACAGCGCGTCGAGGGCGCGCGCCCTCGCACGCTGGCGTGCGGCGGCCGGTGCCGTCGAGCGGCTCGACGGCACGGTCGTCGCGCGCACGGTCTCGACGATCGAGGACGGCGGCGTCGACCGTTTCGAGCTCACCGTCGACACCCCCGCGGGCCGGTCGTCCGCGGCGTGGGAGCGCCCCACCGCCCGCACCCGGATGCTCCTGCAGACCCAGGTGCCCGGGGTGGGCGCGGGTGTGCGGATGTGGCGGATCCGCGACGCGGAGGCCGAGGATCCGCTGGTCGTCGAGGTTCTGGATCCGTCGGTCATCACGTCCTCCTCCCCTGTGGATCCGGTCTGACCTCCTCAGGAATCCCGACCGCACGCGTCCTGTTCTGGGAGGGTGGATGAGGTCGCGTGCAGCGCTGGACCGCGATGACTCCCGGATCGAGAGGCGGAACCCATGACCGACGAATACGACCTGATCGTGCTGGGCGGCGGCCCGGTCGGAGAGAACGTGGCCGACCGCGCCGTGCAGGGCGGGCTCACCGCCGTGATCGTGGAGAGCGAGCTGGTCGGCGGTGAATGCTCGTACTGGGCGTGCATGCCGTCGAAGGCGCTGCTGCGCTCGCCGCAGGCGCTGCGCACGGCCCAGCACGTCGGCGGCGCGGCCGAGGCGGTCACCGGCGCCCTCGACGTGCGCGCGGTGCTCGACCGGCGGGACTCGTTCACGAGCCATTGGCAGGACGACGGTCAGGTCGCCTGGCTCGACTCCGCCGGGATCGACCTCCTCCGCGGGCACGGGCGCCTGAGCGGCGAGCGGCGGGTCGCCGTGACCACACCGGACGGCAGCGTGCGCACCCTCACCGCCCGGCACGCGGTCGTGATCAGCACCGGATCCGACGCCGCGATCCCGCCGATCCCCGGCTTGCATGAGGCGAACCCGTGGACCAGCCGCGAGGCCACGAGCGCCGAGGAGATCCCCGCCTCGCTCGTGGTGATCGGCGGCGGTGTGGTCGCCGTCGAGATGGCCACCGCCTACGCCTCGCTCGGCGCGGAGGTCACCGTGCTCGCCCGGAGCGGACTGCTCGGATCCGTCGAGCCGTTCGCCGGCGAGCTCGTCGCCGAGGGTCTGCGCGCGCTCGGCGTCGACGTGCGCACGGGCGTCGCCACGAAGAGCGTCTCCCGCGATGCCGACGGGGTCACGGTGAGCACGGACGGCGGCGACGTGCGCGCCGCGGAGATCCTCGTCGCCACCGGTCGCACGCCCCGCAGCGGCGACATCGGTCTGGAGACGGTGGGCCTCGCTGCGGGGCGCTCGATCCGCACCGACGACACCCTGCGGGTGCCCGGCGTGGACTGGCTCTACGCCGTCGGCGACGTGAACGGCCGGGTGCTGCTCACCCATCAGGGCAAGTACCAGGCGCGCGCCGCGGGCGACGTGATCGCGGCGCGCGCGAAGGGCGAGCCCGTCGACGACGACCGCTGGGGACGGCACGTCGCGACGGCCGACCACGCCGCCGTGCCGCAGGTGGTCTTCGGTGAGCCCGAGGTGGCGGCCGTGGGGGTCACCGCGGCAGCTGCGCGCGAGGCCGGCCATCGCGTCCGCGAGGTCGAGGTCGAGTTCTCCTCGGTCGCCGGCGCCTCGCTGCACGCCGACGGCTACCGGGGTCGCGCGCACATGGTCGTGGATGAGGAGCGGCAGGTGCTGCTCGGCGTGACCCTGGTCGGATCCGATGTCGCGGAGCTCATCCACGCCGCCACGATCGCGGTCGTCGGCGAGGTCCCGCTCGCCCGGCTCTGGCACGCGGTGCCGTCGTATCCGACCATGAGCGAGGTGTGGCTGCGCCTCCTGGAGGCCTACGGCCGGCAGTCGGCCTGAATGCTGCCCTGCCCCGGGTCGCCCTTTCTGGTTTCAGAGCGCGCAAATGGTTCCATTCCGGCCCCGGATCCAGCCATTTGCGCGCTCTGAAACAGGGGCCGTCCGCTCGAAAGGGGAATCCGGACGGCGAGCCCACTGTTTCCGATGTCGGAGGCATCGCCTACTGTCGGAAGGGCGCCGCAGCGCACGCGGAAGCACGTGTCTCATCGATCTGAACAGGACGGACGAGCATGCAAGCAGTTTTTGACGGACGGATCATCGCGAACGCCGATGACGCCGACGTGGTGGTCATCGAGGGCAACCGGTACTTCCCGCCGACCTCGGTCACCGAGGGCGTGCTGCAGGAGAGCCCGACGCCCTACACGTGCGTGTGGAAGGGCGAGTGCCAGTACTACTCGCTCCGGGTGGACGAGCAGGTCCACAAGGATCTGGCCTGGGCGTACCCGCACCCCTATCCCACCGCGATCGAGCGGGTCGGGGTCGACTTCTCCGGCTACGTCGCGTTCGACCGCACCGTGACCATCCGTGAGGGCGATGTGCCCGAGGAGGGGGCGCTCCCCTGAGGGGCGCTGAGCCGATGATCGAGTTCCGTTCCGTCACGAAGACGTTCCCCGACGGCACCTGCGCCGTCGACGACTTCAGCCTGGTCATCCCGGCCCGGCAGACCACCGTGCTGGTCGGATCGTCCGGATCCGGCAAGACCACGCTGCTGCGCATGATCAACCGCATGGTCGAGCCCACGTCCGGCGCCGTCGAGATCGATGGCGAGAGCGTCCTCGACGGGGATCCGGTCGCCCTGCGCCGCCGCATCGGCTACGTCATGCAGAACTCCGGGCTGATGCCGCACTTCACCGTGATCGACAACGTCGCCACGGTGCTGCGCCTGAACGGCGTCTCCCGGCGTGAGGCGCACGCCCGCGCGCGGGAGCTGCTCGACACGGTCGGTCTCGATCAGGCACTCGCCGACCGCTATCCCAGCCAGCTCTCCGGAGGGCAGCAGCAGCGCGTCGGCGTCGCGCGCGGGCTGGCGGCGGATCCGAACATCCTGCTCATGGACGAGCCCTTCGGGGCGGTGGATCCGATCGTTCGCACCGAACTGCAGCAGGAGCTGCTCCGACTGCAGCGCGAACTCGGAAAGACCGTGGTGTTCGTCACCCACGACATCGACGAGGCGCTCCTGCTCGGCGACCGCATCGTCATCCTCGACAAGGCCGCGCGGATCGTCCAGCAGGGCACTCCGGAGGAGATCCTCGCCGCCCCCGCCGACGACTTCGTGGCGGCGTTCATCGGCGCGGACCGCGGACGGCGGGCCCTGCACCTCAAGCAGACGCCGCAGGGCACCCTGATCGTCGACGCCGACGGGCGCGCGCAGGGGACGCTGGTGCAGTCGCCGGCCTCACTGCTGGACGCTCATCCGCCGCGGGCGGCGGATGACGTCGACATCGACGCAGGGACCATCCACTGACATGACCTGGATCATCGACAACCTCGGGCTCATCCTGGGCCTCGCCGCCGTGCATCTGCAGCAGAGCATGATCGCTCTCGTGCTCGGGGTCGTCGCGTCCGTGCCGCTGGGGTGGATCGCCTGGCGCTACCGGCTGGTGCGCGGTCCGCTGATCGTGCTCACCGGCTTGCTGTACACGATCCCGTCCCTGGCGCTGCTGATCCTGCTGCCGGCGCTGCTCGGCTACTCCGCGATCAGCCCGACCAACCTGGTCGTTGCCCTCACCATCTACAACATCGCGATCCTGGTACGCGCGGTCGCCGACGGTCTCGATTCGGTCGACGCCGACGTCCGCCGGGCGGCCACCGCGATGGGCTATGGATCCGGTCGCCGGTTCTGGACCGTCGAGCTGCCGCTCGCGGGTCCCGTCATCATGGCCGGCGTACGCGTCGCCGCAGTCTCCACGATCGCGCTCGCCACGGTCGGCATCCTGGTCGGCGTGCAGAACCTCGGCTACCTCTTCACGAACGGGCTGGACCGCCGGCTCATCGAGGAGGTCTTCGCGGGCGTGCTCGCCGTGGTCGTCCTCGCCGTCGTGATCGACCTGCTGCTGGTGCTGCTCGGCCGCGTGATCATGCCGTGGCAGCGCGCGACCAGGGCGAGGAGCCACGGCGCGCGACCGGCCGTCGTGACCGGAGGTGCGGCATGAACCTCTTCGGCGACGCGATCCGCTGGCTGCTCGATCCCGAGCAGTGGACGGGCTCCTATGCGCTGCCCGTCCTGTTCACCCAGCATGTGCTCTACACGCTCGTCTCGGTGCTGGTCGCCGCGGCCATCGCCGTGCCGGCGGGCTGGCTCATCGGGCACACCGGCCGCGGACGCGAGGTCGCCGTCGCGATCTCGGGCGCCGCGCGTGCGATCCCGTCCTTCGGTCTGCTGATCCTGCTCGTGCTGCTGTTCGGAGTCCTGCAGGTGCCCGCCGCCGCGCTCGTCACGTTCGTCCTGCTCGCGATCCCGTCGCTGCTGGCCGGCGCGTACACCGGCATCGAGGCGATCGACCCGCGCGTGATCGATGCAGCCAAGGCCATGGGCATGACGCCCTGGCAGGTGTTCTGGAAGGTCGAGTTCCCCCTGGGTCTGCCGCTGCTCATCGGCGGACTGCGTGCCGCGACGCTGCAGGTGATCGCGACGGTCACCATCGCCGGCTACGTGAATCTCGGCGGCTTCGGCTATCCGATCATCCAGGGGATCCCGCTGGGCCGCTTCGACGAGGTCCTCGCCGGGGCGCTTCTCGTCGCCGCGCTCGCGCTCATCGCCGACCTCCTGTTCGCGATCGCCCAGCGCGCCGCGGTGCCCGCCGGGGTGCGCGCGACCGGCGCACGCGCCGACGAACCCCGTTCCCGCACGCGCGGCGCCCTGCGCGCGGCACGCTCCTGACCTGCACCGACTCCCCCACCGAAGAGAGGCACACCATGTTCACCGCTCGCATCACCCGCATCGCCGCTGCAGCGACGTCCGCGGTCGCCATCGCGCTCGCACTCAGCGCCTGCGGATCCAGCAACCCGCTCGACAAGCCCACCGAGACCAGCGGATCCGGCTCCTCCGACACAGTCGTGATCGGATCCCAGGCCTACTACTCGAACGAGATCATCGCCGAGATCTACGCGCAGGCCCTCGAGAAGGACGGCGTGAAGGTCGACCGCAAGTTCAACATCGGCCAGCGCGACGCCTACATGCCCGACGTCAAGTCCGGCGCGATCAACCTGTTCCCAGAGTACACCGGCAACCTGCTGGAGTACCTGGGCGGCAAGGCCGACACGAACAGCCCCGACGACGTGTACGCCGCGTTGAAGAAGGCTCTGCCGTCTGGCCTCGCCGTGCTCGACTACGCCAAGGCCGCGGACCAGGACACCTACACCGTGACCAAGGCCAACGCCGACAAGTACGGCCTGTCCTCGATCGCCGACCTCTCCAAGATGCCCGCCCCGGTCACGGTCGGCGGCGCCCCCGAGTTCGAGAAGCGCCCCTACGGTCCCGCGGCCGCGAAGACCCTCTACGGTGTCGACCTGGCGTTCTCGGCCACGGGTCAGACCACGCTCGAGGCGCTGCAGGCGGGCACCGTGCAGGTGGCCGACATCTACTCGGCCGACCCGGCGTTCGCCAAGGGCGACCTGGTCGCGCTGAAGGACCCGAAGAACCTCATCCTTCCGTCCAACATCGTGCCGATCGTGAGCGCGAACGTCGCCGACAAGGTCTCGAAGACGATCAACGCCGTCAGCGCCAAGCTCAGCACCGAGGAGCTCGTCAAGCTCAACGTGCAGAGCACGGCGGACAAGAAGCAGGCGACCGACATCGCCAAGGCCTGGCTGAAGGAGCAGGGCCTGAGCTGACGCCCGCAAGGCCCACACGGGTCGTTGAGCGAGCACAGCAGGACCGAGACGAAACGCGGCGCCCTTGCGGGGCACCGCGTTTCGTCTCGGTCGCCTCCGGCGTCCTCGCTCAACGACCCCGTGGGTGTCTACCGCGTGAGATGTCGCGCGAAGAAGCGCGCGGCATCCTCTCCGGCCCATGCCGGAACGCCCGTGTGCCCGCCGAGGTTGGCCTGCAGGGTCTTCTCGGCGGATCCGAACGCGTCGAACACCTCGAGCGATCGCTGCCGGTCGTTGCCCTCGTCGTCCCACTGCAGCAGCACGTGCAGGGGGATGGTGACCCCCCGGGCCTCGGCCAGGATGCTCAGCGGAACATAGCTGCCGGCGAACAGGCCGGCGGCGACGACGCGCGGCTCCCTCAGGGCGAGCCGGATGCCGACCGCGAGCACGCCGCCCGAGTAGGCGACGGGGCCGCCGATTTCGGGAAGCGCGAGCACCGCGTCCAGCGCCGCCTGCCATTCGGGCACCGTCCGCTCGACCAGCGGGAGCACCAGCTGGTCGATGACGTCCTCGTTCGGTCGTCGACCGGCGTCGAGCGCTCGCATCAGGTCTGCGCGGGCGCTCTCGAGCTCGGGCAGGGCCGGACGCGTGCCATTGCCGGGCATCTCGAGAGTGACCGAGGCGAAACCGAGCTCGGCGGATGAGCGCGCCCGCCCCTCCAGGCGCGGGCGCATCCGGGCGAGCCCCGGCCCGCTCGGATGACCGAGCAGGATCAGCGGGACGGGATGCTCCGCGGAGGCGGATCCGGGCAGCCAGAGGACGCCGTCGATCCCGTCGAGGGTGAAGTCGCGCTCGATGAGGCTGTCGCGATGGTGCTCGGAGGAGAGCCGCCTCTCGGCGGTGAAGGTCAGTTCAGGGGTGATGTTCATGGTCGTGCCTTTCGGGAGTGCGCATGTACGGCGCTCCCGGACGACCTATCGCCCGACCGTGTCCCCGAGGAGGAGCACCCACGTCGATTCGTTCATGGGTATCACCTCCTGTTCTCGTGCCCGCACGGCGTAGGCGACAGTAGCACCTCCTCCGACGTCAGTCGAGGGCGCTCATCACGTGCTTGATGCGCGTGTAGTCGTCGAAGCCGTACTGCGACAGGTCCTTGCCGTAGCCCGAGTGCTTGAAGCCGCCGTGCGGCATGTCCGACACGAACGGGATGTGCGTGTTGATCCAGACGCAGCCGAAGTCGAGGTCGCGGGAGAAGCGCAGCGACCGGGTGTGATCGGTGGTCCACACCGAAGCGGCGAGTGCGTAGGGGACGTCGTTCGCGTACCCCAGCGCCTCGTCATCGTCCTCGAAGGACTGCACGGTCAGCACCGGCCCGAAGATCTCGCTCTGCACGGCTTCGTCGTCCTGGCGCATGCCCGAGACGATCGTCGGCTCGAAGAAGTAGCCGACATCGCCCTGCCGCGTGCCGCCGGTCTCGATCTTCGCGTGCGCGGGCAGACGGTCCACGAAGCCCTGCACCTGCGCGAGCTGCGCCGCGCTCGAGAGCGGACCGAAGAACACGCCCTCCTCGTGCGGGGCGCCGGTGCGGGCGTGCGTGCGCACGCGCTCCACGAGCGCCTTCACCAGCTCGTCGTGCACCGAGGCGTGCACGATCACCCGGGTGGCCGCGGTGCAGTCCTGGCCGGCGTTGAAGAACGCACCGGTGACGATGCCCTCCGCGGCCTTGGCGATCGATGCGTCCGGGAACACGATGGCCGGCGCCTTGCCGCCGAGTTCGAGGTGCACGCGCTTCACATCGGCCGCGGCCGACTCCGCGACCGCCATGCCGGCACGGACGGATCCGGTGATGGCGACCATCTGCGGCGTCTTGTGGGCGACGAGGGCGGCACCGGTGCTGCGATCGCCCAGCACGACGTTGAGCGTGCCCGCCGGGGTGTGCTCGGCGACGATCTCGGCGAGAAGCAGCGTCGTGAGCGGCGTGGACTCCGCGGGCTTCAGCACCACGGTGTTGCCCGCGGCCAGAGCCGGCGCGATCTTCCACACGGCCATGTTCAGCGGGTAGTTCCACGGGGTGACCTGTCCGATCACGCCGATCGGCTCACGTCGCACATAGGAGGTGTGCCCCGCCATGTACTCGGCGGCGGCGCGCCCTTCGAGGCTGCGTGCGGCGCCCGCGAAGAAGCGCAGCTGGTCGACCGACTGGTCGATCTCGTCGGCCACGAGATTGGCGCGGGGCTTGCCGGTGTCCTGGGACTCCAGGTCGGCGAACTCCTCCGCGCGGGCCGCCATCGCATCCGCGATCCGGAACAGCGCGAGCTGGCGTGCGGCCGGGGTGGCGTCGCGCCAGAGCGGGAAGGCGGCCGATGCGGCGGCGTACGCGGCGTCGACGTCGCTCTGGTCCGAGATCGGCGCCTGGCCGTAGACCTGCTCGGTGACGGGGTCGATGAGGTCCATGCGGCCCTCGCCGTGCGCGGCGACCGAACGGCCGCCGATGAAGTTCTGCAACAGTGCTGATTCAGACAGGGTGCTCCGCATGCTGAAAGGATAGGAGAGAATCGACGAAATCGGAAGAAATCAGGATCAGATTCTGCGAAATCAGTTGCAGAGGCCTGCTGAGGATGTCAAGATCGTCACATGAGCGACAAGCCGAAGGTGCCGGTTCTCGACGACGTCTCGAAGCGGATCATCGAACTGCTGCAAGAGGACGGTCGTCGGCCGTACGCCGAGATCGGCCGTGCCGTGGGTCTCAGCGAGGCCGCCGTCCGCCAGCGCGTGCAGCGCCTCACCGACAGCGGCGTGGTGCAGATCGTGGCGGTGACCGATCCTCGTCAACTCGGATTCTCCCGTATGGCGATGCTGGGCATCCGCGTCGACGGGGATCCGCGGGTCGCCGCCGAGGCGATCGCGAATATTCCCGAGATCGCATATGTCAATGTGACGCTCGGATCCTTCGACATCCTCGCGGAGGCGATCTGCGAGAGCGACGAGGATCTGCTCGAGCTGATCGCGACCCGTATCCGCACCATCGAGGGCGTCTCGCACACCGAGTGCTTCCTCTACGCGGGGCTCCACAAGGACCTCTACAACTGGGGCACGCGCTGATCCGCTGAACCCGTCGCTCACCTGAACCCGGCCGCATCGCGGCACCGGGGCGCCCTGTCGCGCCCTGCGGAAGAACCCCGCCCACACCACCTCCCGGACAAGGAATCACTCATGGGAACGACCGTCTTCGAACGACGGCAGCCGAGCGCGTCGGTCATCGAGCGCTCACTCGAGAACACCGCGCACGGCGCGTTCTGGCTCGACGACGTGGAGCGCGCCGCGTACCCGCAGCTCACGGGCGAGGTCCGCGCCGACCTGGCGATCGTCGGCGGCGGCTACGCCGGCCTGTGGACGGCGATCCGCGCCAAGGAGCGCGACCCGCAGCGCACGGTCGTCCTGCTCGAGGCGAACAGGGTGGGCTGGGCCGCGTCCGGTCGCAACGGAGGGTTCTGCGAGGCGAGCCTCACGCACGGCGAGGAGAACGGGCTGAACCGCTGGCCCGACGAGATGGAACAGCTCGAGCGCCTCGGGCTGGAGAACCTCGACGGCATCCAGGAGGCGGTCGAGCGCTACGGCATGGACGTCGACTGGGAGCGCACGGGTCAGATGGCCGTGGCCGTCGAACCACACCAGGTCGAGTGGATGGAGGGCGACGACTTCCTCGATCGGGCGGCCGTGCAGGCGGAGGTCGCCTCACCCACCTACCTCGCCGGCTCCTGGGATCGCCGCGGCTGCGCGATGGTGCACCCGGCGAAGCTCGCCTTCGAGCTCGCCCGTGTGGCCACCGAGCTCGGCGTGCAGATCTTCGAGCGCACCCGCGTCACCGGTCTCAGCGGCAGAGGCGCGCAGACGGTCGCCGCCGAGACGGGATCCGTCATCGCCGACCAGGTCGCTCTCGCCACGAACGTGTTCCCGTCGCTGCTCAAGCGCAACAGGCTGATGACGGTGCCCGTCTACGACTACGCGCTCATGACCGAGCCGCTGACCGCCGAGCAGTACGACGCGATCGGCTGGAAGAACCGCCAGGGCCTCGCCGACAGCGCGAACCAGTTCCACTACTACCGTCTGAGCGCCGACAACCGGATCCTGTTCGGCGGCTACGACGCCGTCTACCACTTCGGCGGCAAGGTGCGTGAGGAGTACGAGGAGCGGCCGGAGAGCTTCCGCAGGCTGGCCTCGCACTTCTTCACCACGTTCCCGCAGCTCGAGGGGCTCCGTTTCACGCACCGCTGGGCCGGCGCGATCGACTCGTGCAGTCGGTTCTGCGCGTTCTTCGGCACTGCCCGTGGCGGCCGCGTCGCTTACGCGACCGGGTTCACCGGGCTGGGGGTCGGTGCGACGCGCTTCGCGGCCGATGTGATGCTCGACCAGCTCGCCGGGCTCGACACCGAGCGCACTCGCCTGAAGATGGTGCGGGAGAAGCCGATCCCGTTCCCGCCGGAGCCGGCGGCCTCGATCGGCGTGAACCTCGTGCGTGCCGCGATGAACCAGGCCGACCACAACCAGGGCAGGCGCAACCTGTTCCTGAAGACGCTCGACGCCGTCGGCATGGGGTTCGACTCGTGACCGCGCTGCCCGCGGCGGGTTGTGCGGTAAGCGACGCCGACCTCGCGCTCGCGCACACTCCCCTGCCGACGGACGAGGTCGTGTCGGGCTCGCCCACCACCGCGATCGCCGTGCTGGACGACACCGGCGACCGCGAGATCGGCATCTGGGAGATGACGCCCGGCACCGCATGCGACACCGAGGTCGACGAGCTCTTCGTCGTGCTCACGGGCCGGGCGACGATCGTGTTCGAGGACCCGTCGCTCCCGGATCTCGAGGTCGGCCCCGGATCCGTCGTCCGCCTCGCCGAGGGCATGCGCACGACCTGGATCGTCACCGAGACGCTGCGCAAGGTCTACATCGCCTGAACCCATCATCGAGGCCTTTCGGGGCGTCGGATCCGGGAATACAATCAGCGCGGGGAACTCATTCGCGCGCCCGAGCGGCGCGGCGTTGTGCTGGGCCGACGCGAGGATGACAACACCCCGGAGCTGGGGCTCATCATGTTCGAGAAATTCATGGCGACGGCCGTTCTCCCTGCTGCGGACCTCGAGCGCGCCAAGCGCTGGTGGCACGACGTACTCGACCGGGATCCGGTCGAGGTCGACGCCGAGTCCGGGAACGTGTTCTACGACGTCGGCGGCACCGTGGTGCTGGTGTACCTCACCAGCTTCGCGGGTACGGCGAAGAACACGGCGCTGAACCTCCTGACCGACGACATCGACCGCGACGTGGCGGCGCTGCGCGCCCGCGGGATCGCCTTCCACGAGTACGACTTCCCCGGGCTCAAGACCGTCGACGGCATCGCGGAGCTGGGGGATGAGCGGGCCGCGTGGTTCAGTGACAGTGAGGACAACATCATCGCGCTCGGCCAGCCGTCGCCGGAGATGGTGGCGCGCGTGATGGGCGGGGCGCCCGCCGCCGGGTGAGACCCGAGCCGGGGCCGCGGTCGCTTGGGACGAGCCTCGCACTTGGCGAGGCTCGTCAGCGTCCGTGCGCGAGCAGCGCCAGGTGCAGCGCCGACAGCGTCTCACCGTCGTCGAGATCGGCGCCGAGCAGGTCCGCGATGAGGGTGAGGCGCTGGTAGAAGACCGAGCGGGACAGGTGCGAAGCGGCCGCCGCCGCGGTGCGGTTGCCGGGGTGCGCGACCACGGCGCGCAGCACGCGGAGCAGGTCGCCCTGCGTCGCGTCGTCGTGGCGGATCAGCGGGGCGAGCAGACGCGCGCTGTGCTCCTGGAGCCGGTGGTCCCCGCTGAGCTCGGCGGCCAGGCGGGCGAGAGGTCGTTCGGCGACGCGCAGCACGGCACCGGGCTCCGCTTGGCGAGCCAACCGCCGCACGACCGGGATCGCCGCGAGCAGCTCCGCCGCCGACGATGCGGGGTCGCTGACGGCGCCGGATCCGATCGACTCGAGGACCGACTCGGGCACGCGCGATCCTGCCGGCAGGGAGAGGAGCAGGATCCGCTCCGCGCCGACGACCGCGCTCAGGACGCGCGCGTCCCCGGCGGATCCGGTTGGGCCGCTGCCGGCCGCAGTCGACGCGGCGACGTACAGTGTCCGGCCCCGGACGGGGAATCCGGAGGACTCGAGACGCGCCTCGATATCGGCGAACGTGACGTACCGCTCGCTCAGCAGCGCCGCGATCAGCCCCTCCGCACGCAGCCGGGCCCAGGCGTCCTCCCCGTCGGCGAGGCGTGACAGCGCGAGCGCCGTCGCGGCCTGCTCGAGCACGGTCGCCGGCCCCGCGGGGTGCGCCGGGCCGGGCAGGGCGATCAGCTCGCCCCATCGCGTGCCGCGGGCGGCGACCGGCACGCGCGTCCACTCCGGTGGCAGGCGGCGCGATCGACCCGCCCAGTCCGCGAGCAGCTCCGCCTCGGCCAGGTCGAATGAGTCGGCGACAACGACCTCGTGCGCGAGGTCCTCCAGCACCACCGGCGCACGCAGCGCCCGCGCCGTCTCGCGCACGACGATCTCGACCGGCGCGCCACGCAGGCTCAACCCGGTGAACAGTTCGTGCAGCCGCTGCCGCTCCTGCAGCGCCTCGACCTGGCCCGCGATGATCCGGCGGTGCACCTCCTCGGTGACGGCGACGAACTTCACCTCGCGGTCCAGCGTCACGAGCGCGAGGTCGCGCGCGCGGCACGCCGCCACGAGCGCCGGCGGCACCACCGCGAACCGCGTGCCGAGCTCCAGCACGATCCCGGCCAGGCCCGCATCGGACAGCTCGTCGACAAGGCGGCCGAGCGCCGCGGCATCGCCGGGCCAGCCGGCGCCCGTGGTGAGCAGCAGCTCTCCGCCGTCCAGCAGCGCGGCGACCCGCTCGCTGTCGGACACGTGTACCCAGCGCACCGGCACGTCGACGGACCCGGCCAGCAGCTCGGGGATCCCCGCCTGCAGCGAGGCGACCTCGAGGGCGTCGGCGACGGTCGGAAGACCCGGATCGCCCCTCGACTCGCTGCGCTCGCTCGGGGACGGTGCAGGCGCGTCCTGCCGTGCGTCCGGACGATCTGTCCGATCGGCGGCGAAGTCCAGACGATCTGCGGGCACGGATCCATCCTCCCCTTTGTCAGCATGGGAGAGCAAGCCCGCGGACGTGTCCGATCAGAGTGTCCGGATCCGCGTCCGCAGCATTCGAACCCACGACCCGAGGAGCATCGCGTGACCGTGATCCGCCACTTCATCGACGGAGCCGACACCGGCGAGACCGAGCGCACCGGCCCGGTGTACAACCCCGCCACGGGCGAGGCCCACCGCACCGTCGCGTTCGCGAGCGCCGCCGAGGTCGAGCAGGCGATCGCCGCGGCGAAGGCCGCCGGTCCCGCCTGGCGCGCGACCAGCCTCATCAAGCGCGCCGACGTGTTCTTCCGCCTGCGCCAGATCCTCGCCGAGCGCACGCCCGAGCTCGCCGCCATCGTCACGAGCGAGCACGGCAAGGTGCTCTCCGATGCCGCGGGTGAGGTCTCGCGCGGCATCGAGAACGTCGAGTTCGCCGCCGGTCTCGTGCACCTGCTGAAGGGCGAGCACGCGGAGCAGGTCGCTCGCGGCGTGGATGTGCATTCGGTCAAGCAGCCGGTCGGCGTGGTCGCCTGCATCACTCCGTTCAACTTCCCGGTGATGGTGCCGCTGTGGATGGTCGCCTCCGCGATCGCGTGCGGCAATACCGTCGTGCTCAAGCCGAGCGAGAAGGATCCGTCCGCGGCGATCTGGCTCGCCAAGGCGTTCCAGGAGGCGGGGCTTCCCGACGGCGTGCTCAACGTCGTCAACGGCGACAAGGTCGCGGTCGACACCCTGCTCGACTCGCCGGACGTCAAGGCCGTGAGCTTCGTCGGATCCACCCCGATCGCGAAGTCGATCTACGAGCGCGCCTCCGCCAACGGCAAGCGCGTGCAGGCCCTCGGCGGCGCCAAGAACCACATGGTCGTGATGCCCGACGCCGACATCGACGGCGCTGCGGCCGCGGCGGTCTCCGCGGCCTACGGATCCGCCGGCGAGCGCTGCATGGCCGTCTCGGTGCTGGTCGCCGTGGGCGATGTCGCCGAGCCCCTCATCGCGTCGATCACCGAGAAGGTGCAGAACCTGCGGATCGGCGACGGCACCGACGCGGCGAGCGAGATGGGCCCGCTGGTCACCCGCGAGCATCGCGACCGCGTCGAGTCCTATGTCACGGGAGCCGCCGCCGAAGGCGCCACCGTGCTCATCGACGGCACGCAGCGGATCGCCGCCGGCGAGCGTCTCGACGAGAACGGCTTCTTCACCGGGATCAGCCTCATCGACCACGTGAAGCCCGGCATGAAGCTGTATGAGGACGAGATCTTCGGCCCGGTGCTCTCGGTGGTCCGCGTGAGCAGCTACGCCGAGGCCGTCGAGCTCGTCAACGCGCACCAGTTCGGCAACGGCACGGCGATCTTCACCCGCGACGGCGGCACCGCCCGCGAGTTCGAGTTCGACATCGAGGTCGGCATGGTCGGCGTCAACGTGCCGATCCCCGTGCCGATCGGCGCGTTCTCGTTCGGCGGCTGGAAGGCCTCGCTCTTCGGCGACTCGCACATCTACGGCCCCGAGTCGATCCACTTCTACACGCGCTCCAAGGTCGTCACCACCCGCTGGCCCGACCACACCCCCGCGCAGGTCGACCTCGGCTTCCCGAGCAACCACTGACGCCGAGAGGATCCGGATCATGACCGTCACCACCGAAGCCGCCGTGCTCACCGACCGACACGGCGAGACGCACGCCCTGCCCGCCGTGGAGGCCGAGGCGCAGGTGCGCGCCGACGACCGCGCGCACGTGTTCCACTCCTGGAGCGCGCAGGCCGCGATCGACCCGCTGCCCGTCGCCGCGGGCGAGGGATCCACGTTCTGGGACTACCAGGGCAACGCCTACCTCGACTTCTCCAGCCAGCTGGTGAACCTCAACCTCGGCCACCAGCAGCCGGATCTGGTCGCCGCGATCCAGCACCAGGCCGGTCGTCTCGCGACGATCCAGCCGTCGCTCGCGAACGACGTGCGCGGCGAGCTGGCGCGGCTCATCGCCGAGGTGGCGCCCGAGGGCATGGAGAAGGTGTTCTTCACCAACGGCGGCGCCGACGCGAACGAGTACGCGGTGCGCATGGCGCGCACCGTGACCGGACGCCGCAAGGTGCTGTCGATGTACCGCAGCTACCACGGCTCCACGGCGACGGCGATCTCGATGACCGGCGACCCGCGGCGCTGGGCGAATGACACCGTCGACAACGGCACCGTGCGCTTCTTCGGCCCGTATCTGTACCGCTCGGCGTTCCACTCGTCGACGCTCGCCGAGGAGTCGCAGCGCGCGCTCGCGCACCTCGAGCAGACCATCCAGCTCGAAGGCCCGAACACGATCGCGGCGATCATCATCGAGACCGTCGTCGGCACCAACGGGGTGCTGGTCCCGCCGCCCGGGTACCTGCAGGGCGTGCGCGAGCTGTGCGACCGCTACGGCATCGTCTACATCGCCGACGAGGTCATGGTCGGCTTCGGCCGCCTCGGCGAGTGGTTCGGCATCGACGCGTTCGACGCGAAGCCGGATCTGATCACCTTCGCGAAGGGTGTGAACTCGGGCTACGTGCCGCTCGGCGGCGTCGTGATCTCCGACCGGATCGCGAGCGCGTTCGACACCGTGCCGTTCGCGGGCGGGCTGACCTACTCGGGCCATCCGCTGGCGTGCGCCGCGGGCGTCGCGACGTTCGAGGTGTTCCGGCGTGACGGGATCCTGGAGCGCGTGCGCGACCTCGGATCCCGCATCGTGGAGCCCACGCTGCAGGGCTGGCTGGAGAAGCACCCGAGCGTCGGAGAGGTGCGCGGCCAGGGTCTGTTCTGGGCCGTCGAGCTGGTGCGCTCGAAGGAGACCCGCGAACCGCTCGTGCCGTTCAACGCGGCGGGCGCCGACGCGGCCCCGATGGGCGCGTTCGTCGCCGCGGCGAAGAAGGGCGGCGTCTGGCCGTTCGTGCATTTCAACCGCACCCACATCGCCCCGCCGCTCGTGATCACCGAGGACGAGCTCGTGCGCGGGCTCGCGGCGCTCGACGAGGCGCTCGACGTCGCGGACGGCTACACCGTCTGAGTCGGCGCTACGCCCGGATCCCGTCCCCTCGGTGGGGCGGGATCCGTCGCGTCTGGGGCGCGTGTCGCCGGGTTTCGGAGACGTGGCGCGCCCCGGAACGCGGGGATGCGCCCCGAAACAGGCCGCTGCCGTCCGGACGGGACCTGCCGTCAGACCGCGATCGGATCCGGATCCGCCGCGCGGTCCACGATCCAGGCGTTCTCATGGCGGCGGATCGTGGAGACCGACAGGTTGGCGGGACCGGATCGGGTGTCGGGCGCACCGCCGAGGGTGTGCAGCAGCGACATGATCGTGATGCCGCTCGTCACGACGAGCACCTCGGATCCGGCCTCCGCCGCATCGTGCAGGGCCTCGATCGCCCGCACGGCCACGGCGGCAGGCGCCTCGGCGAGCGGATCCGTGGCGGCGAGGGCATCCAGCGTCGCGATGAACGGCATCTCCGCGTCGGCGTGGTCCTCCATGAGCCGGGAGAAGCGGCGGATGTGCATTCCTTCCAGCGCCCCGAAGCTCAGCTCGCGCCAGCGCGGGTCGGGCAGGGCGGCGAGCTCCGAACCGGCGGCCGCGAGGAGACCTGCGGCGGTCTCGCGGTGCCGCATCCCGTCGCCCGAGAACGCGGCGTCGAAGCGGATGCCCGCCGCGGCGAAGTCGAGCCCGCGGGTGGCGGCCTGCTCGCGTCCGGTCGGAGTGAGCGGCGCGTCGGACCAGCCCTGGATCCGCTCCGCCGCGTTCAGCATGCTCTGCCCGTGCCGCACCACCCAGATCCGCGTCATGGATCCAGCCTAGGTCGAGGGTGACCTCGGGGGTGGGTCGCTGTGGCTCAGAGCGACGGCCACCACGCCGGATCCGTCCACAGCCCGAGCTCCTGCTCGAGTGCGGCGCCGACTCGGAACACCGTGGCGTCATCGAAGGTGCGTCCGACGAGCTGCACCCCCGTGGGTACGCCGTTCGGCGCGATCCCCGACGGCACGGCCAGCACCGGCACCCGCCCGATCACGTTGAACGGCAGGGTCATGAGCTGGGAGAAGATCGCCCTGCTGTCGGTGCAGGGCTCGTCGGCGGCCAGGCCGGTCGATGCGACGGTCGGGCAGAGGAGCACGTCGAACTCCTGCATGAGCTCGCCGAACGGTCGGTAGAACGCCGACTCCGCCTCGAGCCCCGTCACGAAGTCGCCGCCGTTCGCGGCGGACTCGGCGAACGCCCGCGTGTATGGCATGAGCTGGGCGGTGCGCTCGGGATCGCCGTCGGCGATGGACTCGATGAACGGTCCCATGACCGCGCCGAAGTGCGGCCAGCTCGTCTGGAGAACCCGCTCCGGTCCCCACGGCAGCTCGACCTGCTCCACCGCGGCGCCTGCTGAGCGAAGCGCCGCGACGACGGCCAGGGTGTTCACGACGACCGCCGGATCCACCGCGTATCCGCCGAGGTCGAGGCAGACCGCGATCCGCATCCCGGCGAGCGACGAGACCTCGCCCGACACGGTGACGACCTCGCGCAGCGACGCTGCATCTCCCGCCCACGGGCCGGAGATCACGTTCTGCAGCAGCGCCACGTCGGCGACGCTGCGTCCCATCGGCCCGTCCGCGCAGTAGGTGTCGGAGTTGAACGGGGCCATCCCCGGCACGCGCGCGAACGGCGGCTTGAACCCGACCACGCCGCAGAACGACGAGGGGATCCGGATCGATCCGCCGATGTCGGATCCGGTCGCGAGGATCGTGGAACCGCTCGCGAGCACGGCGCCGGAGCCGCCGGAGGATCCGCCCGGGGTGAAGTCGGTGTTCCACGGGTTGCGGGTCACGCCCCAGAGCGCGGTGTGGGTGACCGGGGCGCAGCAGTACTCCGGCGTGGTGGTGCGCCCGTGCACCACGGCGCCGGCCGCGAAGATGCGATCCACGATCGGGTGGGTCTCGGTGGCGACGTGCCCGCGCTCGAGCAGGCTGCCCTCCTCGGCGGTGCGGCCGGCGATCGGCTGCTCCTCCTTGAGCATGAGCGGGATGCCCTCGAGCGCCCCCGTGGGCCCGCCGTCGGCGAACCGCCGTTCGGACGCAGCGGCGGCGAGGACGGCCTCGTCGAGCCACTGCTCGGTGACGGCGTTGATGGCGGGCTCGGTCGCCGCCGTGCGTGCGATCACCGCATCGAGCAGCTCGACGGGGGAGAGCTCGCGACGGCGGAATCGCGCGGCGGCCTCGGTCGCAGTGAGGTGGTGCAGCTCCATGGGAGTCCTTTTCCGGGATGGGGGTCGTTGAGCGAGCGGAGCGAGACGAAACGCGGTGCTCTTGCGGGGCTGGTTCGTGAGGGGGCGCCGCGTTTCGTCTCGGTCGCCTTCGGCGTCCTCGCTCAACGACCCCAGGGAGGGTCAGGCCGGGACGGGCACCGAGTCCAGCAGCAGCCGGGTGTACTCGTGCTGCGGGTTCGTGAGGATCTCGGTCGTCGCGCCGCGCTCCACGATCTCGCCGCGGCGCATCACCAGGGTCTGCTCGCACACCCGGCGCACGACGGCCAGGTCGTGGCTGATGAACAGCAGGGTCAGGCCCTGGCGGCGCCGGATGTCGGCGACGAGGTCGAGCACCTGCGCCTGCACGGATACGTCCAGGGCGCTGGTGGCCTCGTCCATCACGAGCAGGTCGGGCTCGATCGCGAGGGCGCGGGCGATCGCGACGCGCTGGCGCTGCCCTCCGGACAGGGTCTTCGGGCGGGCGAGCGCGTGCTCCTCGCCCAGGCCGACCGCGGTGAGCAGCTCCAGGGCGCGATCCGCCGCGGCGGCCTTGTCGAGACCCGCGTGCAGCCGCAGCACATCGCCGACGGCCTGGCCGGCCGGGATGCGCGGATCCAGCGACAGGTACGGATCCTGGAACACCATCTGCACGCTCTTCGCCCGCGCGACCCGTGCCTCGCGTCCCGTCGCGTGCCCCGCGATGTCGCGCCCGCCGATCCGGATCGTGCCCGCATCGGCCTGCTCCAGGCCCACGATCATGCGCGCGAGGGTCGACTTGCCTGATCCGGATTCACCGACGACGGCGAGGGCGCCGCCGACCGGGATCTCGAGGGTGGCGTCGGCGACGGCGTGGACCTCGCCGCGGCCGCGCACCCGGTACGTCTTCGAGACGCCGGCGACCTCGACCATGGCGGAGGCCGGACCGGAGGCCGAGCCCACGGCGCTGTCCGATCCGCTCAGCCGCGGTGTCGCCGCGACCAGGCGGCGGGTGTACTCGGCCTGCGGAGCTCGCAGCACGTCGAGCGCGGGCCCCTCCTCCACCACGGCGCCGTCCTTCATGACGACCAGCCGGTCGCACAGGGATCCGGCGAGGTTGAGGTCGTGCGTGATGAAGAGCATGCCCATGCCGCGTTCGGCGCAGAGCTCGCGCAGCACCTGCACGATCTCGGCCTGCGTGGTCACATCGAGCGCCGTGGTGGGCTCGTCGCACACCAGCAGGCGTGGCGCAGTGGTCAGGGCGCCCGCGATCATGACGCGCTGCAGCATGCCGCCGCTCAGCTCATGCGGGTGCTGATCCAGGTGCTCGGCGGGGGAGGGCAGGCGCACGTCGGCGAGCAGCTCGGCGGCACGCGCACGCGCACGACCCCGCGACCAGCCCTCGTTCAGTCGCAGCGCCTCGGTGAGATGGTCTCCGATCGTGCGCATCGGGTTGATGCCTGCGCGCGGATCCTGGAATACCATCGCCGCGTCGGCGCGACGGATCGCGCGCAGCGACGCCGGCGCGAGCGGGGAGCGGCCGTCCACCGACACGGATCCGCCGATCTCCGCCCGCTCGGGCGTGAGTCCGAGCACCGTGCGCGCGGTGAGCGACTTCCCGGATCCGGACTCGCCGACCAGGCCCACCGTCTCGCCGGGGGCGACGGACAGGGTGATGCCGTGCAGCAGGCGCGTGCCGTTCGGCAGATCCAGCGTGAGCTCGCGGATGTCGAGCAGTGCGGACGCGGAGTGCGCCGCAGCCGTGTCGAGAAGTGCGGCGGTCATGCGGGGATCTCCCCTCCGATGCGGTCGGAGAGATCCTCGCCGACGATGTTGACGGCCACGACCACGAGCACCACCACGATGGCGGGCGCGATGGCGGGCAGGAACTGGCCGGCGGCGATGCCGGACTGGGCCTCGTTGATCATGGCGCCCCAGTCGGCCGTCGGCGCCTGCACGCCGAGGCCGAGGAACGACAGCCCGGCGAGTTCTGCGAGCACGTAGCCGAAGTTCAGCGTCGACTGCGCCCCCACGATCGGGGCGATGTTCGGCAGCACGCGGCGCAGCGCGATCCAGGAGCCGCCGAAGCCCTGCACGCGGTAGGCCGCGACGTACGGGCGGGTGCGCTCGGCGGCCACGAGCGAGCGGGTCAGCCGCGCCACGAACGGCGCGTAGGAGATGCTCATCGCGATGACCGGGGCGACCAGGCCCTTGCCGAACAGGGCGACCGCCATCATCGCGATCAGCAGCGACGGGAACGCGAACAGCACGTCGAAGACCCTCCCCAGCACGGCGTCGATCCAGCCGCCCCGCCAGCCGGCGAGCAGGCCGAGCAGGATGCCCAGCACGGTGGAGAACACGACGACGAGCAGCGGGCCGAGCAGCGCCGTGCGGCCACCCCAGATGTTGCGGCTGAGCAGGTCGCGACCGAGACTGTCCGTGCCGAGCCAGTGCGCCGGCGACGGGGCCGCGTAGAACGCGGTGAAATCGACGGCGTCGGGGTCGTACGGGGCGACCCACGGGGCGAGGATCGCGGCCAGGGTGACCACGGCGAGGACCACCATGCTGGTGATCACGATGCCGCGTCCGCGCAGCTTCTTGGGCATGCGCAGCACGCGCACGGCCAGGGTGGGGGTGGGGACGGTCATCGCGCACCAGCTCCTGCGGCGGATCGCGGGTCGATCCAGGGTTCGAGGATGTCGATGATCGCGTTCACGACGACGAAGGCGGTGACCACGAGCAGGACGATCGCCTGCACGACGGGGAAGTCGAGGCGGTCGACGGAGCCGACCAGGAGCGAGCCGATGCCGGCGAGGCCGAAAGCCTGCTCGACGATCGAGCTCGCCACGATGAGGCCGGCGACGAGCACGCCGGACACGGTCAGGATCGGGCCGAGCGCGTTGCGCAGCACGTGCCGACGGACCACGGCCAGCCGGGTGATGCCGCGGGAAGTGGCGACCTCGACGTGCTCGCGGTTCAGCTGCTCGACCATGGCCGAGCGGGTGACCTTGCCCACGAGGACGATGAACACGATCGCCAGGGCGATGGACGGCAGCACCAGGTGGTACGCCATGTCCCAGAATCCGGATCCGGACCCGAACGACGGGAACCAGCCCAGCTGCACCGAGAAGACCGCGATGAGCACGATGGATCCGACGAACGAGGGGATCGCTCCGAGCACCGTGAGGGAGATGAGGATCCCGCGGTCGGCGGCACGGCCCTTGTTCAGGGCGGCGATCGCGCCACCGATGAGGCCGACGACGGCGATGATCGCGCCGGCCATCACGACGAGCATCAGGGTGACCGGGAGGCGGTCGCCGAGCACGACCGTGACGTCCTGGCGGAACTGCAGGGAGCGGCCGAAGTCGCCGTGCAGCACGCCGGCGATCCAGCGCAGGTACTGCTCCCACGGGGGCAGGTCCAGCCCGTACTGCGCGGTGACGTCGGCGATCGCCTCGGGAGAGGGCTTGCGGCCGCGCAGCAGGAACCGGATCGGGTCGCCGGGCACGAGGAACCGGGAGAAGAAGACGAGGAGCGAGGCGAGGAAGAGGGTGAGCAGCAGCCCGCCCAGTTTTCCCGCGACGCGGCGGAGAGTGCTCATGGCGTCACCTGTGGTCTCGGCCGGCCCCGGAGCGGCGCGACGTGCGTGTCGCTCCGGGGGTTCGGCTCATCGGGTGGGGTCGGGCGGATCAGCGCTTGCCGATTTGGGCCGCCCACGGGTAGTAGAGGAACGCCATCGAGGGGTCGAGGCCGGTGATGCGCTTGCCCAGGAACAGCGGCAGCGGGCCGGAGGCCAGCGGGATCCAGGGCAGCTCCTCGTTCGCGATCTGCTGCGCCTTGGCGGTCAGCGCGCTGCGCGCGGCCGGATCCATCGTGCCCACGGCCTCGTTGACGGTCTTGTCGAACTCCTCGTCGCTCCAACCGCCGTAGTTGCTGAAGTCGCCCGTGCGCAGCACGCCGTACATCTCCAGGGCGTCGGGGCTGGACAGATACCAGACGGTGTAGAACAGGTCGACCCCTTCGCGAGCGCTCGGGTCGCTGAACAGCGCCGTGTACTGCGCGGGGCTCACGGTCTTGATGGTCAGCTTCAGCCCGATCGACTGAGCGGCGGCCATGGTCGCCTGCGAGACCACGGAGAAGTCGTTGCCGATCGGGGCGGTCACGTAGACCAGCTCCTTGCCGGTCGCGCCGGCCTCCTCGACGAGCTTCTTGGCCTTCGCGACATCCTGCTCGTAGTGCGTGATGTCGTCGAAGGCGGCCTTCTTCGCCGCGTCGGCGGCGGATCCCCAGACCAGCTTCGTCGTCAGCACATCGGTGACCTCGCCGATGTTCTGCGAGGCGCCCTTCAGGATGCCGGGACGGTCGAGCGCCAGCATGAGCGCCTGGCGCACGCGCTTGTCGCCGAGCACGCCCTTCATGTTGCTGATCACGAGGTCGCTCGTGGCCGTGGACGGGGCGTACAGCACGTCGCCCTTACCCGAGGCCTGCAGCTGCGCGGCGGACTCGAGCGGGATCATCCAGGATCCGTCGACGCTGCCCGACTTCATGGCGTTCACGCGGGCGGTGGCATCGGGGATGATCGAGAAGGTCATCTCCTTCGACTTCGCACGCAGATCGGTGTCCCAGTAGCCGTCGTAGCGCTCGAGGGTGAGCGATTCGCCCGACTTCCACTGCTTCAGCGAGAAGGGGCCGGTGCAGTTGACGCCGCCGGTCGAGTTGCCGTAGTCCTTGCCCTTGGCCGCGAGGGTGGCAGCCGACTCGATGACACCGGCGGATCCGCCCATGCCCTGGTTGAACTGGGAATCGGGGATCTTCGTCTTGACCGTGACCTCCATCGGCCCGGTCTGGGTGATCGAATCGACGTTCTGATACACGGAGAACCAGCTGGATCCGACCTGCGGGTCCATGATCCGCTGCATCGAGGCCACGGCGTCCGCCGCCGTGAGCGGGGTGCCGTCGTGGAAGGTCACGCCGTCGCGCAGTTCGTAGACCCAGGTGAGCGGGTCGGGGTTGGAGAAGCTCTTCGCGAGGCCCGGGCTCAGGGAGTAGTCGGGGTTCAGGCGCAGCAGCGACTCGCACACGTTCGCGAGCACCTGGTTGTCCGGGTAGTCGAACGCGTAGGCGTAGTCGAGCGTGGCCGGCTCGGCGTACAGCGCGAACGAGAACGAGTCGATGTCGCCGCTCGGCTTCGCGGTCGTTGTGGTGAGCTTCCAGTCGGCGGTCGCGGACCCGCCGCCGGTCGCGCTGCCGGAGCATGCGGTGAGCGCGGTCGCGGTGACGAGCGCGGCGGCGCTGAACGCCGCGGCGCGGATCAGGCGGCGCGAGGCGCCGCGGTTCGGGCGGGTGCGGGTCATGACAGCTCCCCTTCTTCATCGATGGAGGTGGTGCGGGTGGCGGCGGAATCGGCGGTCTCGACGCTGTGCAGCAGTACGCCGTCGATCCAGGTCTGGGTGACGCGGCTGGTGTGGATCTCGTCGATCGCGACCTCGAACGGCGACGGATCGAGCACGACGAGGTCGGCGCGGTAGCCGGGCTTGATGCTTCCGGTGTCGTGTTCGCGGTGGTTCACGTAGGCGCTGCCGGAGGTGTACGCGGCCATGGCCGTGGCCAGGTCCAGGCGCTGGTGCGCGCCGCCGAGGGGCTCCCGGTCGGACCCCGGCACGGTGCGGTTGACGGCGATGTGGATCGCGTCGATCGGCGCCGCGCTGGAGACGGGCCAGTCGCTGCCCGCCGCGAGGCGGACCCCGGCCCGCACGAGGTCGCCGAACGGGTACTGTCGCGCCTCCTGTCCTTCCTGCAGGAAGGGCAGGGTGAGTTCGTCGAGCTGATCCTCGTGCGTCGCCCACAGCGCCTGCAGGTTCGCGACGGCGTCGAGCGGGGCGAAGCGCGGCACGTCCTCCTCTGCCACGATCTGCAGGTGCGCGAGGTGGTGGCGGTTGTCGGTCGGGCCGTTCGCGTCGCGGGCGTCCTGCAGGGCGTCGAGGGCCTCGCGCACGGCGCGATCGCCGAGCGCGTGCATGTGCACCTGCTGCCCCGCCGCGTCGAGCGCCGTCACGTACGCGCGCAGGCGCTCCGGGTCGATGAAGCTCAGCCCGTGGTTGTGCGTGTCGTGGCCGTGGGCATCGCGGTAGGGCGTGAGCATCGCGGCCGTGTGGTTCTCGGCGACGCCGTCGACCATGATCTTGGTCGTGCCGATCTCGAGCCGCTCGGGCGATCCGAGGGCTGCGACGCGCTGCCGCTCGGCGACCATGTGCGCGACCTGCTCGATGCCGCCGTCGCGCTCCCACCACTGCGCGCCGGTGACGTGCACGCGCAGCGTGCCCTCCGCGAGGGCGTGCTCATAGGCCGGGAGCGGGTCTGCGATGCCCGCGCCGCCCCCGCCGACCATCGCGTCCTGCCAGCCCGTGATGCCGAGGGTGATGAGCTCCTCCTGGGCGCGGAGCAGGCCGCGGTATCGCAGTTCTTCGCTGGTCACCGGACGGACGGCGCCGAAGAGGTCGCCGGCGCCCTCGTGGAACGTCCCCGCCGGGTGGCCGTCGGCCTCGCGGATGACGACGCCGTCGGAGGGATCCGGAGTGTCGGCGGTGACGCCGGCGCGTTCGATCGCGGTCGTCGAGGCCCAGACGCTGTGGTGGTCGCGGCTGGACAGCAGCACGGGACGGCCCGGTGCGGCGGCGTCGAGCAGGTCGCGCGTCGGGTTGCCGCCGGGGAAGCTGTCCATCGACCACCCTCCGCCCAGGATCCACTCCTCGTCGGGGTTCGCCTCGGCGTAGGCGCGCACAGCCGCGACGGCCTCCTGCGCGGATTCGGTGCCGCTGAGGTCGCACTGCAGCAGTTCCACCCCGCCGCCGACGGCGTGGATGTGCGCATCCTGGAAGCCGGGGCTGAGCAGCGCGCCGTGGAGGTCGATCAGCTCGACCGACCCCTCGGGCTCGGCGCCGAGCAGTGCGGCCAGCTCGGACTCGGGCGCGATCCGGTCGATGCGCTCGCCGCGCACGATGACGGCCTGGCCGCTGAGGGGGGTGCCGGTACCGGTGAACACCGATCCGCCGTGGAAGACGCGCGTCGTCATCATCCGCCTTTCGCCGTTGAAGCAGAGGGCCCGCCGGGCTGCGGGTCGCGATAACGCTAACCAGAGTCCGCGGCGATGTCAACGGTGTTGACTGAACTGGTGACGGAGTGGTTGTGTACGTGGGACGATAGGAACCAGGAGGGGGCATGCCCGTGAAGAGGAGCAGCCGGACCGCACTCGACGACGCGTCCGCATCGACGGAGAAGGCCGGGCCGACCCGGCCTCGACTGGATCCCGAGCTCATCGTGGCGACGGGGCTGGAACTCGCCGCGACCGGGGCGACGACGATCTCCGTGCGCGAGCTGGGCGCCAGGCTCGGGGCCGACCCGACAGCGATCTACCGCCACTTCCGCAGCAAGGACGACCTCATGCGCGCCCTGCTCGACGAGGTCACGCTGCGCGCCGTGCAGAGTGTGGATATCCCGGCCGAGGACTGGCGAGGGCGGCTGCGCGCCATGGCCGGCGCGACGCTCGACCTGTATTCCGAGTATCCGGCCGTCGGGGCGGAGGCGACGATCCTCACCACGCACGGTCCGGGCGAGCTCGGCGCCATCGAGCTCATGCTGCAGGCGTTCACCACCGCGGGGCTGAGCGGGGCCGACGTGGTGCGGCACTACGCGCTGCTCGCGTCGCACGTGCTGTCGACCGCGGCGGGCATCGCGCGAGCGCGGGCGGAGCGCGCCGACGGCGAGGTCGACGGACCCTGGTTCGACGAGCCGCCGCTGGCGGATCCGCGGGTCTACCCCCGCATCGCGGAGCACACGGTGGCGCTGGCCTCGCTGCGCGACCGTGAGCTGTTCTTCCTCGGCGTGGACCAGATCCTGGATTCCGCCGCACGCGCCGCAGGCTGAGAGCGCCGGCCGCACGCGGAGAGCGTCGGGGGCACGCTGAGAGCGCCGGCCGCAGGCTGAGCGCGGGTGACGGGTGGCGGGTGGCGGGTGTGGCGGGTGGCGGTCCGCCGGATCCGGCGTTCACGCCGCAGTTTCTGCTGCTCCTGCTCGGGGAAGCGCCGAAAGTGCGACCTGAAGGCCTTCGGCTGCGACGATCAGCACACCCTGCCACGATGCGCACGCGTGTTGACGTGGATCCGTGTGCCGATCGTCACCTCGTGTGCTGATCGTGACGAGTCGGATCCGGACCAGCGAGCCGTCGACCGCTCGTCCGCGGCGTCCGGCTCAGGCCGGCAGGAGTTCGCCGACGAGTTCGTGGATACGGCGGCGGATCTCGTCGCGGATGGGGCGGACCGCCTCGATGCCCTGCCCCGCGGGGTCGTCGAGCGCCCAGTCCTCGTAGCGCTTTCCGGGGAAGAACGGGCAGGCATCGCCGCAGCCCATCGTGATCACGACGTCGGAGTCCTGCACGGCCTCCGTGGTGAGCACCTTGGGCTGCTCCGCGGCGATGTCGATGCCGAGCTCGGCCATCGCCGCCACGGCGACGGGGTTGATCTGGTCGGCTGGGAGCGACCCGGCGGAGCGCACCTCGATGCGGTCGCCCGCGATCTCGCGCAGGAACCCCGCGGCCATCTGCGATCGGCCGGCGTTGTGCACGCAGACGAAGAGCACGGCGGGGGTGGCGTCGGTGGTCATGCTTCTCTCCTCGTTTCGGGTTCAGCCTACGGCGACCGGGCGGGCGCCGATCTGCAGGACCGGGACGGCGCAGCAGCTTTCGCCCGCGGTGTCGAAGTCTCCGGATCCACCGCACACCCCGGTGCTCGGGAGTGCCAGCTCGTTGCGGTCCGCAGCCTCGTCATCTCCCGCGAGGTGCGCGGCGACGCTGCGGACCTGTTCGTAGCCGGTGAGGGCGAGGAAAGTCGGTGCGCGGCCGTAGCTCTTCGCCCCGACAATGAAGAACCCGGGTTCCGGCTGCGCGAGCTCCCGTGCTCCGGTCGCGCCGACGGATCCGCACGAATGGATGTTGGGGTCGATCTCGGCGGCGATACCCGCAACCGCCTCCAGGACGGGATCGAGGGCGATCCTCAGCTCGGTCAGGAAGGAGGTGTCCGGCCGGAATCCGGTGAGCGCGAAGACGTGGGCGACGTCAGTGACCTCGCGTCCATCGTCGGCCACGACGGTGATGCCGTCCGGGTGCGCGCGGAGCTCGTCGACACGGAACCCGGTGATCACATCGACGAGACCCTTCTCCATGGCGCGGCGAGCCCGGATGCCGAGCGCGGCGCGTTCCGGCAGGCCGTCGCCGGCAACACCGCCGAAGACCGACCCCACGCCGCCGCGACGGAGAACCCAGGTGACCCGGGTCCCCGGCTCCGTGCGTGCCAGATCGGTGAGACGCAGCACGGCGTGCGCGGCGGAGTTGCCCGCTCCGACGACGAGCAGGTGCTGCCCGGCCAGATGCGAGACGTCGTCCGGGATCCGGTACGAGACGCGCCCACCGGCGACATGCTCGCCGAGTGCGGGCAGGCCGCTCGCGCCGGCCGGGTTGGGCGTCGACCAAGTGCCGGAGGCGTCGAGAACGGCCCGCGCGCGGATGCGGCTCTCATGGCCGTCGGTATCGACTGTGTGCACGAGGAAGGGAGCGTCGCGGCGGCCGGAGTCCACGACCCGGTCGCGACCCGCCCGGGTGATGCCTGTCACCGTGATGCCGGTGCGGACGCGGTCTCCCAGCGCCGCCGCGAGGGGCGCGAGATAGCGGTCTACCCACTCGCGACCCGTCGGGTAGCCCTCGGCCGGCGCGACCCATCCGGTCCCTTCGAGCAGGCGATGCGCCGCGGTGTCGATGAGCTCCGGCCACCCGGAGAACAGCCGCACGTGCCCCCACTCCGAGACGGCGGCTGCTGGGGTCGCGCCCGCCTCGAACACGACGACCTCCTGCCCGCGCGCGACGAGATGCGCGGCGGCGGCGAGCCCCTGGGGGCCCGCGCCCACGACGACGACAGGCAGCTCTGACATCCGCACTCCTCAGGGGTCGGGAACAGTCTCAGATTGAAAGATGTGAATATGACTACGGTCCAACACGTATCGACGAATGTCAATACGTGAGAGGATGTCGTCATGACGCTCCCCGTGACCATCGTCGCCGACGCCTCCTGCTGCGCGACCGCGCGGGAGCCTCGGATCGCTGCCGATGAGGCGGAGCGCATCGCGCGGGTGTTCAAGGCGCTGGGCGATCCGACGCGCGTGAAGCTGCTCTCGCTCATCGGCGCCGGCGAGGGCGGAGAGGCGTGCATCTGCGATCTCACCGAGCCGGTCGGGTTGTCGCAGGGCACGGTCTCGCACCACATGAAGCTCCTCACCGAGGCCGGCCTCGTCACCCGCGAGCAGCGGGGCAAGTGGGCGTACTTCGCGATCGCCGAGGGCGCACTGGATCAGGCGGCGGCGTCGCTGCGCACGATCTGAGGCGGATTCTCCAGGACTGGCGCGGGACCGGATCCGGGTGATGAGCGGATCCGGTGGTGAGCCGATTCGTCCTGCGTGGGAGCCCTGACCTCAGAACGGCGACTTTCGGGGGATCCGGATTCCGGTGTCGGAATTGTGGCGGTTCGGGATCCGGACTCGAGTATCCGGGCCGGGTGACCGCTAGAAGGGTGCCGCGGCGGCGGGTGGTGGATCAGGTTCGTCGATGGTGAAGGTCACGGGTGCGGGCGGCCGGTCGATGTAGGTCGCTCCGGCCGGGCTGGTCCATTCCAGGATCCCGGCGCCGTGTTG
>NZ_JBHWXR010000004.1:0-789881 GCF_042729315.1 Microbacterium sp. NPDC060117
GCCGATGGTACTGCAGGGGGGACCCTGTGGGAGAGTAGGACACCGCCGGACTTCCTTTAACAGAAAGGCCACCCAACGCAGGGTGGCCTTTCTGCATTTCTGAGTCTGAACGATTCAAGGCCGCCCCTCGGGGCGGCCTTTTTTCGTGCGTGCGCGGCCCCGCGACCTCCGCCGCTCCGCGGCGGGATTCGCGTGCCCGCTCACGGGGCCGCTGCGCCCGTCATGGTCCGTTTCCGCCGGCCGCGAGCTCTATGGAAGAAGGTCGCGAACGGAGCTCGTCTGGGCATCGACTCAACGGCGACGCGGGGCTACCCTGGGCGTCAGACGGGCCGTTCGCCCGCCTTCCCGGTGGACGAAGGAGCTCGCGATGGACGCGATGATGATGGACTCGATGAAGAGCATGGACATGATGCCCGGCATGGAGATGATGGACATGGCTCTGATGCAGGCGTGCATGGACGCGTGTTCGGCCTGCGAGCAGGCCTGCACGGTGTGCGCGACGCAGATGATGGACTGTTCGCCGTCGTGTATGAACTGCGCAGACATGTGCAACACGATGATGCGCTCGATGATGCGCATGCAGGGGATGACCCCGGCGGTCATGATGTCGATGCTCGACGCCTGCATGGCGATGTGCCAGCTCTGCATGGACATGTGCATGAAGCACGAGGCCCACAGCGAGGTGTGCCGGATGTGCGCGGCGGCGTGCAAGGCGTGCATGGACGCGTGCATGGCGATGCGCGACTCGATGATGGCGGCCTGAGCGGGAGCTGTGTCCCCGGCCGCGCCGGGTGACTTAGGATCGGAAACATGCTCGTTGTTCGAGGCGCCCGTCCGGTGCCGAAGGAGGTCACTGGCGCGCTCCGCGCCGGTGACAGAGGCTGACGCCCCTGCCGGTGGTTCTGCTGCCGGCTCGTTCGTCGCGCCTGCGTGAGTTCTCCGCAGGCAATCCTCCGGCTGCGTTCAGCAGCCGTCTTCTCGCGTCCATCCCCTGAGGCGGACGCTTCGATCTCGCACAGAGAGCACGACATGCTTCCCATCGACGAGCGCGCCATCCGCGCGTCCTTCCGCAACGCCTCCCGCAAGGAGGCGTCCTCCATGACCCTGCCGCCGGAGTTCGGCGCGTCCGACTTTCCCCAGCTCGACTTCCTGGGGTGGTCGGATCCGAAGATGCCCCGCCGCGCGTACGTCGTAGCGCACCGCGACGACGGTTCGCCGGTGACGGTGCTGTTGCAGCAGGCCGAGCAGCGCACGAGCGCTCGAGCACAGTGCTCGTGGTGCGAGGACGTCACGCTGCGCAACGACGTGCAGTTCTTCGCCGCGCGCAAGGCCGGTCCCGAAGGGCGCAACGGCAACACGCTCGGCGTGCTGATCTGCGCGAACTTCGGCTGCTCCGCCAACGTGCGGCGCCTGCCGCCGCTGGCCTACGAGGGATACGACCGGGAGGCGGCGCGCGAGCAGCGGATCCTGCGCCTGCAGCAGCACGTGCAGGGCTTCCTCCGAGAGCTCGGCGCCTAGTCGTCGGCCGGGGGCCTTCGTCTGACAGGGCGGAGGCCCCCGACCGGGCGCCCTTCAGGCGCGCGCGACGTTGTAGCGCAGAGCGCCGATCGCGAGCACGTCCCACCGGGTGTGCACGGCGACGGGCTGACCGGGCTCGACCTCGAGAGCCGCGCCGCCGGCGTTCCACAGCGAAAGCGTGTCGCCGTCGAGCGTGGTCACCCGCACGATGCCGGACGCGCGGTCGACGCCGGACACGAGCGCGTCGGTCCAGCCGGCGGCCGTCGCGGAAGCGAGGCGCGCCTGGATGAGGTGCAGCGCGTGGCCCGGGGCGTAGGAGGAGCAGACATCGCCGTGATCGCACATGCACGCCACAGCCTGTCGCGCCAGAACGGGCGAGAGCTGAGTGCGGTGCGTGGTCACGGTGTTCTCCTCACGGGATCGGTCCGACCAGGCTACGGCCGGGCGTGTCGCGGACGGTAACGCCCATGAAATGTGCCGACACACAGAGACGGATCCGCGCGCGATGCGCACGGATCCGCCTGGGTGCTGAACGCGGGTCAGAGCCGCGGAGTCCGCGACGGAGACGTGCGCCGGTCGCCGGTCGCCTCGAAGGCCGCGGCGAGCTGCAGCAGCCGGGTGTCGTCATAGGCGCGGCCCGAGATGGTCAGCCCGACCGGCATCGCGATGTCGGAGAGCGTGCCCATCGGCACCGTCACAGAGGGGATGCCGAGGTGGCGCGGCACGATGTTGCCGTTGGCGACCCAGAC
This sequence comes from Microbacterium sp. NPDC060117, assembly GCF_042729315.1. NCBI lineage: Bacteria > Bacillati > Actinomycetota > Actinomycetes > Micrococcales > Microbacteriaceae > Microbacterium > Microbacterium sp. NPDC060117. Next base: position 2,268 of record NZ_JBHWXR010000004.1, read on the forward strand.
GCCGTTGCGCCACCCCTGGTCGGCGGACGCGGGATTCACGTCCATGTCCGCCGGGCCGATGTCGGCCATGGTCGGGTGGATGACCGCGTCCAGCCCGAGGCTGTCCATCCACTGCTCGAAATCGACCCGGCGCGTCTCCTCGAGCCCGCGCAGGCCGGCTTCCATGAGCGGGATCGCCGTCATGTCGGTGACCGGGTGCGCCCGGAACAGATCGGGCAGCTCGTTGATGTCGTCGTCGAAGCCGGTGTAGCGATCGGGGAGGGCACCCGCGGGTGCGGGGAAGATCTTCGCCCCGTCGACCTGCGCCAGCGAGCCGAGTGCCGGGTCGCCGTTCGCGCCGAGGAAGTCGTCCCACCCCCACGCGCACAGCTCGATGACCTCGCTGCGCAGGAACTCGGGCGGCACGATGCCGCGGGTCGCGATGGTCGGCGCGCCGGTGCGATCCCCCTCGTAGTTGGAGACGGCGGGGAAGTCGACCTCGATCACCTCGGCGCCGGCTGCTTCCAGGGCGGCGCGAGCGGCGCGCCACAGCTGCATGATCGACGCGCGGGTCTCGATGCGCTGACCCGTCGGCCCGCCGATCCCGGTGCCGGTGCCTGCCTCGGGATCCGCGTTGATGAACATCCGGGGGACGCCGAACCGCTTGCCGTGCAGATCGGCCGGCTCCAGGGCGACGTACGACTGCGGCCGCACTGCGGATGCCGCCGGCAGCGGCACCCAGGGCTGCGCCCGCCAGAAGTCCCCGCGCGTGGTGTGGTCGTCGGCGACGACCACGTCGAGGACCTCGAGCAGATCGGCGACCGTGCGCGCATGCGGCACGACGATGTCCTGCGTCGGCACGAGCGGCCAGTTGCCGCGCACCGAGATGACGCCGCGGCTGGGGCAGTAGGCGACGAGAGCATTGTGGGATGCCGGCGCCCGACCGCTCGACCACGTCTCCTCGCCCAGGCCGAACGCGCCGAATGACGCCGCCGTCGCTGTGCCCGAGCCGTTCGACGACCCGGATCCGAAAGCGCTCGTCAGCCAGTCCGCGTTGTAGGGGCTCTCGGCGCGACCGTAGACGCCGCGCTGCATGCCTCCGTTGGCCATGGGAGGCATGTTCGTGAGACCGAGGCAGATCGCACCGCCCGCGCGGAGTCGCTCGATCGTGAACGCGTCGCGCTGCGCGACGAGCTCGGCGAAGGCGGGGGATCCGGCCGCCGCCGTCAGCCCGCGCACGAGGTAGCTGTCCTTCGCGGTGTACGGAATGCCGTCGAGCGGGCCGAGCGTCTCGCCTCGGGCGCGCCGGGCGTCGGAGGCCTCTGCCTCGCTGCGCGCCGCGGGGTTGGACACGACGACGGCGTTCAGCGCCGTCGCAGTCTCCGGCCCGTCGTACGCCTCGATGCGGGCGAGGTAGGCGTCGACGAGAGCGACGGCCGTGGTCTCGCCGGACTCGAGGGCTTCGCGGAGACGGGCGATGGGGGTCTCGACGACGTCGAACATGGTGACCTCATTCGGATGGCGGGGCTGTCGTCCGGGCGGTTCCCGAGTGCCCCTTCGGCTCGATGTGCTTGTGCGGTGCGAGTCCTCGAGAGCCGAAGGGGGCTCGACGACCGGGGCGAAGGCGATCCGTCCCGGTCGCGCGGGGCGGCCGGGACGGGCGCCGGACTCAGAGCGTGGGCTGCTGCTGGGTGATGCAGTGGATGCCGCCGCCGCGGTCGAACAGCGGACGGGCGTCGACGGTGACCACGCGGCGACCGGGGTAGGCGTCCGCCAGGATCTCGCGGGCGCGCGCATCCGCGACGTCGTCGCCGAATCCGCAGGCGATGACGCCGTCGTTCGTCACGAGGTGGTTGACGTAGCTCCAGTCGACGAAGCCCTCCTCGTCGCGCAGGGTCGCCGGGGCCGGCAGATCGATGACCTCGAACGAACGCCCTGTTGCGTCGGTCTGAGCGGCCAGGTGCTCCCGCAGCGCGGCCGACACCTCGAAGTCGGGGTGTCCGGGATCCTGCTGCGCATGCAGGAGGATCCGGCCGGGGGAGGTGATCGCCGCGACGATGTCGACATGGCCGTTGGTGCCGAAGTCGTCGTAGTCGCGGGTGAGGCCGCGCGGCAGCCACACCGCCTTGGTGGCGCCGATCGTGCGGAGCATCTCCGCCTCCACGCGCTGACGGTCGAGGTAGGGGTTGCGGCGCGGGTCGAGCTGCACCGTCTCGGTGAGCAGTACCGTGCCCTCGCCGTCCACGTGGATGCCGCCGCCCTCGTTCACGAGCGCGGAGCTGACGAGCTCGGCGCCCACTTCGGCCGCGATGATGCGTGCGTGCTGCGCCGCGTCGTGCCAGCGGGCCCACTCCGGGGCGCCCCAGCCGTTGAACACCCAGTCCACGGCGCCGAGCACGCCGGGACGCTCGGGGTCGACCACGAACGTGGGGCCGGAATCGCGCATCCAGAACTCGTCGACCGGCGCTTCGAGGATGGTGACGTCGGAGGACAGCATGCGCCGGGCGCGGGTCATCTCCTTGGGATCGACGAGGATCGTGACCGGGGTGAAGGCCGAGACCGCGTGTGCGACGGCGGTCCATGTCGCGTAGCCCTCCTCGCGCAGGGCGTCGGTGTCGCCGAGGGTCTCGCCCTCGGCGGGGAAGGCCATCCAGACGCGGTCGTGTCGGGCGGTCTCGCTGGGCATCAGCCAGGGCATCGGTGCTCCTCGGATCGGGTTCATCACGCTTATTGAACAAGCGGCCAACTAGCGATACGGTATAGCCCCATGAGCACCTCGTCAACCCCCAAGCCGAAGAGGATGCCGCCGGCGCAGCGCGAGAGGGCGATCCTCGACGCCGCCATCGCACTCGCGCGGCAAGGTGGGATCGCGCCGCTGACGGTGCGCACGGTCGCCGCAGCCGCGGGCGTGACGCCGGCGCTCGTCACGCACTACCGGCCCAGCATGGACGCCTTCGTCGCCGACGTGTTCGGCGCGATCGTCGGTGCGGAGCGTGAAGAGGTCGTCGCCGATGGCCGCACGGGGGCCACCCTCCGGGAGCGGATCACGCGCATCGTGGAGACCCTGCTCGACGGCGATCGCGACGACGTCACACTGGTGTGGGTGCAGGCCTGGGCGGCCGGCGCGGGCAACGATGTGCTCGCCGCGCGGGTGCGGCTGGAGATGGATCACTGGCAGCAGGACCTCGAGGCCATCGTGGCGGAGGGCGTCGCGGCCGGGGAGGTCAGTGCGGCTCGGGCGGACGGCGCGGCATGGCTGCTGCTCGCGACCGTGGACGGGATGAACGCCCACTCGCTGGTGAAGTGGGCCCCGGAGGACCGGGGCGCGCTCGCGCGGCGCACGGTCGCGGCCGTCCTCGGCTGACGAACCGGATCCGATCGGTCTGTCGTCTCGCACCTGGGCAGGCGTTACGCGGTCCGGTCAGCGGGCGTCGTTCAGGATCGCGAGCGCCGCCTCCGTGTCGGCCACGGTCAGCTGCGGCGGATAGAGCCCCATGACCGTGAGGGCGGCGGCATGGTTCTCCGGCGTCGACCCCGCGCAGGCGTCGGCGGCGATCGTGACGCGCGCGCCCGCATCGGCCGCAGCGAGCGCGGTCGAGATCACGCAGCAGTCCGTCGAGATGCCCGCGAGCACGACGGAGGCGGATCCGATGATCCGTTCGAGCCCGGGCCCCCACTTGCCGAACGTGGGCAGATCAAGGCTCGGATGCGCAGAGAGGATCCGCGCTTCCGGCACGAGGTCGTACAGCGGATCGTCGGCGGCCTTGTCCGCGAACGGCCAGGCCGCGAAGTAGTCGCCCCACGACGTGCGCCGATCCGCGGTGGGCAGCCAGCGCGTCACGAGGACCCTGCCCTCCGCGGCTTCGGCGAGGCGGCGGATGTTCGCGAACGCGGCGGGGAACATCGGGGATCCCCAGGCCGAGTCCGGCGCGGCGAAGATGTTCTGCGGGTCGATCACGACCAGCCAGGGGGCCTTCGACGGGCTCAGAGTCGGGCCGATTCCAGGCCGCTCCGTCACGCCTGCTCCTGGCGGCGGATCCTGGCGGCGCGGGCGAACCAGGTCACGACGAAGCCCAGCACGAGCGCGAAGAACACTCCGAGATTCGCGTAGGCCCACTCTCCGTCCTTGCCGCCGATGAGGCCGAGGAAGTAGCCCTGCCAGTTGTTCCACGGAGCGGCCTCCGCGAAGGTGTTGATCACGAAGCCCCAGCCGATCACCGACGCGACGACGAGCGTGCCGATCGAGACCCCGTCCCAGGCGCCGTAGCGTCCGCGGGAGTCGAACAGCGCCGCCTCGTCATAGTCCTTCTTCCTGCGCAGGATGTCGGCGATCAGGATCCCCGCCCACGCCGCCATCGGGACGCCCAGCGTGATGAGGAACGACTGGAACGGGCCGATGAAGTTCTGCGCGAAGAACACCACCACGATCGTGCCGATCGTGAGGATCACGCCGTCGACGGCCGCGGCCGCGGGCCGGGGGATCCGGATGCCCAGGCTCAGCAGCGTGAGGCCGGAGGAGTAGATGCCGAGCACGGCGCCGGAGACGAGGGTGAGGATCGCGACGATGAGGAACGGGAAGAGCGCCCACGTCGGGAGCAGGGTCGCGAGCGCGCCGATCGGGTCGGCGGCGACCGCGGCGCTGAGCTTGTCGTTCGAGCCCGCCAGCAGCAGGCCGAAGAACACCAGCACGATGGGGGCGACGGATCCGCCGATCGTGTTCCACGTGACGATCTGCGCATCGGAGGCGGTGCGCTTCTGATAGCGCGACCAGTCGGCGGCGATGTTGATCCAGCCGAGTCCGAAGCCCGTCATCACCATGACCAGCGCGCCGATCGTCTGAGCGAGCGTGCCGTCGGGGTGCGCGAACGCCTTGGTCCAGTCGATGCTGCCCACCGTCAGGATCAGGAACAGGATCGTGAACGCCCCGGTCAGCCAGGTGAGCACCGACTGCAACTTCATGATCGTGTGATAGCCGAGCACGGAGGCGCCGACGATGAGCGCCGCGACCAGCACGGTGGCGATGAGATGCACGGCGACATCGCCGTCGGCGCCGACCCAGCCGAGCGCGTGCAGCACGGTCGTGGTCGCGAGCACGGCCGTGATCGTGAGCGAGGTCTCCCAGCCGATCGAGGTCAGCCACGAGACGATGCCGGGGATCTTCTGCCCCTGCACGCCGAACGCCGCCCGGGACAGCACCATGGTCGGCGCGGATCCGCGCTTGCCGGCGATCGCGATGAGTCCGCACAGTGCGAACGACACGACGATGCCGATGATCGCGACGAGAGTGGCCTGCCAGAGTGAGATCCCGAACCCGAGCAGGAAGGAGCCGTAGGACATGCCGAACACCGACACATTCGCGGCGAACCACGGCCAGAACAGGTCGCGGGGGCGCGCCGTGCGCTCCGACTCGGGGACGATCTCGATGCCACGCCGCTCGATGAGGGCGGCGGATCCGGGCTGGGAATCGGCGGACATGGCTTCATCCTGGCAGGGGTCTCGATCCTGTGGGTGCTCCCGCGGGAATTCGGTGCCCTCGGGCCGCGCTTCTGCGGCCGATCCGCGCTCGGATCCGCGTCATTGCAGGCATGTCGCGCCCGATGACGGGGCGGCGGCGACGCGGTACGATATCGCCGACCCGTTGATCCGGCGCGGCATTCTGCTCGTCGCCGGGCGCTCGTAGGCTTCCGGGTCGGAAGGATCCTCCATGGACGCCGCGCGCATGCATGCCGCCTCGCCCGAATCCGCCGCGATCGTCGACGCCGTGCTCGACTACTCGCGCCGCCGGATGCTCGCCACCGATGTGCCCCTCGACAAACCCCAGCCCGAGGCGGAGCTGCGCCGCCTGGTCGGCACCACCATCACGGACAAGGGGCTCGGCGGGCAGCGTGCGCTGAGCGTGTTCGAGCACATCCTCGCACCGGCCTGCCTGACCACGAGCCACCCCAACTACCTCTCCTTCATCCCCAACGCCCCGACCGTCGCGGCGATGGCGTTCGACCTGGTCGTCTCCGCGTCCGGGCTCTACGGCGGCAGCTGGCTCGAGGGCGCGGGCGCCGTGCACGCGGAGAACGAGGTGCTGTCGTTCCTGGCCGCCGAGTTCGGGCTGCCCGATACGGCCGGCGGCGTGTTCGTGCAGGGCGGCACGATCGGCAATCTCTCGGCGCTCGCCGCGGCGCGCGACAAGGCCGGACGGCGCCTCGACGCCGCGGGCACGCCGCGGCCCGCGCGGTGGAAGCTCGTGTGCAGCCTGGAGGCGCACTCGTCCAACAAGTCGGCCGCGAAGATCATGGACGTCGACGTGATCGCCGTCCCCGCCGGAGCCGACGGCAAGCTGCACGCCGACGAGGTGCGCGCGGCGCTGGAGGAGCACGGGGAGGCCGTGTTCGCCGTCGTCGCGACCGCCGGATCCACCAACTTCGGCATCCTCGACGACATCGCCGGCATCGCCGCGCTCAAGGACGAGTTCGACTTCTGGCTGCACATCGACGGGGCCTACGGGCTCACCGCGATGCTCGCGCCCGAGGCACGGGCGTGGTTCGCGGGCGTCGAACGGTGCGACTCGCTCGTCGTGGATCCGCACAAGTGGCTGTACGCCCCGTTCGACTGCTGCGCGCTGCTGTACCGCGACCCGGCAGACGGCCGTCTGGCGCACACCCAGCACGCGGAGTACCTTGACACGCTCACCGACACCGATGAGTTCAGCCCCTCGGACTACTCGATCCAGCTCACCCGTCGTCCGCGCGGGCTGCCGCTGTGGTTCTCCCTGGCGACCTACGGCGTGGACGCGTATCGCACCGCCGTCTCCGAGACGCTCGCGCTCACGCGCCGCATCGCGGACGAGATCTCCTCGCGTCCCGAGCTGCGCCTGGTGCGCGACCCCGAGCTCTCGGTGGTCGTGTTCGAGCGCGAGGGCTGGGAGCGCGCCGACTACGACCGCTGGTCGGACGAGCTGCTGCAGTCGCAGCGCGCGCTCGTCGTGCCGAGTTCGCACGCCGGACGGGTCAACACGCGCTTCGCGATCCTGAACCCGCTCACGACGTTCGAGGATCTCGTCGGGATCCTCGACACGATGCGCTGATCCCGTTCCGGGACGTCTTCCCGGGGTCGTTGAGCGACGACGCCGGAGGCGACGGAGACGAAACGCGGTCACCGACGAGTGCGCCGCGTTTCGTCTCGCTCCTCGCTGCGCTCGGGGCTCGCTCAACGACCCCGGGGCGGTGCCGGGCGGCTGACTCAGCCCGCGAAGAACGCCTTCGCGACGGCGGTGAGATCGTGCAGGTCGCTCACGCCCGCGAGCTCGCGCGCGGAGTGCATCGACAGGATCGGGATCCCGACATCGACCGTGCGGATCCCGAGCCGGGTCGCCGTGATCGGGCCGATCGTGGATCCGCAGGGCACGTCGTTGTTCGAGACGAACTCCTGCGTGACCACGCCCGCGGCATCGCACCAGCGGTGCCACGCCGCCGCGCCCACCGCGTCCGTGGCGTAGCGCTGGTTGGCGTTGATCTTGAGGATCGGCCCGGATCCGAGCACGGGCTGCACGACCGGGTCGTGCTTGCCGGCGTAGTTGGGGTGCACCGAGTGGCCGACGTCGCTGGACAGGCACCACGACGCGGCGTAGGCGCGGTGCACGTCGACCGCATCGGCACCGAGTCCGGCGTAGACGCGCTCCAGCACGTCCTCCAGGATCGGGCCGGCGGCGCCCGAGCGTGAGCCGGATCCGAGCTCCTCGTGGTCGAACGCGGCGAGCACCGCGATCGCCTGCGGGTCGCCGTGGGCCGCGATCTCGCCGAGTGCGACCACGCCCGCGTGGACCGAGGCGAGGTCGTCCAGGCGGCCGCTCGCGAAGAACGCGTCGTCCTTGCCGAACACGGCGCCGCGCGCACTGTCGGCGACGACCGCGTCGAAGCCGCGGATCTCGAGCGGATCCACTCCTGCCGCGTCGGCGAGCTCGGCCAGGATGTCCGCCTCCTCCGGGTCGCCCAGTCCCCAGACGGGCTGGGTCTCGGTCTGCTTGTCGAGCGCGAGTCCGTTGTTGACGCCGCGGTCGAGGTGGATCGCGAGCTGCGGCAGGCGCAGCAGCGGTCCGGTCGCGGCGAGCACGACCCGCCCGTCGGCGAGTGCGAGCCGTCCGGCCAGGCGCAGCTCCCGGTCGAGCCAGGAGTTCAGCAGCGGCCCGCCGTACACCTCGACGGCCGCCTGCAGCCAGCCGCGGGATCCGGTGGTCGGTCGCGGCTTGAGCTTGAAGCCGGGGGAGTCGGTGTGCGCGCCGAGCACGTGCACCGGCGTGGTGGTCGTCGCGCCGGCGGGCACGACCCAGGCGATGGCCGCGCCGTCGCGCACGATCACGAAGCGGCCGCCGGCCTGTGCCGGCCAGGCCTCGGTCTCGTCGAGGCGGGTGAAGCCCTGCTCCTCCAGGCGCCGGGCGACCTCCCCCGCCGCGTGGTAACTGGACGGTGAGGCGGCGACGAAGTCGGCCAGGTCCTCGACATGCGTGCGGGCGGAGGCGGCGTGGGACATGCGGATCCTTCCGGGGCGGGTGCGCGACCGCCGAGGCGGCGCAGAGCACCTTCGATCGTAGTTGCGCGGCCTGTGCCCGCGGCGGACGGGTGCGCAGGCTCAGATCGCGATCTCTGTTGGTGCAGGCGCGGATTCTGCGTCGAAAGTGCGACCTGAGCGGAGGGAGTGCGACCTGAGCGCGCGGGGCGGACGACGAAGGGAGCGGATCCGTGCGGACCGCTCCCTGCATCTCCAGGATACCGGAGGAGGTGGGGCTTGCGGCAAGGCCCCCCTGCCGGGGCAGACTATGTGGTTTCGCCCAGGAATCGGAGGATCCGTGCGCCCTGAATCCACCCCTGAAACCACTCCCGCTGCCACCCCGCCGACGACCTTCTCGACGGCTGCCTGGTCGCCGATGGTCTTCGCCCTTCCGGCCGCCCTCGCCCGCAAGGCGCATCAGGCACTCATCGCCGCCGACGACGCCCACCTCATCGCGATCGGCGACCGCCTCGCCGAGGAGATCGCCGCCCTCGAGGCGCGGCTCGTCCGGCTGCGCGCCGCACCCGCCAGGCTCGGGCAGGAGGCGCTGGACCGCGACCTCGAGATCCACCGCTCGAGCTCCCGCCTGCAGCTGCTGCGCCGCTTCGGGGTCGACCTGTGCCTCGGGCGGATGGCCGTCGCACCGGGCGGCCCTCACGGCGACGGACCCGCACCCGACGCCGCCGCCCCCGAACTCGTCTACATCGGGCGCATCGGGTTGTCCGACGCCGAGGGGCGGCGCCTGCTCGTGGACTGGCGCGCCCCCGCGGCGGAGCCGTTCTTCGCAGCTACCCATGCGGATCCGCAGGGCCTGGTCAGCCGCCGTCGGTACCGCTGGGCCTCGCGCCGCATCACCGACTACTGGGACGAGGTGTTCGACCCGGAGGGGCTCGAGGGTGCTGCCGCGCTGGACGATCAGTCCGCCTTCATCGCGAGCCTCGGCGCCTCCCGCTCGCCGCGGATGCGCGATGTGCTGAGCACGATCCAGGCCGACCAGGACGCGATCATCCGGGCGTCGTCGCGCGCCCCTCTCGTCGTGGAAGGCGGCCCCGGCACGGGGAAGACGGTCGTGGCCCTGCACCGCGCCGCCTACCTGATGCATGCCGAGCAGCGGCTCAGCCACGGCGGGATCCTGTTCGTCGGGCCGCACCAGCCCTACCTCGCGTACATCGAGGACGTGCTGCCGAGCCTCGGGGAGGACAGCGTGCGCGTGTGCACGCTGTCGGATCTGGCGCCCGAGGGCCGGGCTGGCGATCGCATGCCGGAGGAAGGGGATCCGCTCGCCAGGACGCTGAAGTCGGGCGCGGGGCTGCTCGCCGCGGTCACCGCGGCGGTCCGCTACCACGAGCATGCCCCGAGCGAGCAGCTGCTCGTGGAGACGCCGTGGCGCGACGTGATCGTGCAGCCGGCGGCGTGGACAGAGGCGTTCGACACTCCGGAGCCCGGCACGCCGCACAACGACGCCAGGGATGTCGTGTGGGAGGCGCTGATCGGTGCTCTCGTGGAGGACAACGCCGACGACGACGTGCCTCCGCACCAGCTCGATCGCGCCCTGCGTCGCAGCGATCCGCTGCAGCGCGCGTTCGTGGCGGCCTGGCCGGTCCTGGATCCGGCCGGGATCGTCGCCGACCTCTGGTCGACCCCGGCGTACCTGCGGATCTGCGCTCCGTGGCTCGCCGAGGACGAGCGCGCGGCGCTGCGGCGCGACGACCCGAGGGCGTGGACCCGGCAGGATCTGCCGCTGCTCGATGCGGCCCGTGCGCTCACCGGGGATCCGCAAGGCGCGCGGCGACGGCGGTGGCGGGAGGTCGTGACGGCCGAGGAACGGGAGCAGCGCGAGCGCGTGCTGGATGAACTGCTCGCCGCGGACGACGACAAGGAGAGCGCGATCACCGGGTTCTTCTTCGGCGAGGACAGCGCGGGCGTGCGTGCGATGCTGCAGGACGAGGCCGCCCTGCCGCGGCTCGACTCCGATGCGCTCGCGGGGCCGTTCGCGCACGTGATCGTCGACGAGGCGCAGGAACTCAGCGATGCGGAATGGGCGATGCTGCTGCGCCGGGTCCCGTCGCAGAGCCTCACGATCGTGGGCGACCGCGCCCAGGCCCGGCACGGGTTCCGCGAGTCGTGGACCGAGCGTCTCGAGCGGGTGGGCCTGCGTCGCATCGAGCACGCGTCGCTGCGCATCAACTACCGCACTCCGGAGGAGGTCATGGCCGCGGCCGAGCCCGTGATCCGCGCTGCGCTGCCGGACGCGAACGTGCCGGTCTCGGTGCGGGAGAGCGGGATCCCAGTGCGGCACGCGGCTCTCGCCGAGCGCGACGGCGTGCTCGCCGACTGGCTCGCCGCGCACGAGGAGGGCATCGCCTGCGTGATCGGCGACGACCGGCCGTTCCCGGACGCGCGGGTGCGGTTCCGCACACCGACCACGGCGAAGGGGCTCGAGTTCGACCTGGTCGTGCTCGTGGATCCGGAGTCGTTCGGCGACGGCATCGAGGGAGCGGTCGATCGCTACGTCGCGATGACCCGCGCGACCCAGGAGCTCGTCGTGCTCAGCTGAGGATCAGAGCGCGGCGCCGACCAGCGCCTCGCCGAGCGGGGTGCGCAGGTGCAGCATGCGGGCGCCGTCGCGCGTGCTCACGACCAGGCCCGCATCGCGCAGCACCGTGAGGTGGTGGGAGGCGGTGGACGCGGCGATCCCCGCCTCCTCCGCCACGCGGGTCGTGGTGCGCGGCACATGCGCGGTGAGGAGGATCCCGGCGCGCACCGGGCCGACGAGCGCCTCCAGCGCCCGGACGAGATCGTCGGAGTCCTGCGCCCAGCCGGCGGTCACCCCACGGGCAGGGTAGAACAGCGTCGGCTGAGCAGGCGGTTCGGTGATCACCATGCAGCCCCACGACGACATCACCGAGGGCACCAGCACGAGCCCACTCCCGCGGCAGTCGACGTCCTCGCTGTGCCGGCGCAGCCGCACCCGCACGGATCCGTCGCCCCAGCTCACCCACGGGTGGATGCCCGACGCCATCGCCGCCAGGCCCTCGGTCGCGACGCTGCGCGAGCGCACGGCCACATCGGCACGCAGGATCCGCTCGAGTTGAGGCCAGACCGGGGCCATGGCGCTCTCCCACACCTCGCCCCATGCGTCGGCGATGACCGCGCGCGCCCGCGCCGGATGCTCCTGCATGCGCCGCAGCGCCTCCTGGCGCCGGCCCGAGGAACGGACGACCATCTTGCCGAGGTCCACGCGCATGCCCGGGAGCGGCGCCTCGCGGAGCGCCGCGAGCTCGTCATCCGGCGTGAGCTCCCAGCGGGCGGTCGCGGTGAGGAAGTCGGGCATGTAGCCGTCGGCGCCGATCACGTGCGCGAGCACCCCGAACGCCTCGCGCGGCAGCCGACCACGCGCATCCTTCAGCCATCCCCACGCGAGCGGGTACTGCTCGGGCCGCAGCAGCACGCGCACGGCGTGCGCGAGCTCGTGACCGGGCGAGATCCCGAACCGCACCGCCTGGATGTCGCCAGGGCTGAGGCGGAAGTCGACGCGGTGATGCTCCCACTCCACGCCCTCCATGTTTCGAACCACATCGAAACTCTACGGGCCCGACGACGCTGCCGCGAGAGTGGGATCACACCACCGAGAGGACCAGATCATGAGCATCATCGCCCCCGATGTCGCCGTCGTCGGCCCCGAGGAGATCCGCCTCGGCACCGGCGCCGGCCGTCGCTTCGAAGGCGCCGGGCACGGCGCCGGCGTCTCGTACTTCTACGTCGACAACCAGCCCGGCCAGGGGTCGCTGCTGCACTGGCACCCGTACCCCGAGACCTGGGTCGTGCTGGAGGGCGACGTCGCCTTCACCGTCGGCGACCGCACCATCACCGCCACCGCGGGCGACACCGTCACCGGACCCGCCTTCGTGCCGCATCGCTTCGAGAACATCGGATCCGGCACAATGCGATTGATCGGCATCCACGCCTCGGCCGTCATCATCCAGACCGTGGTCGACTGACGCAGCTCGCACCGACCAGATCCTCACAAGGAGAAGAACATGTCCTTCCAGGCATATCTCGACGCCGTCGAGACCAAGACCGGCCTCACCCCTCGTCAGATCCTCGACCTCGCCGCTGCACAGGGCTTCGGCCCCGACACCAAGGCGACGCCGATCCTGGAGTGGCTGAAGACCGAGTACGACCTCGGGCGCGGCCACGGCATGGCGATCGTGCACGTCATCACGAAGGGGCCCACGATCAGCACCAAGCATGTCGGCACCGACGGCGTGCACCGGGACGAGAGCGATACGCTCTGGCTCGACGGCAAGGACTCCAACCCGCTCCGCGGCTGAGGCCCGACGACTCCCACCAGCGAAGGAACCCCGCACATGGCCGTTCGCGCCGACCTCAACATCTCCCTCGACGGATACGCGACCACCACCGACCAGACCCCGGAGAACCCGTTCGGCGATGACTGGGGGCGCCTGGTGGCGGCGTACACGGCCACGCGCACCTTCCGCGAGCGCGTCATGGGGGATCCGTCCGGCGGCACCACCGGGGTCGACGATCGCTACGGCGCGGAGTACTTCGAGAACATCGGCGCCGAGATCATGGGTGCAGGGATGTTCGGACTGCACAACTTCCCCGACGACGCGGAGTGGCGCGGCTGGTGGGGCGAGGAGCCGCCGTTCCACTGCCCGGTGTTCGTGCTGACGCACAGCACGGGCCGCGCGCCGATCTCGTTCGCCAACGGCACCGAGTTCCGCTTCCTCGACGCCGCACCCCTGGACGCGCTCGCCCTCGCGACCGAGGCGGCCCGTGGTGCGGATGTGCGCATCGGCGGCGGCGTCGACACGGTGCGCTCGTTCCTGGCGGCCGGGCTCGTCGATCGGCTGCACGTGGGCATCACGCCGATCCTGCTCGGGCGCGGGAAGAATCTGTGGGCCGAGCTGCGCGGGCTCGAGAACGATTACGCGGTCACGAGCGAGATCGCCGAGAGCGGCGTGGTGCACGTGACCTTCGCGCGCGACTGACGTCGGGCGCGAGGAACGTCGAGGCCCCGCGTCGCGGCTCAGGCCGCGTGGCGGGTTCCTTCGGCGTCGTCGGACCCGTCCGCATCCTCGATGTCCTCGTCGGAGGGAGCGGATCCGGTCTTCGTCGAGCGCTTCTCGTAGATCGCACGAGAGGCGTCCGACAGCGGGCTGCGCAGGAACAGCAGGGAGATGCTGATGCCGATGAGAGCGGCGAACAGGGCCGCCAGCCACCAGAACTCCCGGAAGATCGGGAAGAAGAACCACAGGATCCCCAGCGGCACGAGGAACGCCAGCAGGCGCAGCACCGAGTACACGAGCAGGGGAGGAAGTTTCACGGGTCCAGTCTAGGAGGACGCGTTCGGCATGCGCTGTGAGGGCGGTATGTCGTCCGCCTCGATCAGTTGTGCGTGGGATGTACGCCGTCGTGCAGGGCGGCGTCCCTCCGGCGACGACCGTGCCGGATCCGGGATCTCCCCGCACGCCTAGACTGGAACCGTGGCACGTTTCCTCGTGATCGGCGGCTTCCTGGCCGCGGTCTTCTGGGTGTACAGCATCGTCGACTGCATCGTGCAGCCGGCGAGCCGGCACCGCGGCGTGCCCAAGGGCGTGTGGATCGCGATCGTGGTCGTCTTCCCCGTGATCGGCGGCCTGCTGTGGTTCGCGATCGGGCGCACCCGGCGCGGCCGCACCGCGGACCAGGAGCGCTACTTGCCGCTCGACGATGTCGACCCCGCCGCGCGGATCAGCCCCGCCGAGCAGGAGCGGCTGATCCGGGAGCTCCAGGAGGAGCTGTCCCGTCTCGACGATCGCGGCGACCCCGACACCCCCGGCCCTCGCTCGTGACGGCCCTGCCCCCTGCGGGCCCCGCGGCCGCACCGGCCGGGCAGGAGGCGTCCCCCGCGACCGAGGCCGCGGTGCGCCTGCTGACCGGTCTCATCGCCCACGGCGTCCGCGACGTCGTGCTGTCGCCGGGGTCGCGCTCGCAGGCGCTCGCGCTCGCCGCCGTCGCCCTCGCCCGGTCCGGATCCGTGCGCGTGCACGTGCGGATCGACGAGCGCGTCGCCGGCTTCACCGCCCTCGGCATCGGCCGGGAGTCGGGTGCTCCCGCCGTCGTCGTCTGCACCTCGGGCACCGCGGCGGCCGGATACCTGCCCGCGGCGATGGAGGCGTTCCACGCGGGGGTGCCGCTGATCCTCCTCACCGCGGACCGGCCGCCCGAGCTGCGCGGCGTCGGGGCGAACCAGGCCACGATCCAGCCCGGGATGTACCGGCCCTGGGCGCGGCTGAGCGTCGACGCGCCCGTGCCGGGCGAGACGGATCCGGCCGTGTTCGCCGACCTCGCCGCCGATGCCGTGTCGGCCGCGGTCGGCGTCACGGGGGAGGGGCTGGCCGGCGTGGCCGGCCCGGTGCACCTGAACCTCCCGGCGCGTGAGCCGCTGTCCGGCCGGTTGCCGGATCCGTTCCGCGCCGCCCCCGGACCCGTTCCGCGCCCGACCTCTGCCGAGCCGCTGCTCGTGGCCCGGGGCCCGCGCACCCTCGTCGTCGCCGGGGCCGACGCCGGCCCGGACGCCGAGCGGATCGCCCGCGCCGGCGGCTGGCCGCTGGTCGCGGAGATCGTGAGCGGATCCCGCTTCGGCGATCACGTCGTTCCCGCATATCGCGAGCGGCTGCGCGACCCGGCGCTCGCCGGCCGGATCGAGCGCGTGATCGTCTTCGGGCACCCGACGCTTAGTCGCGAGGTGGCCGCGCTGCTGCGCCGCACCGACATCGAGGTCATCGCCGTGCGTCGCGGCGGCGAGCGGCTGAACCTCTCCGGGGCCGCGGTCGACGCGCGCGCGATCGAGGTCGAGGCCGATCGGGCCGCCCGTACGGACGACGAGGCCGCCTGGCTGGCGGCGTGGACCCGGGCGGAGGCGCCGCATGCGGACGTCGATCCCGACGGGGCGCTGGATCGCGCCGCGCTCGTGCGGGCGGTGTGGGCCGCGACCGGATCCGACGACCGCCTGCTGTTCGGCTCCTCGCGGATCGTGCGCGTGGCGGACCAGGTGCTCGCAGGCAAGGACGTGCGCGTGCACGCCAACCGTGGACTCGCCGGCATCGACGGCACGATCGCGACGGGCATCGGCATCGCGCTCGCCGCCCGAGCGGGCGGCGAGGCGGCCGACGGCGTTCCCGAGGGTGCGGGCGTCGGCGTCACTCGCGTCCTGCTCGGCGACCTGTCCCTCCTGCACGACGTCGGATCGTTCCTGCTCCCCGCTGACGAACCGTCCCCGCAGATCCAGGTCGTGGTCGGCAACGACGGCGGGGGGACGATCTTCGACGGGCTCGAGGTCGCCGGCACCGCCGCGGCAGGAGACCTCGACCGTGCCTTCTACACCCCGCAGTCCGTCGCGCTGGGGCCGCTCGCCGCGGCGTACGGCTGGACCTTCGTCCGCGCCGACACCCCCGCCGGGTTGGAGCGTGCGCTCGCCACGTCGGCCGCCGGACCGCACCTGATCGAGGTGCCGCTCGCGCGCTGACGCGCCCGGCGCGCCGACGCGGGCCGTGCCCCGGATGGCGCAGGCCGGATGCGGCATCATGGGGGCATGAGCCAGCACTCCGCCGGATGGACCGCCCCGGCCGCCGATGTCCTCCGTGTCACGTCCGCAGGCCTCGCCGGAGTCGATCCCGAATCCACGCCCGGCTATCGGGGCCGGAAGACGGACGGAGCCGAGTCGCTGACCACCGGGCTCGCCGCGCTCGGCGATCTGCAGGAGCGGCTGTTCGCGCGCTCTGCGGTGGGCGAGGCGCAGGCGAGCGTGCTGCTCGTGCTGCAGGCGATGGACTCGGCGGGCAAGGGCGGCATCGTGCGGCACGTCGTCGGCGGTGTGGATCCGCAGGGCATCGAACTGGCCGCCTTCAAGGCGCCGACCGCCGAGGAGCTGCAGCACGACTTCCTCTGGCGCGTCGAGAAGCGCCTGCCGGCCGAGGGCAAGATCGGCGTCTTCGACCGTTCGCATTACGAGGACGTCCTGATCGGCCGGGTGCGTTCCCTCGCGCCGGCGGAGGAGATCGAGCGCCGGTACCGGGCGATCGTCGACTTCGAGAAGCGGGTGGCGGATTCCGGGACGCGCATCATCAAGGTCATGCTGCACATCTCCCGCGATGAGCAGAAGCAGCGCCTCATGGAGCGGCTCGAGCGCCCCGAGAAGCACTGGAAGTTCAACCCGGGCGACACCGACGAGCGCCTGCTCTGGGACGACTACATGGCCGCGTACGACACCGTCTTCGAGCGCACCTCGACCGATGTCGCACCCTGGTACGTGATCCCGGCGAACCGCAAGTGGTACGCGCGGCTCGCGGTGCAGGAGCTGCTGCTCGCCGCACTCGAGGACATCGACCCGCAGTGGCCTGTCGCCGACTACGACGTCAAGGCCGAGATGAAGCGCCTCGCCGCGAGCTGAGTTAATTCGGGAGGCCAGGGCCACCCGCAGCTGGGGTTCGGCGCTGGTCGGGTCCGTTCGGGGCGTGGTCTGCCGTTTCGGGGCGCGTTTCGACGTGGTTCTCGGGGCTGCTGCGCCCCGAAACGACGGAATACGCCCCAGAACGAGGATGGAACGCCAGCAGCCGGACACCGCGATCAGCGCGCTGTCGAAGAGGGGTGCGGGTCAGGCCAGGGCGTCGACGATCGGGCGGAACTTCACCCGCGTCTCCAGCAGCTCCGCCTCGGGGTCGCTGCCGGCCACGATCCCCGCTCCGGCATAGGCGGTGAGCGGGATCGGGGATCCGGACCCGGTCACGTCGAACTGGGCGCACCGCAGCGCGATCGCCCACTCGCCGTTGCCGTGCGCGTCGATCCATCCCACCGGCCCGGCGTAGCGACCCCGGTCGAAGGGCTCGAGCTCGCGGATCGCTGCGATCGCGGCATCGGTCGGGGTGCCGGCGACGGCGGCCGTCGGGTGCAGGGCGGCCGCGAGATCCAGCGCGGATGCGCCGTCGCTGAGCCGCGCGCGCACGTCGGTCGCGAGATGGAACAGGTTCGGCAGCTCCAGGATGAACGGGCCGCCCTCCGCGTCGAGCGCGGCGGTGTGCGGCGCGAGCGAGGCCACCACGCTGCGCACCGCGAACGCGTGCTCGTCGTTGTCCTTGGGGCTGTCGGCCAGCGACGCGGCGGCACGGGCGTCGGTCACCGCGTCGGCGCCGCGCGCGGTCGTGCCCGCCAGGACGCGGGCCGTCACCACGCCGTCCTGCGCCGTGACGAGCGTCTCCGGGCTCGCGCCGATGAGGCCGTCCACGGCGAACGCCCACGTGTCGGGGTATTCGGTGCTGAGGGCGCGCACCAGCCGGCGCAGGTCGGATCCGGCCGGGACCGTGCCGACGAGGTCGCGCGCGAGCACGACCTTGCCGTAGCGGGCGTCGGCGATCGCGGCCAGCGCCCGGCGCACCGAGGCCTGGTAGCCCTGCGCCGACTGCGCACCGGGGCCGAGCGTGCCCGCCCAATGCGGGCCGAGGGCGGTGGGCGCCGGAACCGCGTCGGCTGCCGGTCCGGCCGCAGAGGCCGCGGCCTCGTGCCCGTCGCCGTCCGCATCGCCGGCGTCGAGGATGCGCGTGATCCAGGTGCGCCCGCCGTGCCGGCCGATCACGGTGCGGGGCACGATGAGCACACTGTCGGCGGCGGAGGCCTCGTCGAACACCAGGGCGGCGAACGCGACGAGGCCGGTGCCGGGCAGTCGCACGGCGTCGTCGATGCGGGCCGAGGACCGGATGTCGTCCCAGGCGCGGGTGAGAGCGGCGGTGCGCGGCTCGGATCCGGCGGCGACGCGCACGACGTGCGCGGTGTCGGATCCGACGGCGACGATCCCGTCCCCTCGGCGCAGCCACGCGCGCGGATCCGCCGGATCGGCATAGGCGAGCAGGTCATCCGCGAGGTCGAACTCTCGCGTCTGAACGACCAGGCCGGCACTCACGGATCCAGCCTATTGCGTGCCGGACCGGTCGCCGTTCGGGAGGATGACCCGCCTTGGGGAGGACGGTGCCGGGGGGATCCTCCTCCCGAGACTGTGTTCTCCTCCCGCACAGCGATGGGTGGGTCCGTCCGAGGCGCGACATAGAGTGGCACCGTGACCGCCGAACGACCTGCACCCGGAACCGAGATCACCTTCCAGTGGCGCAAGTGGGACGGCTCTCCGCACTGGCGTCACGAGTGCGTCTACCTCGGCGCGGACGAGTGGGGCGACTGGGTGGGGCAGCCCGTCGGATGGGGGAGCGAACGCCCCGGTCGCACCTTCACGGCGGCGGCGCCCAACGTCACGCTCGTGCCGCCGAGCGGTGACTACGCGCTGACCGTGAACCGCGAACACCCCAAGGGCATGCGCATCTACATCGATCTCGCGTGGGACGTGCGCGCCGCGGAGCCCGCCGCACCCCGGGCGGGCGAGACCCCGGTGCTCTTCACGGGCATCGACATGGATCTCGATGTCGTGCGCGTCGAGGGGGAGCGTGGCACCTGGATCGACGACCAGGACGAGTGGGACGAGCACCGCGTGCACTACGGCTACCCCGTCGAGGTGCAGCAGCACCTGGAGGCGCTCGCCGCCGACCTCGAGTGGCGCGTCCGCGCGCAACTGCCGCCCTTCGACGACGCCACCGCCGACGTGTGGCTGGACCGGCTCGAATCGCTCGCCCTGCCGCCGCACCCGTAGCGCGACGAGAAAGGGTGCCCGGCATGCGCACGGCTCCGCCCGCGTAGGCTGGGCGGGTGAGTGCGAACGAGCAGCCGAACCGCGCAGACCTCGGCAAGGATCCGTCCCGCGTCAGCGGCATGTTCGATCAGGTCGCGGCCGGCTACGACCGCACCAACACGGTCATGACCGTCGGCAACGACGCCCTCTGGCGCGCGGCGACGACGCGCGCGGTCGGACCGAAGAAGGGCGAGCGGATCCTCGACCTCGGCGCCGGCACCGCGTCCTCCTCGGCGTCCCTCGCCGGCAGCGGCGCCGATGTGGTGGCAGCCGACTTCTCGCCGGGGATGCTGGCCGAGGGCAAGCGCCGTCATGGACATCTGCCGAACCTCAGCTTCGTCGAGGCGGACGCGACGAACCTCCCGTTCGACGACGACACCTTCGACGCGGTCACGATGTCGTACAGCCTGCGCAACGTCCAGGATCCGAAGAAGGCCATCGCCGAGCTGTACCGCGTGACCAAGCCCGGCGGCCGCGTGGTGATCAACGAGTTCTCCACGCCGCCCGCCAAGCTCCTGCGCGGCTTCTACAAGCTGTACAACGCGCAGGTGCTGCCGCGCGTCGCCCGGCTGGCCGGCACGAACGGCGAGGCCTACGACTACCTCAACGAGTCGATCAGCGCCTGGCCCGACCAGCGCACGCTCGCGAGCTGGCTGCGGGAAGCGGGCTGGGTCGACGTGGCCTGGCGCAACCTGTCCTTCGGGATCGTGGCGCTGCACCGCGCCCGCAAGCCGAAGGCGTGACGCCGCCGGGGTGCGATCAACCGCGCGGGGGTGTCAGGAGAGCCGCGATGTCCGCGATCTCCCACGCCTCGGCGATGAGTCCGTCCCGCAGGTGGCAGACGATCGCCTGATCGATCGTGAAGAGGCGATCGACGCCGGTGGCCTCCGTGGTGACGCTGCCGAGGTCGCCCACGATCGTCCCGGTCACGATGACCCGGGCCATCTCGGTGTCGCCGTCGGTGAGGATCTCCTGGATCTCGTGCCGCAGCCCCTGCAGCGAGGCCAGCGCGTCGCGCCAGACCTGCTTCTCCTCCTCCCGGCTGGTGGTCGACAGCCCTGCCGGGGCATGGACGACGACGTCGGCGTGCATGAGCCGGTCGAAATCGTCGACGTTCCCGCTGTCGCCGGCGGCGAGCCAGCGCGCCGTCACGGAGGATCCGGAGATCATGGCCCTCAGCATAGGACCGCGGTGCGCCGTGCGGCAGGGGCGGGACGGCTCGATGCCGGCCAGGGGATCCTGACGCCGTCGCGGCACAGGGAACCGGGCACGGTTCGCGCCCAGGTAGGCTGGACGACGTGACTTCGAGCCCCGCCGCCACGGGTTCGCGCCTCGCGAGCCGTCTCGGTTTCAGCGACCGCGTGTTCGTCGGCCCCGCCGCGCGCAAGCTCGCCCGCGAGGTCGAGGCGGGTCTCGACCTGGTCGAAGAGGGCCTCGCCGTCGACCTGCGCGTCGCCGACTCGATCGCCGACGCCCCGAGCCGCTACCTCTACGAGGCGGGCGGCAAGCGCGTGAGGCCGGTGCTTTCCCTGCTCACCGCGCAGCTCGGAGCCGGAAACGTGCCCGCCGTGATCGACATCGCGAAGGCGCTGGAGATGACGCACCTCGGCTCGCTGTACCACGACGACGTCATGGACGGCGCGGACCGCCGCCGCGGCGTGCCGGCCGCGCAGACCGTGTGGGGCAACAACATCGCGATCCTCACCGGCGACATCCTGTTCTCCCGGGCGAGCCAGCTCATGTCCCGGCACGGCGACCGCGCGATCCGTCTGCAGGCCGACACGTTCGAGCGGCTCGTGCTCGGACAGATGCACGAGACCGTCGGCCCGCAGGAGGGCGACGACCCGGTCGAGTTCTACATCCAGGTGCTCGCCGACAAGACCGGCTCCCTCATCGCGGCGGCCACGCAGGCCGGGGCGATATTCTCCGGCGCCCCCGCCGAGTACGAGGAGCCGCTGCGCAGCTACGGCGAGAAGGTCGGCGTGGCGTTCCAGCTGCTCGACGACGTGATCGACCTCTCGGCGAAGCCGGAGGACACCGGGAAGGTGCCCGGCACGGATCTGCGTGCGGGCGTGCCGACCATGCCCTCGCTGCTGCTCAGCGTCGAGACGGATCCGGAATCCACCGCGCTCGCCGCGGAGATCGAGGCCGGCGTGCAGCGGATCGCCGCAGGCGAGGATCCCGCGATCCTCGACGACGCCCTCGCGCGCCTGCGCGACCACGCCGTCACCCAGAAGACCCTCGATCTCGCCCGCAGCTGGACCCAGGGCGCGATCGACGAGCTCGCCGTGCTGCCCAAGGGGCCCGTGCGCGAGGCGCTGACCCGGTTCGCGGAGTCGCTCGCGGACCGCAGCAGCTGACGTCCTGCTGCCGAAAGGAACCACCATGACCAAGCTCAGGCTTGCCATCGTCGGAGCCGGCCCCGCCGGAATCTACGCCGCCGACCTCCTTCTGAAGGCCGAACGGCGCTTCGACGTCTCGATCGACCTGTTCGAGCAGCTCCCGGCGCCGTACGGCCTGGTGCGCTACGGCGTCGCCCCCGATCACCCGCGCATCAAGGGCATCATCACGGCCCTGCGCGACGTGCTGGACCGTGGCGACATCCGCCTGTTCGGCAACGTGAACTTCGGCACCGACATCACGCTCGAGGATCTGAAGCGGCACTACAACGCGGTGATCTTCGCGACCGGCGCGCGGCGCGACACCGGCATGGACATCCCGGGGATCGACGCAGTCGGATCCTACGGCGCTGCCGACTACGTGAGTTGGTTCGACGGGCACCCCGACGTGCCGCGCGAGTGGCCGCTGGACGCCGCGTCCGTCGCGGTGATCGGCAACGGCAACGTGGCGCTCGATGTGTCGCGCATGCTCGCCAAGCACGCCGAGGACCTGCTCGTCACCGAGGTGCCCGCCAACGTCTACGAGGGCATGAAGGCCAGCGCCGTCACCGACGTGCACGTGTTCGGCCGCCGCGGGCCCGCGCAGGTGAAGTTCACACCGCTGGAGCTGCGCGAGCTCGGCGAGCTGCGCGATGTCGACATGGTCGTCTACGACGAGGACTTCGACTACGACGACGCCTCCCGCGACGCAATCGCCAGCAATAAGCAGGTCATGGTCATCGACCGGGTGCTGCAGTCCTGGCGCAAGCGGGACTCGGTGAACAACGCCGGCGGATCCGCGTCGCGTCGTCTGCACCTGCACTTCTGGGCGCGCCCCGTGGAGGTCCGGGCCGATGAGAACGGTCGCGTCTCCGCGCTGGTCTACGAGCGCACCAAGCCGGACGGCACCGGCGGCGCCGTCGGCACGGGAGAGATGCGCGAGGTGCCGATCCAGGCCCTGTACCGCGCCGTCGGCTACTTCGGCTCGCCGCTGGACGGCGTGCCCTTCGACAAGAAGCACGGCGTGATCCCGAACCGCGAGGGCCAGGTGCTCGCGAAGGACTCCAACCAGCGCGTGCCCGGCATCTACGCCACCGGCTGGATCAAGCGAGGACCGGTGGGGCTCATCGGCCACACGAAGTCCGACGCGATGGAGACGATCCGTCACGTCATCAATGACCAGGGCTCCTGGTGGCAGCCGGAGGACCCGTCCGAAGAGGCGATCCCCGCACTGCTCGCCGAGCGCGGCGTGCGCTGGACCGACCTCGACGGCTGGCACCGGCTCGACGAGCACGAGATCGCGCTCGGCGCCCCCGAGGAGCGCGTCCGCGTCAAGCTCGTGCCGCGTGAGGACATGGTCCGCGTCTCCCGCGGGGAGTGACGCGGATCCGGATTCTCTTCGGGGAGCGATGTTCGTCCGGATCTCCCAGCGGAGGGGACAGACATCGCTCCTCGACCGCGCGTTCCGGCGGCCCGCGGCGGCTACTTCTTCGCGGTCACCTCGACGGTGAAGGCCAGGTGCTTGCCCGAGGCGCTGTTGTCCATCGTGACCTTCGTCGTGCCCTCGGCGAGGGCGTCGAGACCAGGGTTGAACTGAGCGGATCCGTCGTCCTTGCCGGGGACGAAGGAGACGATCTTCGCGTCGGCGATGTCGGCGGTCCAGTGCGTGAAGTCCTTGTCGTCGCCGGTGAGGTCGATCGTGTTGCCGAGGGGCACCTGGACCGTGGTCCCGTCGATCGAACCGAGATCCGCGATGATCGGCGGCAGCACGCCGGATCCCGTGGTGGCGGGGGCGCTGCCCGTGCTGCTGGTCGGCGCGGTGCCGCCGGAGCAGCCCGCGAGGGCGAACGCCCCGGTGGTCAGCGCGGCGACCGCCACGAGGCCGGCGATCGAGCGGTGCAGTCGAGTGCGGATCATGGTTCCTCCTGAGCGGTGCGCGTCGATGTGGCTCAGCGTAGAGGAGGCGGGCTCGGAGCGCCTCTGAACGGCGCGGATACCCTGGATCCATGAGCCGCCCCGCCTCCGCCGTGTGGACACCCGATGTGCTCGGCGACGAGTTCGAGCAGCTCACGCTGCCGCTCGGATCCGACGACGAGGGCGAGATCGTCGCGACCTTGGTGCGGGCGCTGCCGCAGCACAGCGCCTGGCGGAGACTTTTCGGGGACGGCCGGCAGCTCGCCGACACCGATGTGCTGTACGTGCACGGGTGGTCCGACTACTTCTTCCAGAAGCGGCTCGCACGGTTCTGGACCGGCCGCGGCGCACGCTTCTTCGCGCTCGACCTGCGCAAGTACGGCCGAAGCCTGCGCGAGTACCAGACTCCGGGCTACATCGGAGATCTCGTCGACTACGACAAGGACATCGCCGCCGCGCTTGCCGCGATGCAGGAGGGATCGGGCGCGGTCGGCCGCCGGCTGGTGCTGCTCGGCCACTCCACGGGCGGGCTGATCCTCAGCCTGTGGGCCGCGCGGCATCCCGGTGTCGCCTCGGCCGTGATCCTGAACAGTCCGTGGCTGGAGTTCCAGCTGTCGCGCTTCACGCGGGAGACGATCACTCCGCTCGTGGGTCTGCGGGCGAAATACCGTCCGCTCGACCGCGCACCGCAGGTCGACCTGGGCTACTACACGCGCGCTCAGCAGGAGGCGGCGGATCCGACGGATCCGATGGAGGTCAACCTCGACTGGCGGCCTGCGCAGACCATGGCCGTGCACGCCGGGTGGCTGCATGCGATCCTGGGCGGTCACGCGGCGATCGCGGCCGGGGTCGCGATCGGCGTCCCCGTGTGCGTGCTGCTGTCGGCGCGCAGCGCCGTGCCGACAGCCTGGTCGGATGACCTCACGCGTGCCGACAGCGTGCTCGTCGTCGACGACATCGCCCGCGCCGCGCTGAAGATCGGGCCCTCGGTGACGATCGAGCGCATCGACGGCGCACTGCACGACGTGTTCCTGTCCCGCCATGACGCCCGGGAGGAGGCCTACGCCCGCCTCGGCTACTGGGTCGACGGCTGGTCCGCGGCGGACCGCGTCGCACGGCGCGGGCCGGAGACGCGCGCCTGATCCGAGCGCGGCGAGAGGCCGGCCGCCGATCGCTCGCGGTTCCGTCCGGTCAGTCGACGAGGTGCACGGCGCGCATGAGATGCTCCGCGGCGTGCCCGTCACCGGCGAGGATCGCCTCCGCGAGCTCGGCGTGGAGCGTGCGCATGGCGTCCCGCTGCGAGGCGTCGACGGACCACGGTCGCAGATTGCGGGACAGCGGCATGCTCGTCTCATCGAGCACCGAGCTGAGGATCTCGTTCTCGCAGCGCTCGGCGAGGTAGTGCAGCAGCGCCCAGCGCTCGGCGGAGAGGGCCGCCGGATCGTCGAGGCCGTCGTTCAGGCCGCGAGCGAGAGCCGCCGCTTCCTCGCGCTCCGCGTCGCTCAGCCGCGGCACCGCGATCGCGGCGATCGCTCCGCCGAGATAGCCCGCATACTCGAGCGTCTTCGCCGTGAGCTGCGGCGGCACCTCGGTGACCTGCGTGTACCGGCTCGGGTACATCTCGACCAGGCCGACCCGCTCGAGCCGCTGCAGCGCCTCCCGGATCGGCATCCGTGACACGCCGAACTTCTCAGCCAGATCCGCATCCCGGATGCGCGATCCCGGCGGCAATGTGCCGTCGATGATCGACGCACCGACCTGCTGATACACCTCCTCCGCGAGGAGTTGCTTCGTCGCCCCCAGCGGCGACCGAACCACGCCAGTCATCGGACCGCGTTCGCCCATCACTACCCCCAAGTAGTTTCCCCAGAACAGCACTATCCCACCGCTCGGGGGCAAACCCAAATACCGGTATCGAAGTGATGTCCGAGTCGCGCATCCCGCGACATCGAGAGGTGTTTCTGCGACGTCAGGGGCAGTTTCGGGGCGATGGGACGTTCGGGACCAATCGGGGGTCAGCTGCGCCGGCGGGTGAGGCGGACGGTGACCTCGTCGCCCTCGTCCTTGCCGATCGCCCGGCGGATCGTGCTCGAGACCGGCAGCTTGTGGGTGCCGTCCGCCCAGCGCCATGAACGCGCCGTCGAACGGGTGCCCGTCGACGGTTCCGGACACCTTGACCAGGCCGCGCGTACCGAACACGGTCGCCGAATCGGGCAGCTGGACGCAGATCCAGGTGTCGCCCGTGTGCGCACGGCCGAGGATCGCGGTGAACGTGATGTCCAGCGGACCCGCGGTGCTCACGACCCCGCGCCGTCCGTCTCGGGCGCCGTCCCGGTGATCGAGAACGCGTTGCCGTCGGGGTCGCGCCAGGCGAACATCGCCGGAGTCCCGGGCCAGCGCAGGATCTCGTCGACGTCGATGCCTCCGGCGGCCATCGCGGCATGAGCGGCGTCGACGTCATCCGAGGTGAACCGGATCCCGATCGATCCGCGGTGCACGGCGGGATCCGCGGGCTCGAGAGTGACGACCACGTCACCACCCGGAGTCAGCTCGATCCAGCGGCCGTTCGGCGTGGGGACGTCGCGGAGCACAGCGAAGCCGAGGCTCCGGTAGAAGCGCAGCGCCGCATCCTGGTCGTCCACCGGGATGCTGACGGCACGAATGCCGGTGATGGGGGTGCTGTCCATGATGTGTCCCTTTCCGGAGCGGAGGATCCGTCCAGGAAGATGACGATCGACGTCGCCCGCGATCGACATGCCGCCCGGAATCGAGCGGCGCGTCCGGTCACCGGAAGTTGATGAACTGCAGATCCAGGTCGAGATCGGATCCCTTGAGCAGCGCGATCACGGCCTGCAGGTCGTCGCGGCTCTTGGACTGCACCCGCAGCTCGTCGCCCTGGATCTGCGACTTGACGGACTTGGGGCCCTCGTCGCGGATGATCTTGCCGATCTTCTTCGCGTTCTCCGAGCTGATGCCCTCCTTGAGGGTCGACTCGAGGCGGAACTCCTTGCCACTGGCCGTGGGGTCGCCGGACTCCAGGCTCTTCAGCGAGATGCCGCGCTTGATGAGCTTGGTCTGGAACACGTCCAGCACTGCTCGCGCGCGCTCGTCCGAGTTCGCCAGGATCAGGATCTTCTCGCCGCTCCACGCGATCGAGGCGCCGACCCCCTTGAAGTCGTAGCGCTGCTCGATCTCCTTGCGGGCCTGGTTGAGGGCGTTGTCCGCCTCCTGGCGATCGACCTTGGACACGATGTCGAATGAGCTGTCAGCCATACAGGCAGTGTAACGAGGGGCGGGCTCACGCGGTTTCGTGAACGGCGCCGCCCGGGCGAGCCGTCGACGAGCGCACCACGAACCGCGGGGTGAGCGTCCGGTGCTCCGGGGCCGCACCCGGGTTGTCCAGCTGTGCGAGCAGCAGGTGAGCGGCGAGACGTCCCTGGCCTGCGGGATCCTGGGCCAGCGTGGTCAGCCCGAAGAACGCCGACAGCTTGTGGTCGTCGATGCCGACGATCGACAGGTCGTCGGGGACACGCAGGCCCAGGTCGCGCGCCGCCAGCATGCAGCCGATCCCGATCTCGTCGCTCGCGGCGAAGATCGCGGTCGGCCGATCGTGCGCGAGCAGCGCCTTCGCGGCCGCGTACCCGGAGGGGATGTCGAAGTCGGCTTCCCAGAACCCCGTCTCCTCGACCTCGAGCCCCGCCGCGCGCATCGCGGAGAGCCAGCCGTCGTAGCGCGCGTCGCCGAGCTGGAACGCGCTCGCGATCGTCCGCCCGGCGCCCACGTAGGCGATGCGGGTGTGGCCGAGGGAGAGGAGGTGCTCGGTGGCGAGAGTCGCCATCCGCGCATTGTCGACGTCGACCGCCGTGGCGCCTTCGATGTGGCCGCCGATGCTGACGACGGGCTTGCCGAGAGCGCGCAGCGCGCGGATCTCATCGGGCGTCAGCTCGATGCTCGCCGCGATCAGGCCGTCGATGCTCGCGCGACGCAGCGAGCTGCCGAACACCTGGTCGCGCTGGGACTCGTTGCCCTGGAGGTCGTACAGGGTCACGTCGTACCCCTGGCTGAGCAGCACGGACTCGATGCCGGTGAGCAGATCCGTGAAGAACCAGCGGTCGATGAACGGCACCATGAACCCGATGTGCCGTGTTCGCCCCGATGCGAGCCCCGAGGCGTTCGACGAGATGACGTAACCGAGCTCGGCGGCTGCCGCCAGGACCTTCTCCCTGGTCGCAGGCGACGCCGTCTTCCCGTTCAGCGCTCGCGAGACCGTGGCGGTGGACACACCGGCGAGACGCGCCACATCGGCGATGTCAGCCACTCGGGCCTCCTGAGAAGTCGGGTCAAGGCAGGGTATCGGTCGGCACCGGCGAGCGACGCTCTTGCGGCGATCGTCGATGTTTGTTCGGCTCATTGTTGTAAACGCTTCCGAATGACGCAACCCTCAGTGGATCTGGCCTCATCGCCAGCAAACATAAGGGGTCTGTCGGATGCTGTCGAAGCCGGACGGAGACGACGAAGGGTTGCGCGATAGTGTTCGGATCCGCATACTGTAAACGCTTGCAATTCTCGCAGGCGGAGCGAGCGCCCTCGGGCGCGGGATCGGAGCCGATCGCGCTCCCTACAGCACCGAGAGAGGTACACCGATGAAGGTGAACAGGAAGAGCGTCGTCGCGTTCGGCGCACTCCTCGTGGCCGGCGCACTGGCGCTGACCGGCTGCGGCGGCAGCAGCAACGCCGGCGGCGCGTCTGCCGGCAGTGACAAGACCACGGGCTCGCTCACGGTCTGGGTCGACTCCAACCGTGCGGCCGCGATGAAGCAGGTCGCCGCCGACTTCAAGAAGGACAAGGGCATCACCATCAACCTGGTGGTCAAGGACTTCGGCAAGATCCGCGACGACTTCACCGCTCAGGTCCCCACCGGCAAGGGCCCCGACATCACGATCGGCGCGCACGACTGGATCGGATCCTTCGTGAAGGACGGCCTGGTCGCCCCCATCGAGCTGGGGGACTCCGCCTCGAAGTTCGAGAAGGTCGCCATCTCCGCCGTCACCTACGACAGCAAGGTCTACGGCCTGCCCTACGCGATCGAGAACATCGCGATCCTGCGCAACACGGCGCTCGCCGACTCCACCCCGGCCAGCTACGACGAGATGATCGCCAAGGGCAAGGCCGCCGGCACCAAGTACCCGTTCCTGATCGGGCTCGACGCGGCGACCGGCGACGCGTACCACACCTACCCGTTCCAGACCTCGTTCGGCAGCCAGGTCTTCGCGCAGAACGCGGACGGCAGCTACGACGCCAAGAAGCTCACGATCGGCGACGAGGCCGGGCAGAAGTTCGCCACCTGGCTGGGCGCGCAGGGCGCGGCCGGCATCTTCAACCCCGGCCTGACCGGCGACCTCGCCAAGGCCGCCTTCAACGCGGGCGAGGCTCCCTACTTCATCAGCGGCCCGTGGAACCTGCCCGACGCGGAGAAGGCGGGTATCAAGGTCTCGGTCGACCCCATCCCGAGCGCCGGCGGCCAGGAGGCCCGGCCGTTCGCCGGAGTGCAGGCCTTCTTCGTGAACGCGAAGTCGAAGAACACCCTCGCGGCGAACGAGTTCCTGGTGAACTACCTCGCCACCCCGGCGGTGCAGACCGCGCTCTACAAGGCGGGCGGTCGCCCGCCGGCGCTGACGGAGTCGTTCCAGGCCGCCCAGTCGGACCCCGCCGTGGCCGGCTTCGCCAAGGTCGGCGCCAACGCCGTGCCGATGCCGTCGGTGCCCGAGATGGGCTCCGTGTGGGACGACTGGGGCAAGTCCGAGGTCGCGATCATCAAGGGCGGCGACCCGGCCGGCACCTGGACCGGCATGGCCCAGGCGATCCAGACGAAGATCGGCTGATCCGATCATGAACCCGGTGCGGGGAGACGCGCGGTCGCGCCGCCTCCCCGCACCTCCGCCCGCTGACGACGTTGTGAAGGGGTCGAGATGACGGGTCCTGCCGTGCAGGAGAAGACGCTGGAACCCTCGGCCATGTCCGCCGAGGACCGGGCTCGCAACCGCCGCCAGCGGCGCGCCGCCGCCTACGCCGAGGCCGCTTCGGCCGGCTGGAAGGTGTGGCTGGTCAAGATCGTCGCGCTCGCGGTGATCGACGCGCTCGCCCTCTACGCCGTGTTCGCGCTCGCCGCGAGCGCGCAGTGGACGCCGGCCGTTCTGGTCGCCGTGGGCGTGCTCGCGATCAACGCCGTCTACCTCATCCCCGGCCTGCTGCCGGCGAAGTACCTGACGCCGGGGCTCGTATTCCTGCTGATCTTCCAGATCTTCGTGGTGCTGTACTCCGGCTACGTCGCCTTCACCAACTACGGATCAGGGCACAACTCCACCAAGGAGGACGCCGTGCAGGCGCTGCTGCTGCAGTCGCAGACGCGTGTCGCCGACTCCCCGACGTTCTCCGTCAAGATCCTGGAGAAGGACGGGAAGTTCTTCTTCCTCACCTCCGAGCCCGGCAGCGACGAGCCGCTGATCGGCGGCGCCGACCGTCCGCTCTCCACCGAACCCGGCATCACGTCCGACGGCGCCCCGGGCTTCATCACCCTCGACTTCCCGAGCGTGATCGCCCATCAGGACGACATCGCCGCGCTGGCCGTGCCGCTCTCGCACGATCTGAACAAGGGCTACCTCAAGACCACCGACGGATCCAAGGCCTACCAGTTCACCTCGACGCTGAGGTGGGATCCGAAGGCCGACACGATGACCGACACCAAGACCGGCGTCGTCTACTCCGACACCGGAAGGGGCGCGTTCACCGCGAAGGACGGCAAGGCCCTGCTGCCCGGCTGGCAGGTGTGGGTCGGCGGGGACAACTTCGTCCGCGCCTTCTCGGACCAGTCCATCCGGGGCCCGTTCCTCGCGGTGCTGCTGTGGACCTTCGCTTTCGCGATCCTCTCGGTCGCGACGACGTTCATCCTCGGTCTGTTCCTCGCCATCGTGTTCAACGATCCGAAGATGCGCAGCCGCAAGTACTACCGGCTGATCATGATCCTGCCGTACGCGTTCCCGGCGTTCCTGTCCGCGCTGGTGTGGGCCGGGCTGTTCAACAAGGACTTCGGCTTCATCAACCAGGTCGTCCTCGGCGGTGCATCGATCCCGTGGCTGACGGATCCCTGGCTCGCCAAGGCGGCGATCCTCATCGCGAACCTGTGGCTCGGGTTCCCCTACATGTTCCTCGTCACGACCGGCGCTCTGCAGTCGCTGCCCGACGACGTCGTCGAGGCCGCGCGCGTGGACGGCGCGAGCGTGTGGCAGACGTTCCGGCTGATCAAGTTCCCGCTGCTGCTCGTGGCTGTGGCGCCGCTGCTGATCGCGTCGTTCGCGTTCAACTTCAACAACTTCGGGCTCATCTTCCTGCTCACGAACGGCGGCCCGCAGTTCACCGGCGCGAGCATCAACGTGGGATCCACGGATCTGCTCATCTCGATGGTCTACAAGGTCGCCTTCGTGGGCTCCGAGCGGGACTATGGTCTCGCCAGCGCCTTCTCGATCATCATCTTCGTGCTCGTCGCCGTGATCTCCCTGATCGGATTCCGGCAGACCAAGGTGCTGGAGGATCTGAACTGACATGACCGACATCGCAACGACCTCCGCCACGACGGCGACCGCCGCGCTCATCGCAGCACCGGCGCCCCGCGCCCGTCGGCCGTTCGGACGCTGGTTCCGGGAGACCGGCTGGCGGCACATCATCGGCATCGTCATGCTCGTGTTCGCCGGCTTCCCGCTGGTCTACGTGCTGTCCGCCTCGCTGAACCCCGGCGGGACCCTGCTCAGCACGAACGGCCTGTTCTCGAAGATCAGCCTCGACAACTACGTGCAGCTGTTCCAGGATCCGTCCCGGCCCTACGGCGCCTGGTTCCTGAACACGATCTTCATCGGCGTGCTCGCCGCGGTGTCGAGCGTGTTCCTGTGCGCGCTCGCCGCATATGCCTTCTCGCGCATGCGTTTCCGCGGACGCCGCACCGGGCTCATGACCCTGCTGCTCGTGCAGATGTTCCCGCAGTTGCTGGCGATCGTGGCGATCTTCCTGCTCATGTCCGCGATCGGCGACATCTTCCCGGCGCTCGGGCTGAACTCGCAGATCGGCCTGATCCTCGTGTATCTCGGCGGCGCGCTGGGGGCGAACACGTTCCTGATGTACGGCTTCTTCAACACGATCCCGGCCTCGATCGACGAGGCGGCGAAGATCGACGGGGCTGGCCACGCCCGGATCTTCTTCACGATCATCCTGCGTCTGGTGGCGCCGATCCTCGCCGTCGTCGGCCTGCTGGCCTTCATCGGCATCACGGGCGACTTCCTCATCGCGTCGACGGTGCTGATCTCCCCGGAGAAGCAGACGCTGGCGGTCGGGCTCTACCAGTACGTCTCCACCGACGCGAAGAACTACGCGGTGTTCGCGGCCGGGGCCGTGCTCGCGGCGATCCTGCCGATGATCCTGTTCCTGTCGTTGCAGAAGTACATCGTCGGCGGCCTCACCGCCGGTAGCGTGAAGTGAAGATCCTCGAATCACAATCCAAGGGCTCTGTCACGGCATCGGTCGTGCAACCACGTCGACTCCGGCGGGCTGCCGCCGCACCACGAAAGGCCCCGACATGACCGCTCCGCTCCCGCACCACGACGGATCCCCGCTGCACGTCTCCGAGGACGCCCCCGCTCTCGGCGACGTCGTCCTGGTTCGTCTGCGCGTGCCGGCCGACTACGGCCCGCTCGCAGCCGTGCGCACGCGCTCCAACCCCGACCACGAACCGGAATGGACCGACGCCGCCCGGATCGGCGCCGCCGACGGCTGGGAGTGGTGGGAGGCGCCGGTCACCGTGCGCAACCCGCGGCACGGGTACCGGTTCCTGCTGCAGCACGAGGACGGCCGGATCGAGTGGCTGAACCAGACGGGGATCCACCGCCTGGAGACGCTCGACGCCGAGGACTTCGCCCTGGTCGCCGAACCCGCGCCGCCCGCCTGGCTGCACCAGTCGGTGATGTACCAGGTGTTCCCGGACCGCTTCGCCCGGTCCGCGCAGGCCGATGAGCACCCGACGCCGGACTGGGCGATCCCGGCGGACTGGGACACCCCGGTGGATCCGGTCATGCCCGGCCGCGCGCACCAGTTCTACGGGGGAGACCTCCCCGGGATCGTCGAGCACCTGGATCACCTCGTTGAGCTCGGCGTCAACCTGCTCTACCTCACGCCCGTCTTCCCCGCTGCGTCCAACCATCGCTACGACGCCTCGAGCTTCCTCCGGGTCGACCCGCTCCTGGGCGGCGATGAGGCGTATGCGCGCCTCATCGAGGAGGCGCACGCCCGCGACATCAAGGTGATCGGCGACCTCACCAGCAACCACTCGGGCGACCGCCACGAGTGGTTCCGCGCGGCGTTCGGCAATCCCGGAGCGCCCGAGGAGCGGTTCTACTACTTCACCGACGACGACAACACCGAGTACGAGTGCTGGCTGGGCGCGAAGAGCCTGCCCAAGTTCGACTGGGCGAGCGAGGAGCTGCGCGAGCGCTTCATCACGGGCGAGGGCTCGGCTGTCGCGCGCTGGCTGAAGCCGCCCTACGCAGCGGACGGCTGGCGCGTCGACGTCGCGAACATGACCGGCCGCCTCGGGGCGATCGACCTGAACGCCGACGTGCGCCGACTGCTGCGCGACACCGTGCGGGGGATCAACCCGGATGCGATCCTGCTCGGGGAGTCGACCAACGACGCGACGAGCGACCTGCAGGGCGACGGGTGGGACGGGGCGATGACCTATCCGTCCTTCACGCGCCCGGTGTGGGCCTGGCTGAGCGAACCGAACAGCGCGCCGTACCTCACCGCGGAGGGGGAGGAGCGCACCGAGAGCTGGTTCTTCGGCATGCAGACCGGGGGGATCCCTCGCTACACCGCGCGCGACGTCGTCGACTCGATGACCCGATTCACCGGGGGGATCCCCTGGCGGGTGCGGCTGGGCAACATGCAGCCGCTGGACACGCACGACACGGCGCGGTTCGCGACGAATGCCGCGCCGGGCACCGTGCCGGTGGCGGTCGGCCTGTCGATGACGCTGCCGGGGCTGCCCGTCGTGTTCGCCGGGGACGAGTTCGGCCTCATCGGCGTGGACGGCGAGGCCAGCCGCACGCCGATCCCGTGGGGGACCGAGGGCGAGGCGGACACGGCGGAGCGCATCGCGCTGTACCGCGACCTGGTCGGACTGCGCCGCGCGCACCCCGTGCTCGGCACGGGCGGGTTGCGGTGGCTCCATGTCGATGACGATGGCCTCGTGTTCGTGCGGGAGTCGGCCGAGGAGACCATCCTCGTGCTCGCCGCCCGTGGGGACGTCGACATCGAGCTCGCTGTCGGGGCGCTCGCCGGGGCCGCGGCGGCGGAGGCGCTGTTCGGCGATGCGACGCTCGCGTTCGCCGAGGGTGGCGCGGTCGCGCTCGTCGCGGAGGGGCCGGTGTTCGCCGCATGGGCCCTGCCGGGGGTGGCCGCTCCCGACGCCGGCTGAGTGCGGCACGGTCGCCCGACGCCCGTCGAGGCCCCGGGGCGACGCCTCCACCGCGCGCCGCCCTCGTCCACGCGCTCTGCGCTCGTACCCTCGAGGTATGGCACGGATCGGGGGGCGCAACACCGGGATCGCGTGGCTCGCGGGCGTCGTCTGCGCCGGGGTCATCGCCGGTCTCGTGTACCTCGCCGCGCCCATGGGGCCCGTGATGGTGAACTACTTCGCGGGCCTGCTGCATCAGTGAGGCGGATGCGCCCGTGACGCGGATCCGGACGTGATCCGGATCCGGCATCCGCGGTTTCCCGGCACGTCTCCGCGACGGCGCACCTCCTCGGAGATAGCCTCGAATCACCGTATCCGTATGGAGGAGCTCCCATGAGTGACCACGAGGTTTCGAAGCCGGCGCAGGCGCACGACGTCGACGACGCCGTGGCCGCCGCGCCCGAAGCGGACGTCCAGGGCGCCGACACCACGGCCGTCCACGCTGAGGCCGGCCCGATCGAGGGCGCCGACGTGCAGCCGACCCCGGCGGCCGCCGACGTGCAGGCGGTGCCTGCCGACGCCGCATCCCAGGACACCGCCGGCGAGGATGTCGCCCAGGCTGTGCAGCCGGACCACGCCGCCGTCGCCCAGAGTGCGAACCAGAGCCTCGCGGAGGCCGAGCGCGCCGCCGACGGGGCGACCGCACGGGGCGAAGCCCCGGCCGCGGACCAGCACGCTGCCGTCGACGCGGATCTCGCCGCCTTCGAGGCGGCGGAGGCCGCCTACCCCGGCACCTTCGGCGGCACCTTCACCCCGCCGTCGTCCGAGACCCCCACCGTCGTCGCGGCGGCGGCCGCCACGGAGACCTCGGCGTTCGAGCAGGCGACCACCCGCGTCGACACCGTCGCCGAAGCGCCCACGCAGGAGCTCGCGCCGGCCGTCATCACCCCGGGGGCGACCGACGTGCCGCCGCCCATCTTCGTGCAGGCTCCCGAGCCCCCGCGCGAGCGCGGCAACCGCGGTGCGATCTTCGGCATCGGCCTGCTGGCCGCGATCGCCTTCGCGATCCTCTACCTGGGCACGGCGCTCGGCATCGCCGCGTTCGACGGCAAGGTCACCACGGACAGCGTCGGCACGTACCTGCTCGACCAGGTCCGCAGCCCGGGGCTGTGGATCCCGGTCGTCGTGTTCGCGATCGGGTTCTGGCTGCTCGGCGGCATCATCAACCGCGGACGCTGGGGCTACTGGGTCGTCTTCGGCATCATCGTCGGCGGGTTCGCATACGGCGGTCATCTGCTCGGCGCGATCGGATCCGTCGAGTTCTGGAAGCTCGGCGCGACCCAGCTGGCCGAGAACGTGAACGGCCAGCTGCTCGCCCCGCTCGCGATCGCCGCGTTCATCTTCGGCCGCGAGCTCACCATCTGGTTCGGCGCCTGGGCCGCCCGCGCCGGCGCACGCCGCACCGCGCAGAACGAGGAAGCGCAGCGCGAGTACGAGCGCGTCCTCGAAGCCGGGCCCCAGCTGCCGTAGCGGCGCCGGCCTGCACCGCAGGAGAGCATCACGAACGGATTCGCGCCGAACCCCCGCGAGCCCCGGCCCGCGGGGGTTCGGCCTGTCCTCGCCTGGGTGATCGGGGTGATCTCGTTCTTCGCGCTGGCGATCATGGGCCTCGGCATGCTCAGCCTGCTCACCGAGCACGACCTCATCGCGGTCCCGCGGCTCGGCCAGCTGCCCGGCATCGTCGGCATGGTGCTCGCCGTCGTGGTCTTCGCCCTGTCACTGCGAGGCGTGCTCGCGAACCCGCATCCGTCGTTCGTCGCGACGGTGTTCCTCGCGCTGGGGGCGGCGCTCGTGCATCTGGGCGGCGTGTGGGGCGCGGCCGTGGCCGAGGGGGCGGGCGCGGTCGACGCCACCGCCGCCGCCGGTCAGCTCGTGCTGGGCGGAGCGAGCGCCGTCATCGTGGTGGCGGCACTGATCGCGGCGTGGGTGGCGATCGCACTGCGCCGCACGGAGGCCAGGGCGCCGCGCTGGCCGTGGGAGAAGGACGACGACGAGCAGCCGTGACGCCCCCTTGTCCGCTCGGCTCTGGCGTAGCGCGCCCTGATCAGGTGAAGGCGCCGAGAACAGATCCGAGTGGATCCGCCTGACTTCGGTCGATCGGCCCGATCGCGGCAGCGGCGCAGCCTTCCCGCGCGGCTGCCATGACGCCGCCGATCTCGCGTGCCGTGGCCGCCCGGGCGTGTCCGCCCCGTACGCTGGAGGCGTGGAGCGCTCGCTGGAGACGCAGGTGGACCAGGCCGTCGAGGCCTGGCTGCGCTGGGTGCCGCGCTGGGAGCCCTCCACGCACCGCGGTCGTGTCGCGCCGTGTCGCCGCTGCCTCGGCTCTCCCGTGCTGTCGGCCGCGGGCATCGGCGGGAACGTGCCGCACGGCGTGCAGCACGGGTTGTCCACGCGCATCAAGACCATCGTCGACCACGCCGTCGCCGAGTACACCGCCCGGAACCTGCCGATGCTGCAGGGCGAGCTCGACCAGCAGGCCGCGCGCAACCGCGCCCGCGCCTACCGGCCGACCGAGGACCTCGAGCCCGAGTACGAGGGCATGCCGCTGGATCCGGATCCGGTTCCCGGTGCGCCGTTCCTGTTCACGCTCGCGGGCATGGCCGATGAGGATGCGGGCGAACTGCCCCCGCTGCCGCCACTCAGTGACGACGCCAAGGCTGCACTGCGCCACGAGGTCGCGCTCGCCGACGACTACGCGAACGTCGTGGGTCGCGAGATCTGCGGCCTGCTGCTGCGGCACCGCCTGCGGGTGCAGGCGGCGATCAGCGAGTACGTCGAGCCCCAGATCGAGGCGATGCTCGCCGAACTCACCGAGGCGCTGGACTCGCCCTTCGACCCCGACACCCTCTGACCCGGAAACCGGACATTCGCTGGGAGACCGGATCCGGGCTGGCATCGCCACGCGTGCATGGCTATCGTTTTTCGATAGATAAAGATCGCTTTTCGATAGGAGCGCCATGCAACCCCGGATCACCGCCGCACTCAAGGCGCTCATCGTCGTGCTGCTCGCCCTGCTGCTGGCGACGCAGGTGGCGCTCATCCCCGGCGTGGCCGTGCTCACGGCCCAGCGCAATCCCGAGCTCGCGTATCTGACCGGTCCTGGCATCGTCGGCGGGGTCGTGCTGGTGGCGCTGATCGAACTCGTGCTGGTCTGCGTCTGGCGGCTGCTCTCCCTCGTGCGCCAGGATCGGATCTTCAGTTCAGGGGCCTTCCTCTACGTCGACATCATCATGGTGACCATGGCAGCCTCGGCGGTGCTGATCGCGGCGGCCGTGGTGGTGCTCCTGCTGGGGCGCGCGGTGAACCCCTCGATCCTGCTGCTCGGGGTGGTCGGCGTGGTGATCGGGATCGCCCTCGCCCTGCTGGTCGGTGTGATGCGCGGGCTGCTGCGCAAGGCGCTTGAGCTCGAGCAGGATCTGTCCGAGGTCGTCTGATGCCCATCGTGATCGATCTCGACGTGCAGCTCGCGAGCAAGAAGATGAGCGTGCAGGAGTTCGCCGACGCCATCGGCATCACGCCGGCCAACGTCGCCGTGCTCAAGAACGGTCGGGCCAAGGCGGTGCGCTTCACGACGCTCGACGCGATCTGCCGGGTGCTGGAATGCCAGCCCGGCGACATCCTGCGCTGGATCCCGGACGGCGAGGCATGAGCGCCTCCGCGATCTGGGTGGCCACCGCGCTGGAACGGCTGCGTGATGACGCGCACTGTCCGATCTGCGGCACCGCGGTCGCCGGGCCCACCTGCCGGGCCTGCGGAGCGGACTTCCGCGGCCCCGAGGCGCAGGACCTCTGGACGGCTTCGACGGAGGCGGCCGCCGCACTCGCACGTCGCGAGCAGCTGCTGGCCGCGCTGCCCCGGAGCAGCGCCGCCGCGAAGAGGGGCGCGGCTCCGGCCGAATCCGCCCGTGTCGGGGCCGCGAGGGTCGGAGCACGGCCCGTCTCAGCCGCCTCGGAGACGCCGATCGTCCCGCCGTCCGTGCGCCCGCCCGCCCCGAGCCGTCCCGGAGCGGCGCCGGAGCGGAGCGCTCCGCTGCAGTCGCTGCTGTCGCTGGCCGGGGCCGGGCTGTTCGGCACGGCGGCGATCGTGTTCAGCTTCTTCACTCCGGATCTCGCCGACGCGGCGCGCACCGCCATCATCGGTACGACCGGTGCGCTGTTCCTGGCGGGCGGCGCGCTGCTCGCCCGCCGTGGACTGCGGTTCTCCGCGGAGACCGTGGCCGGTCTCGCCCTGGTGTTCGCCGGGCTCGCGGCGCAGGGCGTCCTCGCCGCCGCGCCGGGTGCCGATCGATGGCTGCTCGGTGCCGGGGTGACCGCCGCGGGATCTGCGGCGCTCCTCGCGATCGCCGGCCGGGCGCGACTGCGCATCTGGCTCTGGACGGGGCTGGTCGGACTCGCGGTCGCTCCCGCGATGCTCGCGGGCGTCGCGGGCATCGGCGATGTCGGCCTGCTCGCCGTCCTCGCGGTCGCCTTCGTGGCGCTCGCCGAGGTCGCCCTGCTGCCGCGATTCGGGGCGCGGGTCCTCGCCGTCGCCGACACCGCGGATGCACCGGACCGCGCACGGGAGCCGGATCCGGTGCCGCTCGCCCTCGAGCATGGCTCGCTCATCGTCGCCCAGGCGGTCGCCGTGACGATCGTTCTGCTCGTGAGCGCCGGCCGGCTGGTGACGTTCTCTGGCACGATGCCCGTGCTCGCGATCACCGCCGTGCTCGTCTGCACGCACGCCCTGCTCGCCACCCGCAACGGGGGCGCGGTCGCGTGGAGCATCGTCGCGGGGGTCGCCGGTTCGGGTGCCCCTGTGCTGGTGGCGCTGAGCATCGCGCCGCGCATGGGGGAGCCGTGGTTCCTGGTCGCGTGCGGGGCCGGGGTGGGGCTGGGCCTGGTGCTGCTCGGCGCCGTGCTCCCGCTGCCGCGCACCGCGCGCCCGGTCGCCGTCGTCGGGGGCGCATTGGGCGTGCTCGCCGTCGCGCTCGCACCGGGAGCGCTCTTCACCGCACTCGCAGGCGGATCCGTCCTGGTCAGAGCCGGGCGCACCGGGCTCTCGGACGGCCCGATCGGCGAGCTGCCCGCCGATCTGGGATGGGCGCTGGTCGTGAACCTCGCCGTCGGCGCCGCCGCGCTCGGAGCCGTGGCCGCCCTGGCGTGGAGGCGGAGCGCGACGTTCCGCGCCGTGTTCGCGGTGCTGGCGATCGTGCCCGGCTCGTTCGCCGTGCTCGCACTGGGGGCGTCCCCGCTCCTGGGGGCGCCGCTGCGCATCGGCCTGCTGCTGGTCGCCGGAGTCTCGGTGTCGCTGGTGGCGAGGGTGCCGCGGCGGCGGATCGGGGAGGTCGCCCGGATCCTGCTGGTGCTCGCGGCCCATGTCGCGGTCGCCCTCGCGGCGTTCGTCGGCGCCGAGGATCCGGCCCTCATGCCCGTGGCGGGCGTGGTGACCCTGCTCGCCCTGTTCGCGCTCGGCGCGGCTCTGCCGGCGAACTGGCGGTTCCTGCTGGTCGGGGCGGGCTTCGGCTATGGGCTCCTGGTCCTCTCCTCGGGGCTCGCCCTCGCCGGCATCGGCGGCGTCGCGCTGCTCAGCCTCACCGCGACGACGGGTCTGCTCACGGTCGCCGCGGTCACCGCCGTGCGGGTGGTCCCGGGGAGCTCCTGGCAGGCGATGCTCGTGGTCGCCACCGTGCCGTTCGCCATCGGGGTCGCCCAGGTGCTCGTCGAACGCAGCGGCTGGACGGCGCTGCCCACGGCCGCGATGGCCGTGCTGGCCGCCCTGCTGCTGGGCACGCGGCGCGAAGGCGCGGTGCCCGCGGTGCGACTGCTCGCGGCCGCTGTGATCGTGCCGGCCCTCGCGGTGTCGGTGCTCTGCCTGGGCGCCCAGCTGCTCGCGACGAGCGCCTCGCCCGTGGTGCTGCCGGTGATCGCCGCGCTCGTGGCAGGCGTGCTGCCGTGCACGCGAGGGGTTCGCCGCGTGGTCGCGGACCGCGGGGTGGGCCGCATCGTGGCTGCGCAGGTGCAGACCGCTCTCGAGGCGGGCGCCCTGCTCACCGGTGCGCTCGCCGCCGTGCTGGCGCTCGTGCGCGAGGCCGCGGGCTTCGGCACGACGTGCGCGGTGCTGGCGCTGCTCGCGGCCGGATCGGGCGTCGCCGCCGCAACGACGGGCCGACGGCACCTGCGTGCGGTCGCGACGGTCGCCGCCACGGGTGCCCTGTGGTCGGCGTGCGCAGCAGCCGGGGTCGGCCTGGCCGAGGCGTACCTGCTGCCGCCCGCGCTCGCGGCGGTGGCGTTCGGCATCGTGCGCGCGCTGCGAGGGGGCGCCGGGGCCGTGTTCGTCGCGGTCGGATCCGCCGGCGCGGTGGTTCCGGTGCTCGTGCTGATCGGAGTCGGCGCCACGGAGGCCTCGCCCTGGCGCACCGGGGCGCTGCTCGCAGCATCGTGGCTGCTTGCGGCGATCGGCGGCGTGCTGGTCCGGAAGCTTCGCGGGCGCGGCGCCGACCGCGTCGCGAAGGAGGGGGCGTCTGCGACGACGGCGGCGAACGCGTCCGCGGCGACGCCGGGCGGGTCAGCCGCGGTCCGCCGCCTGCGGCCCGCCGTCTCGTGGCTGATGGCGGCGTCGATCGTGGCCGGGGTGGCGGGCGCCGTGCAGGCGATCCTGCTGAGCCGGGGAGAGGGCCTGGGCGAGCTGCTGCCCGCGCCGCTCTCGGCCGTTCCGCTGTTCCTCGCGTGCATCGGGCTCTCGGTCGCGGGGGGAGCGGGCATGGCCGCGGGTGCCGGAGCGCTGCGTGCGGTGGCCCCGATCGCCGCGGTACGACAGTCCCCGTGGCTCTTCGTCCCCGCACTCGTGGCGACGACGGCGGGCGTGTGGCCCGCGATCCAGCGGGATTGGTTCTCGATCTGGGGCATGTGGTCGCTGATGCTCGTGCTGCTGGCGGCGACGGCCCTCACCGCGCGGCGGGTCGTCAACGGCGCGTTCACGGTCGCGCCGGTGTGGATCCTGTTCGCCCTCGCGTTCGTCACCGCCGTCGTGGCCTGGAGCCCGCGCGATCTGCGCGTCGAGTGGTTCTCCCTCCCGCTCGGGCTGTTCCTGATCGCGGCGGGGATGCAGGGACGGTTCGACGTCCCGTCCCCGCCCGCCGATCCCGCTTCGCGGTCTCCTCAAGACCGGGCCCGCAATCCGCGGGGCGCCGCCGCCGACGCGTCGTCGGGCGGTGCGGTCCCGACCGGGACGACCCCGCCACCGCTTTTCGCCGGCCTGCGCGACTGGCCGCGGGGCGCGACCGGATCCTGGGCGCTGCTGGCACCCGGCATCGTCGTGACCATGCTCGCTTCGGTCGTGTCGACGTTCACGGATCCGCTCACGTGGCGCGCGATCCTGGTCATGGTCTGCGCCCTCGTCGCGATCCTCGTCGGCGCGACCCGGCGGCTGGCCGCGCCGTTCCTCATCGGGCTGATCGTGCTGCCGATCGAGAACGTGTTCGTGTTCGCCGTGCAGATCGGCCGCGGGATCGAATCGATGCCCTGGTGGATCACGCTCGCGGTGATGGGTGCGGTGCTGCTCATCATCGCGACCACGGCCGAACGACGCGCCGAGCGCGCTCCGATGACGGCCAGACTGCGGGACCTGCGGTGACCGGATCGGATCCGCCGGCGGGCCGGTCGCGAGTCGGGGAGCGAGGCCGCGCTCGGGTGAGGATCGGCCCGCGCCGTGCCCCCGGCGCGCCGTCCGTGCGCATTTGACCGGGCGTGTTACCGCGCATTACCATAGAGCGGGTATGCGTGTGTCTTGACGCGCGCGTACCGGGCGCCGGCACTCGCCGGTTCCGCCCCCACGGCATACCCACCACTCAAACGCACGTCGTTCTCGGCGTGCGGGCGGGTCTGATGTGAAACCCATCACGCTGTCACCGTGCAGCACAACAAGGAGAAGCAGTGCCAACTATTCAGCAGTTGGTTCGCAAGGGTCGTTCGCCGAAGGTCACCAAGACCAAGGCTCCCGCCCTGAAGTCGAACCCGCAGCAGGCCGGCGTGTGCACCCGCGTGTACACCACCACCCCGAAGAAGCCGAACTCGGCGATGCGCAAGGTCGCTCGTGTGAAGCTCCGCAACGGTACCGAGGTCACGGCCTACATCCCCGGTGAGGGCCACAACCTGCAGGAGCACTCGCTGGTGCTCGTGCGCGGTGGTCGTGTCAAGGACCTCCCCGGTGTCCGCTACAAGATCGTCCGTGGCGCCCTGGACACCCAGGCCGTCAAGAACCGTAAGCAGGCTCGTTCCCGCTACGGCGCGAAGAAGGGTTGAGTTAGATGCCTCGTAAGGGCCCCGCCCCCAAGCGCCCCGTTGTCAACGACCCGGTCTACGGTGCTCCGATCGTCACCTCGCTGGTGAACAAGATCCTGGTCGACGGCAAGAAGTCCCTCGCCGAGTCGATCGTCTACGGCGCCCTCTCGGGCGTCGAGGCGAAGAACGGTCAGGACGCCGTCGCCACCCTGAAGAAGGCGCTCGACAACGTGCGCCCGACCCTCGAGGTCCGCAGCCGCCGCGTCGGTGGCTCGACCTACCAGGTCCCGGTCGAGGTGAAGCCGCACCGCGCGAACACCCTCGCCCTCCGCTGGCTCGTCAGCTACGCCAAGAGCCGCCGTGAGAAGACCATGACCGAGCGTCTCCAGAACGAGATCCTGGACGCCTCGAACGGCCTGGGTGCCGCGGTCAAGCGCCGCGAGGACACTCACAAGATGGCCGAGTCGAACCGCGCGTTCGCGCACTACCGCTGGTAATCACCAGTCGGGCCGGGATCGGCTCCTTCCGCTTCGCTCGTCGAAGCACAGGATCCGGTCCCGGCACCCCCACACTTTCCTTCGTCGCGTGACGACAGCAAGAAGATAAGGACACACCCCGTGGCACAAGAAGTGCTCACCGACCTGAGCAAGGTCCGCAACATCGGCATCATGGCGCACATCGATGCCGGTAAGACCACGACGACCGAGCGCATCCTGTTCTACACGGGTGTGAACCACAAGATCGGCGAGACCCACGACGGCGCCTCGACGACCGACTGGATGGAGCAGGAGAAGGAGCGCGGCATCACGATCACGTCCGCCGCCGTGACCTGCTACTGGAACAAGAACCAGATCAACATCATCGACACCCCCGGTCACGTGGACTTCACGGTCGAGGTGGAGCGCTCGCTCCGCGTCCTCGACGGCGCGGTCGCCGTGTTCGACGGCAAGGAGGGCGTCGAGCCCCAGTCCGAGACCGTGTGGCGTCAGGCCGACAAGTACAACGTCCCCCGCATCTGCTTCGTCAACAAGATGGACAAGCTGGGCGCGGACTTCTACTACACCGTCGACACCATCGTGAACCGCCTCGGCGCCAAGCCGCTCGTCATGCAGCTGCCGATCGGCTCCGAGAGCAGCTTCGTCGGCGTCGTCGACCTCATCGAGATGCGCGCGCTCGTCTGGGCCGGCGACTCCAAGGGCGACGTCACCATGGGCGCGTCCTACGAGGTCCAGGAGATCCCGGCCGACCTCAAGGACAAGGCCGAGGAGTACCGCCAGGCGCTGCTCGAGACCGTCGCCGAGAGCGACGACGTGCTGCTCGAGAAGTTCTTCGGTGGCGAGGAGCTCACTGTCGCCGAGATCAAGGGTGCGATCCGCAAGATGACGGTCGCCTCCGAGATCTACCCCGTGCTGTGCGGCTCGGCGTTCAAGAACCGCGGCGTGCAGCCGATGCTCGACGCCGTCATCGACTACCTGCCGAACCCGCTCGACGTGGGCTCGATCGAGGCGCACGACCCCAAGGACTACGACACGATCATCGAGCGTCACCCCGACGCGAAGGACCCGTTCGCGGCCCTCGCGTTCAAGGTCGCCGTGCACCCGTTCTTCGGTCGCCTCACCTACGTGCGCGTCTACTCGGGCGAGCTCGACTCCGGTGCCCAGGTCATCAACTCGACCAAGGGCAAGAAGGAGCGCATCGGGAAGATCTTCCAGATGCACGCCAACAAGGAGATCCCGGTTCCGGCGGTCACCGCGGGCAACATCTACGCCGTCATCGGTCTGAAGGACACCACCACGGGTGACACCCTCACCGACCCGGCCTCGCCGGTGGTCCTCGAGTCGATGACGTTCCCCGAGCCCGTCATCGAGGTCGCGATCGAGCCGAAGACCAAGGCCGACCAGGAGAAGCTGGGTGTCGCCATCCAGAAGCTCGCCGAAGAGGACCCGACGTTCCGCACGGAGCTCAACCCGGAGACCGGTCAGACGACCATCAAGGGCATGGGCGAGCTGCACCTGGACATCCTCGTGGACCGCATGAAGCGCGAGTTCAACGTCGAGGCCAACGTCGGCAAGCCCCAGGTGGCGTACCGCGAGACGATCCGCAAGGCCGTCGAGAAGCACGACTACACGCACAAGAAGCAGACCGGTGGATCGGGTCAGTTCGCCAAGATCCAGTTCACGCTCGAGCCGCTCGATCTCGACGCCGAGAAGTCGTACGAGTTCGTCAACAGCGTGACCGGTGGTCGCATCCCGCGCGAGTACATCGAGCCGACCAACCAGGGCTTCCAGGACGCGATGGCGGCCGGTGCTCTGGCGGGCTACCCGATGGTGGGCGTCAAGGCGATCCTGCTCGACGGCGCCTCGCACGACGTCGACTCCTCGGAGATGGCGTTCAAGATCGCGGGCTCGATGGGCTTCAAGGAGGCCATCAAGCGCGCGAACCCGG
The DNA here is from genome assembly GCF_042729315.1 of Microbacterium sp. NPDC060117. Classification (NCBI taxonomy): domain Bacteria; kingdom Bacillati; phylum Actinomycetota; class Actinomycetes; order Micrococcales; family Microbacteriaceae; genus Microbacterium; species Microbacterium sp. NPDC060117. The sequence goes on from NZ_JBHWXR010000004.1 coordinate 47,070, forward strand.
TGCTGCTCGAGCCGCTCATGGCCGTCGAGGTGCGTACGCCCGAGGAGTACATGGGCGACGTCATCGGCGACCTGAACTCGCGTCGTGGCCAGATCCAGTCGATGGAGGACGCCCAGGGCGTCAAGGTCGTGCGCGCGTCGGTCCCGCTGTCCGAGATGTTCGGCTACATCGGCGACCTGCGTTCGAAGACCTCCGGCCGTGCCGTCTACTCCATGGAGTTCGACAGCTACGCCGAGGTCCCGCGCGCCGTCGCCGACGAGATCATCCAGAAGACCAAGGGCGAGTAAGCCCTAGGAGCCGGTGAGGCTCGGATCGGATCCGGGCCTCACCGGCACTCAGACAACTTCACATCGTCTCTCTACTAAACTGAGAATCAAACCCGTAGGAAAGCGGTCACAATCCAGTGCCCGGTGCCCCTACATGACGTCCTGAGGAGGACCCAGTGGCTAAGGCCAAGTTCGAGCGGACCAAGCCGCACGTGAACATCGGAACGATCGGTCACGTCGACCACGGCAAGACCACGCTCACCGCTGCGATCTCGAAGGTGCTCGCCGACAAGTTCCCGTCGGCCACCAACGTTCAGCGCGACTTCGCGTCGATCGACTCCGCGCCTGAGGAGCGTCAGCGCGGTATCACGATCAACATCTCGCACGTCGAGTACGAGACCCCGAAGCGTCACTACGCTCACGTCGACGCCCCCGGTCACGCCGACTACATCAAGAACATGATCACCGGTGCGGCTCAGATGGACGGCGCGATCCTCGTGGTCGCCGCCACCGACGGCCCGATGGCTCAGACCCGTGAGCACGTTCTGCTCGCCAAGCAGGTCGGCGTGCCGTACCTGCTCGTCGCGCTGAACAAGGCCGACATGGTCGACGACGAGGAGATCCTGGAGCTCGTCGAGCTCGAGGTCTCCGAGCTGCTCGCCAGCCAGGGCTTCGCCGAGGACGCGCCCGTCGTGCGCGTCTCGGGCCTGAAGGCGCTCGAGGGTGACGAGAAGTGGACCCAGTCCATCCTCGACCTCATGGAGGCCGTCGACAACTCGATCCCCGACCCGGTGCGCGACAAGGACAAGCCGTTCCTGATGCCGATCGAGGACGTCTTCACGATCACCGGTCGTGGCACCGTCGTCACGGGCCGCGCCGAGCGTGGCACCCTCGCGATCAACTCCGAGGTCGAGATCGTCGGCATCCGCCCGACGCAGAAGACCACGGTCACGGGTATCGAGATGTTCCACAAGCAGCTCGACGAGGCATGGGCCGGCGAGAACTGCGGTCTTCTGCTCCGTGGCACCAAGCGCGAGGACGTCGAGCGCGGCCAGGTCGTGGTGAAGCCGGGTTCCATCACCCCGCACACCAACTTCGAGGGCACCGCGTACATCCTGTCCAAGGACGAGGGTGGCCGCCACAACCCCTTCTACACGAACTACCGCCCGCAGTTCTACTTCCGTACCACCGACGTCACCGGCGTCATCTCGCTGCCCGAGGGCACCGAGATGGTCATGCCCGGCGACACCACCGACATGTCGGTCGAGCTGATCCAGCCGATCGCCATGGAGGAGGGCCTCGGCTTCGCGATCCGTGAGGGTGGCCGCACCGTCGGCGCCGGCACGGTCACGAAGATCGTCAAGTAAGCATCTGCTTTCCGCAAAGGGGTCGAGCCTTCGGGCTCGGCCCCTTTGTCGTTCCCGCGCCGCACGCCGATGGCGGGTCCGTCGCCGGCGCGGGTGCTTCTTCATCTCCCGACACTTCGCGCGTGAAAGGGTTCCTTTCGGCCGCGCCGACCGGCAGAATGGCGACGTGCGGGCCGAAAGACGGCCCGATCTAGGGAGGGAACCCCATGGGTCTCGGTGACGCCATCAACGACGCGGTGAACAAGGGCAAGGAGTTCTTCGAGGAGAACAAGGACAAGGTCGAGGAGCTGCTGCACAGCGAGCAGGCCGAGGGCATCAGCGACACCGTCCTGGGCGGCGCCGCAGACCTCGCCAAGAAGGTCGCGCCGGGTGCTGCCGAGCAGATCGATGGCGTGCGCGACAACCTCGACAAGCAGGTCGGCAACGAGTGATCTCGATCTGAGTACTTCCGGAGGGCGGGGCGCTGCAGCGCCCCGCCCTCCGTCGTGCGTGCCGGATCCGTCCCGGTGATCGACGCGGTCGGATCCGATGCCGCGAACGGCGAGCCAGCAAGCGCGGGCCGCACCCGGCAGGCGCGGCGGAGCGGCGCGGGAACCGAGGGGTGACAGCGACGCCGCGCTCGATATACTGCGGGTGTCCTGTGGGAGGACGAGCAAGTACAGAACGCTGCTGGGGAGCGGATCGTTGTGAACATCGAAGATTACTGGCGTGTGGTCCGTCGACACTGGGTCGCCATCCTTCTGAGCACCGCGCTGGGCGTGGCCATCGCTTTCGGCGTGAGCCTGCTGGTGCCGAAGGTGTACACCGCGGATGCGAGCGGATTCGTGGTGTCGCAGAGCAGCGGCTCGACGGGCATCGCGTCGCTCGCCGACACCTACGCGAAGTCGCGTGCGAAGTCGTACATCGAGATCGCGAAGAACCGGTCGGTGGCGCAGGCGGTCATCGACCAGCTCGGTCTCACGACCTCGGCGCAGGCGCTGGTGAACCGGATCTCCGCCTCGGTGCCGCTCGACACGGTGACGCTGCGCATCACCGCCCAGGCGCCCACGCCGCAGCAGGCGCAGGATCTCGCCAATGCGTGGATCCGCGCGCTGGCGGTCGAGGTGCAGAGGCTGGAGAGCGGGCAGGTGCTCGCGCAGGCCGGGGCCGCCGCGACGGGCGACTCCGGCTCGGGCACCTCGGGCGTGGGAGACGGCAGCACGGGGAACGCGGCCGTGGTCGCCCTCGTGCCGGGCGACACCGCGGTGCTGCCGGGTTCGCCGTCGTCGCCGAACACGAGGCTGAACCTGCTGCTGGGCGCGCTCATCGGCCTCGCACTCGGCATCGCCTGGGCGCTCGTGCGCAACACGGCGGACAAGCGGATCCGCTCCGCTTCGGCCGTCGAATCGACGTTCGGGGTCTCGGTGATCGGCACCCTTCCCGCCGACCCGAAGCTGACAGGCAGCGAGCAGCGCCTGATCGCCACGTCGAGCGCGCGCGCCGACAACGAGCATCTGCCGCTCGCCGAGGCGTTGCGCGAGCTGCGCACCAACATCCAGTTCCTGCACGTGGACAATCCGCCGAAGGTGATCGTGCTGACGAGCCCGGTCCCCGGCGACGGCAAGTCGACGGTGGTCGCGAACCTCGCACTGGCGATCGCGGAGTCCGGAAAGCACGTCGTGCTCGTCGACGGGGATCTGCGGCGGCCCACCGTTGCGGGCACGTTCGGACTGCCCGGTGCAGCGGGGCTCACCGATGTGCTGGTCGGCAACGCGGCCATCGGGGATGTGCTGCAGCGCTCGGCGCTGCATCGCAACCTCTTCCTGCTGGCGGCGGGCAGAGTGCCGCCGAACCCGAGCGAACTGGTCGGCACGAACGTGATGCACGATCTGCTGCGCACCCTGTCCGAGCATGCGATCGTGCTGGTGGATGCGCCGCCTCTGCTGCCCGTGACGGACGGTGCGATCCTGGCCACGCAGGGCGACGGCGCGATCGTCGTGGTGAGGGCCGGCACCACGCACATCGACCAGCTCGGCAAGGCGCTGTCGAACCTCGACAAGGCCGGTGCGACAAGGCTCGGCGTCGTGATCAACCAGATCCCCCTGCGAGGGATGGACCGGGCCGGGTACGGGTACTACGGCGGCGGGTACGTCGGCCGGACCGGAGGATACGTCGCCGCGGATCCCGGATCCGCGCAGTTCGACGAGCTGATCGCGCAGGCCCGGCGATGACCGGCGAGGCTCTTACGGCGACCGCGCTGTCCTCGTCGCCGGCTCGCTCGGCCACCGTGACGAGGGAGCCCTCGTCTGCGACCTCGTCCGCACGCGTGTCCGCGGTGTCGCCGGCGAGTGGGTCCGGGGCGGCGGCTGGCACCGCGGCATCGCCAGTGGCCGGCCCCGTGTCGTCGGGTGCCGCGGTGTCGCCGGCCGGTGCCGTGCAGAGGCTGGAGCGCGAGTTCGGCGACGTGCGGATCCGGCTGACCAGGGCGACCGGCGGCGTGCTGTCGCTGAGCGCGGGCCCGGGCATGCTGGCCGTGCACGGTGTGCGGCGCGGGCGCGTGGCGGTGCGCGGCGGATCGACGCCGTTCGAGGTGACGCAGAACGGTGCGCTGCTGATGGCGGACTGCACCGTGATGGCGGCGGTGCTGCGGCCGAGCGAGCTGATCTCGATCACGGTGCCGGTGCCGCCGGGGGAGGACGTGCCGTCCGGAGCCCGTCCCGCGGTCGGCGGCGAGACGCTGCTCAGCGGCGTGATCGCGTTCGCGGGGGAGGTCGTGACCGCGGTCGATCGCGAGGTGATGGGCGTACCGCATCCGCACATCGAGCTGCTCGTGCGGGACATGGTGGCACGGCTGCTGACCGTCGAGGCGGTGCAGGAGGCGCCCAGTCCGATGCGGCGCGCGCTCGCGGTGATCATGCGCATGCACGCGGATCCGCGGCTCGGCTCGCGACGGATCGCCGAGGCCGTGAACCTGTCCGTGCGTCAGCTGGAGCGCCAGTTCCACGCGCACGGCACGACGATCGCGCGGGAAGTGCGGCACGCACGGCTGGATGCGGCGGTGCGACTGCTCAGCGAGGATCCCACCGGCCTGTCCAGCATCGATGAGATCGCGCATCGGGTCGGGTTCTCCGGCGGATCCCCGCTGGCGCGGGCCATGCTGCGCGAAGGGCTGCCCTCGCCGTCGGCGGTGCGCTTGGGAGTCAGGCTCGCAAGCTGAGCGGCCGGCCCGCTGCGCGGTCGGATCCGGCGGGCGATTCCGGCGCAGCGCAGCTATCCGCCACCCGCGGGCGACGGGCCGTGCCGAGCGCGACGCGTATCCGGCTGATTGCGTCATCTCGAAGGCAAGTCGCGAAGTCGCGTCGATCCGATGCGCTGTCATGAACTCGGGACACGACGCGCTGGGGCGCTGGTTATCGCATCCGGATGGGACCGGGTGCGGTCGAGATCGATGTAGGCGCAAGCCATCTGGGAGACATCATGGGCGAGACTCTGGGGAAGAACGCGACGGGGCTTCACCGCCGCACGGTGCTGAAGGGCGCCGCCTGGAGCGTTCCGGTGGTGGCCGCGGCCGTGGCGGTGCCGGCGTATGCCGCGAGCGCCTGCACCGATTACACGGTCGGCGGGCTCGGATTCGTGCCGAACGGATCCTCCTACACCGCGACCTATGGTGTGCAGTCGGCGGCGGGGCCCCAGTCGTTGGCCGGATGGTCGCTCGTGATCACTCTGGTGCCGAAAGCCGGTGGGCCGAGCATCATCGTTCCGGCGCAGACCACCTCCGGCACGACCATCACGCGCACCGACCTTCCCAACGGCAGCGTTCAGCTGCAGATCAGCGGTGCGACGGGCACGTCGGTCTCGTTCGGCGGCACCTTCACCGGTGGCTACACCGGGAGCGCGGCGTGGACCAAGGCCGCGTGCTCGATCAACAAAGGCATCGACTTCGGCGCTGCGATCCCGCCCTTCACCGGAATGAGCGCGACGCTCAATGCGACGGGTCGCACGGGCGCCTACCTCAGCGGAAGCGCAACCTTCACCCCGCCCACCGGAGTCGCGGCTGTCACCAACGCGACGCTGGCCTTCACCGTCCAGCAGAAGCAGAACAAGCACGTGCTCATCGGCAGCGGAACGACAGCAGCCACCGTGTTCTCCGGCTCCGGGTGGAGCTTCACCAGCGCCACTTCGTCGGGCGACAACATCACCTATGTCTTCACATATGCGGGAAGCGTCGCTGCGGGAGCGACCAGCACCCTGAGTTTCAGGCTCAACTCGTCGAGCTCGATCGGCAACGGTGATCTTCCGATCTCGATCGGCGCCACGCGGACCCTGTCGGGGACGCAGTTCGTGACCGTGACACCCAATGTGACGACCGGGACCTGGTAGCCGACGGTCTCGTTCGGCTCCTGAGGCCGCGGACGAAAGACACGGACTGCCCGCCCGCTCATCGCCCCCCGCGCCATCCGGCCTGCCGCAGCGCGGCGCGGACGCGGCGGGCGGGCTCGCCCGTCTGGCGGAGGTGCTCCGCCGTGATCTGCACGACACGCCAACCCGCCTGGGCGTAGGCCTGGTACTTGTCGATGTCCTTCGTCCAGCGCCGGCGGTCGGTGCGGTGATAGTCGCCCTCGTACTCGACGGCGACCTGGAAGTCGGGATAGGCGATCTCACTGCAGCCGAGGAATGCGCCGCGAGAGTACACATCGAAATCGAGCGTCGGCGTGGGCAGACCCCGGCCGGCAATGAGGGCAAGGCGCAGATCCGTCTCCTTGGGTGACGCGGATCCGATGCGGATCAGGGTGCGCGCCTCCCGGAGCTTCGTGATCCCGATACGCCGGCCCGCTCGGATCACCGCATCGAGATCGTCGAACGTCGCAAGCGGTGCACGCAGCACACGACCGAACGGCCCCGGGATGCGCGGGATCCGAACGATCGCGTCTCCGACCGCCACGAGCTCATCGATGCCGAGGCGGCCGGCAAGCGACGCCCAGGTCGCGGCCGGCGTAGCGACAGGCAAGCCGCCGACGAACATCACCGGCTCGAGCGCAGCGACACACTGATGCCCGCGGATCCGCGGTCCGCGCGGTGCTCTGCCGGGTGCAGGAATGGCCGCTTCGACCTGGACGCGCTCGGAGACCGGACGGAGTGGACTTCCTGCCATCGGGAACGCCCGCGCGGGAAGCGGGATGCCGTGCAGCGCCGCCGCCGTGGAGTGGCTGAGGTGAGCGCCAGGTGGCAGAGCCAGCGCGTACGCGATGGCGAGTTCTCGCACGGTCGTGGCCACGGGATCCGCGAACGGATCCGGTGCCGGGTCGTCGTCGGGCGGATCCACGGATGTGCGCACTCCTCGGAACGGGCTGGTCAGATCGGGACGGCGCAACTGCTTCGCAGAGAGCCCTGCCGCTCGGCCCTGGGCGAAGGTGAACGAGGTGCCGAGGTGCACGGGGACGGGACGTCGTGGCTGCATGCGATCCAAGATGCTCGCGTCCGGCGCCTGGCGGGGCGGTGACCACGCAATCCGTGGGGACCCGGTTCGAATCGTGAGCTGTGGGGAGTGGTCAGTTGCTGCTCGCTGGTCGCGTGTCGCCCCTTGGGGGCCTGCGAAAGGGCGATACGGGACCAGCGAACAGTGTGGAGCGGGCGATCCGGGACCAGGGAGCGGGGGAGGGTGCGATCTGGTCGCGTGTCGCCCCTTGGGAGCCTGCGAAGGGGCGATACGGGACCAGCGAACAGTGTGGCGGGGGCGATACGGGTCCAGGGAGCGGCGGGAGGGTGCGATACGGGACCAGCGAACAGTGCGGAGGGGTGATCCGGAGCCAGCGAGGTGCGAGAGGGGGCTGTTCGCGACCGGCGAGCGAACGGGGAAGCCACCTCGGGAAGCCAGGGCCCGAAGCCGCCGCTCGACATCGCCGCGGAGGGACACGCCGGACACGCCGTCGCGACACGCCCGAGTTTGCGACACGCCCGGGCTGCACGTAGACTATGGAGGTTCCACATTCCGGCGTGCGTCCCGATGCGCGCTGGATCACTGCCAGGGCAGTGCACAGACGGCGTGCTTCACGCAGGGATCTGGGCCGCGGGCAGCAGAACAGACAACCGACACCTCCTCACCGAGGCCCTGCCATGTGCGGGGGTCGGCTTCCGCGGGTCGTGAGGCCCCGGGCTGACAGCAGAACAGTGGTGCGCCCCTTCGAACGGATCCGGCAACGGGTCAGGAGGAGGAGTGCGAAGGCGCAGAACGCGCCGTCGCGCGTCCAATGCCCCCGGATCACCCGGTCCGGGCAGGTACGACGCTTAATGAGAGAGAGCAGACAATGGCGGGACAGAAGATCCGCATTCGCCTGAAGTCGTATGACCACGAGGTCATCGACACGTCGGCCCGCAAGATCGTCGACACCGTGACCCGTGCGGGCGCGACCGTCGTCGGCCCGGTGCCGCTTCCGACCGAGAAGAACGTCGTGTGCGTCATCCGGTCGCCCCACAAGTACAAGGACAGCCGCGAGCACTTCGAGATGCGCACCCACAAGCGTCTGATCGACATCGTCGACCCGACGCCGAAGGCCGTTGACTCGCTCATGCGTCTCGACCTTCCTGCTGACGTCAACATCGAGATCAAGCTGTAAGGGGATCACGATGGTCGACATCAACGCAAAGATTTCCAAGGGCCTGCTCGGCACGAAGCTCGGCATGACCCAGGTGTGGAATGAGAACGGCAAGCTGATCCCGGTCACCGTGATCGAGCTGGCCCCGAACGTGGTCACCCAGATCCGCACCCCCGAGAAGGACGGCTACAACGCCGTGCAGATCGCGGCCGGTCAGATCGACCCGCGCAAGGTCAACAAGCCGCTCACCGCGCACTTCGAGGCAGCCGGGGTCACCCCGCGTCGTCACGTCACCGAGATCCGCACCGCGGACGCCGGCGACTACAGCCTGGGCCAGGAGCTCACGGTCGACGGCACCTTCGAAGCGGGCCAGCTGGTCGACGTCGTCGGCACCAGCAAGGGCAAGGGCTTCGCCGGTGTCATGAAGCGCCACAACTTCAAGGGCGTCTCCGCCTCGCACGGTTCGCACCGCAACCACCGCAAGCCCGGTTCCATCGGTGCTTCGTCGACCCCGAGCCGTGTCTTCAAGGGCATGCGCATGGCCGGTCGTATGGGTGGCGAGCGCGTGACCGTCCTCAACCTCACGGTGCACGCCGTCGACGCCGAGAAGGGTCTGCTGCTCGTCAAGGGCGCCGTCCCCGGCGCGCGCGGCCGCATCGTCTACGTCCGCAACGCAGTGAAGGGTGCCTGAGTCCCATGGCTGACACCACTCTGACGCTCGACGTGTTCGCCGGCGGCAAGAAGACCGGTACGGTCGACGCCCCCGCCGCGATCTTCGACGCCAAGACCAACGTTCCGCTGATCCACCAGGTCGTCGTCGCGCAGCTCGCCGCGGCACGCCAGGGCACCCACTCGACCAAGCGTCGCGGTGAGGTCTCCGGTGCCGGTCGCAAGCCCTTCAAGCAGAAGGGCACGGGTAACGCCCGTCAGGGCTCCATCCGCGCGCCGCACATGACCGGTGGTGGCATCGTCCACGGCCCGAAGCCGCGCGACTACTCGCAGCGCACCCCCAAGAAGATGATCGCCGCCGCCCTCGTGGGTGCGCTGAGCGACCGCTTCCGCGGTGAGCGCCTGCACGTCGTCGAGTCCTTCGGCATCGAGGGCAAGCCGTCCACCAAGACGGCCGCCGCCTTCCTGACCTCGCTCCCGGGCAAGAACCTCCTCGTGGTCATCGACCGCGAGGACGACCTGACCGCCCTGAGCGTCCGCAACCTGGCCGCTGTGCACGTGCTGTACTTCGACCAGCTGAACGCCTACGACGTGGTCAACTCCGACGACATCGTCTTCACCAAGGCGGCCTTCGACGCGTTCGTCGCGCTGAAGTCCGGCGCAACCGAGGAGGTCTCCGCATGAGCGACAACATCCTCGCCGCGGCTGCCAACAAGGACCCGCGCGACATCATCCTGAAGCCGGTCGTCTCCGAGAAGAGCTACGGCCTGATCGACGAAGGCAAGTACACCTTCCTGGTGGACCCCCGCGCCTCCAAGACCGAGATCAAGCTCGCCATCGAGAAGATCTTCGACGTCAAGGTCGCCAGCGTCAACACGATCAACCGCGTCGGCAAGGCTCGCCGCACCCGCTTCGGCACGGGCAAGCGCAAGGACACCAAGCGCGCCATCGTCGCCCTGAAGTCGGGCACCATCGACATCTTCACGGCAGTGAACTGACCGGGGGATAAGGACACAACATGGCTATTCGCAAGTACAAGCCCACGACCCCGGGTCGCCGCGGCTCGTCGGTGGCCGACTTCGCCGAGATCACCCGATCGACGCCGGAGAAGTCGCTGCTCCGTCCGCTCAGCAAGACCGGTGGCCGCAACAACCAGGGCCGCATCACGACCCGTCACATCGGTGGTGGCCACAAGCGCCAGTACCGCGTCATCGACTTCCGTCGCAATGACAAGGACGGCATCGACGCCAAGGTCGCTCACATCGAGTACGACCCCAACCGCACCGCGCGCATCGCGCTGCTGCACTACTTCGACGGTGAGAAGCGCTACATCATCGCGCCGAACAAGCTGAAGCAGGGCGACATCGTCGAGTCGGGTGCCGGCGCTGACATCAAGCCGGGCAACAACCTCCCGCTGAAGAACATCCCGACGGGTACGGTCATCCACGCCATCGAGCTCCGCCCCGGCGGCGGCGCGAAGATGGCCCGCTCGGCCGGCGCCTCCGTGCGTCTGGTCGCGAAGGACGGCCCCTACGCCCAGCTGCGTCTGCCCTCGGGCGAGATCCGCAACGTCGACGCGCGCTGCCGTGCGACGATCGGCGAGGTCGGCAACGCCGAGCAGTCGAACATCAACTGGGGCAAGGCCGGCCGCAAGCGCTGGCTGGGCGTGCGCCCGACCGTCCGCGGTGTCGCCATGAACCCGGTGGACCACCCGCACGGTGGTGGCGAGGGCAAGACGTCCGGTGGACGTCACCCCGTCTCCCCCTGGGGCCAGGCTGAGGGACGCACCCGTCACGCCAACAAGGAAAGCGACAAGTACATCGTGCGTCGCCGTAACGCCGGCAAGAAGCGCAAGTAGGAGTAAGAGAAGATGCCTCGCAGTCTTAAGAAGGGCCCCTTCGTCGACGAGCACCTGCTTCGCAAGGTGGTCGTGCAGAACGAAGCCGGCAGCAAGAACGTCATCAAGACCTGGTCGCGCCGGTCGATGATCATCCCCGCCATGCTGGGACACACCATCGCCGTGCACGACGGACGCAAGCACATCCCCGTGTTCGTGTCCGAGAGCATGGTCGGTCACAAGCTGGGCGAGTTCGCGCCCACCCGCACCTTCCGCGGCCACGTGAAGGACGACAAGAAGGGGCGGCGCCGCTAATGGTCGAATCCGTCGCACGCGTGAAGCACATCCGCGTGACCCCGCAGAAGGCTCGTCGTGTCGTCGCCCTCATCAAGGGCAAGCAGGCGCAGGAAGCCCTCGCCATCCTGAAGTTCGCGCAGCAGAGCGCCTCCGAGCCGATCTACAAGCTCGTGCACTCCGCCATCGCCAACGCTCAGGTGAAGGCCGACCGCGACGGCGAGTTCCTCGATGAGCAGGACCTCTACGTCAAGAACGCCTTCGTGGACGAGGGGACGACGCTGAAGCGTTTCCAGCCCCGCGCCCAGGGTCGCGCGTTCCAGATCAAGAAGCGCACGAGCCACATCACGGTCGTGCTGGCCACCCCTGAGGTCGCCAAGAACGAGAAGGCGAGCAAGTAATGGGACAGAAGGTAAACCCGTACGGCTTCCGCCTCGGCATCACCACGGACCACGTGTCCCGGTGGTTCTCTGACTCCACCAAGCCGGGTCAGCGTTACGCCGACTACGTCGCCGAGGACATCAAGATCCGCAAGCTCCTGCAGACGCAGCTCGACCGCGCCGGCGTGAGCAACATCGAGATCGAGCGCACCCGCGACCGCGTGCGTGTGGACATCCACACTGCTCGTCCGGGCATCGTCATCGGCCGCCGCGGCGCCGAGGCGGAGCGCATCCGTGGCGACCTCGAGAAGCTCACGGGCAAGCAGATCCAGCTGAACATCCTCGAGGTCAAGAACCCCGAGGCCGACGCTCAGCTCGTCGCTCAGGGCATCGCCGAGCAGCTCTCTGCTCGCGTCGCCTTCCGTCGTGCCATGCGCAAGGGCCTCCAGGGTGCCCAGCGCGCCGGCGCCAAGGGCATCCGGATCCAGGTCTCGGGCCGCCTCGGCGGCGCGGAGATGAGCCGGTCGGAGTTCTACCGCGAGGGTCGTGTGCCGCTGCACACGCTGCGCGCGAACATCGACTACGGCTTCTACGAGGCCAAGACCACCTTCGGCCGCATCGGCGTGAAGGTCTGGATCTACAAGGGCGACCTCACCAACAAGGAGCTTGCTCGCGAGCAGGCCAACGCACCGAAGTCCCGTCGTGACGACCGTGGCGGCGACCGCCGTCGTGGCCCGCGCAACGAGGCTCCCGTCGCAGAAGGAGCGTCTGCCTGATGCTTATCCCTCGCAAGGTCAAGTACCGCAAGCAGCATCACCCCAAGCGTGATGGTGCGGCCACCGGCGGCACGAAGGTCTCCTTCGGCGAGTTCGGGATCCAGGCCCTCACCCCCGCTTACGTGACCAACCGTCAGATCGAGTCCGCTCGTATCGCGATGACCCGTCACATCAAGCGTGGTGGAAAGGTGTGGATCAACATCTACCCCGACCGTCCGCTCACGAAGAAGCCTGCCGAGACCCGCATGGGTTCCGGTAAGGGTTCCCCCGAGTGGTGGGTCGCCAACGTCAAGCCGGGTCGCGTCCTGTTCGAGGTCGCGGGCGTCAACGAGGAACTCGCTCGTGAGGCCCTGACCCGTGCCATTCACAAGCTGCCGCTCAAGGCACGCATCATCAAGCGCGAGGAGGGCGACGCGTAATGGCGATCGGCACCAAGGAGCTCGGTGTGACCGAGCTCGACACGTTCGAAGACCAGCGCCTCGTCGAGGAGCTGCGCAAGGCCAAGGAGGAGCTGTTCAACCTCCGTTTCCAGTCGGCCACCGGCCAGCTGGAGAGCCACGGCCGCATCCGCGCCGTCAAGCGCGACATCGCGCGCCTGTACACCGTGATCCGCGAGCGCGAGCTGGGCATCCGTGCGACGCCCGCTCCGGTCGAGGCTCCGGCCAAGAAGGCGTCCAAGGTAAAGGCGAAGAAGGCCGACGAGGCTGACGCGCCGAAGGAGGAGGCCGAGTAATGGCTGAGAAGAAGGCTGCTGCCGCCGAGGCTGAGGTCGTCTCGCACGACGTCCGCGACGCCGACGCTCGTGGCTACCGCAAGTCGCGCCGCGGCTACGTCGTCAGCGACAAGATGGACAAGACCATCGTCGTCGAGGTCGAGGACCGCGTGAAGCACCCGCTGTACGGCAAGGTCATCCGCCGTACGACGAAGGTCAAGGCGCACGACGAGAACAACACCGCCGGCATCGGCGACCTCGTTCTCATCAACGAGACCCGCCCGCTGAGCGCCACCAAGCGCTGGCGTCTGGTGGAGATCCTGGAGAAGGCAAAGTGATCCAGACCGAGTCCCGACTCAAGGTCGCCGACAACACCGGCGCCAAGGAGCTGCTCACCATCCGCGTGCTCGGCGGTTCCAGCCGCCGTTACGCGGGCCTGGGCGACATCATCGTCGCCACGGTCAAGGACGCGATCCCCGGTGGGAACGTCAAGAAGGGTGACGTCGTCAAGGCCGTCATCGTCCGCACCGTGAAGCAGACCCGCCGTCCCGACGGCTCGTACATCAAGTTCGACGAGAACGCCGCCGTGATCCTGAAGAACGACGGGGAGCCCCGCGGCACCCGCATCTTCGGCCCGGTCGGTCGTGAGCTCCGTGACAAGAAGTTCATGAAGATCGTCTCGCTCGCCCCGGAGGTGCTGTAACTCATGGCGAACATCAAGAAGGGTGACCTGGTTCAGGTCATCACCGGCCGCAAGCAGGAAAAGGGCGGCGACCGCGGCAAGCAGGGCAAGGTCCTCGAGGTCCTCGTCGAGCAGAACCGCGTGATCGTGGAGGGCGTGAACTACGCCACCAAGCACACCCGCGTCGGCCAGACGCAGCGCGGCACGAAGACGGGCGGCATCGAGACCATCGAGGCCCCCATCCACATCTCGAACGTCGCCCTGGTCGACCCCGAGACGAAGAAGCCGACCAAGGTCGGTCACCGCGTCGAGGAGCAGGTCAAGGACGGCGTGAAGCGCACGGTTCGCGTGCGCTACGCGAAGAAGAGCGGTAAGGACCTCTGATGGCGGCTGCTGACGCCGCGGGCGCTGTCAAGGTGCAGCCCCGCCTGAAGGCGAAGTACAACAACGAGATCAAGAAGGCTCTGCAGGACGAGTTCGGCTACGAGAACGTCATGCAGATCCCCGGCCTGGTCAAGGTCGTCGTCAACACCGGTGTCGGTGAGGCGGCTCGCGACTCCAAGGTGATCGATGGTGCGGTCGACGACCTCACCAAGATCACCGGCCAGAAGCCGATCGTCACGAAGGCCCGCAAGTCCATCGCGCAGTTCAAGCTGCGCGAGGGCCAGCCCATCGGCGCGCACGTCACCCTCCGCGGTGACCGCGCCTGGGAGTTCGTGGACCGCCTCGTGAACCTCGCACTGCCCCGTATCCGCGACTTCCGCGGTCTCTCGGACAAGCAGTTCGACGGCAACGGCAACTACACCTTCGGTCTCACGGAGCAGAGCGTGTTCCACGAGATCGATCAGGACCGCATCGACCGCGTCCGCGGTTTCGACATCACTGTCGTGACCACGGCGAAGAACGACGACGAGGGCCGGGCGCTGCTCCGCCACCTCGGCTTCCCGTTCAAGTCGGACGAGGTCCAGGCGTAAGACCATGTCTTGAAGACCGGATCCCGGGGGCTTCCTCGGGATCCGGTCTTCGGGCGTGTTGCACGTGACGTACAATTGAAAATTGCGTGCTCATCGCAGGCCGTCTGCCGTGTAACGGCAGCCGGAACCTCATGAACGAAAGAAGACAACTATGACGATGACAGACCCGGTCGCAGATCTGCTGACCCGTCTGCGCAACGCGAACTCGGCGCATCACGACTCCGTGACCCTGCCGTCGAGCAAGCTGAAGACCCACATCGCTGAGATCCTCCAGCAGGAGGGCTACATCTCGGGTTGGGAGATCTCCGACGCCCGCGTCGGCAAGAACCTCACCATCTCGCTGAAGTACGGCCCGAACCGCGAGCGGTCGATCGCCGGCATCAAGCGCGTCTCCAAGCCCGGCCTCCGCGTGTACGCGAAGTCGACGGAGCTCCCCAAGGTGCTCGGCGGCCTCGGTGTCGCGATCCTGTCCACCTCCTCGGGGCTCCTCACGGACCGCCAGGCTGAGCAGAAGGGCGTGGGCGGAGAAGTTCTCGCCTACGTGTGGTGATCTGAAATGTCGCGTATTGGACGACTTCCCATCGAGATCCCCGCGGGCGTGACCGTTTCGGTCGACGGCCGTGCGGTGTCGGTGAAGGGCCCGAAGGGCGAGCTCTCGCTCACCGTGGCCTCCCCCATCGAGGTGTCGGTCGAGGAGAACCAGGTTCTCGTCACCCGTCCGGACGACGAGCGCGCCTCGCGTTCGCTGCACGGTCTGACCCGCACGCTCATCAACAACGACATCATCGGCGTGACCCAGGGCTACTCCAAGGGCCTCGAGGTCGTCGGCACCGGTTACCGCGTGCAGCAGAAGGGCAACTCGGTCGAGTTCGCCCTCGGCTTCTCGCACCCGGTCCTGATCGACCCGCCCGCCGGCATCACCCTGACGGTCGAGGGCGCCAACAAGCTCACCGTCAGCGGCATCAGCAAGCAGGCCGTCGGCGAGGCGGCTGCGAACATCCGCAAGATCCGCAAGCCCGAGCCGTACAAGGGCAAGGGCGTGCGCTACGCCGGCGAGGTCGTGCGTCGCAAGGCCGGAAAGAGTGGTAAGTAACCATGGCTATCAAGACGAAGTCCGACGCCCGCTCGCGTCGTCACGCCCGCCTTCGCAAGAAGATCCAGGGCACCGAGGCGCGTCCGCGCCTGGTCGTCACCCGTTCGGCCCGCCACGTCTTCGTGCAGCTGGTCGACGACAGCAAGGGCCACACCGTGGCCAGTGCCTCCACCCTCGAGACCGACCTGCGCGGCTTCGACGGTGACAAGACCGCCAAGGCCCGCAAGGTCGGCGAGCTCGTCGCCGAGCGCGCGAAGGCCGCCGGTGTCTCGGAGGCCGTGTTCGACCGCGGTGGCAACCGGTACGCCGGTCGTGTCGCGGCCATCGCCGACGGCGCCCGCGAAGGGGGTCTGGCACTGTGAGTGACAACAAGGAGAACGAAGTGACCGAGACGGCTACGGCTCCCGCCGAGACGGCGGCCGGTACCGAGGCTCCGCAGCGCGACGAGCGCCGCGGCGGCCGTGGTGGCCGTGACCGCGGTCAGGGCGGCCGCGACCGCAACTCCCGCGACCGTGGGGACAACCAGTTCCTCGAGCGCGTGGTGACCATCAACCGCGTGTCGAAGGTCGTCAAGGGCGGCCGTCGCTTCAGCTTCACCGCGCTCGTCGTGGTGGGTGACGGCAACGGTCTCGTGGGCGTCGGTTACGGCAAGGCCCGCGAGGTCCCGCTCGCGATCTCGAAGGGCGTCGAGGAGGCGAAGCGCAACTTCTTCCGCGTGCCGCGCTCCGCGTCGACCATCCCGCACCCGGTGCAGGGCGAGGCCGCTGCCGGCGTCGTGCTGCTGCGTCCGGCCGCTGCCGGTACCGGTGTCATCGCCGGTGGTCCGGTCCGCGCCGTGCTCGAGTGCGCCGGTATCCACGACGTGCTGTCGAAGTCGCTCGGCTCGTCGAACACGATCAACATCGTGCACGCGACGGTGGCCGCCCTGAAGCAGCTCGAGGAGCCCCGTGCGGTCGCCGCGCGTCGTGGCCTCGAGTTCGACCAGGTCGCCCCGGCGCGTCTCGTCCGCGCAGAGGCCGACGCCATCGCTGCGCAGAAGGCAGGTGCCTGATGGCTGCGCGCCTCAAGGTCACGCAGGTCAAGTCCAAGGTGAGTGAGAAGCAGAACCAGCGCGACACGCTGCGTTCGCTCGGCCTCAAGCGGATCGGCGACTCGGTCGTCCGTCCCGACGATGCCCAGACCCGCGGTTACGTCCGCGCGGTCGCTCACCTCGTCAAGGTTGAGGAGATCGACTAATGGCTGAGAAGAAGGAAGCGGCCACCAAGACCGCCGCCAAGAAGCCGGCCGCCAAGAAGGCCGAGGAGACCACGGTCTCCCGTCCCGGCGTCCTGAAGGTGCACCACCTGCGTCCGGTCCCCGGCGCCAACACCGCGAAGACCCGTGTCGGTCGCGGTGAGGGCTCCAAGGGCAAGACCGCCGGTCGCGGCACCAAGGGCACCAAGGCCCGCAACACCGTTCGCGTCGGTTTCGAGGGTGGGCAGATGCCGCTGCACATGCGCACCCCGAAGCTGCGCGGGTTCAAGAACCCGTTCCGCGTGGAGTACCAGGTCGTGAACCTGGAGAAGCTCGCCGAGCTCTACCCGGCCGGTGGCGACGTGACCGTCGCCGACCTGGTCGCCAAGGGCGCGGTCCGCAAGAACGAGAAGGTCAAGGTCCTGGGCAACGGCGACATCGCCGTGGCTCTGACCGTGTCGGTCGACAAGGTCTCCAGCTCCGCGGAGCAGAAGATCGTCGCCGCCGGCGGATCGATCAAGTAACACCCGTCGAGAGGGGCCGGAGATTTCTCCGGCCCCTCTTGCGTTACCCTGGGTAATCGACTGTCCCTCGTCGGGCGTCATCCCTTTTCAGGAAGGCAAGCTTTTGTTCAGCGCCATCGCGCGGATCTTCCGCACGCCGGATCTTCGACGCAAGATCGGCTTCACGATCGCGATCATCGCGATCTACCGCCTCGGATCCACCGTGCCCGCTCCGTTCGTGAGCTTCCCGAACGTCTCCGAGTGCCTCGCGCAGAACAGCGGCACCGAGGGGCTGCTCGGACTCGTCAACCTGTTCTCCGGCGGCGCTCTGCTGAAGCTGTCGATCTTCGCGCTCGGCGTGATGCCGTACATCACGGCCTCGATCATCACCCAGCTGCTGCGCGTGGTCATCCCGCACTTCGAGGCGCTGCACAAGGAGGGCCAGGCCGGCCAGGCCAAGCTCACGCAGTACACGCGCTACGTCACCATCGCGCTGGCGCTGCTGCAGTCCACGACTCTCGTCACCGTCGCGCGCACCGGCCAGCTGTTCGGTCAGACCGGCGTCGCGGCGTGCAACCAGCTGCTCACCAACGACGTGTGGTGGGCGCAGCTGCTGCTCATCATCACGCTGACGGCCGGCACCGGCCTGATCATGTGGTTCGCCGAGCTCGTCACCGAGAAGGGCATCGGCAACGGCATGTCGCTGCTGATCTTCACCTCGATCGCTGCGACCTTCCCCGGCGCCATGTGGGCCATCATGCAGACGAAGGGCTTCGAGGTCTTCCTGCTCGTCCTGCTCGTCGGCATCGTCGTGATGACCCTGGTCGTCTTCATCGAGCAGTCGCAGCGCCGCATCCCGGTGCAGTACGCCAAGCGCATGGTCGGACGCCGAACCTACGGCGGCACCAACACCTACATCCCGATCAAGGTGAACATGGCGGGCGTGATCCCGGTCATCTTCGCCTCGTCGCTGCTGTACATCCCGATGCTGGTCGCGCAGTTCAACATCCCGCAGGACGGCAAGACGCCGCCGGCGTGGGCGACCTGGATCATGACGTACTTCGTCAAGGGCGACCACCCGATCTACATGATCACGTACTTCCTGCTGATCATCGGCTTCACGTACTTCTACGTCGCGATCACGTTCAACCCGACCGAGGTCGCCGACAACATGAAGAAGTACGGCGGCTTCATCCCGGGCATCCGGGCGGGCCGTCCCACCGCCGAGTACCTCGACTACGTGCTCACCCGCATCACGCTGCCCGGATCCCTCTACCTCGGCATCATCGCGTTGATCCCGCTGATCGCGCTGGCCACGGTCGGCGCGAACCAGAACTTCCCGTTCGGCGGCGCATCGATCCTGATCATCGTCGGCGTCGGCCTGGAGACGGTCAAGCAGATCGACGCGCAGCTGCAGCAGCGACACTACGAAGGGCTCCTACGATGACGGCATCCGCAACCTCCACCGCACGCCTGCTGATCGTGGGCCCGCAGGGCTCCGGCAAGGGCACGCAGGGAGTGCGGATCGCCGAGGCCTACGGCATCCCGGTCGTCTCGACGGGCGACATCTTCCGCGCCAACATCAAGGAGGGCACGGAGCTGGGCAAGCAGGTCACCGCGATCCTCGATGCGGGCGACCTCGTCTCCGACGAGCTCACCGGCGCGCTCGTGCGCGACCGTCTGTCCCAGCCCGACGCGGAGGCCGGCTTCCTCCTGGACGGCTACCCCCGCAACGCGGCGCAGGTCGAGGATCTGGACGCGTTCCTGGGGGAGCAGGGCACCTCGCTCGACGCGGTGATCCTGCTCGACGTGCCGCGCGAGGAGAGCATCGCCCGGATCACCGTGCGCGCGGTCGAGCAGGGTCGCGGGGATGACACCCCCGATGCCATCGCGAAGCGCCTGGACATCTACGAGGAGCAGACTGCTCCGATCCTCGACGTGTACGGCGCGCGCGGCATCGTGGACACGATCGACGGCGTCGGCAGCCTGGACGAGATCACCGAGCGCGTCTTCGCAGCGCTGAGCGCGCGCGGCCTCGTGCGCACGGCTGCGGTCTGACGTGGCGTTCCGCCGCTCCATCTACAAGAGTCGCGCTCAGCTCGAGGCGATGGTCGAGCCCGGTCTGATCACCGGTGCGGCTCTCTCCGCGGTGCGCGGCGCCGTGCGCTCCGGCATCGCGACGGGGGAGCTCGACGCGATCGCCGAGCGTGTGATCCTGGATCGCGGCGCCGAGTCGAACTTCAAGCTCGTGCGCGGTTACCGGCACACCACGTGCATCTCGGTCAATGACCAGGTCGTGCACGGCATCCCGGGTTCCCGCGTCCTGCAGCCCGGCGACATCGTCTCGATAGACTGCGGTGCCCAGTTCCGCGGCTGGAACGGCGACAGCGCGATCACCGTCGTGGTCCCCGACCCGTCCGAGGCGGCGGCGGTCGGCCCGCGTCAGACGCTCTCCGATGTCACCGAGGGATCGATGTGGGCCGGCATCGCCGCGATGGCGTCCGCGAGGCACCTGGGGGACATCTCCGCGGCCATCGAGGACCACATCCTCGCCGCAGGCCCTTCCGCGGTCTCCGGGAAGCCCTACGGGATCCTGCGCGAGTACGTCGGACACGGCATCGGCCGCAAGATGCACGAGGCGCCGAGCCTGTTCAACTACCGCACGCCCGACCGCGGCGCCGAGGTGCGCCCCGGCCTCGTGCTCGCGATCGAGCCCATGGTCACGGCCGGCTCGGATCAGACCTACGTCGAGGACGACGACTGGACCGTCACCACGACCGACGGATCCGACGGCTCGCACTGGGAACACAGCGTCGCCCTGCACGATGACGGCATCTGGGTGCTGACCGCCGCCGACGGCGGTGCAGCGGGGCTCGCGGCCTTCGGGATCACCCCCGCGCCGATCGCCTAGCGAGGCTCGTCGGCCCGACCTGGCCCGACGCGGCGAATGCTCCCACGGACCTCAAAGGCTTCGCACGGCACAATGGGAAGACACAGCTGAGCGGATCCGCCGGGCGGGTCTGGACTAAGGAGACACACACATGGCCGCTGCCAAGGGCAGGACCAACGGGTTCGCCATCGGAATCACCGCCGCAGTCGTCGCCGTGCTCATCGCACTGGTCGGCGTCGTCGTCTGGCTGAACAACAAGGCCACGGACCCCGGTGCCGCTCCGAAGAGCGCGATCATCAACTCCGACACCGGCGCCGTCACCACCGGCAACGGCAAGGACAAGGTCGCGCTGTACGTCGACTTCCAGTGTCCGATCTGCAAGCAGTTCGAGACCCAGTACGGATCCACTCTGCAGACCCTTGCGAAGGACAACAAGATCACGCTCGAGTACCACCCGATCGCGATCCTCGACCGCTACTCGCAGGGCACGAACTACTCGTCGCGCGCCGCGGCGGCCGCCTACAGCGTCGCTCAGGAGAACCCCGACAAGTTCCTGGACTACCTCAACACGCTGTTCGAGAACCAGCCCACCGAGAACACGCCCGGTCTCACCGACCAGCAGCTGATCGACTACGCCAAGCAGGTCGGCGCCGACAAGGCCGAGGCGACCATCAAGGCGGGCACGTTCTTCAAGTTCCCCACCGCGCAGGCGACCGCGCACAAGATCCAGGGGACGCCGACGATCGAGATCAACGGCGAGCGTCTCGACACCAGCAAGCCGGCCGACGTCGCCAAGCTGCAGAAGATCGTCGACCAGAAGTAACAGCTCCGCATTTTGCGGATCCGCGGATCCGGACTACCATAGATCTTTGGTGCTTTGCGCCTTGGTCCGGCGTGTCCGGATCCGCACAGTTCCACCACCACCCACCCACCGCAGATCGACCGGTCTGCAGAAGCGTCAGCGAGGCTATGGCTAAGAAAGACGGTGTCATCGAGATCGAGGGCGTGATCTCCGAGGCTCTTCCCAACGCGATGTTCCGCGTTGAGCTGAGCAACGGACACAAGGTCCTTGCAACGATCTCCGGCAAGATGCGGCAGAACTACATCCGCATCATCCCCGAGGACCGTGTCGTCGTGGAGCTCTCTCCGTACGACCTCACGCGCGGTCGCATCGTCTACCGCTACCGCTAGACCGGTCGAGAAGTAACACCCCAGGCGTTCGCGCCTGCCCGGTGAAGACAGCGATAAGGAACAACATGAAGGTCAACCCCAGCGTCAAGCCGATCTGCGACCACTGCAAGGTGATCCGCCGTCACGGCCGCGTCATGGTGATCTGCAAGAGCAACCCGCGCCACAAGCAGCGCCAGGGCTGAGCATCCGGGCTCCGGCCCGGATCTCTCGCGATCTCACAACTCAATATCTGAAACAGGCAGGATCAGAACCCGCAAGGGGGACACCTCGGGCGGAGGCCCGGGCACCGATCCTGCTCCACACCTCCACAACACTCCAGGAGTCACCGCATGGCACGTCTTGCCGGCGTCGACATCCCGCGCGACAAGCGCGTGGTGATCGCCCTCACGTACATCTACGGCATCGGCCGTACCCGCTCGGTCGAGATCCTCAAGGCCACCGAGATCGACGAGTCGATCCGCGTCAAGGACCTCTCCGACGACCAGCTCGTCGCCCTCCGCGACTACATCGAAGGCACCTACAAGGTGGAGGGTGACCTCCGCCGTGAGGTCGCCGCCGACATCCGCCGCAAGGTCGAGATCGGCTCCTACGAGGGCCTTCGTCACCGCCGTGGCCTGCCGGTCCGCGGTCAGCGCACCAAGACCAACGCCCGTACCCGCAAGGGCCCGAAGCGCACCGTCGCCGGCAAGAAGAAGGCCCGCTAAGCGGCCAGGGAATAGGAGAACACTTTCATGGCTGCACCTAAGGCCGCCGCGCGCAAGCCGCGCCGCAAGGAGAAGAAGAACATCGCGCTGGGCCAGGCCCACATCAAGTCGACGTTCAACAACACCATCGTCTCGATCACCGACCCGTCCGGCGCCGTCATCGCCTGGGCCTCGTCCGGTGGCGTGGGCTTCAAGGGCTCGCGCAAGTCCACCCCGTACGCCGCCGGCATGGCCGCGGAGTCGGCCGCCCGTCAGGCTGCCGAGCACGGTGTGAAGAAGGTCGACGTCCTCGTCAAGGGTCCGGGCTCCGGCCGCGAGACCGCGATCCGCTCGCTGCAGGCCGCAGGCCTCGAGGTGGGTTCGATCCAGGATGTGACGCCCCAGGCGCACAACGGCTGCCGCCCGCCGAAGCGCCGTCGCGTCTGACGCGTTCTGAGGATCCTCGGATCTCGATGCTGTCGAGACCGGGGATCCTCACCCGCGTTTCCTCCACAACTCAAGACCTCACCCACACGTGTCATATAGCGGGCACGTGATCGAAAGGAACACACAGTGCTCATCGCACAGCGTCCCACTCTCACCGAGGAAAAGATCTCCGAGAACCGCAGCCGGTTCGTCATCGAGCCGCTCGAGCCCGGCTTCGGTTACACGATCGGCAACGCGCTGCGTCGCAGCCTGCTCTCCTCGATCCCCGGCGCGGCCGTGACCAGCGTCCGCATCGACGGCGTCCTCCACGAGTTCAGCACCATCCCCGGTGTCAAGGAGGATGTCACCGAGATCATCCTCAACATCAAGCAGCTCGTCGTCTCCTCGGAGCGTGATGAGCCCATCACCGCCTACCTCCGCAAGACGGGCGCCGGCGAGGTCACCGCGGCGGACATCTCCGCTCCGGCCGGTGTCGAGGTGCACAACCCCGAACTGGTCATCGCGACCCTCAACGAGACCGCCAAGTTCGAGCTCGAGCTCACCATCGAGCGCGGCCGCGGCTACGTCTCCGCGGCGCAGAACCGCAGCGAGTACGCCGAGGCGGGCCAGATCCCGATCGACTCGATCTACTCGCCCGTGCTCAAGGTCAGCTACCGCGTCGACGCCACCCGTGCCGGCGAGCGCACCGACTTCGACAAGCTCGTGCTGGACGTCGAGACCAAGAACTCGATCATCCCGCGCGACTCCGTCGCCTCGGCCGGCCGCACGCTGACCGAGCTGTTCGGTCTCGCCCGCGAGCTGAACGTCGAGGCCGAGGGCATCGAGATCGGCCCCGCGCCGGTCGAGGCCGTGCTCTCGAACGAGCTGTCGATGCCGATCGAGGATCTCGATCTGTCGGTCCGCTCGTACAACTGCCTCAAGCGCGAAGGCATCAACACGGTGTCCGAGCTCGTCGCCCTCTCGGAGACGCAGCTCATGAACATCCGCAATTTCGGACAGAAGTCGGTGGACGAGGTGCGCGACAAGCTCGTCTCGCTCGGCCTGTCGCTGAAGGATTCGGTGCCCGGTTTCGACGGCGCCCACTTCTACGGCGGCTCCGAAGACGAGTCCTTCTGACCTACCCGTTCTGTCAGCTGGCAGAGGCCCGCTGACCCGAACCTTTCCGATCCAGGAGTATTAACAATGCCTAAGCCCACCAAGGGTCCCCGCCTCGGAGGCGGCCCGGCCCACGAGCGTCTGCTGCTCGCGAACCTCGCTGCACAGCTGTTCGTCCACAAGTCGATCAAGACCACCGAGACCAAGGCCAAGCGCCTGCGTCCGCTGGCCGAGCGCCTTGTCACCTTCGCCAAGCGCGGCGACCTGCACGCGCGCCGTCGCGTGCTGACGGTGCTGCGCAGCAACAAGGAGGCGACGCACATCCTGTTCGCCGAGATCGCGCCGCTCGTCGCCGAGCGTGAGGGCGGCTACACCCGCATCACCAAGGTCGGCAACCGCAAGGGCGACAACGCGCCCATGGCCGTGATCGAGCTCGTGCTCGAGCCCGTCACCCCCAAGGTGAAGAAGGCCGCTGCGAAGCCCGCCAAGGCGGAGAAGGCCGCTCCCGCCGCCGAGGCTCCGGCCGAGGTCGTCGAGACCGAGGTCGTGGAGGAGGCCGTCGAGGCTCCCGCCGCCGAGGCCACCGAGGCCGCTGCTGAGGCTCCGGCCGAGGCCGCCGCGGAGGAGAAGGCCGAGTAAGGTCCGTCGCTCGTACGAAGCCCGTCGCCCCCTGTGGGCGGCGGGCTTCGTCGTCCCCGCCGGGGCGGCGTTGTTGCTTCGCCCGGTGCCCTTCACCCGGGGCCGGGGGCCCGGTGCCCGGTGCCCTTTGCGACGTACTCGCTGGTCGCCAGGATGCGCACCGTCCGGTGTTCGCTGGTCGCCAAGCGCCCCTTCACGGCCGCGGAAGGGGCGTTTGGCGACCAGCGAGCAGGGCTGCAGTGCGGCTAGCGCGGCAGGGCGGCAGCGCGGCAGCGCGGCAGGGGTAGTGTGACAGCGTGGCAGGGCTGCAGGGCTGCAGGGCTGCAGGGCGGCAATGCGGCTAGGACGGTAGGGCGGCAGGGCTGCAGTGGGGCTAGGGCGGTAGTGCGACAGGGCGGCAGCGCCGCGGTGCGAGACCACGGACGTGCTGGACGCCAGGGAGGCGCGGATCCGGCTCGCGTCAGGGGGCGGGGCAGATGCCGGCGCCGGCTGACGCGACGAGGGGAGCTCCGCCGGAGCAGGCCTCGGGCGTGAGGATCGGGGTGTGCTGCATCGCGGGGGCGTCGAACAGGCCGACGTGCGCTCCGGTCAGCACCACCGACGACACCGGCCATCCCCACGGCTTCGCAGCCAGCCATTGCACGTCGTTCTCGCGCACCCACGCGGCGAGGGGGGCGACCGCGGCGCGCTGCTGGTCCAGCGTCTGGGCCGTCGACGGCTGCGCGGCACGCAGAGTGTCACCGGAGGCGCCGGCGGCCACCACCACGGCCAGAACCGAGGCTGCGACGACGGCCGTGACGCGCGCGAGGCCCGGCGCCGCCGCGGTGCCGTGCCGCCGCCACAGCGCGGCCGTGGCGCGCACCGCGATCGCGGCGAGGATCGGGGCGAACGCGAACACGCCGACCGCGGGGTGGCGCACCCACAGCGGCAGCTGGGCGGCCTGCGCCCACCAGCCTACGAAGGCGAGCAGGCCCACGGCCGAGCCGAATCCGAGCGCGAGCAGCTGAGGGTCCCGCTCCCACCAGCGTGGGCGATGCGGATCCGGTACCGCGGAGCCCCCAGGCGCAGCGGCTGCGGCTGCGGCGCGATGCGGATCCGACACGGCACCGTTGTCGGCCGGCCCCCGGGCGGGCACCGCAGCCCACGCGATCACGACGGCGGCGAGCACCGCGGCGACGGCGACGAGCCACCACGGCAGGAACCAGGATCCCGCCAGCGTCCCGAGCTTCTGCGGCACCGTGGTCGGCGTGATGTGCTGACCGCCGCTGAGCAGGAACCCGCCCAGCGCGCGCACGTGCCGGGCGTAGCCGGTGAGACCCATCGACGCGAGCGCGAGCGCCTCCAGCAGCACCGTAGGTGCGGCGACCAGCACGAGCGGCACCACGCTGCGGCGCAGAGTCGCGCGCAGGCGCGGCCAGAACGGCGCGGCGGGCGTGAGCAGGAACAGTGCCACGGCGAACGCGGGCAACGCGAGCAGCGCGATCAGCTTCGCCTGCACGGCGAGCCCCAGCAACAGCCCCGCGAGCCACGCACGGCGCGGCAGCAGGATCAGCGCCCACACGATGAGCGCGGCCGCGGCGATCTCGCCGAGCAGATCCGCGGGCCCCTGGATCGGGGAGACGCTGTCGGCCGTGTTGAACGCGAGCGGCAGCGCCACGGCGACCAGCGCGCCGAAGCGTCCGGCGAGGCGGCGGCCGAGCACGCCGAGCCCCACGAGCAGCAGCACCCAGTAGGCGAGCGGCACGAGCCGAGCGCCGATCACCGGGTCCACGCCGAACGCGAGCACGCCGGCGACGGGCAGCAGCACGACGGGTCCGGTGGAGATCCGCGGATCGAACGGCGTCAGGGTCGAGCCCGACAGCGTGCCGTCGCTCGTGTAGCCGAGGCCGGCCAGCAGGTTCCGTGGCACGGTGAGGTTGAACGCCTCGTCCTCCCAGAATCGCAGCGCGGTGAGGCTGTGCCACATCACGATCGCGTTCGCGACCAGGAGCAGCCCGAGCAGGAGCCAGAACGCGATTCCGGAGAGGCGACGAGTCATGCGGATCCGGATCCCTCCGGTGCCGCAGCGGCCGCGGAGAGCCCCTCGAACTCGAGCGCGCGCAGCGGCGCACCCGGGCGCAGCGACCACATCCACGCCTCGCGCAGCGCGCGGAGCGCGAACAGCACGAGCTTCTTGGGCGGCAGGGACGGGCGTGCCACCTTGCCCCACATGGTGCCCGTGCTCGACGCGCCGCGGCGCGGGATGCTGCGCACGCGCAGGTAGCGCACGGCGAATCCGGCGCGCACCTCGGCGAGCGAGAAGTGCACGTGCGGCACGAGGGCATCGGAGGGCACGGCGTTCACGAGGATCTGCAGGGCCTCGGGGCGGTACACCCGCAGCGGGGTGTTCACGTCGGGCACGCCGCGCCCGACGACCGCGGCGGTGAGCAGGCGCACGCCGGCGGTGAGCAGGCGACGGTACCAGGCGTCGGTGCGGGAATGGCGCACGCCGTGCACGACGTCCGCGCCGGTGCGGTGCAGGGCGCGAACTGCGGACGCGATCTCGGATCCGAGGAACTGTCCGTCGCCGTCGACGTGCACGAGGGCATCGGGGGCCAGCGCGAGCCCGGCGCGGTACGCGGCGAGAGCGGTCGGACCGTGGCCGCGGTTGGCCGGCTGGGTCTGCACGTCCACGTCCTCGATGCCGGACAGGGCGGCGGCGGTGCCGTCCGTGGAACGGTCGTCGGCGATGACGAAGGTCACGCGCTCCGCGAGCGGGGCGACGGCGGTGCGGATCTCGTCGATGAAGCCGCCGATGCCCTCGGCCTCGTTGTAGGCCGGCATCACGACGGCCAGATGGGCGTACTGCACTCGAACCTCGAGCCTTCTCCTGGAGGGCCCGTGCGGGCCGGGGCGGGACCCGTCGGTGCCACGGCAGCACCGGCGGAGTCTTCGCGGGGGACGAGCGGGGATCCGCCCGGTTCACGCTGGCGTCCTGGGCCGCACCGTCCCCCGGGTATTCTAGTAGGGCTATGGATCGCCGCTCCCGGTTGCGCCGTCTGGCGGGAGTCGGCACCCGCTTCCTGATCGTCGGCGGCATCAGCACGCTCATCGAGGTCGGGGCGTTCAACCTCTTCGTCTTCGTCTTCGGGTGGGATCTCGTCGTCGGCAAGATCGCCGCGAGCCTGGTCGCCCTGGTCAACGCCTACATCGGCAACCGCGAGTGGGCGTTCCGCGGGCGCGACCGGCGCGGACGCGTCGCCGAGATCGTGCTCTTCCTCGCGGTCAACCTGGTCTGCACCCTGCTCGGGGCGGGCATCGTGTGGCTCGGCGCCGAGGTGGTCGAAGGCGCGACGGGCCATGCCCCGGGCCCGGCCGTCGTGAACCTGATCAACCTCGGCAGCATCGCGGTGATCGTGGTCGTGCGCTTCGTGCTGTACCACTACATCGTGTTCCGGCACACGCCCAAGGACGCGCCGACCGAGGTGGCGGAACCGACCGAGCCGGCTTCCTGACCCCTCGCCCTCGGCGACTCAGGCCCGCGCGCGGAGATCCTTGCGGAGGATCTTGCCCGAGGCGGACTTCGGGATCGCGTCGATGAACTCCACCATGCGCACCTTCTCGTGCGGGGCCACGTGCGCAGCGACGTGCGCCTTCACACCGTCCTCGTCGAGCTCGGTGCCTTGCTGCAGCACCACGAAGGCCTTGGGCACCTCCTGACCGTCCTCGTCCGCCGCGCCGATCACCGCGGCGTCCGCGATCGCGGGGTGCTCGAGCAGCACGGCCTCGAGCACGGCGGGCGCGACCTGGTAGCCCTTGTACTTGATGAGCTCCTTCAGACGGTCCACGATCCGGAACACCCCGCCGGCGGTCACGGTGGCGACGTCGCCGGTATGCAGCCAGCCGTCCACGTCCAGCATGTCGGCGGTGGCGTCGGCGCGGTTGAGGTAGCCCTTCATGACCTGCGGTCCGCGGATGAGAAGCTCACCGGGCTCGCTCGCGCCCTCGGCCGGAACGGCCACATCGGATCCGTCTTCCGACAGCAGGCGCGCCTCGGTGTTCGGGATCAGCAGCCCGACCGAGGAGAGGTCGATGTCGTCGCGCTCCACCGGGATCGTGTGCGTGACGGGGCTGGTCTCGGTCATGCCGTAGCCCTGCCGCACGGTGCAGTCCAGCCGCTCCGCGACCGCGTGTGCGAGAGCGCCGTCCAGCGGCGCGGCGCCCGAGAAGACGACCTTGACCGCGCTCATGTCGTACTGCGCGACGAGCGGATGCTTGGCGAGCGCGACGGCGATCGGCGGCGCGATGAAGAGCCAGCTCGTGCGCTGCTCCGCGATGATGCGCAGGAACTCGACCAGGTCGAACTTCGGCATCGTGACGAGCGTGGCCCGCAGGCGCACGGCGAGGTTGAGCAGCACGGTCATGCCGTAGATGTGGAAGAACGGCAGCACGGCGAGGATCCGGTCCTCGTCGTTCAGCTCGATCGAGACGGTGCTCTGCGCGACGTTGGCGACGAGGTTGCGGTGCGTGAGCATCACGCCCTTGGGACGCCCGGTCGTCCCCGACGAGTAGGGCAGCACCGCGACATGCGTGGCCGGGTCGAACGTGATCGCCGGCGCGTGGTGGCCCTCGGAGAGCAGGTCGCGCAGCGATGGATGCCCCTCTGCGCCGTCGAGCACGATGACCTGATCGGCGGGCAGTCCGAGCTGCTCTGCCGCGGCCTGCGCCTGAGGCAGCAGCGGACTGACCGTGATGAGCCAGAACGCGGACGCGTCGCGCAGCTGGTTCGCGATCTCGTCGGCGGTGTAGAGCGCGTTGATCGTGGTCGCCGTGGCGCCGGCGCGCAGGATCCCGTGGAACACGGTCGCGAACGCCGGAACGTTCGGGCAGAGCAGCCCCACGGCGTCGCCCACGCCGATGCCGCGCGCGGCCAGTGCTCCGGCGAAGAGATCGATCTGGCCGATGAGCTGGCGGTAAGTGGTCTCCGCTCCCGACATGCCGTCGACCAGCGCGACACGGTCGAGGTCGTGCTCGGAGATGTCGCCGAACAGGTACTCGTGGATCGGGACCGCGGGGATCTCGACGTCGGGGAACATGCTGCTGACCATGGGATCTCCTTCGATCTCGGTCTGACTCGTTGTCGCGCTGCGCCGCCGGCTCGGGCGCCGGTACCGCTTCCTGAAATTCAGTGTCGCACAGAATGAGACTGAGTCCCAGGGTGATTCCGGATCCGCCCTCGTGGGACGCGATCTGTGAGACACCATACTCCCGGCCGGGATCCGGGGGAGCGGGGACGCGTTCTGCCCGGGACGCGTCTGCCCGATGAGAACGGGAACGGGGGAGGGCGAGCGGGATCGGTACCCTTGAACCGTGCGCATCCGTCTCGACATCGCCTACGACGGCACCCACTTCCGGGGCTGGGCGAAGCAGCCGGGGCTGCGGACCGTGCAGGGCACGATCGAGCAGGCGCTCGCCCGCATCGTCGGGCCGTCGGCGGAGCAGGACCCCGGAGCCTCGTCGGACACAGGGCCGCGGCTCGTCGTCGCCGGACGCACCGACGCCGGCGTGCACGCCACGGGGCAGGTCGCGCACGTCGACCTCGACGAGCAGCAGTGGTCCCGCGTGGTCACGCGCAACGGCCGTGCCGCGGCCGATCCGGCCTCCGGCGCCTCCGGCGCCGCCGACCCGGCCTCCTCCCTGGCGTCGCGGATCCGGGGTGTGCTCGGGCAGTACCCCGACGTCACGGTGTCGCGCACCGCGCTCGCACCGGAGGGCTTCGACGCGCGCTTCTCCGCGGTGTGGCGGCGCTACCGCTATCGACTCGCCGATGCCCGGGCCGGCTACGACCCGCTGCTGCGCCACGACACCACGACGATCAAGGGATCCCTCGACGAAGGCGCCATGGACGCCGCCGCGCAGACCCTCATCGGCCTGCACGACTTCGCCGCCTATTGCAAGCCGCGCGAGGAGGCCACCACGATCCGCACGCTGCTCGACTACCGCTGGGTGCGCGATGCGACCGGGGTGCTCGTGGCCGAGGTGAAGGCCGACGCGTTCTGCCACAGCATGGTGCGCGCGCTCGTGGGCGCGTGCGCGGCCGTGGGGGAGGGGCGCCTCGAGGTCGCCGACCTCGCCCGCCTGCGCGACGAGCTCACCCGCACGAGCGCGTTCAAGGTGCTCGCCGCGCGCGGCCTCACGTTGACCGAAGTCGGCTACCCCGCGGACGAGCTGCTCGCCGCACGCGCCGAGCAGACCCGCAATCGCCGCGGTCAGGACGACTGAGCCGGATCCACGTCCGGGGATCCGCGCGACGCCGGTCCCGGGAGGGTCTTCGCTGCTTCGGGCGGAGATCTCGCGCTGGGGAGGAGCTTTCGCGCGGGATCCTCCTCCCCAACACAGGAACTCCTCCCGACCGTGCGGGCAACATGCGCATCGCGCGCCGCGGATCCGGATCCGTAATACCCCGTGAACACCGCGCAACCGCCCAGGCTGCCGAGAGCGCGCGCGGGTACGGTGGGGACCGTGCGGATCATCTCCTACAACCTGCGCAAGCACCGGGCGGCGCATGAGCTCGACGACCTCGTCGATGCCCATGACCCCGACGTGCTGTGCCTGCAGGAAGGCGACACCGCCTCACTGCCGGAGCGCGCCGGAGGGCTGGTTCTCGCGCACACGACGCAGCGCAACCGACTGGGACTCGCGATCTACTACCGCTCCAGCGCGTTCCGCCTCGTCGACATGGCAGCGGTCTCGGTGAAGAAGTCGCTGCACGACCACGTGCTCCGCCCCGCGCACGAGCGGCTGCTGGGCGTGCGGCTGCGCGACATCGACGCCGGCCGTGACTTCCTCGTGGCGTCGCTGCACGCGGCTCCGCTCACGGCGCGCAATGCGCTGCGGCGGGACCAGATCCGCGCTGCGCTGTCGGAGCTCTCCGAACTCGGCTGGGGTCTGCCTCAGCTCATCGTCGGCGACTTCAACTACCCCGTGTTCAAGGAGCGGCTCAGCGAGCACATGCGCGACGTCGGGTACGAGCTGGTCATGAGCGACCAGCACACGTACACGCGCTATCGGGTGTTCCGCGGGTTCTACGACTTCGCCGCGGCGTCGGGGTTCGTCGTGGAGTCGGTGCGCACGCTGCCGCAGGGGGAGTCGGACCATCTGCCGATCCTGGTGACGGCGACCCCGAAGTAGGTTTCCCGACGATCGGCGGGCCCTCGTCTGTCGTTCATCACCTTGGGGGTCATTCGGATGCTGTTCGCTGGTCGCTTGTGGCCCCGGGGTGCTGTTCGCTGGTCGCGTATGGCCCGTTAGGGCGTCGTGAAGGGGCGATTGGCGACCAGCGAACGGGCACCGGGCCGCGACCGGGCCGACCAGCGAACGGGCGCCGGGCCGACCAGCGAACGGGGCCCCGGGCCGCGCGTCGGCGCGACCGCACGCCAGCGCCTTCCTGTGCACGTGCACCCCGAGCGTGCGCCTGCCCCAACCGTTCACCCAGAGGTCGCCGTCGCGACGCCTGCTCGTCGTGCGGAGGAGAGGCGGATCCGGTGATGTGGCCTCATGCGGATGTCTGTGATCGGCTGCGGGTATCTCGGCGCCGTGCATGCGGCGGCCATGGCATCGATCGGGCATGACGTGATCGGGATCGATACGGATCCGGACAAGATCGCCGCGCTCGCCGCAGGGCGCGCGCCGTTCTTCGAGCCGGGGCTGGACGAGCTGCTGGCGAGCGGTGTGGAGCGCGGGCGGCTGACGTTCTCGGCCGACATCGCCGATGCCGGCGGTGCGCGGGTGCACTTCCTCGCCGTGGGCACCCCGCAGCAGCCGGACTCGTCGGCTGCCGACCTGCGCTACGTGCATGCGGCGCTCGACGCGCTGCTCCCGCACCTGCAGCCCGGCGACGTGGTGGCGGGCAAGTCCACCGTGCCCGTCGGCACCGCCGCGGCGCTGGCCGTGCGCGTGGCCGAGACTGGCGCGACCCTGGTCTGGAACCCGGAGTTCCTGCGCGAGGGGTGGGCGGTGCACGACACACTGCGCCCGGACCGGCTCGTGGTCGGCGCCGACGGGGATGCCGCCGGTGCGCGTGGCACGGACGTGCTGCGCGAGGCGTATGCGGATGCGATCGCGAGCGGCAGCCCGTTCCTCGCCACCGACCTCGCCACGGCCGAGCTCGTGAAGGGCGCGGCCAACGCCTTCCTCGCCACGAAGATCTCGTTCATCAACGCGATGGCGGAGATCGCCGAGGCGTCCGGCGCGGACGTGACCCTGCTCGCCGACGCGATCGGCCATGACGAGCGGATCGGTCGGCGCTTCCTGGGCGCGGGGATCGGGTTCGGCGGCGGCTGCCTGCCGAAGGACATCCGCGCCTTCGCGGCGCGCGCGGAGGAGCTCGGACGCGGGGCATCGGTGGGCTTCCTCCGCGAGGTCGATGCGATCAATCTGCGTCGCCGGGAGCACGCCGTGCGCCTCGTGGTCGACGCGTTCGGCGGCAGCGTGGTGGGGCGGCGGATCACGATGCTGGGCGCCGCGTTCAAACCGCACAGCGACGACGTGCGCGACTCGCCCGCACTCGACGTCGCCACCCGGTTGCGCGGACTGGGGGCGAAGGTCACGGTGACGGATCCGGAGGCGATCCCGAATGCGAAGCGCCTGCATCCGCAGCTGAAGTACAAGCGCGATCGCGACGAGGCGATCCGCAGGGCCGAGGCGCTCGTGCTGGTCACCGAGTGGGATCTCTATCGCCGCGAGCTGACCCCCGCGCACGCGGCGTCGCTGACCCCGGGACGCATCGTCGTCGACGGACGCAACTGCCTGGATCCGGCCGCGTGGCGTGCCGAAGGGTGGACGTACCTGGGCATGGGACGCCCGTAGCCGTCCGACCGCGGGGGAGCTTCGGCCGCACCGCACGCTCGCCTGTCGTGACTCGCCCTGGTGCCGGGGTTCGCTGGTCGCGAGTCGCCCTCGTGCCGGGTTCGCTGGTCGCGAGGCGCCCCTTCGAGCGCGCTGATAGGGCGTATCGCGACCAGCGAATGCCGGCGAAGAGTGCGGGGACAGCGGGGGCGCCCGATCCGGCGGGTGCCGCATCCGTCGCCTCACGAAGCCGGCGTCGCTTTGTCGATAGAGTCGAGTACCGCGTCGACGTGGGAAAGGCAGAGACAGATGCCCGACGATGACCTGCCCCGGGACGGGGCCGGCACCGCAGCGGCTGCGAACGGCGAACGCCCGCAGCCCGGCGACGGGAGCGCCTTCGACCTGTCGGCGCTGTTCCCGCACGAGCAGGGGCCCGAGCAGGCTGCCGGTGAGAGCCATCACGACGATGTGGGAGCGCTGTTCGCGGACCTGACCCCTTCGCAGCAGAGTCCGGCAGTCCGGCAGGACGAGGTCGACGACCTGCATCTGACGCCCGCGACGGCCCTCATCGACACGACCGAGGGGCACCTGTTCGACGAGGCCGAGATCGAGGCGCATCCTTACACGCACTCGTTCCCGTCGCCCGTGCCCGCCCGCCCCGAGCCGCAGCACGCGCAGACCTACGGATTCGCGCGCCCACAGGCGATCGCGATGGCCGTGGGGCTCGTGATCACCGCGGCCGGCGCCGGCTGGGCCCTAGCGACGCCGGCGGCGTCCGCGCCCGTGACCGTGCAAGCGTCTCCGACCGCGACCGTCGACCCCGAGCGCGTGGCGAAGGTCAACGAGTCGGTCGACGCGCTGGCCGCCGCCGTGGTGGCTGCGAAGACCAGTGCCGATTCGTTCGCAGCGCCGCTGGCGGCGATGGCCGGATCCAGCGACGAGTCCGCGCGTCTCGCCGCCGATGCCGCGCGTCAGGCCTACGTCGCCGCGATCGCCGCGGTGAAGGTGCCGAAACCCGCGGGCAAGAGCGCGACCAACGCCTCGCTGGACCAGCTCGAGCGCGACATCGCAGCGGGGCAGGCGTCCCTCACCGCCGCGAGCGCCGGGTTCCGCGGGGCGATCACCACCTTCCGGCAGTCGATCCCGGCGTTCGCGGCGACGGCCGTGGCCGAGAACGCCGACGCCGCGGAGCCGTTCCGCATCGCGGCGACCGACACGGCGGCCGCAGCAGCGGCCTCGGATCCGTTCGGTCCGACGCCGTTCGCCGCGATGGAGGCCTGGCGCAGCGCGCTCGCCGCGCTCATCGCGGACCAGGCGCGTGCCGTCGCGGAGGGCGCATCGGGTGGATCCGGCCGCACCGGAGGCACGGGCACCAGCGGCGGGGCCACGGCGGAGCCGACCGTGCCGCCGGCGGAGCCGTCATCGCCGCCGCCGTCGGACCCGTCGCAGCCGCCGGTGAGCACTCCGCCCGCGGATCCCACGATCGTGCTGCCTTCGCCGTGAGCCTCAGTCGATCCCGGAGCTGACCAGCCCCGCGGGGGATCGAGCCGTGGCCGCGTATCTGGCCGCACACCGTGCCGCACTACTTCTTCGCCGGCGTGCACCCCGGGGTGTCGATCGTGACGGGCGTCGCCTTCACCATCGGAGTGTGACGCACCTCGAGCGGTCCGAATGCGCCGGCGGGAGCGCTGAACGAGGCCGCGATGGTCGCGGTCTGGCCGGGCGCCATGAGCACGTTGACCTTCGCCACGGTGCGGCCCAGGTGCGGCAGCCCGGACGTGGCGACGGGCTGACCGTCGACCGTGACGCCGGTGAGAGTGGATCCGACCGGTCCGTAGAGGTACACGTCCGTCGAGGCGTGGCCTTTGGGGAAGAAGAGCCCCGGATCGACGTACGGCGGCAGACCGGGGACTGCGGCCGGGTCGAGCGTGTTCTGCAGCGTGACCGTGCTGGTGAACGTCGGCGCATCGGGCTTCTGGCATTGCGTGCTCGACGCGGCGATGCCCATCTGCATGTAGTAGTCGAGCTTGCTTGCCGTGAGATCGTCGATGTAGACGCCGAGGTCGGTGGTCTTCGCGTTGTCAACGGGCATGTTGCCGCCCACCGGGGTGCCGGCCAGCAGCTTTGCCTGCGCCGCGTCGCCGGGGGAGTACATCAGGCGCCCCTCGTTCGAGGCGTGCACCAGTGCGGTCAGCAGTGCCTTGGGATCGGCGTGCGTGGTGAGGAGCGCGTCGAAGACGGTCTTGGCGGCGGACGCGAAGAACGCGTCCTGCGTGGCGGGATCCGGGTACTTCGCGTACACCTCGTTCAGCAGCAGCGGCACCGCGTTGTCCGCCGTGAGCGTCTCGCCGAACGGAGCAGGCATGGTCACGGGACCGATGGCGCGCAGCACGTAGCTGAGCGCGACCGGGTCCATCGACGCGACGGCATCGACCGGAGTGCCGTATGTCTCCGCCCACCAGGCGCGAACGATCTGCGCGGTCTCGCTGAAATCGGGGGAGAGCGTGGCGTCCTGGATGTAGCGGCCGATCTTGTCGCCGTAGAGTGCCTCGGTCTCGGGGTTCAGTGCGATGACCGGATCCGGGCGGCCGTTCCTGAAGTCGGTGGAATTGGCCTGCTGCGTCATCGAGATCTTGCCGTTCTCGGCCGTCAGCAGGGTGATGGCGGCGGGGTTGCCGCCGGTGCCGCGCGACTCCGCGTTGTTCTGGAAGATGAGCAGGTAGTGCTGAGGGCCGTCGGCGCCGAGGGCCTTCGGCAGGATGGTGAGCGCGTTGTGGATCGGGGTCACGGCGGGTTCGATCTTCGCCATGGCGGCGTCAAGCTGGGCGACGCCGGAGGCCACCTGAGGCACGAGGGCCGAACGGTCGAGTTTGTCGAGGCTCGTCCTGATGCGGGTGACGCTCGTGTTCGCCGTCTCGATCGTGGCGGCGAGCTTGGAGAGGTTGGCGACGTCGATGGCGCCGTCCTTCGGCATCAGGGCCTTCAGGTCGACCGCGGTGAGTGGCGTGATCGCGTTGGTGACGAGGTCGTTGACGGATCCGGCGACCACGCGTGCGGCGACGAGGTTCGGCCCGGCCACCGGCACCCACTCCGCGCTCTTCCACAGCCGGCCCGTGGTCTCCTTCTCGGCGGCGGCCGTCAGCTGCGAGATCTGCGCGATCGTGGCCTTCGCGCCGGCGGTGTCGCCGTCGAGCATCTGCTGCTGCACGGTGTCGACGAGCGGGATGGCCTTCTCGAGGTCGGCCTTCGCCGCCATCGCGTGCCCGTACAGCTGCTTCGCGGCGAGGACGCCGGCGATGGCGAGCCCGATGAGCACCAGCAGGATCGCGATCGGCACCCAGAACCGGGCGCTCTTCAGCAGAGGGCGACGGTATCGCTTCTTGGACTTCTCGTGCTCGAGGTCCGCGTCGACGAGAAGGCGTGCGAGCGAACCGTCCGATTCGGGTGAAGAGTTCTCGGGAGCCGGGCGCGCCCCACGTTCTTCGTGTCGGGAAGGCACGGTGCGATTCTAGGGATCCGGCACGCCGCAGGCCATGGTCGCGCGGCGTCGATTCGGCCACAGTTGCGTGCGGCGGTCCCGCTCAGTCGACGGAGTCGAAGCCGCGCGGATTCTGCGACTGCCAGCGCCAGCCGTCACGAGCCATATCCGCGATGTCGCGGGTGGCTCTCCAGCCCAGTTCGGCCTCTGCGCGCGAGGTGTCGGCCCAACTGCGCGGCAGGTCGCCCGCGCGACGGGGTGCGATGACCGCCGGGATCCGAATGCCCGAGGCCGATTCGACGGCGGCGATCAGCTGCTTCACCGACGTCCCCTGCCCGGTGCCCAGATTCCATGCCCGTGCACCTTCGATCGCCACGATCTTCTCGAGCGCTGCGACGTGTCCTTCCGCGAGATCCGCGATGTGGATGTAGTCGCGTTCGCCGGTGCCGTCGGCGGTCGGGTAGTCGTCGCCGTAGATGCTGACGTGCGGGCGGCGACCGATGGCCACCTGCAGCACGTACGGCACGAGGTTGTTCGGCACGCCCTTCGGATCCTCTCCGATCAGACCGCTCTCATGAGCTCCGATCGGATTGAAGTAGCGCAGCAGCGCGATGTGCCATCCCGGCTCGGCATCGGCGACATCCGAGAGGATCCGCTCGAGCATCACCTTGGTCATGCCGTACGGATTGTTCGCGTCGAGCGGCCCGCCGTCCTCGCCATAGGGCGGCTCCTGGCCTTCGCCGTAGACCGTCGCCGAAGAGGAGAAGACGAGGGTGCGCACGCCGTGCTTCTTCATCGCGTTCAGCAGCGAGAATGTGCTGCTGAGATTGTGCTCGTAATAGCGGAGCGGATCGATCGAGCTCTCGCCGACCGACTTCAGCCCGGCGAAATGGATGACGGCGTCCGGGGCTGTGGCCGCGAACGCGGCGTCGAACGCGTCCTCGTCGCGCAGATCGACCTCCGCCACTGCTGGTCGGATGCCGGTGATCTGCTCGATCCGGTTGATCACCTCGGGTGACGAGTTGTCGAAGTCGTCGGCGATCGTGACGTCGTGCCCGCGCTCGAGGAGAGCGACGACCGTGTGCGAACCGATGAATCCGGCGCCGCCGGTGACGAGGACGTGCATGGTGGTGGCTCCTTCGAGTCAGATGCCGGCGGAGGTCGTGCGGCGGATCAGATGCCTGTCGCGGAGTTCATCGAGCAGGGCGAGGACATCGTCTCTGACGATCTCCTCCCCGACCTCGTAGGCATCAGCGACGTTCGTGACCAGCGAGTTCGTGGAGATCGGACTGTTCACCGCGATCTCCTCCCAGATGTACGCCGCCGTCTCCTGCAGCGTCATCGGATGCGCCGTCGAGGACTCGAGATCGAGGGCGACGACGTCGTTGCCGCTGATCGTCCACGCGACGGCGTCGGCGATACGCCACTGTGCCGTCTGCTCCCCACCCACGCGGTCAGCCTAGCGAAGCACGCGCTGGTCGTTCGCCGTGGCGGGCGTGAAGCACGGACGGACGCCCTCGGGTGGTCAAGGGTCCTCCTCGCATTTCCCCCGAACATCGGAGCGACGCCGGCAAGCCTCACTCCTCCGCGGCGACGGTCGGACGCGGCCGACATCGTCGTCGATACCGTACGAAATGCGAACGGAAACCGTACGCTTTGCGTCACTTTCCGGACAACGGCACACGGCGTTCTCACAGGTATGGGATCCTGAAGGGCAGGGATGGTGGGGCAGAGCGTGCATCTCTCCTCATCTGGGGCTAGCGATGTTGAGCGTCCGTGCGCTCAAGTGCCGCGGATCGAGTGTGGGGGGATGCTGTCGTGCAGAGTGCCGTTCAAAGCGAGAACGTGGTCGTCGCCGGTCGTGTCACCCGCGTGGGGCACCGGCGACGAGGATGGGTGGCTGCTCTCGACGCGTTCGCCTGGGTGTTCGGCACCTTCCTCGCCGTGGGACTGCGCGTCGATTTCAAGCTTCCGTTTTCGGGATGGGTCGCGACGTTCTGCCTGGGCCTCATCGCGGCCGCGATGCAGCTCATCGTCGGGTATGTGCTCGCCCTTTATCGAGGTCGCTACTCCTACGGCTCGTTCAGCGAGGTATGGACGCTGGCGCTCGTGGCGGGCGGCATCACACTGATCCTCTCGTCCGTGGTCGTCCCCTCGGGAAACCACATCGGCGTCCCGCGCGCCACCGTCCTGCTCGCCGGCCCGTTCGTGCTTCTGCTCATGTTCGGCGTGCGCTACGTCGCGCGACTCGTCGTCGAGCGCTCCCGAAAGCCCGGCACGAACGCGGAGCGCGCACTGGTCGTCGGCGCGGGATATCTGGGTGACCGTCTCCTCCACACCATCATCACCGACCCGGGATCGCCGATCCTCCCGGTCGGGCTGATCGACGACGATCCTGCGAAGAAGAACCTGCGGCTGCGCGGCGTCCCGGTGCTCGGTCGCCGCAGTCAGCTCGCCGAGATCGCGGAACGGACGGGCGCTACCCGACTGGTGATCGCGCTCGGCAACGCCGACAGCGTGCTGCTGCGAGAGCTGAGCGACGCGGCGGACGCCGCCGGTATGAGCGTGTCGGTCACGCCGACGATCACCGACTACATGCTCGACGGACATGCCAGCGTCGATGTCCGCGACATCGAGATCGAAGACCTCATCGGTCGGCACCCGGTCGACACCAACGTCGAGCTGATCGCGGGGTACATCACGGGCAAGCGCGTGCTCGTCACAGGTGCCGGAGGATCCA
The DNA here is from genome assembly GCF_042729315.1 of Microbacterium sp. NPDC060117. NCBI lineage: Bacteria > Bacillati > Actinomycetota > Actinomycetes > Micrococcales > Microbacteriaceae > Microbacterium > Microbacterium sp. NPDC060117. The sequence continues at coordinate 86,417 of NZ_JBHWXR010000004.1, forward strand.
TCGGATCCGAGCTGTGTCGCCAGCTCGCGAAGTTCGGGCCCAGCGAGCTGATCATGCTCGACCGGGACGAGACCGGTTTGCAGACGGCGCAGCTCGGTACGGCCGGCAACGGACTGCTCGACTCCAAGGAGGTCGTGCTCGCCGACATCCGCGACGTGTCAGTGCTGAATGCGATCTTCGATGAGCGCCTCCCTGAGGTCGTGTTCCATGCCGCCGCCCTGAAGCACCTTCCGATGCTCGAGCAGTATCCCGACGAGGCCTGGAAGACCAACGTCATCGGATCACTGAACGTCCTGCAGGCTGCGCGCCGGGTCGGTGTGAGCCACTTCGTCAACATCTCCACTGACAAGGCCGCGAACCCGACCAGTGTGCTGGGTCACTCCAAGCGCGTCGCGGAGAAGCTCACGGCCTGGGTCGGTGAGCAGACCGGCATGCAGTACCTCTCGGTGCGCTTCGGCAATGTGATCGGCAGCCGCGGATCCATGCTCCCGACCTTCCAGCGTCTGATCGCCGAGGAGAAGCCGATCACGGTGACGCACCCCGACGCGACTCGCTACTTCATGACCATTCCGGAAGCTTGCCAGCTGGTGATCCAGGCCGGAGGAATCGGTCGTGCCGGCGAGGTGCTCATCCTCGACATGGGGGAGCCGGTGTCGATCCTCGAGGTCGCCAAGCGCATGATCGCGATGTCGGGGAAGCAGATCGAGATCGTCTTCACGGGTCTGCGCCACGGCGAGAAGCTGCACGAGGAACTGGTCGGTGCCCGGGAGAACCTCGAGCGGCCCTTCCACCCGAAGATCTCGCACGCGCACGCCGATACGATCAGTCCTGAGCGACTGGACAAGTCCGGCTGGGAGGCGCGGATGAAGGCGGAACCCCGCAACAACGACACCGCCGTGGTCGACCGGATCGTGATCAGCCAGGTCGTCAACGGCTCGACGCGCGTCCCACAGGAGGCACCTTCGAATGGCTGACCGGATCTACATGTCATCGCCCGATGTGACCGAGTTGGAAGAGCAGTCGATCATCTCGGCGATCCGTTCCGGTTGGATCGCACCTCTCGGCCCAGACGTCGACGCGTTCGAGCGTGAGCTGGCGGAGCGGCTGGGCGTCGGGCACGGCGTCGCATTGAGCTCAGGAACGGCCGCGCTTCACCTGGGATTGCTGACATTGGGCGTCAAACCCGGAGACGTCGTGGTGACCTCGACCATGACCTTCGCTGCGACCACCAACGCGATCGTGTATACGGGTGCCGAGCCCTACTTCGTCGACGCCGATCCGCAGACGGGGAACATGGATCCCGTACTGCTGAGGGAGGCTCTGACGACGCTGCGCGACGCGGGGGAGCACGTCGCGGCGATCGTGCCCGTCGATCTGCTCGGCAAAGCCGTGGACTACACGACTATTCTCTCCATCGCGGAGGAGTTCGGCGTCCCCGTACTGGCGGATGCCGCGGAGTCGCTGGGAGCGTCTCACATGGGTCGCGCCGCAGGGAGCTTCGGCCGGGCATCGATCGTCTCCTTCAACGGCAACAAGATCATGACCACCTCGGGTGGCGGGATGCTCCTCACCGACGACGCCGACTTCGCCCAGCATGTGAGGTATCTCGCCACACAGGCGCGTCAGCCCGTCGTGCACTACGAGCACATCGACATCGGCTACAACTACAGGATGAGCAACCTGCTCGCCGCCCTCGGGCGTGCACAGCTGTCCCGGCTCGACGCGATGATCGCGCGTCGTCGAGAGATGCGGGAGCTCTACAAGGAACTCTTCGCGACGGTCGACGGCGTCGAGGTCTTTGGTGCGAACGGCGACGAGCACGACAACGTGTGGTTGACATCGATCCTTGTCGATGAGGAGCGCACGGGCTGGGCGCCCTCCGAACTTGCGGCCGCCCTCTCACAAGACGACATCGAGAGCCGCCCGCTCTGGAAGCCGATGCACAAGCAGCCGGTGTTCGCTCATTATCGAGGCGTCATCAACGGCGCCTCGGAACAGTTGTTCGCGCGCGGGCTGACGTTGCCCAGCGGATCCGTGCTGACTGAACCACAGCGGGCTCGTATCGTTGAAGGTGTCAATGCCTTCGTCGGAGAGCGCTGAGCCGTGGTGCGCGGCAGCCGACCCTACGACGTCGTCAAGCGCTTCCTCGACATCGTGACGTCCGTCGTGGCGCTTGTCCTGCTGTCTCCTGTGCTCGCGATCGTCGCCGTAATGGTTGCTGTCCGCCTTGGTAGACCGGTTCTGTTCGTGCAGCCGAGACCCGGCAAGGATGGGCGCATCTTCCGGCTGCGCAAGTTCCGGTCGATGCGCGACGTCGATGAATCCAAAGGACTCGTCAGCGATGCGGATCGGCTGACAACGTTCGGCCGTAAGTTGCGCTCCACCAGCCTCGATGAACTGCCTTCGTTGTGGAACGTGCTCCGTGGGGACATGAGCATAGTCGGACCGCGGCCGCTCCTCGTCGAATATCTGTCGAGGTACTCACCCGAGCAAGCACGCCGACACGAGGTCCGCCCTGGGATCACCGGCCTTGCACAGGTGAGTGGGCGCAATGCTCTGAGCTGGGATGACAAGTTCGTTCTCGACGTCGAGTATGTCGACAAGCGCAGCCTCGTGCTGGACACCCGCGTCGTCTGGGCGACGGTAGGATCGGTGTTCGCTCGTGAAGGTATCTCAGCCGATGGGCACGCGACGATGACGAAGTTCGACGGGGGACAGGTATGACTGGCGTGATCGTGGTCGGCGCCGGCGGGTTCGGACGCGAGGTACTCGATGTGCTTCGCGATCAGCGGATCGACATCGAGGGGGTCATCGACGACTCCCCGACCGAGCAGAACCTGTCATTGCTCCGAGAGCAGGAGGTCCCGTTCCTCGGTGACGTCCGGTACTTCGTGGACCGCTTTGCCGGAAGCAGCGTCGAGTATCTCCTCGGGATCGGCAACACTGCAGCGCGCAGGGCGCTCGACGAGCGTTTCGTGGCCGAAGGATTCGCGTCTGCGACGGTCGTGCATTCCACCGCGAGCACGGGATTTGGAGTGCGGATCGCGCCGGGCACCGTCATCTGTGCGGGGGTCCGCGTTACCACGAACGTGACGTTGGGTCGTCATGTGCATCTCAACCTCAATGCGACGGTGGGTCATGACACTGTTCTCGAAGACTACGTATCGGTCAACCCCGGTGCTGCGATTTCTGGCGCGGTCACGATCCGCGACGAAGCTCTCATCGGCGCGGGCGCCTTCATCCTCCAGGGGACCGAGGTTGGCCGACGCAGCATCGTCGGGGCAGCTGCTGCAGCTATGAAGCCCGTAGAGCCCGATACCACCGTTATCGGTGTCCCAGCGCGTCTGCTCTCTCGGCGCTCCTCTTGATCACGACACACGAATCTACGGAGAAGAAACTTCCATGGAACAGAACGAATTGCTTGCCCTTGTCGCAGAGATCCTCGAGATCGAATCGGTGCAGCCGACCGATGATCTGCTCGACAAGGGGTGGGATTCATTGTCGAATCTGACGTTCATCGCAGAGGTCGACGAACGCGTCGGAGTCGCAGTCGACGCCGACCGGCTCACCCGGGCGGTGACCGTTGCTGACCTTCTTCCGCTGACTAGCCCGAGTTGAATGCTGTGGATAGCCCACTCTCGAATGATTTGGGCGGGTATCGCGTCGCGATCACAGGGGCGTCTTCTGGAATCGGCCGGGAATCCGCGATTCAGGCGAGTCGACGGGGAGCCAGAGTCGCGCTGATCGCTCGTCGCGAGGGTGAGCTCGAAGCCGTGCGCCAGCAGCTGTCCGGTAGCGGGCACGCTGTCGTCGTGGCGGATGTCGCTGATGAGCAGGACGTCAGCCGCGTTCTTCCTGAGGCTTCGTCACAGATCGGGCCACTCGATGCCCTGGTGCATGCGGCAGGGGTGCACCAGACGACTCCGTTGCGGGCAGTCTCGACGGCTGTAGTTCGCCGACTGTTCGACGTGAACGTGACGAGCGCCCTGATGCTCGCCAAGTCTTTCCGACGGAAGGGTGTCCGCACTGAAGATGCCAACATCGTCTTCATGTCGTCCGCGATCGGGTTGGTCGGTGGGAGCGGAGTCAGCGTTTACGCCGCAACCAAGAGCGCGGTGGCCTCGTTGACCCAGTCGCTTGCTCTGGAGCTTGCCCGCGAGCGGATCCGTGTCAATGCGGTTGCGGCGGGGATCGTTGCAACACCGCTAACAGACGATCTGCATGCGCGTCTCGGTGATGATGCCTGGGCGCAGATCGAGGCGGCGCACCCGCTCGGCGTCGGCGAACCAGTGGACGTGGCATCCGCGGCGCTGTTCCTGGCGTCGCCGGCCGCCCGCTGGATCACCGGAAGCATACTGCGCGTCGACGGCGGATACACCGCTCAATGACGGTTCGCCGAAACATACGTGTAGAAGTAGAAGGAGACTGCACTCATGGGTATGAGGATCAGTGCGATCGAGTATTACCTCCCTGAAGGCACCCTCAGCAACGAAGATCTGGCTGCGTCCTTCCCGGAATGGAGCGTTGAGAAGATCTCGGCCAAAACCGGAATCCGATCGCGCCACATCGCAGGGGAGGCGGAGTACTCGTCTGACCTCGCAATCTGTGCTGCGGAGAAGCTTTTCCAAGCCAGCCCGGAGATGCAAGATCTTATCGACTACATCGTGGTCTGTTCACAGACGCCTGACTACGTGCTCCCGGGGATTGCCGGCATGGTCCAAGATCGGCTTGGGTTACCGACGGGGGTCGGTGCAGTCGACATCAACCTGGGTTGTTCGGGTTATGTCTATGCCTTGGGCATCGTCAAGGGGCTGATCGAGTCGAAGCAGGCGACTCATGTGCTGTTGGTCACGACTGACACTTATACGAAGCTGCTGAATGAGGGCGACAAGTCGGTGCGGACGATCTTCGGTGACGGCGCAACCGCAACTGTGATCGAGTCTGTCGAGAGCGACGACGGGTTCCAGATCGTTTTTGGAACAGATGGCGCAGGCGCGAAGAACCTCATCGTCCCCGGCGGCGGTATCCGTGACGGACGCGGACTTCAGCCTCTGGCGGACAGCGCGGCGCGGCAGCTGGACCGAGGGCGTTTTGATCTATTCATGGACGGGCCGGAGATCTTCAACTTCACCCTCCGAGTGGTGCCGCCCACGGTCAGCACGCTTCTTGAGCGGGCCGGACTTCGCGAAGACGAGGTCGACCTCTTTGTATTCCATCAAGCCAACGCATTCATGCTCGAACATCTACGACGGAAGTTGAATATTCCGAGCGAACGGTTCTTCATGTCGCTCGAAGATACCGGGAATACGGTGTCCTCGACCATTCCAATCGCCATAGTCGAGGCTTCTCGTGTCGGTGCGCTTCGCCGAGGAATGACTGTGATGCTCCTGGGGTTCGGCGTCGGACTTTCTTGGTCCGGTCTGATTCTTCGGTGGTGACGGCTCACAGATGACACACATCAATGCATCCGCTGACGCGCTCGTCCTGGACAATCCTGGTGTGATCGCTCGCAATGAGGTGACAGGCAACGTCGGATTGGAAGCTGTGTTCGTCCGCGTTCCCGCTCGGATACGGGAGTTGCTCTCGTGATGGGCGGACCAGCCTGCGGCAAAATCATGGTCGTGGTCACGGCCGGTGTGACTGCTCGCTTATTCATGCGCGGTTACGCCATGTTTCTCGCTCAGGCCGGTTATGAGGTCACACTGGTCGCAAATGACGTCAGCGACATCAGCAGAGCGCTGGCTGAAGCCGGCGTCGCCGCCTTCTCGCTCCCGATGCGGAGGGATCCGTCTCCGATGCAGGACGTCCGCAGCCTGGGACGAATGATTTCGCTCATGCGGCGGATACGCCCTGATGCGGTCATCTACGCGACACCCAAGGCGAGCCTGTTGGCATCGATCGCCGCACGGCTGGTGCGCGTCCCCGTGCGGATCTATGAGCTGTGGGGTATCCGTTTCGAGACGGCCTCCGGTGCGGCGCGTAGAATCTTCCGGGGCATCGAACAGACGATCGCCGCGAGCTCAACCGCAATTCTTGCCAACAGTGCGAGCCTCGCCGATCAAGCCATCAGGCTCGGGATCACGAAAGCCGGTCGCATTGAAGTTCCTGCATCCGGGTCTTCCCATGGGGTCGACTCAGGGCATTTCTCCCCGGCCGCGCCTCGCCCTGCGTTGGATGTGGACACGGCACGATTCCTGGAGCAGTACGCCGGGACAACCATCGGTTACATCGGGCGGTTGCACCCTGACAAGGGCGTGGAAACTCTGCTCGAGGCGGCAGCCCTCGTGAGGGAGGATGGACTTGAGGTGCGCGTGGTCCTGGTGGGTGGGGATGAGGGCCTTGACATCCGTAACGAACGGCGGTTCCCTGTGCATCGGACGGGAGAAGCGGGCGACGTACGTCCGTATCTTGCGGAGTTCGACATCCTTGTTCTCATGAGTCTGCGGGAGGGATTCCCTAACGTCGTGCTCGAAGCCGCTGCGATGGAGGTGCCCGCAATTGTGTCGGACGCCACCGGGTGCGTCGACTCGGTCATCCCTGGTGTCACCGGAGTAGTCGTGCCGGTCGGCGATGTTGCTGGACTTCGTGAAGCGCTTAAGGCCGTCGCCACGGATCCGACGTGGGCTCGACAGATGGGCATCGCTGCACGAGGACGCGCTGTGGAGGCGTTCGAGCCCCGTGTCGTCTGGGCGGCTCTGGAGCAGCATCTTCGGGCGCAGCTGAACCGAGTTGGTGAGCGGAAGAACTACCGTGGTTGATACAGACGCCACTGCTCGGCGAGAGGGTCGCTCCGCCTTGCGAAGTATCGCTACGCTGCTCACCGGGACGGTAGCCGCCCAGATCGTCGGTGTTGTGACGATGCCGATCCTCAGTCGTATTTATGGGCCAGCCGCCTTTGGCATCCTCGCGGTCTTTCTCTCGGTCAGCGCCGTGGTCAGCATGGTCGCCGCATTGCGTTACGAGTTTGCGATAGTGCTTCCTGAGACTGACGAGGACGCACATCGACTTCGACAGCTTTCGACGGGGCTGGTTAGCCTCATCTCGGTGCTCACGGTGATCGCGACTGTCGTGGTGTTCTGGCTCTCGCCATCCAACGGCCGGCAATGGTGGGTCTTGCTCATCGGGGCGAGCGTCTTCCTCGCCGGGGAGACATCGATTCTGTACTTCTGGTTGACGCGGAAGCGTCGTTATCGAATGCAGAGCATTTCGCGCGTCGTTCAGGCGCTGGTCACGGCGGCAACCCAAGCTGGCCTTGGGCTACTCGTGGCACCGACGGGTGAATGGCTTATCGTAGGCTTTCTGGTCGGCCAAGTTTTCGGAGTGGCTCTTCTGCTCGTCACTGATGATGCCCGCAAGAGTGCACCGATCCGCGATCATCGGAGCTGGTGGTCGCTGATGGTTCGCTACAGGAAGATGCCGCTGCTCAACGCCCCCAACGCACTAGTGGACTCGTTGCGAATCAACGGGATCAACATGATCATCGGCGGCCGCTCGTTGCACGCTCTGGGACAGTTCTCCATGGCATGGAAGCTCGCTCAGGCACCGATGGCGCTGATCGCAAGCGCAATCTCCCAGGTGTACTACCAGCGCATGGCGGTCGCTGAGCCAGGGACGCTCAAGACCTTGGTGAGAGACGTGACGTGGCGCGCGCTGCTCTTCGGCTTCTTCCCCTTTCTGTTGCTTGGTATCGTGGCGCCAATCCTGGTCCCGTGGTTCCTGGGCGAGCAGTGGGCTGAAGCCGGGCTTATCGTGCAGGCACTAACACCGTGGCTCTACCTCAATATCGCGACCGCGCCACTGTCAACCGTGTTCATCGTTGCCGAGCGACAAGGAGCCATGCTGGTCTTCGCGATCGTCTATTTCATCGTGCCGATCACGATCCTGTTGCTAGCTACAGGCGACCTTGTTCGCGCGGTGTGGTTCACGAGCGCCGCCATGACGCTGTTGCTGGCATTTCTCATAGCGCTCGCTCATCGCGTCGCTGAACGATACGACGGTGAGCGCATCGCGATTGACTAGATCTTGGCGGCCGAGCGCGTGTCGCTTAGAGGGAAAACGCGTGACTAGGTTTCGGTAGGATGCGTCCATGCGTGTGCTGGTGGTGACTCGGTGGTTCCCTGACTCACTTTCGGCCATGAGCGGTGTATTTAACATGCGGGACTGTACGCTCCTCTCGGCGGATCATGATGTGACGGTTCTGCATCTCGGCAGCTCCGATCCCGACGTCCGTCTCTCCGATTCGCTTCGAGTTGTCCGCATCCCCTTTCGGACGAAGGACATTCGCCCAGGCGGCAGCGTGAGGCCTCTCTTGCGCCGGATGCTAGGCGAGGCCGACCTTTTGCACACGATGGCCTATCCGACGCTGACTGCCTTTCTCGGGCTACAGGTCGATATCCCCTGGGTGCACACCGAGCACTACAGCCTTCTCATCACGAAAGCTCCGACTTGGCGTGCAGGATTGCTTATGAGCGATCCGATCCGTCGCCTGCTTCGGCGCCCAGATGAGGTGATCGCGGTCGGTCAGGAGCTGGCAGCTGCGGTCCGTCGGAGCGGTGCCCCCTCGGTGTCCGTAATCGGGAACGATGTCGCGTTGCCGTGTAAGGGCGCACCTTTGCCGGAGCCGCTGAGAGCCTCATCGCCGATCCGAATGGTGGCGACCGGCGGGCTCGTCTCAAACAAGGGGCCAGTCGAGGCAGTCAAAGCGACTGCGCTTCTCCGCGAGCGAGGGTTCGACGTCTTCCTAACCTGGGCGGGTAACGGGCCGCTGCGCGAAGAAGTACAACAGACAGCCTGGGGCCTCGGCATTGAACGGTTCGTACAATTCATGGGACACGTCGACACGTCCAAGATTCCGGAGCTGCTTCGTCAGCACCATCTCTTTCTCCTTCCCACCGCTTATGAGACGTTTGGCGTCTCGATCGCTGAGGCAATCGCGCAAGGGCTCCCAGTGGTTACTTCCGGTACGGGCGAGTTCCAGTCGTTTCTTCCTCCTCGCGGATCCAGAATCGTGCATGACCGTACGCCTGAGGCGCTCGCGGATGCGGTGGAATCGTTGATCCATGACGGGAAGCGCTTGTCAGCCGAGGAGCTGCGCGCTTATGCGGTCTCGAAGTTCGGTGCCGAGACACGCCGGGAAGGATATCGAGAGGTGTATCGAAGGGCGGTCGATCCGGGCGCCCGCTAAGCCCCTGCGGAGATCTGTGCTGGGGGCTCAGAGGCCGTTTCGTCGTCGGGCTGGATTCGTTTGGGTATCGTGGCCGACAGGCTCTGGGAGCGGAGATAGACGCCGATCGCCACGCACGTCGCGAACCCTGCCCATTCGTGCGGCACTCCGACGAACGAGCTGTTCATCACGAGGATGAGCGGGAGCACGGTGATCACGCACGCTAGGGCCGAAGCGAGCGCACGTTCGGGCGTTCCTTTGCCGTATCTGCTGTTGGTGCGGATCGACAGCGCGAAGAGCGCGACGGTGATCACGACGGCGAGGATTCCGAGTAGGACGCCGAACTGCGTAAAGAACTCGATCGCGCCGTTGTGCGGGTTGGTGATGTTGAAGGTCAAGCGCGATGACCCCTCCGCCTGCGCAGTGACCGTGTATCCGCCCGGGCCGGAGCCGAGCGGATTCTGGGCCATCATGTCGAGACCATTGAGCGAGAGGTTCCAGCGAGCCAGCAACGAACTATCGGCGGGGATTTGGAGCCCGAGGAAGTCGATCGTGTAGCTATCCCCCGCCCGGGTCGGCGCAATGTCCCCCGCCGCGGAGCCCTGCTGGAACCGGAGGATGAGAACGGCACCGACAAGAGTCAACACGAACGCGATGGCCTGGGTGACGTGTGAGCGGAGCCGGAGGAAGATCCAGGTGGCGGGCGCGATAAACAGCGTGGCGAGCCCGAAGCGGCTGCTGGTCGCGACCATGAGAGGAACAGAGACGATCGCGGCTAGGACGTAGATGACCCGGAGCCATCTCCTGGTCGTTATCGCGGCGCCCGCGAGAAGGAGAGGAATGGCCAACGCCAGGAACGCTGCGTAATTGTTGGGGTTGTAGAACACCGTAACGACGCCGAGCTTTGTCGCGTCGGGGTTGGCGTCGAGATAGGTGGCACCAAAGTGTCGGCCAGTTGTGATCTCGATTAGAGCGAAGAGCGACGTGCACAGCGAAGCGAATAGCACGCCGAACATCAGGGACCGGATGACGTTGATCGAGAGCGGGAGGGCGAGCAAGCCCAAAGCGATGAATACACCACCGGACATCACGACCGCCTGGGGGAAGACGTACTGCACGTTGAAACCGTTCACGACGGCCAGCAACGAGATCGCGAGCAATGGCACACAAAGGAGCACGACTAACTGCCGTAGGCTGTCGGGCTTCTGCTTTCGCATGTGCAGGAGTCCGTAAACGAAGAACAACACCGAGAAGCCCGCGAATGCCGAGACGGGGCCCAGGTGCGGGAGGACCGGATTGAGCACGCTCACGGGGGCGATCAGCGCGAGAAGCAGTATGCCCACGCGGGTCAGGGGCCGGTGTCCCATCTGAGACGAAGTCCCGTTAGCGCTCATTGCCGTTGCCCGTGGATCCCTTTGGTGGCCTCTTGCGTCGTCGCAGGGACGTTTCCTGCTCCGAGCTGTGAGATGAGTGACTCCATGATTGCCCGCTTGTCAATGTAACGCCGTGCAGCCTCGCGGACGGAGGCGCGGCGACGATCCTTGAGCGCGTCGTGGAACGCGATCATCCGCTCGATGCTGAACCCGTTGTCGTCGCAGAAGTAATAGGGGAAGTCGTTGGGAAGGCCAGCATCGACGTGGGTGGAGTAGACGGGTAGGCCGGCCGCCAGGTATTGCCGAACCTTGAGGGTACTGGCCTCGCGCAGGCTGTTTCGATCGAGCGCCAATGATGCAATCGCGACTCGTGCCTCTTTGAAGACAGCGAGCATCTCCTCGGTGGAGAGATTGCCATGGATCATGACAAGGCCCTTATCCGCAAGCGGCTCGACCCTTGCCTGTTGCTCCTCGTCGAGCGTTCCCACCAGGTCAACCACCACTGGCGGAGTCCCGTCGGTCACGGGCAGCGCCTCGAGCGTATCGAGGAGTCGGTCGAGGCCATGCCAAGCATAGAAGACGCTGCAAACGAAGACCACGCGCAGCGGGACCGCGCCAGGAGAGGGATCCTCGGCGATCTCGAGGCTCCCGATGTCAATTCCATTCGGATAGGTAGCGACGATTGGCGCACGCGGAAAGCGCTTGGCTTCGTAACTTGCGATCTCGCCCGTGACACCGACGACCCCGCGTAGGCGGCGGAAGGCCCAGCGCTTGAACCCACCTTCGAGGAAGAGGGTGAGCGCGAGGCGAGGACCTTTCGTAACGAGCGAGATCTCTTCGATCTCCTTGCTGTGGTGGACAGTGAGCAGGTTGGAGACAAGAGGAGCCATCAATGCCGCGAACGGGTCCGGCGAGATTGACCTCATCAACACCACGTCGTACTCGGAGCGATGACGCCAAATGTGCCACCAGGCGTAGAGCTTGGCGAGCTGGAAACGCCGCGCCCAGCTTGGGATACGAGGGCCGCCATCGGTCCGCTCCGGTGTAGGGGTCAGAGTGTGCGTCTCCCAGATCGTTCCTTCGAGTGAACGTGCCGCGGAACGTTCGTACTCAAGTTGTGCGCGCTGTCCGCTTCCCAGGTTGCGGAAGAGTCCGACGTGAAGAATTCTCATGTGGGGTAGCGCATCCTCGATAGGCGGCATCGGTTCCTCGAGGGCATCGATGGTCTGACGGTTCCACCGATTCTACGGGTGACAGCCATCACCTGGTTCGCGGTAGTGGGTTCGCGTTTGATGCGAACGAAGGGCGCGAACTCGATGATGGCGCTCAGTGGCCGAACGCGTTGGCGATGGCGCTGACGGCACGTGCCGCTGCGTGGCCGTCACCGTACGGCGCGGCATCCGTCGGGGCAGGCATCGCGCGGCTCAGCGCTGCGGCGATCTCCTCGGCAGTGTTGGCGAGCACGTTCCAGCCGAGTTCCACGGTCTCGACCCACTCCGTTTCGCGGCGGACAGTGGTGCCAGGCACCCGGAGGAGGAACGCCTCTTTCTGCAAACCACCGGAGTCGGTCACGATGCCGGCGCTCGTGCGAGCGGCCTCGATCAGGGCGGGGTAGGGCAGCGGGTCGCGGGTCCGGAGCGCGCCCGCATTCAGGGGAATGCCATGTTCGGCGGCTTTCGCGCGTACGCGCGGGTGGGCGAGGAGGATGACTGGTCGATCCGCGGCAGCTAGAGCATCGATGATCTGGCGCAGCCGATCGGGTGCATCGGTGTTCTCCGCGCGATGGATAGTTGCGAGGTAGTAGTTCCCCGGTTCCGCCTCCCCGACCAGAGGATGCGGAGAATTGCGCAGCGCGACCGCGTCTCTGACCCGGTAGAGAACGTCAGTCATGACGTCCCCGACGAGAACTGAGCGTGCGGCGAGTCCTTCTGCTGCGAGATGTCCGATAGCGGCCTGTGTTGGCGCGAGGCAGAGATCGGCCGCATGGTCCGTGAGCACCCTATTGTGCTCCTCCGGCATGTCCCGGTTGAAGGACCGCAGTCCGGCCTCGAGATGCGCGACGGGGAAGTGAAGCTTGGTCGCGCTGATTGCTGCGGCGAGTGTCGAATTGGTGTCGCCGTAAACCAAGACCGCGTCGGGTTGGAAGCGCTCTAGTACCTCATCCATTTGAGCCAAGATCGCGCCGGTCTGGACGCCGTGTGAGCCCGAGCCCACGCCGAGGTGCGCGTCCGGTGCCGGGATGTCCAGGTCGCGGAAGAAGACGTCCGAAAGCATCGGATCGTAGTGTTGACCGGTGTGCACGATCACGTGCTCGTGACCGACGTCGACGACGGCCTCAGCGACCGGGGCCAGTTTGACGAACTGGGGGCGGGCGCCGACGACGCTCATGATCCTCATACCGCGAGTTTACGGTTCCAGACCGCCTCCGGGCCGCCAGCCCGCAGGCGCCTCTCGCGCCGTACTCGTGAGGTATCGGTAGGGTAGCGGCGTGACAGACAATGTCGGCCGCATCCCGATCTCGGTCCTCATGGCTGAGTACAACACCGACCCCGACCGGCTGCGAGCCGCTATCGGCTCTATCCTCGACCAGACGGAGCGCCGGTTCGAGCTGATCATCGTCGATGACGGTTCGGGAACGGACGTGCACTCCATCGCCGCGGAGTTCGATGACCAGCGGATCCGTGTGGTGGGGTACGGCGAGAATCGAGGCTTCGTCGCGGCGTTGAACTATGGCCTCGCACAAGCACAGGGCGAGTACATCGCGCGGATGGACACGGACGATGTGGCAGAGCCGGACTATCTGGCGACGGTATGCGGATGGCTGTGGGAGCACCCGGAGTTCGCTGTCGCATCCGGACGGGCGCGGGAAGTGTCTTCTGATGGCGCGGATCTGCTCCTTGGGCGACCAGGAGAACTGACTCGCAAGCTCGTGATGCGCGGCTTCACGCCCATTCATCCTGCGACGGTCATGCGGGCGGCCGCGGTGCGGGAGGCTGGCAGCTACCCAAGCTTTCGCCGTTCAGAAGACCTGGCTCTGTGGTGTGAGTTGCTCCTCAGAGGCCACCGTCTCTATATGGTTCCGGAGGTTGTTATCGCCTACCGGGTGGAGAAGGAGGACTTCTCGAAGCGCGCGCTTCGGAACCGACGCGACGAGATCCGTGTGCGGCTCCGGTATTACCCGAGGCTCGGGGCCGGCCCGCGCGAGTACGCGAAGATCGCCGCCTCGATTGTGAGCGGGTTGCTGCCTGTCGCGCTGGTTCGCGCGTTTCGCACTCGGATACATCGTGGTTCTTGAGTGCGTCGTTGCCATCGGCAGACCTGCGTCTGATTCTCTCCCTAGGATGGGCCCGTGGAGTCGGGGCATCTGGATTTGAGCGCGGGTACGCTGCTTGCGCACGCGCTCGCCGCAGCGATTGCCCGAAAGAGTGGCATCAAGGCGCTGAGCCTGAAAGGGCCGGTGGCAGAACATTATGCGCTCCGCCCGCCCCGCGTCTCGGCGGACGCGGACATTCTGATCGAACCTGCGCGCTTCGCGGAGTTCTGCGAGGGCCTCGAACGCCACGGGTGGCACACCCGTGTGGGTCGAGCGACACCGGCATTGCTCCCTCAGCACTCGGTCACCTACATTCACACGGACTGGCCATGCGATATCGATGTGCACTGGATGTTCCCCGGGTTCTTCGCCGATGCGGCTGATGCGTTCGATGCGCTGTGGGCGTCGCGACAGCCGGTCATAGTCGCGCATACTCCGGTGCAGGCGCCGTCGAAGGCTGGCGCGGCGGTCATCATGGCGCTTCATGCTGAGCGCGATCGACGATCGCCCAAGCACGTCGAGGAGCACGAGCTCGTCATGAAAGCCCTCATCGAGACATTCACCGCGACAGAACGCGACGAGTTTGTCGGGATTGCCCGTGCGGGGAAGGCGATTTGGGCGCTTCGTGACTACTTCTATGACGCCGATCTCGGTGCTGTCGCCATCGACGCCGATCTGGAGCAGCAGCGACTCTGGGAGCTCTTCTCGAATCAGGTGGATGACGCCTCGAGCATTGCGTGGTGGCAGCGAGTGCGGACGGCTTCCTGGGCGCACAAACCTCGCTGGATTCTGCGTGCGATCTGGGTCTCTCGCCTCGACATACCAAGGAATGAGGCGGAAGAGGTTCCCTCGCGAAGCGAGATGTGGAAATACCAGGTTCGTCGATGGCGGCGCGGCCTCGAGGCGACGATGCGGTACGTTCGCCAGGGCCGGTGAAGCGCGACGGAACAGGCAACCGTCGGTAGGTCACTGCGCGCCGAGCGCGCTAAGCCCACCGATAGCATGATTCCATGCGCATCGCCGTCGTGGCCCTGGGAAAGATCGGGCTTCCCCTCGCTGTCCAGTTCGCCTCGTCAGGCCACGATGTGATCGGCGTCGATGTCAACCAGAAGACCGTCGACACGATCAACGCGGGGCTGGAGCCGTTTCCCGGCGAGGCGCACCTGCAGGAGAAGCTCGCCGAGTTGATTCCGTCGGGTCGTCTTCGAGCGACCACCGCCTACGCCGAAGCGATTCCCGGTGCTGACGCCGTCGTTCTGGTGGCTCCCGTCTTCGTGAACGACGAGACCTGGGAGCCCGACTTCAAGCACATGGACGCTGCGACTGCGTCTCTTGCGGAGCATCTCACGGCGGGAACGCTGGTCTCCTACGAGACGACGTTGCCCGTCGGCACCACGCGCAATCGATGGAAGCCCATGCTGGAGGACGGCTCCGGTCTGACGGAGGGCGTCGACTTCCACCTGGCGTACTCGCCGGAGCGAGTGCTGACCGGGCGCGTGTTCGAGGACCTGCGCAAGTACCCCAAGCTGATCGGCGCGCTCTCGCCGGAGGGCACGCGACGTGCGCGTGAGTTCTACGAGGCGGTGCTCCAGTTCGACGAGCGCCCTGACCTCCCGCGCCCCAACGGGGTGTGGGATCTGGGGACGACAGAAGCGTCCGAGATGGCGAAGCTCGCCGAGACGACCTATCGCGATGTGAACATCGGCTTGGCGAACCAGTTCGGGCTCTTCGCCGCGGCCAACGGGATCGACGTCTACAAAGTCATCGAGGCGTGCAACTCGCAGCCGTACAGCCACATCCATCGTCCCGGCATCGCCGTGGGCGGCCACTGCATCCCCGTGTACCCGCGGCTCTATCTGTCCACCGACCCCGGCGCGGACATCGTCCGCACCGCGCGGCAGCTCAACGCATCGATGCCGGAGCGGCTGGTAGCCCAGGCGGAGACGGTTCTCGGTTCCCTCTCCGGGCTGACGGCGGTCGTGCTGGGCGCGGCATACCGGGGCGGCGTGAAGGAGACCGCGTTCTCGGGAGTGTTCCCCACCGTCCAGGCACTGCGTGAGCGCGGTGCCGACGTCCGCGTGCACGATCCGCTGTACACGGACGAAGAGTTGCGGGCACTCGGTCTCGAGCCGTTCGCGATCGGCGAGGCGGCGGACGTGGCCGTGCTGCAGACGGATCACGCTGACTACCGAACGCTGGCGCCTGCGCAGATCCCCGGTGTGAGGCTGCTCGTCGACGGGCGTGCGGCGAGCGATGCCGCGCTCTGGGCCGGCACGCCTCGCATCGTGGTCGGATCCGCCTGACTGTTTCTGGCATTTCATCAAACGGGGGGGCTGAATGACCGAGAGATCTGACGTGCGGATCGTGGAGTCCGCTGACGTCTCGCCTGAGGCTGAGATCGGGGCGGGATCATCCATCTGGCACCTCGCTCAGGTGCGTGAGCGCGCCCGGCTGGGGGAGAACTGCATCGTCGGGCGGGGCGCGTACGTCGGCACGGGTGTCGTGATGGGGGACAACTGCAAGGTGCAGAACTATGCCCTGGTCTACGAACCGGCGCGACTGGCTGACGGCGTGTTCATCGGGCCCGCGGTCGTCCTCACCAACGACACCTACCCGCGTGCGATCAACGCGGACGGGTCGCTCAAGAGCGCACACGATTGGGAGCCCGTCGGAGTGACGATCGAGCGCGGCGCGGCGATCGGGGCGCGTGCCACGTGCGTCGCGCCGGTGACGATCGGCGCCTGGGCGACCGTGGCGGCCGGCGCGGTCGTGGTCAAGGACGTTCCCGCGTACGCCCTTGTCGCGGGGGTACCTGCGAAGCGCATCGGCTGGGTCGGTGAGGCCGGGGTGCCCTTGACCGCGGGTGACACGACCGGCATCTGGATCTGTCCGCAGAGCGGCGCAACGTACCGCGAGCAGAACGGCACACTGACGAAGGAGATCGCGTGAGCGAGTTCATTCCCCCTGCCAAGCCGATCATCGGCGACGAAGAACGCGAAGCCGTCGATCGAGTGCTGCGGAGCGGCATGGTCGCGCAGGGCCCGGAGGTCGCGGTTTTCGAGGCCGAGTTCTCCGCGCATTTCGTGCAGGGGCGCCCGGCTGTCGCGGTGAACTCCGGAACCGCGGGCCTGCACCTCGGACTGCTTGCCGCAGGCGTCGGCCCCGGTGACGAAGTCATCGTGCCGTCGTTCACGTTCGCCGCGACGGGCAACTCGGTCGCACTCACGGGAGCGACCCCCGTCTTCGTGGACATCGAGCCCGACACGTTCACGCTCGACCCGGATGCGGTGGCGGCGGCGGTCACGTCCAAGACGAAGGGCGTGCTGCCGGTTCATCTCTACGGGCACCCCGCGCGCATGCGTGAGCTGGAGGCGCTCGCCGCCGAGACCGGCATCGCCCTGTACGAGGACGCAGCGCAGGCGCACGGCGCCGCACTGGATGGACGGCCGGTCGGAACCTTCGGCGAGTTCGCCATGTTCAGCCTCTATCCGACCAAGAACATGACCAGTGGCGAGGGCGGCATGGTCTCGACAGCGACGGATGAGATCGCGCGCATGGTCAAACTGCTGCGGAACCAGGGCATGGAGCGTCAGTACGAGAACGAGGTCATCGGGTTCAACGCGCGCATGACCGACATCCACGCAGCGATCGGTCGCGTGCAGCTGACCAAGGTCGACGGCTGGACCACGACGCGCCAAGAGAACGCTGCGTTCCTCGACGCGAACCTGCAGGGCGTGGTCGTCCCTCCGGTCGCAGAAGGTGCGGTGCACGTGTATCACCAGTACACGGTTCGCGTTCCGGAGGACCGGGACGGGTTCGTGGCGGCGTTGAAAGAGGAGCACCAGGTCGGTGCCGGTGTGTACTACCCCATCCCGAACCACCGTCTCCCGTCGCTCGCACATTTCGTCCCGGGACTGGATCTGCCCGAGACCGAGCGCGCGGCGCGGGAGGTCGTCTCCCTGCCGGTCCATCCGTCGCTGTCGCAGAACGACCTCGAGCGCATCGTGGCCGCGGTGAACGCCGTCGCAGGGGCGGGCGCCTGATGGCCTTGCGCGCCGGCCTGCTCGGCGTCGGCATGATGGGACGGCACCACGCTCGCGTGCTGCGCGAGATCGATGGCGTCGAGCTCGTCGCGATCGCGGACCCGGGCGGGGATCCGCACGGTGTCGCCGGCGAGTTGGACATCCTGCCCGACATCGATGCGCTGATCGATGCAGGGCTCGACACCGCCGTTGTGGCGGTGCCGACTCGATTCCATGAGGAGGCGGCACTCAAGCTCGCCGCCGCCGGCGTGCACACCCTCGTCGAGAAGCCGATCGCGCACAGTCTCGATGCTGGACGCCGCATGGTCGAGGCGTTCTCGCGAGCGGGGCTGGTCGGCGCCGTCGGGCATATCGAGCGTTTCAACCCTGCCTTGCAAGAGCTCCGACGGCGGCTCGCGGCCGGTGAGCTGGGGGCCGTCTACCAGGTCGTCACCCGGCGTCAGGGGCCCTTTCCGTCCCGGATCGCCGATGTCGGCGTCGCGAAGGACCTGGCCTCGCACGACGTGGACCTGACGGCGTGGGTCGTCCAGTCCGACTACGAGCGTGTGTTCGCGCAGACCGCGTTCAAGAGCGGTCGTGAGCACGAGGACATGATCACCATCACGGGCCGAACGGAGAGCGGCGTGATCGTGAACAACATCGTGAACTGGCTGAGCCCGATGAAGGAGCGGGTCACCGTTGTCACGGGGGAGAAGGGCGCGTTCGTCGCCGACACCGCGACCGGCGACCTCACCTTCTTCGCGAACGGCACCATTCCACTCGAGTGGGAGTCGGTGTCCAGCTTCCGCGGCGTCTCGGAAGGAGACGTCATTCGATACGCGTTCACCAAACGCGAGCCGCTCCGGGTGGAGCACGAGGCCTTCCGGGATGCCGTGCTGGGCAGCCGTTCCGACGTCGTGACCATGGAGCAGGGGCTGCGCACGCTCGCTGTCGTCGAGGCGGCGCTGGAGTCGTCACGGCTGATGGAGACCGTAAAGATCGACTAGTCGCGTCGTCGCGGGCTCTCCTCATCGTGGGACTTCGAGATGCGCGCAGGCCGAGCCGCCCTGTTGCTGGGAATACGCGCCCAAGAGGCTTCTGCCGGTGATGGTTGGATGGAGTCATGAGTAGCACGCCTCCCTCGCGCCGTGAACTCCGCGATCGCCAGGCGGAACGCCTCGAGTCCAAGCCCCGACGCCGTCGGATCTGGCCATGGATCGTGGGCGGAGTGTTCCTTCTGCTCATCGTGATCGCCGTGGTCGGCGGCATCATCGGCAAGCAGGTCTACGACAAGGCGATGTCTGCGCGCGGCCATCTGGAGGCGGCGATGACCGGCGTGCAGCAAGTGCAGAAGTCGGTGCTCACCGGCGATCTCGACGCCGCGGCCAAGAGCTCGGCGACGGTGTCGGCGCAGACCGCAGCTGCGGTCGCGGCGACGAAGGGGTGGCAGTGGAGTTTCGCAGAGAAGCTCCCCGTCGTCGGTTCCAATCTCTCCGCTGTCCGCACCGTCGCCGAAGTGACAGACGGCCTCGCGATGGACGTCGTCCGGCCCGCGGCGAGCGTGAAACTGAGCGATCTGAACATCGCAGATGGGCGGATCGACCCTGCATCGATCACCGCGCTCTCGAAGACCTTCGATTCCGTCGATGCCGGGATCCAGAAGGCGACGGCCGACCTCCGCAAGGTCGACAAGGCTCAGCTCGTCGGTCCCGTCGCCGACGGGGTCGGCAGGCTCGACTCCGAGCTGACGAAGCTGCAGCCGACGATGAAGACCGCGCGCGAGGTGCTGAGCGTCCTGCCGGACGCGCTCGGGGCGAAGGGCCCGCGCACCTACCTGCTGATGTTCCAGGGCAACTCGGAGGCGCGGAGCCTCGGCGGCAACGCGGCGCAGTTCCTTCCGATCACCGTCGACAACGGTACGATCACGCGCGGCACGGTCGTGAGCAGCTCCGATTTCAAGCATCAGGGCAGTCCGAATCCCGTCACGGACCTGGACCCGCAGGCCGTCAACATCTTCGGCGACAAGATCGGTCGCTACACGCCCGACTTCACGATGGTGCCGAATCTGCCATATGCGGTCCAGATCCTGCGCGCATGGTGGGCGAGGGACGTCGGGACGAACTTCGACGCGGTGCTGTCGATCGACCCGGTCACGCTGTCCTACATCCTCGAGGCGACTGGTCCGGTGACCTTGGCGACCGGCGATCAGCTGACCTCGCAGAACGCGGTCCCGCTGCTGCTCAACCAGGTGTACTTCACCTATCCGACCGGTCCGGAGCAGGACGCGTTCTTCGCTTCCGCTGCGGACACGATCTTCTCGGCGGTCACCTCCGGCAAGGCTTCGCCGGTGAAGCTGATCCAGGCGCTGTTCCGTGCATCCGACGAGGGGCGGCTGCTCTACCTCAGCAATGATCCCCAGCAGACCGCGCTGGTCGACAATTCACGGATGAGCGGCATCATGCCGACGGACGACAAGGAGCAGAGCGTTCTGGGCGTCTACCTGAACGACAACACCGGGTCGAAGAAGAGCTACTACCTCGACATGAAGATCGATGCCTGCCGCACCGATCAGGTGGTCAAGGGCACGATGACGCTCACATCGAGCCTGACCGAGGAGGCGGCCGCTGGCCTGCCGCCGTACATCACGGGTCCCTACTTCGCAGCGGGAGACATCAGCAGCTACGCCGTCTTCTACGGACCGGCGGGCGGCACGCTGTCGAGCATCACGATCGACGGGCAGCCTGCGAACATCCTCAGCCAGGGCGAACACCTCGGCCGACCTGCCGTGAAGATCGAGGTCTTCAGCCACTTCGCCGATACGCACACCGTGAACGTCGAGTTCACCGCACCGGGTCCGGGTGGGCCACTCAAGGTCTGGACGACACCGATGTCGCGCGCGACGCCGACGACCGTCGAGCCGACCTGCAAGTAGACCGGCTGCGTCAGGCTTCGTCGGCCCTCCGTCGCCGGGAGAACGCCCGCGCGATCACCAGGCCGACGGCCGTGCCGAGCGTGTTGGCGATCACGTCGGAGAGCGTCGAGTAGCGGCTCGGGAGGGCCAGCTGCACGAGTTCGATGACGGTGCTGGCGGCGCACCCCACGGCGATGACGACCCCGGCATGCATCCGCCGCCAGCCCGCGGCCAGCAGCACCCCCAGCGGCACGAATAGGGCGATGTTCGCCGCGAACTCGAGCACGGCGTAGGCGGACGCGAACGGGATGCCCGATGCCGCGACAAGGCGTGCAAGGACAGCGACGATGCCGGTCACCTTTCCGGCGTCCTCCGCGGGCAGCCAGGTGACCAACAGCACGGCGATCGCGTACGGCACGAGCAGGATCCGCGCGACGAGGGCGATGCGTCGCGTCACGGCGCGCGGTCGGGGCCGGCTGGCGGTCGGCGGCGGTGGGGCGGAGGGCACGATCAGCAGGATAGGGGGCCCGGCGCGCTCAGACCTGGACGAACTCCTGCAGCTCACGGGCGAAGCGGTCCGCCCCGAACCGCTCACTCAGGATCCGGGAGTCGAACGGGGCCAGACGCAGTGCGTCCTCGATGCCGACGGCCAGATCGCCCGGATCAGTGGACTCTGCGATCACCCCCGATACGCCGGGGACGATCGTCTCGATCTGGCCGCCGATCGGTCCGGTGACCACAGGGGTTCCCGCCGCCTGCGCTTCGACCGGGACGATCCCGAAGTCCTCGATGGGCGGGAAGACGAACACGGCGCTCAGCTGCATCAACGCGTACATCAGGGCGTCCGAGGGTGCGATGACGAACTCGACGGGGACCCCGGCCTCCGCCGCACGCGCGCGGAGGCGCATCTCGTCGGGCCCCCGGCCGGCGATGACGACGGGCAACCCGACACGGTCGGCAGCCGCGATCACCAAATCCAGCGCCTTGTAGGGGGTGAACCGCGACGCACCCATGATGAAGGTCTCCGGCAGCCGTTCGAGGATGCGTCGCTCCTCGGCATCGAGGACCTGAGTGCGCCAGTCCTGGTGCTCGCCGATCGCCTCGACCGCGACGGGCGGGTGGATCACGGTGGCATCGCGCTGCCATGCCCGGGCGATCCTGTCTCGGACGAATCGGCTGTTCGCCGCGATCGTCGTGGCCTCCTGCGCCCGGTGGCGATCGATGCCGCGGAACGTGGGCGAGGCGGCGCGCACGAGCGCATGCCGGCCGCGATCGTCGGATTCCGGATCCCAGAGATAGCGTGCCGGGCTGTGCGCGTAGACGAACTTCGGCACCGACGGATCAGGAACCCGCACGTGGTGGGCGAACACGTAGGAACTCGCGAGCACCCATTCGTGGTCGCTACGCACCGGTGCGCGCCGCCATGTCGCGTCGAGCAGGGGGAGCGACGCCGCCTTGTGCTTGCGGAACGGCGTCCGCGACAGCCACGACTCGGCGACGCGTCCCTTCGCGAACCGTTCGGGCGCATCGTTCCACAGGCAGAAGATCTCCGAATCGGGGAAGACCTCGCCCATGGCGTCCAGGACCCGCTCCGCCCCGCCGGACCGCTCGATCCACTCGGTGACGATCAGCCCCGACACGTCGCGCGCCTCGGCCTTCAGTAGGCGCCGACGCCGGTCGACACCACCCGCAGCGTCCGCCACAGGATGATCAGGTCGCCCGTCAGGGACCAGTTCTCGACGTAGAACAGGTCGAGTCGCACGCTGTCGTCCCAGGAGAGGTCGGAACGGCCGTTCACCTGCCAGAGGCCGGTGAGGCCCGGGCGCACCAGGAAGCGGCGCTGCATGCGGTAGTCGTAGTGCTCGACCTCGCTCGCGAGCGGCGGGCGGGGTCCGACGAGCGACATGTTGCCGCGCAGCACGTTGACCAGCTGCGGAAGCTCATCGAGGCTGTGCCGGCGCAGCAGGCGCCCCACGGGAGTCACTCGGGGATCGTGCCGCATCTTGAAGAGCACGCCATTGCCGTCGGTGTGGTCCAGCAACGTCGGCAGCCGGTCCTCCGCGTCGACGACCATGGTGCGGAACTTCAGCATCTCGAAGCGCCGGCCGTCGACGCCGATGCGCTGCTGCCGGAACAGCGCGCTGCCGCCGTCCTGACGCACGAGCAGCGCGATGATCGCGAACAGCGGGCTCAGCACGATCAGCGCGACGATGGACGCGGCGATGTCGAGCGTGCGCTTGGCCACGTACTTCATGCCCTCGAACGTCGGATAGTCGACCTGGATGAGCGGCAAGCCGGGCGTCGGGTTCGAGTGCAGGCGCGGGCCCGCGACGCCCGTGAGAGCGGGGGCGACCAGCAGCTCGATCTTCGCCTCCTCGAGCTCCCAGCCGAGCTCCTGCAGCGCCTCGGGGCTGATCCGATCGGATCCGCTGTAGACGACGGTGTCGGCGCCCGACGCGCGGATCGCCTCGATCGCGCGGTCGAACCCGCCGATCACGGGCACGTCGGGGAGCAGGTCCTGATCGCTGCCGTTCTCGGTGACGGCCCCCAGCAGCCGCACGCCCAGACCCGGCTCGCGCAGGATCGATGCCCCGACGTGCCGCGACTTCTCGCGCTCCCCGAGCAGCACCGCATGATGCGCATACCGGCCGGCGGTGCGCTGCCTCAGAAGCCAGCGGCGCCATTGCCACCGGCCCAGGAACAGCAGCCCCAGCCCGATCGGGAACGCGACCAGCACGTAGCCGCGCGCGATCTGCAGCTGGAACCCGAACGCGAGGATCGCCAGTACGCCGAACAGACGCACGCTGGCGTCCATGACGCGCTTGTACTCCAGCGTTCCGCCGCCGACGAGCTTCGGATTGCGTGATCCGGTCAGCCGCAACGACAGCAGCCAGGCGAGGGCGAGCCCGATCGAGAACATCGAGTATCCGAGCTCGGTGTCGAGGAGATTCAGTCCGACGACGTGCGAGTCACCGAATCCGAATCTCACGACCTGCGCGATCATCACGGATGCGAACACGACGACCGTGTCCGTGATGGCGAGACGTGTGGCGTACGCGTGACGCCACTGCGCGACGGTATGAGACGTCGCTACAAGATCGACTTTTTCAAACACTCCCCAGAACTCCCCAGAACCGTTCCCACAACGGCGGATGGCACTCGCCATCCTCCCCAGAGCATCGGCTTCCCACGGCCGACGTCGCTCACCGACTCGAGGCTGATCTTTCGGGTCGAACAGCCGTGGAGCCGCCGCCCGCATCCTCCCAAAGGATGCGAACGTGGCTTCATGCTAACCCGGAGTCGGCCCAGAATCCAGACCGCGGAATATCGGAAGCCTGCTCAGTCGCCGTCCGTCCGCGCGAATCTGCGGGATCGGCGCCGGGACGCGTCGACGAGCTCGACGATGAGGAGACCGATGGCGGCGCCGGCGGTGTTCGACAGGATGTCGAGCACGGAATCGCTGCGGGACATCAGGAACAGGCCCTGCACGGTCTCGATGGTGACGGTGGTGACGAAGCCGATGGGAAGCACGAGGTATCGGCGGCGAGGGAGGAACACGGCCAGGAAGATGCCGAACGGCACGAACATCGCGATGTTCGCGATGAACTCGGCGCGGACGAGCGTGAGCCCCGGGACCACCGCTCCGATCCTCTGGATCAGCGGATCGAACACCGAGAGGAACGGATACGGCGAGAACACGATGATGGCGACGACGGCTCCGTAGATGAGAGCCCAGGTGGTCAGCCGATGCCAGAACGGGGCCGCGGTCGGCGGGGAATCGCTCACGCCTTCACCCCCAGGATCCTCAACGCGGCAGAACGTCCATTGTGACAGAACGGCCGCACAGGAATCCTGTGCGGCCGTTCCGGATGGTGCGGATGTCAGAGCGCGAGTCGCTCGCGCACGACCTCGGCGAGCTGGTGCGCGTACTCGTGGGCGGAGGTCTCGTCGGCGGCCTCCACCATCACGCGCACGAGCTGCTCGGTGCCCGAGGGGCGCAGCAGCACGCGGCCGGTCTCGCCGAGTTCGGCCTCCACCGCCTGCACCGCCTTCTGCACGTGCTCGTCGTCGGTCCTGGTGCGGTCGACGCCCTTGACGTTGACGAGCTTCTGCGGGTACACGGTCATGACCGCGGCGAGCTCGGCCAGCGACTTCTTCTGGCGCGCCATCTCGGCGACCAGGTGCAGACCGGTGAGCACGCCGTCGCCGGTCGTGGCGAAGTCGCTCATGATGACGTGGCCGGACTGCTCACCGCCCAGCGAGTAGCCGCCGGCGTTCATGTCCTCGAGCACGTAGCGGTCGCCGACCGCGGTCTGGCGCACGGTGATGCCGTGCTCGCGCATCGCGACGTGCAGGCCCAGGTTGCTCATCACGGTGGCGACGAGGGTGTTCTCGGCCAGGCGCCCGCGGTCCTTCATCGCAACCGCGAGGATCGCCATGATCTGGTCGCCGTCCACGATGTTGCCGTCGGCGTCGACCGCGAGGCAGCGGTCCGCGTCGCCGTCGTGCGCGATGCCGACATCGGCGCCGACGCGGATGACCTCGGCGGCGAGCTTGTCGAGATGCGTGGATCCGACGCCGTCGTTGATGTTGATCCCGTCAGGATCCGCACCGATCACGGTCACCCGGGCGCCTGCGTTGCGGAACGCCTCGGGGGAGGCGCCGGACGCTGCGCCGTGCGCGCAGTCCAGCACGACGTGGAGGCCGTCGAGCCGGTGCGGCAGCGAGGCCAGCAGGTGCATCACATAACGGTCCTCGGCGTCGGAGAAGCGGCGCACGCGGCCGACGTCGGCGCCCGTGGGGCGCAGCTTCTCGCCGGCCATCGCCTCTTCGATGCGCTGCTCGACGAGGTCGGGCAGCTTCACTCCGCCACGGGCGAAGATCTTGATGCCGTTGTCGGGCGCCGGGTTGTGCGACGCCGAGATCATCACGCCGAAGTCGGCGTCGATGTCGGCGATGAGGAACGCCGCGGCCGGGGTCGGCAGCGTGCCCGCGTCGAGCACATCGACCCCGGAGGAGGCGAGACCCGCCTCGACGGCGGCGCTGAGGAAGTGTCCCGAGATCCGCGGGTCACGGGCGACCACGGCGGTGAGACGCTTGCCGGCGGCCTTGCGAGCCTCGGCAATACGGCCCTGGCCCAGGACGACAGCTGTCGCCTGGGCCAGGGTGAGCGCGATATCGGCGGTGAGGGGGCCGTTGGCCAGCCCCCGCACCCCGTCCGTACCGAACAGAGCCATAGAGGACTGTGCGGTTTAGCGCTTCGAGTACTGAGGCGCCTTGCGGGCCTTCTTGAGACCGGCCTTCTTGCGCTCCTTGACGCGAGCGTCGCGCGAGAGGAAGCCGGCCTTCTTCAGGGTCGGGCGGTTGTTCTCGGCGTCGATCTCGTTCAGCGCACGAGCGATGCCCAGGCGCAGGGCGCCGGCCTGGCCCGAGGGGCCACCGCCGGAGATGCGGGCGATCACGTCGTACGAGCCCGCGAGGTTCAGCACCGTGAACGGGTCGTTGATCAGCTGCTGGTGCAGCTTGTTCGGGAAGTAGTCCTCGATGGTGCGGCCGTTCACCGTGATGGTGCCGGCGCCCGGGACGAGGCGCACGCGGGCGATGGCCTGCTTGCGACGGCCCACGGCAGCGCCGGGGACGTTGAGAACGGGACGCGGAGCGGTCTCGACGGCGGCGGCCTCAGGGGTCTCCGTCGAGAAGTTCTGCGGGAATTCGGTGGTTTCGATGTCAGCCACGAGTATGTCCTTGTTCGTAACGGCGCTTACTGGGCGACCTGGTCGAGGGTGTACGTCTTGGGCTGCTGAGCGGCGTGCGGGTGCTCGGAGCCGGTGTAGACCTTGAGCTTCGCCAGCTGCTGGCGGCCGAGGCTGTTCTTGGGGAGCATGCCACGGATGGCCTTCTCCACAGCGCGGACCGGGTTCTTCTCGAGCAGCTCGGAGTAGGCGACGGCCTTGAGCCCGCCCGGGTAGCCCGAGTGGCGGTAGGCGATCTTCTTCTGGAGCTTCTGACCGGTGAGCGCGACCTTGTCGGCGTTCACGATGATGACGAAGTCACCCGAGTCGATGTGGTTGGCGAAGGTGGCCTTGTGCTTGCCGCGCAGGAGCGCGGCGGCGTGCGAGGCGAGGCGACCGAGAACGACGTCGGTGGCGTCGATGACGACCCAGTCACGCTGGACCTGCCCGGCCTTGGGGGTGTAAGTGCGCGTCACAATAGTGCTGCTTTCTTGATCGAACGGAGAGGTTCGTGAATCCCACTCCGGGGTGGTTCCCTCCCTGAGGGGAGAGGAACACGCCAGTGGAGGGCTCACGTTCGCGGGTGCGACCAGCAGTGATCGCACACCAAAGAGAAAGCTTACGGCATGGATCCGGATCCCCCAAAACGACAGGGGTCCAGGACGCGATGACGCGATGGGCTCCCGCCGCCGTCGCCTCGTGATCGCGTCGTCTGCGGCTTTGCTGAAGACGCTTCCGGACGCCCGTGTTCTGACGTATCGTGCGGGGTGCAGCCCACCCGAGGCTGCGGTGCCTGTGGGAGGCATCTTCTGTGCCACTTGGGGAGGCACTGATGACTGACGCTGCACGACCGCTTCGCACGGTCGGAACACCGGGGGTCGACGAGCGGACCGAGGAGCGCGGGCGTGTGGCGCTGCTGCCGCTGCTCGAGCCGGCGGAGACCTGGGCGCTCGCCGAAGGCGCGAGCTGGGCGGTGCACCGGAGTCCGGCCCGCTTCGAGCGGGTCTTCCTCGCCGCGAACAGCGGCGACCTCGGCGGGGGAGCGACCATGCTGCTGCGCATGGCCGAGACGATGCGCGAGCTGGGTGTCGACGTCACCGTCGTGGTGCCCGCGCCGTCGCCTCTGCTGGACGAGACGGTGCGCAGGAGGCTGCCGGTGATCGGACTCGCCGCCAGTAACCGCGCCCTGTGGATGTGGGCGCTGCGCCGGTGGGACCGCGAGCGGCCCGACGGTCTGCTCTGGTGCAACGGCCTGGTGCCCTCGCTGGCCACCGTGCGTCGTGCCGGGCGGCTGGTGCACCTGCATCAGGAGCCGACCGGCATCCGCTGGATCCTGTCGCCGCTCGCCCGTCGCGGCGCCGTCACGACCCTCGTGCCGTCGCGAGCCATGCTGGAGGCCGTGCCCGGCGCGCTCGTGCTGCCGAACTGGACGGATCGGATCCGCCGGGCGAAGCCGGATCCGGACGCGTCGGGACGGATCCGCATCGGCTTCCTCGGGCAGCTCGGGCTGGACAAGGGCGTGCATGTGCTCGCCGATGCCGTCGGCCTGCTCGAGGACCGCATGCCGGGCCGCTTCCGGCTGGTGCTCGCCGGGGAGCCGGAAGCGGTGCACGAGGAGGACCTCGTGGTGATGGAGGATGCGCTCGGCGCGGTCGCACGACTCACGCATCGCGCAGGCTGGGTCGACGCCGCCGACTTCTTCGACACGATCGACCTTCTCGTGGTGCCGTCGGTGATCGCCGAGTCGTTCGGGCTCGTGGCGGCCGAGGCGATGGCGGCCAGGGTGCCGTTGATCGTGAGCGACGCGGGCGCGCTGCCCGAGGTGGTCGGCGGCGCCGCACAGGTCGTGCCCGCCGGGGATGCCGCCGCGCTCGCCGACCGCATCGCCGACGTGGTGACGGGGGCGATCTCCCCGCACCGGGGGCCGCTGTTCGAACGGTGGTTCGCCGAGTTCTCGCCGGTCGCAGGCGAGGCGCGGATGCGGGAGCTGGTGGAGTCGCTGGGTGTGCGACAGGGCGGGCTGCTGCACGACTAGGGGTGCGCAGCGGATGCCATGGGCGGGGCTTGGGGCGCCGGTGCAGTCCGAGCCGCGGTCCATCGAAGCGAGGAGAACCCCAGCTCTTCGCTTCTTCGCAGTGGACTGCACCGGCTAGAACGCCGAGGAGGGGAGTTCCCCGGCTGTGCTCACCTTAGGGCTGCGGGGACGGGAATGCACGGGGGAGTTTCGCGGTGAGGCGGCCTTGTGCGTGCCCTCGCTCAGCACAACGGGCTGGCGCGGGCGTTCGGGCTCGGCGGCCCGCGGACGAAGGCGATGCGGCCGGGCCGGAGGGCACCGGCCGCATCGCGCACCGGGGACGCGGTGCCGGGTGGTCGGGAGCCGCAACGATCCCCCGTCGGTTGCGGACCACCCGATGAGGAGACGAGTGCGGGCTGGGATCATCACGGACGTTCTCGAGGATCCGCAGGATACGACGCGAATCGGATGACGGATGTCGCATTCGGTGGGATGCTCTCCGTGACGGTCGTCGGCGACGTCCTCGCCCGATGGCCCGAAGGGTCCGCGTGGGATAATGGGCGGCTACGGAGGTGCGGGTCATGGGGACAGGCGCGAAGGTCGTATCGCGCCTTCGTGACGCCCTCCCCGGAGCCTGGGCCGCGACCTGGCGCTGGGTGGTCATCGCCGTCGGCGTGGCGATCGCGGCCTACCTGCTGCTGGAGCATGCCACCACCGGTTCCGTGCTCACCGCCGCCGCACTCGCGGCGCTCGTCGTCGGCGCCGTGCTCACCTGGTCGACGCCACTGGCCATCGCGCTGATGGCGGCGCCGGTCGCCTTCGTCACGGAGCGGCTCGCGGTCGGCGGGGCGGATCTGACGGTGTCGGATGCGGCGATCGCGGCCGGATTCGGCACCGTCGTGCTTCTGGGCAGCCGGAACTTCAGCCCGCCGATGCGCGCGATGCTGTGGCTGAACGCGATCTACCAGTTCAGCACGGTCTTCACCGTGATCGTGAACCCGTTCCCGCAGAACACGGTGGAGTGGTTCCACGCGTGGCTGCTGGTCTCCGGGGCGCTCGTGCTGGGCTGGGGGCTGGGCCGGGCCGGATATGCGCGCCTGTCGGTGATCCTGCTGCTGGGCATGCTGGTGCTGATCGCCGCCGGCACCTACGTCACGGCCGGGATCAACGTCGTGCAGGGGCATCCGATCGATGCCGTCTATCCGGTGTGGCCGTGGCCGATGCACAAGAACGCGGCAGGCGGGGCTCTCGCGCTCGGGGTCTTCCTGGCCTACGCGAGACCGGACTGGCTCGGGCTCGCCCGCCGTTGGACCGTCGCGCTCGTGTTCGTCTTCGGTGCGGCGCTGCTGCTCACGCAGTCGCGGCAGGCCGTCGCCGGACTGCTCGCCGCGCTCTTCATCCTCATCATCCGCCGGGGCGCGGCCGGGCATGCCGTCTTCCTCACCCTGCTCGCCATCCCCGCCGTGCTGCTCATCGTGCAGAGCGTGATCGAGCAGTTCGCGTCGGGCAACCAGTTCAACTCCGCCTACGCACGGCTGGACTGGATCCGCGAGGTGTACGCGCTGTGGAAGCTCTCGCCGATCTTCGGGCACGGCCTGCGCTACTGGTACGTGCATCCGTGGGCGCACTTCCAGCCGCCGCAGGCCGAGCTCGAGGTCGCCGCCTCGGCAGGGGTGGTCGGTCTGCTCGGCTTCGTGATCATGTGGATCGGGTTCGTCGTCGTGCTGTGGCGGATGTCGCCCCGCTACGGCGCCGTCGCCCTCGGCGCGGTCGTGCTGCGCATCACTGCGGCGCAGTTCGACCTGTTCTGGGTCGCCGCCCAGGTCTCGGTCCCGTTCCTGGTCGCGGGGATCTGCCTGGGAGCCCAGGCGCTCGCGGTCTCGAAGGGCGAGGGGCAGTACTGGGCACCGCCGAAGGATGCACGTCAGAGTCCGGCGGAACGGCGGGCGGCCGAACGACGGGCCCGCGCCAGGGAGCCGATCGGCGCCCGTTTGTATGATCGTGCTTACTCATCCACCCCGAAGGGCTGACATGGACATCCGGGACTATCTGCGGGCGCTGCGGCGCAACTGGATCGCCATCATCCTGATGACCGCGGTCGGCCTCGGTGCGGCCTACGGGTGGGTCAAGATCCAGACCCCGGTGTACGAGGCCTCAGTGAGCGGGCTGGTGAAGAGCAGGACCACGCCGACCGACCCGGAGCAGCAGCTCGCGCAGTCGGGTGATACCTACGGGCGCGCCAAGGTGCCGACCTACCTGGTGATGGCGGGCTGGCGCAACGTCGGCGTGAACGCGGCGGCCGCGCTCAACCTCTCCGACACCCCGGAGGCGCTCGTGAAGCGCATCACGGTGACGAACCCCGAGAGCACGAACATCATCAACATCGCGGCCACGGCATCGTCGCCGAAGGCCGCGCAGCAGCTCGCGGACGCCTGGATGCAGGGGCTCATCTCGGTGATCGACGCCACTGACGGCATCGATGGCAAGCCGGACACCTCGCCGGTCATGATCTACGTCGCCCAGACGGCGGCCCTGCCGGAGGCGCCGATCTTCCCGAGCGTGCCCACGGCGCTGCTGGTCGGCGGCCTGCTGGGGCTCGGCGGAGGGATCGCATTCGCGATGATCCGTGCCATCTCGGACCGCCGGGTGCGCAGCACGGACGACGTGGAGCAGCGCCTGGGGGTGCCGGTCGTCGGCACCATCCCGAAGGTCGACGCGGTGGCCGCCGAACGCCGGATCGTCGCCGAGGGCGAGGCGCCGGCCGATTCGCGCACCGACTTCGCCGTGCGGGAGTCGTTGCGCGCGCTGCGGACCAATCTGCAGTTCATGGACGTGGACCACCCGCCGCGCACGATCGTGGTGACGAGCGCGCTGCCCGGGGAGGGCAAGTCCACGGTCGCGGCGAATCTCGCGATGACCCTGGCGGCGGCCGGCACGAACGTGGTGCTCGTGGACGGCGATCTGCGCCGCCCCACGGTCGCATCGACGCTCGGCCTGGTCGCCGGCGCCGGGCTCACCGATGTGCTCGCCGGCAGGGCGAAGCTCACCGATGTGGCGCAGACCGCGCCCGACATCCCCAACCTGGCGGTGCTGACCGCCGGCACCATCCCGCCGAACCCGAGCGAGGTGCTCGGATCCGAGCGCATGCACCAGCTCGTGAAGGACCTCACGAAGCACGCGACGGTCATCATCGACGCACCCCCGGTGCTCGCCGTGACCGACGGCGCCGTGCTGACGAATCAGGCCGACGGCGCCCTCATCGTCGTGGCGGCGGGCAAGACCACGTACGAGGTGGTGGACAAGGCGCTCAACACGCTCGAGAAGGCGCGAGGTCGCGTGCTCGGCGTGGTGATGAACCGCGTGCCCGTGACCGGACGGCAGGCAGGCTACGCCTACGACTACCGGGAGAAGATCGAATCCGCGCCGAAGCCGGGCGGAGCCAAATCCGGTGGAGCGAAGTCGGGTGGCGCGAAGGCGGAGGAGGCCGCTCCGGCCGGGCCGAAGCGCACGGGCGCCACGTCCGCGCCGGTCGCCCTGCCGATGCCGATCGTTCCGGCGAACCTGGAGCCGGAGCAGCCCGCGGCAGAGGCTGCGCCGGACGAGACCGAGACGCCGGCGGCACCTGCCGCGAAACCGCGCCGGGCGGCCTCGTCCGCGCGGTCGGCAGCACGCGCCGCCTCGGCGACCGCGAACCCCGCCGAGGACTCGACGGACCAGGAGGAATCCGCGGATCCGGAGGTCAGCGACTTCGACTCCCTGCTCGGCGACTTCATCGCCGACGACGCCACCGGCGGCCCGCGCCGCCAGCGCGGGCGGTCGTGACCACGCGGCGCGTCGCACTCATCACCTCGTCGTACGCGCCGCACGTCGGCGGCGTCGAGACGCACGTCGCCGAGGTCGCCCGGGCTCTGATCGCCCGGGGCGTCGAGGTCGAGGTGTGGGCCGTCGACCGTGGCGGGCGGGCGGACGCCGAGCAGGCGGACGCCTTCGCCGTGCGCTATCTGCCGACGCCGCTGCCGGCCCGGCACGCGAGCTCGCTCGCACGATTCGCCCGACGCGCCCCCGGCGCCTGGTCGCAGTGGGCGCGCGCGCATCGGCGATTCCGCCCCGACGCGCTGCACGTGCACTGCTTCGGCCCGAACGGGCTGTACGCCCTCGCCCTGCATCGCCGGTTCGGCACCCCGCTGATCATCACCTCCCACGGCGAGACCACGGGCGACGACGACAACGTGTTCGCCCAGTCGGCGTTGCTGCGGCGGGGGCTGCGCGACGCGCTCGCCCGAGCCGCGGCGGTCACCGCGCCCTCGGAGTACGTGCTGCGCGACCTGCGCGCTCGGTTCGGGCTGGTCGGCGGCGTGGTCGTGCCGAACGGCGTCGCGCTCGACGTGGCGCAGGACGACGGGATCCGCGGCAGGCTCCCGCACGGCCCCTATCTCGCCGCCGTCGGGCGGCTGGGCCGGATGAAAGGATTCGACCTTCTGCTCGAGGCGCTCGCTCGCCTGCGGGCGCAGAGCGATCCGGGCTCCGCGACGACGGCAGGGTCGACTTCGACGATGCCGGAGCAGCCCGGGCGGTCCGCCGCGACGGAACCCGCGCAGCCCGTTCCGACGCGGGCGGATGCGCGGCTCGTGATCGCGGGCGACGGTCCCGAGCGTGCAGCGCTGCAGGAACAGGTCTCGGCGCACGGCCTGGAAGATGTCGTCGACTTCCTCGGCTGGTGCTCGCCCGCGCAGGTCGCGACCGTGCTGGCCGGATCCCGGGCGCTCGTGGTGCCGAGCCGCTCCGAGGCGTTCGGCATCGCGGCGCTCGAGGCCTGGCGGGCATCGACCGCGCTCGTGATGACGAACCGCGGCGGCGCCGGCGAGTTCGTCCGCGACGGGGAGGACGGCATCCTCGTCGATCCGGAGGACGTGGACGCGCTGGCCGCGGCGATCTCGCGCGTGCTGGCGGATCCGGCGTTACGGTCGAAGCTCGCGGCCGCGGGCGCCGACCGCGTGGGCGAGTTCACCTGGGAACGCGTGGCCGAGCGGTACCTGCAGGTCTACACGTCTGCGGAGGGCCCGTGACGACCGGGACGTGGCGGTACGAGGGCGCGCTGCGGCGACGCCTGCGACAGGCGCGCCGAGCGGTGCAGGCTGCGCCCGCGGTCGGCACCCGCGGCGTGGTCGTCCCCGCGTTCTGGTGGGACGGCCATCCGAACTTCGGCGACGCGCTGACCCCGTTGCTGCTGCCGCGGTACGGCCTCGTGCCGCTGCATCGCGAGCCCGACCGGGCGCGGCTGGTCGGCGTCGGCAGCCTCATCCAGTTCCTTCCCGCCGACTTCGACGGCGCGATCTGGGGCACGGGTGCGATCGACGACGCCGAGCGCCTGCTGCCCGAGGCCACGGTGCTCGCGGTGCGCGGGCCGCTCACCGCGGAGCGTATCGGTGCCGGGGCCGTCGCTTACGGGGATCCGGGACTGCTGGTGGGGCGGCACCTGAGGCGGCCCGGATCCGATGGACAGGTCGCGCTCGTCGCGCACGGGCACCATCGCGGCGATGAGGACCTGCTCGCGCTGGCCCGGCGGGACGGTGTGCGCGCGGTCGACCTGCACCGCGCGGCGCCGCCCGTGGTGCGGGAGATCGCCTCGGCGGGGGCCGTGCTGACCACGTCGCTGCACGGGCTGGTCACGGCGGACGCGTACGGCATCCGGGCGGTCTGGACGACGCGCGAGCCCGCCCTCATCGGGGGCGACTTCAAGTTCCGCGACTACGAGGCCGCGGTCACGCCGGGGCGCAGCCGTTTCGTTCAGTTCGACGACGTGCGCACGCGCGACGACGTGGTGCGCCGTGCGAGCCGGGCGGACGCCGGCCGCGTGGCAGCACTGTGCGACGGGCTGGAGGCGGCGCTGCGGCGCGTTCCCGAAGTGCTCGGCCCGCTGCCGCGGTATCCCGCGGGACTGCTGCGGCGCTGACGCTCGGCTGGGGTCCGCTCCGGCTGCGGTGTTCGCAAGGTGTTCACCGATCGCCGCGACGGGTCCCGCAAGCGGTCATCGCAGGGTGCGCCAGACGTCCGCGTGCCCCTGCGCGGAGCGCTCCCAGGTGAACTCCGCCGCGCGGGCGCGGCCGGCGGTGATCAGCCCGTCGACGGCGGGGTCGCCCGAGGTCGCGGCCAGCACGCCGTCGGTCACCCCGTCGGCGGTGGGCTCGACGAGCAGGGCCGCCCCGCCCGCCACCTCGGGCAGGCTGCTGGTGTTCGCCGCGACCACGGGCACGCGTGCCGCCATCGCCTCGAGCACCGGCAGCCCGAAACCCTCGTAGAGCGAGGGCACGACCACGGCCCGGGCAGCGGCGACGAGACCTGGCATGAGCTCGTCCGGCAGGCGCCCGAGCAGGCGCACCCCCGCCATGCCGGAGAACAGCTCGGTGCGGCGGGGGTGCGCCGGTCCGGCGAGCGCCAGCAGCAGGCCGGGTCGTTCGCGGTGGATCCGTGGCCAGGCGGCCGCCAGGGCGTCGAGGTTCTTGCGCTGCGCCGCACCCCCCGCGTGCAGCACGTACGGCTGCTCGAGCCCCAGCGCCGCACGCGCCTCGGCGGACAGCGGCGCCGCGTCGAGATAGCGCGGATCCACCCCGTTCGGGACGACATGCGGATCCGTCACGCCGAGGAAGTCCACGGCCTCGGACGCGGTGAACGCCGACACGCAGATCACGGCCGCCGCCCGCCGCGCCTCGGCGGCCGCGGCGGCGACGGGCGCCGACTCGTCGGGGAAGCGCCAGGACACCACGTCGTGCAGCGTGATCACATCCGCGTGGGGAGACGGCGGCAGCTCCAGCGCCATCCGATGCGACACGGTGTCGCCGGCGTACAACGCGCGGCCGAGGGCGGCACGAGCGCGCTCCGACGCCTGCGCCACGCGCCCGAGCGGAAGGCGGCGGTTGCCCGCGAGCGGTGAGCGGAGCGAGCGGAACACCAGGGGGCGCACGGTCCACGGCTCGGGTCCGGCCTGCGCCAGCGCCGCCCGCGCGCGCTCGCCGATCTGCTGCTGGTAGGCCTGGGCGCCCATCGGGACCTCGGTCGCAATGGTCGCCAAGGAGAGCTGCGGGCGGGTCATGTCGCCTCCCGTCCGGGAGGCGGGTCGACGGATCCGCCACCGGGGGCAGGACCGGGCTCTTCGCCTGATCCGGCGCCGGATCCCGTGCCGGATCCCGTGCCGGATTCCGTGCCGGATCCCGTGCCGGATCCCGTGCCGGGCTCGGCGCGCGCATGCGACTGCAGCCAGCGCTCGATGGGGGCGACGCACTCGGCCCAGGTCCGCTCCGCGAGCACCTGCGCGCGTTCGGGCGCAGGCGCCGGCTCCGAGTCCCGGTGCGCGAGGCGATCCGCGATCCACGCCGCCCATGCCGCCGGATCCGCGGAGACCTCCGCATGAGAGCCGGGGAAGGCGCTGGCGGCATCGGGCGTCGCGATCACCGCCGCGCCTGTGGCCAGGGCCTCGGCGAACTTCATGGCCGCGCCGACGCCGTCGATCACGGGCACCGCGACGACCGTGGCCTCCGCCGTGAAGTCGACGAGGCTCGGCACCTTTCCGACGAACTCCACGCCCGCCGGCAGGGCGACCGCCCCGTCCAGTCCGGTGCCGGCGATCCGGCACCGCGCATCGGGGGCCAGGGCGGCCAGCAGCGGCCAGACCTCGCCGAGGAACCAGTCCAGGCCGCGCCGGTTCGGCTCCCAGGCCCAGCCGCCGAAGAGGGCGACCAGGGGCGCGCTGCGGGAGTACTCGCGATCGGGCCACTCCGCGGGGTCGATGCCGAGAGGCGCGGTGAAGACGCGCGGCGCCGCGTCCGGATGCTGCTCGATCAGCCGGATCCGCTCCGTGTCGGAGCAGGTGATCACCCCCTCGGCGCGGGTGATCGCCCGCGCCTCCAGCTGACGGTGCTGCGCGGCCTGGTCGGGAAGACCACGGGTGAGGAGCCAGGCGCTCATCGCGTTGTGCACGTCGAGCAGCACGGGAGCGCCGACGCCCTCGGGCAGCAGCCAGACCGAATCCTGGTGCGACAGCGCGATCGCCTCCCAGCGGGGACTGCGCACGAGCCGAGCGAGTCGCCGGGCCGCGCCGGGCACGGCCCTGCCCTTGACGTGCAGCCGCGGCCGGATCACCTCGGTGAGCGCCGCGATCGAGGAGTCGTCCTGGGGTCCTGCCGGGCTGACCACGACGATCCGTCGTCCGTGCTCGCGCAGGGCGGCGATCTGGTGGTACTGCCGGCGCTGCCCACCCTGTCCGAACCGGTCGGGCACCTCGACGCTCAGCCAGAGGACCGCGCTCTGAGAAGGCGACGACGCCGTCGAGGCGCGCATCGCCCCGCGGCCCGTCGACCCGTGCAGGGCTCGGGCTCGCGCCATCTCGCCTCCTGTCCGTGTGCGGTTCCAGTATGCCCGCGCGGGATCCGGCTCACCCTCGTCGCTGGACGCACGCGCCGCGGATCGCGCTGGCTATCATCGACTCGAGGTGGCACATCCTCAGGTGTGGGCGACCGGCACAGGAGCGCAGGTGACCGCAGGACGAGCCGGCGAGGCGACGATCGGGATCATCATCCCGCTCTACAACGGCGCCCGCCACATCACCGAGACGTTGCGATCGGTGCTCGCGCAGACGCACTCCGCGCTGCAGGTGATCGTGCTCGACGACGGATCCTCCGACGGCAGTGCCGAGATCGTGCGCACCGCGTTCGAGGACCCGCGGCTGACGCTCGTGCAGAAGAAGAACGAGGGCATCGCCCGCACCCGCAACGCCGGGCTGGCGCTGCTCGGCGCCGACGTCGAGTACGTGGTCTTCATGGATCACGACGACCTCGTGGCCCCGGTGCTGTACGAGCGGCTGCTGCGCGTGCTCTCCGCACGACCGGACGCGGTCGGCGCATATGCGGTCGCGGACTGGATCGATGCCGGCTCCGCCCCACTCGGGGACGGGGAGTTCGCTCGTTTCATGCGGGCGCGCGAGGCGGTGCGCGGCGGGCACGTAGTGTCGCTCGCACCCGAGGAGGACGCCACGCTGCCCGAGCTGTTCCTCGCCAATCACCTCTACCCGCCGAGTGGGATCGTGCTGCGACGCCATGCGATCGACGCGATCGGCGGGTTCGATCCTTCATATCGAGTGGCCGACGATTGGGACGCCCTGGTGCGCCTGTCCCGGCGCGGTCCGATCGTGCCGCTGGACGAGATCCTGGTCGGATATCGCCGCCACGGGGCGAACGCCTCGGGGAACACCGTGCTGAATGTGCGCGAGAGCCGCGCGGTCTGGGCGCGCACGTACTTCTCCGCCGACAACTCCACCGCCGATCGGCAGGCCCTGCGGGCGGCATGGCGGGGAATGCAGCGACACAAGTTCCGGGTCAAGTCGGCCGCCGCACGCCGCGAACTGCGCGCGCGACGCGTGCTCTTCGCGCTGCGGTGCCAGCTGGACGCCCTCGCACACCTTGCCCTGGTGCGTCCGCTGCGGCGCTGGGGGCGCTGACTCGGGCCATCGGCTGACCCGGGCCATTGACAGCGAGACCGAGACGGGGTCGCGAGACCGAGGATTTCATCGTCGGTCTCGCGACGACGGTTCGGTCTCGCGGACCCGGACCCGGACCCGGCCCCGTCCTGGGGCTGGGGGCGCCGACCCGGATCAGATCCGCTCGAGCAGTGCGCGCAGCCGCGCCCACGCCCAGTCCGGATTCCGCTGCTCCGCCCGGCGCAGGCCGGCCTCGCCGCGCCGGGTCCTCTCCGCAGGATCCGCGATGAGCTCGCGCAGTGCGGCGGCCAGTGCGTCGGGATCGTTCGGCGGCACGAGCACGGCCACGTCTCCGACCACGCTCGGGATGCCGCCCGTGCGGGAGGCGATGATCGGCAGGCCGCTCGCCATGCCCTCGCCCAGGATCAGCCCGCTGGGCTCGGCCCAGACCGAGGGCACGACGAGCACCTCGGCGTCGCGATAGAGGGCGGGGAGGGCGTCCCTGTCGGCGAACGGCAGGAAGGTCGCCGTGGCACGGCTCGCGAGGGCGAGGTCGCGCACCTCCTGCTCGTAGGGGGTGGCGGGCGCATTCGGGTCGAACTCGTGGCTGCCCACGAACACGAACTCGGCCTCGTCCGGTCCGAAAGCCCTGGCCGCCCTGGCCAGCACGTCGGGGCCCTTCGACGGGATCATCCGCCCGACGTACAGCACGCGAACGGGACGGGAGCCGGTGGCCCGTTGCGAGGCAGGGGAGAACCGGGAGGTGTCCACCGGGTTCTCCACGACCGCCACCTTCGATCGCTGTGCGCGCGGAAGCAGCTCGCTGGTCTCGTCGGCCAGAGCGTCGCTCACGCAGATGACCGCCGCCGCCTCTCCGACGATGCGGTCCGCCTCGCGGGGTCCGTAGGTGCGGAACAGCTGGTTGTGCGCATAGATCGACACGCGGTGGCCGCTGCCGCGCAGCAGCCGGGGCAGGATCGGCGCGTTGTGCGCGAGCACATCGGCCTCCGGCAGCGCGCGCACCGCATCCGCGAGCGGGGCGAACCACTGCGCGACCCGCGGACGGAGCAGGCCGAGGCGCCCTGCCGCGGCATCGAAGTAGTGGCCGTTGCGGGTCACACCGGGTGCGCCGTCGTACTCGATCAGGTCGACGCCGTCATACCGCGGGGACATGGTGGTGCGGTCCAGGATCACGCCATGACGGGCGTCGCCCGCACGCACGGCGGCATCCGCGAGCAGGTGCACCACCGTCGGAACCGCGGATCCGGTGCGGGGGGAGAAGTGGTCGCCCGGCGTGATGGCGTGGATGACGCGACGCTCGCCCATGGGGCCAGCTTAGGGCGGCGGGACGCCGGGCCCGTCGAAGCGGGCGGAGCGACCGGTGCGGCGTCTTGCAAGTGCAGGGAATTCCCAGGTCTGAAGTGAAATCTTCCTGTGGACAACTCTAGAACATATCTTCGATTCTTGGTAGGATCGGAGCATGACCAGCACCCTTGATCCGCTCCTGGAAGCCACCCGGCTTCTGGTGGAGGCGTGGGGTGATGCGCGGTCTGGCGGGGATCTGTCGCGCGCGCAGCTGGTGGCAGTGAACGACGTGCTGGGGTTGCTGCACCGTTCCTCAGGAGCGGTGCATGCAGAGGTCGCGGCGGCGATCGCGTACGAGTCGCGGCGAGAGTTGGGGCCGGAGTCTTTGGCGAAGCAGCAGGGCTACCGGAACACGGCCCAACTGATCGCGACGACCACCGGGACGTCGACGGGGGACGCGACCCGGCTGGTCAAGGTCGGGGAGGCGACCGCACCGCGCTCGAACCTGATCGGTGAGCCGCTGCCGGCGAAGTTCCCCGCACTGCGGGAGGCGCTGGCCGTGGGCCGGATCGGCGCGGCGGTGACGGATCTGCTGGTCACGTTCCTGGACCGGATGATCGTGAAAGTCGGCCGTGGGGCCGTCGCGCAGGCGGAGGAGTTCCTGGTCGGCAAGGCGCCCGGGTTGTCGTTGGACGAGGTGCGGCGGATGGTGACCCGGTTGGAGGCGCATCTGGATCCGGATGGTGTCGCCCCGCGGGAGGACGAGTTGCGGGCGCGGGCGTCGCTGACCCTGTTCGAGCGGGATGGGATGCTGCACGTGAACGCGGTGCTGGATCCGGGACGGGCGGCGGCGGTGAAGACGGCGATCGAGGGGTTCGTGTCTGCCGAGTTCGCCGCGAAACGTGAGGGTCGGGACCCGGTCGCCCCGGATGCGGATCGGCGCAGCGTGGTGCAGGTCCAGGCTGACGCTCTCGTCCATTTCGCCGAACATGCCCTCACCTGTCAGCGGAACAAGACGTTGAACGGGGCGACCGTGATCGTCCGCGTCAACGCGATCGACCTGGAGCACGGCACCGGGTTCGGGCTGATCGACGGGATCGAGCAGCCGGTCAGCATCGACACCGTCCGCCGCATGGCAGGCGGGGGCGGCATGACCAGCTGGGTGTGCGGGGACGACGGGGAGGTCTTGAACTGGGGACGCGACCGGCGCCTTTTCACCCGCGCCCAACGCCACGCCCTCACCGAACGCGACGGGGGGTGCGCGTTCTGCGGACTCCCACCCGGAATGACCAAAGCCCACCACATCGACTGGTGGAAACGCGACCACGGCAAAACAGACCTGTCCAACGGTGTGCTGCTCTGCGAGACCTGCCACCACCTCATCCACGACAACGGCTGGAACATCCGTGTCGACGGCGCCGGCATCCGCGCGAGAGTCTGGTTCCTGCCCCCACCCGGCACCGGGGCGCCACCCCGCCTCGGCGGACGCGCACGCACCGAACACATCGCGTGAGCAGCCGCGAGAGCGCGCGTTTCGTCTCGGTCGCGCCGCGCGCGTCCTCGCTCGACGACCCGAGGTCACGACAGGTCGGGCGCCCGCTGCGCTCGCACGATGCGGGCTGGGGGAGGAGGCGGGGCGCCCCCAGGAACGCGTCTTCGACGCAGAGGGTGTTCAGAGCGGGGAGCGCACGCCCAGCGCCGGGATCAGCTCGACCAGTCGGCGCGCGTAGCGGTCGGTGCCGTACCGG
The DNA here is from genome assembly GCF_042729315.1 of Microbacterium sp. NPDC060117. Classification (NCBI taxonomy): domain Bacteria; kingdom Bacillati; phylum Actinomycetota; class Actinomycetes; order Micrococcales; family Microbacteriaceae; genus Microbacterium; species Microbacterium sp. NPDC060117. The sequence continues at coordinate 127,467 of NZ_JBHWXR010000004.1, forward strand.
GTGCGCGCCCATTCGGTCACCTCGGAATCCGATGCAGAGGCGCCTCCGAGTGCGGTGACCACTGCCACGGCGAACTCGCGCGGATCATCCGTCACGGGGAACGGGTGCCGGCCGTCGTCGTCGGTGATCCCCTCCGCACCGACCGTGGTGGCGATGACGGGGAGCCCGCGCAGCAGCGCGTCGATCGTCTTGAACTTCACGCCTGCCCCCGAGTGCAGCGGGACGAGCGCGGCCGAGGCCGTGTCATAGACCTCGTCGAGGTCGTCGACATAGCCCGTGACGGTCACTCCGGAGCTCAGCGCTGCACGGTGGTACAGCAACTCCGGAGGGTGGACGCCGACGAGCATCAGCGCAGCCTCGGGCAGGGCCGCGCACACCGAGGGCCACACCTCGTCCAGCAGCCACACGGCCGCCTCCACGTTCTCGCGCCGGTCGAAGGCCGCGACGAACACGGCGGGTCCTCTGCCCGGCATGGCCGATCCGCCCGGCATGTCCTCTCCGTCTGACATGGCCGATCCGCCCGGCATGTCCTCTCCGCCTGACATGGCCGATCCGCCCGGCATGTCCTCTCCGCCTGACACGGCCGATCCGTCTGGCCCGGCCGCTCCACCCGGTGCGGGATCGGGATGCTCGGCCGGATCCCACAGCGGCGGATCGAGTGCGACCACACGCGGGCGCCGGCTGGCGCGACGCACCTGCCGGGCGTCCTTGTCGCTCAGCACGATCACGACATCAGCGCTTCGGAACGACGAGGGCTGCGTCACGGCGACCACGAGCGCGCGCCATCCTCGCCACACGACCTTGGTGGTGGCGCTCTGCGCCCGGGCGGATCGCAGCCACCGGAGCTCCCGCTGCAGCGGCACATCGTGCGCGACCAGCGCGGTCGGTCGCCGTCCCGCCGTGCCCCGCAGGAGGAACGCCGTCTCCTCCCACTGGGCCTCGACGAACTCCGCATGCCGAAGGGCCTCGCGCACGGCGGGGCTGCGTCGCAGCGCGCTGCGCCTGCTGGGTGCGAGCCAGTGCGGCAGCAGGAACGCCGCGAGACGATCGAGGGCACGCATGCCGCGGGAGTCGTCACCCGCGACCAGGACCACACCGTCGGGATCCTGCGTGCGCGCGAGGCCGATCCGGTTGAGCTCGGTGTCGGGGGCGACGACGGTGACCTCGTGGCCGAGCGCGCTCAGAGCGCCGAGATGCCGACGGTAGTACTCACCGCCGGCGTGCGGAATGCCCGGATAGGGCACGACGAGGGAGAAGCTGACGATCCTCATGCCCGAGGGCCGGATCCGTCGTGCGACGACGGGGTCGGGTGAACCACGACACAGGTATATCACCGCGCGGTCACAGGCAATAGCATCGCGGCGGAGGACGCATGCCGATCACAGAAGGGGCCCGGACGGTGCCCGCCGTCGCACCCACGCGGCGCGAATCGCGGCTCAGGCGCAGCCTGTACGCGCGCGCTCGGCAGGCGCTCCTCTCCCACGCCGGGCTGCGCCTCGTGCACGCCGTGGAGCGGATGCGCGTGCTGGCGCATCCGCGGCGCCGTCCCCTCCGCCGTGGCTCCGACCAGGGGGAACAGGATCGGGATCGGGACGCTGTGATGCTCCCCGCGGGCGGCGGCAACATCGGCGATCAAGCGATGTTCGAGGCGTATCTCGCGAACACCCCGGGCGATGTCGTGGCCGTCATGCGCGACGCCGACGCCTACGTCATCCCGGAGGAGGACTGCGCCAGGGTGCGGGTGCTGCACGCGCCGCTGCTGAGCGGCGGGACCCTGCGCGGACGCTGGCGCGAGGTGCGCGCGCTCGCCGACCAGCTCCGGGCCGCGCGGTCGTTCGCCGTGATCGGCGCCGACATCATGGACGGCGGGTACAACCGCGCAGAGGCGGTGACGCGCGCCGAGATGCTCCGGCTGGCGCGGCGGCTCGGCGCCGACGCTCGGCTGCTGGGCTTCAGCTGGGGTGAGAAGGTCGACTCCGCCGCTTCCGCAGCGCTGGCGCGGGCGGCACGAGAGGCGCGGTTGTTCGTGCGGGATCCGATCTCGGCCGAGCGACTGCACCGTGCGGGGATCGCCGCGGTCGAGGCCGCCGACCTGGTGTTCGCGGCCGATGGCGAGCGGGAGCCGGCGGACGTCTCGGCCTGGCTGGTGCAGCATCCGGATCCGGGTCCGGTCGTCATCGTCAACCTCAGCGGTCTCATCGAACGCAGGACCGATCTCGTGCCCGAGTTCGTCGCGCTCATCGATCGGCTGACGGCGGAGGGCATGCGCGTGGTGCTGCTGCCGCACTGCCTGCGCGACGCCGACGACGACCTCGCCGTGTGCCGGCGCGCGGGGGAGGCGGCGGCTCGTGCGGACCGGGTGCTGCTCGTCGAACGGGCGCTGCGCCCCGCCGAGGTGCGGTGGCTCACGGCGCGTGCGTCTGCGGTCGTCACCGGCCGCATGCACCTGTCGATCCTCGCCCTCGGGCAGGGCACGCCCGTCGTCGTGCTGCGCACCCGGGGCAAGGTGGAGGGCCTCGCGCGGATGTTCGGCCTGGAGGATTACACCCTCGACCCCGCGCCGGGCATCGGCGACAAGGCCGGAACAGCGCTCGCAGACCTGTTCGCCGACACGACCCTGCGCGAACGGATCGGCGCGCGGCTGCCGCATGTGCGCGCACTCGCGCAGCGGCAGTTCGCTCCGGACGAGCGGCCGAGCGCCGCGGCCGCCTGAGCGGAGGCGCTCAGACCCGGGCGCGGATCACTCCAGCCGGCCGAGCTGGATCAGGCGCGCGAACTCCGGATCCTGTTCCCGCACCTGCTCGAAGGTGCCCTGTGCGGCGATGCCGCCGTCGCGCAGATGCACCAGGTGATCGACGGCCCGGACGGTCGAGAGCCGGTGCGCGACGATGATGATGGTCATCGTGCCCTGCAGGGACTGCAGCGTCTGCGCTATCTCGTGCTCGGTGGCGTTGTCGAGCGCGCTGGTCGCCTCGTCGAGCACGAGTACCCGAGGGCGCAGGTACAGGGCGCGCGCGAGGCCGACGCGCTGACGCTGACCCCCGGAGAGACGGGTGCCACGCTCCCCGACGATCGTGTCGATGCCGTCGGGCAGATCCGTGACGAGGTCGCCGAGCTGCGCTTGCGCGAGAGCGGTGTGCACGCGATCCCGGTCGATGTCGGCGGGGTCGACTCCGAAGGCGACATTGCGCGCGATCGTGCCGCTGAGCAGGTACACGTCCTGGGGCACGACGCCGATCTCCGAGTACCACGTCGCCGGATCGTCCGAGATGCTCCGCCCGCCGCAGCGGACGACGCCGGACGTGGGGGAGAACAGGCCGAGGATCAGATCGACCACGGTGGTCTTGCCGGCGCCGCTGCCCCCGGTGAACGCCACCGTGCGGTTCTCGCCGATGGTGAGCGAGAGCCCGTCCAGCACCGTCACGTCCGAGTCCGCGTACCGGAAGGTGACGTCGTCGAGCACGATGTCGCCGCGGTACGGCTCGTCGCTGCGCGGCTTCTCGTCGTACAGGTCGGCCGGATCCAGCTCGGCCAGCGCGTCGACCATGATGTTCAGGCCCACGCCGCCGACCCGCGTCGTCGCGAGGTTCGCGGAGACCCGAGTGAGGGTGGGCAGCGCGCGCAGCGCGGCGGTCGCGAACAGCCCCAGCACCGGGATCACCTGTCCGGCGGATCCGACGGCGAACATGAGGATCGAGATGCCCACGATCGCGATGATGAACGCGATCTCGAGGATGTGGCGCGGCACGTCGCTCATGAAGCTCAGCTCACGACCGGCCCGGGCGCTGCGCAACCGCGACTCGCGGAAGTCGTTGACGAACGCCGAGCCGCGGGAGCTCAGCCGGGTCTCGCGGAAGCCCTCCAGCCCTGGCATGAGCGCCTGCCAGGCCTCGAGGCCGGATTGGGCGATCGTCTCGCCGATCCGCAGCTGGCGCCGCCGCAGGGCGAACTGCACCCCGCCCACGATGCCGCCGAACAGCACGATGGTGAACACCGTGGCACCGGGTGCCGCGAGCGCGAGCACCGCCATGATCGCGACCAGGACGAGCACGTCCGAGCACATCGTGACCACGGCCATCAGCACGCTCGCCGCCTGATTGGTCGCATCGTTGATGTTGCGGTAGACGACGCTCAGCGTGCGCGCCCGATGCGCGGCGTAGGGCGCCTGCACGTACCGGTTCATCAGCTCCGTCGCGGCGAGGGCGGTGATCCGCGTCGTGCGGCCCAGCAGCCACCACCGGAACAGCAGCGATCCGGCGGTCTTGATCAGGAAGACGAGCGCGATGAAACCGCCGACGAGGGGGATCAGCACGGCGAGCTGCGAGCTGCCCACCGTCGACGCGACCCACTCGAGCACGGGGCCCTGAGGCGATCCCGTGGTGATGAGACTCATGAGCGGCAGCATGGCGGCGACGCCCGCCATGTCGAGCAGCGCGAGGACCACTGAGGCGGCCACCGTGGTCAGGATCCACTGGCGTGGACGGGCGCCCGTGACACGGAGCAGGGTGCCGAGCTGCGGCAGCAGCGCCCGCGGCGTCGTCCTGCGGGCTGAATCCCGTGCCATCGCGCGTGTCCTCCCGCGAAATCGTTGCGAACCCCGTATCGGAATATTGGCTCATACGCTAACATCGGTCTTGTCCGCGTTATGCCGTCATCTGGGGTCGCATAACGCATTGCATTCGACTGGGGAACTGCATATGTCTGAGAACGAACCGTCGGTAGGCATCAGCCGCCGCACTGTGACCAAAGCAATGGCGTGGGCCATGCCCGCCGTAGCTGTCGCCGCGACCGTGCCGTTCGCGGCCGCGAGCGCCTGCAACGATTTCAATCCCGAGAATCCGTGTCCGATCACCCTCGCGGGCGTCGGCTGCAAGCTCCCGGGCAACTCGCAGAACATCTACAAGGGTTACGCGTTCCGTCTCACCGTCTCGAACCCGACGGGCGCACCGATCACGATCAACGTGACGTCCGCGACGCTCGATGGCGGCAACCTGGGCTCGGTCCTGGTGGTGAACCTCAACAACGGTTCCAGCCAGACCAACCCGTTCACCATCCCGGCGCATACGACCTACGTCGCGGCGCTGCTGACGCAGAACGCGCCGAACAGCTCGAACGGCGCGCTGAGCATCACGTACACGGTCAATGGCGGCGCGCCGCAGGTGGCCAACGCGACGATCCCGTCGGCGCCGCCGATCCAGGGTGGTTCCTGCACCGCTTTCAACTCGACCGAGAAGGCGTACATCGCCGCAGTGTGATGCGCCCTGGTCCCACCCGAGGAAGGCCCCGCTTCGGCGGGGCCTTCCTTGCATCCCGGATCCGCCGCCCGCTGGATAGCATCGCACCATGCCCGTTCCGTTCGCCGTGACACTGCCGCTGCTGCTCGCGGGAGTGCTGCTCGTGAGCGCCGTGGCGAAGCTGCGCTCGCCCGGTGACCTGCGGGAGTGGGAGGCGCTCGGCGTGCCCCGGCCGCTGCGGCGTGCGGCGTTGTTGCGGCTGCACCCGTGTGCCGAGGGTGCTCTCGGCATCGCCGTGGCGGCACTCGGTGGCTGGCTCGGCGCTCTCGCGGGCACCGTCGCCGCGGCCCTGATGCTCGCCTACACGGTGCTGGTCGTGCGGGCCGCGGCCCGCGGGGGAGCATCGTGCACCTGCTTCGGGGCACCCGCCCCAGTCACCGGTGCGACGGTGGTGCGGAACATCTGGCTGACCGCCCTCGCAGTCGGCGCCGCGCTCGGCGCGGCCGGCACCCCGCTGCTGGGCGGCGCACTCGTGGCGGGGATCGCGCACCTGCCGTGGCTGCTGGCGGCGCTGATCGCCGTCGTCACCACCGCGCTCGTGCTGTGGCGGGCGACCGCGCGCCCGTCGGCGACGACACCCGGGGTGCCGGTGGTTCCCGGATCCGCGGCGGGTGCGGACGGCGGCCCCTCCGACGCTCCGGGCGGATCCCCGGGCGGTGATGAGCTCGAGTACGTGCGTCGCCGCACGCCGTCGGTGCCGGTGACGCTCGCGGACGGCACCGCGGTGAATCTGCGTGAGCTCGCCGCGAGGAAGCCGCTGCTGCTGCTCGCGCTGTCGTCGATGTGCGAGCCGTGCGAGACGATCCGGGACCGGCGGGCGCACTACCGCGCGCTGCTGCCCGAGGTCGACGTGCGGCTGCTGCTGGTGGAGCCGACGTCGAGCCGCTGGGCCGAACGCGAGGAGCCGCAATCGCTGCACGACCGCGGTGACTACGTCGCCGGATCGATCGAGGAATGGGCCACCCCGTCCGCCGTGCTGCTCGGCGCCGACGGCCTGCTCGCGGGCGGCCCGGTCACCGGCGACCTCGCCGTCGAGGCCTTCATCGGCGACGTGTACGAGGCCTTGCACGGGGAGCGGCCGCCGACGGACCCGCAGCCGGACGCCGCGACCGCGAGTTGAGGGCGGCCGACGTCGACCGGGGTTGCGCGCGGGTCAGAGCTGGAGCATCACGCGGTCGCCAACCGCGGCGATCTGGACGCCGGTCCAGCCGCACAGCACCAGCAGCACCAGCACGAGCAGCGCGCACAGGATCCAGTCCCCGCGACGGCGGCGGATCCACAGCGTCGCGGACCCGAACGCCAGAGCAGCCAGGGGCAGCGCGCCGTACGCGGTGCGGAACGCGACGTGCCAGCCGAGCCCGACCTGCAGCAGCCAGGCGGCGACGCTCGCGACGCCGGTGACGAGGAGCACCGCGAGCGGAACCCCTCGGGCGCGCTCTCGGGCGACCGTGAGCAGTGCCACGGCACCGACGACGAGCACGGCTCCCACCAGCACGGCGAGCACATCGACCCAGCCGGGGGCGGCGAAGACGTTGCGGAGGTATTCGTCCGGCAGCGTCAGGTAGGTGAGCGCCTCGCGGGCGAGTGCGAACGGGGCGGTCCCACCCGACTGGAAGCGGTAGCCCGCGGCGTCCACGCCCGCCTGCCCGGTGAGATCGCCGTAGAGCGCGAGATTGCGCAGCACCCACCAGGTGCAGCCCGCCGCGATGACGATCGCCGCCGCCAGCGACTCGCGCCAGCGGCGGCGCGCGAGCAGCACGATGAGCAGTCCGCCCACCAGAGGGGCGACGGTGATCTTCACCATGATCGCGACGGCGCCGAGCGCGCCGAGCACCAGTCCGCGCCCCCACGGTCTCGCGCCGGGACCGCCGAGCGCGACGAGGACGGCCGCGAACCCGGCCACGAGCGACCAGGTGTCGTTCTGCACCGAGGCCGACATCACGATCAGCATCGGGTTCAGAGCCACGAACGCCGTCCCGCTCACGACGGCTGCGGCCTGCCCGGGAATCGTGCGGAGCAGGATCCGAGCGACCAGCCAGGTCAGAAGCACGGCGCCCAGCACGCCGAACAGTCGCACGCCGAGGAAGCCGGCCTCGCCGGTTCCGAGCAGGCGGATGATCCCGGCTGCGACGAGGTAGAACACCGGCGCCTGCTGACCTTCGTAGGTCACGCCGGGATCGCCGAGCACGGGCAGGGTGCCGTGCACGGCGACCCAGACGGCGTTCGCCCAGTGGGCGGGCTCGTCGTACGGCAGGCCCGCGGGCACGGCGAACGCGGCGATCGTGCCGAGGGCCGCGGTCGCCACGCAGAGGACGACGGTGAGGACGCCGCTCTGCGCATCGCTGCCGTGCCGGCGCCTCGGCGACTGCATGCGCGCCACGTCCCGTGCGGCGGGGACCGGGCCCGAGGCGCTCATGATCCCGCTGCCGCGACGAGCACGGCCTGCATCTCGGCGACCCGCAGGGACCAATCGGCGGAGAGGGCCGGATCCGGATCCGCCCCTGCCGCCTGCGGGGCCGGGAGGGTCGGCGACGGGTCGGCGGCCTCGGCCAGCGTCTTCCGCACGGCGTCGGGGAAGTCCTCGGTCGCCGCGATCCGGATCAGCGGGTCGTCGGCGTCGCGGAAGCCCGCCACCGGCGTCGACACGACCGGGCGCCCCACGGCCCGGTACTCGTAGAGCTTGAGCGGATCCAGACTCTCGGTGAAGTCGGTCACGACGTGCGGCACGAGCAGCGCATCCGCGTGCTGCAGATAGCCGATGACCGCCTCGCGTCGGCGCGCACCGAGCACGATCGCGCCCGCGTCGCGCAGCCGGGCGGTGTCGGCCTCGTCGAGCGCATTCGGCCCCACCAGCACGACCGTCCCGCTGGTGCCGGCGTTCGCGGTGCTCCCGCCCGAGGTGCCGGTGCTCCCCGCGGTGCCGGTGTTCCCCGCGTCGCCGGTGCTCCCCGGGTCGCCGGTGCTCGCGGGGCCGCCGGCCCCGCCGGTCCGGTTGCCCGCGCCCAGTTCCGCCGCGGTCCGCACGCACAGCGCCACGTCGAGGCGGTCTCGGTGCAGGGTGCCGAGGTAGAGCGCGACCGGACCGGGGGGCAGGTCCGCCGGACGCGGCTGCGGAGTGCGGTAGGCGTCGACGTCGACGCCGTTGCGCACCACCGCGATGTCCGGGCGCTGCGGACTCTTGCGCCGCGCCAGTTCGGGCGAGCAGGCCACCACGGCTGCCGCATGCCCGAGCAGCCACGCCTCGCCCTCCGCGAGGCGGTGCATCTCCGCCGTGGGCCGGTCGGCGGCCAGCCAGTCGTCGGTGAGGTCGTAGAGCGCCCTCCAGCCGGTGCGCCGGGCGAGCCCGGCCATGCGCGGGTCGTTGACCCACAGCAGCGGATCCGTCATGCCCAGCCGCGCCGCGGCGCGGGCGATGGTGCGTTCGATCCGCTCGTCCGCTCTCGGGTCCATCCGGCGGGGCAGCCATTTCACGGGACGGATCGTGTGCAGCCGCTCGGCCACCGCGCGCGCGCCATGGCCGAACTCCGGCCGGGCGCGCCGCCGGAGGGCGTGCAGGGGGTCGTCCGGAGGCTCGACGAACAGCACGCGGAGGGCGGGATCCTGCCGCAGCAGGCCCGAGACCAGGTGCTGATTGCGTCGCCACACCTCGTCCCAGCGCTCGAGCGAGAGCACGACCAGATCGCTCATCGCTTTGCCTCGCCTTCGCGTGCGCCGCGTGGCGTGGCGTGGCGGGCGATCGCCTCGCGGTACACGGCATCCGTCCCTGCGGCCTGGGCCTCGAGCGAGAACCCGGCACGCTGGCGCCGCTGTGCGGCGGTCGCGAGCCGCTCCCGTGAGTCCGGATCCGCGGCGAGCAGGCGCAGGCGCGTTCCCGCGGCCTCCGCGTCGCCGGGCGGGAAGAGTGCATCGGGCTCCAGCCCGTCGAGCAGATCGAGGTGCCCTCCCGCTCCGGCGGCGACGACGGGGAGGCCCGCCTGCATCGCCTCCAGGACGGTCAGCCCCAGACCCTCGCGCGGACAGGGGGCGAGGAGGAGCCCCGCCTGCGCCAGCAGCGCGGCGATATCGGACCGGTATCCGAGGAACCGGGTGCTGCCGCCGAGACCGAGCCGGGCGACCTGGGCTTCGAGCTCCTCGCGTCGTGCGCCCTCGCCGGCGATCCACAGCCGCCAGCCGTCGGCGGCGAGGCCGGATGCGGCGAAGGCGTCGATCGCCACGTCCGTGGCCTTCTCCGCCTCGAGGCGCTGCGCGACGAGCACGATGCGCTCCCGCGGACTCGATGCGGTCGGCTCCGATGGAGGCAGACCCGAGTGCACGACCGTCGAGGTCACGCCGATCTCGGCCGCCACCGCGCGGCTGATCGCGATCTCCGCATCGACCACGCGGGCGGCGACCGTGTTCATGTGCACCGTGGCATGGCGGCGCCGCGGCTGCGCGAAGTGCCGGGTCGCCACGACGGCGGGCCTGCGGCCGCGCCCGAAGGCGAGCGCGGCGGCGGCCTCGGCGGCCGTCATGTGCACGTTGACCACATCGGCATCGCCTCGCACCGCTCGCAGCGCGCGGCGCACCCCGAGATTGCCGCGGGCGGGGACGAACCCGACGCCGGAGCCGGCGAGCGCTGCCGACATGCGCGCCGGGTCGCCGCCGATCACGCGCACCCGTGCGCCGGCGGCCTGCTGGGCGGCGGCGAGTCGCACGATGAAGCGCTCCACCCCGGCGAACCCGTCCGAGCTGACCGCGTGCACGATGTCGAGGGGCCGGGCGCCGCTGCCGTCGGCGGGCTCGGGGTCCGGCTCGGGAGTGTGCTGACCGCGAGACCGAACCTCCGTCGCGAGACCGACGTTTTCATCGTGGGTTTCGGAACGCGAGTTCGGTTTCGCGGGCGAGAGAGGCGTCGGATCCGCCGCGTCCGGGCGCACGGATGCCAGCAGGGCGAGGTAGCGGCGTGCGATCCTGTCCCAGCCGAGGTGCTCCACGCTGCGCCGGCATGCCTCCCGCCAGTCCGCGACGTCGGTGGCCGCGACCTGCTCGAGCCGGGCGGCGATGCCCTTCGGATCCGGATCCACCAGGTAGCCGTTCACGCCGTCCTCGACGAGGTCGACGGCGCACCCCTGCCGTGTCGCGATCACGGGCAGGCCCGAGGCCAGCGCCTCGGAGATCACCATGCCGTAGGGCTCGTAGAGCGTCGGGAAGACGAACATGTCGGCTGCGGCGAACACCGCGGACAGGTCGGTCTTCACCCCGGCGAAGTGCACGCGGTCGGCGACCCCCGCCCGCTCGGCGCGGCGCAGCATCAGCGGAACGGTCTCGGAGTCCCCGCCGACCACCAGCAGCATCACGGTCGGCGCGTGCACGAGGGCGTCGATCGCGAGCGGCACTCCCTTCCAGCGCAGCTCGTGCCCGACGAAGAGGGCGATCCGGTGCTCGTCGTCCAGCCCGAGCGCGGCACGGGCCGCTGTGCGTTGGGCGACGGTGGGAGGCCGGAACCGCTCGAGGTCCACGCCGTTGGGGATCACCTGCACCGGAGGGGTCGCCACTCCGTAACAGCGCTCCAGCTCGGCGACCTCGGCCGAGGTGAGCGCGACGATCGCGCGATGCGTGCGGCCGCGATAGCGGATCCGGTCCACGACGTAGGCGAACGGCACCATCGGATTGCGCAGCACCCGCCACAGCGCGCGTCCGCGGGCGCGCACCGCCGCGATCGTGATCACGTGATTCACGAAGACGTCGCCCGCCAGCACCATGCCGTGGCACAGGGCGACCGCGTCCGGCCGCTCGGCGAGGTAGCGCCGGGCGCGGGCGCTGCCCCGAACGACGAGGCGGAACTGCGTGCCGATCATCGACAGCCGGCGCTGCCAGGCGGCCCGTTGGGTGCGTGGGGGCACGCGCACGAGCTGCGGCGCGGTGAGGGACTCCACGGTGTGCCCGGCGGCGCGGAACGCTCGTTCGAGCTCCCACGCGACACCCGAGATGCCGGCGCCCGGTGCGACGCTCGGTGCGATCTGCACGATCCTCATCACGGTCCGATCCCCTACGCAGCCCATCGGCGCGCGGACCCCGGCGCGCCGCTGACTCAGCGTAGCGTGCGCATCACGCCGGCAGGGCGCGGCGTTCGGCTTCGGCCTCGGCGCGCACCGGCCCGCGGCGATACAGCGCGGCCCGTCGTGCGGCGGCACGCCCGCGTTCGCCGGGCAGCGCGATGCCGCGGACGGTGGCACCGAGCAGCTGCGCGGTGCGGGCGAGCGCCCAGCCCGCCGCGCCGAAGTGCTTGCGGTAGTAGCGCTCCTGGCTGGCGTGGAAGTGCCGTTCGCGGCGAGCCGGATCCGTGCTGGTCCCGGCGCCCGCGTGCGTCGCGACGGCCTCGGGCACCACGGCATGCCGCCAGCCGAGCAGGTGCGCGCGATAGGCCCAGTCGGTCTCCTCGGCGTACAGGAAGAAGCGCTCGTCGAAGCCTCCGACGTGGTCCAGCGCCTCCGCACGCAGCAGCAGCACGGATCCGATCACGAACCGCGGCCCGCGGATGAGGCGGCCGAGTCCCACCGCCTCCAACCAGGCGCGGCCGGGGGAGGGGAACACCCACTCCGCCCGCGCGGCGACGCCCTGCTCGTCGTGCTGCACCGGCCCCACGCTCGCGAGCGTGGGGCCGGCGGCGAGGCCGCGCTGCAGGGCGCGGATGCCCTCCGGCGCGATCACCGCGTCGGGGTTCAGCAGCAGCACGTCCGCGGCGGGGAGCAGTCGGTCGCGGAGAGCCCGGTTCACCCCGGCCCCGAAGCCCAGATTCGCGCCCGGGTCGAGATACCGCACGCCGAGCGCCGCGCACAGGGAAGCGATCTCCGGCATCGAGGAGTTGTCGACCACGGTGACGGACAGGTGCCGCACCGGCTCCAGCGCGCGCCGCAGCAGGTCGGGCGCGCCGTAGGCGACGACGACGATCTCGGGGTCGTCGGCGGTCCCCTCGTTCGCGGATCGTCCCGGGGCCAGGGCGGCGTCGTACATCCGCTGGTACTGCTCCGCGACCGCGGGCCAGGAGCACCCGGCGGCGCGCACCAGCCCTGCCGAGACGAGCTCCTCGCGGCGGGGTCCCGCCGCCTGCTGCACCGCGTCCGCGAGGGCGTGCGCGTCGCCCTGGGAGACGACGATCCCGGCGCCGCCGACGAGGTCGGGAAGGGCGCCGGCATCGCTCGACACCACGGGTACGCCCGCGGCCATCGCCTCCACCGCGACGCGGCCGAACTGCTCGGTCCAGCGGGGCGTGGGCAGCGACGGCACGGCGAGCACGTCGATCGACGCGTAGAACCCGGCGATCTCCTCGGGATCCACTCCGCCGAGGAAGTCCACCCGGTCCGCGACTCCGCGCCTGGCCGCCTCCTGAAGGAGCGTGGTGGCCAGGGGCCCGGTTCCCGCGATCCGGGCGTGCAGCGCCGGGGCGTCGACGAGCGCGTCGAGCAGCAGCAGCACGCCCTTCTCCGGCACGAGCCTGCCGAGCAGGCCGACGACGACGCGATCGGCGGATCCGGGTTCTCGCCCGGCGCCGGATCCGCGTGCCGTGACGGATCGGGAGTCGCTCGCGCGGGCCGACGGTGTGAGCGGCGGCACCGGATCGACGCCGAGGGGGATCACCCGCGCGCGCCCGGGGAACCCCTTGAGCTCGGTGATCGCGGCCGACTCGGCGTTGCAGGCGGAGATCCCTCCGGCGCGGCGCAGCGACAGGCGCTCGAACCAGCCGAACGGGAAGGGGTACCGCTTGTGCAGATTCTGCGCGGTGTACAGCGTGTACGGGGCGCGCTGACGGCGCAGCGCCCGCAGCACGAGCGTCTCCGCGGTACTGAGCGCGAACGGCTCCTCATGGATGTCGATGAGATCCCAGCGCTCGCCGAGAGCACGCCAGAGCGGCCGCGGGTCGTAGACGAAGAGAGCCGGATGCGTGCCCCACGTGCCCACGCCGACGACGTCCTCGTCGGGATCGGCATCGAGGGTGACCGGAACACCGCCGGCGTCGCCGCGATTCGCGGTCAACAGACGCACCTCGAGCCCGCGCTCCTGCAGTGCCCGCTCGCGCCCCCGCCACGCGCGCACGTTCGCGCTGTGGGAGATCCGCAGCACCCGCATGGCACCCCCTGTATCGTGGTCAGCTAACGATAGCCCGCGAGCATCGGCGCCTGCGGGGCCGCGACGTCCGGCATCGCGGCGCGGGCGCCGCGTTCAGGAGGGGAGAGATCCGCTGTCCGTTCCCGAGGGCCCGATGACATCCGCACCGAGGGTCGCCCACCTGGCGCACACGACGGTGGCGGGAGGTGCCGAACTCGGACTCGCGCGCATGCTGCGTGCGGATCCGCCCTGGACGGCGAGTCTGCTGCTTCCCCCGGAGCCGGCGGAGGACGGTGTCTTCGCGGATCTCCCCGGATCGATCCCGATCCATCGGATCGGCGTCGCACAGCCGTACGGCGCCAGTGGCGCATCGTCGGTCGGCGCGATCGCGATGGGGGCGCGGCTCCTGGCCCAGGCGCTGGCGACGCGAACGCACCGGGCCTTCCGCCAGGCGGATCTGGTGGTCGCGAACAGCACCCGTGCCGCGGCGTACGGCGCGCTCGCCGCGACCGGTTCGCGCACGCCGTTCCTCGTCTATCTGCACGACATCATGGACCGCGAGACGCTGGGCGGCTTCGGGCTGCGGATGATGACGAAGGTCGTGCTCCCGCGCGCCGATGGCGTCATTGCGAACTCGCAGGCCACGCTCGCGAGCGCCGAACCCCACCTGCGCCGAAACGCGGTGCGAGAGGTGATGGCCGGGGCATCCGGCCTGACCGGACGCCCCCGCGGCACCAGGGCTCCGGGACCGCTGCGCGTGGGCATGCTCGCGCGTATCGACCCGTGGAAGGGCCAGCTGCTGCTGCTGGACGCCTTCGCGCGCGCGTTCGGTGACGGCGACGAGATCCTCGAGTTCGCCGGGGGTGCACCGTTCGGGCACGCGGACTACGCCGACGAGCTGCGCGGTCGCGCCGAGGCGCTGGGACTGGCCGGCCGGGTGCGCCTGCTCGGTCACGTCGACGACGTCGAGTCTCTGCTGCGACGGTGGGACGTGGGAGTGCAGGCATCGATGCGTGCGGAACCGCTCGGGTTCAACGTGCTGGAGTATCTCGACGCGGGTCTGGCCACGGTGGTCGCGGCGGAGGGCGGACCCGTCGAGTGGGTGCACGACGGCGTCAACGGGCTCTCGTTCGCCCCCCGCGACCCCGAGGCGCTCGCCGCGGCGCTGCGCCGGCTCGGCGCCGATGGTGCGCTGCGTGCGCGCCTGAGCGAGGCCGCGCCGAGGACGCCCGGGCTCGCCACCGACCATGCGGTCGCCGAGTCGCATGCGGAGGCGTACCGCCGCGTGCTCGCGCACCGCCGCTGAGACCCGCAGGCCGCGGGCTTCGTGACCGCCGGATCCGCCGCGGGACCTCGGACCCGAGCCGCGACCGCCGGATCCGCCACGGGACCTCGCACGCCGAGTCGCATGCGGAGGCGTACCGTCGCGTGCTCGCGCACCGCCGCTGAGAGCGGTGCGGTCCGGCCTCGGGCCCAACGAGCGCCGCAGGTCCCCAGTCCTGACGCTCCACCACGTCCGGACCGCACCGGGTCGGAGTACTGAAGACGGGGAGGTTCTCAGCATCCTCACCACTAAGGAGTCATCCCTGCTGAGGAAGTGACGCCGGGGATACCCGGTGCAGTCCCAGGGCGCCGGCGCCGCTACCGGCGCTCACACCTCATCGCAAGAAATCTCACAACAGATCATCAGATTCGCGTCACCTCGACGCCTCGCGCGACTCCTTGCTTGTGAAGAAGCAACAGCCCCCTTGCCCGGGAGCGGGAACGACGTGCTCGATACGTAGGAGCGCGGCACCCGATCTCCGGGCACCTTCCCCAAGGGAGAGAACCCAGTGAAGATGCTCGACCTGCGCACGAAGCGCGCCGCGATCGGACTCCTGCTGCCCGCAGCAGCGGTCGCCCTCGGCGCCCTCGCCGTGCCCGCCGCGGCGTTCGCCGCACCCCCGGCTCCCGCGGCTCCGGCCGCGCCGAGCCTCGTGTTCGAGGAGACGTTCGAGAACAACGTCGGATCCGCGGTCACTTCGCTGACCGACTATGTCGGCGCGAGCGGTGCGACCTACACGGCGGATCCGTTCTGGCTCGACGCCGCCGCCTGCAACGGCCTGGTCGTTCAGCACGACGGCAGTGTGCCGTTCACCGGCGCCGGCGCGGCCTGCAGCAACCCGCCCTCGCAGGCCCGGCTGTCCGAGCTCGCTCAGGTGCTCGGAGACGGATCCGGCACCAACCACGTCGTCGCTGCGTATACCGACGCGAACGGACCTGCCGGGGCGACCCTGCTGAGCAAGTCCGCCGACAGCGGCATCGTCCTGAAGAAGGACCACTACTACGCGGCGAGCATCGACATCGCCGAGGTGAACTGCGCGATCGCTTCGGCCCACTCCACGATCCAGTTCGGGCTGCAGCTGCCGTCCGGCGAGGTCGTCTTCGCCGGTGCGCCGTCGGTCGCCTGCGATACCGGGCACTCCGTCGACGTCGGCGGTCGAGAGGTGCGCACCGGCACGTTCCGCAGCTCCGCCTTCCAGGCCGACGCCGCCGGTGCTGCCGAGCTGGTGGTCCGCAACCTGCAGACCAGCGGAGGCGGCAACGACTTCGCGTACGACAACATCCGCTTCTACGACGTGACCCCGACGCTCTCGAAGTCGTTCTCGCAGGACACGGTCGAGGCCGGACAGCCCGTCACGCTGAACCTCACCGTGACGAACACGAGCGAACTCGGCGCCAAGAGCGGCTGGTCCTTCACCGACAACCTTCCCGCCGGGATCGTCGTCGCCCCCATTCCGAACATCGCGAACGACTGCGGCGCCGAGGTGAACGCCGAGGACGGCGCAGTGGAGGTCTCGGGCGGAAAGCTCGCGCAGGGCGCGACCTCGTGCACGATCTCCGTCGATGTCGTCATCGGAGAGGGCGGTTCCTACACCAACGTCATCGAGGGCGCGTCGGGCCTGATCGGCACCCCCACCGCCACGGTCCGGGCGCTCGTCCCGGCGTTCGAGCTGACGAAGTCCGTGAGCCCGTCCGTCGTCACGAAGGCCGGCGAGCACGTGACCTACACCTTCGTCGTGGCCAACACGGGTGAGCTGCCGCTGCACGACATCGCCATCGCGGACCCGGGGCCGGTGAGCGGCACGGGCACGATGAGTGCGATCGACTGCCCTGAGGTCGAGGCGCTCGACGTGGACGAGACCCTCACCTGCACCGCCGATTACGTCACGGCCGCGGGCGACATCACCGGATCCCCGTTGAAGAACGTGGCCTCCGCGACCGCGCTGTCGCCCGCGGGCACCGAGCTCGGTGCCTCCGCTGCGGCGAGCATCGACACCAAGGTCATCCCGCCGGTCACCGAGACGCCGCAGCCGACCGCCTCGCCCGTGCCGGCCAAGGGTGCCCTCGCTACCACCGGTGGCGACGTCCCGATCGGTCTCGGCGTCGCCGCTGTCGCGCTGGTGGCCATCGGGCTGACGCTGACGCTGCTGCGCCGCGCTCGCGCGTAACGCACGCACCCAACCCATGACACCCGGGGCCGCTCAGGCGCCCCGGGTGTCATGCTGTCACCGACCCCCGGGAAGTGATGCGGAGCGCTGGATCCACGCGTCCTCATGCCGATCCGTGCGGCTCTCCATCACCAATCAGGGCGACAGGTCTCCTTCTATGCAGAGGGCGAACACGCTGTGAGCCCGAGATCTGGGGAGGAGCTCCGCATGGCCGAGGTGCAGAACACGACGGTGAAGATGGCGCTGGACCGGCTGGCCGCGCTCGACGAGGTCGGATTCCTCGATGCGTTCGCGGCGAGCGGCTTCGTGGACGACTGGGGGACGATCTACCGGGGGCGGCAGGACATCGACACCTGGAGCAGCAGAGAACTGATCGGCGCCCAGGGCGTGCTCACGGTCACGCACGTGGAAGAGGGGGCACCGGCGCAGGATCCCGGATCCGGTCAGGCTCTGGTGGTCCTCACGGGCGACTGGCGGTCCTCGTTCGCGAACGGCCCGAGCCGATTCGAGTTCCTGGTGGTGGACGGGCTGATCTCGTCGATGACGATCCGGGCCGCATGAGCGCACAGGCTTCGGGCCGCGGGGACCGGCGGGGGTCCCTGCCACGATTCGGGCTGGTGCGCATGCGTCCGCGCGCCGTGGGCGAGGCGGACCGGGGCGTCAGCAACCTCGAGCTGCTGTTCGACCTCGTCTTCGCCGCCGCGGTCGGGATCTCGTCCGGCGCGATGCATCAGCTCGCGGCCGAGGGCGACCTCCTCGGCGGCGTGGGCGCGTACCTCATGGTGTTCTTCGCCATCTGGTGGGCGTGGATGAACGTGACCTGGTTCGGCACCAGCTTCGACACCGACGACTGGCTCTACCGCGTCCTGGTGATCGTGCAGATGGGCGGCGCCATCACGATCGCCGCAGGCTCGCGGACCGGCATCCTGGAGGGCGACTTCACGTGGGTCGTCATCGGCTACGTCGTGCTGCGACTGTGCTCTGTCGCGCAGTGGATCCGGGTCGCGTACGCCAGCCCCGCATACCGGGTGACCGCGCTCCGCTATGCGGTCGCGATCACCGTGGTGCAGGTGCTCTGGGTCCTGCGTCAGCCGCTGCTGCCGACGTCACTGCAGCTGCCGAGCTTCCTCGTCATGGTGGCACTGGAACTGCTCGTGCCGGTGTTCGCCGAACGCGCCCGTTCGACGCCGTGGCACCCCCATCACATCGCGGAGCGGTTCGGGGCGTTCACCCTGATCCTGCTCGGGGAGTCCGTCGTCGGCTCCACCGCCGCCATGCTCGTCGCGATCGAGCACCACGGTGCGCTCACCTACATCGGCGTCGCAGCGACCGCCCTTGCCGTGCTCGCCGGGATGTGGTGGTGCTACTTCGCGCTGCCTCGCGACGAACTGGTCGGCGGCCTGCGGGCCACCATGGGGTTCGGCTACGGCCACTTCGTCGTCTTCGCCGCCGCGGGGGCGTTCTCCGTCGGCATCGAGAATGTGCTCGCCGTTCTCGAAGAGGGGCACGGGGCGCCGAGCGTCGCGCTCGCCGCGACGCTCACCGTGCCGGTCGCCGCCTACTTCGCCGCGACGTGGGTGCTGATCCTGCGTCGCACCCTGCCGGCGCGGGCGTCGGCGCTCGTGCTCGTGCTCATCGGACTGATGCTGGCGAGCACGTTCACGCCGTGGTTCTGGCTGGTCACGGCGGTGCTCGTCGTCGGCATCACCTTCGTCGTCGAGACGGTGCGGGTGCAGCGACGGGAGGATCCAGCGGACGCGTGATCAGGCGTGCTCGTCGGACGTCGGGCGCGGGTTCACGGCACGACGAACTGGAACGTCATGTCGTCCGGGTTCGGGCCCATCGGGTCGTACACCGAGGTCGGGTCGTAGACGTCGAGATTGTGCTCCCAGATGGGGCCCCAGTAGCCGTCGCCATCGATGTAGCGCATGGTGAACCAGTACCAGCCGTAGGAGTTCACCAGCAGGCGCCGCTTCGCGTAGCCGTTGGCGTCGAGCGCCACGAATCCGGTGTGGCCCTCCATCGTGCTGACGTAGATGGTGCCGTTCGCGGGCCCTTGGAACTCAACGATGAGTCCCGTCGTCCTGGCCTCATCGGCGGTCAGGTCCTCGAACCCGGTGATGTCCTCGAATCCGCGCACCTGGATGGGAAGCACGGTGAACGTGCCCTGAGTGGCGGGCGATGACGTCGTGCCGGTGTAGGCCCAGGTCTGGTACCTGTAGTCGCCCGCAGTCAGCTCCAGCCCCCGGGTGTCGAACGTCCACGACCCGTCCGCCGCGACGGTGGGCGTGAACCGCCGGGTGTCGAGCTGAACGGCCACATTGGCACCCGGCGCCGTCTTGCCGGCGATGATCGGGGAGATGTAGCCGGAGGTGCTCGCCGGGGTGGTGACGCCGGGGGACGGCACAGGGGTGCCGGTCGTCGGCGTGGGTGTTGCGGTCGGTGTCGGCGTCGGGCCGGGTGTCGCGCTCGGGTCTGCGGGTGTGCCCGGCTCGGAGGTGGGCGCAGGGTCGGGGACGTTGCTCGCGGGAGAGGGCCGCGGCTGATACTCCAGGGTGTACCGATCGGAGATGCCCTGATCCGCCGGATCGACCTGACCTGGCGCTGCGACCGGCGTGGACGGTCCGGGTGGCTGCGACGAGTCGCCGACGGCGGGAATGAGGGGCGGCGGGACGCTCGGCGACGCCTGCACCAGCACCTGCGTCGGCGCCGGCTCCGGCATGGCTGCGGCGGGCCCCACCGTGAACAGGGAGGTGATGACGAGGCCGCCGGCCGTGACAGCGGCGACCCCTCCGCCGATCAGCCAGGTGACGGCTCCCGCGCCCGCACCCACGGCGACCGCGATCGCGGTGGCGGTCGTGGCCGACGAGAGCGTCGCCGTGGCGGTGCCGATGCCGGCGGTGCCCAGCAGCACCGCGAGCGTGCTGCCGCCCATGCGCGAGGCAGCGCCGCGGGTGTCGTGCAGCAGCGCCCGGCACGGAGTGCAGTCGGCGATGTGCAGATTCACCTCGGTCGAGATCGCGACGTTGGTGGGCTCGGTCAGATACTGCGGGAAGAGGCGCGCGGCGTGCGATTCGTCATCGCGGAGCGCGGGGGGCACCTGGAGGGTCAGCCATTGGAACTTCAGACCGGTCCTGGCTCTGCGCTGCAGGGCGGACACCGCGTTGGGCTTGATCTGCAGTTCGCGGGCGATTTCGGGGCGCCCCGCCTCGGCCACCTCCGCGAGCCACAGGACCCGCTGCCATCGCTCGGGCAGAGCCTGGAGTGCGGTGAGGACGTCGCCGGCGTCGCTGTCGGTCTCGGCGATGCTGAGGGCATCGCGCTCGTCGACCGCATCGAGCTCGTCGGTGAGGATGAGCTGATCCGCGTCCTTGGACCAGCGGATCGCGGTGTTGCGCATCACGGTCTTCAGGTAGGACCGGAAGGCGAACTGCGGCCCCGCGTCGGTCGTGGTCACCTGCTGGTAGATCGCGAGGAACGACTCCGAGACCAGATCGTCCGCGCGCGCGGACGTGAGCCGCTGCGCATAGCGCTGCGCGGCAGGGGAGTGGCGTTCCCAGAGCGCCGCATAGGCGCGCTTGTCTCCGTCGCGGAGCGCGCGCAGGAGTTCTGCATCGGTGCGTACGTCCACCACGAACCCTCCCCAGGAACGAGGCTCATCCGGTGCGGCATCCCTCCGCACTGGCAACGGATCTGCGCTTCGGGTGAACGCAGGATCTGGTCAGGCTATCGGATCGATCCGCGAGAGCGCACGGAATATGCGAGAACCGCCGGGCCCGGGAGCTGCGCTCCCAGGCCCGGCGGCGGATCCGATTCCTGTGTCGATCAGGCCGGGACGACCAGGATCTGGCACTGGGCGTGGCTGCCGCCGGTCGGGGTGCCGCACACCGTCTTCGCCTCCGCGGTGATCAGGCCCGTGGTGCCGGACTGCGTGCCGCGCTGGCCCGCGTTGATCTGATCGATGAGATACCAGTACGCGGCCTCTGAGTTCGGCGTCTGGAAGTTCCAGCTCGCGTCGAAGTCCAGGTCTGTGTAGCGCCAGATGGCGTACTGGGTCGCCTCGATCGCATCGTTCACGCTGAGCGGCGCGGTGAAGGGGCGCGCCGGGTTGGCTGCGGCGGACGCCGCCTGGACCGCCGCCGAGAACGCGCTCAGGGTGATCCCCGGGTAGCTGTTCTGGATGATCCACAGCACCTTGCTGTAGATGTCTGCGCTGCCGGTGAGATAGTTGCTGCCCAGGAACGTGCCGAGGCCACCGGCCGTCGCCGCCATGTTCGACTTCGCCGAGACGTTGTGCTCCACGCAGTACGAGTAGTAGTCCGGGGTTCCGGGGTTGCTCGGGTCCGCCGGCGTGCTGTTGTACACCCCGTGGATCCCGGTTCCGCCGTATCCCTGCTGGAGGCCGCCCATCCACATCCCGGAGACCATGACCTGGATGCTCGACGTGGCGCCGTTCGGAGCGACCTGACTGAGCACGGTGTAGGTGCCGGGGGTCGAGCTCGTGACGATGTGGTTCGTGAGGTCGACCACACCGTTCGCGTCCGAGGTGAAGGTCTTCGGCCCGGTGGTGTTGTCGTCCCAGTGGAAGGATGACTGACCCGCGGGCGCGGCGGGAGGCAGCGTGACGATGATGGCCTGGCCGGCGACGGGCGCGCCGTTGTTCGTGATGGTGAAGCTGATGTTGCCGAGCGGCGTGCAGACGCCCGTCGGCACCGGCTGAGCACTCGGGTTGACCACGACGCCGTTCGACGCGGCGTGTGCCGGCACGGCGACCGCTGCGGCGACGACGGGCAGCGACCATGCCGCCCCCTTGACGATCGTGCGCCGTGAGATGACCTTCTTCGGGCCCTGCTCGTTGTCGAGCTGTTCCATGCTTTGTTACTCCCCAGATTCCGCGGTGGCCGGGTTGCCACCGTCCCCATGAGTGAAGGAGTGCGGGCGGCGGCGAAAGTGACGCGAGCGACGAGAATCCGATTCCGGGGCTCGGAGCCGCCGTCGGTCGGCCCATCCGCTGCAGCCCGAGATCGTGCCGAGGTGGAGGCGCCGTTTCTTCGCACCGATCGCTCCGCGCCCACCAGAGCGCCGCCGTCCGGGGTGCCGTAGGCTGGCGCCGTGTCAGCGGAGATCGTCGAGCGGATCCCGCCGGGGGTGCGATTGGAGATGTCGCGCGCCGGAGTGCAGGTGATCGCCGAGCGCGTCGGCGCACGCCTGCTGCACATCAAGGGGAGCATGACCGACCCCGCACTGCTCGGCCCGCGCTTCGTGGGCACCGACGTCGACGTGCTCGTCGAACCGGCCGGGATCCCCGCGCTGCATCGAGCACTGCTCGCCCAGGGGTGGACGGTGTACAGCACCTTCCGCAACAACTCCTCGTTCGAGCACGCGCAGACCTACTTCCACCCGGACTGGGGGCACCTCGACCTGCACCGGCGCTTCCCCGGCGTCGGGATCGCCGATGACCGGGCGTTCGAGGTGCTCTGGGCCGACCGTGCCGAGGCGAGGGCGGCCGGGCTGCCCTGCGCGGTGCCCTCGATCACGGCGCAGGCGATGCTGCTCACGTTGAACGCGGCACGCGCCGGGGGCATGGGGGACACGGCGGCGCGAGTATGGGACGCGCTCGACGAGCCCGCGCGTCGCGACTGCCTTGCGCTGGTCGAGCGACTGGACGCCGCCGTGGCCTTCGCCGCCGCGCACGGCGAGCTCGAGCGCTACGCCCACCGGCGCGAGTACCTGTTGTGGAAGGTGGCCTCGCAGGGAGGGACGCGCACGCAGGACTGGATGGGGAGGGTGCGCGCTGGCCGCACCCTGCGGGACAGGATCGGGCTGGTGCTGCGGGCGCCGCTCGTGAACACCGAGCGCCTCACGCACAAGCTCGGACGCCGGCCACGGCCCGCGGAGATCGCACGCGAGTTCCTGGTGCGCACGTCGCAGGGTGTGCGCGAGGTGACCCTCGCTGTCGCGACCCGGTTCCGCGGCGGGGCGGCACCCGGTGAGACGTCGGCGCCGCGAGCACCCGCCACGGATCCGACGCCGACGGATCGGTCGTCGAACGGGGGCGAGGCGTGAACCGCTATCGGCCGGCGGCCGACGTCGGCGTGATCGACCAGGACGACGCCGTGTACGTGGCCCGGCTTCCGCAGGGGCCCATCGTGGTGCTGGCGGGAACCGCGGCCGTGATCTGGCGCGCCGCGTGCGACGCGGGGGCGGGCACGGTCGCTCATCGCGCCGCCGGCAGCGTCGACCGGGACAGTGCGGCGATCACCGACGCCGTGGACGGGTTCGTCGCCGATCTGGTGGCTCGAGGACTGCTCCGACGAGCGCAGGACGACCCTATTGCTGCACCATCTGAGCGGGATCCCTGAGAATCCGCGTCATAGCGCGCCTTCCTGCCGTCGATCCGAGGTCTGGATCGTATGCTCGTCGCACGGGGATAGCCAGCGGGGATGGTGTCAGATGCCGGATATCGCGCAGAGGATTCGCGATGCCGAAGCGGCGGGCGACCACGCTGCGGTCGTCCACCTGCTCGCCACTCGCCCGGTGGAGGCCTGGTTCACGCTGCCGACCGAAGAGCTCACCGCGATCATCGTGGGGCTCCCCGCTGACGCCGTCCGTGCGAGTGCGGAGGTGGCGCTCGTCGCCCGCATGCTCGCTCCGGAGGGTGCCGAGGCGCTCACCGAGGATCGGGCGCTGTCGCGCTCACCGCATCTGCCCGCGCATCTGCGGCGCTGGCTGGTCGTGACCGATGCGTGGCACGCCCGACTGCACGGAGATGTCGCCCGCGCCTATGAGGTGCTGATCCGGCTGCCCGAGATCGAAGCCGCGGTCCCCTCGGTGCTGGATCCGACCAACGGCATCCGCAGTCTGTTCCTCACCCAGGCGGCCGTCACCGCGCTGCTGCTCGGACGGTTCCGCGAGGCGCTCTCGCTGTACGGGCGGACGCTGTGCGTGCCGACGCCTGCGGCGCTGCGGTTCTATCTGCGCGAGGCGCACCTGCGTTCGGCGCTCATCCACGTCCTGTACGGAGATCCGGCGGTGGCGCGCGCGCATCTGGCCGAGGCGCGCACCACGCCCCGCACCCAGAGCTGGATGGAGTCGCAGCTCGACCCGGAGCAGGTTCTCGTCGAGGCGCTCGTCTCCGAGCAGGATCCGGTCGGGGCCTTCACCCGGATCCTGCAGCTGACGTACGGATCCATGGGAGAGCTGTGGCCGCTGTATCTTCTCGGGCTGCAACGCCAAGGGGTGCTCGCCGGGCGCCGTCTCGAGGCCAGGGAGCGCATCGAGGCGCTCGTCGCCGCCGGCATGGGCACCAACGGCACCGCCCTCAACTCTTCCGTCCCGCACGTGGCGCTCGCGTTCGAGGCGCTGCTCAACGGGAACGTGCCCGGCGCCAAGAATCAGATGAAGGCCGTGGAGGATCGCAGCTGGCCCGCCGTCATCGTGGGATGCATGATCGGCATCGCCAGCGGCGCGCCCAAGGCGGCGATCCGTGAGCTCAATGCCGCCCGCCCGATGACCGAGGGGCTGCGGCAGGCCGAACGGCAGCGCAGTCTCGTCCTCGGGCTCGCGCACTACCTCAGCGGCGACTCCGCAGCGGCGAGGGCCGCCGTGGACCAGCTCGAAGAGCTCAACCGTCGGTCGGGGCCGCATGAGATCGCGGTGATGCGAATACTCGCTCCGAGTCTGCTGGAGCTCGTCGCCGAGCGGATCCCCGAACTGCTGCCGGAGGTGAAGACCCGCGGCGACAGGGGCGTCCTCGACACGCCGTCCCTCACGGAGAGCGAGCTCGCCGTGCTGGTCCGGCTGGCCCAGGGCGAGACCAGGGACCAGATCGCGAAGGCGCTGTTCCGCTCGCCCAACACGGTGAAGAGCCATCAGGCCTCGCTCTACCGCAAGCTCGGCGTGTCCGCCGCGGCGGACGCGGTGCGCCTCGCGACGGAGGCCGGGTACCTCTGAGCCGCGGGATCCGCGTCGTGCGCTTCGGGTGACGCGGAGGGTGAATTCTTCTGGATCAGGGCAAGCTCCCAGATTTCGTGCGTTGAATGAATCGTCGGCGGCGACCCGAAGTCGTCGGCATCGATTTCATCGCGCGTGCACCGGTCACCCGGCGGGCCGCGGTGGATCCCCTGGGGAGGGGAAGCTGTTGAGGGGAAGTCTGCGTTGCTGATGAAGATGAACTGGGACGATCGTCGCGCCGACGAACTGGGGCCCGAGGACGCCGAACCGGCGCGAACGAACGACGAGTCGGATCCGCACGCCGGTCGAGAGCAGTCCGAAGAAGGGCAGTCCGACGAGGAGCAGCCCGATGAGGAGCTGCCTCCGCGCAGAGTGCGGCTCGGTGCCGCATGGCGCCTGCCCGTGATCCTCGCCGCGGCGGCGGAGATGGACGAAGAGGGTCTCGACGCGCAGGAGGACGCTCGATAGGGGACGCCCGAACCGCTCGGCCCGCATCGTCGGACCGGACCTCCGCTCCGACGATGCGATAGCGTGCCGTCGGTGGAGAAGACGCGATGCCTGTGACTCGGTCCGAACGGCTGATCGTTCCCGACGTGCTGCGTGGCGTCGCGATCGTGGCCATGCTGATCGCGCACGCCAACCCGCTCCTGCCTCAGCTCCCGCTCGCGGTGCGGTTCGTGATCGGCAACGTCAACGACGTCGCGTCGCCGTTGTTCGCGTTGGTGATGGGTATGTCGGCGCAGCTGATCTGGAACAGCTCGCGACGGGTCGGTGCGACCCTGCTGCAGCAGGCGATCCGCGGCATCGTGCTCATCGCGCTGGGATTGTGGATGCTGACGTGGGGATCCTGGGTGGTGATCGTGCTGCCCCAGCTCGGGCTGCTGCTCATCGTCGGGGTGCCGATGCTGCTGCTCCGTTCGCGTGCGCTCGTCGTCGTGCTCGCGGTGATCGTCGCGGTCGGCGCACCGCTGAACGAGTACGCACGGGGGCAGGTCGCCCAGATCCTGACGCAGAACGTCCTCGTGCAGTGGCTGGCCGACTGGACGGTGCTCGGGCACTCCTATCGGCTCACGAACCTGCTGCCGTTCTTCCTGCTCGGCGCACTGCTGCTGCGCGGGGGGCTGCGTCGCGACCGCACGATGTGGATCATGCTCGCCGTCGCGCCGCTCGCATACGCCGTTCTCCCTGTGCTCGAGAAGGGGCTGCATCTGACGGGCTTCGTCTCAGGGACGTATCCGGACACGCTTCATGATGTCGGGCTCGTCTTCGTGACATACGCGATCGTCGTGATCCTGGCGACGCTTCCGGCTCGGCAGCCCGTCGTCGAGGCGATCTTCGCCCCCCTGCGCGTCTGGGGCGGGCTCGCGCTCAGCCTGTATCTGCTGCATGTGTGGATCGTGTCGCTGTGGGCGCGGGGGATCGGCGGCTACCCCGCGCAGAACGTGACGATCGGCTGGGCGACGATCGTCGTCCTCCCTCTCGTCGTCGCGTGGTTGTGGGGACGCTTCGTCGGGACCGGTCCGGTCGAGTGGATCATGGGCGCCGTCTCGGGCCGGCCCAAGCCGCTGCTCGCGGGTCGGCGCGCGCAGGCTACAGCCCCGACCACCGGCCTACCGGCCAGAGGATGACGGCGGCCCTGCCGACGATGTCATCGGAGCGGGCCCATCGCCAGCAGCCCGCATCCGGAGCGGTGCGGCCACGGCAACGGATCGCGCCGTCGGACGAGTTCGAGCGGTGGTCTCCCATCACGAGATAGGAGTCCTTCGGCACCGTCACCGCGGGAAGACAGCGCGTCGATGCCGGGGTCGTCGTGCAGTCGAGCGAACCTGCCTGGAACGGGAAGTCCTGGAAGACGTAGGGCTCGTTCAGCGGCTTGCCGTCGACGATGAGCCGCCCGTCGGCGGTGCAGCACTTCACGGTCTGCCCGGGGCCGGCGATCACGCGCTTGATGAGCGTGTGCGGGCCCGAGGGTCCGAACCCCGTCACCTCGCCGATCCAGCTCAGCGCAGCCTTGATCGGATTCTCGGGTGCACGGACGCCGCCGTCCCAGGCCTCGTCGGCGTCGAACACGACGATGTCGCCCGTGTGCGGTGTCGCCCCGCCGAGGTAGGCGAGCCGGTTCACCAGAACGCGATCGCCGACCTGGAGGGTCTCCTCCATGGATCCGGACGGGACCCAGTAGGGCTTCGCGACGAACGACAGGATGAGCCCGAAGACGACGAACGCCGCGCACAGCTGGAACAGGAAGCTGCCGGTGATCCGTCGCCAGAGCGGACGCCGCGTCATGGGCGCAGCTTCGGGCGCGGGCGCCGCGGTGTCGGATGCCATGCGTCCATCATGCCCGGCGTGCGACGCCGCATCCGGAGCGCAGAGGCCGGCCGGCTTCCGTTTCGTCGCTCCGACGACGCCTTTGCACGTTCTCGCGACGTCAACCTGCGAGAACCCTGAGGGAGTCGACAGTCTCGAAGTGCGGTCACGAAGCAGTGCACGAGAAAGCGCAGATGCCTCGGTCCGCTCCGAATCTACTCGTCACTTCTGGGGGGGACGCATGTCCGAGATCGAGACCACCAAGCAGGTCGGCCGTCGCACTGTTCTGAAGGGCGCCGCCTGGTCCGTGCCGGTCGTGGCGGCCGCCGCCGCGATGCCGCTCGCTGCGGCCAGCAACAACCCGCAGTGTCCGACGTGTCTCAAGGCCGGGGTTCTCTCGGTGGTCGGAATCCCGCTTCTCGGAGCCTGGACATCGCAGGCGATCGTGGTTGGGAACAAGGCGAGCATCCTCGTCGTGCCCGCGGTCGGGATCGACACCTCGACCTGTGTCAGCACGGGTTTCATCAACGCATTCGCCTTCACCATGAACTCGGCTGTGCTGACGATGGGCGATAGCAATCCTGCCAACGACGTGACCTACACGCAGATCCTG
Source organism: Microbacterium sp. NPDC060117 (assembly GCF_042729315.1). Classification (NCBI taxonomy): domain Bacteria; kingdom Bacillati; phylum Actinomycetota; class Actinomycetes; order Micrococcales; family Microbacteriaceae; genus Microbacterium; species Microbacterium sp. NPDC060117. Next base: position 155,210 of record NZ_JBHWXR010000004.1, read on the forward strand.
ACGGGTCTCGCCGGCGTGGGGACGCTGGGGCTGGTGAGCGCCTTTACGGCGATCCCCGCCTTCCTCAACGTGGTGATGCCGAACGGCGGCAGCATCGCGGGCGCATATAAGCCGGCCCCCAAGAAGCTGCAGATCTGTGCGGACGTCTTCCTCAAGGTCGACATCGGCGGAGGCGTCGGCGGGCAGACGGTGACCTGCTCCCTGTGCTTCGAATGGGACCTCGCGGGAGTCGGGACGGGAGTCGTCTTGGGTGGGCTGGCTGGAGGCACCGGCACCATCAACTTCACCGGTATCGCGACCCCGGCCTGACAGCTTTGATGATGGGCCATCCGCTTCGCGCGGGTGGCCCATCACCATGTCGCGCCTGGGAATGCGCTTCCGGTAGCATCGAAAGGCCGTTGATTTATCGCCCTCGCCGGGTGAGCGGAGCGAGGGGGAACAGTCCGTATGGATCTGCGTGAGTATCTTCGGGTCTTCCGCGCGCACTGGCTCGGGATGGTCCTCATCACGCTCCTCGGGGTTGCCGTCGCCTTCGGATGGACCCTGCTGCAGCCCAAGGTCTACACGGCCGACGCCTCCGCCATCGTGCAGGCGAACACTGCCGGCGACTCGGGCGACAGCAGCCTCAGCTCCGCCATGCTCGGCAATTCCCTCACCTCCGGTCGCGTGAAGACCTACGTGGCGCTCGGTGCGTCGCGCGCGGTCGCGGACGGCGTGATCAAGGATCTGAGCCTCGACACGAGCGCCGATCAGCTCGTGAAGCAGGTCACCGTCACCAACACCGTCGACACGACCACGCTCAAGGTCAGCGCGAACGCGGCCACCCCCGAGAAGGCCCGTGACATCGCCGAGGCCTGGGTGCGCTCGATGGGCGCGGAGGTCAACAGGCTCGAGACCGCCGACCCCGCCAAGAAGGGCGCCGTCTTCCTCAGCCCGATCGACTCCGCGCGTCTGCCGGATTCGCCCTCGTCGCCGAACACCAAGCTCGCGCTCGCCCTCGGCGGCCTGATCGGCCTCGCCCTGGCCGTCGGCTACGGTCTGCTGCGGTACACCCTCGATCGCCGCGTCCGCTCGGTCGAGCAGGTCGAGCGCGAGACCGGGAAGCCCGTCGTCGGCACGATCCCCGAAGAGAAGACGTTCACGGCCGACAACCGCCTGCTGCCGTTCGACGGCGGCACGAGCAGCGCCAGCGACAACGCGCACCTGTTCGGCATCGGCGAGGCCATGCGCGAGCTGCGCACCAACCTGCAGTACATGGATGTCGACAACCCGCCGCGCATCATCGTGGTCACGAGCCCGCTGCCCGGTGACGGCAAGTCGACGATCTCCTCCAATCTCGCGGTCACCCTGGCCTCCAGCGGACAGCCGGTCGTCCTCATCGACGGCGACCTGCGCCGGCCCATGATCGACACCGTCTTCGGCCTGCCCAAGGGTGCAGGCATCTCCGATGTGCTCGCCGGCCGCGCCACGATCGCCGAAGTCGCGCAGCGCTTCGGCAACGGCCAGCTGCTCGTCGTCGCGGCGGGCAAGGTGCCGCCGAACCCGAGCGAGGTGCTCGGATCCGCCCGTATGCGCGAACTGCTGAAGTCGATCGCCCGCGAGGCCATCGTCATCATCGACGCGCCCCCGCTCATCCCCGTCACGGATGCCGCCGTGCTCGCGCACAGCGCCGACGGCGCGGTCATCGTCGGCACGGTCGGCAAGACCACCTACGAGGTGCTCGGCAAGGCGATCGGCAACCTCGAGCGCGCCGGCGCCCGCACGCTCGGCCTCGTGCTGAACCGCGTGCCGCGCCGCGGCAGCGGTGCGGCGTACTACGGCTACCAGTACCACGGCGAGTACTACCGCAACGACGACCAGGAGCTGCCGGCCGGCGCTGTGCGCGGAGACAAGCCCCGTCGCCGGGGGGACGCGGAGGCGGCGTGACCGTGTCGGCGGCGAGCGCGCAGGACGGCGCCGCTCGCACTCCGCTCGACGTCAGCGCCCTCGGCGCCCGCATCAGGGTGACCTTCGCGGACGACCTGGACGACGCGACGGTCGACGCGATCCGCGCCTCGTGGCAGGGTGCGCGGCTGCCGTTCGACGAGACGATCGAGCCGGATGACACGGTGCCCGTCTCGGCCACGCTCGATCCCGACCAGCTCGCCGAGACGCTGACCGTCAGCGTGACGCTCGCCGCCCTGGGCCGGCGCAGTGGCGAGATGCTCATGTTCCACGCCTGCGGCGTCGCGGATCCGGCCGGTCGTGTCGCGGCCTTCGTCGGTCCCTCCGGTCGCGGCAAGACCACGCTCAGCCGGGCGCTGGGCGCCCAGCACGGCTACGTCTCGGACGAGACGATCGCGCTGAGCACCGACCTCTCCGTCGAGCCCTACCGCAAGCCGCTGTCCGTGGTGCGGCAAGGGCGCCCCAAGGAGCAGCTCTCACCGGACGCCGCGGGCCTCAAGCCCGTGCCGGACGCGCCCCTCGTCCTCACGGCGCTCGTGCTGATCACACGGGATGCGGAGCACCCGTCGCCGAGCATCGAGCAGGTGTCGTTCCCCGACGCGATCGCCGAGCTGGCTCCGCAGATGAGCTACCTCGCCGAGTTGCCGCGCCCGCTGCAGACCGTCGCCGCGCTGTGCGACCGCATCGGCGGCGTCGTGCGGCTGACCTACCCCGATGCGTCCACCGTGCCGCCGATCGTGCCGCAGCTGCTCGACCACACCCGGGTGCACGAGGAGTGGGAGCCGGCTGCCGTGGACGGGGAGAACCCCGAGTACGACCTGTCCGCGGTGTCCGACGCCATCCGCTGCGGCGACCGCGTGGTCGTGCTCGCTCAGCGCTGGGTGCACGTGCTCGACGGCATCGCCCCGACCATCTGGGACTCGCTGCGTGCGGGGCGAGGTCTCGACCGGATCGTCGAGGACGTCATCGCCGAGTTCGGCCGGCCGGACAAGGGGGATCCGCGGGAGCTGGTCCTCGCCGCCATCGACCAGCTGGTCGACTCCGGAGTGCTGAGCCGCAAGGCCTGAGTCAGCCTCAGCGGGACGGTCGGATCATCGTCGGTGACGGCATGCCCTCGGCGCGCAGGGCGCGGCGCAGCTGCAGCGCGCTGGAGAATCCCGAGTGCGCCGCGATCTCCTCGATCGTGAGCACGGTGTAGTCCGAGTTGCGCAGCAGCGACTCCGCGAACTCCACGCGCATCCGGCGCAGGGCGTCCCCAGGCGTGGTGCCGACCTTGGCGAAGGCCCGCTGCAGGTGCCGCAGCGACACATGCAGTTCGGCCGCGAGCTCTGCGATCGTGAACTGCGGATCCTCCCGGTGCAGCAGCATCGCCGAGCGCGCCCGGTCCGTGAGCGGAGGCTGTCCGCGCTCGGGCAGATCCGAGGAGTACAGCTCCAGCAGCGTGCCGAACACCATCTCGGCGAGCAGCCGCTCGATCGCGTACCGCGAGATCGACGTGGTGTCCTCCGCATTGCGTGCGATCGCGAGCGTGAACGCGCGGAACGCCAGGACCATCGGCGTCGGCTGCAGCACGAGCGGTCGCAGGGGGGCATCGTGCACGAAGTCCCGCAAGGTGTCGACGGGCACCCACACCGCGACGACGTCGTTCGAGGCGTTCCACTCGATCGTCTCGTCCGCCTGCGGAGGAACGAAGCGGCCGACCGGCAGTGCGGATCCATCGGGTCCCTCGCCGCTCGGGAAGAGCACGACGGCGTGCGGATCCGCCAGCTCGACGGCCGACCACGTCCAGTGCAGGCGCTGCGGGCGATGCACGGTGACATAGATCGAGCGGAAGGTGCGCGTGCTGATCAATCCCGCGTGGTGCGAGGTGAGGCCCAGGTGCGACTCGAGCAGGCGGGGAGAAGATGACACAGGGGAGTGGTGCCCTTTCGAACGTGAAAGTGCCGACATAGTACCGCCCCCAGTAGACCAGTATGACGGGTCGGCACATTCGGCGTCGAACCGGCGCGGCCCGAGTCGGTCGGCGGGGGCAGCTGTCAGCCGTGACCCGAGTTCGAATCGCCCGGAGCTCCCGCGCCCGCAGGATCCGCCGGCCGGCCTCGTCCGCGCCTACGCCAGCGCCGCCCGGACGACGCGCTCCACCTCGGCGAGGGCGGGCGTCAGCTGCGCGGCCGACTCCTCGTACACCTCGGTCGAGCGCCGGTAAGGGTCGATCACGTCCTCGTCCTTCGGCGCGGATCCGCCCCGGCGATCGGAGATCGTCTCGACGACCGCGACCAGTCTTCGACGCGGATCCGATCCGGCACGATCGGCGATGGTTCGCACCTGTGCATCGGTGACCCCCTGTGCGAGACGGGCGAACTCGCGCACCGGGAAGACACGGTGCAGGCGGCGGGGCAGCATCTGCACCGCGTAGTCGCGCTGCTCCGAGGTCATCGTGAGCACCAGATCGGCGTCGTCGAGCAGCGGTTCGGTGAGCAGCCGGGCGCGATGCGCGGCGGTGACGCCGGCGTCGACGCCGCGATCGTGCGCGAGCTTCTGGGCGGGGTCGGTCATCGCGTGCCCGACCATGCCATGCGTGCCGGCGCTGTGCACGCGCAGATCGAGCTCGGCGAGCCGGGTGCGCAGCAGCGACTCGGCGAGCGGCGAGCGGCAGATGTTCCCCGTGCAGACGGTGAGGACGGTGGGCCGCGGCGACGACTCCTCGGTCGGGGCGGCGAACATGCCGGCGAGCGATCCGAATGAGACGCCGCCCGGGGGGCTCGTGGGATCCTCGGTCGGGGTGGGTTCCGTCGAGGCCGGTACCGCGAGGGATCCTGCGGCGTGCGGTGTCGGAGACTGCCCGGCTCCATCCGCCGCCTGATCGACGTGCGGGCCCGACGCCCCGGCGATGGCGGCGGCCTCGCGGCGCTGTCGCAGCTCTTTTCGGGAGAGCAGCATCGGCGATTCGCCGCGCGGTGTCCCCAGATCACTCGCGTCGTTCATGACACCAGGGTAGGGGATCCGGATCCGTCGGGGACCGGCTTCTCAGGCGTCGCCGTCGCGGGCGCGATCCTCGATGTAGCGCAGCAGCACGCCCTCGCGCAGGGCCCACGGGGAGACCTCGAGCTCGTCGACCTGCATCGCCGTCATCGCGGTGTGCAGCACGACCGCGGCTGCCACGATCTGGAACGTGCGGTCCGGGGTGATGCCAGGCAGCTCCTGCCGCGCGGACGCGGGCAGGCGCGCGAGACGCGGGATCCAGGATCCCAGCGCCTGACGCGGCAGCAGCATCCGCTCGGATCCCGACCAGCCCGGTGCCTGATAGCCGACGAGGCGGGCGAGCGACCGGATCGCCTTGGACGAGCCGACCACGTGCTCCGGGCGGGGGAGCGTCGAGAACCGGGCCGCGACGGGCGCGAACACGTCGGCCGCGTGCTCGCGGAGGCGCTCCACGGCGTCTTCGCCGGGCGGGTCGTCGGGCAGGAACATCAGCGTGGAGCGTCCGGCGCCGAGCGGCACCGAGGCGGCGATGTCGGGGAGCTCCTCGGATCCGGCCGCCATCTCGAAGGATCCGCCGCCGATGTCGAACAGCAGGATCTGCCCGGCCGCCCAGCCGAACCAGCGTCGCACCGCGAGGAATGTCAGCCGTGCCTCGGTCTCGCCGTCGAGCACCTGCAGCGGCTGCCCGAGCGCGGCTTCGACCCGGGCGATCACCTCGGCGCCGTTCGCGGCCTCACGGACGGCGCTCGTCGCCGTGGCGAGCAGCGCGTCGACCCGCTGCTGCGCGGCGACCGTCCGAGCCTGAGTCACGGCGGCCTCGAGCGCCTGCACGCCCTCCTCGCTGATCGCTCCCGACGGCGTGAGGAACCGCATGAGCCGCAGGACCGTGCGATCGCTCGTGGTCGCGAGCGGCCGCCCGCCCGGGTGCACGTCGGCGGCGAGCAGGTGGACGGTGTTGGATCCGATGTCGAGCACTCCGAGACGCACGGACGAAGAATACCCGGTGCGTGTGAACCCCTCCTACGAGGGCTCGGGCGGAAAAGGGAAGGGGACCGGGTGCGAGACCCGGCCCCCTCGGCCGGCAGGAGCCGGCGCAGTGGTTTCGCTCAGCTGGCGCTGCAGAGCACGAGGGTGGCGTTGACGCCACCGCTCTGCTTGGCACCGGCGCCGGCGACGAAGCCGGAGGGCAGCGTGGTGGCGGCCGACAGCTGGAACGCGACGGAGATCGACAGCGTCGTGCGGAAGTCGATCGTGGCGCCGGCGGCGAGCGGGGCGGTCAGGGTGACCTGGCGCGAGGTCGGCGACAGGACGTTGACGGTGGCCGTACCGCCGGTGACCGAGAAGACGCCGATGTTGGCGATTCCCGTGCCGGTGATGTTGATGATGGTGCCCACGGGGAGCGGAGCCGCGCCGGCGGTCAGGGTGAAGCCGGGGCCGAGGACGCCGAGGACGCCACAGGTTCCGTTGAGGGCGAAGTTGCCGACGTTGGTGGCGGTCGAGGCCGCGGCGAGCGGGGTGGCAGCGGCGACGGCGATCACGGGGACGGACCAGGCGGCGCCCTTGACGAGGCTACGGCGGCTGACGCTGCGGGCGGGGGACGAGGTGGTGTCTTCCATGCATAACTCCGGTGTCTTGATGCGGGACTTCACTGAGGAGAGGCCTCCTCAGGCAGCAGGACCGACCCGCGGGGATGGCGGGTGCGGCCGGTTGTTGCTAGCGTCAGACTGGCGGCGCGCAGGACGACGCGGGACGACGCGGTCGCCAAATGATCCACGGTGGTCGTGATCCGATCAGGAGCTTCCCTCTCGGTGGAGACTCCGGCGTCACGGACTCCGCTGCGGCACGCCGATACGATGGGATCCGTGAGCCCCGATCCCCTCGCATCGCAGACGCTGCCGTCGCTGTCGCCCTACCGTCGCATCGACCGTGCGGACTGGGCGCGCCTCGCCGCCGACCTCGACCAGCCGCTCAGCGAGACCGAGGTCGTCGAGATCCGCGGCATCGGCGATCGGCTCGATCCCACCGAGGTCAAAGAGGTCTACCTGCCGCTCAGCCGGCTGCTGAGCCTGTACGCCACGTCCACCAAGCGACTCGGCGAGGCGACGAACCAATTCCTCCGCGAGGACGACGACACCACGCCCTTCGTCGTCGGCGTGGCCGGATCCGTCGCGGTCGGCAAGTCGACGATCGCCCGCCTGCTGCGGGAGCTCATGAGCCGCTGGCCAGGCACCCCGCGGGTCGAGCTGGTCACCACGGACGGTTTCCTGTACCCGAACGCGGAGCTCGAGCGCCGCGGCATCATGGACCGCAAGGGCTTCCCGGAGTCGTACGACCGGCGTGCGCTGATCGAGTTCCTCACCAAGGTGAAGAGCGGCGCCGCCGAGGTGCGCGCGCCGTTCTACTCGCACATCCGCTACGACATCGTGCCCGACGCGCATGTCGTGGTGCGTCGTCCCGATGTCGTCATCGTCGAGGGCCTGAACGTGCTGCAGCCGCCGCCCGCTCCGAACGACGTCGCGGTGAGCGACCTGTTCGACTTCTCGATCTACGTCGACGCCGAGCTCGACCACATCGCGCAGTGGTACGTGGACCGCTTCCTCGCCCTGCGGCAGGGCGCGTTCACGAACCCTTCGTCATACTTCAGCGTGTTCGCGCACCTCACCGACGAGGAGGCCGTCACCACGGCCATGGGGTACTGGAACGAGATCAACCTGCCGAACCTCATCGAGAACGTGATGCCGACGAAGCACCGCGCCACCCTCGTGCTGAACAAGGGTGCCTCGCACGCCGTGGAGTCGGTGCTGCTGCGCAAGCTCTGACGCGGCCCGGAGCCGTGCCGCGCAGCGACTGGGATACTGACAGCATGGGGACCGCTCTCATCGCCTTTCTGCTCCCGGCGACGGCCGTGGCGTCGACGCTCATCCTGGTCGGGGTGCTCGTCGCGAGCGCGATCGCCAAGCTCCGCACGCCCGATGACGCCGCCGGCTGGGAGGCCCTCGGGATCCCCGCGGCTCTGCGCCGGGACTGGCTGATCCGCCTGCACCCGATCGCCGAGCTCGTGCTCGCCGCCGCACTGCTGCTGCTCGGCGGCGTGCTCGGCATCGCCGCGGCGGTCGTGGCCGTGCTGCTGTTCGCGGCCTACCTCGTCATGGTCTGGCGTGCGAAGCGGCAGACGCCGGACGCCTCGTGCGCCTGTTTCGGGGAACGCCGCCGGATCACCGGCCGTACGCTGCTGCGCAACGGCTGGCTGGTGCTGATGGCCGTGATCTCCGCGGTCGCCATCGGCGCCCTGCCGCTGTGGGGCGGCGTCGCGACGCTCGCCGTCGTGCTCTGGCCGTGGACGCTCGCGCTCGCGGCTGTCGCCGTGACGTTCGTGCTGGTCCAGGAGAGCGGATCCGCAGAGGTCGGCGATCGCGCTTCCGCGGGCGCTCCGGCCGCGGGCGGCGAGGACGAACTCGAGGACTACCTGCGCTCGCGCACCCCCGCCGTCCCGGTGCAGCTCGCCGACGGGCAGACGACCACGCTGCGCATGCTGTCCGAGCGTCAGCCGGTGCTGCTGCTGGCGGTCTCGGAGACCTGCGGCTCCTGCACTCCGGTGATCGAGAGCATCGACGAGTACCGCGCACTGCTGCCCGAGGTGTCGGTGCGGTTCCTGCTGCAGAGCGCGCCAGGGGACAGCCGCCTCGCCTCGACGGAGGAGCCGCAGACCCTGCACGACCCGAACCGGTACGTCGGGCCGTCGCTCGCGGACCACTGGTTCACGCCGACCGCCGTCCTGCTCGGCGCCGACGGGCTGCTCGCCGGCGGCCCCGTGGCGGGGCGGTCCTCGATCGACGAGTTCGTGGACGACATCTACGAGAGCCTGCACGGGGAGCGCCCGCCCGCACGCTGAGCGCTCGCACGGCCCGCGCGAGGGCGCGTGGGCCGCGTGTGCTGGGTCCGCTTCCCGGGCGCCGCGGCGGGCGACGAAGGACCGCCCGGGTCACGGCGACGCACGGGCGGAAGATGTCGCGAATCCGATGCTCACCATGACGCGTTTCATCGCGTATGCTGACCGTCAAGCGGGCTCATGCGGCTGGGGAGCTGCACCCGTGAGGCCTTTTTGGGGAGGTCGTCCATGGGGATCGTCATCGACGCTCGCACCGCCATGCGACTGCTGGGGGAGAGGCACGAGCATCCGCTCGTCGCCCGCCGATATCGCAGTGTTCTGGCGACCCAGCACGCCCTGGAGGCCGCGGCGCCGTGGACCTGGTCCGCGCAGCCGGCCGACGGCGACGAGGTCGCGGTGATGCTGATCGCCGCGGTCCCGCTCACGATCCTCGGCAGCGACGGCGAGACGAAGGAGGTTCCGGCGGGATCGCTGTGCTTCCTGCATCCGCACCGCGACACGAAGGTGGCCGCGGCCGGGTCCGGCACGGCGATGTGCGCCTGGGTGCCGTGGTACGCGGTCGACGAGATCCAGTCGGGGGTGGGCGCGCCGAGCGACGTCGTCGCCAGCAGCGTGCTGGGTCGCGGCCTGCAGGCGTTCCTCACCTCGCTGCTCACGCAGCCGTCGGATCCGACCGTCTACACCGACTACCTGGTCGAGCGGCTGATCGTCGAGATGGTGTTCAGCGTGCTCGTCGAGGCCGCACCGCGCGTCGCCGTCGAGGGACGCAAGGGCTCGGGGATCGATCGGGCGCGCTCGCTCATGCTGGTGCGACGCGGGGAACGCGACTTCGATGTCGCGGCGCTCGCTCGCGACATGCACATGTCGGTGCGGCAGCTGCAGCGGCTGTTCGCGGCGGAGGGCAGCGCCCCTGCGGAGGAGCTGCGCCGGATCCGCGTGGAACTCGCCCGGGAGCTCATGGGCGACGTGGACTACGCGCCGCTCGGCATCGCGGAGATCGCGGAGCACTCCGGCTTCGCGGACGCCGCCGGGCTCCGCCGCGCGTTCGCGCTCGCAGGGCTGCCCTCGCCGCGGATCGTGCGACGCGCGGTCCGGGCCTGACCGCATCGTGCGGTTGACCTGAACGCGCTGTACCGCGGTGGCGCTACCGGTGCAGGAGGGCGAAGGCCCCGATCCCGACGATGACGACGCCGAACGCGATCATCGCCCACACCGGCGCACCGTAGATCTCCCGAAGGATCCACGGTGTCCGGTAGTCCCGGTCGTTGCCTCGCCGACCGCGGCGGCTCATGCGACCGGCCCCGGCCGGCCGAGCACGAGAGGTTGCTCAGTCCCCATACGCGCAGTCAAGCACGCAGTGCTAAGTGCGAGCTGGGGTCGGAAGGCGCTCGCAGGAATCGGGCGCATTCTGACCGTCCCGCGGTCTCGAAGGATTCGTTCGGGACCCGCGCAAAACAGCCGCTCTACCCTGGAATCCATGTGTGGAATCGTCGGATACGTGGGGCCGCGCCCCAGCCAGGACATCCTGCTCGCGGGTCTCGCGCGCCTGGAGTACCGCGGATACGACTCGGCCGGCATCGCCGTCATCGATGAGGCCGGATCCCTCGGCATGCGCAAGAAGGCCGGCAAGCTGCAGATGCTGCGCGATTCCCTGGCCGACGCCGCGCTCGCCGACGGCCGCACCGGCATCGGGCACACCCGCTGGGCCACGCATGGCGGCCCGACCGACGCGAACGCGCACCCGCATCTGGCCGACGACGACAAGCTCGCCCTGATCCACAACGGCATCATCGAGAACTTCGCCGCCCTTCGCGCCGAGCTCGAGGCGGAGGGCGTGACGTTCCGCAGCGAGACCGACACCGAGGTCGCCGCCGCCCTCGTCGGCCGCGAGTACCGCCGCACCGGAGACCTCACGGAGGCGTTCCGCACCGTCGTGAACCGCCTCGAGGGCGCCTTCACCCTGCTCGCCGTGCATCAGGACGAGCCGGGACTCGTCGTCGCCGCGCGCCGCAACTCCCCTCTCGTGATCGGCCTCGGCGAGGGCGAGAACTTCCTCGGCTCGGACGTCGCCGCCTTCGTCGAGCACACCCGCCGTGCACTCGCGATCGGTCAGGACGAGATCGTCGCGATCACGCCGTTCGAGGTCACCGTCACCGACTTCGCGGGCAACACCGTGACCCCCGAGCCGTTCGAGGTCTCCTGGGACGCCACGTCGGCCGAGAAGGGCGGCTGGCCGAGCTTCATGGCCAAGGAGGTCGCCGAAGAGCCCGACGCCGTCGCGAACACGATCCGCGGACGCGTGCAGGACGGTGCCGTGGCGATCCCGGAGCTGGACGGATCCGATGAGCTGTTCCGCGACATCGACCGCATCATCATCACCGCGTGCGGCACCGCGTCGTACGCGGGCATGGTCGGCAAGTATGCGCTGGAGCAGTGGGCGCGCGTGCCCGTCGACGTCGAGCTCGCGCACGAGTTCCGCTACCGCGACCCGGTGATCGGCGCGAACACCCTGGTCGTCTCGATCAGCCAGTCCGGCGAGACCATGGACACGCTCATGGCAGTCAAGTACGCCCGCGAGCGCGGTGCGCGCACGCTGTCGATCTGCAACACGCAGGGCGCGACGATCCCGCGCGAGTCGGATGCCGTCGTCTACACGCACGCCGGCCCCGAGGTCGCCGTCGCGTCGACCAAGGCGTTCGTCGCGCAGATCACCGCGCTGCTGCTGCTCGGCCTGCACGCGGGCCGGGTGCGCGGGACGCTCTCCGCCGCCGACGGCGCGGCCGCCGTCGCCGAGCTGGAGAGCCTGCCCGCCAAGATCGCCGAGGTGCTCGCCGAGGAGCAGGCGCACGTCACGCAGCTCGCCGGCTGGATGGCCGACACCCGCTCGGTGCTGTTCCTCGGTCGCCACGTGGGCTATCCGATCGCGCTCGAGGGCGCGCTCAAGCTCAAGGAGATCTCCTACATCCACGCTGAGGGGTTCGCCGCCGGAGAGCTCAAGCACGGCCCGATCGCGCTGATCGAGCCCGGCCAGCCGGTGTTCGTGCTCGTGCCGTCGCCGCGGCATTCCGCGCTGCTGCACGCCAAGGTCGTCTCCAACATCCAGGAGATCCGCGCCCGCGGCGCCCGCGTGATCGTGATCGCCGAGGAGGGCGACGCGGCCGTGCTGCCGTTCGCCGACGAGGTCATCCGCATCCCGCTCGCCGGCGCCCTGTTCGAGCCGATCCTCGCGGTCGTGCCGCTGCAGATCTTCGCCATGGCGCTCGCCACGGCGAAGGGCCTCGACGTCGACCAGCCCCGCAACCTGGCCAAGTCCGTCACCGTGGAGTGAGCCGAGGCAGGACCGGGCCGTTCGGGCCTGACCGGTCGGCGAGCGAGCGAGACGAGGGCCCCGAGCGGGGCGCCCGGCGTCCGGGCTTCGGCGTGGCCCGGGGTGTGGTTTCGCCGAGTGCACGGGTCGTCGCCGAGTGCACGGGTTGTTGACATGAAGAAGCCGTGCACTCGACAGGATCCGGTGCAGTCGGGAGACATGTCGCCGAGCGCACGGCTTGTCGACGCGCCCGGGCCGGACCGGGCCAGTCCACCGGTGCCCGGGCGGACCGCCGGCGGATCCGGCCCCGCGGATCCCGCCCGGTAGGCTGAATCGGTGATCATCGGCACCGGCATCGACCTCGTGGACATCCCGCGATTCGAGCGGACCATGGCACGCACCCCCCGCCTCATGCATCGGCTCTTCGCGCCGTCCGAGCAGGGGCTGCGGCTGCCGTCGCTGGCCGCGCGGTATGCGGCGAAGGAGGCGCTGATCAAGGCGCTGGGCGGATCCGACGGGGTGCACTGGACCGAGATCGAGATCGCGTCGGAGCCGTCGGGTCGGCCGTACTTCGTGCTCAGCGGCAGCACCGAGGCCGCCGTCGCCGAGCGCGGCATCACCACGCTGCACCTCTCCCTCACGCACGATGCGGGGCTCGCCGCCGCCTACGTCGTGGCCGAGGCGCGGGGGATGAGAGAGGACCAGGGATGACCGCCCCGTTCCGCGAGGCGACGATCGACCTCGACGCGATCAGCGACAACACCCGGCACCTGCGCCGGCTGACCGGGGTCGACGTGATCGGCGTCGTCAAGGCGAACGCCTACGGACACGGTGCGGCGGATGCGGCTGTCGCCGCGCTCGCAGGCGGGGCGACCAGCCTCGGCGTCGCCACGGTCGAGGAAGGGCTCGAGCTGCGCCGCCAGGGGATCAACGCTCGAATACTGGCCTGGCTGCACGCGCCTGGACGTCGCTTCGACGATGCCGCCGAGGCCGGGCTCGACCTGGGCATCTCGAGTCTCGAGCAGCTGCTCGCCGCCGCCGACGCCAGCCGGGGTGCGGATCCGGTGCGGGTGCACCTCAAGTTCGAGACGGGCCTGAGCCGCAACGGCATCGCGCCGGGCGACCGCTCCCGCCTGCTCGCTGAGGCCGCACGCCTCGAGCGGATCGGCCGTGTGCGCATCGTCGGCCTGTTCAGCCATGTGTCCAACACCTCGCCCGAGGACGACCTCGCCGCGCTCGCCGCGTTCGAGACCGCGTGCGCGGAGGCGGCCTCGCTGGGGGTCCACCCCGAAGTGCGCCACCTCGCCGCGACAGCCGCGGCCATCGATCTGCCGCAGACCCGGCTCGACGCGGTGCGCATCGGGATCGGCCTGTACGGCGTCAGCCCGTTCGACGACCGCAGCCCGAGCGATCTCGGACTGCGCCCCGCGATGACGCTGCGCGGCGCGATCGCCGCCGTGCGCCGGGTGCCGGCGGGCACCGGCGTCTCGTACGGCTACACGCACCGCACTGCGGCGGAGACGACGCTCGCTCTGGTGCCGCTGGGCTACGCGGACGGCGTGCCGCGGCATGCCTCCGGACGCGGTCCCGTGCAGATCGGCGGGCGTCGGTACACGGTCGCCGGCCGCATCGCGATGGATCAGTTCCTCGTCGACGTGGGTGACGAGGAGGTCGCCGTGGGCGACGAGGTCGTGCTGTTCGGCGATCCGACGCTCGGGGTGCCGTCGGCCCGGGACTGGGCCGATGCAGCCGACACCATCGACTACGAGATCGTGACCAGGATCGGCCCCCGCGTGCCGCGCCGGAGCGTGTCGTGACTGCGCTGGACGACCTCGCGGGCCGGCTGGAGATCCGCACCGCTGAGGCCATGGAGCAGCTCGGCCGCCGGATCGGGTCCGACCTCGTCGCCGGCGACGTGCTGATCCTCACCGGCCCGCTCGGCGCGGGCAAGACCACGTTCACGCGCGGGCTGGCCGACGGACTCGGCGTGCGCGGCCCGGTGCAGAGCCCGACGTTCGTGATCGCCCGCACGCATCCGTCGCTGGTCGGCCGTGCGCCGCTCGTGCACATGGATGCGTACCGGCTCGGATCTGCGGCCGAACTGGACGATCTCGACGTCGACGTGCCCGGATCCGTCGTCGTGGTGGAGTGGGGGCGCGGCATGGCCGAGGAGCTCGCCGGCGCCTGGTGGGACATCGAGCTGGAGCGTCCGGTCGGCGCCGTCGCCGACGAGCTCTCCGCGGAGGAGCTCGACGCCGACGCACCCCGCGTCGTCACGATCACGCGCAAGACCGCCCGCTGAGCCGCGACGCCTGCAGGGCTCGCGCGACGGATGCAGGCGCGCGACGCCGAATCTGCCCTGCAGACGTCGCGCGGCCCTGCATCCGTCGCAGGCTCCGGGTCGCTCCCGATCTCCGATCGTCGGACCGGCCGAGGGCCCGCGCTCGGATGGGCGTCGCGGGCATATCGATATGATGCTGACGACCGAGCGCAGGGAAGAGCATGAGCGAAGACGACACGAAGACCGCCGTCATCATCGAGGATGATCCCGACGTCCGGTCCCTGCTCGACGAGGTGTTCCGCGCCGCGGGATTCCGCACGGTGCTCGCCGGCACCGGTCTGGAGGGCGTCGCCGCGGTCGCCGCCCACGAGCCGATCATCACGACGCTCGACATCAATCTGCCCGGCATCGACGGCTTCGAGGTGGCACGGCGGATCCGCGCCGTCAGTGCGACGTTCATCATCATGCTGTCCGCCCTCGGCGAGGAGTCCGACGTCGTGCTCGGCCTCACCTCCGGCGCCGACGAGTACCTCGTCAAGCCGTTCCGCCCCCGTGAGCTCCGCGCGCGCATCGAGGCACTGCTGCGCCGACCGCGCAACGCGCACCCGGCTGCCGCGGGTGCGGCTGAGACGGGTGCGACGCCGCAGCCCGCGCGTGCAGCACATGCGGGATCCGCGACAGGGGCTTCGGCCGACGGGCAGCAGACCCCGGCCCGCAACCCCTCGGTCGCGCCGGCGGTCGCCCTGCCCGGCCCGGCGGGGCATTGGCGGGTGCACCGCGACATCAGCCTCGATCCGGTCACGCACACGGTGGTCGTCGCGCAGCGCGAGGTCGAGCTGACACCCACCGAGTTCGATCTGCTCGCGACCCTGCTCGAGTCGAAGCGCCGGGTGCGCAGCAAGGCGGATCTGGCACTCGTGCTGCGCGGTGAGGCATTTGGATCCGCGTCCTATGTGGGCGAACCCGACAAGCGGGCGATCGAGGCGCACATGGCGAACCTCCGGCGCAAGATCGGCGACAGCACGGCCGATCCCCGGTACATCGAGACGGTGCGCGGGGTGGGCTACCGTCTCACCGCGCATGCGGACGAGGCGTCCGCCGAGGTCTGACCGGTCCGCCGGAATCCCGGCGGCATCAAGCGAGGACGCCGCGCGGGAGCCGTCAGATGTCGTCTCAGGGAGCAATGTCTGCTCTCGGATCCGGGATGACCGAGCAGACATCGCTCCCCGAAATTGGTGAGGCCAGGAGCGGCGAGCGGCGAGCGGCGAGCGGCGGGCGGCACGACGGAGGCGCCGATCCCGATGTCGGCGCCCCGTCGGCGATCCCGTTGATCGCCCCGTGCAGCGCGGGTCCGAACCCGCGCCTTCCGCGGAGCCCCGGGTGCCGATCCCCATCGGCCCCCGGACTCCGCGACCCGCCACCGAGTCCCCATCGGTGTCGGGTTCCCGCTCCCGGGCAGGGTCCCGGGAGCGGGATGGCGCCCTGTCCCCGGGGCGCCGCCCACTCCGTCCCGGATTACGGGTCCCTGGTCGGAGTGGGAGTCGAAGCCGGCGGCGGTGCCGGCGAGCCGGTGTACGGCGCCGCCGCGCTGCCGGAGGTGGAAGCGGTCGGGCCGGGCTCGGCCGCGGTCGTGGGCGCGACCGCGAAGCCGCGGCCCAGCACTGCTGCGAACGCGGAGTCGCCCTGCGCGACGCCGCTGCAGGAGGCGGAGGCCGGATCCTGCTGATCCGCATCGCAGGCGCGGTCGCGGTTGAGTGACCACATCGAGAGGCGGGCGAGTCGCTGCTTCTGGGCGAAGGCGTTCAGCGTCGCGGCGTCGTCGAGGGCGAACACCTCGTCGTGCACGTCGTTGCGGCCGATCATCGGCGTCGCACCCATGACCGCCCACGCGCCGCCCGCGGGGAGCGCCAGATGAAGGTCGTCATAGAGGCGGCCGAGCTGGTCGTGCACGGCCGTCAGCGCCGTGATCGTGGCCGCCGCCATCGATCGGCCGGCGAGCGGTGCACCGTCATCCAACGTCATCGCGTTGACCCCGGAGAGCTGTACGCCCGCCTGCAGCAGCTGGCGGATGGAGCGCAGCCCGTCGGTGCCGAGCCCGTCCTGTCCCGCCGGCAGCGTGAGCCAGACCGACAGCTCCGAGCCCTTCGCACGCTGCCGCTCCTGTAGTCGGGCCACGGCCTCCGCGCGCCGGTCGCCGGCGACCACATCGCTGAGGGCGGGGTGCTCGAGGTCGAGATCAATCGCGGTGATCGTGTAGCGCTCCAGCACGGCCGCGTAGGCGTTCATCAGGTCGTCGATCGACGCGCAGGCGCTGGCGAGCTCCGTGCCCCTGGTGCCGCCGAAAGACACCGTCACCGGCGCGCCGTCCTGCCTCTTCTGCGCGATCCTGTGGTCCAGGTCGAGCGCGTCCCCCGCCTCGGCGAGCGAGTACACCCCGCCCCAGGTCGGACGGCAGGCGTCGCCGGGGCCGGCGGTGACGAACGCCAGGACGACCGCATCCGAACCGGATCCGGACAGCACGTCCTTCGGCGGGTCCGTCGCGGTGATGTCGTAGTAGCCGCCGAACCAGCGCGGACCGGGCGCTGCTCCCGGGACCGCCTCATCGCGAAGCAGGAACCACGGCACCACGACGATGCCGGCCACCACGGTGAGGGCCACGAGCACGCCCACCAGCACGCGCCAGGCGGACAGGCGTCCGCCGGACGGGGGTGCAGAGGGGCCGGTCATCGCAGCACGCTCGCTTTCTGCCCGTCGATGGCGGTGGACGGATCCGATGCGCGGGCGGCGGATCCGGTCGGGTGGGGACCTTCGATGCTGCGATGCTAGGCGGGGCGATATATCCGTTGAAGGGCCTTGGGCGCTTCTTTGGATAACCTTGCGGAAGCGTTGAGCGTCAGGGTTTCCCCCGGTGCGCGCGACGCGTCCCGCGGCGGCTCCGTGCCGACGCGGAGAGAGGATCGGCATGTCCCGCAGGGCGTCGATCTGGCGTTGGCAGCTCATCTTCGTCAGCACCACGGTTGCGATCGCCGTGCTCGTCGCGGCGCTCAAGCCGACCGTGTTCGCGACGCCGCTGTTCACCGCCGGGCTCGCGCTGTCGGTGCTGACCACGGCCGTGGTGCTGGTGCTGCCGTGGGATCGCATCCCGCCCGCGGGGATCCTCGCCGTCCCGATGATCGACATCTGCGCGATCGGCCTCACGACGCAGGCGCCGGACATCCGGCTCGGGTTCCTCTGGGTGATCCCGATCACGTGGATCGCCACGTACTACTCGATGATCGCGGTGTTCGGTGGCATCGCCCTCATCACGGCCTTCCTGTTCACGGTCGCGAACCAGACCGGACTGATCTCGGATGTGGTGCTGCGCGTGCTCATCACCGCGTTCGGGCTGGGTTTCCTGGGCACCACGATCCGGATCGGCGTGCGGCGCTCCCGGGCGTCCCGGCGACTGCTGCGTCGCCGATCCGAGCAGATCGACCGAGTGGCGCGGCGGGCCGAGACGCACGAGCGCCGGGTCACCCAGATCATCGATGCACTGGACACGGCACTCGTCGCCGTCGGCGACGACGGCGAGATCCTCAAGATGAACGACGCCTATCGCCGGCTGTACGGCCGCGACGCCGACGGCATCGCGCTGCCCGCGCTCGCGGTGGAGTACGACGACCGCGAGGGCGAGCCGATTCCGGTGCAGCGCACCGTGCTCGCCCGGGCCGCGCGCGGCGAGCACCTCGCGGGAGAGCGGGTGTGGCTCTACGGCGTGGACGGCGAGTGGCGGGCGCTCGAGGTCGACACCCAGCCGATCGCCAGCGACGCCGATCAGGGCGCCGTCGTGCTGGTCAAGATCGACGACGTCACCGCCCGGCTCGCCGCGGCCGAGGAACGCCGCCTGATGTCGGCCATCCTCACGCACGAGCTGCGCAACCCGCTCACCGCGATCGTCGGGCACGTCGACCTGCTGCTCGAGCGCGAGGATCTGCCGGCCCGTGCCGCCGACCAGCTGGGTGTGGTCGCCGGGGCCGCCGAGCGCATGCAGGATCTGGTCACGACGGCACTGGATGCCTCCCGTCCCCGCTCCCGGGTGCTGTCGGAGCCGGTCGATCTGCATGCCCTGGTGCAGGCCTCGGTGTCGTCGTTCCTGCCGACGGCGACGGCAAACAGGCTGCGGGTCGAGGTGACGGGCGAGCCGACCCTGCTCATCTACGGGGACGCGTTCCGGCTGCGGCAGGTGATCGACAACCTGCTCAGCAACGCCGTCAAGTACACCGCGGCCGGCGGCTCCATCCTGCTCTCGCTGGGCGTCACCGACGACACGCGCGCGGAGCTGGTCGTCGCCGACACCGGATCCGGCATGGCGCCCGCGGACGTGGACCAGCTCTTCCAACCGTACTTCCGCGGCGAACGGGCCGAGCGCAGCGGAGTGCCGGGGACCGGCCTGGGCCTCGTCGCCGCGCGCGACATCGTGACCGCGCATCACGGCACCATCGACGTCAGCAGCCGGCTCGGCGAAGGCACGCGCATGCGCGTGCTGCTGCCTCGGCGCCCCGAGAGGAACGACGCATGACCACCCTCACCGCCCCCGTCGGCATCACCGTGAACACATCCGTCACGCTCGTGGCGATGGTGACGCTGTCCGCCGCGCTGGTGTTCGGACTGGCTCTCATGCCGCGTCCGAGCAGAGCCACCGTGACCTGGTCGGTGGGTTTCGGCATCGCCATGCTCGCGACCTACGTATGGGTGGCAGCGAACCAGTTCGACAGCGCTCCGCTGCGAGCCCTGTCCTCGGGGCTGATCGTGTGCTTCGAGCCGCTGCTGTGGCTCGGGATCCGCGCCTATGCGGGGAAGCGGCTGCTCTGGCCTGCGGCGGCGGCGTTCGTCCTCGTCGCGCCGACGCTGCTCATGGCGAGCAGCACCACCGCCGCGTATCCGACCGTGTTCCGCGTCGTGTTCTCCGCGGCGGCGGTGTTCGCGGGGCTCGCGGCGTGGGAGCTGTTCCGGCTGCGGATCAGCGCCCGGGACGTGGTGCTGCCCCTGGCGCTGGTGTCATCGGCGTTCGTCGTGGTGGCCGTGTTCGGCGTCATCGCCGGCATCACGGGTATCGGATCCGCTCCCGGCGACGAGCTGCGCATGCTGCGTGACATCAACGGCGTCGGAATACTGCTGACCAGCCAGTGCGCGGCCGTCACGATCGTCCTGCTCGCCCGCGGCGAGGCGCTGCTGCGCGGCGGCGGGCACAGCAGCGCGGACAGCCGCGCAGCGCTGCGGGCACGTCTCGCCCGGGCCCGGCAGGCGCAGGAGCCGGCCTGGTCGCTGCTGGACATCCGGCTGGACGATCCCGCGGATCTGGCGGAGGCCTCGGGGCCGGCCGTGTTCGCCAGCATCGTGGATGCGTTCCATGCGCACGTGCTCGACGCGCTGCCCGCCGCGGCCGACGTCGAGCGGATCTCGGACGTGCGTGCGCTGGCCCTGCTGCCCGGCGCCGAGGACGCCGTACGACGCGAGCTGCGGGTGCTGCTGCAGCGGGTCTCCACGATCGAGGACTCCGGGCCTCGGGCGTCGGTGCGCGTCTCGGCGAGCGTCGGCTGGGCGGGCGCCGCAGCCGCGGACTACGATCTCGACGCGCTGTCGGCCGTCGCGGCCGATGCGGCGACCCTCGCGCAGGACCGCGGCGGCGACCGCTGGGAGCGCGCCGGGGTCTCCGCGCGCTGACGGGCGGATCCGGGGCCGCGTGCAGGGACCGGCCGAGGGCCGCGGCGGCTACCCTGGAAGGGTGATTCTCGGCGTGGACACCTCACTCGGCTCGGCCGTCGGCCTGATCGGCCGCGACGGGCGCACTGTCGCCGACGTGGCGCGGGAGGGACACCTGGGACACGCCGAGGCCATCGGTTCTCTGCTGGAGCAGGTGCTCGCCGCCGCGCCGGCGTCGGATCCGGATCCGGATCCGCTCACGCATGTCGCGGCGGGCATGGGGCCGGGGCCGTTCACCGGGCTGCGGATCGGAATCGCCGCCGCGCGTGCATTCGCCCTGGGACGGGGCGTCCCCGTGATCGCCGTGCCGAGCCATCATGCCGCCGCTCTCGCGATCATCGAGGCGGACGCTCCCACTGAGCCGTTCGCCATCCTCACCGACGCCCGGCGCCGCGAGACCGCGGTGACCGTGTACGAGGGGATCGACGTCGACGGCATCCCGCACGCCGTCGTCGACACCGTGCTCGTGCCGCAGGCCGACGTGGATCGCAAGCTCGGGGCGCTGCGCCGTTTCGAGGTCGCCGCGATCTCGGCCGCCGCCGTCGCGCGCGTCGCCCGTCGCGCCGTCGCGGCCGGGCGCACCCTCACCGGATCCGAGCCGTTGTACCTGCGCCCGCCGGATGCCCGCGTGCCCGCTGCGCCCAAGCGGGTCGGGCCGTGATCCGCGCCGCGACGACGGCCGACCTCGACGCGATCATGCTCATCGAACAGCGCTCGTTCCCGACCGACGCATGGAGCCCGGAGATGATGGCGGCCGAGCTCGCGAGCCCGCACGGCCGATACTTCGTCGACGTCGAGCCGGCCACCGGTTCCGCCGCGCAGAGCGCTGGTGCCGAGGTGGTCGTCGGATACGGGGGAGTGCGCGCGCTGCGCGGATCCGCCGACAGTGACATCCAGACCATCGCCCTCGACGCCGAGCACCGCGGATCCGGTCGGGGCAGGGCGCTGCTGCGCACGCTCCTCGCGGAGGCCGCGGAGCGCGGTGCGACGTCGGTGTTCCTCGAGGTGCGCGCCGACAACCCGGTCGCCGAGGGGCTGTACCTCTCCGAGGGGTTCGCGGAGATCGGCCGGCGCGCCGGCTATTACCAGCCCGACGACGTGGACGCCGTGATCATGAAGCTCGACCTGACCGCACGCGCCGAATCCGTCCTCAGGACGGATTCCGCCGATCCGCGCGAATTGGACCGATCCGCCGAGGATTCGCGAAATGATCCTGAGAACGGGAAGGGATCCGATGACTGACCAGCCCCTCGTGCTCGGTATCGAGACGAGCTGCGACGAGACCGGGATCGGGATCGTCCGCGGTCGCACCCTGCTGTCCAACACGATCGCGTCGAGCATGGACGAGCACGCCCGCTACGGCGGCGTCGTGCCCGAGGTCGCCGCACGGGCGCATCTCGAGGAGATGCAGCCGGCGATCGAGCGGGCTCTCGCCGAGGCGCAGGTGCGGCTGCAGGACCTCGACGCCGTCGCCGTGACCAGCGGGCCGGGCCTCGCCGGCGCGCTCATGGTCGGCATCGGCGCGGCGAAGGGCCTGGCGGTGTCGCTCGGCAAGCCGCTCTACGCCGTGAACCACCTGGTCGGGCACATCGCCGCCGACATCCTGACCCCCGACTCCGTGCCCCTCGAGTACCCGACGATCGCGCTGCTCGTCTCGGGCGGGCACACCTCGCTGCTGCACGTGCGTGACCTCACCACCGACGTCGAGCTGCTCGGCGAGACCGTCGACGACGCCGCCGGCGAGGCCTTCGACAAGGTCGCCCGCATCCTCGGCCTGCCGTATCCCGGGGGGCCCGAGATCGACCGGGCGGCCGTGGGAGGGGATCCGGCCGCGATCCGGTTCCCGCGCGGACTGTCCCGAGCGTCGGATCTGGACAGGCACCGCTACGACTTCTCGTTCTCCGGGCTGAAGACCGCGGTCGCCCGCTGGATCGAGCGCGAGGAGGCCGCGGGCAACCCGATCCCCGTCGCCGACGTCGCCGCGAGCTTCCGCGAGGCCGTGGTGGACGTGCTCGTGACCAAGGCGCTGGCGGCCTGCGCCGACCGGGGCGTGCCCCGGCTGCTGCTGGGCGGCGGCGTCATCGCGAACCGCCGACTGCGTGAGGTCGCCCTCGCCCGGGCGGCAGAGGCGGGCGTCACGGTGCGCATTCCGCCGCTCTCGCTCTGCACCGACAACGGCGCCATGATCGCGGGGCTCGCCGCCGAGCTGATCGCCTCCGGCCGGCGCCCCTCGACGCTCGCGTTCGGCGCCGACTCGACGCTGCCGGTGACCGAGATCCAGGTCGCCGAGGACTCCTCCGGCGCGGAGGACGCACTCGTCCGCGCGGGCGCCGAGGTCGGATGATGGCGACCGCGGACGGGAAGGATCCGCAGCGCTACACGCGGCTGCCGACGGCTCCCGTGCCCGTGGGCGTGGAGAGCGGGCCCCAGCTGGACGGCGGGATCGAGCCCGAGGAACTGGAACTCGACCGCGACGGTGCGGCGGTGGCGCACGAGGAGTGGCACCCCACGGACGGCACCGAAGCACCCGTGCCGGCGCCCGCCGAGCCCCGGCTCGCGCCGTGGGCACTGCTGTCCGCGATCGTCGCGCTGTTCGCCGCGCTGTTCGTCGGCTGGGGGATCCCCGTCGCGATCGTCTCGGTCATCGCCGCGATCATGTCGCTGCGCCGGCCGGAGGAGAACCGTGTCATCGCGGTCTGGGCGCTCATGCTCGGGTGCGTGGCCACGCTGTACAGCACGGGATGGCTGCTCTGGGCCGCCTACCGGTTCGGCTGGTTCGGATAGCGCCATGACGGATCCGGCGCAGGAGGAGGAACGGCGCGAACTGGAACGCCGTGCCTTCGGCCGGGACGGTTCCGGGCTGAGCCGGGACGAGGCCGCGCGCTTGACGGAGCTGCGCCGTGCCGCCCTTCCCCTCCCCACGGGGTCGTTGCAGCGGCAGGCCGCTGTGTCCCTCCCCACGGGGTCGTTGAGCGAGGACGGCGAAGCCGAGCGAGACGAAACGCAGCGGAACGAAGGACCGCCGACCCACGCGCCCGCTCTGCCGATGGTGTCCCGTTCCTCCGACGGATCCGGCGATGTCGTCGGTGAAACGGGACAGCGTCGGCGGTTCGGGACGGGTCGTGCCAGGATCCGGGCCTGGCTCGCGACGGGCCGCTGGAAGCGTCCGCGCTACCTCGTCGGCGGCCTGGCCGGGCTGCTCCTCGTCGGTGTGCTGATCGGATGGACCATTCCGCGCCCGCCCGACGTGGGTCTCGCCCTGCGCGCCGGTGAGGCCGAGCGTCGGGACGTGGTGCTGAAGGACTCGGACCACGATCCAGGCAGCGCGGTGCTGCTGGCCCGCCGCGACGATGCCCTGCTCTGGACCTGGACGAAGATGAACGGCGCGCTGCGCTGCGCCGCGTTGGACGTGCCGAAGGCGACGTCGGAACGGCAGTGCCAGCTGCCCGGGGAGATGGCGAAGACCGCGTATTCGCTTCAGCTGAGTGCCACGCTGCCTCCGGCAGCCGATCGTCTCGACACGCAGGTCGGCTACGGCGCGACCCTCTTCCTCGCGGGGCAGGGGTTCCCCGGCGGATCGATCCAGCGCTGGGAGTCGGATTCCCGCATGAGGAACCAGGGGATGAGTGCGGCCGAGATCGAAGCGGCTGCACGGCTGTCGACGGACCAGAACCTCGAAGGCCTCTCGATCGTCGGACGCTGGCGTGGACTGCCCGTCTGGCGTGGCTTCGCGGACGATGGGTCGTCTCAGTGCCTGATCGTCGAGACGCCGGATCCGCAGCGCGGGTGCGGGTCGGACGGCCGCACCTACCACAGCACTGCCGGGGGCGGCGTCACCATCCTCGGTTCCGGGAACGCTGACGAGGAGTCGTCGATCGTGCTCGAGGTGCCCGCGACCGAGGAACGGCCCTCCGCGATCATCGATATGCGGACGGGGATGTACATCGGGTCCTATCTGATGATCACGGAGAATGCGGCGGTGGGCGACGGCGGGCTGTTCTCGCGCAAATGACCGCGTTCAGACCCGGTCTGCGAGGATCGCGTGCCGTCTGTCGCTGATGCGCACCAGGATCAGGGTCGCCTCGGCGGCCCCGCGCAGGTTCAGCTTCTTGCGGAACGCGGCCGGATCCACGTCCACGCCGCGCTTCTTGATCTCCAGGCGTCCGATCCCGGCAGTCTTGAGGGCGGACCCGATCGCCTTCGGGTTCATCGGCAGCACCTCGCGCACCCGGAACGACGCCGCGAACGGGCTGTCGGCCGGAGCGTCGGACGTCAGATACGCGATGTGCGGATCCAGCATGCCGGCGTCGATGCTGCGCGCGAGGTCGCCGATCAGGCGTGCGCGGATCACGGCGCCGTCGGGCTCGTGCACATACGCGCCGAGCTCGCGCACCTCCGCGTCCTCGGTGTCGGCCGGGGCGGTCAGTTCGTGCGCCCGGTCGCCGCGGATCACGAGGGCCGCCCGCCGGACGCCCTCGCGTGCCAGCCCGCCCGACCACAGCACGAGCTCCACGACGTCGCCGTCCGCGCTCACCCACTGCGCTTCGACATCGGCGGGGATCGCGTCACGGTCGTGGGCGGGCCCGAGCTTGATGCCGGTAGGGACGCGCGCGGCGAGCGCGAACGCCCAGTCCAGCGAGGGGGAGTAGTCGTCTGCGGCCACGCGACGGGTCTCGGAATGCCCCGCCGTGCGCCGGGCCGGATCCAGCCACACCGCCGCCGACTCGGTGCCCTCGGAGGGCGCGTGATCCTCCGCGAATCCGTGCCGCACCTCGGCATCGGATCCGAACGGCGCCAGGTTGTACGCCGCCAGCGCGGCCGTGACCTCGTCGGCATCCACGGCCGTGACCCGCAGTCCTGCGCCGGCGAAGGCGAGCGCGTCGCCGCCGATCCCGCAGCCGAGGTCGGAAACGTGCGCGACCCCGGCGGCGCGCATCCGACCGGCATGACGTGCGGCGACCGCGAGCCTGGTCGCCTGCTCCAGGCCGGCGCGCGTGAACAGCATCCGGTCCGCGAACTCGCCGAATTTCGCCGTCGCCTTCGTGCGCAGCCGCGCCTGGCCGACCACGGCGGACACGAATTCCGGGGAGTGCCCCTCGGACCGCAGGCGCATGACTGCGCGGGCGGCCGCATCCGTGGATCCGATCTCGCCGAGCTCGTCGATCGCCCGCAGCGCCTCGGGCGTCAGCAGGGTTCGCAGTTCGCTCATATCCACGCGGTCCAGGCTATCCGTCCGCCGTGGGCGGACCGGCGTCTGACCCTTCGAGACGTCACGCGACTGGCACTCTGATTGCATGAGTGCCAGCGATGCGCCTAGACTGTTGTTAGCACTCTCGGGCTGAGGGTGCTAATCAGTCTTGAACCGTCAAGAAAGAGGTAGACCGTGTCGGTTTCCATCAAGCCGCTCGAGGACCGCATCGTCATCAAGCAGGTCGAGGCCGAGCAGACCACCGCGAGTGGCCTGGTCATCCCCGACACTGCCAAGGAGAAGCCCCAGGAGGGCGAGGTCGTGGCCGTGGGTCCCGGTCGCATCGACGACAACGGCAACCGCGTTCCGCTCGACGTCGCCGTCGGCGATCGCGTGCTCTACAGCAAGTACGGCGGCACCGAGGTGAAGTTCGGCGCCGAGGAGTTCCTCGTGCTGTCCGCGCGCGACGTGCTCGCCGTCGTGGTGCGCTGAGCGCCCACTGACGTCTCGAAGGCCCGGATGCCCTGTGCATCCGGGCCTTCGTCGCGGGCGGGGGTCGGAGGCGGATCCGCGTGCGGATCGGATGCGGCCGGCCGCGCGTCCTTCCTGCGGCAATAGGGTTGACCGGTGACCACCGCCCCGCGCAGCGCCCAGACCGTGGGCGTCGCCTCCGCGATCGGCGCATACCTGCTGTGGGGCGTGCTGCCGCTCTACTTCCTGCTGCTGGCGCCGACCGGCCCCTGGGAGCTGGTCGCCTGGCGGGTCGCGCTCTCCTTCGTGTTCTGCCTCATCCTGCTGGCGATCACCCGCGGCTGGAAGCCGTTGATGGCGATCGTCCGGCAGCCGCGGCTGCTCGCGCTGACGGCGCTCGCCGGGGTTCTGATCTACATCAACTGGCAGGTGTTCGTCCTCGCCACCCTGAACGGCGAGATCGTCGAGACCAGCCTCGGCTACTTCATCAACCCGATCGGCACCATGCTGCTGGGCGTCTTCGTGCTGAAGGAGAAGCTGCGCCGGCTGCAGTGGGTAGCGATCGGGATCGCGACCGTCGCGGTGCTGGTGATCGTCTTCGCCCACGGCACGTTCCCGTGGATCGCGCTCTCGCTGACCGCCTCGTTCGGCATCTACGGACTCGTCAAGAAGAAGATCGGCCCCTCGGTCGACGCCGTGAGCGGACTCACCCTGGAGTCGTTCTGGCTGCTGCCGGTCGCTGTCGTGCAGCTGATCGCGGTGGGTCTCACCACCGGGATCACGATGGGCGCGAACGGTGCGCTGCATGCGAGCCTGCTCGCCTTCGCGGGCGTCGCCACCGCGGTGCCGTTGCTGCTGTTCGCCGCGGGAACCCGCCGGATCGGGCTGACCGTGATCGGCATGATCCAGTTCATCACCCCGATCATGCAGTTCCTGGTCGGCGTGCTCGTCATGCACGAGCCGATGCCGACCGAACGGTGGATCGGCTTCGCGATCGTGTGGGTCGCGATCGCCGTGTTCCTGATCGACCTCGCGCTCGCCGCCCGCCGGATCCGATCCGGCCGTGGCACGGTCCAGGAGTCGAACCCCGGCACCGACACGATCCACGTGCCCTGAGGCGCCGCCCCAGGTCCGCGTCACTTCTCACCCGCGGCTCGCTCCTTCGATGTGACGATGCGTCGACGAGCGACCCGAAGCTCCGCACACGTCGTCTGCAGGGAGTCGAAGACCGACCGGTCGAATCGATCCGCACGATGCGAACGCACGTCTGCGGCGGATCCGGACCGGCGCTGGGGAGCCTGGGGAGGCGAGATGCTGGTGCAGCGATCGCCGTCCGGCGACGCCGTCGCGTGGCTGCGCTCCGCGGGGGCGAAGAGCGATGCGGCGTGGGCCGCGGATCCCGGCGATCAGCCGACCCGACCCGCTCCCACCGGTTCTCCGCCTCGCCTGATCCTCGGCGACATCACCATCGCCGCGCACGCGCTCCCTCCTGGTGCCGACCGCACATCGGGCGTCGCCGCTGGTCGCATGCGGCTGCTTCTGGTGCGCGGCGGACCCGTGCGGATCCCGTCCAGGAGCGGGCCCGTCGAGATCGGCGACGGCCAGGGCGTCCTCGTGACCGGCACCGCATCGGTGCGGATATCGACATCGCACGCAAGCGACGTGATCGCCGTCGGCATGCCGGTGGACGCGTTTCCCGAGCTGTCGCTGCCGCGGAAATCGGCGATCCTCGTCGAGGACGCGGTGCTGCTGGGCCCGATCGCCGCGTTCGTGCACACGCTCCACAGCGGAGGCCCGCTCGACCTCCTCTCCCGGGAGCGCTTCGCCCCGATCCTGCGCGACATGATCCTCGTCGCCATCCGGCGAGGGGTCGGCAGAACGGGAGTGGCGTCAGTGCACTCCCTGCATCTGCGCGCCCTGGCGATCCTCCAGCGGCGGTACACCGAGGCGGCCCTCACCCCATCCGCGGTGGCCACCGAGATGAGCGTCTCGCTGCGTCACCTCGAACGCGAGTTCCAGCCGTCGGGTCGGACGATCCGCCAGGAGATCCGCCGCATCCGCGTCGCCGCCGCCGTGGCGCTGCTGCAGGAATCCGCCTCCACGGCGCAGACCGTCGACGCGATCGCCGCGCGGGTCGGATTCAGCAACGGCTCGAGCCTCGCCCGGGCGATCTCGGCGGAGGGCCTCGCGTCGCCCTCGCGCCTGCGGGCCGGCGGACGACGTGGGGGAGTCGCCGACGGTCTTCATACCTGACGCGACCGGATTCGCACGTGGGTCGACCGGGTCGGGGAACGCGGGCGGGAGCGCGGAGCGGGGTCGATTGGATACCGGAGGACCACCGCCCCGAACCCGCGGGAGCGGTCTCAACGGCTCCCGCATGTCCGTATGCGTGAGGCGACAACGAACTGGAGCATCCCCATGACCGAGATCCGTTCCGAGCGCGGCTTCCCTCGCCGCACGATCGTCAAGGGCGCCGCGTGGTCGCTGCCGGTCATCGCCGCGGCGGCGGCGACGCCGCTCGCGGCCGCGAGCGAGACGGCACCGGAGGCGAACTACGCGGAGGTCACGGCCACCGCCAATCCCAAGGTCGGCACCAACCCGAACTTCAAGATCCAGGGCCAGTACACCGACGGCGCCAACTACGTGGACGGTGCCCTCAAGGCCGGCACCCTGGTCACCTTCATCTTCGCGAACGGTGCGGCGGCGGCGTCGTACTCCGGGCTCTCCGGCCTGACGTTCGTCAGCGGCGACCCGGCCACCGGCGGCCCCGTCATCTTCCAGGTGACGGCCACGACGAGCAACCAGGTCAAGGTCACCTTCAACAACGTCGCCCCTGTGGGCGGCACCATCACCGCCGAGGTGCTGGGCGGAACCGGCACCGCGACCATCACCGCCTGAACGGTCAGGAGCGGATCCGGCACCCGCGTCGTCTCCGCTCAGGGAACGGCCGCCGTCGTGCCTGCGACGGCGGCCGTTCGCGTCGCGTGCGAGAGCGCCGTTCCTGGGAATACCCCACCCGGCGTGGCGCTTAGAATCGATACACGCGCGCGAGAAAGAGGAGCCCCGCAACCCATGGAGCAGCACGACCCGTTCGGTTTTGTCGGATTGACCTACGATGACGTCCTGCTCCTGCCCGGGCACACGGATGTGATCCCCAGCGAGGCGGACACCTCCTCGCGTGTGACGCGCCGCATCTCGGTCGCCACCCCGTTGCTCTCCAGCGCGATGGACACCGTGACCGAGGCGCGCATGGCGATCGCCATGGCGCGCGAGGGCGGACTGGGCATCCTGCACCGCAACCTCTCGATCGCCGACCAGGCCGCGCAGGTCGACCGCGTCAAGCGCAGCGAGTCGGGCATGATCACCGATCCGATCACCACGACCCCCGACGCGACGATCGCCGAGGTCGACGCGATGTGCGCCAAGTACCGCATCTCGGGCCTGCCCGTCGTCGACCCCGACGGCCGTCTGGTCGGCATCGTCACGAACCGCGACATGCGCTTCGTCTCCGGATCCGCCAAGCAGACCACGCTCGCGCGTGATGTGATGACGAGCGAGAACCTCGTGACCGCGCCCGTCGGTGTCGAGGCCGCGCAGGTCATCGCGCTGTTCGCGAAGCACCGCGTCGAGAAGCTGCCGCTCATCGACGCGGACGGCAAGCTCGCGGGTCTGATCACCATCAAGGACTTCGACAAGAGCGAGAAGTACCCGCTGGCCACCAAGGACGACCAGGGCCGGCTCCGCGTCGGCGCGGCGATCGGCTTCTTCGGCGACGCCTGGGAGCGCGCCGAGGCGCTGCGCGACAAGGGCGTGGACGTGCTCGTCGTCGACACGGCCAACGGCCAGTCGCAGGGCGTGATCGACCTGGTCAAGCGACTCAAGGCGGATCCGTCCTTCGCGCACATCGACATCATCGGCGGCAACGTCGCAACCCGTGAGGGCGCCCAGGCGCTCGTCGACGCCGGAGTGGACGCTGTCAAGGTCGGCGTCGGCCCTGGCTCGATCTGCACCACCCGCATCGTCGCCGGTGTCGGCGTGCCGCAGGTCACCGCGGTGTACGAGGCGTCGCTCGCCGCGCGCCCCGCCGGCATCCCGGTCATCGCCGACGGCGGTCTGCAGTACTCCGGCGACATCGCCAAGGCGCTCGTCGCCGGTGCCGACGCCGTGATGCTCGGATCCCTGCTCGCGGGCACCGAAGAGTCCCCGGGCGAGATCGTGTTC
Source organism: Microbacterium sp. NPDC060117 (assembly GCF_042729315.1). Taxonomy (NCBI): domain Bacteria; kingdom Bacillati; phylum Actinomycetota; class Actinomycetes; order Micrococcales; family Microbacteriaceae; genus Microbacterium; species Microbacterium sp. NPDC060117. The sequence continues at coordinate 185,235 of NZ_JBHWXR010000004.1, forward strand.
CAGGGCGGCAAGCAGTTCAAGCTGTACCGCGGAATGGGCTCGCTCGGCGCAATGCAGACCCGCGGCAAGCAGACGTCCTATTCGAAGGACCGCTACTTCCAGGCCGATGTGCCCAGTGACGACAAGCTCATCCCCGAGGGCATCGAGGGCCAGGTGCCCTACCGCGGTCCGCTCTCCGCCGTCGCGTACCAGCTCGTCGGCGGGCTGCGTCAGTCGATGTTCTACGTCGGAGCGCGCACGATCGAGGAGCTCAAGACCCGCGGCAAGTTCGTCCGCATCACGGCGGCAGGTCTCAAGGAGTCGCACCCGCACGACGTGCAGATCGTGGTCGAGGCGCCGAACTACAAGCGCTGAGGCGACCAGAAGGGCCCGGATCCGATCGGATCCGGGCCCTTCGTCTATCCCCTGATGGTCCTTACCGGCTTGGATCCAGGCCATCGGCGAGTCCAGGGTCGTGGCTCATCTGACTGAGCATTTCCCGGATGGCTGAAGGAATCGAACGGATCCATCCGCCATCCGGGAATCCCTCAGTCGAACGGCCGAGTCGGAGGCCAGACGAGCGAGCGGGACGGGCACCGAGGGGATCAGCCTGCCGCGACGGGCTCCGGTGCAGCGGACTCCGCCTCGACGCCGGCCGCATCGTCCACGTGCCCGCCCCTGCCGGCCGGCAGCCAGAGCGCGATGACCGTGGCGACCAGCAGCACCGCGGCGCCGGTGAACACGGCGGGGCGGGCGGCGTCGACGTAGTGGTCGGGCAGCAGCTGGCCGCCCGCGCCCACGAAGATCGCGGTCATCACGGCGGTGCCGAGGGCGACGCCCAGCTCGCGGAGCGTGGAGTTGACGCCCGACGCCTTGGCGTGGTCGACGAGGCCGAGCGTGGCGAGCAGCGCCGTCGCCGAGGGGGCGAACACGAGGCCCATGCCGACGCCGGCGAGGATGAAGGGCGCGACGAGGGCGGCGTACGGCACGTCCGTGGCGAGCAGCGCGGCGAGCCAGCCCAGCGCGATGCCCTGCAGCAGCAGGCCTGTCACGAGCAGGACCCTGGTGCCGACGCGCGGGGCGATCAGGCCTGCGAGCGGCGCCACGAACATCGGGGCGAGCGTCCAGGGCGTGGTCTGCACGGCGGCCTCGAGTGGAGTCGCCCCCTGCACCACCTGCAGGAACTGGATCAGGATGAAGACGGATCCGAACGTGCCGAAGCTGAAGGCGAAGCCGACGACGTTCGTGAGCGAGAACGACCGGTCCCGGAACAGTCGCAGCGGCACCAGCGGCGTGGCCGAACGCAACTGCCAGACCAGGAACGCGATCACGAGCGCGCCGCCCAGGGCGAGCTCGGCGATCACGCCGATCGTGTCCCAGCCGTCGTCGTTGCCGCGCACGATCGCATGCACGAGCGCGAGCACGCCACCGGCCGCGAGCACCGCGCCCGGCACATCGATGCGCACGCGGGCGCCGAAGTCGTTGCCCAGCACGAGCAGGGCGAGCGGGATCGCGATCACCGCGACGGGCACGTTGATCCAGAAGATCGCCTGCCAGTTCCAGCCCTCCATGATCGCGCCGCCGATGAGCGGGCCGACGGCGACGCCGAGTCCGGAGACACCGCCCCAGATGCCGATCGCGAGCGGGCGGCGGGCGGCGGGCACCGCGCCGGTGAGCAGCGCGAGGGACAGCGGCATGACGGCGGCGGCGCCCAGCCCCTGCACGGCGCGGGCGGCGATGAGCTGACCAGGGTCGGTGCTGAGCGCCGCGAACAGCGAGCCCGCCCCGAACAGCGCGATGCCGAGGGCGAACACGGTGCGGCGGCCGAACCGGTCGCCGAGCGCGGAGGCGACGAGGATCGCCCCGGCGAAAGCCAGGGTGTAGGCGTTCACGAACCACTGCAGCTGCTCGATCGTGGCGCCCATCTCGCGGTGCAGCACCGGCAGGGCGTTGGTCATGACGAGGTTGTCGAGGGTCGCCATGAACATCGGCAGGGAGGCGGCGGCGATGACGAGCGCGACCGGGCGCGATCGCCGCGGAGCGAGAGCGGCGCGGCTCCGGCGAGCGGCCGGGGCGGGTGAGGGAACGGTCATGGGAAGCTCCAGTTGTAATTGGATGATTACTAGCGCTTGAGACAATGTAGTAATCGTATGATTACAAAGTCAAGTCATTCGCTGATAACCTTTCGCCATGACCCCCGCAGCGCCCACGGACACCGGCATCGGCGAGGACTCCGGTCGCCGCCTCTCCTCCCAGGAGCGTCGCGCGCAGATCATCCTCGCGGCGCTCACCGTCTTCGGATCCCGCGGCTACGAGGGCGCCACCACCGACCAGGTGGCCAAGGCCGCCGGCGTCAGCCAGCCGTACGTCGTGCGTCTGTTCGGATCCAAGGAGAACCTCTTCCTCGCGACGATCGAGTTCGCCCTCGACCGCCTTCTCACTGTCTTCCGCGAGGCGCTCGTGGCGTCCGACGAGGGGGGCGAGCGCCCGCTGGGCAAGCGCATCGGCGAGGCGTACGTCGACCTCATCGAGGTGCGGGGCCTGCATCAGACGCTCGCGCACGCCTACCTCCTCGGCAGCAACCCGGCCATCGGCGCCGCCGCGCGCCAGGGATTCGCGAAGGTGTGGCGCTTCTTCCGCGATGACATGGGCCTCGACGCAGACGAGGCCCGCACCTTCCTCGCCGAGGGCATGCTGATCAGCACCATGATCGGACTCCGGATCGTGGACGACTACGGATCCGATCCGCAGATCACCGAGCTGTTCCGGGCGTGCTTCCCGAACAAGCTGCCGCATGTGCTCGAGGTGCTGCCGCGCAACGAGCACCGGCTCTAGTAGCCGCATCAGGCTCGGAGCCGGGGCGTCGGCGCCGCGGCGCCGCAGGAGGCCCCGCGACGCCGCATGACGCCGGATGTCCGTCGATGACGGACCTGCGGCGCCGGGGTGCGGGAGCCGAATATGGTCACGCCATGACTCTCCTCCAGGACACCACCGCCCCTATCGCCGACGTCACGCCCGAGCAGCGCGCGGAGCGTCTGAACAACGCCGGCTCCGCATGGAACGAGCGCATCGCCGCCGACCCCGCGAACGCGCAGCTGACGTACAAGGTCGTGGGGCGGGGCGTCGGATCCGTCGGCACCGAGATCCGCGCGGGTAAGCACACGTTCCTCGTGGACGAGCCGGCCGGGCTCGCCGGTGATGACGCCGCCGCGAGCCCCGTCGAGTATGCGTTGGGTGCCCTCGTCTCGTGTCAGGTCGTCGTGTTCCGGCTCTACGCCCAGGCTCTCGGCCTCACGATCGACGAGATCGAGATCACGGCCGAGGGCGACCTCGACGTGCGCAAGCTCTTCGGCATCGATGAGTCCGGACGCGCCGGGTTCCACGACGTCCGCGTGCGGGTCGACATCACCGGTCCGAACTCCGCCCAGGAATACGAGCGGCTCCGCGTCGTCGTCGAGGAGCACTGCCCCGTGCTCGACCTGTTCGCGAACCCGGTTCCGACCTCCGGCGCGCTCGTCTGAGCCCTCGCAGGCGTCGCTCGCCGGACGCGGTGCGACGGATGCGCGACGCTGCGACGGATGCACGAAGGATCCCGGGGTGCAGTCGTGCAGGCGTTGCGCGATCGTGCACGCGTCGCCGGCGCCAGCGCGGATCCGGGCTGGGCTCGACCGGCATTCGGTGCCGGACGCGGTGCGACGGATGCGCGACGCTGCGACGGATGCACGAAGGATCCCGGGGTGCAGTCGTGCAGGCGTTGCGCGATCGTGCACGCGTCGCCGGGGTGCAGTCGTGCAGGCGTCGCACGACCGTGCAGGCGTCGCAGCGGTGACGGTGTCGGGCTCGCCGTCGTTCCGGCCACGCGCGGGTGCGCGCCGGATCCCTCGCCTGATAGCCTGGTCGGCTCGCCATTGCGCACACGCGCGCGGGCGGAAGGACCACCACCGTGGGATACATCGATGTCGCCGGCGTCTCGCTCACCCTGCCCGACGGCCGCCCCCTGCTCGACGAGGCCTCGTTCCGCGTCGGCGCCGGATCCACCAGCGCCCTGATCGGACCGAACGGGGCCGGCAAATCCACGATCCTGCGGATCATCCGTGGCGAACAGGCGCCGGACGCCGGGGTCGTGACGATCGACGGATCCCTCGGTGTGATGGATCAGTTCGTGGGCCACGGCCACGAGGGGCAGACCGTGCACGAGCTGCTCATCACGGTCGCGCCCGCGCGCATCAGGGCGGCGGCCGAGGCGCTCGAGGCCGCCGAGAACGCCCTCATCGAGGACGACGCCGAGCCCACGCAGATGCGGTACGCGACCGCGATCGCGGAGTACGCGGATGCCGGCGGGTACGAGCACGAGACGGTGTGGGACCAGTGCACGGTCGCCGCTCTCGGCGTCCCGTTCGAGCGGGCGCGATTCCGCGATCTCGCGACCCTGTCCGGCGGCGAGCAGAAGCGGCTCGCCCTCGAGGCGCTGCTGCGCGGTCCTGACGACGTGCTGCTGCTCGACGAGCCCGACAACTACCTCGACGTGCCGGGCAAGCGCTGGCTCGAGGAACGGCTGCGGGAGACCCCGAAGACGGTGCTGCTCGTCTCGCACGACCGCGAACTGCTCGCCAGGGCGGCCGACCGCATCGTGACGCTCGAGCCGGGCGGCGCGGGCGCGACCGCGTGGGTGCACGGCGGCGGGTTCGCGACCTACCATCAGGCGCGGACCGACCGGATGGACCGGCTCGACGAGCTGCGCCGACGCTGGGATGAGCAGCACGAGAAGCTGAAGACCCTGGTCGCGAACCTCAAGGTCAAGGCCGCCGCGAACGACGGCTTCGCCTCGCGCTACCAGGCGGCGCAGACCAGGCTGCGCAAGTTCGAGGAGGCGGGACCGCCCGAGGAGCGCCCGCCCGCGCAGGACTTCGACATGCGGCTGCGGGGTGCGCGCACGGGCAAGCGCGCGATCGTCTGCACAGGCCTCGAACTGACCGGCCTCATGCGCCCCTTCGACGCCGAGTTCTGGTTCGGCGATCGTGTCGCCGTGCTGGGGTCGAACGGATCCGGCAAGTCGCACTTCCTGCGGCTGCTGGCCCGCGGCGGCAGCGACCCGGATCCGACTCTCGGACACCTCACCGGCGCGGGGGAGCGGCTGGACGAGGTCGCCCACACCGGTGCGGCGGTGCTCGGCGCCCGCGTCGTGCCCGGCCTGTTCGCCCAGACGCACGCGCATCCGGAGTTCGCCGGGCGTACCCTGCTGGAGATCCTGCACCGTGGTGATGACCGCAGGACGGGCATGCCCCGCGACGCCGCGAGCTCGGCGCTGGACCGTTACGGGCTGGTGCGGCAGGCGCAGCAGGAGTTCGCGCAGCTCTCCGGCGGGCAGCAGGCCCGGTTCCAGGTGCTGCTGCTCGAGCTCTCCGGTGCGACGCTGCTGCTGCTCGACGAGCCCACGGACAACCTCGACCTCGAGTCGGCCGAGGCCCTCGAGGATGCGATCGCGCGGTTCGAGGGCACGGTCGTCGCGGTCACCCACGACCGCTGGTTCGCGCGCTCGTTCGACCGCTTCCTGGTGTTCGGCGAGGACGGCGGGGTCTACGAGTCGGACGCTCCGGTGTGGGACGAGCGCCGGGTCGCGCGCACCCGCTGAGCGGCAGAGGCAACCCGGGTAGGCTGGGGTCGTGACTCAGGAGATCGAGCTCGGCCGAGGCAAGCGCGCGCGTCGCGCATACACGTTCGACGACATCGCGGTGGTGCCCTCGCGGCGCACCCGCAACCCGGAGGACGTCTCCACCGCGTGGACGATCGACGCGTTCCCGTTCGAGATCCCCGTGCTCGGCGCCCCGATGGACTCGGTGATCAGCCCCCGCACGGCGATCATGCTGGGTCAGCTCGGCGGCCTCGGCGTGCTCGACCTCGAGGGCCTGTGGACCCGGTACGAGGATCCGCAGCCGCTGCTCGCCGAGATCGCCGGCCTCGACGAGGCGACGGCGACCTCGCGCATGCAGGAGCTGTACGCCGAGCCGATCAAGCCGGAGCTGATCAAGGCGCGCCTGGCCGAGATCCGCGACGCCGGTGTCACGGTCGCCGGATCCCTCACGCCGCAGCGCACCCAGGAGCTCTACCAGACCGTCGTCGAGGCGGGCGTCGACCTCTTCGTCATCCGCGGTACGACCGTCTCCGCCGAGCACGTGTCGAGCGTCGCCGAGCCGCTCAACCTGAAGAAGTTCATCTACGACCTCGATGTCCCGGTGATCGTCGGCGGCGCCGCCACCTACACCGCGGCCCTGCACCTCATGCGCACGGGCGCGGCCGGCGTGCTCGTCGGCTTCGGCGGGGGAGCGGCCTCGACCACGCGCGCCACGCTGGGCATCCACGCGCCGATGGCCACCGCGGTCTCCGACGTCGCCGCCGCGCGCCGCGACTACCTCGACGAGTCGGGCGGCCGCTACGTGCACGTGATCGCCGACGGCGGCGTCGGCACCTCGGGCGACATCGTCAAGGCTCTCGCGATGGGCGCGGATGCGGTCATGCTCGGCGTCGCGCTCGCGCGTGCCACCGACGCCCCGGGCCAGGGCTTCCACTGGGGGCCCGAGGCGCACCACCCGAAGCTTCCGCGCGGTCGGCGTGTGGCGGTCGACGGCGTCGCGACGCTCGAGGAGATCCTCTACGGCCCGGCCCCGGTGGCCGACGGCACCGCCAACCTCATCGGCGCACTGCGCAAGTCCATGGCGACCACGGGATACTCCGACCTCAAGGAGTTCCAGCGCGTCGAGGTCGTGCTCTCGCCGTACGAGTCCTGAACGTCCGCCGTTCTTGAACCGCCCCGTGTCGTCTTCGCAGCACCCCGCCGTTCCGGCTCAGGAGTTTCCGCCGACCCTGCGCGAGGTCATGCTGCGTGGCCGCTGGATCGGCATGCTGCTGCTGTGCCTCGTGGTGGCCGGCGTGTTCGCCTGGCTCGGCCAGTGGCAGCTCGGCCGCGCCATCGACACCAACCCGCCGCCGCCCGGGGCGACCGAGAAGGTGCTGCCGATCGACCAGGTCGTGAAGCCGGGCGCCTATCTGGACGCGCCGCTGGTCGGCCAGCGGACCCAGACCAGCGGATCCTGGATCCCGGGTGACTTCCTCATCGTCTCGTCGCGTTTCAACGACGGCGTCGAGGGCTACTGGGTGACCGGGCAGCTGCGCATCGCCGGCACCGCGAAGCCCACCTCCCTCGCCGTCGCGATCGGCTGGGCGCCTGACGAGAAAGCCGCCCAGGCCGCGGTGCAGAGGCTGGAGAAGACCGCTGACGGATCCGTTCTCACCGTCACCGGTCGCCTCATCTCCGACGAGGGGCCCGTCGCGCCCCCGCAGGATCAGCCCGCCCGTATGGACCGGATGTCGCCGGCGGCGCTGCTCGGCTTCTGGCATGACACCGCGGAGCTGAACGTGTACCGGCCGTACCTCGCCTCCGGCACCCCGCTCGGCGGTCTCAGCACGATCTCCTCGCCGGCACCGGAGGAGCACTCCTCGGTCAACTGGCTGAACATCTTCTACGCCGTGGAGTGGGCGATCTTCGCCGGCTTCGCGTTCTACCTCTGGTACCGCCTCGCGAAGGACGCCTGGGAGCGAGAGGTCGAGGACTTCGACGAGCGGCGCGGCACCGCCGACTGAGTCGCCCCCCGCTCGTCTGCGCGCGCCGGAGTGCGCGTCTGAGCACGGGAGGTTACGCCGATGCGCGTTCGCGCGGGCCGAGGGACGCGACCCCAGTGCTCCGTTGGTGACGAGCCGATGAACAGCTTTCAGCCAGTGCATATCTTCCTTGAAGAGGGTCCATAGGCTCGCCTATCGTCGGTGAGGTGTGCGGCTGCCCGAATGCGCCGCGCACCGACGGTCCCGACCGGGAGCCGTCGCATCCGTTCCGTGGAGGCAGCGCTGATGAAGTCCGTCCCCGATGATGGGAACCGCATGGTCCCCTCGTCGTTCCGCAGAAGAGGGGCGCGACTCGGCGCCCTCGCCGCGACCACCGTCGCCGCGCTGAGCTTCGGCTGCCTGGCAGCCGTCCCGGCGTTCGCCGACACGACCGGCACCGGTGTCGTGATCAACGAGGCCTACCTCTCCGGCGGCAGCGCCGGCGCGGCCTACACGAACAAGTTCGTGGAGCTCTACAACCCGACGCACACGGCCGTCACGCTCGACGGGCTGTCCCTGCAGTACCGCTCGGCGGCCGGAACCGGGAACTCGAACGGTACCGTCGCGCTCTCCGGTACGATCGCGGCCGGCAGCTACTACCTCATCCAGGGCAGCAGCAACGGATCGAACGGCGCGGCCCTGCCCACGCCCGATGCGACCAGCACTCTGAACCCGAGCGGCGCTTCCGGCACGATCGCCCTGGTCAAGGGCGCAACGGCGATCAGCCTCCCGACCGGATCCGTCGCCGGCAACGCCGACGTGATCGACCTGCTCGGCTACGGCACGTCCAACACCTTCGAGGGCGCGGCCGCCACGGCTCCCGCGGGCAACACCGACGTGAAGTCCCTCAACCGGACGAGCGGGGCCGACACCGACTCGAACAGCGCCGACTTCACGCTGTCCGCCACGCTCACCCCGAAGAACACGTCCGCGGCGGCCGAGTTCCCGACCGACCCCGGAACCGGTCCAGAGCCGACCCCGACGCCGACGCCGACCGACACCCAGGCTCCCGGCGAGACCAAGACCATCGCCGAGGTGCAGGGCACCACCGACACGTCGCCGCTCGTGGACCAGACCGTCACCGTGCAGGGCATCGTGACCGGCGACTACCGCACCGGTGGATACAAGGGCATCACGATCCAGACCGAGGGCACCGGCGGGGACGTCAAGACCGACGGCGCCTCGGACGGCATCTTCGTCTACCTGAACGCGCTCGCCCCGTCCGTGGCGCGCGGCGACCTCGTCACCGTGACCGGCAAGGTCTCGGAGTACTTCGGTCAGACCCAGATCAACCCGGCCGCGGTCGGGGACGTCTCGGTCGTGACGGCCGGCGCAGGCGTGCCGCAGCCGGTCGCACTGCCCGACAGCGTGCGCGGCGCCGACCGCGAGGCGTACGAGAACATGCTCGTCGCGCCCACCGGCACGTACAAGCTCGCTTCCAGCCACCAGCTCTACAACTATGGCGCGCTGTGGCTCAACGCGGGCGACAAGCTCAACGTCAAGGCCACCGAGCTCGCACGCCCCGGCGCCGACGCCGACGCGATCACGGCCGCGAACCGCGCGAACCGGATCCTGCTCGACGACGGCTGGTCCTCGCAGATCGGCAAGGGCGGGCACACCGGCGGCCAGCCGTACTTCACCAAGGACACGGTCGTTCGCAACGGCGACACCGTGAACTTCCCCGCCGAGGGCGAGATCCTGCAGTACGGCTTCGACGACTGGCGCCTGCAGCCGGTGGTGCCGATCTCCGGCACCAGCGATGCGTCGCACAAGCCGACCTTCGGCAGCGAGAACCCGCGCCCGGCCGCACCTCCGGCCGTCGGGGGAGACGTGAAGGTGGCGTCGTTCAACGTCTACAACTTCTTCACGACGCTCTCGAGCCAGGACGCGAACGCCCGCGGCGCCAAGACCGACGCGCAGTTCCAGATCCAGCGCTCCAAGATCGTTTCGGCGATCAACGGGCTGGGCGCCGACGTCGTCGGTCTCATGGAGGTCGAGAACGGACCGAAGTTCGGCCTCGCGCTCGACGCTCCGCTGCAGAACCTCGTGCAGGGGCTCAACGACGCGGCCGGATCCGAGGTGTGGGACTACGTCCGCACGCCCGCGGCGCTGAACGACCCGTCGATCACCGACGCGATCACGACAGCGATCATCTACAAGAAGGCGTCCGTCACGCTCAAGGGCGACGCGTCGACCATCGTCGACGAGACCGTCTTCGGCAACGCCCGCGAGCCGATCGCGCAGACGTTCCAGACCGCTCAGGGCCGCATCCTCTCCGTTGTCACGACGCACCTGAAGTCGAAGTCCCCGCCGCAGAACGCGGGCCCCGAGCCGGCCGACGGGCAGGGCTTCTTCAACGCCGACCGCGTCGCCCAGGCCAAGGCCGAGCTCGCGTTCGCGCAGAAGGTGCAGAAGGACTCGGGCAGCGATGACGTCTTCCTCGTCGGCGACTTCAACGCCTACGGCAAGGAGGACCCGATCGACGTCTTCACCCAGGCAGGGTGGACCGATGTCGAGCCGACGCACGCCGCGGGCCAGTACACCTACTCCTTCGACGGCGAGCTCGGATCCCTGGACCACGTGATCGCGTCGCCCTCCGCGGCGAAGGCCATCACCGGCGCCGGAGTGTGGAACATCAACTCGCCCGAGTGGAGCGACCGCGGCTACGCGTTCGCGGCCACCGAGGCGGGCACTCCGTACCGCTCCAGCGACCACGACCCGATCCTCGTCGGCGTCAAGGGCGCGGCGGATCCGATCGACATCAACGTCGCGACGATCAACGACTTCCACGGTCGCATCGAGGCCGACGGCGCCGCCGCCGGAGCCGCGGTGCTGGCCGGAGCGGTCGAGCAGATCCGGGCCCAGAACCCGAACACGATCTTCGCGGCCGCGGGCGACCTCATCGGCGCCTCCACGTTCACATCCTTCATCCAGCAGGACAACCCGACGATCGACGCGCTCAACGCGGCCGGTCTCGATGTGAGCGCGGCAGGCAACCACGAGTTCGACCAGGGTTACGCCGACCTCCGCGACCGTGTGGAGAAGCGCGCCGACTGGACCTACCTCAGCTCGAACGTGTTCCTGACCGCCACCGGCGAGCCCGCGCTCACCCCGGCCTGGGTCAAGGACATCAAGGGCGTCAAGGTGGGCTTCATCGGAGCCGTCACCGAGGACCTGCCGACCCTCGTCTCGCCGGACGGGATGAAGGGCCTCGAGGTCCGCAGCATCCCCGAGTCGGTGAACAAGGTCGCGAAGCAGCTGCGCGACGGCGACGCCTCCAATGGCGAGGCCGACGTGATCATCCTGCTCGTGCACGAGGGGGCGACCACGACCGACGTGGCCAGCATCACCCCCGAGTCGCGTCTGGGCGAGATCGTGAACGGCGTCTCGAAGGACGTCAACGCGATCGTCTCTGCGCACACGCACCTCGCGTACAACCACGTGATCGACGGGCGACCGGTGGTCTCGGCCGGGCAGTACGGCGAAAACCTGGGCCTGATGGACATCAAGGTCGACCCGACGAGCAAGAAGCTCCTCTCGATCACCAACGAGATCAAGCCGCTCACGGTGGGCGGCAAGCCCGCCTTCCCGGCCGACCCGAAGGTGCAGGCGATCGTCGACGCCGCCAAGGCGAAGGCCGCGGAGCTGGGTTCGGTCAAGCTCGGCGACATCACCGCCGACTTCAACCGGGCCCGTCAGAGCGACGGCAAGACGGAGAATCGCGGCGGCGAGTCCACCTTGGGCAACTTCGTCGCCGACGTGCAGAAGTGGTCGACCGGCGCGGACTTCGCGGTCATGAACCCGGGCGGTCTGCGTGCCAACCTCACCTACGCGTCGAGCGGCGCGGGGGACGCGGACGGCAGCGTCAGCTACAAGGAGGCTGCGACCGTGCAGCCCTTCGCCAATACGCTCATGACGGTGAAGCTCACCGGAGCGCAGGTGAAGCAGGTGCTCGAGCAGCAGTGGCAGCCCGCCGGTTCGGCGCGTCCGTTCCTCAAGCTGGGCGTCTCCAAGGAGCTGACCTACACGTACGACCCGGCCGCCGCGGCGGGTTCGCACATCACGGGCATCCTGGTGAACGGCGCTCCGATCGATCCGGCCGCGACCTACACCGTGGGCGCGAACGCCTTCCTCGCGGCGGGCGGTGACGCGTTCACCGCGTTCCAGAAGGGCACCGACAAGAAGGACACCGGCAAGGTGGACCTGCAGTCGATGGTCGACTGGTTCGCGGCGAACAAGACAGCATCCCCTGACCTCGCCCAGCGCGCGGTCGGCACGGTGCTCTCCGCTCCCGCCGACGCGGCCGGTTACAAGGCAGGGGAGAGCGTCACGCTGAACCTCAGCTCGCTCGCGTTCACCGCGGGGGAGAAGGCGCCCGGTGACGTCACGGTCTCGCTCGGCGGCAAGGACCTGGCCACCGCGCCGGTGAACCCGGCCATGACCCTGGACGCCTACGACGAGGCGGGCACGGCCACGCTGATGTTCACGATCCCCGAGGGCGTGACCGGCGCGCAGGCGCTGCACGTCTCGGTCGCCGGCACCGGCACCGCGGTGCAGCTGCCGATCACGGTCGCCGGATCCGACACCGGATCCTTCAACGGCACCGTCTCGGTCGGCGCGGCCAAGGTCCTCGCGGGCGAGAAGCTGACGCTGACCGGCCAGGCCTTCGAGCCCGGCGAGACGCTGACGCTGCAGCTGCGCGAGCAAGGCAAGAAGGGCACGGTCATCGACCTCGGCACCGTCAAGGTCGGCGGCGACGGCTCGTTCTCCGTGTCGCCGGTGGTGCCGCGCTCGGCCAAGGGCGGCGACTACCTCGTCGCCGCGACCCAGGCCGACGGCGACGAGGCGACCGCCGCCGTCACCGTGGTGCGCGGGAAGGGCCAGCTCAAGCTCGGCTCCTCCTCGGTCGCCGCGGGCGGCAGCATCACGATCGCGGGCTCGGGTCTCGATGAGAACCAGGCCGTCGCGCTCGAACTGCACTCCACCCCGGTCTCCCTGGGATCTGTGACGACCGACGCGGACGGCGCGTTCTCGGCGACCATCACGATCCCCGCGGGCACCACACCCGGAGAGCACCACGTGGTGGCGATCCTGGCGGACGGCACCCAGATCACCGCGGCGATCACCGTCGCCGCGGCGGGATCCGCGGCCGGCGGCGGTCTCGCGCTGACCGGTGCGGACTCGGGCTCGTTCCTGCTCCTCGCCGCGGTGCTGCTCGCACTCGGCCTGGGCCTGATCGTGGCCCGTCGTCGCCTGCGCGCGGAGTGATCCTCCCGCGCTGACCGCGAAGGCCGTCGGATCCTCGGATCCGGCGGTCTTCGTCGTTCCCGGGGCCTTCGGTCGCACTTCAGGTGCCCGGGAAGCGCGCACAGGTCGGCCGCTTAGAATAGACCCATGCCCGAACCGAAAGCCGCGAGCTTCCCGGCCATCCGCGGGGCGCTGAAGTTCTACCAGATCGCTTCCGTGATCACCGGCGTCATGCTCCTGCTCCTGGTCACGGAGATGGTCCTCAAGTACACCCCGATCCATCTCGAGCTCTTCGCCGGCGGATCCGGCGGCTTCCTCTGGTTCGCCCCGGTCGTCGAGAGCCTGCACGGGGGCCTCGAATCCACCGGCAACGGTCTGAACCTCTCGATGGGGATCCTGGTCGCGCACGGCTGGTTCTACGTCGTGTACCTCTTCGCGTGCTTCCGGGTGTGGAGTCTGATGCGCTGGCCGTTCCTGCGATTCATCCTGCTCGCCCTCGGCGGCGTCGTGCCGTTCCTCTCCTTCATCATGGAGACCCGTGTCGCCCGCGAAGTGAAGGCGTACCTCGCCACGCGGGAAGCCTCCGCCGACCAGACCTCCTCGACCACTCCCGCCACGGAAGGTGCCCGTTGACCGACAACACTCCCGACACCGAGCAGCGCCCCGCCCTCGTCGTCGACTTCGGTGCGCAGTACGCGCAGCTGATCGCCCGCCGCGTCCGCGAGGCCGGTGTCTACAGCGAGATCGTGCCGCACACCGCGACCGCCGCCGAGATCGCGGCCAAGAACCCGGTCGCCCTGATCCTCTCCGGCGGTCCGTCGTCGGTCTACGAGGAGGGCGCGCCGCAACTGGACCCGGCCGTGTTCGAGCTCGGGGTCCCGACGCTGGGCATCTGCTACGGCTTCCAGTACATGGCGCGCACGCTCGGCGGCGAGGTGGCCAACACGGGCCTGCGCGAGTACGGGGCCACCGATGCGATGATCCCGATCAACGACTCCACGCTGCTCGGCGGTCAGCCTGCAGAGCAGAACGTGTGGATGAGCCATGGCGACCAGGTCGCCCGCGCCCCCGAGGGCTTCGAGGTTCTCGCCTCGACCGGTTCCACCAAGGTCGCCGCGTTCGCGGACGAGGAGCGCAAGCTCTACGGCGTGCAGTGGCACCCCGAGGTGAAGCACTCCGACCACGGTCAGGAGATCATCGAGAACTTCCTGCACAAGGGGGCGGGCCTGCCCGCCGACTGGAACAGCGACAACGTCATCGCCGAGCAGGTCGAGCGGATCCGCGCCCAGGTCGGCGACGCCCGCGTGATCTCCGCGATGTCGGGCGGCGTCGACTCCGCCGTCTCGACCGCGCTCGTGCACAAAGCGATCGGCGACCAGCTCACCGCGGTCTTCGTGGATCACGGTCTGCTGCGCAAGGGCGAGCGCGAGCAGGTCGAGCGCGACTTCGTCGCAGCGACGGGCGTGCGCCTCATTACCGTCGACGCGGCCGACACGTTCCTCGGCCACCTGGCCGGCGTGACGGATCCGGAGACCAAGCGCAAGATCATCGGCCGCGAGTTCATCCGCGCCTTCGAGCAGGTGCAGCGAGACCTCGTCGAAGAGGCCAAGGCCTCGGGGGAGAAGGTCAAGTTCCTCGTGCAGGGGACCCTGTACCCCGACGTCGTCGAGTCCGGCGGCGGTGCCGGCACCGCGAACATCAAGTCGCATCACAACGTCGGGGGCCTTCCCGACGACCTCGACTTCGACCTGATCGAGCCGCTGCGCACCCTGTTCAAGGACGAGGTGCGCGCGATCGGCCGCGAGCTCGGGATCCCCGACGCGATCGTCGGCCGCCAGCCGTTCCCCGGGCCGGGTCTCGGCATCCGCATCATCGGCGAGGTCAACCGCGAGCGTCTCGACATCCTGCGTGAGGCCGACGCGATCGCTCGCGAGGAGCTCACGCTCGCCGGGCTCGACCAGACCATCTGGCAGTGCCCGGTCGTGCTGCTCGCCGACGTGCGCTCCGTGGGCGTGCAGGGTGACGGCCGCACCTACGGCCACCCCGTCGTGCTGCGCCCGGTGTCATCCGAGGACGCGATGACCGCCGACTGGACCCGTCTGCCCTACGACGTGCTGGCGAAGATCTCGAACCGGATCACGAACGAGGTGTCCGAGGTCAACCGGGTCGTGCTCGACGTGACGTCGAAGCCGCCGGCAACCATCGAGTGGGAGTGACGAAGGAGCTCCCGCTCGACGAATGGCACCGGTGGCACTCGGCCGCGCCAGCGGTCGAGTGGGAGTGATCTCCCACAGTGACGTTCGGGAGGGCGCGGGCTTCGGCTCGCGCCCTTCCACTGTCTTCGGAGATGTACTCGATTCTCGGACTGATTTCCGGATCGGATCCGACGATCCTGTACATCTCCGACGATGGCGATCGGGATCCGGGTCTCAGCCGAGGTGCTTGAGCGCCTCGCGGCGGCTCAGGGGCGAGAGGCCGGGGTGCGCGTCGATGAATTCGCGCACCCAGTCGGGATCGTGCCGTGCGACTTCCCGCAATGCCCAGCCGATCGCCTTGCGGATGAAGAACTCCGGATCTGCGATGTTCGGCTCGATCGCGTCGGTGAGCAGTGCCCGATCCACGCGCTGCGTGCGGCCGAGTTGCGCGATGATCGCCGCGCGCCGGATCCAGAGGTCCTCGTCATCCGCCCACACGCGCAGCTCCACGGACAGCTCCTCGGGATGGGCGTCCAGCAGGTCGGCGAGACGGTGCGCGACCTCGTCGACATGGTCCCACCACGCGCCGGAGCGGATCATCTCCTCGTGCACGTCGAGCAGATCCAGCCGTCGACGCAGCGGCTTCAGCGCCATCAGCGCCTGCGCCGCATAGCGCTCCTCACGGTGCTCGGCCGCACGCCACAGGTCGAGGGCCGCCTCGCGCAGCTCGTCGACGTCCGTGATGCCGCGCGCGGCCTCGCGAGTGAGCCGGCGCGCTTCGGGCACCCGCACGCCGAGGAACGGCATGGTCGACTTCATGTAGGCCTGCTGGCCCGGTGCGAGAGCGGGATCCGCGGCCGTGCGCAGGGCCTCGCGGATCTCGGTCGCGAGCGCAGAGGAGAACGTCATCTGGGGAGTCTAGAAAAACTTCGGAGAATCTTCGATGAGGTGTCGATCCGGTGTCTTCTCGTTCGACGTCTTGAATGAGAGGGTCGAGACACGACCCCCGATGAGGAGACAGAGATCATGAAGTTCATGCTGATCATGCGCGCGGACGACCAGGGTGTGCGGGCGTACGAGGACATGCCGTTCGAAGAGGTCATCGCGGCGATGGGGCGGTACAACGAGTCGATGATCAAGGCGGGTGTGCTGCTCGCCGGCGAGGGGCTCACGGACGCCGCGGAGGGTTTCGTCGTCGACTTCTCGGCCGAGGCGCCGCTGGTGACGGACGGCCCCTACGGCGAGACGAAGGAGCTGTTCAACGGCTTCTGGATCATCGAGGTGTCCACGCGCGAGGAAGCGGCGGAGTGGGCCAAGCGTGCTCCGCTCAGCCCCGGCGCGTACCTCGAGGTCCGCCGCGTCACCGAGTTGGAGGACTTCCCGGCCGACAACGAGTGGATCCAGAAGGAGGCCGGCTGGCGCGAGGAGGCGGCCGCCCGCGCGGCCGAGTGAGGCCGATGCCAGGAACCGACTCCCCGGCGACGGCGGGCTCCTCGACGGAGCGCGCCGTCGCGGCGGTGTGGCGCATCGAGTCCGCGCGCATCGTCGCGACCCTGACCCGCTTCACCGGCGACTTCGGCCTCGCGGAGGACCTCGCCCAGGATGCGATGCTGGAGGCGCTCGCTCAGTGGCCCCGGGACGGCGTGCCCGCCAACCCCGCCGCCTGGCTGACGGCTGTCGCCAAGCGCCGCGCGATCGACGGGTGGCGGCGTCGCGAGCGCTACGACGACCGGCTCGCCGTGATCGCGCACGATCTCGAACGGGAGCAGGACTCCGCGCTGGACGCGCCGCCCTGGGATCCGGACGCGATCGACGACGACGTGCTGCGCCTGGTCTTCATCGCCTGTCACCCCGTGCTGGCGCGCGAAGCACGTGTGGCGCTCACGCTGCGCGTGGTCGGCGGCCTCACCATCGAGCAGATCGCCCGGGCGTTCCTGGTGCCGGTCGCCACCGTGCAGCAGCGCATCGTACGTGCCAAGAAGACGCTCGCCGCGGCGAAGGCCCCGTTCGAGGTGCCGTCGCGGGATGAGCTTCCGGCGCGGCTCGGCGCCGTGCTCGGCGTGCTCTACCTGGTCTTCAACGAGGCCCACGCCGCTACGGCGGGGGAGGACCTGCTCCGCCCCGACCTGGGGCGCGAGGCGATCCGGCTGGCCCGCGTGCTCGTCGCGCTCCTGCCCCGCGAGCCCGACGTGCACGCGCTGCTCGCGCTCATGGAGCTCACCGCCGCGCGCTTCCCCGCGCGGGTCGACGCGCACGGGGATCCGATCCTCCTCGCGGATCAGGACCGGCGCCTCTGGGATCGCGGAAGGATCGCCCGAGGACGGGCCGCCCTGGCCCGTGCGGACGCCTTCGGCAGGGGGCGCGGCGCGTACGCGCTGCAGGCTGCCATCGCGGAATGCCACGCCGTTGCTCCGTCGGTCGAGGAGACGGACTGGGCCACCGTCGTGCTGCTGTACGAGGCGCTCGGACGGATCGCGCCGTCGCCCGTTGTGGAGCTCAACCGCGCCGCCGCCGTCGCGATGGCCACGGGCCCCGCCTCGGCGCTGCGCATCATCGACGCGCTGGCCGCGGACGGCGTGCTGCGCGGCTATCACCTGCTGCCGGCCACCCGCGGCGAGCTGCTGCTGCGGCTCGGGCGCGAGGCGGAGGCGCGGTCGGAGTTCGCGGTCGCCGCCGCCCTCGCGGGCAATGACCGGGAACGCGCCCTGCTCGAGCAGAAGGCGCGCGGCTGACGCCACGGGGACGTTGCGCGAGGACGCCGAACGGTCGTTGAGCGAGGACGTGCAGCGACCGAGACGAAACGCAGACCGAGACGAAACGCGGCCCCGCGGGAACGACGAAGGCCGCCCTCCGAGGAGAGCGGCCTTCGTGCGGATCGGGTCCGCGTCAGTTGTTGCCGCGAGCGATCGCGATCATGCGCAGGATCTCGACGTACAGCCAGACCACGGTGACCATGATGCCGAAGCCGCCGAGCCAGCCGTAGACGCGCGGGGCGCCGTTGCGCACGCCCTGCTGGATCTGGTCGAAGTCCATCACCAGCGAGTACGCGGCGAGGAAAACGACGAGCACGCCGATGATGAGGCCGAGCGGGATGCCGGCGATCTTGGCGCTGTAGAGGCCGAACATCATGTCCTGCGGCAGCACCTTGAAGAGCATGAGGCCGACGTTCAGCAGCGAGAAGACGAGGTAGCCGAGCATCGCGATCATCACGATCTTGGTCATCTTCTTCGAGGCGCGCACCTTGCCGCTCGCGAACAGAGCCAGGGTGACCGCGACGACGGCGACGGTCGCGAGGCTGGCCTGCAGCACGATGCCGGGCCACATCACCTCGAAGAACGCGGAGATGCCACCGACGAACAGACCCTCGAACGCCGCGTAGGCGAAGATCAGCGCGGGGCGGACCTTCTTGCGCGAGGTGAAGCTGACGATCATCGCGAGCACGAAGCCGCCGAGCGCGCCGACGAGCCACGGCCACAGCGCGATCTTGCTCATCGCGGCTGCCTTCACGTACGGGTCGGTGGTGTCGGGCACCGCCGCGCCGCCGAGCGTGAAGAACCAGCCGACCACGGCGAAGACGAGCAGGATGCCGAACAGGCCCGCGGTCTTCCACACGGTGTCCTCGACGGTCATCCGGTCGGTCTCGATCGCGCCCGCGGACGGGGCCGTGTACATCCCCTCCAGGTTCGCATTGACGGCGGCCTGCTGGGCCGCGGCGAACTGGCCGGCGGGCGGCGGCGGGGCGTACTGCCCGTTCTGCGCACCGGCCTGGGGGCCTCCCGGATAGGTCGCGACTGCGCGCGGATCCTTCTCCTTGAACGCCGGGTTGTTGAACACGAAGTTGCTCATGGTCGGCCTCACTCCTCAGAAGTGGTGGTCATCTTCCCTCTACGATAGCGGCGGATCCTGCGAGAGGCACTGCCGTACGCTGAGAGCGTGACCCGACGGATCCCGCTCGACGTCCCCCTGTTCATCGGCCATCGCGGTGCTCCCGGCTATCGCCCCGAGCACACCGCCTCCTCCTACCGCCTCGCATTCGCCATGGGCGCGGACGCGGTCGAGCCCGACGTCGTCGCCACGCGTGACGGCGTGCTGGTGATCCGGCACGAGAACGAGATCTCCGGCACCACCGACGTCACCGGTCATCCGGAGTTCGCGGACCGGCGCACCACGAAGCTCATCGACGGCGTGCCGCTCACGGGCTGGTTCACCGAGGACTTCTCCTGGGCGGAGCTGGCCACGCTGCGCTGCCGGGAGCGGATCCCCGAGCTGCGCCCCGGAGCCGCGGGCTTCGACGACATCGAGCCGATCCTGCGGCTGTCCGATCTGCTGGTGCTCGTCGCCGAGTCCTCGGCCGAGCACGGGCGGGAGTTCGGCGTCGTACTGGAGATCAAGCACGCGACGTACTTCGCCGGGATCGGGCACGATCTGGCGGCGCTGGTCGAGCGGGACCTGAGGCACGCCGGGTGGGCCTCGGGGGAGCATCCCCTCTGGATCGAGTCGTTCGAGCAGGGCGTCCTCGCCGAGCTCCGCGGTCGGGGCGTGCAGGGGACCTACATCTACCTTCTGGAGGCGAGCGGGGCGCCGGCGGATCTCGTCGCCCGTGATGGCGAGGCTGCATCGACGTACGCCGACGCGCTCACGTCGGCGGGTCTCGATCGCCTCGCCCGCGCCGGGGGAGACGGAGCGGTCGACGGTATCAGCGTGGACAAGCGGATCCTGCTCGATCCTCGTGATCCCGCGGCGGGAG
Organism: Microbacterium sp. NPDC060117; assembly: GCF_042729315.1. Lineage (NCBI taxonomy): Bacteria > Bacillati > Actinomycetota > Actinomycetes > Micrococcales > Microbacteriaceae > Microbacterium > Microbacterium sp. NPDC060117. Next base: position 205,059 of record NZ_JBHWXR010000004.1, read on the forward strand.
CAGCTCTGGTCGCGGAGGCGCACGCGCGCGGACTCGTCGTGTTCACCTGGACGTGCCGCCCCGAGAACGCCTTTCTGGACCGACGATTCCGCACCGGCGTCGGCAGAGCCGCCTTCGGCGACTACCGGGCGGAGTGGGCGCGGATCGCCGCGACCGGACTCGACGGCGTATTCCTGGATCATCCGGATCTCGGGACCGGGGTATTCCGGGACTGACCGCGTGAGGCACCGGCCGTCGGCACGCCGTCTGGCATGCTGACCCTATGGATGCGCTTTCGGAGGGTGGGATCCACGTCGCCGATCTGGCACGGTCATTCGGCTCGGTGCAGGCCGTGCGCGGTGCGAGCTTCACCGCGGCGCGCGGGCGCGTCACCGGCCTGGTCGGGCCGAACGGCGCGGGCAAGACCACGCTGCTGCTGATGCTGGCGTCGTTGCTGGCGCCCGATCGCGGCAGCATCCGGATCGGCGGGGTCGATCCCGTCGCGGATCCGACCGGTGCCCGCCGCGTGCTCGGATGGATGCCGGACGCCCTCGGCGCCTGGCCGGCGCTCACGGTGCGCGAGAGCATCGTCACGACGGCGCGTCTGCACGACTTCGACCGGGACCGGGCCGCGACGCGCGCCGAGGAGCTGCTCGAGCTCGTCGGCCTGCGCGATCTCGCGGCGACCCCGGCCAAGGTGCTCTCCCGCGGTCAGAAGCAGAAGCTCGGTCTCGCGCGCGCTCTCGTGCACGATCCGCAGGTGCTGCTGCTCGACGAACCGGCCTCGGGCCTCGACCCCGAGGCGCGCGTGCAGCTGCGCGTGCTGCTGCGCCGGCTCGCCGCGGAAGGACGGGCCGTCCTCATCTCCAGCCACGTGCTGTCGGAGCTCGAGGAGGTCGTCGACGACACGGTCTTCCTCGTCGCAGGCACGGTCGTGGATGCCCCCGCGGTGCAGGCGCGGGCGTGGCGGATCCGCATCCTCTCCTCCGGACCCGTCGATGAGGGCGGAACGACGGGCCTGCCGCCCGCGGGCGCCGATCCGCGCCAGACCACGGCGGCGGCGCTGGGCGTGGCACCCGAGTCGCTCGGCATCGATCGAGGCGATGTGCTCGCCGTCTTCACGGACGACCGGGACGCCGCGGCCGGGCTCGCCCGTCTGGTCGGGCACGGACTCGCCGTGAGCGCGTTCGCGCCGGCGCAGAGCGAACTGGAGCAGGCGTTCCTCTCCCTCGGGGACGCGCCGGACAACGGGGGGAGCACCCGATGAACGCCTCGCGCATCTGGACCATCGCCCGTCTCGAGCTCACGCAACGACTGCGCAGTCCCGGCTGGTACATCCTGCTCGGCGTGTTCGCGCTCGTCCTGCTCATCGTCACGGTGCTCGCGCTGATGGCGTTCTCGTTCACTCCGACCGCCGGATCCGGCGCCTATTCCGTGATCGTCCTGCTGGTGCTGCTCCTCGTGATGCTGATCTCGCCGACGCTCAGCGGATCGTCCATCAACGGGGACCGCGACGCGGCGACACTGGCGAGCCTGCAGATCACGCTCGCCAGCACCGGCGATATCATGGTGGGGAAGCTGCTGGCGGCGATCATCACCGGCTCGGCGTTCCTGGTCGTCGCCGTCCCGTTCCTCGTGGTCTCCATGCTGGTGGGGAGCGTGCGCCCCGACGTCCTGCTGGTCTCGCTGCTCGTGCTCGCGGCCGAGATCGTGATCGTCGCGGCGATCGGCGTCGGCTGGAGCGGCCTGGTCGCACGGCCGCTGTTCTCCGTCGCGAACACCTATCTCGTGGTCGCCGCGCTGTGCGTCGGCACTCTGCTGGCCTTCGGGCTGGCGGGATCCGTGATCCGCACCGATGTCGAGGTGCGCAGCCGCGTCTGGGATTCGCAGGACGGGCCGGACTGCAATCGCTGGGAGACCCACACGATGCAGCAGCCGCGCTTCGACTACGTGTGGGGGTTCCTCGCGGCGAACCCATTCGTGGTGCTCGCCGACGCCACGCCGACGACCTATTCGGCATACGGCTCCCCGGACGACATGTTCGGCGGGATCAAGCTCTCGGTGCGCTCCGCGCAGCTTCCTCCGCAGACGCTGAACACCTACGACCCCTGCCTGGAGAGCCCCGACGGCGGGCGCCCGACGGCCAAGGAGATCATCGGATCCACCACGCCGAGCTGGTTCGTCGGACTCGCGATCCAGATCGTGATCGCCGCAGGCCTCTTCGCAGGAGCATGGGCGCGCACGCGCACACCCGCGCGGCGGCTGCCGCCCGGAACCCGGATCGCCTGAGCCCGGACCACGCCGCAACGACCTCTTCCCCGAACCCGGCGCCTACACACCGGTTCCTGAGCGAGCGCAGCGAGATGAAGGACGCCGCGCGCGCTCCGCGCTCAGGAGTTGCGCAGCACGTCGGAGTGTCGGCGGTCGGATCTAGACTTGGGGGGTCATGAGCGAAGCCCCTTCCCCCGTCATCCTCCCGCCCGGATCCTCCTTCGGAGGGGTGCACGGAGCGACCTCCGTCGCCGCGGCCGACGACCTGCTCTCGGGGCTCAACCCGCAGCAGCTCGACGCCGTCACCTACCGGGGCCAGGCGCTGCTGATCGTCGCCGGGGCGGGGTCGGGCAAGACCAGCGTGCTCACCCGCCGCATCGCTCTGCTGCTGCGCCAGCGCGAGGCCTGGCCGAGCCAGATCCTCGCGATCACCTTCACCAACAAGGCCGCAGGAGAGATGCGCGAGCGCGTGGAGCAGCTGGTGGGGGATTCCGCGCGCGGCATGTGGATCTCGACGTTCCACTCCGCGTGCGTGCGCATCCTGCGCCGCGAGGCCGAGCAGTTCGGTTTCACCAAGTCCTTCACGATCTACGACTCCGGCGACTCGCGCGCGCTCATCAAGCGGCTCGTGAAGGACCATGAGGCCGACGCGTTCGGCTTCACCCCCGCCGCGATGCAGTCGCGGATCTCGAAGCTCAAGAACGAGCTGCAGGATGCGGAGTCCTACGCCCGACAGGCGAACATGTCGGATCCGGCCGAGCGCGTCTTCGTCGAGGTGTTCGCCGACTACCAGCGCCAGCTGCAGAAGGCCAACGCCTTCGACTTCGACGACCTGATCGGACAGACCGTCTACCTGTTCCGGGCCTTCCCGCAGGTCGCCGACACCTACCGGCGCCGCTTCCGGCACATCCTCGTCGACGAGTACCAGGACACCAACGCTGCCCAGTACGCGCTGATCCACGAGCTCACCCGGCCCGTGCAGGGCAACACGCCGGAACCGTATGCCTCGAACGGCATGATGATCTTCGAGCCCGACCCGCACGAAGCGGGCGGCGGAGAGCCTGGCGCGTCGCTCACGGTCGTCGGAGACTCCGATCAGTCGATCTACGCCTTCCGTGGCGCCGACATCCGCAACATCAGCGAGTTCGAGCGCGACTTCCCCGGCGCGAAGGTCGTTCTGCTCGAGCAGAACTACCGCTCGACGCAGAACATCCTGTCAGCGGCCAACGCCGTGATCAGCAACAACTTCGACCGCAAGGACAAGAAGCTCTGGAGCGACAAGGGATCGGGCGACTCGATCGTCGGCTTCACCGGCTACTCGCAGCATGACGAGGCGCAGTTCGTCGCCGACGAGGTCGAGGCGCTGCGGCGTGCGGGCATGCCGTACGGCGAGATGGCGGTGTTCTACCGGACGAACTCGCAGTCCCGCGCACTGGAGGAGATCTTCATCCGCTCCGCCGTGCCGTACAAGATCATGGGCGGCACCAAGTTCTACGAGCGCGCCGAGATCAAGGACGCGCTCGCCTACCTCGTCGCCGTCGCGAATCCGGCGGACGAGATGGCCGTGCGCCGGATCCTGAACAAGCCGCGCCGTGGCATCGGCGACGTCACAGAGACCTCGATCGCCCGCTTCGCGGAGGAGCACGGCCTGAGCTTCCGCGACGCGCTCGCGCACCCGACTCAGCTCGGCGTGGGTCCGAAGATCCAGGCGGGCATCGCGCAGCTGGACGCGGTGCTGCGCGACGCCACGGAGATCATGCTTCCCGCCTCCGGCGAGGTGGCGCCGCCCACCGCCGTCGCGGAGGGGCTGACCCTGCTGCTGCAGCAGAGCGGCTACATGGACGCGCTGCGCGCGAGCCGCGACCCGCAGGACGAGGCGCGTCTGGAGAACCTCGACGAGCTCATCGCCGTGACCCGCGATTTCGCCCGCAACAACCCCGAGGGCACGATCGCCGACTTCCTCACCGAGGTCGCCCTCGTCTCCGACGCCGACGACCTCGAGGACGAGTCGGGCGTGGTGTCGCTCATGACGATGCACACCGCGAAGGGGCTCGAGTTCGACGCCGTGTTCGTGACGGGTGTGGAGGAGGACCTCATCCCGCACCGGATCTCCGCGAACGAGCCGGGTGGTCCGCAGGAGGAGCGCCGTCTCTTCTACGTCGGCATCACCCGTGCCCGCAAGCGCCTGCACCTGTCGCTCGCGATGACCCGCGCCCAGTTCGGCGAGGTGTCCGTGGCGATGCCGAGCCGGTTCCTGCAGGAGATCCCGTCGGAGCTCATCGACTGGCGGCAGTCCCCGGGAGACGTGAACTCGCGCGGCGGGATGCAGTCCCGCGCGCTGAACGCCCGTCGCCCGGGCGGATCCGGATCGGGCGGCTTCGGCGGCGGATCCGGCTCGGCGGACCGGTTCGCTCCGCGGGCGCTGCCGAAGCGGGACGGGCTCAAGCCGCTGTCGACCGCGATGGACAAGTTCCCGAACCGGGTCACGGCGAAGGTGCGCGACAACGGCGACCTCGAACTCGCTGCGGGAGATCGCATCCGGCACGACGACTTCGGAGAGGGCAAGGTCGAGGCGATCACCGGTGAAGGGGCGAAGCGGATCGCGCACGTGCGCTTCGATGCCGCGGGCCAGAAGAAGCTGCTCGTCAAGATCGCCCCGATCGAGAAGATCTGATCCGGTCGGACCGCTCTGCGCGGCGCGGCGCGAGAGCCGAGCCGGTCCCGGTTTAGGCTGGGGCAATGGGCCTTTTCTCGCGCCGTAAGAAGCAGGACGACGACGTCACGCCGGAGTCCGCTCCCGCCGCCGCGGAGGATGTCGCCGAGGACGGCTCTTTGAGCACGGCCGAGGCCGGCCCGGGGGAGTCCGCCGATGCGCTCGCTCCCGTCGTCAACGTCTCGGTGCAGGCCTTCCGCGGCCTGGGCTCTCCCTCCGGTCCTGCCGTCGCCCCGCCCGTTGAGGCGCCGGAGGCCGGCCACGACCTGATCGACCCCGTCGTGGACGAGACGCCTGTGGCGCCGGCTGCGCCGCAGACGCCGCCGGGGCGTCCGCCGCTTCCACTGGCCCCGGTGGATCCGCCCGAGCCGACCGAGTCGATCCCGGGCATGCCCGACAACGTGCTGCTGCGCGAGGCCCTCGCCATGCTCGGCGAGGACGCGAGCCAGGCCGAGCTGCTCGGTGTGCTGCGTCAGTCGCTGCAGGGCAACCTGTTCCTGCGGGTAAGCGGAGATGCCGGCGAGCAGATCAAGGAGGGCAAGCCCCTGGCCATCGCCGTCGTCAACGACGGCGAGAACTCCTTCATGCTGGCGTTCAGCTCGGCCGCCGCCGTCCGCGACTCCGTGCAGCAGGGCGACGAGGATCCGACCGAGACCTCGGCCGTCGTGCAGCCCGTGCAGGCGGTGTACCAGAACGTCATCGACGGTCCGTTCGCCGGCCTCATCATCGACAACGCGTCCGAGCCGCACCGGGTGGTGTTCCCGTCGGAGATCCTGCAGAAGGCGCTGGAGGAGGCAGATCCGACGTTCGCGGTCAAGGCCCTGCTCGCGGCGCCCCGCGAGGCGGACTCCGAGGCGCGCGTGGCCGAGGCGCTGACCACGGCCCGGCTCTGGGTGGCGGTCAGCGATGTCGACGGCGACGGACAGTACGGTGTGGCCGAGGCGCACACCGCCGACGGCGCGCGCTACCTGCAGCTGTTCAGCCACCCGTTGGAGGTCATCGCGCTCGGCCGTGGCGACCAGCCCCTGCCGTTCACCGCCGAGCAGATCGGCGCCGTGCTCGTGCAGCAGCCGGAGATGAGCGGTGTGCTGGTCGATGCAGCGGGCCCCGCGATCGCCGTGGGCCGGGACGCCCTCGCGCCCGTGATCGCGCTCGCACCTGCGGAGTAGCGGCCGCCGCGGAGACGTTCCACCCTCAGCGCAGGGTTCCTCGGCCAGCTCCTCAAGGTTGTGTCAAGGAAGCCTGAAGACCTGTTCAGTGGTCTTGTCAACCGGTATTCCGGAATCCAGTATGGGAGACATCAGGTCCCACACGATGCAAAGGATTCTCATGGACACCGTGACACCCACCACCCGCAACCGCCGGAAGGTCCTCGCCGTGCTCGCCGGTGGCCTCGTCCTCGGCGTCGGCGCGGCCATCACCCTCGCGGCCTGGAACGACTCCGAGTTCGCGACCGGCACGTTCACCGCCGGTTCGTTCAACCTCGAGGGATCCACGACGTCCGCGACGGCCGGTTTCACGAACCACAACGTGACGAAGGGCGACACGGCCGCCGCCCTGAGCTTCACCGCGCCGTTCAGCAACCTCTCGCCGGGCGACGTCGTCTACGCGCCGTTCTGGGTGCGCCTGGACAGCACGACGACCAACAATGCGACGCTCGTGGCGTCGACCGGAACCGGGACGGGCGCCAACGCGGCGAACGTCTCCTACTCGGTCTACTCGATCGCCCCCGCCGCGACCTGCGATGCGACTGCGACGACCGGAACCCTCGTCGCGTCGGGCACCGACCTCACGACCTTCACCGCCGGATCCAGTGTCGCCCTCGCCAAGGGCGCGACGGCAGGAACCGCGGGTGCCGCCGCGCAGCTGTGCTTCGTCGCGACCGCCAAGTCCTCCCTCACCCAGGGAGGGGCTGCGACCGGGACCTGGTCATTCACGGCCACGTCGAGCTGATCCCATGCGTCCCGGGGAGACCACGACCGTCGTGACGACGCGTCGCCGCCTCCGCCCGCGCCGGCGTGGGCTCGTCCTGAGGCGGATCAGGGCGGTCCTCGCCGGCGGGCTGGTGCTGGGCGTCGGCGCCACCGTTACGCTCGCGAGCTGGAACGACGGCGAGTACGCGACAGGCTCGTTCACGGCCGGGAGGTTCGACGTCGTCGGCAGCATCAACGGCACGAGCTTCGCGAGTCACTCGACGGCCGGGACCGCGATCGCGATGACCTTCGCCGCCGCGGCGGATGCGGCCGCGCTCGCACCGGGGAAGACGGTCTACGCGCTGTTCAGTGTGAAGACCGCGAACCCGTCGGTGGCAGGCACGGTCAAGCTCACCGCGAGCACCTACGCCGCCGGTACGCTCGCCGACTACCTCACCTACGGAGTGAAGACCGTGACAGCCGCCCAGTGCGCCTCGGCCACCGACTACGCCGCTGCCGGATCCACCGTCGTCATCGCTGACGGCGCGGCGCTGAGCACGTCGGCGGCCGGATCGCAGACCCTCTCCGCCAACGGAGGGAATCAGGTGAACTACTGCTTCGCGATCGCCATGCCCTCGACGGTCGGCAATGCGGCGCAGGGGCTGGCGCTGACCCAGACATGGCAGTTCGCCGCGACGTCGAGCTGATCTCGCGGAAACACGAGAAGGAGAAGGATCGTGACCCAGGCGACGACCCCGGCATCTCTGACCCGCCGCGCACGGCGAGAGTCGGACACCGGCGCACCGCGGCCCAGGCCGAAGGCGCGGGGCGTGCTGAGCGAAGTGCTGCTATGGATCGCCGCGCTCGCCGGCCTGATCTGCATCGTGCTGGTTGTGCTGGCCTTCACTGCGCACATCACGCTCATCATGTTCCGGACCGGATCCATGTCTCCGACGATCCCTGCGGGGTCGGTCGCGATCGTGCAGCAGATCCCGGCCGGTCAGGTGCACGTCGGCGACGTGGTGACGGTGGACCGTCCCGGCCAGCTGCCCGTCACACACCGGGTGCGCGCTGTCGAGGACGGCGCATCGTCGACCGAGCGGCTCATCACGCTGCGCGGTGACGCCAATGAGCAGGACGATCCCGCTCCCTACCCGGTCAGCACGGTGCGGATCGTGCGCTTCGCGATCCCGGGCCTGGCGCCCGTCATCGTCGCCTTCGGGAACCCGTTCGTGCTGGGCGGACTCACCCTCGGCGCCACCGCGCTGGTGATCTGGGCGTTCTGGCCCCGGACGAGCCGCCGGGTTCGGAATGCTCCCGCGGCGACCGGGGACGACCAGGGTTCATGACGAAACGGATCCGGCTCGTCGCGACAGCCCTGCTGGCAGGATGCCTCGGGGTACTCCCCGTGGCACCGGCGCATGCCGCGGTTGTGACCGAGACCGTGCAGGGGCAGTACCTGCGGATCGTGTCGAGTGCGGACTGGTCGACGGCTGCGGCGATGGGGGAGGGGGAGGCGGTCCGTTGGGATCTGGTGGTCAGCGCGCACGCTCCGGATCCCGGAACGGTGCGGCTCGCGGTCAGTGCCGCTGGTGCGGCGCCGATCGTCGCAGATGTGCGCATGTGCGAGGAGCCGTGGCAGGGCGGGACCTGCGAGTCCGGAGCGCGCGTCCTGCGCACGGACTGGAGTGTGCCCCGAGACGGCAGCGCGGTGCCGATCGACGCGATGTCGTCGGACACCGTCGCTCACCTGCGTCTCGACGTGAAGGTCGGACGAGACGCACAAGGCGGCGCCTCCACGCGGGTCAGGGTGCTCGCAGACGGATTCGGGGACAGCGTGCAGGTCGGTGCCGGTTCGGCCGGCTCCCTTCCGGCGACGGGCGGCTCGATCCCGGTGCCTCTTCTCGTGGTGGGAGGCGTGCTCGTCATCGCCGCTGCCGGGATGCTCGTCGTCGCTGCGCGTCGTCGGCGGGAAGGCGACGACTGATGTCGCGGGCGGGCGTGCTACGCAAGGCGATCCACGGAGTGCTCGCGGCCCTCGGCGTCCTCGTCCTGGGGCTGATCCTGTTCGCCCCGCCGCTGCCGCAGACCGACGCGTCCTACACCGATCCCGAATTCGCGGGAGGAACCGGCGTCAGCGCGGTGCGGCTGGTGCCGCCGCAGATCACCGCGGTGACGACGTGCCGAAGCGCGCTGCTCGGCGGCAACATCATGGTGATCACGTGGAAGTGGTCGGCGCAGACCGCGCCGTACTCCGGCTTCACGGCTGCCGCCAACACCGAGTGGCAGATCGCGGGCACGGCCTGGCAGGCGGTGCCCACCACCGGGCCGGACGCGAACGGCGTCTACACGACCACGTTCACCAGCAGCCTGCTGTCGGGCCTGCTGGGCGGCCTGCTGGGCGAGTCGTTCAGCTCCAACGTGCGCACCAAGGCGTGGACCGGCTGGGTATCGCCGACGGTGTCGACGCTCACCTACACCAAGCCCATCCTGAACAGCCCCACGTGCGGGTTCGCGAACGGGAGCTGACCATGTTCGCCGCGGAGCGCTCGACGCCGTGGACTGAGCGGGATCCGCTGCGGATCCTGCGCCCCTCGATTCACTCCGCCAGGGCGAGGGCGCGGAACATGTCGCGTTCGCGCAGTGCATCCCGGCTGCTGGGCGCGGCCGGTGCCGGCCGAGGAGGCGTCTGACCCGTCGTGCGGTGGTAGAGCTCGTCGATCAGGCGCGTGGCGAGTCCGACCAGGCGGCCGATCTCGCGATCGTCGCGGTCGATCCACACCGACTTGGGTTCGTCGTGGATCGGGCGGAAGTCGTCGTGCTCCTCCCACACGAACAGCGTCCGTTCGGCACCGAGCACGTGCTGCTGCCACCACACCTGGCGCAGGTAGGTGCGGGGGATGGACCGCCATGACTTGTTGGTGGTCTTGATCTCCGCGAGCAGCACCCGACCGTCCGACTCCTGCACGATGCCGTCCGGGGTGGCCAGGTGGCGCTTCTCGACCTCGGCGCAGAACAGTGCGGACGAGGGCATTATCCCGTGCGTGGCGGCGACCCAGGCGGCGATCTCCGGCTCGCGACGCCGACCGTGGTCGGTGTAGGCATTGCCGCCGAAGCGCGGTCCCGCGCCGAGTTTGGCATCCGCCGCGCGGGCGATCGACGTGTCGCTCGTGAGTCCGGCGACGTCCGTGGCCGTGATCCCGCGCGCCCTGGCTCGCAGCCACGCCACCCGATCGCGGGAGTCCGCGATGATGCGCGCTTCGAGTTCCGGGGTCACTCATCGAGGCTACCTCCGCCCGCCGACGCCGGTGCCCTGGCACGCCGCAGGGACCGAGCTCGAGGCCCGCGCCGCGCGCCTCGGGCGGGCTCCGGGACGGCCCCGCCGGCACGCCGGCGCCGAGTGCACCGGTTGTTGCCGAGTGCACGGGGTGTTCGCGCGATGTTCCCGTACGGTCGGCAGGGTCTCGTGCGGTCGTGCGGTCGTGCGGTCGTGCGACGGCGGCGGGCGACCGGCCCTCCCGCACAACGGCCGCGCTCGCGGAGTTCTCCACCTTTCTCGTGAAGCGCTACCTACGACGCCGGCGGAGGAACCACGATCAGGCATGATCTCGTTTGATTCCGCTCCGGCGCATCCGGTTCCGCTCGTCGGCGCCTCGCATCCGCCGCTCGAGCACGAGGTGCGCTCCCGCGACGATCTGATCCTGAACGGATGGACGGATCGGCGCCTCGCGGCCGCCGTCGCGCGGGGCGAGTTATTCCACATCCGGCGCGGCTGGTACATCGACGGCGCAGAACGTGCAGCGCTCCACTCCGAGGAGCGTCATCGGGCGCATGTGATCGCGGTCGCGCGAGACAGCACCGGCGGTGCGGCCATGTCACACACATCCGCCGCCGTGCTGTGGCGTTTGCCGTTGTATCGAATCCGCTGCGCGGCGGTGCACATGACGATGCCCGCCGCTCGGCGGGTGTCGAGCAGCCCCGACGTGCGGCGGCACGTGGCGCCGTTGCCCGCTTCCGACGTCGTGATCGTCGACGGGATCCGATGTACCTCGCTGTCGCGTACGGTCTTCGACCTCCTGTGCGCTCTGCCTCGGGAAGCCGCCGTCTCCGTCGCGGATGCCGCGGAGCGTCAGATGGCACTGCGCCTGCGCGAGTGGGATCTGGATGCGGTCGCGGCCTGGCGCCTCGGGCTCGACGCCCGCCTCGCCGACGCTCACGGGAGGCGAGGCGTCCGGCAGGCGCGATGGGGGTGGCGGCGTTCGCGGACGGACGGGCGCAGCTTCCCGGTGAGAGCGTCAGTCGGCTTCAACTGCACGGCTCGGGTTCGACGCGCCCGAGCTCCAGGTTCCGGTGGCGGGACCGGACGGTCAGACGTTCTTCGTGGACTTCGAACTCGGCGATGCGCACTGCTTCGGCGAGTTCGACGGCAAGGACAAGTACTTCGACGAGGCGATGCGGTCGGGGCGCACCGTAGCGGAGGTCCTCTTCGACGAGAAGCGTCGGGAGGACTGGATCCGCGGTATCTCGCAGAACCGCTTCGCCCGCTGGGAGATGGAGCACATCGGCACGCCGGCGGCCCTCGGGCGCCGTCTCGCTTCGTTCGGTGTGCGGCCACCGGATGGTGGGGTCCCGGGTCGACGATGAACGCCATCGCCCCGGATCGGCGCCCTGGCGCCGAGTGCCGGGCCGCCGAGCGCACGGGTTGTTGCCGAGCGCACGGGATGTTCGCGCAAATGATCCGTGCCGTGGCAAGATCCCGTGCGGTCGCGGCGAGAACGGGCGTCGATTTGGGGGAGGGGGCGGGATGCCGTAGTCTTGAGGCAACCGAAGACCGCTGGTCATCGTCGTGTGCGCGAGCATGAGGCGATCGAAGCACTGCCGGATCCTGGATCCGATCAGCAGAGGCCCGCGCAGGTGACACGAACGAACTCCAGATCCTGGATCACGCTCCGTGCGCTTGCGCCGGAGCGTTTTTGTTTGCCTGCAGAGCGCGGCGGTCGAGGTCGGTGCTCCACCGCCGTGGAGCATCCCGTACTCATCAAGGAGTGACCATGGCGCAGAAGGATGCATCGGTCGCCGAGCTCACGAAGAATTTCGAGGACTCGAACGCCGTCCTGCTGACCGAGTACCGCGGTCTGACGGTTGCCCAGCTCAAGCAGCTGCGCAACAACATCCGTCAGGACGCGAGCTACGCCGTGGTGAAGAACACGCTGACCAAGATCGCCGCGAACAACGCGGGGATCACGGCGCTGGACGACGACCTCAAGGGTCCGTCGGCCGTCGCCTTCGTGCACGGCGACTTCGTCGCCACCGCCAAGGCTCTGCGTGACTTCGCCAAGGCGAACCCGCTTCTCGTGATCAAGGGCGGCATCTTCGAGGGCAACGCCCTGAGTGCCGACGAGGTCAACAAGTACGCCTCGCTGGAGAGCCGTGAGGTTCTGCTGGCGAAGGCCGCGGGCATGATGAAGGCGACGATGGGCAAGGCCGCGGCCACCATCGACGCTCTTCGCGAGAAGCTGGAGACCGCCGAGGCTGCCTGAGCCTCGAGGTCTTCATCCCACAAACCCCCATCTATCTAGGAGAAACATCATGGCGAAGCTCACCACTGAGGAGCTGCTCGACCAGTTCGCTGGTCTGACCCTTGTCGAGCTCAGCGAGTTCGTGAAGGCGTTCGAGGAGAAGTTCGAGGTCACCGCTGCTGCTCCCGTCGCCGTCGCCGGCGCTGCGGGTGGCGCGGGTGGCGCCGAGGCCGAGGAGGAGAAGGACTCGTTCGACGTCATCCTCGAGGCCGCTGGCGACAAGAAGATCCAGGTCATCAAGGTCGTCCGCGAGCTCACCTCGCTGGGCCTCGGCGAGGCCAAGGCTGTCGTCGACGGTGCTCCGAAGGCCGTCCTCGAGGGCGCCAACAAGGAGGCCGCCGAGAAGGCCAAGGCTTCCCTGGAGGAGGCCGGCGCGACGGTCACCCTCAAGTAATCTCGCGTTTCGACGCTGCGAAGGCCCCGGGTTCTCCCGGGGCCTTCGTGCGTCTGCGGCGGATCCGGCTCGTCGAGCGCCCCGGACCGAGTCGTCGGGCGACCCGACGCGGCTGGTCGAGCGTCCCGAGCGGTCAGCGGGCGGTCTCGAGGCGCGGGACCGCCGTCGACTGGCGTGCGACGAGCGTCGCCGGGGAGATCACATGCTCGAGCGGGGCTTCGGGGTCCTGCATCCGAGCGCGCAGCAGGCGCACGGCCTCGGCGCCCTGCTCGCGCGGGTTCTGCCGGATCGTGGTGAGGCTGAACATCTCGGCGTAGCGATGGTCGTCGATCCCGGTCACGCTCAGCTCGCTGGGCACGCCGATCCCGAGGCGCTGCGCGGCGATGATCGCCCCCACGGCGGCCTCGTCGCAGACGGCCGCGATCGCGGTGGGGCGCTTCCGCCGGTCCGCGAGCAGTGCCGCCGCGGTGGCGAACGCCTCGGGGATCGTCGACTGCGTGGTAACGGCGCGGATGCGCTTCTCCAGGCCCGCCGCGGTCATCGCCTGGCGGTAGCCGTCCAGGCGCTTGTGCTCGCCGAAGCTGAAACGGTCTCCGTCCGCCGCGTCGCCGAGGAACGCGATGTCCTCGTGGCCGAGGTCGATCAGATGCTCCGTGGCCACGCGCGCGGCGGCGACGTCGTCGATCGTGACGGTGTCGGCGTGGTCGGCGAACGGGCCCACCGACACGAGTGGCAGCCCGGTGCCGGCCAGGCGCTCCAGCTCGTGCGCCCCCGGCTGCAGACACACCGCGATGATGCCGTCGAACCGGCGACCCGCCAGCGCGTGATCCAGCATGCGGGCGCGTTCGTCGCTGCCTTCTGCGGCGCCGTAGAGCGCGAGGTCGAGACCGTCGTCGATGAGGGCCTGCTGGAGCCCCCCGAGCAGTTCGGCGAAGTACCAGCGATCGGCCATCGGCATGATCACGCCGATCGTGGAGGTGCGCCCGGTCGCGAGACTCGAAGCACTCGAGTGCGCCGAATAGGCGAGATCCCGCGCGGCGCGCTCGACGCGCTCCCTGGTCTCGGCCGAGACATAGCCGTTTCCGCTGAGGGCGCGACTGGCCGTCGACTTCGCCACGCCGGCACGCAACGCCACATCGATGATCCCGGTCACGGCGACCCCTCCTCGAAAACGGATTCCCTCACCATAGCGATATCTCAGAGAGGATGGAACCGGTTCCTTGAGAGCGGTCCCATACATTCCGCCGTCGGACGCGCCCGGTTATGCAGTTGTGATCCAAAGCCGTTGCGCAACGGGCGGATGGGTCACTAGTGTCGCCTGGAAGCGGTTCCTGAGAGGAGCCCCCAGCGCTGGGGAAATCGCCCCCGCGAATTCGAAGGAGAAAACGTATGGGAATGTCTCAGCGACGTCGCCTGGTCGTGCCCCTGGCACTGCTCGCGGTCTCGGGCCTGGCACTCGCAGGGTGCGCCGAGGGAAGCTCGTCCGGTGGCGGAGACTCGTCCGGCAAGGGTGAGACCGTCAAGATCTCCGGCGGCATCACGGGATCCGAGGCCGATCTGCTGAACAAGTCCTTCGACCAGTTCACCAAGGACACCGGCATCAAGGTCGTCTACACCGGCGACAAGGGCTTCGAGGGCAACATCGTCACCAAGGTGTCCGGCGGCAGCGCCCCCGACATCGCGATCGTGCCGCAGCCGGGTCTGCTGAAGAGCCTCGTCGGCACGGGACAGGTCAAGGAGGCTCCTTCGGAGGTCTCGGCGAACGTCGACAAGAACTGGTCCAAGGACTGGAAGACGTACGGAACCATCGACGGCAAGTTCTACGCCGCCCCGATGCTCGCGAACGTCAAGGGCTACGTCTGGTACTCCCCGGCGAAGTTCAAGGAGCTCGGCGTCGAGGTCCCGAAGACCTGGGACGACCTGCTGACGCTCACCAAGACGCTCCAGGAGAAGACCGGCGCCGCACCGTGGTGCGCGGGCTTCGCCTCGGGTGACGCCTCCGGCTGGCCGGGCACCGACTGGATCGAGGACCTCGTGCTGCGCCAGAGCGGCACCGATGTCTACGACAAGTGGGTCGCGGGCGATGTTAAGTTCACCGACCCGCAGATCAAGCAGGCCTTCGACGCCGTGGGCACGATCCTGCTCGACCCGAAGTACGTCAACGCCGGATTCGGTGACGTGAAGAGCATCAACTCCACCGCCTTCGCCGACGTCGCCGCCAAGGTCGCCGACGGCACCTGCCTCATGACGCACCAGGCCTCGTTCCTCTCGTCGAACTTCCTCGACGTGAAGACCAAGGCGGGGGCCGCGCCGAAGGTCGCCCCCGACGGCGACGTGTACGCGTTCGTGCTCCCCGGCATCAAGGAGGGTGAGAACACCATCGAGGGCGGCGGCGAGTTCGTCGCAGGCTTCACCGACTCCGCCGCGACCAAGAAGGTCCTGGAGTTCATGTCCTCGCCGGAGTTCGCGAACGCCCGCGTCAAGCTCGGCGGCGTCATCTCGGCCAACAAGAACGCGGACGCCTCGCTGGCCTCCAGCCAGTTCCTGCAGGACGCGATGAAGACGCTGCAGGATCCGAAGACCACGCTGCGTTTCGACGCGAGCGACCTGATGCCGGCCACCGTCGGCTCGGGGTCGTTCTGGAAGGGCATGGTCAGCTGGGTCGACGGAAAGCCGACGGACCAGGTTCTGAGCGACATCCAGGCCGGTTACAAGAACTAGTCTGAGCATCACCCTGTGGGCTGCGGGGCTCGTCCGCATCATCGGCGGACGGCCCCGCAGTCGTCACGGGGCAGATCCTGACAGAGTTCACCGTCGAACCCGAAGGGGGTCCACATGTCGCAAACCACAGCGACCGAGACGACGCGATCCGGTCGCAAGACCGAGTCCGTGAGTTCCGGCCGCACCACCGCTTCCCGATCCGTCACGATCGGCGCCTACATCGTGGGTGCGATCGTGATTCTCGGCGTCTTCATCGCCCTCATCGCCGGAGGTCCGGCGGAGAGCCCGAGGCCGACCTCGCTCGGCTTCTCCCTGAACAGCTTCTTCACCTGGCTCGGCGGGCTGAACCCGCTGCTGCAGATCCCTCTCGTGCTGCTGGTGTTCGGCATCGTGGCCGGGGTCCTGCTCGTGCTCATCGAGTATGCACCGCGGCACGGGAAGGGATACTTCTGGCTCCGTCTGGTGGCCTGCTTCGCGATCCCGGTGCTGGCGTTCATGATGCTGCGTCCGTACCAGAACGCGGTCGTGTACGTCATGATCATCGCCCTGGTCGCCGGCGGGCTGCTGTTCTTCGCCGACTACCGCGCGCGTGAGGGATCCGGCTACCTGTTCCAGCTCACGCTGTTCATGGCGCCGGCCACCCTGCTGCTGATCATCGGCCTCATCTACCCGGCTGTGTCGACGATCATCCAGTCGTTCTTCGACAAGACCGGCAAGGACTTCGTCGCGCTGGAGAACTACCAGTGGGTGTTCACGAACCCCGAGGGGTTCTGGTCCGTGATCAACACGCTGATCTGGGCGCTCATCGCCCCGATCGTGTCGACGATCTTCGGACTCGCCTACGCCGTGTTCATCGACCGCGCCCGCGGCGAGAAGATCCTCAAGGTCTTCGTGTTCATGCCGGTCGCGATCTCGTTCGTCGGCGCCGGCATCATCTGGAAGTTCATCTACGACTTCCGCCAGGGCGACCAGATCGGCCTGCTGAACGCCATCGTGACGCTGTTCGGCGGCAAGCCCGTCTCCTGGCTGGACACGACGCCGCTCGTCAACACGATCTGCCTGCTCATCGTGTTCATCTGGACCCAGACCGGGTTCGCGATGGTGATCCTGTCCGCGGCGATCAAGGCGGTTCCGACCGAACAGATCGAGGCCGCGTCGCTGGACGGGGCGAACGCCTGGGAGAGGTTCCGCAACGTCACGGTACCGGGGATCCGGTCCTCGCTCATCGTCGTGCTGACCACGATCACGATCGCGTCGCTCAAGGTCTACGACATCGTCGCCGTGATGACCGGCGGCCGGGCGAACAGCACGGTGCTCGGCTTCGAGATGGTCAACCAGCAGCAGCGGTTCCAGAGCTACGGGCATTCGTCGGCGCTGGCCGTGGTGCTGTTCCTGTTCGTGCTGCCGCTCATCATCTACAACGCCCGGCAGATGGCCAAGCAGAGGGAGATCCGCTGATGAGTGCGACACAGGCGATCGTCACCGACAATCGCAGCAAGCGCCAGGTCGAGCGCGACACCCGACGCAACGAGGCGACCGCGCAGAAGCGGCTCACGTCGAAAGGCGCCACGTTCGCCGCAGTGATCATCGCGATCTTCTGGACGATGCCCACACTCGGACTGTTCGTCACGTCGTTCCGCCCCGGAGCTGACTCGAACAGCACCGGCTGGTGGACCGCGTTCGTGAACCCGTCGTTCACGCTCAGCAACTACGCCGACGCCCTGAACTCCGGTGGCACGGCTCTGACGCTCGGCGCCTCGTTCGTGAACTCGCTGGCGATCACGATCCCGGCCACGGTGATCCCGATCTTCATCGCGTCGCTCGCCGCCTACGGCTTCGCGTGGATGAACTTCAAGGGCAAGAACCTCGTCTTCGTGTTCGTCTTCGCGCTGCAGATCGTGCCGATCCAGATGGCCCTGGTGCCGTTGCTGTCGCTGTTCTCGCGCGGACTGACGCTGTTCGGCACGCAGATCTTCCCCGGCTTCACCCTCCGCGATGTGGATCACAGCTTCGCCACGGTGTGGATCGCGCACGCGATCTTCGCGATGCCGCTGGCGATCTTCATGCTGCACAACTTCATCGCGGAGATCCCGGGGGAGGTCGTCGAGGCCGCCCGCGTGGACGGGGCAGGACACGGGCAGATCTTCTTCCGCATCATCCTGCCGCTGGCGATGCCGGCCATCGCGTCGTTCGCGATCTTCCAGTTCCTGTGGGTGTGGAACGACCTGCTGGTGGCGACGATCTTCGCGCCGGAGTCATCGCTGCCGCTGACTCAGACGCTGAACTCGCTGTCCGGCACATGGGGCAACCAGTGGTATCTGCAGTCGGCCGGAACGTTCATCTCGATCATCGTTCCGCTGATCGTGTTCTTCGCCCTGCAGCGGTTCTTCGTGCGCGGTCTCCTGGCCGGCGCGACGAAGGGCTGAGCTCCCGATGCCTCGGAGGCCGGGCCCCGCACCTCGCGGGACCCGGCCTTCGTCGCGCCACCGGCGTGGCACCGGCGCTGGATGCGGGCTGCTTCGGTGCGCCCGGGGGAGAATGGCCGGATGACACGTCGGCTCGCCCTCGTCCTCGGCATCATCGGGGTGACCGCCGCGCTCGCCGCCGCCGTGGTGCTGGCTGCGGCGCCCGGTGCGATCGTGTCGCTCGACGACGCCTGGAACCTGGAGATGGTCGAGTGGCGCGGTCCCGTGCTCGTCGGCTGGGCGCTGGTCATGAACGTGCTCGGCGGGGGATGGGTCGCGACGATCCTCACGCCCCTGGTGATCGCCGCGCTCGCCTGGCTCGTGCGGGGCTGGCGCGGCGCCCTGTTCGCGCTCATCGCCTTCGTCGTGAGCGCGGGCGTCGTGCAGCTCGTGAAGAAGGCGCTGGGCCGTGCCCGCCCGCAGGATCTGCTGATCGCTTCAGATTTCGGATCCTTCCCCTCCGGCCACACCGCGAACGCCGCGACCCTCGCGGTGGTGCTGTGGTTCCTGTTCCCGACGCTGTGGGTGGCGATCGGTTCAGCGGTGTGGACGGTGGCGATGGGCTTCTCCCGCACGGTTCTCAGCGTGCACTGGTTCAGCGACACGGTCGGCGGTGCGCTGATCGGCGCGGGCGCGGCCTTCCTGGTGGCGGCCGTCCTGTGGCGCTGGGTTCGGCTGCCGCGCGTGATCGAGGAGGCGGAACACCGGGGATCCTGGGCGGATCCGGCTCGCTAGGCTGAAGGGATCCGCCGGTCCCTGAGCATCCTTCGTCCCGTGGCTCCCGAGCGAGCGCAGCGAGACGGCGGACGCTCTCGCTCAGGACCGTGTCGAGACCGATGGCGCCGATCGAAGGGCACTCCGTGGCACGCATCCGACCGTTCCGTTCCGAAGACGTCGACGGCCTCTACGACGTGTGCGTGAAGACCGCCGACGTCGGCGCCGACGCGACCGGCATGCTCGAGGACGACGCTCTCTGGGGTGACCTGTTCGCGGTGCCGTACGCGCGGCGCGACCCTGGACTGTGCTGGGTGGTCGAGGCGGACGACGCGCGCGTGATCGGATACGTCGTCGCCACCGACGACACCAACGCGTTCGCCGCGTGGTTCCGCGACGAGTGGTGGCCGTCCCGACGGGACCGCTACCGGGCGTCGGGTGCGGCCGAGCCGACGGCACAGGATCGCTTCATCGCCTACGGCGACCGGCAGAAGCCCGGTGACGACCCGGTCGTGCGCGAGTATCCCGCGCACCTGCACATCGACCTGCTGCCCGAGACCCAGGGACAGGGCCTCGGCCGACGGCTCATCGACACGCTGCTCGCCGAGCTGGGTCGCCGCGGCGTGCCGGCCCTGCATCTCGGTATGAATGCCGACAACCTCTCCGCGGGCGCGTTCTACGAGCGGCTCGGCTTCGCGAAGCTCGCCTCGGGCGACGGCAGCACCACGTACGGGATCCGGATCCCGGCGAACGAGCAGTAGACGAACGAAGCACCGCCCCGATCATCGGGGCGGCGCTTCGCATCTGGCGGTGACGGCGGGATTCGAACCCGCGGTTGCTTGCACAACACACGCTTTCCAAGCGTGCTCCTTCGGCCGCTCGGACACGTCACCAGGAATACAACCTGACCATCCTATCCGATGCGACGGGATGGTCCTGACCGGCAGCCGGGCGAGCACTCGGCCTCCGTGCCAGGATGAGAGACGACCGCGAAGGAGAGGGCAGCCGTGAGCGACGCGCAGCACCCGTCCAGGCGCCGCTGGGCGCTGCAGATGCAGCAGCCGCTGCCGTCCTCCACGGTGTTCGACCGGGTTGCGTTCCTGATCGGGACCGCCTCGGCGGTCTGGCTCGCGATCATCATCTCGATCGAGGGCGTCCGGTCGCCCTGGGCGCTGCTGCTGTTCATCCCGGTGTGGGCGATCATGGCGTACCTCGTGCTGCCTCGGCTGCACCGCCTGCTCAGCGACCTCTACGTGCCGGACTACTTCTTCGGGCGCACGCGCACGGGGGACGGCCTCCTCGGGGATCCGGTCAATCTCGGCGTCGACGGCACGGCGGCGCAGCTCGACGAGGTGATGACCAGGGCCGGGTGGCACCGTGCCGATGAGATCACGGCCGCCTCGACCTGGGGGATCATCGCATCCACGCTCACCCGGCGCAGCTATCCGACGGCGCCCGTGTCGCCGCTCATGCTGTTCGGCCGTCGGCACGACGTCGCGTACCAGCAGGAGGTGGCGGGCAACCCCAAACAGCGTCACCACGTGCGGTTCTGGCACTGCCCGCCCGGCTGGCTGCTGCCGGGCGGGGCCAAGACGGACTGGCTCGGCGCCGGCACCTACGACACCGATGTGGGGCTCAGCCTGTTCACCCTGCAGGTGACCCACCGGATCGATGAGAACACCGACGTCGAACGCGACTTCGTGGTGCAGAGCGCACGGGACGCGGACGCCGCGGTGCAGGTCCGACTCCTTCACGACTTCACCACCGGGTACCACTCCCGCAACGGAGGCGGCGATCGGTTCATCACCGACGGCGATCTGCCGATCCTCGACGTGACCCGCGTGCGCATGACCCAGGGCGAAGCGGACGAAGGCGCAGACGAGTTCTTCGACGCGGATGCCGCCGGCGCCCCGGTCGAAGGGCGCGGTGAATCCCTGCGCACCACGGCCGAACGCTCCATGCGGCGGGCGCCGCTGTCGACGTTCTTCGCCGTGGGCGTCGTCGTGATCGGAGCGGTCCTGGATGTGCTCGGTCTGACCGTCGGGGCCGCGGCCGATCCGGGCGTGCAGGCTGTGCTCTCGTCAGGCCGGACGCTGGAGACGGCCGTGCTGATCGGGTTCCTCGGGTTCGGAGTGCTCATCTCGCTCGCGCAGCTGCTCATGGCCTGGTTCGTGCTGCGGCGCGGGCGGCGCTCCCGGGCGATCCTGATGATGCTGCTGGCGATCGGCGTGCTCTCCACGGCGATCGACTACCTCGACGGCACGGCGACGCTCGGCCTCAACGGCACGCTCCTCGCCGCGTCGCTGCAGTGCCTCGCGCTGCTCGCCCTGTCCAGCGAGTCGGCGGGAGCCTGGTCGCGCCGACGCTCGCGGGCGGACGCGGAGGGCTGACATGATCCCCGGGGGCTTCCCGCGGACGGGGTGCCCGGATTCGTGCGATCGTGCGGCGGCGCCCGGCGCAGCGACGGCCGTCCGGTCGAACTAGGATCGCTGGGTGCCCACCCCGAAGATCGTGCTGTTCTACGCCTTCGCGCCCCTGTCGGATCCGGAGGCGATCCGTCTCTGGCAGCGCGACCTGTGCGAGGCGCTGCACCTGCGCGGACGCATCCTGATCTCGAAGCACGGCATCAACGGCACCCTCGGCGGTGACCTGCCCGCGATGAAGAAGTGGCTGCGCTCGTTCCGCTCCTATGCGCCGTTCCGTGACGCGGACGTGAAGTGGAGCGAGGGCACGGCGGTCGACGCCGACGGGCTCAGCGTCGACTTCCCGAAGCTCAGCGTGAAGGTGCGCGACGAGATCGTCTCCTTCGGAGCGCCGGGCGAGCTGCAGGTCGACGGACGGGGAGTGGTCGGCGGCGGTGCACGGCTCACCCCGGAGGCACTGCACGAGCTCGTGGCGGAACGCGGTGAGGACGTGGTGTTCTTCGACGGGCGCAACGCCCTGGAAGCCGGGATCGGTCGCTTCCGCGGGGCGATCGTGCCCGAGGTGGAGACCACACGCGACTTCGTGGGTCTGCTCGACTCCGGCGCCTACGACGACCTCAAGGGCAGGCCGGTCGTCACCTACTGCACCGGCGGGATCCGCTGCGAGGTGCTGTCCAGTCTTATGACGGCGCGCGGCTTCGGCGAGGTGTACCAGCTCGACGGCGGGATCGTCCGATACGGCGAGCGATACGGCGACGACGGCCTGTGGGACGGGTCCCTGTACGTGTTCGACGGGCGCGGATCCGTCGACTTCTCCGATCACGCGGCGGTCATCGGGGTGTGCGCCGGCTGCGGCGCCGCGACGAACCGCACCGCGAACTGCCCCGATCCGTCGTGCCGGCAGCAGGCGGTGGTCTGCGCGACGTGCGTGGCGGTGCCGTGCGCGGAGCACGCGATCGCGCGCTGAGCGGGGCCCCTGCGAGGTCACAGCGTCTCGTCTCGCGCCTCGCGGAGACCCGCACTGAGCGAGCGAAGCGCGCCGAAGGGTCGGTGCTCGCTCAACGACCCCATGCGATACCGCCGCCGTGAACAGTTCGGAACATCACTCTCAGGTATGACGACGGCGGTTCCCGCGCGCCGTAGCGTGGATGGCATGGATCTGCTGAACGCCTGGCTGCTGCACGCTGCGGGGCAGCTCTGGCTGTTCCCGGTGCTGCTGGTGTTCTTCTTCATCGACGGGTTCGCCACGATCCTGCCCAGCGAGACCGCACTCGTCGCGCTCGCCGCGTTGTCACTGCAGAGCGGTGAGCCGAACCTCGTCGTGCTCGGGCTGGTCGCCCTGGTCGGCGCGGTCGCAGGCGACAACATGGCCTACCTGCTCGGCCGCACGATCGGCACCGAGCGCTGGGCGTGGATGCGCCGGCCGCGGGTGCACAAGATGTTCGAGTGGGCCCGGTACGAGCTCGACAAGCGCGGCGCGGCGCTGATCTTCACCGCGCGATACATCCCGTGGGGTCGCGTCGCGGTGAACTACATGGCGGGCCAGACCGGCTTCCCGCATCGCAGGTTCTTCCTCTACGACCTCTTCGCGTGCATCACGTGGGTCGCCTACGCGCTGGGCATCGGACTGCTCGCCGGCCAATGGGTGCACGACAACCCGCTGCTGGGAGTCGGCGTCGCGGTGGTGTTCGCCGTCATCCTCGGGTTCGGCATCGACCACGCACTGCGCTGGTGGCATCGCCGCAGGGGAGACGCCGAGCCGGCCCGTCCCGGTGCGGCCGAGGCCGTCGCGCCCGCACCCGACGCCGAGCCGGATCCGGCGCGGTCCGCGCAGAGGCCGTTGCAGGCGGGGAGCGTCGAGGGCGCCTGAGCCGCCGAGGCCCGGCACCGTTGCACCGCCGAGGCCCGGCACCGTTGCGCCGCCGTCGTGGGCGCGGATCCTGCACGGATCGTGCCGACCTCAGCCCCAGAGCGTGGTGCGCGGCTCCGCGGCGTCGAGCACGCGCGGTGCGCGGCGCGCGAGGGCGAGCAGCGCGAGGCCCTGCTCGCCCTGCAGTTCGACGAGCTCGGCCGCGCCGACCTGCTCCTGCCAGTGCCGGAGGAACGCCTCGGCGTCGACGCGTCGGCGAGCCACGATGCGAGGGACCGCGAGGAAGGCCGCGCCGCGCAGATCCCGGTGCTGCGTGGCGGCCACCAGGCCGATGAGCGAGACCCGGCCGCCGACGTCGTCGCGGTCGGTGCGCAGCAGGAACCGCGGCGCCGACGGCGGGGCGAACAGCTCCTGTACGGCGTCCGCGACGATGCGCTGATCGGGGCCGGCGAGCTCGATCCGCATCCGGTCGCCCTCCTCGCGCACGACGATCCCGGTCTCGTCCAGCGGGCGGATCCGTCCCGCCTCGGTCAGCGTGCGGGTGAGCGCCACCGCGGCACCGCGGAACGAGGCCGCGGGATCGCGGCGGCGACGGCGGTCGCGAACGAGCGGTCCGATCGCACCGCCCAGTGAGAGCGCAGCGCCCACGGCCAGCGCGATGCCGACGCCCGCAGCAGGCGTGATCGGGATGGCGTTCGCGACGACGGCGGTGATGCCGGCGCTCCCCGTCATGCCGACCAGCACGGCCCACGGCATCGCCGAGCGGACCACGCGCGTGGTGGGGATCAGCGCCGTCGCCGACGAGGATCTCACCGCGAGCGTCTCGCGCTCCTGTGCGACGTAGGGTTCGCCGATCCGCCAGGCGGCGCGGGTCGCGGCGCGCGGCAGCACCTCGGTCCGCACCAGGTCGCCGAGGTCGTCGACGGATGCCGCGGGTTCCTTGCCGAGCACGCGGTGCAGCAGCGCACGGGCCTCGTGGGACAGCGCATTGCCGAGGCCGCGGACGATCCGGCCGTCGTCGTCGGCGCTGAGCCCGAGCAGATGTCCGTGCCGGCGGGTGAGGCGGCGCGGCTCCGTGGCGTCGTCCAGCGCGACGTCGGCCGGGATCAGACAGCTCACGGACCAGTTGTGCGCGACCTTCCCCGGCCATCCCGGATCCAGCCGCAGGGTGCGGCCCCGCAGCTGCGGGGCACCCGTCGAGGTGGTCACGGTGGTGAGGTCGATCAGGGTGTTCACGGCGGGGCAGTCCCAGCCCTCGCCGAGCAGGCCGCGGGTGCCGACGATGAGGCGCACGGACCCCGCCGACATCAGAGCCGAGACCGCGGCGACGATGCGCCCCGCGCCGACACCGGGAGCGTCGAGCTCGCGCCACGGGCCGACGCCGCCGGGGCGCACCTGGACGTCCGATCCCACCCGTTCCGTGAGCGCGGCGGCGAACTCCGCGGCGCGGGGCGCCGGCACGCGGATCCGGTCGGCCGTCAGCAGCACCGGGTTCAGGGCCGCGGTGAGCGGATCGTTCACGACGAAGTCGTAGGCGCGCAGGGCGCCGGCCGCGCTCTCGCCGACGAGCCCGCGGCTGTTGCCGTGATCCACGAAGTCGGTCACGATGACGGCTTTGACCCGCGGCCCGTCCGCTCCGCCCAGCTCGAGGCGGAGGATGTCCACCGCGGCGCGGTCCTTCGCCTCCGAGAAGGCCAGGGTGGTCTCCACCGGATCCCTGCCACGGCGGAGCCCCCGATCGGTGAGCAGCAGGCCGAAGTCGGCCAGAGCCCTCTTGACGTAGCGCCACTGCCGTTTCGCACCCGGATCGGGCAGCAGCCGGGTGAGTGCGAATCGTGCGAGCACGGTCAGCAGGTCGTCGGTCGTGCACCGCTCGAACAGCACCGGCGGCAGGATCGCGCAGAGCGGGTGCTGCGGGGCGAGCGCCCGCAGCACCACGCCGCAGGACCGCGTGAGCGGGAGATCGTCGGCGAGGGCGCGCTCGAGGGCCGCGGGAGACGGCGACGGCGGGACGGGGATCGCTTCAGCCGCTTCCCCGGCCGGTGCGGTCTCCGGTTCGGCGAGCTGCGGAGGATCCGGATCCGCGGGCTGCAGGCGCTCCTCGAGGTAGCGGATGCCATCGGGGGTGGACAGCACCTGGCCGAGCAGCTCGTCCAGCTGCGCGCCGTGCCGCCGGATGAAGGCGGCCTCGGCCGGGACCGGCTCGGTGAACCAGACATGGTCGCGGTACGGCGCGAGATGCCCCTCCTTCACGACCGCCGGCGTCGGCACCTCGAAATCGACCTCGCCGAGCAGCTGGGTGTAGTTGTCGAACTCCGTGCCGTCCGCCGCGTCCGGCAGTGTCGCGGTGAGTCCGATCACCAGACCGCGACCTCCGCGCTCGCGGATCGCGGCGACGAGGTACGCGACGACGAGCGCCCAGTGGTCCAGCAGATGATGGCACTCGTCCAGCACGACCGTGTCGACGCCGGCCGCCACGATCCGCTCCAGCAGCGCGACCGCGTTGGGGTGCAGCACACGGGCGATCGTCTCGGGGCGCTCGCGCGTGAACCGGCGACGGATGCGCTTCACGCGTCGGCGCAGGCCCGAGCGGTACTGGCCCGGATTGTCCACCGCGAGCTCGGCGAGCCAGGTCTCCGCCGCGGCCTGCGTGCGACCGGCGTCCACGAGCTCGTCCACCCATCGCCCGCGGGCGAGCGCGTCGAACGGGGATCCGTCGCCCGTGACGCTCAGCGCCTGGTAGGTGAGGGCGGTGAGGTCGGCGATGCGCAGCGGATCCGTCGACACTGCGGCGGAGTCCGGAGTGAGCGCGGTGGCGGTCTGCGCCCACTGCTCGCGGATCGTCGTGCTCGGTGCGAGCACGAGCGCGCGCCCGCCCTCACGGGCGGCGAGCAGCAGGCCCAGCAGGGTCTTGCCGGAGCCGGGGGGAGCCACGATGTGCAGCTGATCCCCGGATCCGGGGGGAAGCTTCGCCAGCACCTGAGCCTGATACGTGCGCAGGGTGCCGGTGAAACGCCAGTGCGCCAGGGGCGCGGCGGGCTCGTCCATGCATCCCCCTCCGTGCAGGCGCCGTCGACGCCGTCCGGTGTCCGGGATCGGGCACCGGATTCCGAGCGTAGTGCCGGTGCGCCCGGACGTTCGGGAGACGCCACGCCCCGAGCGCTCAGGACGTCGAGGCCGCCAGCAGTCGGGCACCGAGCAGCGAACGCGGGGCCAGGACGGCCGCCATCCGGTCCCGGCGGGATGCGTGCTCGCGCAGCCGCCTCCGGATCGCGTCCAGCGGAGGACGCAGATCCACATCGTCCGACGCGGAGCCGGATCCCGAGCGGGCATAGCTGGCGCGCTCGATCGCTCGCACGAGAACGTCCATGTCGGCGGGATCCGCGCCGCGATCCCGCACGAGACGCGCGCCGCGTGCGCGCGGCGATTCCGCGGACGACGCGGGCAGACCCAGATCCTGCAGCGTCGCGCGCAGCTCGGACCACGCAGCCACCGCGTCGCCCCGGCCCGCCGAGGCCCGTCGGCGCGCGGCCTGCACGCGCCGGATCAAGGCCGGGATCAGCAGCACGACGAGCACGGCCAGAACCGTCCACACCACGGGCATCGCCTGCAGCGCCGTCGGCGTCGACGCTCCTGTGGCCCCCGCGTTCGGCACGTCGAGGTTCTTCGGATCCTTCGCGATCCCGCTCGTCGTGGGCTGCGGCGTCGCCCCGGCGGAGGGCAGCGTGCCGTTGTCGGATCCGGAGCTGCTCTCGGTGAAGGCGGTCGGGACGCCGCGAGTCGCGGTCGGCTCGAACGGCACCCAGCCGATGCCGGCGAAGTACACCTCGGGCCAGGAGTGCAGCTGGTCGGTGGAGACTTCGAACACGACCCGCCCGTCGTCGGAGCGGCGGTCGGTGGCCGTACCCGGGAGATAGCCGACGACGATCCGCGCCGGCATGCCCAGCGAACGCGCCATGAGCGCGAACGCCCCGGCGAAGTGCACGCAGTAGCCCTCGCGCACGGTGAGGAACTTCGCCACGGCATCGACGTTGGTGCCGTCGAAGCCGTCATCGACCGGCGTCTGCAGCGAATAGCGGAACCCGGCGCGGAACCAGGTCTGCAGCGCGATCAGCTTGTCGTAGTCGGTGGCGGATCCGCCGACCACCTCCCGCGCACTGTCGGCGATGATCGCGGGCATGTTCGCGGGGAGGGCGCGCAGGTCCTGCGGGGCGTCGGAACCCGTGGCGGTGGATGCGCGGATCTGGTCGAGCGTGGGCTCGAGCGTGGCCGTGTCGATCGTGTAGTTCTGCTCGGCCGCATCGCCGTTCGCCGCGATCACGGTGCGGTTGTCGACGGCGGCGTTCCAGCTTCCGTTCTCGCCGCGCACGGCCGTGGCCTGATACGGCACGGGCAGCCAGGACCCGGAGATTCCCGCGGTGCGGACGGTGATCCTCGTCTTGTGCAGCGCGACGCCCTCCGGGGCGGCGACATCCCCGAAGCCCTGTGCGAGGGGCACCGTGGCGGGCCGATCCGGCTGCCAGGCGGAACCGTCGAACCGGGTGAGCGTGGCGATCCGCAGGTAGGGCGGCGTGCCGTCCTGGGAGATCAGGGTGAGCGCGGTGACGGGGGAGGGGCGGCGCAGATCCTGCCCGAGGTTGAGGGTGGCGCTCAGGGTGGAGCTGCCCCCGCCGACGTTGAGTCCCGAGGCGGAAAGGGGCAGCAGCGGCGACACGATGAGCGCCGCGAGCACGGCGAGGAAGCCGAGGGTGAACGCAGGCAGTCGTCGCGTGCGCAGGGGGGCGTCGGTGCGCGCGTGGCGGGACGCGGACGCATCCCGTGCGGACACGGGGCGTGCGGATCCCGGCGGCGCGAACTGGACATGCAGGAAGAGCAGGATCGCGAGAGCGAGCCCGATGAACCACACCGGGTTCGCGCCCTGGTGCACGATCGCCCCCGGCACCGCGCCGAGCGCGGTGACCAGTACGGCCGCCACGAGCGGCGCCCGCAGCGTCACGAGCACGAGATCCAGGACGACGGCGATGAGGCCGGTCGCGACGGCCACGCCCACGGCGATCGCGGGGGACGACGCGAGGGGAGCGACACCGCCGCGGATCTCGCCGAGCGCGGCGGAGAGGAAGGCGTCGATCGCGCGCCACGCCTCAGGCGTCGGCAGCAGCCATCCACGCCCGGCCTGCCGTGCGACGAACACCGTGAGCGCGATCAGCCCGGCGCCGAGCTGCACGACGGGCACGGCGGGGATCGCGAGCCAGACCGGGGAGCGACGGGTGAGGAACCGTGCGACCGCGCCCGCGACGATCACGGATCCGGCAGCGGTGGCGGCACCCGCACTCCAGCTGCCCGGCTGCACCACCGCGCTGAGCGGCCACACCGCCACGAGAACGCCCAGCGCCGTGAGCAGCGCCGCCGCCACGGGCCCGCCGTCGCGCGTGCGGTGCTGCGTCGGGCCTCCGTACGCGCTCAGCTCAGCGGACATGCGCCCTCTCCTCCGTACCGGCGGGGGAGGAGGCTCCGGCGGTGCCGCGGGACAGCGGCGACCGGCCGAGTGCGGTGCCGGCGTCGGCGGATGCGGATCCGGGCTCGCCGGCGCCGACGTCGGCCCAGGCATCGGCAGGGTCGTCGCCGAGCAGCGCCGTGCGCCAGCCCTGCATCTCCGCGGCCGGCAGGGCGTCCGCGTCGGGGGCGGCGGCGATGAGGATCGGGGTGCCGGCACCGCCGTGCGGGAGCGCACCGGCGTCGGCGGTGTCGATCGCTCCGGTGATCATGACCAGCGGACCGACCGTATGCCCCTCGCTCGCCGCCGGCAGCCCGTGGTCGCGCTCGCCGGAGCGCGGAGCGGTGCCGGCAAGGCTCACCAGCAGGCCGTCGCGCTCGTCCTCGGCGCCACGCAGGCGGCCGATCAGCACGCCGGTCGCATCGACCACGTCCACGGCGAATCCGTTGTCCACCAGGTGCATCGCGATCGAGGCGCAGGCGGTGACGGCGCGGTCGAAGCCTTCGAAGTCCGTCTCCCGGTCGGCTCCGATCCAGCGCGCGCCCGCACGGTCGAGCACCACCAGTGCGTCCGGGCTCGACTCCTGCTCCTCCTGGCGCACCATCAGGTCGCCGCGGTGCGCGGTCGCACGCCAGTGGATCCGCCGCATCGAGTCGCCGGGCACGTACCGGCGGGGGGAGAGGTTGTCCGCACCCTGACCGAGCCGGTGCGACGAGGTCTGCGCGGTCCCGCCGGCGCGCCCGGTGCGGTCGGTCAGCCGCGGCAGCGGCACGACCTGCGGCACGATCGTGATCGGGGTCACGTCGCCGAGCTCGTCGGTGCGGACGAACAGCCCGAACGGATCCGCGGTGCTGAGCCGCAGCGGCCCGAGCGAGGCGAGCCCGCGGCGCACCCCCGAGATCGGATACGTCATGGTCATGGTGGTCCCGCCGGGGATCGCCTCCGCGTCCTCGGGCGGGAACGCGCCGGTGGCGGAGCCGCGCACGGCGGCGGGCAGCCCGTCCCGCCAGCGCCCCGACGGTGCGCGCACCAGGGTGCGCAGATCCACCCGCACCCGCACCGAGGTGTCGTCGCCGACCGTGAGCAGATCCGCCGCGACCGTCCGGCTCACCCGCACCCGCCGGCCCGGGACGAAGACGAACAGCGCGGCCAGGATCAGCAGCGCGAACAGCAGCGCCGCCACGTAGAGCAGCACCGGCGTGGCCAGCACGTTCGCGCCGATCACCAGGAGGATCCCGATCAGGAGCGCGCTCACGCCGCGCCCGGTCATCCTCCGCCCGGGCGGATCCGCTTCGCGCCGCGCGCGCTCCCGGCGGTTCACCGCGGAAGGCCCACCGGCACGGGTATGCGCCGCACGATGCCCTCGAGAGCGGCCTCGATCGGGCGCGCTCCGGCCCGGTGCAAGCCGCGCGCGGGGATGAGCCGATGCGCGAACACCGCCGGCAGGAGGGAGGTGAGGTCGTCCGGCACGACGTAGTCGCGCCCGTCCAGCGCGGCCTGCACCTTCGCCGCCCGTACGAGTTGCAGCGTCGCCCGGGGGCTCGCCCCGAGATGCAGGTTGGGATCGCTGCGGGTGGCCTGCGACAGCGCCACGGCGTACTCCTCGAGCGCCGGTGCGACGTGCACCGCGCGAGCCCACGCGATCAGCGCGCGCACGTCGGACGCGGCCAGCACCGGGCGGATGCCGTCGAGCGGGTTGCGCACGTCGCGCTGGCGCAGCATGAGGGTCTCGGCCGCCGCGTCCGGGTAGCCCATCGAGATCCGCATCATGAACCTGTCGCGCTGCGCCTCCGGCAGGGCGTAGGTGCCCTCCATCTCGAGCGGGTTCTGCGTGGCGACCACGAGGAACGGATCGGGCAGAGGCCGCGAGTTCCCGTCGACCGTGACCTGATGCTCCTCCATCGCCTCCAGCAGCGCCGACTGGGTCTTGGGGGAGGAGCGGTTGATCTCGTCGGCGATCACGATGTGCGCGAACACGGCTCCGGGCTTGAACTCGAACTCCTGCGCGACCGGGTTGTAGACGCTCACGCCGGTCACATCGCCTGGAAGCAGATCCGGCGTGAACTGGATGCGGCGCACGGTGGCGTCGATGCTGGCGGCGAGGGCGCGGGCGAGCATCGTCTTGCCGACGCCGGGCACATCCTCCACGAGCAGGTGCCCCTCGGCGAGCAGGCAGACGAGGGCACTGCGGATGGCGTCGTCCTTGCCGTCGATCACCTCGGTGATGGAGTCCAGGATCGCGGCGGTCCGACGCGCGAACTCGGTCGCATCGATCCCGGCGTCGTCGCGGGATGTCGAGTCCTGGGCGGTGCTCGTGGTGACGTCGGCGGTGTTCGTGGCGTGCATGGCGTCCCTCTCACCGGGCGCCGCGGTGCGCCCGCGTCTCTGATCGTAACCCGGGGCGGGGACCGCCGGGCGGGGGATCCGGTCGGACCCGCCCGCGACCTCGGGTAGACTTGACGACGGCTCTCCGCGTGGCGGCACCCAGGCCAACTCCCCCAGGGCGGAAACGCAGCAAGGGTAACCAGGCTCTGTCGGGTGCGCGGAGGGTCTTTTCTTTTGCCCCGATCCGGTTCCCGACGCGATTCCACTGCGCCACCGGGGGAGTGCTTCACCTCCCGGGAACGCGCACGCGCTAGTGTCCGAGCATGGGACGTGACGAGCGCAGGCCGACCGTCTACTCGGCCGTGCCGAAGAACCTCAGCGCGCCGTACGTGATCCCGCCGCTCGAACACGATCGGGACGGCCGTCCGCGCCCTGCCGGGGCCGGTCCGTCCGAGACCCCGCCGCAGCGACGGTCGTGGACGCCCCTCATCTTCATCGGCATCGCGGCGCTCATCCTGATCCCGGCCGCGCTCGGGGTCGTCGCAGGGCTGACCGAGCAGTCCTCTTCCGGCGGCTCCGCACCCGAGGACGCCCAGCCGGTCGTCGAGACGGCGGTGCCCACCGCGTCGGCAGCGCCCGCCGTGCCTCCGGCCGACCCGGCCTATCCGGCGCTGGATCCGGCGCAGCTGGCGGCTCTCCTGCACGACACCGCCGGTCACGAGGGAGAGCAGCACACGGCCTACGTCGAGATCCAGGTCGGGACCGAGACCATCCCGGAGAGCCTGCGCGACACCACGGGGCTGATCGGCTTCATCGGGGCGACGCAGCCGGCGCGTGCACTGCAGGACGCCGCGAATCCGGTCGCACTGACGGCGGATCCAGGCGTCCTGGACGCCGTCGTGAGCGGCGACGTGCTGCGGATCGCTTTCGCGGTGCCCTCGGCGGCTGGGCGGACCACGGTGTACAACGGCACGGGGATCCCCGAACTGCGGGTCGTCACGGCCGAGAAGGTCGCGACACTGCCCTGAGTCCGTCGTCCGCACGCCTTCCCGCGGCACCCCCTGCGCACTACCCTGGACAGGGTGGCACCCAGACGTGCCGGTCCGAAAGATCCCGTTCTCAGCCACCCGGAGGCTTCTGCCGTGCCCGACACTCCCGCAGCGCTCCCCGACCTGCATCGTTCGGCCGCCGTGCTCTTCGATCTCGACGGCGTGCTGACGCCGACCGCCGAGGTGCACATGCGCGCCTGGCAGGCGGTGTTCGACGAGGTCTTCCTGCTCTGGGACATCACGCCCGCCTACACCGACGAGGACTACTTCGCCTACGTCGACGGCAAGAAGCGCTACGACGGCGTCGCGAGTCTGCTGCGCAGCCGCAATGTCGAGATCCCCTGGGGGTCGGTCGACGACGACCCCGAGGCCGACACCGTGTGCGGGATCGGCAACCGCAAGAACGTCGCCTTCTCGGAGGCCCTGCGCCGCGACGGCATCGCGCCCTATCCCGGATCGCTCGCCCTGCTGCAGGAGCTGCGCGCCGCGGACGTGCCGATGGCGGTCGTGTCCAGCTCCAAGAACGCGGAGGAGGTCTTGGCCACGGCCGGCATCCGCGACTTCTTCACGGTGGTCGTCGACGGCGTCGTCGCCGAGCGCGAGCACCTCGCCTCCAAGCCCGCCCCCGACGTGTTCCGCGTGGGCGCCGAGCGCATCGGCGTGGACGCGGCATCCGCGGTCGCCGTCGAGGACGCGACGAGCGGCGTCGCCTCGGCGGCCGCGGCCGGCTACGGCACGGTCGTCGGCGTCGATCGCGGAGCCGGGTCCGATTCCCTTCTCGCCCACGGCGCGACCGTCGTCGTGGACGACCTCGCCCGCTTCCTGTCCTGACCCGATCCCCTCACGGAGAGCACTGCATGATCGATCGCGACCTCTTCCCCGTCGACCCGTGGCGTCTGGTCGAGACGTCCTATCCGCACGCCAATCCCGGCGTGTCCGAGACCCTCCTGGGGCTCGGCAACGGGTACCTCGGCCTGCGCGGCAACCACATCGAGGGCCGCAACGCGCTCGAGCACGGCACCTTCATCAACGGCCTGCATGAGACCTGGAAGATCCGCCATGCCGAACAGGCGTTCGGTTTCGCCGAAGTCGGCCAGACGATCGTGAACGCCCCTGACGCCAAGGTCATGCGGGTCTACGTCGACGACGAGCCGCTGAGCTTCGACGAGGCGGACGTGCGCGAGTACCGGCGCGCGCTCGACTTCCGCACCGGCGTCCTCGAGCGCGAGGTGCTGTGGGAGACGCCCTCGGGCAAGCGCGTGCGCATCCGCGACGAACGCATCGTGTCGTTCGTGGAACGGCATCTCGCCGTGCTGCGCCTCGAGGTCACCGTGGAGAACTCCGACGCGCCCGTGACGATCTCGTGTCAGCTGCTGAACCGTCAGGACGGCGAGGACGTGTACGGCGGGGTGCCGTCGATGGCCGCCGGATCCCCGGGGGAGAAGGCCGGCTTCGACCCGCGCAAGGCGGAGCGGTTCGGCGACCGGGTGCTGCAGCCCGCGGAGTACTGGCAGGACGGCGGGCGCTCGGCGCTCGCGTACCGCGTCGCGAACTCGGGCATGACTCTCGCCGTGGTGGCCGACCACCTGGTCGAGACCGAGAACGACTACACGGCGCGTCAGCTCGTGGAGCCCGACATCGCGAAGAACGTGTTCCGGGTGCAGGCGAAGGCGGGCGTCCCCACGCGCGTGACCAAGCTCGTCAGCTACCACACCTCCCGCGGCGTGCCCGCGCGCGAACTCATCGACCGCTGCCGGCGCACCCTCGACCGCGCCGCGGTGGAGGGTGTCGAGGCGCAGTTCGCCAAGCAGTCCGAGTGGCTCACCGCGTTCTGGGAGCGCAGCGACGTGCGCATCGCCGGGCACGACGATCTGCAGCAGGCGACGCGCTGGTGCCTCTTCCAGATCGCACAGGCCTCGGCGCGCGCCGACGGCGCCGGCGTCTCGGCGAAGGGCGTGAGCGGATCCGGCTACGGCGGGCACTACTTCTGGGACACCGAGGTGTACGTGCTGCCGTTCCTCACATACACGTCGCCGCAGTTCGCGCGCAACGCGCTGCGCTGCCGGGTGCACATGCTGCCCGCTGCCCGCCGCCGGGCCGGCCAGCTGAACGAGGGCGGAGCGCTGTTCCCCTGGCGCACGATCAACGGCGAGGAGGCCAGCGCCTACTACGCCGCCGGCACCGCGCAGTACCACATCAACGCCGACGTCAGCTATGCCCTCGGCAAGTACGTGCGCGCCACCGGCGACGACGAATTCCTCTACCGCGAGGGCGTGGACATCGCGGTGGAGACGGCGCGGATGTGGGCGACGCTCGGGTTCTGGCGCTCCGCCGCCGGCATGGACACGTTCCACATCCATGGCGTGACCGGCCCCGACGAGTACACGACGGTCGTCAACGACAACCTCTTCACGAACGTGATGGCGCGGTACAACCTGCGCTTCGCGGCGCGCGTGGTGCGGGAGATGGCCGCCGACGCGCCCGAGGCGTACGACGCCGCCGTGGAGCGGCTCGGCATCGAGCCCGCCGAGGTCGAGCAGTGGGAGCGCGCCGCCGACGCGATGCACATCCCGTTCAGCCCGGCCCTGGGGATCCACCCCCAGGACTCGCTCTTCCTCGAGCGCGAGGTGTGGGATCTGCCGAACACCCCGGCCGAACAGCGCCCGCTGCTGCTGCACTTCCACCCCCTTGTGATCTACCGGTTCCAGGTGCTGAAGCAGGCCGACGTCGTGCTCGCGCTGTTCCTGCAGGGCAACCACTTCACCGAAGCCGAGAAGCTCGCCGACTTCGAGTACTACGACCCGCTCACCACGGGCGACTCGACGCTGTCGGCCGTGGTGCAGTCGATCCTGGCCGCCGAGGTCGGCTACCAGGACCTCGCGCACGAGTACTTCGAGCACGCGATCTACGTCGATCTGGGTGACCTGCACCGCAACGCCTCGGACGGCGTGCACGTGGCATCGGCGGGCGGCGTGTGGACCGCGCTCGTCTGCGGCTTCGGCGGCATGCGCGACCACGACGGCGAGCTCAGCTTCGACCCCCGGCTGCCCACCGACTGGCCCGAGCTGTCGTACCCGCTGCAGTGGCACGGATCCCAGCTGCAGATCACGCTGACCGCGGACCGGCTGCTGGTCGAGGTCCGCGCCGGGGACCCGGTCTTGTTCTCGGTGCGCGGGACGGCGCACACGGCGTCGATCGATGCCGCCGCCGCCGTGCATCTCGCGGATCAGGGCCCTGTCCTCCGCGGGCGCCCGGAGTTCGGCTCGCAGTCCCGCCGTGAAGACGGCACGATCCTGTCGCCGACCGTGCCGACGACCTCCGCGATCCCGATCGTCGGATACGCCGGGGAATCGGGGGAGTAGTCCCCGCCGTGGCGCTGGTCCCCGAGAGTCTCGAGGGACCGGCGCCCGGTGCGGACCGCGGCTTCGCCGGGCCTACTCGTTGTGCCTGATCTCGCAGTCGCTGCCCGGTGCGAGCACCGCCTCGTGCCCGTCGTCGTACCGCACGACGAGGAGCTCGCCGCGCACCTCAAGGACCACGCCGGATCGTTCTGCGCCGCCCACCACCCGGCCGTGGATGCGGATCCGGTCGCCTGCCGCCACCTGCGTCATCGTCCACCTCCTCCTTCAGGGTACGTCCGTTCGAGGACGCGCGGCAGGGGTTCTCGCGGGCTTCTCCGGCATCGTCGGGCGCGGTGTCGAGTCCGGCGCCGGAAGCCCCGCGCCGATGTCCGACGCACACCGTAGTCTTGACGGGTGAGCACAGCCCTGTACCGCCGTTACCGGCCCGAGAACTTCGGGGAGATGATCGGGCAGTCGCAGGTGACCGATCCGCTCATGACCGCACTGCGCGGCGACCGGGTGGGCCACGCCTATCTGTTCTCGGGCCCGCGAGGCTGCGGCAAGACCACCTCTGCGCGCATCCTGGCGCGCTGCCTGAACTGTGCGGAGGGCCCCACCGACACCCCCTGCGGCGTGTGCCCGAGCTGCGTCGAGCTCTCGCGCAACGGCGGCGGATCCCTCGACGTCGTCGAGATCGATGCGGCCAGCCACAACGGCGTCGACGACGCGAGGGACCTGCGCGAGCGCGCGACCTTCGCGCCCAGCCGCGACCGGTTCAAGATCTTCATCCTCGACGAGGCGCACATGGTGACGCCGCAGGGCTTCAACGCCCTGCTGAAGCTCGTCGAGGAGCCGCCGCCGCACATCAAGTTCATCTTCGCGACGACCGAGCCCGAGAAGGTGCTCGGCACGATCCGCTCCCGCACGCACCACTACCCGTTCCGGCTGGTGCCGCCCGCGGCGATGCTCGAGTACGTCGAGAAGCTGTGCAAGGAAGAGGGCGTGACCGTCGCCCAGGGCGTGCTGCCGCTCGTCGTGCGCGCCGGGGGAGGCTCCCCGCGCGACACGCTGTCGCTGCTCGACCAGCTCATCGCCGGCTCCGAGAACGGCGATGTCACCTACGAGCGTGCCGTGGCGCTGCTCGGCTACACGCACTCCGCGCTGCTCGACGAGATCGTGGACGCGCTCGCCGCGGGCGACGCAGCCGCGGCCTTCCCCGCGATCGACCGGGTGGTGCAGACCGGACAGGATCCGCGGCGCTTCGTCGACGACCTGCTGGAGCGCCTGCGGGACCTCATCGTGATCGCCGCCGTCGGCGACGCCGCCTCCGCGGTGCTGCGCGGCGTCCCGGAGGACGAGCTGACCCGCATGCGGGATCAGGCCGCTGCATTCGGCGGCCCGCGTCTGTCCCGCGCGGCGGACCTCGTGAGCTCCGCCCTCGACGACATGTCGGGCGCGACGTCGCCGCGCCTGCACCTCGAGCTGCTCGTGGCTCGGGTGCTGACCGCGCTCGCCGGGGGCGAGGCGCCCGCGCCCGCGCCCGCGGCGCCGAGCGCGTCCTCCGTACAGGTGCCCGCCAGGACGGCGCCGGCCGTTCCGGTCGTCGAGCAGGCGCGCGGAGCCGCTGAGGCGCCCGCTCCTTCCGCGCCGGCGCCGGAGGTCTCCGCCGCGCAGGACGCGGGTGCACCGGCTGCCGACTCCTCCGTCGCCGCTCCGTCCGCCGAACCCGCTCCGATGCCCGAGCCCGCGTCGACGCCGACCGAGCCCGAGCCCGCCGCGGGGCCGGTCGACATCGACCGCATCCGTGCGGCGTGGTCGGCGGTGCTCGGACGACTTGAGAAGATCAGCCGCGGATCCTGGCTCGTGGTCACCGCGGTGCAGCCGCTCGCGTTCGACTCCGAGACCGAGGTGCTCACCCTGGGGTTCCCCGGACCGAACGACGTCGCCCGCTTCAAGGGCACGGTCCCCGGCAACGGCCCGTCCGACCACCTGCGCGCCGCGATCGAGGGCGAGCTCGCCGTCAAGGTCAAGTACCTGCCGGCGCCGTTGCCCGAGGCCGCTCCCGAACGGAACTTAGCCGAGGGCGGGAAGGCCCCGCGCCCCTCCGACGAGAACCCGGCCGAGCAGATCGTGTCCGAGGAGACCTCATCCGGGCGCGAGGAGCGCGGACCGGGATCCGGGGCGCCGCAGGCCGCCGCCCCGGTTGCGGCTGCCGCCGAGCGCACGGCACCCGCAGAGCGCCCGGTTCCCGCCGAGCGCCCGGGGTCGACGACGAGTGCGCCTTCCACGCCGCGCCCTGCGCCCGCGGCGGCAGCGCCCGTCACCGAGTGGGCGGTCGCGGCGATCCCCCAGGGCGAGCCGGAGCCCGCCGCGTCGGCCGATGCTGCGCCGGCCGCGTCGAGCCCGGCAGCCACCGTGTCGTCGCCCGCATCGCCGGCAACGGAGCCTGCGCCGTCGACTCCCGCTTCTTCCGTCCCGGCGGCTGAGCCTCGGGTGGCCCAGTTCCCCGTCGACGAAGAACCCGCCGATGTCGAGGCCATGCCGGCCTCAGGGTGGTACGAGCCGGGGCACGACGGCGACGTCCTCGACGACGAGCCGCCGTTCCCCGACGATGCCGACGACCCCGGCCCCGATGCGGATCCGGGATCCTACGCCGCGCCCCCCGAGCCCGCGATGGCTCCGGTCGGACAGGCGGTGTCCGCGAGCGGCCGAGCGGATACGGCGCCTTCGCCCGCCTCATCCGGTGCTCGACCCGAACCGGCGCCGCGGGCGGCGCCGCCGGCCCCGGTGGTCACCGACCGGGCTCCGCGCTCCGGGGCTCCTGGAGTGCAGCGCTACGGCGAGGCGGTGGTGCGCCAGGTGCTCGGCGCGAGGTTCGTCCGCGAGGAGCCGTACGAGCCGCAGACCCGGTTCCAGTGAGGGACCGCGAACGCGGCGACCAGCAACAGTGAACGAACGATCATGAGGATCACGAGATGTACGACGGCATCGTCCAGGAGCTGATCGACGAGTTCGGCCGCCTGCCGGGCATCGGCCCGAAATCCGCGCAGCGCATCACGTTCCACATCCTGCAGACGCCCTCCTTCGACGTGAAGCGGCTCGCCGAGCTGCTCTCGGAAGTGCGCGAGCGGGTGCGGTTCTGCGAGATCTGCGGCAACGTCGCGGAGCAGGAGCGCTGCGCGATCTGCCGGGACCCGCGCCGCAACGCCGCGCTCATCTGCGTGGTCGAGGACGCGAAGGACGTCGCGGCGATCGAGCGCACCCGTGAGTTCCGCGGGCTCTACCACGTGCTCGGCGGCGCGATCAGCCCGATCGCGGGGGTGGGGCCGGACGACCTGCGCATCGCTCAACTGATGACGCGCCTCGCCGACGGGACCGTGCAGGAGGTCATCCTCGCCACCAACCCCAACCTCGAGGGCGAAGCGACGGCCAGCTATCTCAGCCGGCTGCTCACCAGCATGCAGATCACCGTCTCGCGGCTCGCGTCCGGCCTGCCGGTGGGCGGCGACCTGGAATACGCCGATGAGGTGACGCTCGGTCGGGCGTTCGAGGGTCGGCGCGTCCTGTGAGCGGCACCGGCTTCAGCCGTCGGGGCTGGCTGCTCTTCGGCGCGATGTGCCTGCTCTGGGGCGTGCCCTACCTCCTCATCAGCGTGGTCGTGGAGTCGTTCTCCCCGCCGGCGATGGTGGCGGGGAGGACCCTCATCGCGGCGCTGCTGCTGCTGCCGTTCGCGATCCGCAGTGGCGCGATCAAGGCCGCATGGAAGCACTGGCCCTGGGTGCTCGCGTTCGGCCTCGTGGAGATGGCGGGTCCGTTCCTCCTGCTCGGCCATGCCGAGCAGTCCCTGCCATCGGGCCTCACGGGTCTGCTGGTCGCGACCGTCCCGCTGTTCGCGGCGCTCATCGCCCTCGGCGGCGGAGACCGCGGCGTGCTGCGGCCGGCGCGGCTGATCGGTCTGCTCGTCGGCTTCGTCGGCGTCGGCGTGGTGGTCGCCGGTCCCGGGCTGACCGGCGGCAAGGTCGACCTCTTCGCCGCGGGGGAGGTGCTGCTCGTCGCCGTGCTCTATGCGACGGCGCCGTTCATCGTCGCCCGCAAGCTCGGCCACGTACCGTCGATCGGAACGATCACGCTCGCGCTCCTGTTCATCGGGATCCTCTACCTGCCGGTCGCGCTGCTGACCCAGCACCAGGTGCCGACGGTGCCGTCGATCGCGGCTCTGATCGCGCTGGGCGTGATCTGCACCGCCATCGCGTTCCTGGCCTTCTTCGCCCTCATCAAGGAGGTCGGCCCGGTCCGAGCTCCGCTGTTCACCTACGTCAACCCCGTGATCGCGATCATCCTCGGGGCCATCGTGCTCGCCGAGCCGCTCACACCCGGGCTGCTTGTCGGGTTCCCGCTGGTGATCATCGGATGCTGGTTCGCCGGCACCGGCGGTCGGCTGCGGCCGAAGGCGGCGGTCGACGAGACCGCGGTGGAGTTGACCGCCGAGCCGGTGCCGCCGGCCGCAGCGCCCACGCGCAGGCCGGCGGCGGGCCCGGAGGTCAGGACGCCCGACGGATCCCCTTCCACAGAGTGATCAGCAGCAGCACGAAGGCCGCCCCGATCAGGATGTGACCGGCGCCGGCGATTCCGGAGATGGCCTTGGACGCCTCGATCTTCAGCACATCCAGGATCCCGTGCCACATCATCATGGATCCCGTCACCAGCACGCCGGCGTTGTAGATCCAGAAGAACCAGCGGAACAGGCGGCTCGACGAGAGTGAGAACGCCTTCTCCAGGGCGAGCACGATGAGGGTGACGATTGCGCCGAGGGTGAGCAGGTGCGTGTGCACGAGTGCGAGCTGCCCGCTGAAGCCGTTCGGAAAGCCCTGTGCCTTCGTGAACTCGCGGTAGAACAGCCCGGCGGCGAGCCCCAGGGTGATCCAGACGACGGTGGAGATGAAGAGCTGGGTGAGGGCGCGACGCTGAGCGGGCGCGGCGGAGGGCGAGGATGCGATGTCGGCGGAAGCGGTCATGATCCCACCCTCCCCGCATCCGCCTCCCCGCGCATCCATCGAACGAACGAGGCCCGGGGCTGGGCAGACGTCCCACCGACCCGGGAGAATCGGAGCATGACCACCGCGCCCGCCTCCGCCCGTCGGCAGATGCTGCGCGGCGCGCGTTTCGCCCTGCACCTCATCACGGTCGTGCTCGTCGTCGTCACGACCGCTCGCGCGGGCATCGAGGGGGAGCTGCTGCCCGTTCTGCTCGCCGCGGCCGTGTACCTGGCGTGGTACGGCGCCGGTGCCGGGTTCGCGCACAAACGGGCCGCGGTCTGGTGGATGCTGGGGCTGCTCGCGATCTGGATCGGAATGCTCGCGCTGTCCGCGGAGTTCGTCTGGCTCGCGTTCCCGCTGCTGCTGCTCGCAGGGCACGTGCTGAGGCTGCCGTGGTCGCTCGGCTTCGTCGCGGTCGTGCTCGTCGCATCGATCGTCGCCCCGATGCTGCATCCCGGCGGGGTGCAGCCCGGAACCTCGCTCGCCCACCTCATCGGGCCGCTCGTCGGGGGCGGCTTCGCCTTCGCGGTGTCGCTGGGCTACGACGCGATGCTGCGCGATGCGGCCGAGCGGGAGCGACTCATCGACTCGATGCTGCGCGCACAGCATGAGGCGGAGCGCCTGCACGACGAGCTCGCCGCGAGTCAGCGCGAGGCCGGTGCCACGCGCGAGCGCACACGGCTCGCCCGCGATCTGCACGACACCATCGCGCAGGAGCTCAGCACGATCGTCATGCTCGCCCGCCTGGATCCGGTGGCGTCAGAGGGAAGCGCCGCTGCGGATCCCGCGGTTCCTGCTCCAGGGGCGCGTCCTGATCGCACCGCCCAGATCGAGCAACTCGCCCAGCATTCGCTCACCGAGCTGCGCCGCATCGTTGCGGCTCTCGCCCCCGCGGATCTCGACGAGTCCGCGCTCTCCGCCGCTCTCGACCGTATGCTCGATGCCCTGCACGACGAGACCGGCGTCACCGGCGCGCTGCAGGTGGATCCGGACCTGCCCCCGCTGTCGACG
Source organism: Microbacterium sp. NPDC060117 (assembly GCF_042729315.1). Taxonomy (NCBI): domain Bacteria; kingdom Bacillati; phylum Actinomycetota; class Actinomycetes; order Micrococcales; family Microbacteriaceae; genus Microbacterium; species Microbacterium sp. NPDC060117. Next base: position 246,357 of record NZ_JBHWXR010000004.1, read on the forward strand.
CCGATCGAGGTCGCACTGCTGCGCGTCGCCCAGTCCGCGCTGGCGAACGTGCGTCGGCACGCGCACGCGGAGACGGTGCACGTGGCCCTGACGGCCGCCGGCGGATCCGTCCGCCTGCGGATCGAGGACGACGGCGTCGGGTTCGACCAGGCCGTGCGCCCCTCCGACGCGTCGTACGGCCTCGCCGCGATGCGGTCGCGGCTGCGCGAGGGAGGCGGGGAGCTCACGATCCGCTCCGCTCCCGGCGCCGGCACCACGATCGAGGCGACACTGCCGCTCGGCACGGGGGCGAGCGTCGGCGCGGGGGACGGCAGCGGCATCGTCCGGGGCAGCGGCACGGACGGCAACGGGGAAGCGCCAAGCGTCGCGCTGAGCGACCGAAAGGAGTCGAAGTGAGCGTCCGGCTGATCATCGTCGACGACCACCCGATCGTGCGTGCCGGGATCCGCGCCGTCGTCGAGGCGCGCGGCTTCGACGTGCTCGCCGAGGTCGGCACGGGCGAAGAGGCCGTCACAGCCGCCCGCGAGCTGCACCCCGACGTCGTGCTCTGCGATCTGCGCCTCGGGGAGGGCATGGACGGGGTCGCCACGACCGCCGCACTGCGGGCGCTGCCGGTGGCGCCCGCGGTCCTGATCCTCACCACGTTCGACCACGACGCCCAGATCGTCCGGGCGGTCGAAGCGGGCGCCGCCGGCTACCTGCTCAAGGAAGTCGGCGTCGAGGTCATCTCCCGGGCGATCGTGGACGCGGCTGCCGGATCCACCGTGCCCACTCCCGGCGGGGACGAGCGCCTGGTTGCCGCGCTGCGGGCACCGCGGGTCGAGCTGACGGCGCGTGAGCAGGAGGTGCTGGCGCTCGTGTCCGAGGGCCTCAGCAACCGCGAGATCGCGGTGCGCCTGTTCGTCACGGAAGCCACGGTGAAGACGCACATCGTGCATCTGCTCGACAAGCTCGGCGCCGAGAGCCGCACGGGCGCCGTCTCCGAGGCCCGCCGCCGCGGCCTGCTCTGAGGCTCCAGGGCGCTCGGCACCGTCACATACCGGATCCGGCATGGAGTGCGCTCGTAGAATGTGCGGTGGTGCGCCGCCCCCGGCGCCCGGCATCCCCCAGGAGTGATCCGTGGCCCTCATCGTGCAGAAGTACGGCGGCTCGTCCGTCGCCGACGCAGAGAGCATCAAGCGCGTCGCGAAGCGCATCGTCGACACGCGCCGCGCCGGACACGACGTCGTCGTGGCCGTGAGCGCCATGGGCGACACCACGGACGAGCTGCTCGACCTCGCGGCCCAGGTCGCGCCGATCCCCGCGCCGCGTGAGCTCGACATGCTGCTGTCGAGCGGTGAGCGCATCTCGATGGCCCTGCTCGCGATGGCGATCCACTCGATGGGCTTCGATGCGCGCTCCTTCACGGGACCGCAGGCCGGGATGCGCACCGACAGCCGGCACGGATCCGCGCGCATCGTCGAGGTCACCCCGACGCGTCTGCGCGAGGCGCTCGACGAGGGCGCCATCGTCATCGTCGCCGGTTTCCAGGGCATCAACGACGACACTCAGGACATCACGACCCTCGGCCGCGGCGGATCCGACACCACCGCGGTCGCGCTCGCCGCCGCCCTCGACGCCGACGTCTGCGAGATCTACAGTGACGTCGACGGCATCTTCACGGCCGACCCGCGCGTGGTCCCGCTCGCGCACAAGCTGTCGCACGTCTCGAGCGAGGAGATGCTCGAGTTGGCCGCGAACGGCGCCAAGGTGCTGTACATCCGCGCCGTCGAGTACGCGCGCCGGCACGGCGTCCTGATCCACGCCCGGTCGAGCTTCACGTCGACGGAGGGCACCTACGTTCTGGGCGAGGGCATGAAGAACCCCCGCGAATCCGAGGGAGCAGTCATGGAAGAGCCGATCGTCGCCGGTGTCGCCACCGACCTCAGCCAGGCCAAGGTCACGGTCGCGGGTGTTCCCGACGTGCCGGGCAAGGCCGCGGAGATCTTCAAGATCGTCGCCAAGTCCGGCGCGAACGTCGACATGATCGTGCAGAACGTGTCCGCTGCGTCCACCGGTCGCACCGACATCTCCTTCACGCTGCCGAAGTCCGACGCCTCCGCCGCGCTCAAGGCGCTGGCGGCCGAGCAGTCCGACGTGGGCTTCGAGAGCCTGCTGCACGACGACCAGATCGGCAAGCTGTCGGTCGTGGGCGCCGGCATGCGCACGCACTCGGGCGTCTCCGCCATCCTCTTCGAGGCGCTGTCGATCGCGGGCGTGAACCTGGAGATGATCTCGACCTCCGAGATCCGCATCTCCGTGGTCGTTCGCGGCGACGAGCTGGCCGAGGCCGCGCGCGTGGTGCACGCCGCGTACGGTCTGGACGGCGAGGTCGAAGCCGTCGTCGCCGCCGGCACCGGTCGCTGATCCGCGCGGCGCCGGGTTCCCCGCGAACCCGGTAGAATCGCCCAAACCCTGACACCGGCGCCAGGCGCGGATCGATCCGCCACACCCGGCGACCGCGCCTCCGCCTCGTCCGCCGTTCGGCACCTGCCACGGCACGAAGCCAAGGAAGCACCCTCATGACCCGCATCTCCGACTCAGGATTCTCCGTCGCCATCGTCGGCGCCACCGGCCAGGTGGGCACCGTCATGCGCGACATCCTCGCGGAGCGCGCCTTCCCGATCCGCGAGCTGCGCCTGTTCGCCTCGGCCCGCTCCGCCGGCACCGCGATCGACTTCGGCGGCACCCCCGTCATCGTCGAGGACGTGGAGACGGCGGACCCGGCCGGCATCGAGATCGCCCTCTTCTCCGCCGGAGCGACCGCGAGCCGGGCCTATGCGCCGCGCTTCGCCGCGGGCGGTGCCGTGGTCGTCGACAACTCCAGCGCCTGGCGGATGGACCCCGAGGTGCCGCTGGTGGTGAGCGAGGTCAACCCCGAGGCGATCGCGGACACACCCAAGGGCATCATCGCGAACCCGAACTGCACCACGATGGCCGCGATGCCCGTGCTCAAGGCGCTGCATGCCGAAGCAGGTCTCGAGCGCCTGATCGTGAGCACCTACCAGGCCGTGAGCGGATCCGGCCTCGCCGGCGCGCAGGAGCTGCTCGGCCAGGTCGAGGGCGTGCTCGCCCAGGGTGACACCCTGCGGCTCGTGCACGACGGGTCCGCGCTCGACTTCCCGCAGCCGGAGAAGTACGTGGCGCCGATCGCGTTCGACGTCATCCCGCTCGCCGGATCCGTCGTCGACGACGGTCTCAACGAGACCGATGAGGAGAAGAAGCTCCGCAACGAGAGCCGCAAGATCCTGGGTCTCCCGGATCTGCGCGTCGCGGGCACGTGCGTGCGCGTGCCGGTGTTCACCGGGCACTCGCTGTCGATCAACGTCGAGTTCGCGAACGACATCAGCCCGCAGCGCGCGTACGACGTGCTGGCTGCGGCGCCGGGTGTCGTGGTCGAAGAGGTGCCGACGCCGCTGTACGCCGCGGGCAAGGACCCGAGCTACGTCGGCCGGATCCGCGCCGACCAGTCCGCTCCGGAGGGCAAGGGCCTCGTGCTGTTCATCAGCAACGACAACCTGCGCAAGGGTGCCGCGCTGAACGCGGTCCAGGTCGCCGAGCTCGTGGCGGCGCGTCTCGGATCCTGAGGTCCTCGCCAGCCGGGGGAGGTCCGGGATCCGCACCGCTCGACGGTGATGTCCGTCGTGGCGAATGTCCGGCGACGGATGGCCGCCACGGCGAAGAACTCGACTCTCGCGGACAACTAGACTGTTCGAGTGACTGAATCCGTCGACGTCGTCCTCATCGGCGGTGGCATCATGAGCGCCACCCTGGGAACCCTGCTGCGGGAACTGCAGCCCGACTGGAAGGTCGTCGCCTTCGAGCGGCTGAGCGACGTCGCAGAGGAGAGCTCGAACGCGTGGAACAACGCGGGCACGGGCCACGCGGCCCTGTGCGAGCTGAACTACATGCCCGAGGGCAAGGGCGGCGCGCTGGATCCCGCGAAGGCGATCGGCATCAACGAGCAGTTCCAGCTCAGCCGTCAGTTGTGGTCGACGCTGGTCGACCGCGGTGTGCTCGACGCGCCCACGACGTTCATCAACTCCACGCCGCACATGACGTTCGTGCGCGGGCAGAAGGACGTCGACTACCTGCGCCACCGCTATGAGGTCCTCAAGGAGCAGCCGCTGTTCGCGGGGATCGAGTTCAGCGAGGACTCCCGCGTGATCAACCAGTGGGCGCCGCTGCTGATGGAGCAGCGCCGCAAGGGCGAGCCGTTCGCCGCGACCCGGGTGCCGAGCGGCACCGATGTCGACTTCGGATCCCTCACCCGCCAGCTCTTCGATCACCTCACTGAGGACGACCGCTTCACGCTGCTGCGCAACCACGAGGTCCGCAAGCTCAAGCAGCGCAAGGACGGCACCTGGGACGTGCGGTACCGCAACGTCATCGGCAACGCTCCGGGCTCGATCAACGCCCGTTTCGTGTTCGTCGGCGCGGGCGGCTGGGCGCTCAAGCTGCTGCAGGGCTCCGGCATCTCCGAGATCAAGGGCTACGGCTGCTTCCCGATCGGCGGGCAGTGGCTGAAGACCTCGAACCCGGCGATCGTCGCCAAGCATCAGGCCAAGGTCTACTCGCAGGCGCCGGTCGGTGCGCCGCCGATGTCGGTGCCGCACCTCGACACCCGCGTGGTCGACGGGGAGACGAGCCTGCTGTTCGGCCCGTTCGCCACGTTCAGCCCGAAGTTCCTGAAGCAGGGCGGGATGCTGGACATCGTCACCCAGGTGCGCACCCACAACCTCGGAAGCATGCTCAAGGTGGCGTTCACCAACGTCGACCTCATCAAGTACCTGGTCAGCGAGCTGCTGAAGACGCACCGCAAGAAGGTCGACACACTGCGTGAGTTCATGCCCACTGCGCAGGACGAGGACTGGGAGCTGCTGCAGGCCGGTCAGCGCGCGCAGGTCATGAAGGGCGGCAAGCTGCAGTTCGGCACCGAGGTCGTCGCGGCGGCCGACGGCACGATCGCGGGCCTGCTCGGCGCCTCCCCGGGGGCGTCCACGGCCGTGCCGGTCATGCTCGACGTGCTGCAGCGCTGCTTCCCGGAGCAGTACGGCGACTGGGAGCCGAAGCTGCAGGAGCTGATCCCGACGCTTGGCGAGAAGCTCAACGACTCCGCGGCGGACGCGCGCGCATCGATGGGCGCCACGGCGAAGACGCTCGACCTGACGGCCTGATCCGGCGCCGTGGCCAAGCTGTACTTCCGCTACGGGGCGATGAACTCCGGCAAGTCCACGGCTCTGCTGCAGGCCGCCTACAACTACGAGGAACGCGGCCAGCACGTGCTGCTCGCCAAGCCCGCGATCGATACCAAGGGCGCCTCGCAGGTCGAGAGTCGTCTCGGCATGACGCGCGAGGTCGACTTCCTGATCGGAGCGACGGAGGGCGCGAGGGCGCTGTTCCATCGGGAGCGCGACCGCGTCCGGCGTGCCGGCAACGACGTCGCCTGCCTGCTCGTGGACGAGGCGCAGTTCCTGGACCCGGCCCAGGTCGACGACCTGTTCCGCATCGCTGTCGAGGATGACATCCCCGTGCTCGCGTACGGCATCCGCAACGACTTCCTCACGCACGCCTTCCCGGGATCCGGGCGGCTGCTCGCGGTCGCGCACACGCTCGAGGAGCTCAAGACGATCTGCCGCTGCGGTCGCAAGGCCGTGTTCAACGGCCGTCGGATCGGGGACCGCTTCGTGTTCGATGGCGACCAGGTCGCGATCGACGGCGCCGGCGACCAGGTCGTCACCACCTACGAGTCGCTGTGCGGTCACTGTTATCTGCAGGAATCCGGCGGTCGCCTGGGCTGAGGCGATGGGACTCGCCCCTGCTCGAGGGAGGCGCTTCCGGTTTCGGGGAGCGATGTTCGCTGTGGATTCGGCCGATCGGCGACAGACTTCGCTCTTCGAACGAGGATGACGCGACGGGTTGCGTGGTCTGACCACAGACTCTAGGATGTGGTCAGACCACAGGAGGACGGATGCCCGATCGCAGCGATGCGCCCGCGCGCACCTGGCGCACGGTGCTGCAGCACGTCGAGCAGCGCTTGGTCGACGGCGAACTCGGGCCCGGCGACCGGCTGCCCAGCGAACGTGATCTCGCGGCCGAGCTCGGCGTGGGGCGCTCCAGTGTGCGAGAGGCGATCCGCGTGCTCGAGGTGATGGGACTCATCCGCACATCGACCGGATCCGGCCCGCAGGCGGGGGCGATCGTCATCGCGGCCCCGGGCGGGGGGCTGTCCGCGCTGCTGCGCCTCCAGGTCGCCGCTCAGAGCTTCCCCATCGCCGATGTCGTCGGCACGCGCCTCATCCTGGAGCAGGCAGTCGTCACGGCCCTGGCCGGGGGAGCAGCCGACACGGCGGAGGCCCATCGGCTCCTCGACGCGATGGACGCCGACCTCAGCGCCGCCGACTTCCTCGCACTCGACGCCCAGCTGCACCTCACTCTGGCCGAGGCCAGCGGGAACTCCGTGGTCGCGGCGATGATGACAGGACTGCGCGACAGCATCGAATCGTACGTGCACACCGGATCCGCCGGAATCGAAGACTGGACGGACATGGCGGCCCGGCTCCGGGCAGAGCACCGCGGCATCGTCCGTGCGATCGACGAGGGCCGGGCCGACGCGGCCGCGGCGCTCGTGCGCGAGCACATCACCGGCTATTACGCCGCGACCGGCCTGGCCGGCGCCGGCGACCTCCACCTCTGATCGGAAGGAACCCCCTCATGGTGCAGCGCCAGCTCCCCAACCCCGCCGAGATCCTCGAACTGATGACCTTCAAAGCGCCCGAGTTCGACGGCACGAAGCGTCGCCTTGAGGGGGCGCTGACGATCTCGGATCTGCGTACGATCGCGAAGCGGCGCACCCCGAAGGCGGCCTTCGACTACACCGACGGCGCAGCCGAGGGAGAGCTGTCGCTCGCGCGCGCACGGCAGGCGTTCGAGGACGTCGAGTTCCACCCGGGGATCCTCGCACCGGCTCCCGAGCTCGACACCTCCACCACGATCCTGGGCGGCCCGAGCGCGCTGCCCTTCGGGATCGCACCGACGGGGTTCACGCGTCTCATGCAGACCGAGGGGGAGATCGCCGGGGCGGGCGCGGCGGCCGCCGCCGGTATCCCGTTCACGCTGTCCACGCTCGGCACGACCTCGATCGAAGACGTGCGCACGACCAATCCCGCCGGGCGCAACTGGTTCCAGCTCTACGTGATGCGCGACCGTGAGATCTCCTACGGCCTCACCCGCCGCGCCGCGGAGGCCGGCTTCGACACGCTGATGTTCACCGTCGACACCCCGGTGGCCGGTGCACGCCTGCGGGACAAGCGCAACGGCTTCTCGATCCCCCCGCAGCTCACCCTCGGCACGATCATCAACGCGATCCCGCGGCCGTGGTGGTGGATCGACTTCCTCACCACGCCCAAGCTCGAGTTCGCATCCCTGTCGACGACCGGGGGCACGGTGGGGGAGCTGCTCGATGCGGCGATGGATCCCACGATCAGCTACGACGACCTCGAGGTCATCCGGAGCATCTGGCCGGGCAAGCTCGTCGTGAAGGGCGTGCAGACGGTCGAGGACGCGGTGAGGCTCAAGGACACCCACGGGGTGGATGGAGTGGTGCTGTCCAACCACGGCGGTCGCCAGCTCGACCGGGCGCCGATCCCGTTCCACCTGCTGCCGCAGGTGCGCAAGGCCGTCGGCGACGACTTCACCGTCATGGTCGACACTGGCATCATGAATGGCGCCGATATCGTCGCCGCGGTCGCGCTCGGCGCGGACTTCACGCTCATCGGCCGCGCCTACCTGTACGGGCTCATGGCCGGCGGACGGCGCGGGGTCGATCGCACGATCGCGATCCTGCGTACCGAGATCGAGCGCACCATGCGCCTGCTCGGCGTCTCGTCGCTGGCTGAACTGGAGCCGCGTCACGTCACGCAGCTGACCCGCATGGTGCCGGTGGCGCCGGCGCTCGCCGCCGCCGTCCGCTGAGCTTCATCCGCGTTCGGGGAGCGATGTTGGTCCTGTTTCGACCGTTGAAGCGACGAACATCGCTCCCCGAACGCCGGGGGCTGCGCTGTCAGAGCGTCGGTAGCAGGGCGTCCAGGTGGTCGGCTGTGTCCTCCCAGCCCTCCACGGCGACACAGGGCACGCCGAGGGCCTTGACGGGATAGTCGTTGCCGCCCTCGTCGAGGCGGTCGCCGTAGAAGAGCATGTCCGCGAACGGGATGCCGGTGCGCTCGGCGAGCTCGGTCATGCCGTAGGCCTTGTCGATCCCGGCGCGCGTGATGTCGATCGAGGTGGATCCGCCGGACCGGACCTCCAGGTCGGGCACACGAGGGGAGACGGCGTCGCGGAGCGCGGCGCGGCGGGATCCGTCGGGGTCCCAGGCCTTCTTCGCGTCGTGGGGGGCCTTCTGGCCGAGGGCGGAGAACGTGATCTGCGAACCGCGGTCCTCGAGGATGGGCCCCCAGGTCTCGCTCTCCCAGAGCTCGAGGCGGCGCGCCTCTTCCTCGAGTGCAGTGAGGGCAGCGGTCTTCTGCGCCTCGGTGAGGTCATGCGCGTAGAGCAGCGAGAAGCCGGATCCGTCGTAGCGGAGGTAGCGGGTGCCGCACGTCGGCAACAGGTGGATGCGCTGCAGGAGCCGGTCGTCGGCTTCGCCGAGTCGCGAGACGACCTGGGTGCGGAACTGCTCCTCGTTGCCACCGGAGATGATCGCGACCTCGACCCGGCCGGCCAGGGCGAGGAGTAGGTCCGCGATGCGGGGGTCGATCGCACTCTTGGAGGGGGCGAGGGTGTCATCGAGGTCGAAGGCGACCAGGCGGGGCGTCGTCATAGCAGTTCCAGCGTAGAGGATCCGGGTGAGAGCGAGCCGGGCGGACTTCGACCGTCGGACGTGCGCCGCACGCGGTGACTCGAACGCCGCCGGAATGCGAGAAGCAACAGAGGGATCGACCCTGGCGGGTCGATCCCTCTGTTGTGTTTACGTCGGGGTGCATCCCCAGGCGCTTCTCCACACGTCGCATTCGCGACGCGCGGAGCCTCTGCGCTGGGGCCCCGCCCGACATCACGAAACAACGCCAGAGGGACCGACCCTGCGGGCCGGTCCCTCTGGCGTTGGTCGGGGTGACAGGATTTGAACCTGCGGCCTCTTCGTCCCGAACGAAGCGCGCTACCAAGCTGCGCCACACCCCGTGGCAACCGTTCAAGTCTATACGGAAACGGGCTCGGGGCCGAATCGAGGCGGAACCCGCGCGTGGCGCATGCCTCGCCGGTGCGGCGTGTGCTGCTGACAGCCCACGCATAGCCGTCCTTCATACGTTCTCAGGGTTCGGCGGGTCTCGCATGGGCTCGGCCTGCCCGGGCCCGGAGAGCTCCAGAGGAGGAACAGCAGTGCCTCACACGGGATCGGAGCGGTGCCTCCGTAGGCATCGGGGTGCCGCGCGCGCCGGGTTGTCGCCATGAAGCGCGCCGCGACCCTCACGTATGCCATCGCCGGACTCGCCGTCGCGGGACTGCTGGCGATCGCCGCGCCACCCGTCATCGCCGCCTTCACGGCGATTCCTCATGATGCTCCGCGGACCCTGGAGAGCGCCGCCGCAGCACCACAGGATGCCACGCCCAGGCCGAGTCCCGAATCGGATCGGGTCATCTGGCTCGGGGACGGTATCAGCGTGAAGGCGAGCGAACTCCCGAAGGGGTGCACGACCTATTCGAAGATCGAGATCTTCGACCTGAACGGCCACAGCTACGGCAGGCTCATCGGAGAAGCGGCAGACCGGGGCGCCTCCCCGGGGGCAGCAGGCACGGTGAACCGGGATGGCGCGGGAGCGATCGTCAGCTACACGGCCGCCTCCGGCGACGACACCTGGAGCATCGGCGACCGTCTCTGTACGAACCCCCTCATGGTCGGCCGCTACAACCACATCGGCGCCGACCGGGGGGATCACGTCCTTCAGGCGGGCGAGACCGTGGTGATCCGCCCCGACATGAACGTCGAATGGGTGCCCGCCGGCTGACGCTCACGACACGAGGGTGCGACGATTCCGCATCGGGAGTCGAGCCGGTCCGAACGGCGGACGCGCAGGGCTATCCTCGGGGCAGCAGCGTCAGCAGCGTCGCCTCGGGGCGGCAGGCGAAGCGGACCGGCGCGTAGATCGAGTGACCGCAGCCCGCGCTCACGTTCAGCGGAACCGTGCGGCCCGCGTGAGTCCAGGTGCTGAGACCCTTCGCCTGCCTCAGGGGGATGTCGCAGTTGGCCACGATCGCGCCGAAGCCGGGGATGCACACCTGTCCGCCGTGCGTGTGACCGCCGAGGATCGCGTCCGCTCCGAGATCCGTGAACGCGTTCAGGACGCGCTGGTACGGGGCGTGGGTGACGCCCAGCACGGGCACGTCGACCGAGCGGGGGCCCAGCGCGTCGATCGCGGCGGGAAGCGCGTCGAGCTCATCCCAATCGCGGTGCGCGTCGTCGACGCCGAACAGATCCACTCGGGAACCCGCGACCTCGAGGCTCGCCGCGGTGTTGTCCAGATCCGTCCAGCCGAGCTCGTCGGCGAAGAAGCGGTCCAGGGCCTCGGTGTCGAGCTTCGGGGCCGTGATCGAGCGCGCCGAAGGGCCCATGAAGTAGCGGAACGGATTGCGCGGCGACGGCCCGAACTTGTCGTTGGATCCGTGAACGAAGACCCCGGGCGTCCCGGCGAACGGGGCGAACGCAGCACGGACGCCGTCGAGTCCGTCCTCGTGGCCGAGGTTGTCGCCGGTGTTCACGACGAGGTCGGGATGCAATTCGGCCAAGGAGGCGAGCCAGCGCTGTTTGCGGTGCTGCCAGGGCGCCATGTGGGCATCGGACACGTGCAGGATCCGCATCGGGCGCGACCCTGCCGGCAGCGATCGGGCCGTGGCATGGCGCAGCGTGAAGAGGTAGCGCTCGATGCCGATGCCCCAGGTTGCGGCCGCGACACCGGCGGCCCCCACCGCACCGAGTGCGATGAGGGCCGAACGGGTGGTGCGAGAGGACGACATCCTCAGCAGTTCTTCTTCACGTAGTTGAGCGTGACCGAGGACCCCTTGGGGGCGGCTGTCCCCGCGACCGGGTTCGTCGCCGACACGGTGCCGGAGTCGTCGCCGTTGCCGGGGGTGCAGGTGCCCTTCACGGCCTGGAAGCCCGCCGTCTTGAGCGCGTTCGCCGCGTCGCCCATCGTCATGCCGACGACGTTCGGCACGGACGCACCCTGCCCATTGCTCGGACTGATCGTGATCGTGCTGCCCGTGACGACCTGGCCTGGGCCCGGATCCTGCTGCGCGACCTGGTCGGTCGGCAGATTGCTCTGCACCGCCGCGCCGACCGAGACCGAGAACCCGGCGCCCTCGAGTGTCTGCGTCGCCTGATCGACGGTCATGCCGATCACGCTCGGCAGATTCGAGTACGACTGCTTGAGCGCGCTCTGCTGAGGATCAGGGAAGGCCCCGCCAGGGAAGAGCTCGTCAGCTGTCGTCAAGATCTGACGAGACAGGTAGTAGCGGATGTTGGGGACGTTGGTGTCCTTCGTGTAGAAGTCGTTGATGTCGAGGTCGCCGTTCGCCTGTCCCACCCAGACTCCGGTGGTAGACCCCGTCGACGAGGCCATGAGCATCGTCTGCTGGTTGTTGTGCGTACCCGTCTTGCCGATCAGCGGGGTGCCGTCGAAGGGATTGGCCTGCGATCCCGTGCCGCCGCTGGCCATCACGCCCTGCAGGGCGTACGCCGTGGCCGCCGCGATCTCCGGCTTGACGACTTCCGTGCACTTGGTCGGAGGCAGCGACATGTCGACGCCGTCGGGACCCGTAATCTTGTCGATCGCATGCGGTTCGCACTGGGTTCCGTTGTTCGCGATCGTGGCGTACACCGACGCCATCTGAAGCGGCGCGATGTTCTTGGAGCCGAGCACGTCGAACGGCTGCGGTCCGTGGATCTGGATCACGCTCGGGTCCTTAGGATCGGGCACGTCGACGCGCGAGTTGACAGGGAACCCATCACCCGTGTGCACACCCAGCCGCGCGGCCACGTCATTGATGTCGCAGAGGTCGAGCTTCGAGGCCATCGAGAGGAAGCCGCTGTTCAATGACTGCCGAGTGAAGTCCATCGGGGTGCCGGTGTAGCCGCGCGCGTTCTGGAAGTTCGCCACGTCGGAGGTCATCGGGATCCGCTCGTCACCGCACTTCATCGTGTAGCGCTGTACTGCGCCGTTCACCGTTTCACGCAGCGAGTGCCCCTTCTCTAACCAGTCGATAAGAGTGAAGATCTTGTAGGTCGATCCGACCGAGAAACCGATCCCGCCCCCGTGTGCGCTGTCGGCCGCGTAGACGATGCTGGTGAGCCCGCTGGTGGCGGTATCCGTGTTCTCCTCGGTGAAACCGGTGTTCTGCGCGAGAGACAGAATCCTGCCCGTTTTCGGCTCGATCGTCACCGCGGAAGCACCGAAGTCCATGCCCTCGATCGTGGGAGTGGTGTTGTCAGCCATCGCCTGCAGGGCCGCGCCCTGCATCGGCGCCGACAGTGTCGTGTGGATGTTCAGCCCGCCACGGTACAGCTTGTCAGCGCGGTCCTTCACCGGGCCGAGCACGGAGTCGAGTGAGGTGTCGTTCCTCAGCGTCGAGATCACGTACTGGCAGAAAAAGGCGTTGCCGCCGGCATCGCCGCAGCCCGAAGTCGGCGTCTTGATCGCCGGGGTGATCGGCTGCGCCTTGTCGGCCTCGTACTCCGCCTTGGTGATCTTTCCGAGCACCTCCATGCGGCTGAGGACGTAGTTCCGGCGCACGAGGGTGTCGTGGTAGCCGTCCGCCTGGGAGTTCTTGCAGTTCTTGCCGTCCTTGTCGCAGTCGTACGTGCCGCCGGGCATGTCGATGCGGAAGGCGTTCGGGTTCTGCACCATGCCGACCAGGGTCGCGGCCTGCACCGCGTTGAGCTGCGAGGCGGAGACGCTGAAGTAGCGCTGGGCTGCGGCCTCGATGCCGTAGGTGGTGCCGCCGAAGTTCACCAGGTTCAGGTACCCGATGAGGATGTCGTTCTTGGAGTACTGCTTCTCGATCGCTGTGGCGTAGCGGATCTCCTGCAGCTTGCGTGCGATGCCCTTGGAGCCGACGGCGGAGGCGGCGTCGACCCAGCACTGATTCAGCTTGTCGTCGCGCTTCGGGTCGGAGAGGGGGACGCCCTTCTCACACTCCTGCAGCAGCACGTTCTTGACGTACTGCTGGCTGATGGACGACCCGCCGTTGGTGGCGGATCCGCTCACGTTGCCGACGATCGCCTTCAGGGTTCCGGCGATGTCGATGCCGCCGTGCGAGTAGAAGTTCTTGTCCTCGCTCGCCAGCAGTGCGTCGTACAGCACCGGCGCGACCTGGTCATACTTCACCGGGACGCGGTTCTGGTCGTAGAAGCGCGCCATGACCTGATCGTTGCCGGCAGCGTCTTTGGAGTAGATCGTCGTCGGCTGCATCGGACGGTCGACCTTCAGGTTGGAGGGCAGACCCTCGAACATGTCGATCGACTGGGCGGCGGCGGCTCCGGTGACGGCGAACACCGGAGTCACAGTGGCCGTGACGAGCACACCGGCGACGACGCTGAGACCGACAAGGCCGGCCAGGCCGCTGAGCACGCCGGTGAGCGTGCGTTTGGTCTGAGGCATACGCTTGATCGTAGGGGAGTTCCCTGAACGCAAACTTTGACGCGCCCGAGCGCGTCCGTCCCGCCGGGAGAGCCATGACAACGTGGGAATACCTGACCACACCGCTGCTGATCCACAACACCGCCGCCATCCTGAACAACTGGGGCAAGCAGGGCTGGGAGCTGGTGCAGGTCGTCACCGGGCCCGAAGGCGGGCTCGTGGCGTACCTTAAGCGTCCGGTGGGCGGCGACACCGCCGCCAACACCGGCCTTTCCGCGGCCGCGGAGGCCGCGCGTCAGTTCGAAGGAGAATCTGCATGACCATCAGCGCCCGTCTCGCCGAGCTCGGCATCGAGCTTCCGTCCGTCGCCGCACCCGTGGCCGCCTACGTGCCCGCCCGCGTGCATGCCGGACTCGTGTACACCTCGGGTCAGCTGCCGTTCGTGGCCGGATCCCTCCCCGCGACCGGGAAGGTCGGCGCGGAGATCCCGGCGGAGGACGCGAAGGGACTCGCCCGCGTGTGCGCACTGAACGCGATCGCCGCAGCGGCCGACGCGGCTGGCGGGGTGGACCGCCTCGGCGGGGTGCTGCGCGTGGGAGGCTTCGTCGCGTCCGACCCGTCGTTCTCCGGCCAGCCCGGCGTGATCAACGGTGCGAGCGAGGTACTGGGCGAGATCTTCGGCGACGCCGGCAGGCACGCCCGCGCCGCCGTCGGCGTGGCCGTGCTGCCGCTGGACAGCCCGGTCGAGGTCGAGGTCGTCTTCACCCTCGCCTGAGTTCTTCACGAAAGAAGGGGCGCTCTCCGCGGAGAGCGCCCCTTCTTTCATCTGCGGATCCGGATTCTTTCGTCTGCGGATCCGGACCCGTCGCAGGTGCGGATCCGTGGCCTCGACGGGCTCGGGACCTACTTCACCTGCGCCGAGATGGTCGACATCACCATGGTGTCCGCGAGCGTCGTGGTGTCGCCGACTTCACGGCCCTCGGCCACGTCGCGCAGCAGGCGGCGCATGATCTTGCCGGAGCGGGTCTTGGGCAGCTCGCCGACGATGTAGACGTCGCGTGGACGGGCGATCGGGCCGATCTGCTCGCCGACCCAGCCGCGCAGCAGCTGCGCGAGACCCTCGGGGGAGTGCGCCTTGAGGTAGCTCTCCTTGATGATCACGAACGCGACGACCGCCTGGCCGGTGGTCTCGTCCGAGGCGCCGACCACGGCGGCCTCGGCGGTCGCCTCGTGCGCCACGAGCGCCGACTCGATCTCGGCGGTGGAGAGGCGGTGACCGGACACGTTCATCACGTCGTCGACGCGGCCGAGCAGCCACAGATCACCGTCGTCGTCGAAGCGCGCGCCGTCGCCCGCGAAGTAGTAGCCCTGCTTCTCGAACTTCTCCCAGTACGTCTCCTTGAACCGCTCCGGGTCGCCCCAGATGCCGCGCAGCATGCTCGGCCACGGCTCCGTGATCGCCAGCAGCCCGCCGCCGCCGATGCCCACGGTGGTGCCGTCGTCGTCCACCACGTCGATCGAGATGCCCGGCAGCGCCACCTGCGCCGAACCCGGCTTGGTCGCGGTGACGCCCGGCAGCGGGGAGACCATGATCGCGCCGGTCTCGGTCTGCCACCAGGTGTCCACGATCGGCGTGCGGCTGCCGCCGATGACGTCGCGGTACCAGATCCACGCCTCGGGGTTGATGGGCTCTCCGACCGAGCCGAGCAGGCGCAGGGAGGTCAGGTCGTACTGGTTCGGGATCTCGCGGCCGAGCTTCATGAAGGAGCGGATGGCGGTGGGTGCCGTGTAGAGGGTGGTGACGCCGTACTTCTGGATGATGTCCCACCAGCGCCCCTGCTGCGGGGTCTCCGGCGTGCCCTCGTACATGACCTGCGTGGCGCCGTTGGCGAGCGGTCCGTAGGCGACGTACGAGTGTCCGGTGACCCAGCCGATGTCGGCGGTGCACCAGTAGACGTCCGTCTCGGGCTTCAGGTCGAAGACCACGCGGTGCGTGTAGGACGCCTGGGTGAGGTAGCCGCCGGAGGTGTGCAGGATGCCCTTGGGCTTCCCGGTGGTGCCGGAGGTGTACAGGATGAACAGCGGGTTCTCGGCGGGGAACGCCTGAGCGGCATGCGCGTTCGAGGCCGCACCCACGACATCGTGGTACCAGAGGTCGCGCTCGTCGTCCCAGTCGATCTCGTTCTCACAGCGCTGGACCACGATCACGTGCTCGACCGTGTTCTGCTCGCCGGATCCGCGGTCGGCGAGCGCCTGGTCGACCGTCGGCTTCAGCGCGGACGCCTTGCCCTTGCGGTAGCCGCCGTCGGCGGTGATGACGACCTTGGCTCCCGCGTCGTCGATGCGGGAGCGCAGGCTGTCGGCGCTGAAGCCGCCGAAGACGACGGAGTGGATCGCGCCGATGCGCGCGACGGCGAGCATCGAGGCCACGGCCTCGGGGATCATCGGCAGGTAGATGGCGACGCGGTCGGCGTGGCCGACGCCGAGGCCTTCGAGCACGTTCGCGAGGCGCTTGACCTCGTCGGTGAGCTCGGCATAGGTGATGCGGCGCTCATCGCCGGGCTCGCCCTCCCAGAGCAGGGCGATGCGGTCGCCGTTGCCGGCCTCCACGTGCCGGTCGAGGCAGTTGTACGCGACGTTGAGCTCGCCGTCGGCGAACCACTTCGCGAACGGCGGCGCGGACCAGTCCAGCACCTCGGTGAACGGCGTGTGCCAGTGCAGCTCGCGGGCCTGCTTCGCCCAGAACGCCTCGCGATCGGTGGCCGCTTCGGCGTAGAGCTCCGGCTGCGCGACGGCCGCGGCGGCGAACTCGGGGGAGGGCGGGAAGACCCGGGTCTCGTCGAAGACGTGATCGATCTGGCTGCTCATGGTGAGAGGGCGCTCCTTTGCGGCGGGGGCATCGCGGCGTCAGCCGCGACATCGGTGAATCTAGCCGTGCCCATCGTCTCTCACTACCGACGGAAGTCGGTAGTCGGATCCGTTTTGTACGGTGCCTTTTCAGACGTACACTGTCCGACGGCCGATCAATCGAATCCGGCTTTCCTGCGGCTCCGACGGTCCCCCTCCGTCCGCCGCAGACGGGCGGCATCCCATTCCCCCCGTGGGATGCCGCCCACTTCCGTTCCCGGTCGTTCCGCGGTAGAACCCGTGGTTGGCGGTCGCCCGCTCCGCACATTCGCGCGGCGCGGCGGGTTGTGCACCGGTTGCGCGGACCCCGTCCCGCGCCGTGGCGCGGGTGCCTAGCGTCGGGACATGGCCTCGCCCTTCGTGATCGTCCCGCGTGGATCCGCTGCCGCCGCCGAGCGGCTCGAGCTGGACCCGGCATTCGGCGAACTTGCCGTGCACGCTGCCGATCCGCAGGTGACGGACCTGTTCCTGAACGGCGCCGGCGGTCTCTTCCTCGATCGCGGCGCCGGCGCGGAGCCGGTGCCCGGATGGACGGCGTCGGAGCGCGAGGTGCGCGAGCTGGCCGTGCGCCTGGTCGCGCTCGGCGGCCGGCACCTCGATGATCAGGCGCCCTGCGTGGACGTGCGGCTCGCCTCGGGCGTGCGCGTGCACGCCGTGCTCGCGCCGGTGTCGACCAGCGGCACGGCCGTCTCGGTGCGGATCCCGCGGGTGCGCGCGGCGGATCTTGACGACCTGGGCCGACTCGGCGCCGTCGACGCGGCACAGCGGACCTGGCTCGAGCACACCGTGCGCGACCGGAGGAACGTGCTGATCACGGGCGGCACCGGCACGGGCAAGACGACGATGCTGGCAGCCCTGCTCGCGCACGTGCCGCCGCAGGAACGGATCCTCACGATCGAGGACGTCGCCGAACTGCGGCCCCGGCATCCGCACCACGTGTCGCTCGAAGCACGGCAACCGAACCTGGAGGGCGTCGGCGCGATCAGCGTCGCTCGACTCGTACGCGAGTCCCTGAGGATGCGGCCGGACCGGCTGATCGTGGGCGAGTGCCGTGGCGAGGAGATCCGCGATCTGCTGACGGCGCTGAACACGGGCCACGACGGTGGCGCGGGAACCATGCATGCGAGCGGGCTCGCCGACGTCCCCGCACGGCTGGAAGCACTCGGCGCGCTGGCGGGGATGGATCCGCCCGCGCTCGCACGTCAGGCCGTGAGCGCGTTCGCCTTTGTGCTGCATCTGGTCCGGGCCACGGGTGGTGTGCGTCGGCTCGCCCAGGTGGGCGTGCTGCGGCTGGACGGCGAGCACCTGGGCATCGCAGAGGTGCAGCCGTGGTGAGGCGCGTGAAGGCACGAGTCGGATCCGGCCGGCCCGCCCGTGGGCGGCATCCGCGCCTGCGGGGTGGAGGGGGGCCGTCCGAGACCGAGGTCGCAGAGGTCGTGCGGACCCTGGCCGTGCTGCTGCAGGCCGGCGCGGCGCCGCTCACGGCCTGGCGGCATCTGGCGGAGAGCGGTTCGTCCGACGCGGTCGAGGTGCTCGCCGACGTGGAGCAGGGGCGTCCGCTGGTCGACGCCATCCGGTTGCGGGGCGGGGTGTGGCGCACGGTCGCCGCGGCGTGGGGGATCTCGGCGACCGTGGGGGCGCCACTCGGCGAGGTGCTGCGTGCGATCGCCGCGGCGCTCGAGGGTGCCGGCGACATCAGGGCCGAGGTCTCGATCGCGCTCGCCGAGCCTGCCGGCACCGCCCGGCTCATGCTGTGGCTGCCGCTCGTCGGTCTGCTGCTCGGAACCGCCCTCGGCTTCGACACCGTGACGGTGCTGCTCACGCAGCCCGCAGGGTGGGTCTGCCTCGCATCCGGTCTCGGGCTGCTGTCGGCCGCGCGCGCCTGGACCAGGGCGCTGGTGCGTCGAGCCGCCCCGCCTGCCGGGACCCCGGGGATCCGTGCCGAGCTGCTCGTGGTGGCGCTCACGGGCGGAACCGCGATCCCGCGCGCCCGTTCGCTCGTGGAACAGGAGAGTGCCGCGGAGGACGACCCGGGGACCGCCGGGGAGACGATCGAGCGGGTGCTGCGCCTGTCGGCCGCCGCCGGTGTGCCGGCCGTGGAGCTGCTGCGAGCCGAGGCGGACCGCGCCCGACGTGATGCCCGCACGGTCGGTCGCACGGGTGCTGCACGGCTGAGCTCGCGCCTGCTGCTCCCGCTCGGGGCCTGCACACTGCCGGCATTCATGCTGCTCGGCGTCGCGCCCCTGATCCTCAGCGTGCTGTCCACGACCCCGTTGCCGTTCGCCTGAATACGACGGCACCCGACCGGGCGCCGTCATCCGGAAGAGAAGAGAGAAGGAACATCATGAACCAGATCCATCCTGTGGCCGACGCGCCGACCTCGCCGACCCGTCCGGCGGAAGCGATGCCGTCGGCGCCGATCGCCGGCTCCCTGCCACCGCTCACACGGCGCAGTGCGGCCCTGCTGTTCGGCGACGACACCGGTGCCGCCACGGCGGAGTACGCCATCGCCACGATGGCGGCCGTCGCCTTCGCCGGACTGCTCGTCGTCATCATGCGCAGCGACGAGGTGCGGGGGATCCTGACGGATCTCGTGCGCCGCGCGCTGACGGTGGCATGACGACGCACCGCGCCGAGCGTGGGCGTCGCCCGCCCGACGGCGACGCGAGGCTCCCCAGGACCACCGGCCGGGATCGCGCGTTCCCTGGAGCGGGCGGTCACGACCGGCAGCGCGGCTCTGCGACGGCGGAGCTCGCTGTCGCCCTGCCGATCGTCGTGCTCGTGATGCTGCTCGGCGCCGGGGTGGTCGGCGCCGGGACTCGGCTCGTCTCGCTGCAGGATGCGGCGGCTGATGCTGCACGGATCCTCGGGCGCGGTGATGCCGACGGCGACGCCGATGCGGTGGTCCGGAGGGCGGATCCGGCGGCGGGGATCGCGGTGAGCCGCAGCGACGGCCTCGTCTGCGTCACGGCCGGGGTCGATACCCGGATCCTCGGGAGCATCTCCATTCCCATGCGAGCGACGGGCTGTGCCTTGGACGGCGGTCGATGAGCGTTCGGCCGACACCGGCACCGGCGGGATGCGCGGCTGCGCGCTCGCCGAGGTCGCAGGCGCACGGAGGTGGCCGCTGATGGGTGGGACGGCGCTCGCGATCGGCGGGCTCGCGATCGCGGGCACCTTGGCGTTCGGGGTGGCCGCGGTCGGCGGAGCGGGAGCGACTTCGCAGCGTGCCGCCGGAGCGGCCGATGCCGCGGCGCTCGCGGTCGCCGACGTCACGAGTGGCGCGGTCCTCACCGGCGACGACGCCTGCGCCGTCGCGGAGCGGATCGCCGCCGCGCACCGCACGGAGGTCGAGGAATGCCGCATCGACGGCCTCATCGCGACGGTGCGGGTGTCCACGGCCTATGTCGGACTTCCGGTCGTCGCCAGCGCCCGCGCCGGTCCGCCCGGCGTGGCGGAAGACAGTGGATGACGCCGCCTGCGACGGGCGGGGAGTGGCGTGGCTGGGCCGCTGCGCGGCCCCCGCGGCCGATCGTGGAGAAGGGCGAGGCGCCTCGGGGCGCGGACACGTGGCCTTCGCCCAGCTCGCAGCGGCGTACGCTGGATTCCCGAACGACGCCCGAATCTGTGCAGGAGAACCCGAAGCCCCTGCAGGCGACGTCGACATCGTGCTGAGCGCCCGGCTCCGACACGGTGTGTATGGTGTGCTTCGACGAAAGGACGCACCCGTGGCGCAAGGCAAGAAGCTTGTCATCGTCGAGTCCCCGACGAAGATGAGGTCCATCCAGGGCTATCTCGGCGACGGCTTCGAGGTGCTCAGCTCGGTGGGACACATCCGTGACCTCGCCGACAAGAAGGACATCCCGGCCGCTGACAAGCAGGCGTACGGCAAGTACTCGATCGACGTCGACCACGACTTCGACCCCTACTACGTCGTCTCCGATCGCAAGACCAAGACCGTCGCCGAGCTCAAGCGCGCGCTCAAGACCGCCGACGAACTCCTGCTCGCCACCGATGAGGACCGCGAAGGCGAGGCCATCGCCTGGCATCTTCTGGAGACCCTGAAGCCCAAGGTGCCGGTCAAGCGCATGGTCTTCCACGAGATCACCAAGGACGCGATCCAGGCCGCTGTCGGAAACACCCGCGAGCTCGACCTCGCACTCGTCGACGCGCAGGAGACCCGCCGGATCCTGGACCGCCTGTACGGCTGGGACGTCTCCCCGGTGCTCTGGTACAAGGTCAAGTCCGGGCTCTCCGCGGGCCGCGTGCAGTCCGCCGCCACCCGCATGATCGTGGACCGCGAGCGCGAGCGCATGGCGTTCGTGTCCGCGGAGTACTGGGACGTGGACGCCATGGCGTCCGCCTCGGGCTCCGCCTTCACCGTGCGGCTGGTCCGCCTGGACGGCGGCGCGATCGCCCGTGGCACGGACTTCGACGACAACGGGGCTCTGAAGAAGGCCGTCGTCATCCTCGACGAGAAGGCGGCCGCAGCGCTCGCCGCCGCCGTCGACGCGGTCGGATCCGGCAGCGTCACGAAGGTCGAGGCGAAGCCCGGCACCCGCAGCCCCTACGCCCCCTTCACCACCTCCACGCTGCAGCAGGAGGCGGGGCGGAAGCTATCGATGAGCGCGAAGCAGGCGATGAGCGTCGCCCAGCGCCTCTACGAGAAGGGCTACATCACCTATATGCGCACCGACTCGGTCGCCCTCAGCACCCAGGCGGTGCAGGCGGCGCGGTCGCAGGCGGTCGCGCTCTACGGCGATGCGGCCGTACCCCTGAAGCCCCGCGTGTACAAGGGCAAGAGCAAGAACGCGCAGGAGGCGCACGAGGCCATCCGGCCGTCGGGTGAGCAGTTCCGCACGCCGGCGTCCGTCTCCGGCCAGCTCGACCGCGAGGAGCTGCGCCTCTACGACCTGATCTGGAAGCGCACCGTCGCGAGCCAGATGTCCGACGCGAAGTACGAGACCACCACCGTCACGATCGCCGTGGACGCCGATGGGAAGAACGCGGAGTTCACCGCGTCCGGCACGGTGTACACCTTCAAGGGCTTCCTGGAGGCCTATGAGGAGGGCAAGGACGAGCGCCGCAACGCCGCCGACGCCGCGGAGAATCAGTCGCTTCCGGCGGTCGCCGTCGGTGACGTGCTCCGTGTCGCGGACGCTGAGGCGAAGCCGCACCGCACCACCCCGAAGCCGCGCTATACCGAGGCATCGCTGGTCAAGGCGCTCGAGGAGCACGGCATCGGGCGGCCTTCCACGTTCGCCAGCATCATCGGCACCGTGATCGACCGCGGCTACGCGACCAAGCGCGGTCAGGCCCTCGTGCCGACGTGGATGGCGTTCAGCGTGGTGCGCCTGCTCGAGCAGCACTTCGCCGATCTCATCGACTACGACTTCACCGCCGCCCTCGAGGACGACCTCGACGCGATCGCCCGTGGCGAGCAGAAGCGCATCGAGTGGCTGCACTCCTTCTACTACGGCAACGACACGCAGGTCGGCCTCCGCCAGGTGGTCGACAACCTGGGCGAGATCGACGCGCGGGCGCTGAACGCCACGCGGATCACCGACACCGCCACACTCCGGTTCGGCAAGTATGGCCCGTACCTCGAGGTCGCCGACCCGGCGCATCCCGATGCGAAGCCGCGCATCGTCAACGTGCCGGAGGATCTGGCTCCCGATGAGCTGACCGCGGCGAAGGCGCAGGAGCTCATCGACGCCCCCGTTGCCGGCGACCGTGTGCTCGGCGAGAACCCCGACAACGGCAAGGTCATCGTCGTCAAGGACGGCCGCTTCGGCCCGTACATCCAGGAGAACGATCCGGTCTCCGACGACGACCAGGTCGATGAGGCGACCGGCGAGGTCGTCGAGGCGCCCAAGCCGAAGCGGGGAGCGAAGAAGGAGGCGGCGCCCAAGCCGCGCACCGCCTCACTGTTCCGCTCGATGTCGGTCGACACGATCGATCTCGACACGGCGCTGAAGCTCCTCGAACTGCCGCGCGTGGTGGGTGTGGATCCTGCGACCGAAGAGGAGATCACCGCGCAGAACGGCCGGTTCGGGCCGTACCTGAAGAAGGGCGCGGACTCGCGCTCGCTCGAGAGCGAGCAGCAGATCTTCGACATCAGCCTCGAGCAGGCGCTGGCGGTCTACGCGCAGCCCAAATACGGCGCCCGGCGGGCGTCCAGCGCGCTCGCCGAGTTCGAGGCGGATCCTGTGAGCGGCAAGCCGATCCGGATCCGCGACGGTCGCTTCGGCGCGTACGTCACCGACGGCGAGACCAACGTGACCATCCCGCGTGGCCAGCAGGTGCAGGACATCACGTTCGAGATCGCCGTGCAGATGCTGGCGGACAAGCGCGCGAAGGGGCCTGCGCCCAAGCGCGGATCCCGCGCCGCGGCGAAGAAGGCGCCGGCGAAGAAGGCCCCCGCCAAGACGCCGGCGAAGAAGGCACCGGCGAAGGCCGCAGCTGCCAAGACCGACGATGAGAAGGCCGCCGCCCGCTCCGCCGCCGCGAAGAAGGCCGCGGCCACCCGGGCCGCCAACGCGGCGAAGAAGCAGGCCGGCGCGTGAGCGCGGGCCGCGGCCTCTGGATCACGCTCGAGGGCGGCGACGGGACGGGCAAGACCACCCAGGCCGCGCTGCTGGAGGAGTGGCTGCGCGGCCAGGACCGGAAGGTCCTGCGCACGCGCGAGCCCGGCGGATCCGAGGTGGGCGTGCTGATCCGCGACATCGTTCTGCATCACCGCGGCGACATCGCCCCCCGGGCCGAGGCGCTACTGTACGCGGCCGACCGCGCGCACCACGTCGCGACGGTGGTGCGTCCCGCGCTCGATCGCGGCGAGGTCGTGATCCAGGACCGCTATCTCGACTCCTCGGTCGCCTACCAGGGCGCGGGCCGGGTGCTGGACGCGGACGAGGTGCGCGGACTCTCGCTGTGGGCCGCCGAAGGCGCGCTGCCCGATCTCACGGTGCTGCTCGACCTGGATCCCGCCCTTGCCCGCCGGCGTCTGGACTCGGCCGAGAAGCCGTTCGACCGGCTCGAGGCCGAACGCGAGGAGTTCCACCGGCGCGTGCGCGAATCCTTCCTCGCGCTGGCGGCGGCGGAGCCCGAGCGCTTCCTCGTCGTCGACGCCGCACAGGAACCGGACGAGATCGCGGCCGCGGTGCGCGCCAGGGTGGCGGGGCTGCTGGCCTGAGGTCCGTCGAGCAGCCCACCCGTGGACGGGGCGCGCGATGTCACTCCCCGCGGTTAGGCTTGACCGCATGCCGGCCACCGTTCTCGCCCCTTTCCCGTGGACGGACGTGTGGGGGCAGGAGGCCGCGGTCGAGACGCTGCAGGCCGCGGTCACCGATCCTGCCGCGATGTCGCACGCGTGGCTCATCACGGGTCCGCCCGGTTCCGGCAGGTCGACGCTCGCCACCGCCTTCGCCGCGTCCCTGATCGCCGAAGGACCGGACGACGAGCAGACCATGCGCCAGGTGCTCGCGGGCACCCACCCCGACGTGACCGTGCTCCGCACGGAGAAGGTGATCATCTCGATCGCCGAAGCCCGCGCGCTCGTCGAACGGTCCTACTTCGGGCCGTCCAGCGGGCGGTATCGCGTGATCGTCGTCGAGGACGCCGATCGCATGACCGAACGCACCTCCAACGTGCTGCTGAAGGCGCTCGAGGAGCCGCCGGAGCAGACGGTGTGGATCCTGTGCGCGCCGAGTGAGGCGGATCTGCTGCCCACGATCCGCTCCCGCGTGCGGTCGTTGCGGCTGCGCGAGCCCGATGTCGCCTCGGTCGCCGAGCTCATCGTGCGTCGCACCGGTGCGGATCCGGCCATCGCCGAACAGGCCGCCCGCCACGCGCAGCGGCACATCGGCATGGCGCAGCGGCTTGCGACCGATGAGGCGGCGCGCGCCCGCCGCGAGCAGACGCTGCGCGCCGTGCTGAGCGCGCGAGGAGTCAGCGACGCCGTCGAGGTCGCGGGGCAGATCGTGCAGGCCGCGACGGACGACGCGAAGGTGCTCACGGTCGAACGCGACGAGGCCGAGCGGCGCGCGTTGCTGCACACCGTGGGGATCGCCGAGGGGCAGGCAGTCCCGCCTGCCGTGCGCTCGCAGGTCAACGCGCTCGAGGACGAGCAGAAGCAGCGCGCCAAGCGCAGCGTGCGCGACGGCCTCGACCGGGTCCTCACCGACCTGCAGTCGCTGTTCCGTGACGTGGTGATGCTGCAGTTCGGCCGCGGCGACGTTCTCATCAACGCCGAGCTCGCGCCCGAGCTCTCCGCCCTCGCCGCCGCGTGGCCGCCGGAGCGCACCCTGATCGTGCTGGACCATCTCGCCGAGACCAGGGAATCGCTGGAGCGCAACGTCGCCCCGGCGCTCGCCCTCGAGAGCTTGCTCGTGACCGTCACGAGCGGGAGGAGACCATGAACACCCGTTCCGCTTCGAGACTCCGCCGCATCACGACGGTGACGGCGGGTCTTGTCGTCGCCGCGTTGGCGCTCACCGGCTGTCTGTATGCGATGATTCCGGCCGGATCCTCGTCGGCGAGGCCGACGGCGAGCCCCGACACCTCGGGCGTCGCCGACGACCTGAAGTCGTTCTACGGGCAGACCCTCAGCTGGTCCGCATGCGGAGGCGGAATGGACTGCACCACGGTGAAGACCCCGCTCGATTGGGACGACCCCGGGAAGGGGACCCTCGATCTGGCCGTGGTGCGCCACAAGGCGACCGGCGCCTCGAAGGGATCGCTTCTGACCAACCCCGGTGGTCCCGGGGCGAGCGGACTCGAACTGATCAAGTCGAGCCTCGACTATGCGGTCAGCCCGACGCTCTCCAAGAACTACGACGTCATCGGCTTCGATCCTCGCGGCGTCGGATCCTCGACCGCGGTGAAGTGCTTCGATGCGTCGCAGATGGACGACTACCTGTACTCGATCCGCCCCGGTGCGCGCGGCGGCGACGAGTGGACCGCGGCGCAGAAGAGCGCCAACAAGAGCTTCGCCGACGCCTGCGAGCAGAACAGCAAGGGGATCCTGCCGTACATCACCACGGTGAACTCCGCGCGTGACATGGACCTGCTGCGCGCCGTGCTGGGGGACAAGAAGCTGAACTACCTCGGCTACTCCTACGGCACGTTCCTCGGCGCGACCTACGCCGAGCTCTACCCGGACCGTGTCGGGCACCTCGTGCTCGACGGCGCACTGGATCCGGCGGTCTCCAATCTCGACGTGAGCACGACGCAGGCGATCGGATTCGAATCCGCCCTGCGCGCCTACATGGCCGATTGCCTGAAGGGCAAGAAGTGCCCGTTCCAGGGCACGGTCGACGATGCCATGGGCGACCTCGGCGCTCTCCTCGCGAGCGTCGACCGCTCCCCGCAGAAGAACACCGACGGCCGCATGCTGGGTGCGGACACGCTGATGACCTCGATCGTCGCGGCGCTGTACTCGCAGGACAGCTGGTCGTACCTGACCCAGTCGCTCACGGCGGTGCTGAAGGGCGACCCCTCCGTGGCGTTCCAGCTCGCTGACTTCTACAACAACCGGGAGAACGGGAAGTACACCGACAACTCGACCGAGGCGTTCCGCGCGTACAACTGCATGGATTACCCCCTGGAGAACGACGCGGCGGCCAAGGCGGCATCCGATGCCAAGATCAAGGCCGAGGCTCCGACGATCGCCCCCTACTGGGACGGCCCCGATCCGTGTGAGCAGTGGCCGTACCCGCCGACGGGCAAGCGCGGTGAGATCACCGCGGCCGGCTCGGGTCCCATCCTCGTCGTCGGCACGACCAACGACCCCGCGACGCCCTACGCCTGGGCCGAGTCGCTTGCGAAGCAGCTCGAGGGCGGGATCCTCATCACCCGCGTCGGCGAGGGCCACACCGGCTACAACAAGGGCAACTCGTGCGTGGACGACGCCGTGGACGCCTACTTCGTGGACGGCACCGTGCCGGACAAGGCGGGCATCCGCTGCGAGTAGCCCGTCCGGCGCGGGCGGTGAGGTCCTGCCCGGATGGCGAGGTCCGCCGCAGGCGGCGACGTTCGGGACGGCCGTCGCCTGACGGTGCCGCGCCCGGGGTGCGCGTGGTTCGCAGCACACCCGCGGACAGGGTAAGATCGTTGATCGTGCGGTTCGCCCGCATGCGCATCCGTCAGGGTGTGCGCCGCCCTAGCTCAGTCGGCAGAGCATTTCACTCGTAATGAAAAGGTCAAGGGTTCGATTCCCTTGGGCGGCTCGACCTGAAACCCCCTCCTCGGAGGGGGTTTCGTCGTTCGGCCTGGTCGCACCGATGCTGACATCGTCCTCTCCTGCTGCGGGGTGCGGTCAGCCGACCCGGGGCAGGGACCGAGCGAACTCTGTGATGTCCGCGGCGAGGAGCGCCGGCTCTTCATGCGGCGCGAAATGCCCGCCACGAGGCATGACGGTGTACCGCACGACGTCATGGGTGCGCTCCGCCCAGCTGCGCGGAGGGCGGGTGAGGTCGTGCGGGAAGAGTGCGACCGCGGTGGGCACCGATACGCGGTCGACCCGAGTCGTGAGTCCTGCGGCGAACTCGTAGTAGGGCCGGAGCGAGGTCCCGATCGAGTTCGTGGACCAGTACAGCGACGCGAGGGTGAGGAGATAGTCGTCTGAGAATCGGGTCGAGAGGACTCCTCCGCAGTCGCTCCATGCCCGGTGCTTCTCCAGGATCCAGGAGAGCAGCCCGGCCGGCGAGTCGGAGAGCGCCGGGGCGAGCGTGAGCGGGCGGGTCTGGTGCTGGTGCTGGTAGGCGCCCTCCGTCGAGATCCATCTCTGCACACGCTCGAGATGGTCGCGCTCGTCATCGGTGAGGGTCTCGGAGTCGACCTCACGCGGTGCCGCCACGGCGAGAAGGTGGATGCCGGCGAGGTGTTCGGGGTGCGCCTGCGCCAGACGGGAGGTGATCCCGGCGCCGAGATCACCGCCGTGTGCGATGTACCGCGGGAATCCGAGCTCGGCGGTCATCAGCCGGTGCCACAGCTCGTGCGTCTGCCCGGTGAGGGTCGGTCGCTGAGGCGAGAACGGGAAGCCGGGCAGTGCCGGCACGATGACGGTGCGGGCATCGGACGGGTCAGCCGCGAAACGGGAGGGGTTCGAGAGGCGCTCGGCCAGATCCACGAGCTCGAGCGCGCTGCTCGGCCAGCCATTGGTCAGGACGATCGGCAGAGCGGAGCCCGGCGTGACAGGGTCGAAGCGCAGGTAGCCGACAGGCGTGCCATCGAGGTCGGCCGAACGCCAGGGAAGCGCCTCGATCCGGTGCTGCTGTGCGTCCGCATCGAAACCATCGGCCCAGTAGGCGACGAGACGCTGCAGCTCGACGAGTCGAGTCCCCGCCTCCCATCCGACCTCCGGCCACGGCTCGGGCCAGCGGGTCGCGCGAAGCCGGCGCCGAAGATCCTCGAGATCGGACGGATGGTTGAGACGAGGGATCATCGTCGCCCTTCCCAGGCGCGGACAGAACCGAAAGACACGGCGGACCACGGCACGGATGCGGGCCGCGGCGTGGATCTTGGAGCTGTCTCGAGCGTAAGGAACGCCTCCGTCGTGCACAAGCCAGGAGGGTCAGCTCCTTGGCGAGGAAGCAGGGTGCGCCGCAGGTCGGGCGTTCGACTCGACGGGAAACTCCCTCCTCGGAGGGGGTTTCGTCGTTCCGGCGTACGCTCGGAGCATGTCCCGTGCACTGCTGATCGTCGACATCCAGAACGACTTCACCGAGGAGGGCGCCCTCGCCGTGGCCGGCGGTGACGCGGTCGCCCGCGGCGTCACCGCGCTGCTGCACGAGCACGCGGCCGACTACGACGTCATCATCGCCTCGCGGGACTGGCACGACGCGACGGGGGACAACGGCGGACACTTCTCCGAGACGCCCGACTACGTCGACAGCTGGCCCGTGCACTGCGTCGCCGGCACCACGGGCGCCGATTACGACCCGCTGCTGGACACCGCCTCCGTCACCTATCACGTGCGCAAGGGGCAGGGCAAGCCCGCCTACTCCATGTTCGAGGGTGTGACGGAGACGGACGAGACGGTCGCCGCGATCCTGTCCGCGCACAGCGTGCTCACCGCAGACGTCGTCGGCATCGCGACCGACCACTGCGTGCGCGCCTCTGCGTCCGACGCGATCGCACACGGCGTGCACGTGCGGATCCTGACCGACCTCGTCGCGGGCGTCGGCGCCGAATCGAGCGCCGCAGCGCTCGCCGAGCTCGCGCATGTCGGGGCCGAGCTCGTGCCGAGCGCCGACCGACGGGATGCTCCGGCCGACGGCACGGCGCCCGCCGGTTCCGCGGATGTCTCCGACCAGCCGACCGACGGCTCCGCCGAATGACCGTCGAACGCTGCGCGCTGCTGCTGCGCGCCGTGAACGTGAGCGGCGCGAACAGGGTGCCGATGGCGGAGCTGCGTGCGCTCATGAACGACCGCGGAGGGTTCGGCGCGGTGACCACCTACATCGCCAGCGGCAACGTCATCTGCGACGCCCCGGCGGATCCGCCGGCGGTGTGCGCGGAGGTGCGGACCCTGATCCACGACGCGTTCGGCGTGAACACGCCCGTGATCCTGCGCACGCACCACGAGCTGGTCCGGGCGATCGAGGAGAACCCGTTCCCCGATGCTGCGGCCGACAAGATGCTGCACGCGATGTTCCTCGAGGGAGTGCCGCTGGCCGATGCGGTCGAGACGCTGAATGAGCGACTGCAGCCCGGCGAACGGATCGCCCTGCGCGGAAACGACCTGTGGATCGATTTCGGCGCCGGGGGAGTGCACTCCAGCAAGCTCACGCGCGCGGTGCTCGATCGCGCGCTGGGTGTCGCCGGTACGGCGCGCAACCTCCGCACGGTGCGGAAGCTCGTCGAGCTCACGGCCGGCTGACGCCTTCGGCCGGCCCGTCGGCCTCTCCGGCCCCGAGGGCGCGGCTGAGCGCGGTCGGAGCCGCAGAGTCTGCGGCATGCAGATCCACGCGTTGCGCGCCGCAGGTGACGCAGCGGACGTACAGCAGCGTGCCGTCGGACGTCCTGTGCCGGGACCGCGTCCTCCAGGCATGCTCGTGCGCGGGAGCGGGTCGGAGCGGATCCGGAGTCGTGAGGGGGATCGATGCGGTGTCGGGGGTGGATGCGGCGGTCATGCCCCCACCATGATGTAATGCCATTATGCATCTCAACCCTTACGGCGAGTATGCGGTCCTGATGGCGGCATCGCTCGCCAACGACTGGCCGTCCGATCGTGTCGGCATCGAGCAGCGCACCCGCGACTTCGGGATGACGATGGTCTTTCCCGCGGGGACCGGAGACCACGCCGACACCCGGCGGGTGATCGACGACTGGCTGCGCGTCGTCGATGCACCGACGCCGGAGGAGCGCGCAGTGCTGCTGAACGCGCAGATGGCCACGGCGGCGGCGTACCCGCGGCTCACGGACCACGACGGCGAAGGTTGGCATCTGCACTACCGCGGCGAGGAGGATTCGCTGCCCCGTGTGCTGCGCGCCGTGATCGCCGTCGGCACCTCACTGCACCTGGTCACACGAGGGATGACGCGACTGGGGCGCTGCGCGGCGGCGCCGTGCACGAATGTCGTGGCCGATGTGACCCGCAACGGGCGGCAACGCTACTGCTCGGTGCGTTGCGCCAACCGCGACGCCGTGCGCCGGCACCGGGCGAAACGCGCATGAGGCGCGGCGCCCGGTGCCGGCCGTCGGTCAGTCGTACATGCCGACGTTGATCGGGCCGGTCAGGTCGGGCGGAGCGGCCCGGAAGCCGCGCGTTGTGATGAGCAGGTAGACAACTCCGATCGCGGTCCAGGCGCCGCCGATGATCATCGAGATCCCGTCGAGGCTGAGCCAGAGCGCCACATTGATCACGACGCCGACCGCGGGGATGACGACGAAGCCGATCCAGGATCCGATCGTGCGCCTGGTGATGAATCGGAAGAACACGAAGATGACCGAGAGGTTCACGAACGTGAAGGCGATGAACGCGCCGAAGTTGATCATCGACGACGCCTGCTCGAGGTTCAC
The DNA here is from genome assembly GCF_042729315.1 of Microbacterium sp. NPDC060117. NCBI lineage: Bacteria > Bacillati > Actinomycetota > Actinomycetes > Micrococcales > Microbacteriaceae > Microbacterium > Microbacterium sp. NPDC060117. The sequence continues at coordinate 276,953 of NZ_JBHWXR010000004.1, forward strand.
GAACAGCGCGGTCAGGGCGATCGCGGCGACGATGAGGACGTTCGCGACAGGGACGCCGGTGCGCGGGTTCACCCGGCCGAACAGTCGCTTCGGCAGGGCGCCGTCGCGGCCCATCGCGTAGAGCAGGCGCGCTGCGCTCATCTGCTGCGTGATGCCGCAGCCCAGCACCGCCATCATGTAGCCGCCGACGAAGATCGCCTGGAACGCGGCGCCGCCGATGTACTTCGCGATCTCGGGGGAGGCTCCGACGATGTTCTCGAGCTTCGCGACGTCGGGGAACAGCGTCTGCATGACGTAGGTCACGGTGAGGAAGAAGGCTCCCGCTGCGGCGACGATGAGGAAGATCGCGCGGGGGATGTCCCTGGTCGGGCGCTCCGCCTCCTCGGCGAGCGTGGAGACGGCGTCGAAGCCGAGGAAGGAGAGGGCGAGGATCGCGGCGCCGCCGGCGAGTGCCGCCGCCTGGATGTCGCCGGAGAAGAACGGCCGCACGGTGAAGGCCGCGCCGTTGGCGCCGTTCGCGATGTTCACGACCGCGAGCACCACGAACAGGACGGCGACGATGAGCTGGATCCCGACCAGGATCACGTTCATGCTCGCCGCGAGTCGCACGCCGACCAGGTTGAGCGCGGTGCAGATGACGACGGTGAGCAGCACCCACACCCAGAACGGCACGCCGGGATAGATCGCGCCCATGTAGATCCCGGACAGGATCGCGTTGATCATCGGCAGCAGCAGGTAGTCGAGCGTCGCCGCCCACCCCACGAGGAAGCCGACCGACGGGTGGATCGACTCCTTCGCGTAGGTGTAGGCGGATCCTGCGATCGGGAAGAACCGCACCATGCGCGAGTAGCTGAACGCCGTGAAGAGCACCGCGACCAGCACCACGAGGTACGCGAGCGGCACGTGGCCGCTGGTCTGATCGGCGACGATCCCGAACATGTCGAACACCGCGAGCGGCGCCATGTAGGCGAGGCCGATGAAGACCAGATGGCGCAGTTTCAGTGTGCGCTTGAGAGACCCGGGCTCGTGCGTGACGGCGTGCGCGAGCTGATCATCGCCGGCGGCGACGGTGGAGTGGGATGGCAGCGTTGACATCGTGGGGATCGTCCTCAGTCGGTGTGCGAGTGGCAGTGGTGGTCGGCGGAGGGTTCGGTGCAGCTCTGTCCGGCCCCGCCCGGATCCTGGACCGGCGCCGAGGCGGCGACGCCGTCGAACTCGCCGCGGGCGTCGTGCACCGTGGTGCCCCCGACCACGGTGAGGTCGGCGTGCTGCGCGAGGATCTCCGCGGGCTCCATGGCGTACAGATCGCCCGACCACACGACGAGGTCGGCGAGGTATCCGGCGCGGAGCATGCCGAGCGAGTCCTCGTGGTGGAACGCTCCCGCCCCGCCCTTGGTGTAAGCCTCCAGCGTGCGGTCGAGATCGAGGCGCTCACCCTGGGTCCAGGCGTCGCCGCCGTCGAGGCGGGCGCGGGTCATCGCGCTGTAGACGCCGACGAGTGGATCCATCTCGCCCACCTGCCAGTCGCTCGAGAACGTGACGCGGGCGCCCGATTCGATCATCGAACGGAACCGCCAGGCGCGGTCCCAGCGCGCCTCGCCGACGTTCTCCATCCAGGTGCCGGCGACGAGGTCGGGGGACGCGTGACGGGGCTGCATCGCCGCGACGACGCCGAGGTCGCGGAAACGCGGGAGGTCCTCCGGGGCCAGGCACTCCACATGCACGATGCCGTGCCGGGCGTCCCGGGTGCCGTTGATCCGCTGGGCGGCCTCGATCGAGTCCAGCGTCAGGCGGATGCCCCAATCGCCGGTGGCGTGCGTGTGCACCTGGTAGCCGAGGCGGTCGAGCTCGACGAAGAGCTTCGTGAACTCGGTCGGCTCGAGGCTGGTGTGTCCGCGATGGCCCGGACGGTTCGCATAGTCCTCGAGCATGGCGGCCGTGTGCGGCTCGATCACGTCGTCGGCGTAGAGCTTCACCATGCCGAGGCGGAACCGGTCGTGCTGCGGGGTCTCCCGGATCGCCTCGGTGATGCGCGAGCGGAAGTCGCCGTCGGATCCGACCGGGTGGTAGATCGCCGCGATCGTCCGCGAGGTGAGCTTGCCCTCGCGCTCGGCGCGGTCGAAAAGCGGCAGTTCGGCGAGCGGGACCTGGGGCTCGACCACGGTCGTGATGCCGAAGCGGCGGGCCATCTCGAGGCTGTTCACGATCTTGCGGTAGCGCCGGTCGGGGGAGTACATCGGGATGTCGCGCTGCAGCTCGGCGAGGCCGTTCGTCGTCATGGCACTCGTGTAGAAGTCGGTGACCCAGCCCGTGGGCTCGCCCGTGCGGTGGTCGATCTCGGGGTTGCCCCAGGCGATGTCGCCGCCGCCGAGGATCCCGAGCTTCGCGAGCGCGGGCCGGTTCAGCCACACGGAGTGCTGGTCGTAGGTGGTGATGAAGACGGGCCGGTCGGTGACGCCGGTGAGGTCGTCGGCGCGCGGACGGCGCCCTTCGACCACCGAATAGAGAGCGTTCTCGGCGCAGATCCACTCCAGGTCGGGGTGCGCCTCGGCGAAGGCCGCGATCCGCGAGCGCACGACGTCGAGGCTCTGCACCTGGTCGAGGCTGACGGCGAGGTCGTCGTAGCCGAGCAGCAGGTGGTTGTGGGTGTCGGCGACGCCGGGGGTCACCAGGCGCCCCTCCAGATCGACCGTGCGACGCGCCGCGGGTGCATCGGCGGCCGGTCCGACGTAGCTGATCCGGTCGCCGGTGACGCCGACGGCCTCGGCCCAGGGCTGCGCGGGATCGAAGGTGCGGACGCGTCCGCCGGTGTAGAGGGTGTCGACCGCCATGTCGTGCTCCAACGTCTCGGGCGGCGCTGCTAGGGGAGCGACCGCAGTTCTTTGACTCAAGAGTAAATTAATTCACTCAAATGTCAAGAAACTCTTGGAATCGGATCCGGATCCGTTCGCGGGACTGCGATACTGGCTTCATGGCACGTCCGAGCACCCAGCAGCAGCGTCGCCGCGAAGTGGTGGACGCGGCGCTCGATGCGGCCGCCGAGCACGGGCTGCGCAACCTCTCGCTGACGGACGTCGCGAACCAGGCTGGGGTCACCCGCGGTGCGCTGCTGTACTACTACGAGGATCTCGATGCGATCCTCGTCGAGGCGCACGCCGCGGGCATGCGCAGGGTCGGGGAGGAGCGCGAGGCGCTCGTGGCAAGGGCGGAGCGTCCGGCGGAACAGCTCGCGATCGCGATCCGCGCCGGCCTGCCGAGCGGCCCGGACGACGCGCTCATGCGTCTGCTCTATGAATTCGACGTGCTGGCGGGCAAGTCGCCGCTGCATGACGAGCTCGTCCAGCGGCTCTACGGCGAGCAGCTCGGGCTGTACCGGAGGATCCTGGAAGCCGGGGCGGCGGCCGGCGACTTCGCGCTGACCGGACCCGTCGAGGACATCGCGATGAACTTCGTCGCTCTCGAGGATGCCTACGGCCTGCACATCGTCGCCGGCGGCAGCATTTCCGTCGCCGATGCGCAGCGCGCGATCGCGCTGTTCGCCCGCCAGGCGGGTGCGCCGCTCGCGGAACCGCTCGGCTGACAACAAGGAGCGCCCCGATGCGCCCGCGACGGCGGACGCATCGGGACGAGGCGGATCGGAGTCCCGGTCAGCGGCCTCGGAGCGCCGCGGTCGCCGCGCCGTCGACGCCGAAGCCCGCGGTCACGACCACGCCGTAGTCGCGTTCGGCGGCCTGCGGCGAGACGAACCCGTTGCGTACGTCGTGCGCCACGGCCGCGGGGTCGCGGTCGAACGGATCGCCGTAGCCGCCGCCCCCGCCCGTCTGATTGACCAGCACGTCGCCGGCGGCGAGCCGGTTGTAGCTGCCGCCCTGAACCGTCTCCCGCGGCGTCCCCGGGTTCAGCACGACCCGGTTCGGCTCGCCGTCCGCGCCGCCGTCGATCGCCCAGGGCGTCGTCTTCGTCTTGTAGACGAGGCAGATCCCGGTGGCCGGCGCCGTGAAGCGGTAGGAGCGGCTCACCCCGACCCCGCCGCGGTGGCGCCCGGCGCCGCCGGTGTCGGTCCGGTAGCCGTAGTGGTCGATGATCATCGAGGACTTGGCCTCGAGCACCTCGACCGGGTTGTTGCGGCATCCCGGCTCGGAGAGGTGCATGATGCCGTCCTCGCCGTCGTGGTGCGCGGTGCCGCCGAACCCGACCGCCTCGTTCGTGGCCTCCTGCCACGGCTCGCCTGTGCGCGGGTTGACGCCGAGGCCCATCATCGAGCAGACGTCGCCGCCGGAGCACGCCGGCACCAGCTCCGGCATGCCCTGCGCGAGCGCCTTGAGGATCACCTCGCCGGCCAGCAGTCCGGTCCAGAGCGTGAAGGTCGGCATCGGCGAGACCGCGTGCATGACCGACCCCGGGACCGTGACGACCCGCAGCGGGGCGAAGTTGCCGGCGACGACGGGCGAGTCCGGGGTGGTGAGCGATTTGAAGATGAGGCTCGAGAGCGCCTCCGTCTGCCCGGGAGGCAAGTTGATCGGCCCTTCGACGTTCTCGGCGCTCCCGGTCCAGTCGACCACCATCTCGTCGTCGGTGACCGTCACCGTGCAGCGCAGGGTGACGAGGTCGTCCTTGTTGATCCCGTCGTCGTCGACGTAGTCGATCGCGGTCCAGGTGCCCTTCGGCAGCTTCGCGAGGGCGAGGCGGGCGAGCTTCTCGCCGTGCGCGTTGATCGTGTCCATTGCCTCGGTGAGAGTGCTGACCCCGTACTTGCCCGCGAGCTCCTGCGTGCGCCGCACCCCGGTCACGCAGGCAGAGACCTGCGCCTGGATGTCGCCGATCGTGTGCTTCGGCATCCGGCTGTTGAACCGGATGATGTTGAAGACGTCGTCGTTGCGCTCGCCGCGGCGGTACAGCTTCGAGGCGGGCAGCATGAGCCCCTCCTGCGACCGATCGGTCGAGTCGAGGACGTAGCCGGGATCCTTCTGGTTCAGGTCGGTGACGTGCACGCGGCACGAAGCGAACCCGATGAGCGCGTCGTCGACGTGGATCGGCGCGAAGACTAGCGGATCGAGTGTGTGCGCGCTGGACCAGTACGGGAAGTTGATGATGAAGACGTCGCCCGGCTCCATCGCGTCCGCTCCGAGGAACTCGATCGAGTGCTTGATGCCCGCATCGTTGCCGCGCGTGAAGACAGCGATGCCCGGCGCGTCCGCCACGACGTCGCCGTTCGCGTCATGGATCCCGATCCCGTAGTCGTGGATCTCGTAGACCACGGTGTTGTAGGCGGTGCGGCACAGGTTGCGCGCGACCTCCTCCGCGGCGGCCAGCAGGCCGTGCCTGATGATCTCGGTGGTGATGGCGTCGGCCATGTCATGCCCCCTTCTGTGCGTACTGGATCGAGATGACGAGCTCGCCGTAGGCGCCGACCTCGAGCCGGTCCCCGGCGTGCAGCACCGTGGTCGCGGTGTGCTCGGTCACCACGGCCGGGCCCTCGAGCACGTCGCCGGCGAGGAGCTCCTCGCGCGCGACGAGCGCGTACTCGGCGGTCACGTCGCCGTCGAGCACCACCGTGCGGCGGCGCAGTTCGGGGCCGTGATCGCCGTCGCGGCGTGCGGCGCGCGGCAGATCGGGCTTGTCGACGATGCCGACGGCGCCGAGACGCAGCGTGGTGGTCTCGATCGGGTCGTCCATGATGTGCCCGTACTGCCGCAGGTGCAGCCGGTCGAACTCGGCGCGGATCGCGGCGCGGGGATCCGACCCGTCGTCCGGATAGTCGACGGTGACGGCGTGCTCCTGCCCCGAGTAGCGCACGGCGACCACACGGTGGAAGACCATGCGCTCGTCGCTGAAGCCCTCGGCGCCCAGGGTCTCGCGCGCTTCCGCCTCCATCCCGGCGTAGAGGGCGTCGGCGGCGGCGGCGTCGAGATCCTCGAGCGGCTGCAGGCTCGTGCGCGAGTAGTCGTGCTGCACGTCGGCCATGAGCATGCCGAGCGCGGAGAACGCGCCCTGCCCCGGCGGCACGATCACCTCCGGGATCCCGAGCTCGCGGGCCACGTCGACCGCGACCAGCCCGCCGCCCCCACCGAATGAGAGCAGGGCGAAGTCCTTCGGGTCGTGTCCGAGCTCGATGGTGATCGCGCGCACGGCGCCCATGATCTTGGTGTTCGAGATCTGCACCATGCCGCGCGCGAGCTGGGTGACGCTCAGCCCGAGCGATCCGGCGATCGGCGCGAGCGCCTCGAGCGACTTCTCACGGTCGAGCGTGAGCTCGCCGCCGAGCGGAGTGTCGGTGCCGAGGTACCCGATCGCGAGCGCCGCATCGGTGAAGGTCGGCTGCGTGCCGCCGCGCCCGTAGGCCGCGGGTCCGGGCATGGCCCCCGCGCTCTTCGGTCCGACCTGCAGGGCGCCGGCCTCGTCGAGGTAGCCGAGCGAGCCGCCGCCGGCGCCGATCGTGTGGATGTAGAGCGAAGGGGTGTTGATGGGCAGGCCCTCGAACTCCGCGCCGTGGTAGAGCACGGGATGACCGCCCTGCACGAGCGAGGCGTCGAGGCTGGTCCCGCCCATGTCGATCGTGATGAGGTTCGGCCGGTCGATGAGCTTCGAGAACGCCGCCGCTCCGACGACCCCGCCGGCGGGGCCGGACAGGATCAGGTTCACCGGCTGCTCGCGAGCGGCCGACGCGGTCATCGCGCCGCCGCCCGACCGCGACATCAGGAATCGACCGACGAAGCCGCGCCGTTCGAGCTCGCCCTCGAGCGCCTTGAGGTAGCTGCGCATGATCGGCTTGATGTACGCGTCGAGCACGGCCGTGCTCGTGCGCTCGTACTCGCGGTACTCGCGCGACAGCTCGTGCGAGATGGTGACCTCGACACCGGGGGCCTCCTCGAGGAGGATCTCGCGCATGCGCAGCTCGTGCGCCGGGTTGGCGTAGGCGTGCAGGAAGGCGACGGCGACGGCGTCGTAGCCTCGGCGCAGGATCTCGCGTGCGACCTCACGTGCGTCCTCCTCGTCGAACGGTGTCGCGACGGTGCCATCGAACATACTGCGCTCGCTGACCTCGAACGTGTCGTAGCGCTCGAGCAGCGCCTCGGGCTTGCGGTATGCGATGTCGTACATGACCCGGCGGTCGGTGCGGCCGAGCAGGTAGACGTCGCGGAAGCCGCGCGTGGCGATCGTGGCGATCCTCGCCCCGGTCCGGGTGAGCAGCGAGTTCAGGCCCAGCGTGCTGCCGTGGTTGAACATCGAGACCTGGCCGGGGTCGGCGTCGGCCTTGTCGAAGGCGGCGAGCACTCCGGCGGTGGGCTCGCTCGGGGTGGTCGGGACCTTCTCGAAGCGGAGCTCTCCCGTCTCGGGGACGAGCTTGACCACGTCGGTGAAGGTGCCGCCCACGTCGACGGCGATTCTGACGTTCTCGGGCATGAAAGGGGTTCCTTCCGGTTGAGGGCGATGGGGTCTTCGGGCAGGCCGGGGAGCCCGGTGCCCCGAGGGCGACCGGGTCTCGGCGGCGGTGCGGTCAGCGTCGGCCGCGCCCTGCGGCCGCGAGGCCGACTGCGGCGAGGATGATGAAGCCCGTCACCATGTCCTTGAGCTGGGGGTTCAGGTTGAGCAGGTCGAATCCGTTGCCGATGAGGGCGATGAGGAACACGCCGGCGACCGATCGCCAGACCGCGCCGAGTCCGCCGTAGATGCTCGTGCCGCCGAGGATCACCGCGGCGATCGCACTCAGCTCGAGTCCGGCGCCCGCGAGGGGCTGACCCGACGCGATCCGCGAGACGCCGATCGCGGCGGCGGCGCCGGCGGCGAGCCCGCTCAGCACGAACACGATGACGCGGGTGCGACCGACATGGATGCCGGAGAGCTCTGCGGCCTCGGGGTTGCCGCCGATGGCGTAGACGTGCCGGCCGAACACGGTTCGCGAGAGCACGAACCAGAGCAGGGCGACCACGGCGATCATCACGAAGACCGCGATGAAGACACCGCCGACCCTGTTGCGTCCGAGCGCGGTGAAGCCGGGGGTCGTGACGGTGATCAGACTGCCGCCCGTGATCAGCACCGCGACCGTCGTGAAGATCATCGACGACGCGAGCGTACCGAGGAACGAGTGCACGCGGAGCCGGGTGATCACGACGCCGTTGAACAGGCCGAGCGCGAGCCCGACGACGGGGGCCGCGAGCAGAGCGAGCCACACGTTGCCGGTGGTGATCGCGAGCCAGGCCGAGACCACGCCCGCGACGCTGTAGATCGCGCCGGTGGAGAGATCGAAGTTGCCCGAGATGATCACGAAGGTGCCCGCCGAGGCGATGATCACGAGAGGGGCGTTCTGGTTCAGGATGTTCACGATGTTGCCGAACGTGAAGAACGAAGGCGAGAGGATCGCGAGCGCGATGAGCACGGCGGCGAGCAGCAGCAGGACGGCGTACTCGATCGCGATCTCCCTGATCGTGTACTTCCTCCGGGCCTGGGCCCGTGTCGCGGTGGTGTCGATGGCCTCGCTCACGCTGCCGTCTCCTCTCCGGGGGTCACGTGGAAGAGCCGGAACAGGACGTCCTCCACGGCGGTCTGCTCGGGGACGATCTCCCCGAAGGTGCGGCCCGCGGAGACCAGGAACGCGCGGTGGGCGAGCTCCATGATCTCCTCGTGCTCGGACGAGATCAGCAGCACCGCGATCCCGTCCTGGGCGAGCCGGGCGATGAGCTCGTAGATCGCGCGCTTGGCGCCGACGTCGACGCCGCGCGTGGGCTCGTCGAGGATGATCGCCCGCGGCCGTGCCGCGAGCGCCTTGCCGAGAAGCGCCTTCTGCTGATTGCCGCCCGAGAACCAGCCGACCGGGAGGTCGGTGTCCGGCGGGCGCATCTCGAGCGATTGCGCGAGCTCATCCGCGACGGCCCGTTCGCTACGGCCGTCGATCAGGCCGGCCCGGGAGCGCGCCCCGAGGCTCGCGAGCGCGATGTTCTCGCGCACCGAGCGCTGCAGCACGAGGCCGTCCTTGTGTCGGTCCTCCGAGACGAGCACGAGGCCCGCGTCGATCGACTGCTTGGGCGAGCGACCCTTCCAGTCGTGCCCGCCGAACCGGACGACGCCGTCCAGGATCTCGTCCAGGCCGAACACCGCGCGCAGACACTCGGTTCGGCCGCTGCCGACCAGGCCGAGCAAGCCGACGATCTCGCCGGGCCGTACCGCGAAGCTCATGTCCTCCACCCCCGTGGAGGTGCGCAGGTGCTGCACCTCCAGAAGGAACGGGGCGGCGGGATCCGGCGCGGCGGGGCGCGCGGGGTAAGCCTGATCCATCTCGCGGCCGAGCATCGCCGTCACCAGCTCGTGCTTGCCGACTGCGGCGGCGTCGACCGTGTCGATCCGTCGGCCGTCCCGCATCACCGTGATCCGGTCGGCGACGCCGAGCACCGAGTCCAGGAAGTGCGAGACGTAGATCACGCTGCAGCCGCGATCGCGCAGCGTCCGCATGAGATCCTCGAGCTGCGCGATCTCCCGGGCGGTCAGCGACGAGGTCGGCTCGTCCATGACGATGACGCGGGCGTCGCGTGCGAGGGATCGGAGGATCTCGACCTTCTGCTGGTCGGCGATCCGCAGATCGCGCACCTTCGCCCGCGGGTCGAGCCCGAAGCCGACCTCGGCGTCGAGCGCGGCGAAGCGCGCGTCGAGGTTGCGCCGCTCGATCCCGAACCGGTGCTCCTCGGCACCCAGGAACACGTTCTGCGCCACGGTCAGGTCGGGCACGAGCGCGAGCTCCTGCGCGATCATCGCGACCCCGCGACGCTGCGCGATCCCGGGGTTCCAGCGGTCGACCGGGACGCCGTCGACGACGACGTCGCCCCGGTCTGCGGCGTAGACCCCCGCGATCACCTTGCCGAGGGTCGACTTGCCGGCGCCGTTCTCTCCGACGAACGCGTGGATCTCGCCGCCGCGCACCTCGAGGGAGACTCCGTCGAGCGCCCGGGTCGCCCCGAACCGCTTCTCGATGTCCCGGAGTTCGACGAGCACCGGTCCGGCCGCTGATGAGTTCATCGAGTCAGCCGTTCCATTCGCCGGTGAAGTCCGGAGCCGCGTCGAGGTCCTTCTTCGTGGCGATCGGGCTGATCTTGACGAGGGTGTCGGCGTCGACGACGGCCTGGACCTTGTCGCCGCGCAGCTTGTTGACCAGTTGCTCGAGTGCGGCCTTGCCCATGCTCACGGGGTAGTTCAGGTAGTCGTTCGTCCACTTGCCGTCGCGCACGGCCTTGACGGCCTCGGTCGTCCCGCCGCCGCCGGTGAGGAAGATCTTCGCCGGGTCGATGCCGGCGTTCTCGAGCGCGATCTGGGCGCCCATCGTCTGCTGGTCGGCGTTGCTCAGGATGCCGTTGATGTCCTTGTTGGCCTGCAGCAGGTTCGACACCGCGGTGAGCGACTTGTCGCGGTCGTAGGCGCCTTCGACGGTGCCCACGATCTTGATGTTGCTGTGCTGGCCGAGCACCTTCTTCCAGGCGGCGATGCGGGCGACGTCGAGCGGGGAGTTCAGGAGGCCGGCGAGCAGGCCGATCTTGCACGGGTCGATGCTCTTGCAGTACTCGACGACGGACTCCGCCTGTCGTGCGGCGCCCGCCGACGGGGGCGAGGCGACGGTCGAGACGACGCCGTCGATCTGCGGCTGCATCTTGTCGATGTCGGGGCCGATCGGGTTCAGCACCGACACGACGGGCACGTCGTTGCCGAGGGGGAAGGCGGCGGCGAGGCCGGGGCCGTCTTGTGGGACCACGATGATCCCGCTCGCCTGGCCGGTGGTTCCGGCGTTCTGCAGCTGCGACAGCTGGGTGTTGGCGTCGAACTGGCCGTCCTGGATCTTGGTGGTGATCGTGATCCCGAGCTTCTTCGAGATCTCCTTCGCCTTTTCGACCACGCCCTGGTAGACGGCCTGGTTGTAGCCGTTCTGCGAGGAGGACGCGAGGAAGACGATCGAGTACTTGTCGCCGCTCGCTCCACCCGATCCGCCGGAGGAGCTGCAGGCGGCGAGGGAGACGACGAGGGCGGCGGCGCCGACGCCGGCGACGAGGCGGGAGAGGTGCTTCATTGCAATCTTCTTTCGTGGTGCAGGGGTGTCGGATCAGATCTCGGTCTTCGAGACGCGGTGGTCGATCGCGTAGAGGCGGCCGACGCCGACGCGGGCGTCGGCGAGCAGGGCGGCGAGCTCCGGGGTCGTGCGGCCCCGGTTCGGGTGGTCGAGCCATTCCTGGTAGGCGGCTTCGTCCGGCCATACCGCGGTCACGATGATCTCGCCGGACCCGTCGACCGCGGCGGCGATCTCGGAGCCGAGCGCTCGGGTCAAGTCGAGCGACTCCTGCAGGATCGCTTCGCGGCGGTACAGGTCCAGCACGGATCCGGCCTGTGCGGGCGCGGTGTGCAGGGTCAGGACTGAGCGGATCATCGGGTCGGTACTCCGTCGTCTCGAACGTGATGGGAATGTCGTCGTGGGTCGCGTCCATCGGGATCCACGTCGGTGCCCTGACGGTATCCGGGCGCTCTCGGGACTCGCTGTGCAAAGTGCATCTTGCGCTCAAATCACAATGTGCAAAAGAATGAAACAGCGCGCGGATGCCCCCTCTGCTCCCGCGCATCCCGCGGGATGACACGGAACGGAGCGGCGCATGCGGATCGGGATCGGCGTGCGCCACCGGCGGATCGCGGCCGTCGCCCTCCGGCCGGACGGGTCGCTCGCGGCGCACGAGATCCCCGTGACGGCCGACGGCGTCGACGCGGCGCTCGAGCGGTTGCTCGGGCGGCAGGGCCTGGCCGACGCGGCCGTGCGCTCGATCGCGTTCGACCTGAGCGCGGTGCTGGACCGGACAGGGGCGGGCCCCCTCACGGTCGTCCGGATCGCGCCGCGCCCACCGGTCGACCGCGGCGACGAACCCCGGGTCGGAGACGCCCCGATCCTGCACGTGCGCGGCGGCCACACGACGCTGGGGGAGGAGCTGACCCCGTTCGACGCGGTGGGTCTCCGCGCGGCGGCACCGGAGATCCCGGCCGGATCCCGTGTCGTGATCACGGGCGTGGGCGCCCTGATCAATCCGTCGCACGAGCTCGCGGCGGGGGAGATCCTGCTCGACCACGACGCTTCACTGAGCGTGACCTTCTCGCACGCGTTCGACGGCAACTCCTTCGCGACGCGGGAGCGCACGGCCGTGCTCAACAGTGCGCTGGTACCCGATGCGGAGGCTCTCGCGATCTCCCTCGCGCTCGTCGCCGGCCGCCGCTTCCCGGACGCGAGGCTCTTCGTGACCCGCAACGACGGGGGAAGGGTGCCGCTGAGCCGGCTCCCGGCCACGCCGGTCCACTCCGCGTTCTCCGGTCCATCGATCGAGTTCCTCGGTGCCGCCGCGCTCTGCGGGCTCGACGAGGGCGATCTCCTGCTCGCGCACGGGAACGACCTCGTGCTGGGCTCTCTCCGCGCGGGAGCCCCCGCCATCGTGCCCCAGCTGGGGTGGGGCGGTGCGCGCCTCGCCACCCAGGCCGCCCACCTGGTCCCCGCCACCGAGATCCTGCTCAACGGGCGCTCCCCGCGACCGCGGCTGGTGCGACCGCGTGGGACGGAGTCGCCCGAGTGGCTCGGGGGCGGCGAGGTCGTCGAGACCGATCTCGACCTGCGGGCGCTGGGGGCCGCGTGCGCTCCTCTCTCCGACTGGGCCCTGGGGATCGTGGGAGCCGGCAATGCCGACGAGATGGCGCACGAGCTGCAGGCGGCCGAGGCCAGGGTCCGCGCCCGGCTCGCCGCGTTCGGGGCGCCGCCGTCGACCGCGCGGATCCTCGAGTCGCGGTTCGTCGCGACCACGTACGAGCACGCCCGCGTCATCTCGGTGCGGGTGCACGGGGTGGCCGGCGACCCGGTCGGCGGACTGCTCGCGGGGGAGGGGACGCCGCATGAGGTTGACGGCTGAGGATGTCAGGCACTTGCGCACCGGGGCGCTCTTCCTCGCCTGCGCGGCGGATCCCGAGTGGTGTGACGAGCAGCAGGACCGGATCCTCACGAGGATGTCGGCGGGGGCCGACGGCCCCGAGCTCCTGCCCGTGCAGGACTTCGACGACGACGCGCTCGTCGCGGCGGTGGGTTTCGTGAACAACGGGCTCCCGCTCTCCGAGCTCCGGCCGGCGGGCGACGAGTTCGTCAGCAGCGTCGAGCTCCTGGAGCGCGAGCTGGGACGCCGGATCGAGGGGCTGTTCCCGCTGGCCGCAGCGAACGTGAACTCGATGGTGCCGCTGCTGACCGGGATGCAGCTCGGTCGGCCAGTCGTCGACGCCGATCCCATGGGGCGGGTGTTCCCGCTGCTGTTCCAGTCGGTGTTCACGCTGGCGGGCCTGCCAGCAGGCCCGCTCGCCGCGACGGGTCCAGTCGGCGACTCGGCGCTGGTGCGGGTCGGCGAACCGCGCAGGGCCGAACGTCTCGTGCGGGCGCTCGCCGGGGAGTTCGGCGGCTGGTCGGCGACGGCGCTCTACCCGATGACCGCGCGCGATCTCGCCCGCACCGGTGTCATTGGCAGTGTCTCGCGCATGGTGCGCATCGGGCGGATCCTCGAGTCGTCCCGCAGCACGCAGGAGAAGCACGAACTGCTCCGGCGCGGAGAGGGCGTGCGCCGGATCATCCGCGCCAGGGTCGCCGACGTCGCAGGGCTGTCCCGGCCGGCGCCCGCCGGTGAGCCGGACCACCCCTCGAGCGTCGTCCTCGTCGAGGAGGCGCAGGGGCGCTTCGTGCAGCTGGAGATCCAGAACGAGCTCCTGATGCTCATGGTCGACGGCACGGTGGACGCGGTGATCCCTGACATCATCACGATGCTGCACCCGGACGACGGCCGTGTCGCCAGCCTCGACGACCTCTGGGTCGGCAACACCCTCGACCTCGTCGTGTTGCCCGCCGCGGCGCAGTGGTACACCGCGGAGGGTCGGCGCCTCGCGGCCCCGGAGACCCTGCACACGCTGCTGCCCGACCGCGGAAGGATCCGCCTGTGAACCGGGCCCTGTCCGGGGCCGTCGAGCTGCGCGACCTCACGGACACCCGCGAGCTCGATGGGCTCTTCGTGCTCCACCTCGTCTCCGAAGGGAGCCCGGTCCGCGATCTCGCGCTCATCTCCGACCTCGAGGACATCGGCGCGGTCGGCCCCGACACGGTGATCCTGCTCGCCCCCGGGGAGACCCGCGGCGGATGGATGATCTCGGCAGCCCTCCGCTACGCGTGGGAGCGACGCGCGTGCGCGGTGATCATCCCCGAGCAGCCGTTCACCGCCTCGGTGATCGAACTCGCGAAACGCCTCGGAGTGTCTCTTCTCAGCACACGGCGCGACATGACCCGGCTCGCGCTCGACGTCGCGATCCGGATCGGCGCGGCCCGCGCCGAGTCGGCCGCACGGGTGCGATCGGCCGTCGACCGGCTCGCCGCGGCGGACGACCCGGCACAGGCGGTGGCGCTGCTCTCCGGAGAGCTGGACGGGGCCCCGGTCTGGGTCGAGTCGGCCGGGGTACGGACGTTCGCGGCGCCGGCCGGTGCGGGAGGGGAGCCGCGTCCCTCCGGCCCTCCGGTGACGCTCGTGCGCGCCGATCTCTCCCCGCGCGACGGCGATGACGGAGCCCTGCGCGCGGCGGTGCCGGCTGCCGCGGCGGGGTTCGCGGAGGCTCTTCTCGCCGGGGCGGCGCCGTCGCTCCGGGCGTTGCTGCTCGAGCTGCGGCTCGCCGCGACGCATGACTCACTGCCCGCCGTCGCGATCACGGCGCTCACGGGGCTCGCGCCCGTCGCCGCCTTCGACGAGCCGGCGTTCCAGAGCCCCGCGGGCATCTCGGCCGGGCCGTTCGACGACGCCTTCCACGCCGTCTGCCTGCTCTCCGACGAGCCGGAGCGGCTCGGCGCGCTCGTGCATCAACTCTGGCGCCTCGCGTTCCCCGATTCCCCCCTCGCGCGGTTCGACGGCGGGTGGATCGGGTTCCTCCCCGTGACGGATCCGGAGCGCGGCGCCGAGAGCCTGGACCGGGTACGCGACGGTCTCGTGCACACCGCCGGGCTGCCGCTCGCCGGCGGAGCCTCCCAGGTGCATCGCTCGGCGGCGGAGGCGCGGCATGCCGTCCGCGAGGCGTGGCTCGCGGCGCGCCTCGCTGATCCATCGCCGGACGCGCCGCGCGCGCACGCGTTCGTGGACTTCGGCCGGATCCCCGCGCGGCTGCTCGGACGCCTCGTGCCGGCCGACCTCGCGGCGCAGCTCGTCGACGTGCTCTACCCGCGACTCCTCGGGGATCCCGGGGCAGGGCAGATCATCGACACCGTGCTGGCGTACCTCTCCTCGTGCGGCTCGGTCTCTGCCGCCGCCGTGCGACTCGGCGCGCATCGGAACACGGTGCAGACGCGGCTGCGGCGGGCGGAGGAGCTCGGTGTGACGTTGTCGGATCCGGCCGACGTACTGCCAGCTCATCTCCTCCTGGCCGCGCTGCGCCGCAGGGAGCGCTGATCCGAGCGCAAGATCGGTGGGCCCCGTGGGGCTCGAACCCACGACCCGCGGATTAAAAGTCCGATGCTCTGCCAACTGAGCTAGAGGCCCGTGTCGTCGAGTCTATCGGTCGCGACTGGGTGCCCGAGTCGGACACCGCGCGTAGCCTGGGTCGGTGCCCGCACCGTTCCATCGCCCCGTCCGCCTCTCCCCGGAGACGTTCGACTATCTGCTCGGATCCCACGACCCGGCCGAGCAGACGCGCATGGCGCACGCCACCGCGTCGGCGCTGCTGGCTCGGGTGCGTGCGGACGACAGCGGCGTGAGCGCTGAGCGACTCGTGGCCTATGCGACCGAGCACGGCATCGACGAGGTCGCGGAGCTCTGGGCGAAGAGCCCTGCCGTCTCGCTGCCGGGAACCCTGTGGCGGCTCTACCTGCTGCAGGTTTCGATCCACACGGATCCGTCCCTCGCCGCGCTCCTTCATGAGCGCGGCCGGGTTGAGCTGCCGTCCGTCGACGCCCTCGTGGCAGGCGCACCGGTTCCGGCCGGCCCCGACGAGCTCGTGGCACTCATCGACACGATCCTGCACGGCGCGTTCTCTGGCGACTTCGCGATCGCGCTCGAGCGCGCGGCGGCGTTCTGCCGCGTGCAGGCCTCGGGCTCGACGCACATCGCCGACGACTACGACCCGACCGAGCCCGACCGGGCGAGCGAGCTCACCACGCGCGCGGCCCGACTCAGCGCCTTCGCGTTGGATCTGACGGCTTCCGCCGCCGCGTGGCGCGACGGTTCGCTGAACTGAGCGGATCCTCGAGGCGCCGTTGACGACGACCGGATCCGGCGATCACTCCCGACAGGGTCGCGTCTGCGCCCGGACATGAAGAAGCCGGGCCGCAAGAACGCCTCTCGGCGGAAGGCCGCTCGCAGCGGCGAAAAATGGAGCCCGGGGTTATGCGGCCCGGCCGATCAAGTGTAACGCGTCGGGGGCGGCGGTATTCCCGTCGACCGCGACGCCGGGCGCGTCGTGCACGCCCTAGGCTCGTCCTATGGCCGCAGCCCGATTCGCCCTGCTGATCACCCCCGCCGAGTCCACGGATGAGGAGCGGGCGGATTTCAGCGACAGCTTCCGCCGGATCGACCCGGGTGCTCCCGCCCTCAGCGTGGGCGAGCTGAGCACGCAGCGCGGCGACGGCATCTTCGAGTCGATCGGCGTCGTCGACGGGCACGCCCAGGAGGTCGAAGCGCACGTGCAGCGGCTCGCGCACTCGGCCGCTCTGTGCGAACTGCCCGAACCGCACCGCGAGCAATGGCGTCAGGCCATCGCGCTCGCCGCCGCCGAGTGCGGTTCGGGGGAGTGGGTCATCAAGCTCATCCTCAGCCGCGGCGTCGACCACGGTCCGGCGCCCACGGCGTGGGTCACCGCCGCCCCGGCTGCCGACTTCTCCGCCGCACGCTCCGAGGGGATCCGCGTCGTCACTCTCGACCGCGGCTATGACAGCGGCGCCGCCGAGCGCTCGCCCTGGCTGCTGCTGGGCGCGAAGACGCTGTCGTACGCGGTGAACATGGCCGCGCTCCGGGAGGCGCACCGCCGCGATGCCGACGACGCGATCTTCGTCACCACGGACGGCGTCGTGCTGGAGGCGCCGACGGCTTCGCTCATCCTGCGCTTCGGCGACCGCTTCGTCACGCCGGCGCCCCATGGCGGCATCCTGCAGGGCACCACGCAGATCAGCCTCTTCGCGCACCTCGAGGCTCAGGGGTACGTCACGGAGTACGCCACCGTGCCGACTGCGGACCTCGCCACCGCGGACCACGCCTGGCTTCTCTCGAGTGTGCGCCTGGCAGCCCCGATCACCGCGATCGATGAGGCGACGCTCACCGTCGACCATGCGTTCACCGACGGCCTGAACGCCTACCTGCTCTCCGCGCGGGACTGAGGTTCGCTGAAGGCCTGTTCCGCGGGGAGTGAAGGTCGTAGTCTGCCCACATGGCAGAGCTCCCGGTCGCTCCTGCGGCCTACGACGACCTTCGTGCGGTGTTCGTCAACTGCACTCTGAAGCGCAGTCCCGAACTCAGTCACACCCAGGGGCTGATGGATCGCAGCATCGCGCTGATGCGATCGCAGGGCGTGACCGTCGACGGCATCCGCTTCATCGACCATGACGTCGCGACCGGGGTCTACCCCGACATGCGCGAGCACGGCTGGGCGAGCGATGCGTGGCCGGACGAGATCTGGCCGCTGATCGACGCTGCCGAAATCCTCGTGGTGGGCGGGCCGCTGTGGCTCGGTGACAACGCCTCGATCACTCGCAAGCTCATCGAGCGGCTCTACGCGATGAGCGGCCTGTTCAACGACAAGGGCCAGTACGTCTATTACGGCAAGACCGGCGGCGCGATCATCACCGGCAACGAGGACGGCGTCAAGCACGCAGCGATGTCGATCCTGTACAGCTTGCAGCACATCGGATTCACCATCCCGCCGGCGGCGGATGCGGGGTGGATCGGTGCGATCGGGCCCGGACCGAGCTATCTGGATCCCGGTTCGGGCGGCCCGGAGAGCGACTTCACCAATCGCAACACGACGTTCATGACCTGGAACCTCCTGCACACGGCGAGGCGGCTCAAGGATGCCGGCGGCATCCCCGCCTACGGGAACCTGCGACAGGCATGGAACGACGGCGAGCGCTGGGGCTACGACGCCAATCCCGAGTACCGCTGACGGCAGGCGCACACGGCGCGTCCTGCATCGTGCGGACCATCGAGGTCCCGTGGCGGTCGGTCCTGTCGTAGCCGCCGGATCCTGATCTCACCCGTTCGGCGGTGCTAGACGATCAGGTCGATCGCGAACTGGGCCTTGGTGCGCAGTTCGTCCGAGATCGGAGCGCTGCCGGTGGCGGCAGCGGCCGCCCGCTGCCCTTCGCCCGAGACGGCGATCGAGAAGAAGGCCTTCGTCAGCGCCGCGGTCTCTGCACTGTCGTACCGAGCGCAGCCGATGAGGCTCCCCACCAGCAGCAAGGGGTAGGCCCCCTCGGCGGTGGTGCCGCGGTCGATCCGGATCGCGACATCGCCCGGTGCGCGGCCCTGCTCCGTCCTCGCCGCATCCAACGCGGCGCTCGCTCCCTGAGCGGAGGGCCCCACCCAGTCGTTCCCGACTCTGATCGCGACCGAGGCCAGGCCTTCGGCCTCGCCGGCGTCGATGTAGCCGATTCGGCCTTCGCCTCCCCGCACTGCGGCGGCGACGCCGGATGACTTCTGGGCGGGTGCGCCGCCGAGACCTGTCGGCCAGCTGCCGACCACGCCGGCGGTCCAGACATCCGGTGACGTCTGGTCAAGGTAGTCGGTGAAGTTGGCGGTGGTGCCCGAGGCATCGGAGCGGTGCACCGGGACGATCGGCGACGCAGGCAGCTTCGCCGTCGGGTTGGTGGCCACGATCGCAGGGTCGTTCCAGGCCGTGATGGCGCCGGTGAAGATACCCGCGAGGGTCTTCGGATCGAGCTTCAGAGAGTCGACGCCGCGGAGGGTGAAGACGATGGCGATCGGCGAGACGTACGCGGGGATCTCGATGAGCTCGGACCCCTTGGCACACGCCGTGAAGCCACTGGCTGCGACCTCGTCGGTCGTGAAGGGCACGTCCGAACCTGCGAACGACACCCGACCCTCACGGAACGACTGACGACCGGCTCCGGATCCGGATGGGTCGAATGCCACGTGAGCATCGGGGTGGGCGGCGGTGAGGAGCGCGGACCAGGAACCGATCGCGCCCTGCTGCGCCGAGGATCCGGCGCCCAGAATGCCGCCGGAGAGCGGGGGCGGCGGCGGGATCGTCGGCGCAGTGGTGCGCGGAGCGCCCGCATCCGGACCTGCGCAGCCCGCGAGCACAAGCGCCGAGACGGCGGCGAGCGCTGCGAGGCCCGCGAAACGGCACGTCGTCACGATGGATCCCCTCGGTCGTGGGCCAGGATAGCCCAGCGAACGAGGGCCGAGTGCACGCGGCGGCGCCGGATGCACTCGGTCGACGATCATCCGAAGCGGCCGGAGACGTAGTCCTCGGTGGCCTGCTCCTTCGGCGAGGTGAAGATGGTCGCCGTGTCGGCGAACTCGATGAGCTTGCCCGGCTTGCCGGTGCCGGCGATGTTGAAGAACGCGGTC
Source organism: Microbacterium sp. NPDC060117 (assembly GCF_042729315.1). Taxonomy (NCBI): domain Bacteria; kingdom Bacillati; phylum Actinomycetota; class Actinomycetes; order Micrococcales; family Microbacteriaceae; genus Microbacterium; species Microbacterium sp. NPDC060117. Next base: position 296,545 of record NZ_JBHWXR010000004.1, read on the forward strand.
TTGTCGCTCACACGCGACGCCTGCTGCATGTTGTGGGTCACGATCACGATCGTGAACTCGTTCTTGAGCTCGGTGATGAGCTCTTCGATCGCGAAGGTGGAGATGGGGTCGAGGGCCGAGCACGGCTCGTCCATCAGTACCACCTGCGGGGACACGGCGATGGTCCGGGCGATGCACAGACGCTGCTGCTGTCCGCCGGAGAGACCCGCGCCCGGCTTGTCGAGGCGGTCCTTGACCTCGTTCCACAGGTTGGCGCCGCGCAGCGACTTCTCCACGAGAGCGTCCGCGTCCGAGGCGGAGATCCGCTTGTTGTTCAGGCGGACGCCGGCGAGCACGTTCTCCTTGATCGACATCGTCGGGAACGGGTTGGGACGCTGGAACACCATGCCCACCTGGCGGCGCACGAGCACCGGGTCGACGCCCGGGGCGTACAGGTTCTCGCCGTCGATGTACACGCTGCCCTTGACCGTCGCGCCGGGGATGACCTCGTGCATCCGGTTGAGGGTGCGCAGGAACGTCGACTTCCCGCAGCCGGACGGGCCGATGAAGGCGGTCACGGTGCGGGGCTCGATGTTCATGGACACGTCCTCGACGGCGAGGAAGTCGCTGTAGAAGACGTTCAGATCGTTGACTTCGATGCTCTTGGACACGCTGCGTGCCTTCCTGAGTTAGCGGCTCTTCGGCGCGAATGCCTTCGCGACGATCCGAGCGATGAGGTTGAAGATGACGACGACGATGACCAGCAGCAGGGCAGCACCCCAGGCCTGCGCCTGAGAGGCCTCGATGTCCTTGCCCGGGAAGCTGTACGCCGTGTAGGCCATCACCGGCAGGGTCTGCATGGGCCCATTGAACGGGTTGGCGTTGAAGTTGTCGGTGAAGCTCGCCGCGATGAAGATCGGCGCGGTCTCTCCGATCACGCGGGCCACGGCCAGCACGACCCCCGTCACGATGCCGCTCGCGGCCGTGCGCAGCACGACTTTGATGATGGTCGTGGCGCGCGGCACTCCGAGGGCGAGCGAGGCCTCACGCAGCTCGTTCGGCACGAGCCGGATCATCTCCTCGGTGGAGCGGATCACGATCGGGATCATCAGCACGCAGAGCGCGATCGATGCGGAGAAGCCGCTGAACGCCTTCGGGCCGACGATGAGCGCCATCAGCGAGAACGCGAACAGACCGGCGACGATCGACGGGATGCCGGTCATGACATCGACGAGGAACGTGACCGTGCGACGCATCGGGTTGCTCGGCTGTGCGTACTCGGTCAGATACACCGCGGCCAGGATCCCGATCGGCACCGAGATCAGTGCGGCGATCCCGGTGATGATGAGGGTGCCGACGACGGCCTGCAGGGCGCCGGGGGTGTTCGTCACGGCGAGCGTGTTCGGGTCGAAGACGGTGCCGCCGACCTTGGTCACGAAGTCCCAGTTGACCACCTTGAGGCCCTGCGCGACCACGGTCCAGACCGTGGAGATCAGCGGTGCCACGGCGAGGACGAAGGCGCATACGACGAGGCCGCGCACGACGCGGTCGACGGCCTTGCGGCGGCCCTCCACGATGCTCGATCCGACGCCGATCGCGATGAGGTAGACCACGGCGGTGAGTACGAGCCACACCGCAGGGTTGAAGAGCTGGATCACCAGGAGCACGGCGGCCACGACCACCGCGGTGCCGATCGCGAGCACGGGCTCGATCCAGCGGGGCAGCTGCCCGCTGGTGAGGCTCATCGGCGGCGCGGTCGTCGGCGCAGGACTGACGGCGGTCATACGCGCTTTCCAATCTTCGGCGAGGTGCGTGCCTTGCGCTCGGAGCGACCGAGGATGCCGCGGGCGATCATGTTGACGGCGAGCGACACCACGAAGAGCATGAGGCCGGTGCCGATCAGGGCGGAGCGCTGGATGTCGGTCGCGATGGGGAAGTTCAGCGCGATGTTTCCCGCGATCGTCTGCGAGTTGTATCCGTCGGTGAGCAGTTTCACCGAGAACAGCAGCGACGGCGAGATGATCAGCGCGATCGCCATCGTCTCGCCGAGCGCCCGGCCGAGCCCGAGCAGGATGGCGGAGACCATGCCGCTGCGGGCGTAGGGGAAGACGGCGAGCTTGATCATCTCCCAGCGCGTGGCGCCGAGGGCGAGGGCGGCCTCCTCGTTCAGGCGCGGCGTCTGCAGGAAGATCTCGCGGGTCAGCGCGGTGATGATGGGCAGGATCATCACCGCCAGGACCACGCCACCGGCGAGCATGGTCGAGCCGGTGCTCGACACCGGACCCTCGAAGAGCGGGATCCAGCCGAAGTACTGGTTGAGGAACTCCGAGAGCGGCAGCAGGAACGGGCGCATCACGATGACACCCCACAGGCCGAACACGATCGACGGCACGGCGGCGAGCAGGTCCACGACGTACGCGAGCGCGCTGGCGAGCCGGCGCGGCGCGTAGTGCGAGATGAACAGGGCGATGCCGATCGCGACGGGGGCGCCGAGGATCAGTGCGATCAGTCCCGACCAGATGCTGCCCCAGAGCATCGGGGCGACGTAGTTCCAGAAGCTGCCCCAGTGCTTGTTCTGATAGCCGGCGAGGTCGCCGTTCGTCTCCCAGTTCGCCGTGATGGCGGGCAGACCCTTGAGGATCAGGAAGATCGCAACACCGGCGAGGATCACCATGATCGACGCGGCGGCCGTCGTCGACAGGCCCAGGAAGAAGCTGTCGCCGGCGCGACGCTTCCCGACGAGGTTCTCGGCGGCGACCGGGGTCGCCGCATCACGCTGCGCGACGTCAGTCACGGTGCCACTCTTCATCTCGCATGGTGTGCGCGTCTTTCTTTGTGCTCCGGCCTGTGGCAGGAGAGGGATCGGGCCAGCACGGAAACTCGGCAGGGCCTCCGACCGGGGTCGGCTGCCCAGCCCAGCCCGGGTCGACTCCGAAGAGTCGACCCGGGCCGGCCTGATGCTTACTTGATGGTCGCGAGCGACTCCTGAGCGGCCTTGAGGACCGAGTCCGGAAGCGGCGCCGCGCCGGCGTTCTTCACGGCGACCTGCTGGCCGATCGTGCTGTCGATGAAGCCGATGTAGCTCTTCACCAGGGCGGCCTGGGCCGGGGTCTTGAAGGTGGTGCACGCGATCGCGTACGACACCAGCGGGATCGGGTAGGTCTCGGCGGTCAGCTTCGAGTAGTCGAACTTCTTCGACAGGTCACCCTTGACGCCGTTGGAGGCGTCCACCGCGGCGACCTCGAACGTCTTCGAGACGGCTTCGGGGCTGAACGCGACGGCCTTGCCGTCCTGCAGGATCGACGCGCTGGCGAGCTTGCCGATCGCGGAGTGGTCGGCGTAGCCGATCGTGCCCGTGCCAGCCTCGACGGCCTGGACGACACCCGAGCCGCCCTTCTGCTTGGAGACGTCGCCCTCGACCGGCCAGTCCTTGCCCGCGGGGAACGTCCAGACGCTCTTCTGCGTGGCGGCGAGGTAGTTGGTGAAGTTCGCCGTGGTGCCCGAGCCGTCCGAGCGCGCCACCGTGGTGATCTTGCCGGCGGGGAGGGCCTTGCCGTTGTCCTTGGTGATCGCCGCGTCGGACCAGTCGGTGATCTGCAGGGCGAAGATCTTGGCGATGGTCTCACCGCTGAGCTTCAGGTCGGTCACGCCGGGGACGTTGAAGATGATCGAGACGCCGTCGAGGTAGACGGGGATGTTGATGCCGCCCTCGGTGCACAGCGCCTTCGACTGGGTGGTCTGGTCCGCGTTCAGCGGGGAGTCGGAGCCGGCGAAGTCGTAGGCGCCGCTGAGGAAGTTGGTGACGCCACCGCCCGAGCCCTGGGACTTGTCGTAGTTGATCGTGACGCCCTTGACCTGCGCGTTGTACGCAGCGGTCCACGCAGCCTGTGCGTTCGCCTGCGCGCTGGAGCCGCCCGAGGTGATCGTGCCGGTCAGCGAGGCGTCCACCTTGGAGGTGACGCCGCTCGAGGTCGGAGCGGCCGAGGAGGATTCGGTGCTCGTGCTGCTGGGCGTCGAGGAGCAGCCCGCGAGCGCGATCGCGGCGAGCACGCCGGCTGCGCCGATCGTGGTGATGCGGTTGAGCTTCACTATGTAAGTCCTTCGCTGTGTCGAGTGTGCCCTGGTGCAGGGCCACGCCAGACGATATGCGGCGTCTGTTACGCGATCAAAGATCGAAGGTAAACGGGGGGTGAACGAAGATCGGCGTCCCCCTCAGATCTTCGGCAGGTGAGTCTCGATCGAGATGATGCCGGATCCGGGGTTGGTGGCGCTCAGATGCACGACGCTGAACGCGCCGACCTCGAGCGCGGAGGCGCTGCCGAGGTAGGACCCGTGCATGGTGCCCGTGGCGAGAGCGATCTCGCGGAGGATGTCGGGCAGCACGGGGCCATGGCTGCAGAGCACGGTCGGCTTGCCGGCCCGGACGCGCTTGCCCACCACCGTGCGCGGATCCGATTCGCCCTCTTCCCAGGCGTCCTGGCTGAGCAGCGGCGTCTTCGTGACCTTGAGCTCGAGCGACTTCGCCAGGGGCTTGACGGTCTCGACGCAGCGCCGTGCGTCGCTGGACACGATCTTCTGCACACCGAATGCCCGCAGCGGCCCCACGATCGCCTTCGACTGGGCGTGCCCGCGCGGGGTCAGCGGTCGGGAGGCGTCGGTTCCGAGCCACACGCCGCGGCTTGCCGCCTTCGCGTGCCGCAGCACGATGAGCGGGAAGGTGCGGAGCGCCCCGTCATCGACCAGCTTCGCGAACGCCTCCAGGATCTCGACGTCCACCGGGTAGCTCAGCCGCGCGCGCGCCTTCTTCAGGCTCACCCACTCCAGGGCGGCGATCTCGCGGTTCGGAACGAACACCGAAGCGCGGACGGCCTCGTCGGTCGCCTCCGCGGCCCAGTAGTGCACGACCTTCTGCTTGCGGTTGGCCATCGTGTACCGGGAGACGCCCACCGGCGCCCCCAGCGAGACGCGGATCCCGGTCTCCTCGAAGATCTCCCGCACGGCCGTCTCGGCGAGCATCTCTCCCGGATCGACCTTGCCCTTGGGCAAGGTCACGTCGCGGTACTTGGTGCGGTGGATCAGCAGGATCCGCAGCTTGTCCTCCACGACGCGCCACACCAGTCCGCCGGCCGCGTACACGGCACGATCGGGGCGTTCGGCGACGACCGTGAGGCCCGTGGTGTCCGCGGTGGCGGTGGAGGGTCCGGCGGGGCTGGGGGTCATCGCACCGCCCGTGCCCTGCGACGCTTCTGGATCTGCGACATGGTCCTATCCTGCAGGTCGACGAGCGGTGCGCCAACCTCGGAGAACGCGCGCCGGATCCATTCGCCGTCGGCTCCCAGGTGCCACGACGACGTGTCGGGGGAGAGCGCGAGGTCGAAGAACCCGACCAGCTCCTCGATGTGGGCGGGATCCGTGACCCGTACCAGCGCCTCCACCCGGCGGTCGAGGTTGCGGTGCATCATGTCCGCGCTGCCGATGAAGACCTGCGGATCTCCGTCGTTGTGGAACGCGAAGATGCGCGAGTGCTCGAGGTAGCGCCCGAGGATCGAGCGCACCGTGATGTTGTCGGTGATGCCGGGCAGATCCGTGCGCAGGCTGCAGATGCCGCGCACCCACACGTCCACCGGAACACCGGCGGCGCTCGCGCGGTAGAGCGCGTCGATGATCTGCTCGTCCACCATCGAGTTCACCTTGATGCGGATGTGCGCCGGCTTGCCGTCGAGCGCGTTCTGACGCTCCTTCTCGATCTGCCGGAGCAGGCCCTTGCGCAGGTGCAGGGGGGCGACGAGGAGACGCTTGAACTTCTTCTCGATCGCATAGCCGCTGAGCTCGTTGAACAGGCGGGTGAGGTCCTTGCCGACCTGCGGATCGGCGGTGAACAGGCCGAAGTCCTCGTAGATCCGGCTGGTCTTCGGGTTGTAGTTGCCGGTGCCGATGTGGCTGTAGCTGCGCAGCACGCCGTCCTCCTCGCGGATGACGTTGACGAGCTTGCAGTGCGTCTTCAGCCCCACCAGGCCGTACACGACGTGCACTCCGGCCTTCTCGAGCTTGCGGGCCCAGACGATGTTGTTCGCCTCGTCGAAGCGAGCCTTGACCTCCACGAGGGCGAGCACCTGCTTGCCGGATTCGGCGGCGTCGATGAGGGCCTGCACGATCGGGCTGTCGCCCGAGGTGCGGTACAGCGTCTGCTTGATGGCGAGCACGTGCGGATCGCGCGCCGCCTGCTCGAGGAACGCCACGACGCTGGTGGTGAACGACTCGTAGGGGTGGTGCACGAGCACGTCGGCCTTGCGGATCGCCTTGAAGATGTCGATGCGCTCGTTCGCGCCCGGCTTGAACGCCAGCGCGGTCGTGGGCACGTGGGGCGTGTACCGCAGGTCCGGACGATCGATCCGGCCGAGCCCGAACAGGCCGCGCAGATCGAGCGGCCCGGGGAGGCGGTAGACCTCCTGGTCGGTGATGTCGAGCTCGGTGAGGAGCAGGTCGAGCGTCACATCGTCCATGTCGTCGGTGATCTCGAGGCGGATCGGCGGGCCGAACCGGCGGCGCAGAAGCTCGGCCTCCAGCGCCTGGATGAGGTTCTCGGACTCATCCTCCTCGATCTCCACGTCCTCGTTGCGGGTGAGTCGGAACGCGTGGTGGTCGAGCACCTCCATCCCGGGGAAGAGGTCGTCGAGGTGGTTCGCGATCAGCTCCTCCAGGCGGATGAAGCGCAGCGCGCCGTCCTCCGAGGGCACCTCGACGAAGCGCGGCAGCATGGGCGGCACCTTCAGGCGCGCGAACTCCTGACGGCCGGTGCGGGCGTTGCGGATCCGGATCGCGAGGTTCAGCGAGAGGCCGGAGATGTATGGGAACGGGTGCGCCGGATCGACCGCGAGAGGCATCAGCACCGGGAAGACGTTGGCCTGGAAGTAGTCGGTGAGCTCGGCCTTGGCCTCTCCGTCCAGGTCGTCCCAGTCCACGATGGTGATGCCCTCGGCGGCCAGCGCGGGTCGGACCAGTCCGGTCCATGCGACGGCATGACGCAGCTGCAGCTTGTGCGCCTCGGCCGAGATGTCGGCGAGCACGTCGGCGGGAGCGCGGCCCACGTTGGTGGGGACAGCGAGGCCCGTGACGATGCGGCGTTTCAGGCCGGCGACGCGCACCATGAAGAACTCGTCCAGGTTGCTCGCGAAGATCGCGAGGAAGTTCGCCCGCTCGAGCACCGGGAGGGTCTCGTCCTCGGCGAGCTCGAGCACGCGCTGGTTGAACGCCAGCCAGCTCACCTCGCGGTCGAGGTACCGGTCCTCCGGGAGGAGCGAGTCGTCCGGCGCGACGAGCTCGTCGAAGTCGTCGTCCTCGGCGTCGCCGAGGCCGGAGTCTGCCAGTGCGGGATCGATCATGCGCCCCATCATTGCAGGAGGATGTTGCCTGCAGGTGAACAGGATCGGGATCCGGATCGACCGAACGCACCGCCGGGCGGATCCGGTGTCCCGGGGATCCGCTCAGCGGGTTCCGGGGGAGACGGGGCGCGTCTCGTCCTCATCGACGTTGAAGCGGTAGCCGACGTTGCGCACCGTGCCGATGATGTGCTCCTGGTCGCCCAGCTTGGCGCGCAGCCGTCGCACGTGCACGTCGACGGTGCGGGTGCCGCCGAAGTAGTCATAGCCCCACACCTCGCTGAGCAGCTGCTCGCGCGTGAACACCCGCGAGGGGTGCGTGGCGAGGAAGTGCAGCAGCTGGAACTCCTTGTACGTGAGATCCAGCGGGGTGCCGCGCAGCTTCGCGGAGTAGGACTGCTCGTCGATCGTGAGTCCCGAGGTCTGCACCTTGACGGGCTCCGCCGCCGGCGCCTCCCGGGACAGTGCGAGGCGGATGCGGGCGTCGATCTCGGCGGGGCCGGCGCCGGTGAGCAGCACGTCGTCGATACGCCATTCGCCGTTCACGGCGGTCATCCCGCCTTCGGTCACCACGAGCAGCAGCGGCCCGCGCAGGCCCGTGGTGCGGATCAGCGTGCACAGCGATTTGGCGGCGACGAGGTCGGTGCGCGCGTCCACGATCACGGCGTCGGCATCGGGCGCGGTCACCAGCTCCGCGGGCTGTGCGGGGATCACCCGGACGCGGTGGCCGAGCAGCTCCAGGGCGGGCAGAACCGGCCCCGCAGCGGGAGACGACGTCAGCACCAGCAGTTGCGCCACGCGGATCCTTTCCTGCTGACACCTTACTCAGGACTGCGAGCATCGCCGGGATGGGTGACAATGGGCGCATGGCCGAACCCGTCCTCGCTCCGCGCAGCCCCTTCGTCGGGCTCGTCGTCACCTGGGCCGTCGCCGCGGTGGGAGCCGTCCTGATCGGGCTGCTCGCGCCCGACACGCTGCTGATGACCTGGTACGTGATCGGGTTCGGCGTCTGCGTGCTGCTGTCGTTCACCGTGCAGCTGTTCCGCGGCGAGACGCGCGGGTTCATCCTTCGCGTCTCGGCGGGGAGCCTCGGCGCGCTGCTCGTGATGGGGATCGTGTCGGCGGGCTTCGGCATCTCGGCTCTCTTCGGCGGCTGACGGCGCACCGTGCCGCGTCGGGCCTCGCCCGGCGCTGCGCAGCCCGCGGACGGCATAGAGTAGTGGCATGGACATCGTCGCGCTCGAACTCTTCTTCGTCGGCCTGCTGGTCCTCGCGGGGCTCGCGATCGCCTTCTGCGCAGGGGCCGTCCTGGTCAACCTGTTCCGCGGCCAGCGCTGATCAGCGCCCGCCCCGCGACATCTGCTGAGAGAAGGCTGCTCGTGCTCGATCTTCCCTCCGACCTGCCCGCCGACATCGTGCCGCTGTCGTGGCTGCTCGGAGTGTGGGAAGGCACCGGCGTCATCGACTACGAGGTGCCCGGACCCGACGGCGACGATGATGCGCACCGCTACCGGGGCGAGTTCGCGCACCGCGTGAGCTTCAGCCATGACGGCGGCCCTTTCCTGAACTACGCGGCGACCGCGACCTTCACCCCGGAGGAGGGCGAGCCGCTCGCGCTCGTGGCCGAATCGGGGTTCTGGCGCCTGACACGGCCCGCCGACGCGCAGGACGCGGGACCGGCGCTGCTACCGCCCCGCGAGGCGCGCACGGCGGAGCGCACGGTGGATGACGTCGAGGCGCTGCGCCTGCCGGAGGGCGGCTTCGCGATCGAGGTGTCGATCGCGCACTCGGACGGCATGCTCGAGCTCTACCTCGGCCGCATCGACGGACCCCGCATCGACATCGCCACCGACGCGATCGTTCGTGCCGAGGGCGCCAAGGAGTACGGCGCCGCCTCGCGGATGTACGGTCTGGTGGACGGTCATCTGCTCTGGGCGTGGGACATCGCCGCACTCGGCGCCGGGCTGCGATCGCACGCCTCCGCCCGGCTTGCGAAGGTCTGATCGTGGCCGGCTTCCCGACTCTGCCCGGCGTGATCGCCGACGGCGGCATCGCACAGCACTTCGGGGATCCGATCCGCGAGCAGCGCGCGCTGGAGCGCGGTGACGCACTCGCACCGCTCGGCGACCGCTCCGTGATCGAGCTGACCGGATCCGAGCGCCTCACCTGGCTCGACTCGATCACGTCGCAGTCCGTCGCGCACCTTCGGGTGGGGGAGAGCACCGAGCTGCTCGTGCTGGATCCGCAGGGGCGGGTCGAGCATGTGGCCGCGGTCTTCGATGACGGCTCGTCCACGTGGCTGATCGCCGACGTCGCCGATGTCGAGCCGCTCGCCATCTGGCTGCAGCGGATGGTGTTCCGCGCCGACGTGAAGGTCGCGGTGCGCCCGGAACTGCTCGTCGTCGGCTTCTTCGCGGGTGCGGGGGCGGAGCAGCGCGCCGAACGCGTCGCTCTCTCCCCGCACGGCACGGCCGTCGTCTGGACCGACCCGTGGCCGACCGTGCAGCCCGGCGGACACCAGTACCACGTCGGCGAGCACCCCGGCTCGGGGTACCGCTGGCGCACTGCCGTGCTCGACGAGTCCGCGGCCGCGGTGCTCGCCGCAGACCACGAGACGACCTGGGCCGGCGCGCTCGCCGCGGAAGCCCTGCGGATCGCAGCCTGGCGCCCCCGCTGGGCCGCCGAGGTCGATGAGCGCTCGCTGCCGCACGAGACGGACTGGATCCGCAGCGCCGTGCATCTGAACAAGGGCTGCTACCGCGGCCAGGAGACCGTGGCGAAGGTGCACAACCTCGGCCACCCGCCGCGTCGCATCGCTGCCCTGCACCTGGACGGCAGTGAGAGCCTGCTGCCCGACGCGGGTGCCCCGGTGCTGGCCGTCGGCGCGGACGGCGCAGAAGACGAGGTCGGGTGCATCACCTCGGCCGCCCGGCATCATGAGCTCGGGCCGATCGCCCTGGCGATCCTGTCGCGTCGTGCGCCTGTCGGCGACCTCGTCGTGCGCACGCCGGACGGCGACATCGCCGCCGCGCAGGAGATCATCGTCCCGGCCGATGCGGGTGCGACAGCCGACGTGCCTCGGCTGACGCGGCTGTCGAGGCGCCCGTCCGCGCCGGATCCGCGCGACGCGCACTGACGCGGTGCGACCGGTGGGCTCGGAGATCGAGAGCACGGCGACCGACGCAGCCCGGGGCGCGGAGCAGGGGCAGGAGCGGGCGCTGCGCATCCTGCTGATCGACAACTACGACTCCTTCACGTACAACCTCGTGCATCAGATCGCGGCGACCGCCGACCGCGCGCCGGTCGTGGTGCACAACGACTGGGCCGGGTGGAACCCGTCGGTCCTCGACGGGTACGACGCGATCGTGCTCTCGCCCGGGCCGGGCGATCCGCGCGTGCCCGCGGACTTCGGGATCTGCGCCGACGCGATCCGGATCGCTGCCGAGCGGCGCATCCCGCTGCTCGGCGTCTGTCTCGGGCATCAGGGGATCGGCCACGCCTTCGGCGCGAGGGTGCGGCGTGCCCCGGAGCCCCGTCACGGCAGGCCCTCCCCGGTCGTGCACGACGGGACCGGCCCTTTCCACGGTCTCTCCTCGCCCGTCGAAGTGGTGCGCTACCACTCGCTCATGATCGATGAGGTGCCCGACGAGCTCGTCGTCACCGCGCGCGCGGGCGACGGCGTGATCATGGGCGTGCGCCACCGCGAGCTGCCACTGTGGGGCGTCCAGTTCCACCCCGAGTCGATCGGCACGCTCGACGGCACCCGCATGGTGGCGAACTTCGTCGCGTTCGCACGTGCGATGCGCGCAGGACGGCTGCCGGGGCCCGCGCCCGCGCGGGGCGAGGTCGAGGCACCGGGAGACGCCGAGGCGCCGGTCCGCATCGGTGCGCCGGACCGCCCGCTCGGGGCCGAGCAGCATCGCCCTGTCGATGCGGACCGGCCCGCGCCCGTGCCCCGCCCTGTGCTCCGACGCACCCTGCCGCTGCACGCGGACACGGCGGCGCTCTTCACCGTGCTCTTCGGCGATGCCGCGCAGGCGGTCTGGCTCGACGGCGGCCGCGGCGGTGATGACCGCGCCCGGTACTCCATCCTGGGCGGCGGAAACGAGCTGCCGACGGCGGTCGCCGACGTGCAGGCCGGCACAGTGACGGTGCGCGACGGCCGGACCGAGGACGTCATCCGCACGGGCTTCTTCGACTGGCTCGACGCCGAGCTGGCGGGCACCGTCACCGAGGCGGGCGACCTGCCGTTCGCCCTGGGCTGGGTCGGCGCCCTCGGCTACGAGCTGCGCGCCGAATGCGGGTCTCCGCATCAGCGTCGATCCGCGACGCCCGACGCGATGATGGTCCGACTCGATCGTGCGGTGGTCGTGGATCATCGTGAGGGGCTGATCCATCTGCTCGCGCTGGACGACGAGACGTGGCTCACGCAGACGGAGGAGCGGATCGCGGCGATCGGGACGCCGCAGGCCGCCGTCGACGGCGAGGGCGAGAGCGAGAGCGCCGCACCGTATTCGTCCACCACGCCGTTCGTGCTCGCTGCCCGGCACTCGCGCACCGAGTACCTGCGGCTCATCGCCGAGGCTCAGGAGCAGATCGCGGCGGGGGAGACCTACGAGGCCTGCCTGACCAACCTGCTGCAGGCGGACACCGCCATCGACCCGCTCCCCGCCTACCTCGCGCTGCGGGCGCAGAACCCGGCACCCTTCGGCGCGTTCCTGCGCATCGACGGGGTGAGCGTGCTGAGCACCTCGCCCGAGCGCTTCCTCCGGATCTCGGCGGACGGCGCGGTCGAGTCCCGCCCGATCAAGGGCACTCGTCCGCGCGGCACGGACGCGGCCGAGGACGAGCGGATCCGCGCCGAGCTCGCGGCATCGGAGAAGGACCGCGCCGAGAACCTGATGATCGTGGATCTCGTCCGCCACGATCTCGGGCGCACGGCGGAGCTCGGATCCGTGCACGTGGACGGGCTGTTCCGCGTGGAGAGCTACGCCACCGTGCATCAACTGGTCTCGACGGTGCGCTCGCGGCTCGCGGAGACACCCGTCGCCTGCGTGCGCGCGGCCTTCCCGCCCGGCTCCATGACCGGCGCGCCGAAACTGCGGACCATGACGATCCTGGACGGGCTCGAGGGCGGCCCGCGCGGACTGTACAGCGGTGCGCTCGGGTACTTCTCCTTCGACGGCGCCGTGGATCTCAGCGTCATCATCCGCACGCTCGTCGTGCACGACGGGGGCCTCGACTACGGCGTCGGCGGCGCGATCGTCTCGCTCTCGGACGCCGATGACGAGTACGCCGAGACCGTGGTCAAGGCGCGCCCGCTGCTGCGGCTGACCGGCGCGGCGTTCCCCGAGGCGTGAGCGGGCTCAGCTCGGGGTCACGGCGCTCCACGGCACGGTGAGCTCACCCAGGCGCCAGCGGGCGCGGGTGCCGAGCACCGGGTGACCGGCTTCGCGGAGAGCCGCGACGGCGGCGAGGAAGCGCTGGGTCGCCCCGAATGTGGACAGCGGCGCCGCGCGCTCCCATTCGCGGTCCAGATCCGCGAGCAGGGCGTGGATCCGCTCGCCCGGCACGTTGTGGTGGATGAGGGCCTTGGGCAGGCGCTCGGCGACGATCGACGGCCGCTCCAGATCCGCGAGCCGGAGCGACAGCGTGAAACGCTGCGGCACGCCGCCCTGATCCACGTCGACGAAGGTCGCGATGCGGCCGATCTCGTCGCAGGTGCCCTCCACGAGCAGACCGCCGGGGGCGAGCCGTGACGCCATCCGGGCCCATGCCTCGGGCACGTCGTCCTCGTCGTACTGCCGAAGCACGTTCATCGCGCGGATCACGGCGGCCCTGCGCCCCGACGGCAGCGGCACCTCGAACCCGCCCCGGGCGAACGAGACGGGCAGGTCGGCGGCGAAGTGGCCGGCGCCGCCGCGGAGCTCCGAGAGCTGGGCCAGCGCCGTCGCCACGCGCTCGGGGTCCAGCTCGAGCCCGAGCACCTCGGCGTCCGGTCGCACCCGGATGAGGCGTGCGGCGAGCTCGAAGGCGGTGACGCCGCTGGCTCCGAAACCCAGGTCGACGACGAGCGGATCCGCCGCACGACGGAACGCGGGCGAGGCGGCGATCCAGCGGTCGTTGCGTCGCAGCCGGTTGGTGCCGGTGGTGCCCCGGGTGGGCCGGCCGAGCGGAGAGGACGCCATGGGACCATCCTGCCCGGTCGCGACCCCGTAGGCTTTCCGAGTGCAGACGATCGAGGTCGGAATCCCGGGCACCGCGGACGCGGACGGCATCGTGCGCACCTATCTGACCGAGGTCGTCTCGCGGTACCACGGCAGGCCCGCCACGGAGGCGGAACGGGCGGCGGTCGTGGCGGACGAGCCCTACGACGACCTGCAGGGCGACACCGGGATCCTGCTGCTGGTGCGGGACGGCGAGGCCGTCGTCGCATGCGCCGGGGCGCGCTTCGTGGAGGGCCATGCCGAGCTCACCAAGGTCTTCACGCTGCCGGCCGCGCGGGGCAGGGGCATCGCCCGCCGCCTGATCCTCGCACTCGAGGAGGCCGCTCGCGCTCGGGGTCTGCGATCGCTCCGACTCAACACCCGCTCCGATCTCGTCGAGGCGTGCGCGATGTACGAGAGCCTCGGCTTCCTCTCGGTCGAGGCGTTCAACGCCGAGCCCTACGCCGACCGCTGGTACCGGAAGGACCTGACCCCGGCGACCGCGACGCGGCCGACGCGGGCATAGCGCGCACGGCGGTCAGCGCGGCCCCGCGCCCATCGACCCGCCCGTCGGGGCGGTCCGGGTGTCCACGCGCACGGTGAGCGTGGCGGTGTAGCCGCTCGCCGCGTCGCCGGTCATCGCCGCGATCTGCAGCGCACCGCCGTCATCGCCGAACACGTTGTCGGTGGACAGCGAGGTCTGCGCGAGGTTCTGCGCCGAGCCGTCGTAGCCCGCGGTCGCGTACACGGCCGCGCAGGCGGACTGGGGCAAGGCGATCTGCGAGGTGGCGATCGCGTTCGCAGAGTCGGTGACATCGGCGGCGGTCGGATACACCTCGAAGTGGATGTGCGGCCAGCGCCCCGAGTAGCAGCCGGGGAAGATCGAGGTGAAGGAGACCCTCCCGTCGGCGTCGGCGACCTGCACCCCGCGCAGGTAGGTCTCGTCCTCGATGCCCGACGAGTACATCGAGTACCCTCCGGCGGCATTGCAGTGCCAGGCGTAGACGGCGACACCGGCGAACGGCGCGTCCCCGGACGCCATGTCGAGGATGTTCAGTGAGAACGTCAGCGGCACGCCGGACGCCGTGGTGCCCCCGCCGATCGACGAGCGGATGTCCTGCCGCACGATCCCGGAATCGGTCAGCGCATCCGGGCCGTTCGAGCCGTCGCCGGGGTAGGGGCCGGCCGTCTCATCGGGGATCTCCGCCGCGGGCACGGCCGTGGCGGCCGCCGACGTCGCGGACGGGCTCGGCGTGCTGGTGACGGTGGGCATCGGGGACGCCGTGGACGCGGCGTTCGAGGCCACCGGCGCGCACGCCGCCAGCACCGCACCACCCGCGCCGAGCCCGACGAGGCTCAGCACCGTGCGACGCGACATCAGGGTCCGGATGTCGAACGGCGCGCCCTGATCCACGACCTCCTCCTCGGGGCGATCGAGCAGGCGGCCCTGGTACGCGGGGCCGTCGGGCGTGCGGGTCGGGTCGGGGAAGGTGCTCATGTCCGGATCCTCTCTCGGTGCTGACAGAAGGATCCTCTCGAGCCCGTCGGATCCGGGCCTATCCGTCCGCTATGCGTCTTCTAAGGAGGCGCCGTCATGCGATGACGCGGGCGTCGAGCCCGTGCGGGGCACGCCGTAGGCTGGGAGCATGACCCGCACCCTGATCCTGCTCCGCCACGGCCGGAGCGAGTGGAACGAGCTGAACCTGTTCACCGGCTGGGTGGACGTCCGTCTGAACGAGCAGGGGAGCGCGGAAGCCCTCCGCGGCGGCGAGCTGCTCGCCGAGGCGGGGATCCTGCCCGACGTGCTGCACACCTCACTGCTCAGCCGTGCGATCCAGACCGCGAACATCGCGCTCGACGCCGCAGACCGGCTGTGGATCCCGGTGAGCCGTTCCTGGCGCCTCAACGAGCGCCACTACGGCGCCCTCCAGGGCAAGGACAAGGCGCAGACGCTCGAGGAGTTCGGGCCCGAGCAGTTCCAGCTGTGGCGCCGCTCCTTCGATGTGCCGCCGCCCCCGCTCGACGACGACAGCGAGTACAGCCAGGTGAACGACCCCCGTTACGTCGGCATCGACGGCGAAGTTCCCCGCACCGAGTCGCTCAAGCTCGTCATCGACCGTCTGCTGCCCTACTGGCACGAGGCGATCGTGCCGGATCTCGAGAGCGGCAAGACTGTGCTCGTCACGGCGCACGGCAACTCGCTGCGCGGTCTCGTGAAGCACCTCGAGGGCATCAGCGACGCCGACATCGCCGAGCTCAACATCCCGACCGGCATCCCGCTCGTCTACGAGCTCGACGACGACAACGTGCCCACCGGGCCCGGTCGCTACCTCGACCCCGAGGCGGCCGCTGCGGGTGCCGCGGCGGTGGCGAACCAGGGCAAGAAGTAGCCCGGAGAACGTCGATCCCGTCCCGACCGGTTCTCAGAGCCGGTTCGGGGCGGGATCCGTCTTTCCGGGGCGCGCTCGCCCGGGAATTCCGATCGTGACGCGCCCCGAAACGAGAAGATCCGCCCCGAACCGAACGGCGGGGCGGATCTTCGACGTAGCGGGGTCAGGCCAGACCGGATCCGGCCTCAGCCTCCGCCTGCGCCTCGACGGCGAGGGCGATGTGCTCCTCATCGACGGCCCAGTCGCCGGTGGCCAGGTAGACGACCTTCTTCGCGACGGCGACCGCGTGGTCGGCGAAGCGCTCGTGGTAGCGGCTGGCCAGGGTGGCGTCGACGGTGGCGCCGGCCTCGCCCTTCCAGTTGTCGCTGAGCACCTTCTCGAAGACGCTGGCGTGCAGCTCGTCCACGTCGTCGTCGGCGTTGCGGATCGCGTCGGCGAAGCGCAGGTCCTGCGTGCGCAGCAGCTCGGAGAGCGTGCGCGCGATCTCGACGTCCAGCTCGCCCATGCGGGTGAAGGTGCCCTTCAGACCCTTCGGGATGGCGCGCTCGGGGAAGCGCAGTCGTGCCAGCTGGGCGATGTGCTCGGACATGTCGCCCATGCGCTCGAGGGATGCGCTCACCCGCAGCGCCGTCACGACGATGCGCAGGTCGCGGGCCACGGGCTGCTGGCGGGCGAGGATCTCGATGGCCTGCTCGTCGAGCGCGACCGCGAGCTCGTCGATGCGGGCGTCGTCGGCGATGACCTCCTCGGCCAGTGCGACGTCGCTGGTCGCGAACGAGCGGGTGGCCTTCTCGATCGACACGGCCACGAGGTCGGCGATCTCGACGAGCTGCGACTGCAGATCCTCGAGGGACTGGTGGAAGACTTCGCGCATGGCTGCGCACCTTTCGTTCTGTGACCCGGGGCACCGGATGGTCTGAGTCGCACGGCGGCCCGCAGAGCGGGCACGGGACGGTGCCCGTCACGGGTCGTGACACGCACGTGGCGATTCTCTTCGGCGAAGGTTAACGATTGGTGCCGTCCTCGTGAACACTAGCGCGCCAGGGGGTGCGCGAGGCGCGAACCCGCGGATCCGGGGGGTGAACGACCTCTACGCTGGTCACCATGGACAGCACTCTGCTCGCCCTCCTCGCCCTCGGGCTCGGAGTCGCGATCGGCGCAGGCATCACTGCGATGATCGTGGCCGCGATGCGCGCGAGGACCGCGGCGGAGCAGCAGGCGTCCAGCGAGCTCCCCGACGGCCTCACCGACGTGCTGTCAGCCATGGACGACGCCGCCTGCGCGGTGGATCCGTCCGGGCTGGTCACGGCCGCGAGCACGGCCGCCGCGCGCTTCGGCATCGGTGTCGGCGCCACGCTCGAGAACGCCGAGCTGAGCCGGCTCGTGCGCGCGGTGCGCGAGGGCGGATCGGAGACGGCGACGCTGCGCCTCGCGCGCGGCGGGCGCAACCTCGATCCGCGGCTGGTGGCCGCCAGGGCGAGCCGCATCGGCCCGCGCCTGAGCCTTCTCATCATCCGCGACGTCACCGAGCAGGAGCGCCTCGAGCAGATGCGCACCGACTTCGTGGCCAACACCAGTCACGAGCTGAAGACCCCCGTGGGAGCCGTGAGCCTGCTGGCCGAGGCCATCGAGTCGGCCGCCGACGACCCCGCCCAGGTACGGGCGTTCGCGACCAGGATCCAGGCCGAGGCCGCGCGTCTCGGCCAACTCACCGGCCGCATCATGAGCCTCTCCCGGCTGCAGTCCTCCGACGGGCTCGGCACGTTCGGCGCCGTCGCGATCGACGAGGTCATCGCCACCAGCGTCGAGGCGCACGCCGTGCAGGCGGCCTCGGCCGGGGTCGAGCTGAGCCGCGGCGGCGACCGCGGCGCATGGGTGCAGGGCGACGGCCAGATCCTCATCGAGGCGGTCGGCAACCTCATCGCGAACGCGATCGTCTATTCTCCGCGCGGATCCCGCGTGGGCGTCGGCGTGCGCATCGACGACGGCGTGGTCGAGATCTCGGTTGCGGACCAGGGCATCGGCATCGAGGAGGCCGACCGCGAGCGCATCTTCGAACGGTTCTACCGGGCCGACGAGGCCCGCTCCCGTCGCACCGGCGGCACCGGGCTCGGGCTGTCGATCGTGAAGCACGCCACGCAGCGTCACGGCGGCGAGGTGCGGCTGTGGTCGCGCCCGGGCCGCGGCTCCACCTTCACCATGCGCCTGCCGCAGATCGCGAGCCCCGATGTCGATGAGGACGTCGTCTCCCGCAAGAGCAAGAAACCGAAGGACAAGAGCAAGAAGAAGCGTCAGGCGCGCAAGGCCTCGCGTCTCGCCCCGTCGCCCGCGAACACCACGGACACGATCCGCACCGATACCGGAGAACTCGTATGACCCGCATCCTCCTCGTCGAAGACGAGCCCGATCTCGCCGACCCGCTCGCCTACCTGCTGCGCCGGGAGGGCTACGAGGTCGAGATCGCCGAGGACGGCCCCACGGCCCTCGCCCTGTTCCGCGAGGGCGGGGCCGACATCGTCCTGCTCGATCTGATGCTGCCCGGCATGCCCGGCACCGAGGTGTGTCGTCAGATCCGCACCGCATCCGCCGTGCCGATCATCATGCTCACCGCGAAGGACTCCGAGGTGGACATCGTGGTGGGTCTCGAGCTGGGGGCCGACGACTACATCACCAAGCCGTACTCTTCCCGCGAACTGCTCGCCCGCATGCGTGCCGTGCTGCGGCGGGTCGTGCAGTCCGAGGAGGACGTCGATGAGCGCATCCTGGAGGGCGGCCGCGTCACCGTCGACATCGACCGGCACACCGTCGCGGTCGACGGCGAGGTCATCAACATGCCGCTCAAGGAGTTCGAGCTGCTCGAGGTGCTCATGCGCAACTCCGGGCGCGTGCTCACCCGCGGCCAGCTGATCGACCGGGTGTGGGGCAGCGACTACTTCGGCGACACCAAGACCCTCGACGTGCACATCAAGCGGATCCGCTCGCGCATCGAGCAGAACCCGTCCGAGCCGGTCATGCTCGTCACCGTGCGCGGGCTCGGGTACCGCTTCGAGGGCTGACCCGCCGCACACGCGAGAGCCCCCGGATCCTCACGGATTCCGGGGGCTCTCTGCGGAACGCCGGGGGCTCAGCCGACCGGGGTCTCGCTGGGCGTCGGGGTGACCTCGACGGCCGGGGCGACCGGGGTGGAGGTCGGGCTCGGCTGCGCGGTCGGGACCAGCTGCGAGTAGTAGGAGAGGGTGCCGTCGAGCACGGGGATCGCGTACTTGACGCCCTCCGCGTCGCCGGACTGGAAGTAGACGTCGATGGTCTCCCCGGCCTTGGTGTCGAGGTTCTCGAAGGTCATCGGCTTCGCGTCGTCGCCACCGAGGCTCACCGCCTTCTGGCCCGCGATGCGGACGCTCTGGCTCGGGCCGTCTCCGATCGAGATGTGGATCGTCTGCGCGTCGGACGTGGTGTTGACCAGGCCCGCGACGAGGTTGCCGAGCGTGCCGGCGTCGTTCACCACGATGAAGGCGTTGCGGACCTCGATCGGGCCGTTCTTGGGAACGTTCGCGCCGTCGGAGGCCGAGTAGTCGATGGTGGTCGCCTGCGGAGTGATCCCGGCGCACCCGGTGGCGCCGACGATGACGAGGGCGCTGAGGGCGATGGACGCAGCAAGGCGCGATTTCACGGGTCCTCCAGAAAATTCACGTGATGATCCAGCACCATTCTAGGGGCACCCGTCCGCGACGCACGGCTCGCCTCGCGTGCGCGCGGTGCTGTTCGTCGAGGCGGGGGGCGCGAACCTTAGCGCATTCCCGCTGTGGTATCCTGGAGGTTGCCGAAAGGACACGACTTTATGCTTTTTGAGGTTGGTGAGACCGTGGTCTATCCGCACCACGGCGCCGCGACGATCATCGAGGTCAAGGACCGTGTGATCAAGGGGGAGACCAAGAAGTACCTGAAGCTGAACGTCACGCAGGGAGACCTCATCATCGAGGTGCCTGCGGAGAACGTCGACCTGGTCGGCGTGCGAGACGTGATCGGCCAAGAGGGGCTCGACCGGGTGTTCGAGGTGCTGCGCGCTCCGTTCACCGAGGAGCCGACCAACTGGTCGCGCCGTTACAAGGCGAACCTCGAGAAACTCGCTTCCGGCGATGTGATCAAGGTCAGCGAGGTCGTCCGCGACCTGTGGCGCCGCGACCAGGACCGCGGGCTCTCCGCGGGTGAGAAGCGCATGCTCGCCAAGGCCCGTCAGATCCTCACTTCCGAGCTCGCGCTCGCGGAGAAGATCGACGAGGAGAAGGCCGGAGCGCTGCTCGATGAGGTCCTCGCCTCCTGAGTTCTGCTGACGAAGGGGTGGATGCCGATGGCATCCACCCCTTCGTCGTGTCCGCAGCCGGAATCGGAGCCCGTCAGATCGAGCGCTGGTAGCTGCGGATCGCGCGCAGCGCCCAGGAGAACGCGAGGGCAGCGAGCAGGGCGAGGCCCGCGGCCTGCCACCAGCCCTCGCCGGGGTAGACGCCGGACAGCCCGCCGCGGCCGAGCTCGACGGCCCAGGTCATCGGGTTCCACCGCGACACGTTCTGCACCCACTCCGGCATGGCGGCGGCCGGCATCATCGTCGTCGACAGGAAGGTCGCGGGCAGCACGATCAACTGGGACAGGCTGATCAACGCGATCTGGCTGCGGGCGGTGAGCGCGACCGCCGTCGATGCGCAGCAGAAGATCGCCGCGAGCAGCGTGGCGATGCCGAGCGCGATGAGCATCCCGCCGACGCCGCCGGGATAGCGCGCGCCGCCGAACCAGCCGATCCCGAGGACGACGAGCGACTGCAGCACGTTGATGATGAGCTGCTGCAGGAGCTGTCCGGCGATGATCGACGAGCGGCGCAGCGGCGAGGTGAGGTACTGGTCCATCACCCCCGATTCGATGTCGTCGATGTAACCGGTGCCGGCCCATGCACCCGAGTACAGCACCGTCATCATCAGGATCCCCGGGACCAGATAGTCGATGTAGCCGTGACCGCCGAACTGCGGGAGGGCGCCGAGGGTGCGGAACACCTGTCCGAACAGCAGGATCCAGATGACCGGCTGGATGAGGCTCATCACGGGGCCCCAGGCCTGGCGGATCGAGACGATCGACCACCGACGCAGCACCTGCCCGGTCTGGGTGAACCAGTCGGAGCGGGCCGGGGTCGTGGCGGGGACGGGGGAGACTGCGATCGCGCTCATGCGGCGACTTCTTCCGTGGGGGCGGACGCAGGCGCGTCGCCGAAGGTGTGGCCGACGAAGTGCAGGTACACATCGTCGAGGGTCGGGTGGGACGCCGCGACCTGGCCGTAGCGGATCCCGGCGCCGTCGAGCGCGGCGATGACCGCGCCGACCGCGGAGCCGGCGTCGTCGGTGCGGGCGACGAGCAGGCCGTCGACTCCGGCTGCTTCGACGAGCACATCGCGCAGCCCGGGCAGGGACGAGACCGCGTCGCGCACGGCGACCGGATCCGGTTCGATCAGCGTCACCCGGACCGCGTCGCCGTGCAGCGCGGCCTTGAGCTGATCGGGCGTGCCCTGGGCGACGGCCCGGCCGCGGTTCACCAGCAGCAGCTCATCGGCGAGACGGTCGGCCTCCTCCATGTAGTGCGTGGTGAGCACCACCGTGAGAGCCTCCTCACCGGCCAGGCGCCGGATCTCGGCCCACATGGCGGCACGGGCCTCCGGGTCGAGGCCCGTGGTGGGCTCGTCGAGGAAGAGCACCTGCGGACGGTGCACCAGGGCGGCGGCGACGTCGAGGCGGCGCCGCATGCCGCCGGAGAACGTGCGCACCGGGCGCCGGGTGGCGTCCGCGAGCCCGAACTCGGTCAGCAGTCGCGCCGCGCGAGCTCTGGCGTCGGAGCCGCCGAGGCCGTGCATGCGTCCGGCGATCTCGAGGTTCTCCGTCGCCGTGAGGTTCGGATCCGTTCCGGTGCCCTGCGAGACGTAGCCGATCGCGGCGCGCACGGCCCCGGGGGCGTCTGTCACATCATGCCCGGCCACGCGGGCGCCGCCGGCGGTCGCCCGCGACAGCGTGGTGAGGATCTTGGTGGTGGTGGACTTGCCGGCGCCGTTCGGGCCGAGCAGTCCGAAGACGCGTCCGGCCGGAACGGTGAAGCTCAGGCCGTCCAGGGCGCGGACGGCGGGGCGGCGACCGCGGCCGCGGTACTCCTTGACGAGATCGTCGGCGACGATGGCGTCGCCGTCGATGCGGTGGTTCACGGGCATGACGAACATCCCTTCCGTTCTGAGGGTTCTCTGCGTTGTGGGGGGAGGGCGGATCAGGCTGGCCGTCGCGCGGGAGCCGGATCCGCCGGACCGGTCAGCGGCGGTCGCCGCTGCGCGGTGCGTAGAGCATGCGTGCCAGGAGCAGCATCATGGCGGCGAGACCGCCGACGAACGCCACCGGCGCCCACCACCAGCCCACCGTGAAGACGAGCACGACGATCACGGCGAGGGTGAGGAACCAGATCGCGGCCGTGTAGATCCCGAAGCGGGCGGCGGACTCTGGGTCCGTCTCGAAGCGGTTCGGCGGCATCTGCATCATGGCGCCGCGGGTCCAGGCCTTGTGGCGGTTGGTCTGCGTCGCGCCGAGGTAGGAGACCAGCGCGATGGATCCGACCAGGAGCACGGCGGCGAGGATCACGAGCCAGAGCTGATCGAGCGCGAGCGCGAAGGCACCGCCGAGCCCGAGCGCGAGCAGGGTGCCACCGGTGGCCAGGCCGAACCCGACGGCGCGGGCGGCGGGCAGCGGGTGGTTGGTCGTGGTCTCCTGCAGCAGCGCGTCCGTCGTGACGATGCCCAGCGCGACCGCGACGACGGCGCCGAACCCGGCGACCGAGAGCGGTGCGGCGGGCTGCGTCAGCAGCACCACGAGGAGGATGCCCACCAGGGCGGCGGCCGCGACGAGGCTCAGCAGCACCGCGCGCACCACGAAGCCGGGCTTCGGCCGCACGCGGTTGCGGGCGGTCAGCGCCTCCCAGCCGGGTGCGTGCGCAGGGCCGGCGGAAGGGTCGTCCTCGAGCAGCGCGCGCACATCGCCGAGATCGGCGACGGCCTTCCGTGCGGCTTCGGCGGGCGAGGCGCCTGCAGCGACCAGCTCGTCGACCTGTGCTGCGAGGTTCGCGCGGATCTCCTCCTTCAGGTCCTGCGCGGCCGGGGTCATCTCGATCCCGGCGAAGGCCTCGTCCAGGAGGCGGTGGATGTCGGTGTTCATGAGTTCAGTCCTTCGCGTCCAGAAGCGTGTCGATCACGCGGCGGGTGGCGACCCAGGCCGCGACGTTGCGTCGGTACACCGCGCGGCCCGCGTCGGTGATCCGGTAGTACTTGCGACGGCCGCCCTGCGTCTCGTCGCCCCAGTACGACTCGACCAGGCCGTCCTTCTCCAGGCGGCGGTAGGTCGCGTAGAGGGTGGCCTCCTTGATCTCGTGATCCCCTCCGGTGGCGTCCCGGATGGTCTTGTAGATCTCGAAGCCGTAGCGGTCGCCGCCGCGCAGCATCCCGAGCACGATCGTGTCGGTGTGCCCGCGCAGGAGGTCCGCGGAGAAGGCGTCATCGTTCATGTCAAGTACTATATCAGATCAAGTACTCGTTCACGCAAGGATTTTGTCGAACGGATCCGGAATCGGGGGAGCGGAGGATCCGGCGCTAACGTGAGAGCGTGAACGACCAGCCCTCGTCCTCGCCCCTCGCGCACAGCGCGGTGATCGTCGTGGCGGCCGGATCCGGCACGCGGCTCGCCGCCGGAGCCCCCAAGGCTTTCGTGCCGCTCGGCGAGAGCACGGTCCTCGGGCACGCGCTCGACGGCGTCTTCGCCGCCGGTCCGGCGCAGGTGATCCTCGTCGTGCCGGTGGGCTTCGAGTCCGTCGCCTCGTCGATGACCGGGGAGCACCCTGCAGAGGTCGTCGTCGGCGGCGACACCCGGCAGGGTTCCGTGGCGGCCGGACTCGCAGTCCTCGCCGACGGCATCGACACGGTGCTCGTGCACGACGCCGCGCGCGCCCTCACCCCGTCCGCGCAGTTCGCCGCGGTGGCCGCAGCGGTCGCCCCCGGCGTCGGCGTGATCCCCGCGCTGCCGGTCGTCGACACGCTCAAGCGCGTGCACGGCGGCGAGGTCGTGGCCCCGGTCGACCGTGCGGAGCTCGCCGCCGCGCAGACGCCGCAGGGCTTCCCCCGGGCGGAGCTCGTGGCCGCGTACGCGCGGGCGGCGGATCAGCGCGTCGAGTACACGGACGATGCGGCGCTCTTCGCGGCCGCCGGTGGAGCGGTGCGTCACGTCCTCGGATCCGAGGAGGCCTTCAAGATCACCACCCCGCACGACCTGGAGCGCGCCCGCATGATCCTCGACGCCGTGGCGGCTCCTGGCCCTCGCGAGACCGGGAGACCGGTCGCGGGCATGGTCATCCCTCGGATCGGCATCGGAACGGACGTGCACGCGTTCGCCTCGGGCAGCACGCTGCGCCTTGCTGGTCTGGACTGGCCGGGCGAGCCTGCGCTCGAGGGGCATTCGGACGGTGACGCCGTCGCGCATGCGATCGTGGACGCGCTGCTGGGTGCGGCCGGTCTCGGCGACATCGGACAGCATTTCGGCACGGCGCACCCCGAGTACGCGGGCGCGCACGGTGATGTGTTCCTCGCTCGCACCGCCGAGATCCTGACGGAGTCCGGGTTCGCGATCGGCAACGTCTCCGTGCAGTTCCAGGGCAATCGACCGCGATTCAGCGCACGCCGGGCCGAGGCCGAGCAGGCGCTGTCGGCGGCGCTCGGCGGTGCTCCCGTCGCCGTCTCCGCGACCACGACCGACGGGCTCGGCTTCCCCGGACGGGGGGAGGGCATCGCCGTCACGGCTGTGGCTCTCGTGCATTCGATCGCCCAGGGCTGAATCCATAACCGTAGGGATCCTCCGGATTCGCATCCGGCCTCTTGCCTGCGTGCTTACGCTGGATGATGCGGCCGCCCGCACCCCGCAGACGTCGCAGAGAGAGGTCACCGTCATGCGCGCACTCGTCCATTCCTCCTTCGGGGATCCCGCCGAAGTCCTCACCGTGCAGGACGTGCCGCTGCCCGAGCCCGGTCCGGGGCAGGTGCGGCTGCGGGTGCTGCTGGCCACCGTGCACAACCACGACCTGCTGACCGTGCGCGGCCTCTACGGCTACAAGCCCGAGCTGCCGGCGCGTTCCGGCACCGAGGCCGTCGGCGTCGTGGATGCGGTCGGCGAGGGCGTCGACGACGCGCTCCTCGGGCGTCGGGTCACCGTCGGCGGCGCGTTCGGCGCCTGGGCGGAGTTCGTGCTCGCGCCTGCGGCGGGGCTCATCCCGGTGCCCGACGACATCCTGGACGAGCAGGCCGCGCAGCTCGGATCCATGCCGTTCAGCGCGATCAGCGTTCTGGATTCGCTCGGCATCGCGGCCGGCGACTGGATGATCCAGAACGCGGCCAACGGCGCCGTCGGGCGCATGGTCGCCCAGCTCGGCGCGGCCCGTGGTGTGCACGTGGTGAGCCTGGTCCGCCGCGCGGACGGCATCGCGGAGCTCGAGACGCAGGGTGTGCGGAACGTCGTCGCGACCGACGCGGAGGACTGGCAGGACCAGGTCCGCGCACTCACCGGCGGTGCCCCGATCCGCGCCGGCATCGATTCCGTGGGCGGCGACGCGAGCGGTCAGGTCGCGACGATGCTCGGCGAGGGCGGTCTGCTCGTCGTGTTCGGTGCGATGGCCTCGCCGACCATGCGGATCTCTTCAGGCGACGTGATCTTCAAGCAGCTGACCGTGCGCGGCTTCTGGGGCTCGAAGGTCGCGGCCGCGATGCCGGCCGACCAGCGCGGAGCCCTCTTCGGAGAGCTGCTCCAGCGCATCCGGGAGGGCGTGCTCACCCTCCCGGTCTCG
The DNA here is from genome assembly GCF_042729315.1 of Microbacterium sp. NPDC060117. Taxonomy (NCBI): domain Bacteria; kingdom Bacillati; phylum Actinomycetota; class Actinomycetes; order Micrococcales; family Microbacteriaceae; genus Microbacterium; species Microbacterium sp. NPDC060117. The sequence goes on from NZ_JBHWXR010000004.1 coordinate 322,393, forward strand.
GCGGTGCTGCCGTTCGAGCGGATCGCGGAGGCGTCGGAGGGCAATCTCCGCGCAGGGCGCGAGGGCAAGATCCTGCTGCAGCCCTGACCGCACCCGTTTCGGGGGAGCAATGTCGGCGCGTTCCGACCCGGAATGACGACGAACAACGCTCCCCGAAACTCGCAGGAGCGCCCCGGTAGGCTTGAGCGGTGACGATCCGCCTCCATGACACGCGCGCGCAGGAACTGCGCGACTTCGTTCCGCTCGATGCCTCGAACGTGACGATGTACGTGTGCGGACCCACCGTGCAGTCCGGCCCGCACATCGGGCACGTGCGCGCGGCACTGAGCTTCGACCTGCTGCGGCGCTGGCTGCAGCTGCGGTACGGCCGCGTCACCTTCGTCCGCAACGTCACGGACATCGACGACAAGGTGCTCGCCAACGCGACCGACACCGAGGCGTGGTGGGGGCTGGCGTATCGGATGGAGCAGGAGTTCTCGGCCGCGTACGCCGCCGTCGGGATCCTGCAGCCGACCTATGAACCACGGGCGACCGCGTCGATCCCGCAGATGCAGGAGCTCATCGGGCGCCTCATCGAGCGGGGGCACGCCTACCCGGCCGCCGACGGATCGGGTGACGTCTATTTCGACGTGCGCAGCTGGCCCGCCTACGGCGAGCTCACGCACCAGTCCGTCGACGCGATGGAGGCCGCGGAGGATGCGGATCCGCGCGGCAAGCGCAACCCGCAGGACTTCGCGCTGTGGAAGGGCTCGAAGCCGGACGAGCCCGCCGACGCGATCTGGGCCTCGCCCTGGGGTGCTGGGCGTCCCGGCTGGCACATCGAGTGCTCGGCCATGGCGCGGCGCTATCTCGGCGCCGAGTTCGACATCCACGGCGGCGGCCTCGACCTGCGTTTCCCGCACCATGAGAACGAGCTGGCGCAGTCGACCGCGGCGGGTGACGCGTTCGCGCGGTACTGGGTGCACAACGGGCTCGTGACCGTCGACGGGCAGAAGATGTCGAAGTCGCTCGGCAACTTCACTCTCGCCGCCGACGTGCTCGGACGGCACGATCCGCTCGTGGTGCGCTACGCGCTCGCCGCGGCGCACTACCGCTCGAGCCTCGACCTCTCCGACTCGTCGTGGAGCGAGGCGGAGGCGGCGCTGGGGCGGATCCGCACCTTCCTTGAGCGCGCGCAGCGGGCGGTCGTCGCTGGCGAAGAGGTGCCTGCAGACGCCCTCCCCGGCGCCTTCGCCTCGGCCATGGACGACGACCTCGGTGTGCCGCAGGCGATCGCCGTGCTGCACGAGACCGTGCGCGCGGGCAATGCCGCTCTGGATCGAGGCGACGCCGACAAGGTGCGCGTCGCGATGAGCGCCGTGCGCGCGATGACGGGCGTGCTCGGCATCGACCCGATCGCCCCCGAATGGCGTGGGACCGGATCCGACACGAAGACGACGTCCGCGCTGGACGCGCTCGTGCAGGCGATGATCGCCCAGCGCGCGCAGGCCCGCGCCGACAAGGACTGGCCCGCCGCCGACCGCATCCGCGATGCGATCGGTGCGGCGGGCATCACCCTGGAGGACACTCCAGACGGAACTCATTGGAGCATCGATGGCTAAGCCGAGCAGGCCCGGAGCGGGCAACAGCAAGAAGAAGGGCGCCACCAAGGGCACCGGCGGCCTCGGCCGCAAGGCGCTCGAGGGTCGCGGCAACACGCCGAAGGCGGAGGATCGCGCCTGGCATGTGGCCGGCAAGCGCAAGGCGGCGCAGGAGCGCTACGCCGCGGCGGGCGGCAAGGGCCGTCCCGGCGCGCGCTCGGGTGCGGGCCAGAAGCCGCAGGGCGGATCCAATCCGAACCGCCGCGTGTCCTCCTCGTCGGCCTCGAACGACACCGAGACCGTCACCGGGCGCAACTCGGTGCTCGAGGCGCTGCGCACGAAGATCCCCGCCACCACGATGTACATCGCGCAGCGCGTGGAGATGGACGACCGCGTCAAGGAGATGCTGGCGATCGCCCGGCATCGCGAGATCCCCGTGCTCGAGGTCACCCGTCAGGAGCTGGACCGCATGGCCGGCTTCGACGGCGTGCACCAGGGCGTCGCGCTCAAGGTGCCGCCGTACGAGTACGCGCACCCGCAGGACCTGCTCGAGGAGGTCATCGACCGCGGCCAGACCCCGCTGTTCGTGGCACTCGACGGGATCACCGATCCCCGCAACCTCGGCGCGATCATCCGCTCGACCGCCGCGTTCGGCGGGCACGGCGTGATCCTGCCGCAGCGCCGCTCCGCGAGCGTGAACTCGGCCGCATGGAAGACCAGCGCCGGAGCCGCGGCCCGCATCCCGGTCGCGCTCGCGGCGAACCTCACCAGCATGCTCAAGGAGTTCAAGAAGCAGGGCGTGTTCGTGCTGGGACTCGACGGCGGCGGCGACGTGTCGCTGCCCGCGATCGAACTCGCGGACCGGCCCGTCGTCATCGTGGTCGGATCCGAGGGCAAGGGGCTGTCGCGCCTGGTCACCGAGACCTGCGACCAGATCGTCTCGATTCCGATCTCGGCGGCGACCGAGTCGCTCAACGCCGGCATCGCGGCCTCCGTCGCGCTCTACCAGGTCTCGACGGTCCGCGCCGCCAAGAGCTGATCGGAAGGGCGCACGAGCGGGGCGGTCCGCATGACGCACCGCGCACGGCGTTGATCCGGAGTGCACGTTCGTGCAGTGAACGCACGCGCGTGGAATAGCGCGAGAGGGCGGATCCTTCCCCTCTCCGTACCCAGTGCAGCAACGGAAGGAAAGCGCATGGCTCGCATCATCGTCATCGGAGGCACCGGCTTTGCCGGCGGCCACATCGCCGCGGAGGCGGCTTCGCGCGGACACGCGGTCGTCTCGGTGTCGCGTTCGAAGCCGTCCGAGCCGATCGCGGGCGTCGAGTACGTCCAGGGCGATGTGCTGGACGCGGCGTCCCTCGCCGACACGTTCGCCGGCGCCGATGTGGTCGTGTCGGCCATCTCGCCGCGCGGGGACATGACCGACTCCGGCCTCGACGCGGTGCGCGCGCTCGTGCAGGCGCTGACCGGCACCCCGACCCGCCTCGGGGTCGTGGGCGGGGCGATGGGCAGCCTCAGCGCCCCCGGCGGGCCTGCGCTGTGGGATCTCGGAGTCCCCGAGGAGTACCGGCACGAGGCGAAGTTCGGCATGGACTCCCTGGACATCCTGCAGGCGTCGCCCGCCGACCTGGACTGGTTCTACGTGCACCCGCCGAAGGAGTTCGGCGCCTGGGTGGCCGGGGAGCGCACCGGCTCGTACCGTGACGGCGGCGAGGTGTTCGTCGAGGACGCCGACGGCCGTTCGTACATCTCCGGCGCCGACTACGCGGTCGCCTTCGTCGACGAGATCGAGAACGGCAAGCACCGCCGCGAGCGGTTCACCGTCGGCTACTGACGGGATCCGCGCCGCGTCCACGAACGCCGAGCCACCCCCTTGTGTGCGAACCGCCCCCTTCGGGCGGCGTGCAAGGGGGTGGCTCGCGTTGAAAGGGGTGGTTCGGCGAGCGCGAACGGTCAGACCAGGTCGCGCCAGTCGATGTCGGCGCCGTCGTCGTCGAGCGGGACGGACCCGGTGATCACCGGCAGCGACATGGTCTCCGTGGGCGGGCCCATGATCGTAGCCTCGTCACGCCGATGCCGCAGCACGTCGTTGATGTACGACGTGAGCACCTCGGCCAGCGGCACCGATCGTCCCTGCGCCTGCGACATGTACCAGCGGTGCTCGAGCACCTGGTGGAACACCTCTGCGGGCTCGAGCTTGGCGCGCAGGTCGTAGGGGATCGCGCGCACCACCGGTTCGAACACCCGGGTGAGCCATTCGTGGGCGTACATCTCCTCGTCCGCCCAGTGCTTGGTGGAGCGGGCGCGGAACTCGTCCAGGTCGTTCAGCAGCCGGCGGGCCTGGTTCTCCTCGACGTCCAGTCCGGTGAGACGGATCAGACGGCGCTGATGATGGCCCGCGTCGACGACCTTCGGCTCGATCTCGACCCTGGTGCCGTCGGCGGTGGTCAGGATCGACATCTCGCCGATGTCGAAGCCGAGCGCGTTCAGCCGCTCCACGCGCTCGGTGATCCGCCAGGCCTCGCCCGCGGCGAAGGATTCGTGGGCGGTGAGAGCCGCCCACAGGGATCGGTAGGACGACACGATCCCGTCCGCGATCGCGATCGCGTCCACGCCCCGCTCGAGCCGTCCGCCGGCGGCGAGGTCCAGGATCTCCCCGGCGATGTTGGTGCGGGCCAGATCCAGGTCATAGGCTCGCTGGCCGTCGGTCAGCCCCTCCTCGTGCAGCTCGCCGGTCTCGGCGTCCACGAGGTATGCGGCGAACGCCCCCGCGTCACGACGGAACAGCGCGTTCGACAAGGACACGTCGCCCCAGTAGAAGCCGACGTTGTGCAGTCGCACCAGCAGCAGGGCCAGCGCGTCGACCAGGCGCGTGGCGGTGTCCGGCCGCAGCACGCGCGTGAACAGGGCGCGGTACGGCATCGAGAAGCGCAGATGCGAGGTCACCAGCGCTGCCGGCAGCTGCTCGCCTTTGCCGTCGGTGCGACCGGCGATCACCGCGACGCGGGACACGCACGGCACGTCCAGGCGGGCGAGGTTGCCCAGCATGTCGTACTCGCGGCGCGCCATCTCCTCCGTGGTCTCCTTCACGGCGACGACGGATCCGGACAGATCCGCGAAGCGCACCAGGTGCCGGGACAGACCCTTGGGCAGCGAGACGATCACCTCGGACGGCCATTTCGACAGCGGCTGCGACCAGGGCAGCGACAGCAGACCCGGATCCACGGCGCTGGCCGTGATGGTCAGGGCATCCTTCAACGGTGCTCCTCGGGGGATCGGCGGGGAAGACGACGACGCGGCGCGGGGGAGGCCCCCGCGCCGCGTCGATCAGACGATGATCAGGAAGCCGCGATCGGCTTCTTGTTCAGGCGCTCGCCCGACTCGAGGTCGAACGCGTGGGCGTGGCCCGGGTTCGCCGCGAGGGTGACGGTCTCGCCCGCGTTCGGGTGGTTGCGGCCGTCGACGCGCGCGACCAGGTCGGTGCGCTTGCCGGCGATCTCGGTGTGGCCGTACAGGTAGCCGTCGGCGCCGAGTTCCTCGACGAGGTCGACGACCACGGAGAGACCCTTGCCATCGGCCGGGCCGACCGTGATGTCCTCGGGACGCACGCCGACCGTGACCTGGGATCCGGTCGCACCGCTGACCGTCTCGCGGTCGAGGGGGACCACCTCGGTGCCGAACTGCACCCCGCCGTCGGCGAGGTCGGAGGTGAACAGGTTCATGGCGGGGGAGCCGATGAAGCCGGCGACGAAGACGTTCTGCGGGTTCTCGTACAGATCGCGCGGCGAGCCGACCTGCTGCAGCAGGCCGTCCTTGAGGACCGCGATGCGGTCGCCCATGGTCAGGGCCTCGGTCTGGTCGTGGGTGACGTAGACGGTGGTGACGCCGAGGCGGCGCTGCAGCGAGGCGATCTGGGTGCGGGTCTGCACGCGGAGCTTGGCGTCGAGGTTCGACAGCGGCTCGTCCATGAGGAACACCTGCGGCTGGCGGACGATCGCGCGGCCCATCGCGACGCGCTGACGCTGACCACCCGAGAGGGCCTTCGGCTTGCGGGTCAGGTAGGGCTCGAGGTCGAGGAGCTTGGCCGCCTCGAGGACGCGCTGCGCGCGCTCCTCCTTGCCGACGCCGGCGATCTTGAGCGCGAAGCCCATGTTCTCGGCCACGGTCATGTGCGGGTACAGCGCGTAGTTCTGGAAAACCATCGCGATGTCGCGGTCCTTCGGCGGGACGTCGGTGACGTCGCGGTCGCCGATCAGGATCCGGCCGGCGTTGACCTCTTCGAGGCCGGCGAGCATCCGCAGGGACGTGGACTTTCCGCAACCGGAGGGGCCGACCAGAACCAGGAACTCGCCGTCGGCGATCTCGATGTTCAGCTTGTCGACCGCGGGGCGGGTGCCTCCGGGGTAGAGCCGGGTGGCCTCGTCGAAGGTCACAGTTGCCATTGTCTTCTCCTTCACCGGCAGGTACGTGCCGGACGATCCGTAGTGAAAAAGCGACGAGGGTGAACCCGCCGTGGCCCGCCATCGGGCCGGGATCAGTATGACATGAGAGCTCCGGCGAGGTCCAGCAATCCCGGTGAAGCGCTTTCCGAGGGCGATCTCGCAGGGTCCGACCAGGGGCCGTCTGGTCATTTCTCAGCCTGCCTGGCTAGCATCGGACCGTGCCGTGCCGCGCCCGTCGGCAACAGGCTGCAGGGACACAGGTCCCGAGAAACCAAGAGGAACGATGTCGAGCGACGAAACGCCGAACGTCCCCACTCCGCCGCATTCGCGCGCGGCTGTGCGGGAGAAGGCCCAGCAGGTGAACGCCAAGCAGTCCCGCGCCCGGATCATGCGACGCGTGATCATCGCCGCGGTCGCGGTCGTCGTGGTCGGCGCCGCGGGAGGCGCCGTGGCCTGGGCCGTGGGCTCCGCTGTGTCGAAGCCTTCGCTCACCCCGTCGAACCTGCAGGACGACGGCGTCGTGGTGACCAAGAAGGATCTGGCCTCCGCTCGCGCCGGATCGGCGAGCACCCCCACGCCCTCGCCGACCACGGCGGGCAGTGCTGCGCCGACCGGATCGGCCTCGCCGACCCCTGACCCGACCGCCACCGCGGGCGCTGTCGACATCCACGTCTACGTCGACTACCTCTCGCCGGGCGCCAGTGACTTCGAGCGTGCGAATGCGAAGCAGCTCGCCACCTGGGTCGATCAGGACGCGGCCACCGTGACGTACCACCCGGTCGCGCTGCTGACCGCGAACTCCAACGGCACGAAGTACTCGCTGCGCGCCGCGTCCGCGGCCGCCTGTGTCGCGTCGATGCAGCCCGACGTCTTCTACGCGTTCAACCACGCGCTGCTCGTCGACCAGCCCAAGCAGGACACCGACGGCAAGAGCGACAAGGAACTCATCGCCCTCGCCGTGTCCAGCGGGGTGAAGGACGCCAGGGGCCTTCAGAACTGCGTCGAGGAGAACACCTACGACTCGTGGGTGAAGGATGTCACGCAGCGCGCGGTCGACGGGCCGCTGCCCGGCTCCAAGAAGGAGGCACTGAGCGGCGCTCCGACGATCGTCGTGAACGGTCAGGTCTACGCCGGATCGCTCACCGACGCCGCGGAGTTCAGCCAGTTCGTGCTGTCGGTCGCGAGCGACTCGTACTACGGCACGCCCGGCCCCACCCTGTCGCCCACGCCGTCGCCGTCCGCCGCCAAGTAGCGTCCGGACCCATCCGGGTCGGGATCGCCTGCGCGTCGAGGGCGTGGCGAATTGCTACGCTGTGGAGCGGTCGCGCCGTGACGGCGCCGGCCACTCTCGCCTCCTTAGCTCATCTGGTAGAGCAGCGGCCTTGTAAACCGCAGGTGGCCGGTTCGAGTCCGGCAGGAGGCTCCGATCCCTTCCCGTCGGGCGCGCGTGACGCGCCCACGACACGTCTGCGGCACTCAGAAGAGTCGATCCGTGCCCTTGTCATCGGCGCGTGGCGTCGCGGCGACGCGCGCGGTGGTCTCGGCGGACGCCAGCAGCGCATCGTCGATGAGCTCGCGTGCGGCGGCGGCGCCGCTCAGCCAGTCCAGGGCGAACGCCGCGGGAAGCAGCACCGGCATCCGGTCGTGGATCCCGGCGAGGCGTTCGGGCGCCGGCTGCATCACGATCGAATAGCACGTGTACCAGGTGCCGTCCTCGGTGCGGCCGCGCTGAGTGATCGCCGCCATGCCGAACAGGGCTCCACCCAAGCCGAACTGGTGCCAGGCCTTCTGCGGCTTCTGCATCTCGTACCAGCTCGTGGCGGGGACGATGGCCCTCCCCTTCAGGCTTCCGGGGCGTTCCTGCAGGCGTTCGGAGCGGGTGTTGATGGAAGGGAACCGCGACGGCCGGCCGTCGACGAGGAATCCCCACCATGCGTGCTCGAGCTGCGGCGACGCCGACTCCGAGGGCACGACGATCGGATTGAGATTGCGCAAGAGGCGTCCGGTCGGGCGCAGGGTCTCCTCCGCGTTGTGCCGCGCCCACGCGCGGATCCCCTCCATGAGTTCGTCGTCGGCTTCCTCGATCAGCTGCTGATCGCTGAATCGCGGATCCAGGCCGTAGCTCGCGCACATGGCTGGAGCGTACCTCGGGAGGGGGACATCGGTGCGGTCGTGAGCGAATCCGCGCGCGAGTAGTCTCGGAACGGTGACTGCGCACTCTCCGAAGCCGAATCGCGGGCGCACCGCGACGGCGCTCGGTGGAGCGGTCGCCATCGGCGCGATGACGGCGATCCAGGCGCGCGTGAACGGTCAGCTCGGGGTGCGCCTGGACAACGGCGTCCTCGCGGGCTGGGTGTCGTTCACGGTCGGTCTGGCGCTGCTGAGCTTCCCCGTGCTGCTCACCCGCTCCGGACGCGCGGGGCTCGGCCGTCTCTGGCGGGGGATCCGCACCGGGGAGGTGCCGTGGTGGATGCTGCTCGGCGGTGCCTGCGGCGCGCTGACCGTGTCGACGCAGGGGCTGGTCGCGGGCGTCCTCGGCGTCGCTCTGTTCACGGTGGGGGTCGTGGCCGGCCAGACGCTGCACGGCCTGCTGCTGGATCGGGTGGGATTCGGCCCCGCCGGCGTGGTCGCCATCACTCCGGGGCGGCTGCTCGGCGGAGCGTTCGCGCTCGTCGCTGTCGGCGTCTCGCTCGGCGGTGACGTGCTGGCGCGGGCGCCGCTGTGGATGCTGGTGCTGCCGTTCCTCACCGGTGCGGGCATCGCCTTCCAGTCCGCCGTGAACGGCCGGCTCGGGCAGCGCATCGCCTCGCCGCTCGGCGCGACGTACATGAGCTTCCTCGGGGGCGTGCTCGTGCTGTCCGTGTCGGCGGCCACGAGCCTGCTCGTCACCGGGGCGCCGGAGCCGTTCCCTGTTGCGTTGCCCGGCGACCTGTGGCTGTACCTGGGCGGACTTCTCGGCGCGTCCTACATCCTGCTGGGCGTGATCATCGTGGCGCGTACCGGAGTGCTGCTGATGGGACTGGGCGCGGTCCTCGGCCAGCTCGTGGTGTCGGTGCTGATCGACGTGATCTGGCCGCCCGCCGCAGGCCCTGCCGCGTGGCAGGTGCTCGTCATGGTGCTCGCGGCGGTGCTGTCGGTTCTGGTCGCGCTGCCATGGGGGAGGCGCCGGATCAGTCCTTCTTCGCGGCCTTCCTGAGCCGCCGCTGCTGCTTCGCCGCCTTCTCCCGCGCCTTCTTCGCGGCCTTCTTGGCCTTCTTCTTGGCCTTCTTCCTGGCCTTCTTGCTGGCGCACTCGCCGGTCTTGGTACGTGTCTCGGGCGTGCGGGAGTCCGGTGACGTCGTCGCCTCTTCGGGCGTGCTCCGGGCCGGCATCCGGCTCAGAACCGCGTCCGCGTCGAGCGCCCGGCGCCGTCCCGGCTCCTTGCCCGGCTTGCCGCCGACGTAGAGCCAGCCCAGCAGCTCCTCGTCGGGACCGAGTCCGTGCGCTCGTGCCACGGCGGGGGTGCGGGTGTAGCCGCCGGTGCGCCAGATGACACCCCAGCCGGCCTCGTCCAGCAGCAGGCTGAGCACGTGCGCGACGCCCGAGGCGACCGCCTCCTGCTCCCACCGGGGCACCTTGTCGCTGCGGCGGTAACTGGCGACGACGGCGATCAGCAGGGAGGCGCGCAGCGGCTTGGTCGAGGGCGAGGAGTCGCCCGTCTCCTCCGCGATCGCGGCACCCAGCCGTTCCCGATCCTCTCCGCGCAGCTCGATCAGACGCCAGGGGCGCAGCGAGGAATGATCTGCGACCCGGCCCGCGGCGGCGATCAACGGCAGCAGCTGCTCGCGGGTCGGCGCTTCGGGGGTCACCTTTGACCAGGACTGCCGGCGGCTGACCGCCTCCAGTGCACTCATGCCCCGGTGGCGGATTCGTCCGGCTGGAAGGACAGCGCGATCGAGTTCATGCAGTAGCGGTCGCCGGTCGGCGTGCCGAAACCGTCCGGGAAGACGTGGCCCAGGTGCGAACCGCAGTTCGCGCAGCGCACCTCCGTGCGCTGCATGCCGAGACTGTTGTCCTCGATGAGCTCCACGGCCTCGGGGCGGACCGATTCGTAGAAGCTCGGCCAGCCGCAGCCCGAGTCGAACTTCGTGCCGCTGCGGAACAGCTCGGCGCCGCACGCGCCGCAGGTGTAGAGGCCGGCGCGGTGCTCGTCGAGCAGCTCGCCCGTCCACGCCCGCTCGGTCGCGGCCTCGCGCAGCACGGCGTATTGCTGCGGGTCGAGCTCGGCCCGCCATTCGGCGTCGGTCTTGGTCACGCGGTGCGACATGGATCCTCCCGGGGGTCGGATCCATTCTCGCGCGTTCCGGGCCGGTGAGGGCGACTGCCGGGCGCGCCGTCCTGGCCGGGCGCCGGCGGCGACGTAGCCTGAGGGGGTGACCGACCTCCTCAGCGACCGCGAGCGCGTGATCCTCGCGTTCGAGGCGCGGCGCCCCGGGCACTCCAGTGCCAAGGAGGAGGCGATCCGCGCCGAGCTGGAGCTGACGCCGGCGCGCTACTACCAGTTGCTGGACCGCGTCATCGAGTCCGAACAGGCGCTGGTCGCCGACCCGATGCTGGTGCGGCGGCTGCGTCGGATCCGCGACGACGCGGCGGCGCGGCGAGCGGGTCGTACCGCCCTGTCCGCCGGTTGAGACGCACCCGCTCAGGGTCCTCGGCCTGTCGTTCACCGAAACCGCAGGAGGACCCCGGATAACATCGGGGAATGCCAGAATCCGCCCGCGACCGATTCGACGTGATCCCGCACGCACAGGGACGCGTCGGCGCCCACCGCGCCGAGAACCCCGGCATGCGCGGCTGGTTCGTGCTGCTCTGGGCCGCAGTGGCGACCGCGGTGCTCATCGCCGTCGGGATCTTCGCCGCGATGCTCGCCATGGGCCGGATCAGCTTCGACGGCGGCGCACCGGTTCCGAGCGTCTCGCGGACGGCGACGGCCTCCGCGCCGGCGCTGGACACCTCCTATGCCGTGCTGGTGCTCAACGCGACCGGCGCGAACGGCCTCGCGGCGAGCACGCGCGACACGATCGTCAATGCCGGGTTCGCCGGGAACGCTGTCGCGGCGAGCGATGCGAGCACCCAGGACTTCCCGACGACCACGGTGTACTACAAGACCGAGGCAGACAAGCCCGCGGCGCAGGCGCTCGCGAACCTGATCGGGGCGACGAAGATCGCCGTGAGCGACCAGTACGGCGACGATGTCGTGGCGGGTCAGAAGCAGCTGACGGTGGTGCTCGGGCTGGATCTCGCGAAGAACGCCCCGACGACCGAACCGACCCCCGCCGACACCTCGGGCGACGGTTCCGCGGGCTGAGCCGGGACGCTCCCTCCACGGCTTGCACTCACAGGGGTCGAGTGCCAGACTGGGTTTAGCACTCGACTGATCTGAGTGCTAAACCCAATGTCTACGTCCAGGAGGGACGACAGAACTCATGGCAAAGATCATCGCTTTCGATGAGGAGGCCCGTCGCGGTCTCGAGCGCGGCCTGAACATCCTGGCCGACGCGGTCAAGGTGACCCTCGGCCCGCGTGGCCGCAACGTCGTGCTCGAGAAGAAGTGGGGCGCCCCCACCATCACGAACGACGGCGTGTCGATCGCCAAGGAGATCGAGCTCGACGACCCGTACGAGAAGATCGGCGCGGAGCTCGTCAAGGAGGTCGCGAAGAAGACCGACGACGTCGCGGGTGACGGCACCACCACCGCCACCGTGCTCGCCCAGGCGCTCGTCCGCGAGGGCCTGCGCAACGTGGCCGCCGGTGCCGACCCGATCAGCCTGAAGAAGGGCATCGAGAAGGCCGTCGCCGCCATCACCGCCGAGCTGCTCGCCTCCGCCAAGGAGATCGAGTCCAAGGAGCAGATCGCCGCCACCGCGTCGATCTCGGCCGCCGACCCGGAGATCGGCGAGCTCATCGCCGAGGCCATCGACAAGGTCGGCAAGGAGGGCGTGGTCACCGTCGAGGAGTCCCAGACCTTCGGCACCGAGCTCGAGCTCACCGAGGGCATGCGCTTCGACAAGGGCTACCTGAACCCCTACTTCGTCACGGACCCGGACCGCCAGGAGGCCGTCTTCGAGGACCCGTACATCCTCATCGCGAACCAGAAGATCTCGAACATCAAGGACCTTCTGCCCGTCGTCGACAAGGTGATCCAGGACGGCAAGGAGCTCGTCATCATCGCCGAGGACGTCGAGGGCGAAGCACTCGCGACCCTGGTGCTGAACAAGATCCGCGGCATCTTCAAGTCCGTCGCCGTCAAGGCCCCGGGCTTCGGCGACCGTCGCAAGGCGCAGCTGCAGGACATCGCGATCCTCACCGGCGGCACCGTGATCACCGAGGAGGTCGGTCTCAAGCTCGAGAACGCGACCCTCGACCTGCTGGGCCGTGCGCGCAAGGTCATCGTCACCAAGGACGAGACCACGATCGTCGAGGGTGCCGGCGACGCCGAGCAGATCGCCGGTCGCGTGACCCAGATCCGTCGCGAGATCGAGAACACCGATAGCGACTACGACCGCGAGAAGCTGCAGGAGCGCCTCGCCAAGCTCGCCGGCGGCGTGGCCGTCATCAAGGCGGGCGCGGCCACCGAGGTCGAGCTCAAGGAGCGCAAGCACCGCATCGAGGACGCCGTCCGCAACGCGAAGGCCGCCGTCGAGGAGGGCATCGTCGCCGGTGGTGGCGTCGCCCTGATCCAGTCCGGCACGAAGGCCCTCAACGGCCTCGAGCTCGCCGGCGACGAGGCGACCGGCGCGAACATCGTGCGCGTCGCGATCGAGGCGCCGCTCAAGCAGATCGCCCTCAACGCCGGTCTCGAGCCGGGCGTCGTCGCGCACAAGGTCTCCGAGCTCCCCACGGGTCACGGCCTCAACGCCGCGACCGGAGAGTACGGCGACATGTTCGCACAGGGCATCATCGACCCGGCCAAGGTCACCCGCTCGGCGCTGCAGAACGCCGCGTCGATCGCCGGCCTGTTCCTCACCACCGAGGCCGTCGTCGCCGACAAGCCGGAGAAGGCTCCGGCCATGCCGGCTGACCCGTCCGGCGGCATGGACTTCTGAGTCCAGCCCCTTCGAGAAGACCCCCGGGATCCGTCCCGGGGGTCTTCTCCGTCTGCGGGGCTGCTCTGCGGGTGAACGTCCGGCGGCGAACCTCCGCTCAGTGGAACAACGCCATGGAGTCGTTCTCGGCCTGCGCGTAGAGCTGACCCGCGGAGCCGAGCGCCTGCGCGATGGCCGCGAGCGCCTGCTCCACGTGGGCCTGCGCTCCGCGCCATTGCTCCCCGGCGTTCTGGCAGGCGACGGAGGCGCCGCCGCTCCAGGACGATGTCAGCTGGGTGAGCTGCGACATCATGGCCGCCGAGTCGCTCTGCAGCCGTTCGGCGGTGGCCTGCACGGACAGCCTGGTGGTGAGGACGGCGTCGGTGTCGACGGTGAAGACGGACATGAGGATCCTTTCGTCATGGTGCATCGGATGCACCTGACGCTAGAGATCGTGCGACAGTCGTTGCGGGCTCGTCACGCAAGCGGTGCGGAACCCCCGCCGGACGCGGACTGTGCGGACCGATCGCGGAGGCGGCCGATCGCAGCGCTCAGCGCGACAGGTCGAGCGGCTCGATGGGCTGGGTGTCCTGCAGCAGGTGCTCGGGCGTCGCCCGCGGCGGTGCGAGCGGCAGCGACACGGTGAACGTCGCGCCGCCGCCCGGTGTCTCGGTCACCTGCACCGAGCCGTTCAGCGCGCGCACGATGGACGCGACGATCGCGAGACCCAGGCCGGCGCCGCCGGTGTCCCTGGTGCGGGACGAGTCGGCGCGCCAGAAGCGCTGGAAGATCTGATCGCGGATCTGCTCGGGCACGCCTTCGCCGTGGTCGACGATCGCGAACCAGCCCACGTCGCGGCGTCGGTCCGCTCCGACGACCACCTCGATGGGCGAGTCGCCGGGGGAGAAGCGCCGGGCGTTGCCGAGCAGGTTGGCGATCACCTGGCGCACCTTGTTCTCCTCGCCGAGCACGATCGGCGGGGTGGAGACGGGCGCGACGACGGCCTCGGAGAAGTCGATCTCGGGAACCGGGTCGCCGTCGCGGGGGCGTCGGCGCAGGATCGCCGGTATGCGGCCGCGCGTGGGTGTGGAACGGGTGATCGGGGCCGGACGCGTGATCGCGATGTGCGACGGTGCGGGCAGATCGGCGGAGTGCGCCTCGGCGGTCATGTCGATGACCGTGACCGGGCGCTCGGGCGCGGCCGCGCGCAGGTCGAGGGCCGCGTCCTGCGCGAGCGGACGGAGGTCCAGTGGCTCGATGGTGAGCTCGCGCTGCTCGTCCAGACGGGCGAGGGCGAGCAGATCCTCGACGAGGACCCCCATCCGCAGCGCTTCCTTCTCGATCCTGTCCATCGCCCGCGCGGTGTCCTCGCCGGGCTTGATGGCGCCCATCCGATACAGCTCCGCGTAGCCGCGCACGCTCACCAGCGGTGTGCGCAGCTCATGGCTGGCGTCGCCGACGAAGCGGCGCATCTGCTGCACCGAGCGATCGCGCTGGGCGATCGCCGCGTCCAGCCGGTCGAGCATGGTGTTGATGGCGCCGTTCAGTCGCCCCACCTCGGTGGTCGGCTCGAGATCGGTGAGCCGCTGGCTGAAGTCGCCCGCGGCGATCGCCATGGCGGTCGACTCCACGCGGCCCAGCCGGCGGAACGCGAGTGTCACCAGCCCCCGGGTGGCGAGTGCGGCGATGATGATCGTCACGAGCGCCACCGTGGTGAACACCCCGAAGAACGTCGCCAGGATGCGGTCCGGTTCGTCCAGCGACACCGCCACGATCTGCGTGTATGTGATGTTGGTGCTGGGGTCCTCCCGCACGGCCACGGCAGCGCGGAACTCGGATCCGTCCGCGCCGCGCAGCACCATCGGGTCCGCGCGACCGGCTTCGAGCGTGGCCCGGGCCAGGGGGTAGGAGGTCGGGAACTCCGGCTTGCCGGCCTTCGGCGCGCCGCCTCCGGAGTACACGAGGGCTCCGGCCGTGTCGTAGACCGCGACGAAGTAGTCCGCGAGACCCAGCGTCTCGTCCTTCAGGGTGACGCTGAACGCACCGGAGCCGTCGGGCGTGATCGTGGCGAGGTCGCTCGTCACCAGCGTCGGCAGCTGGGATTCGACGTTGTCGATGAGCAGGTTGCGCAGGATCGGCATCGTGCCGATGCCGGTGACGACGAGCCCGAGCGCGAGCACGCCGACGGTGACGCCGGTCACCTTCGCCCGAAGGCTGATCCGGCGCCACCATCGCGTGATCGCGTCGGGCTCTGCCATCCCTTACGCGGTCTTCCCCACCTTGAGCATGTAGCCGAAGCCGCGCTTGGTCTGGATGACGGGCTCCTCGGTGTGCGGATCGATCTTGCGGCGGAGGTACGAGATGTAGCTCTCGACGATGCCCGCGTCGCCGTTGAAGTCGTACTCCCACACGTGGTCGAGGATCTGCGCCTTCGACAGCACCCGGTTCGGGTTGAGCATGAGGTAGCGGAGGAGCTTGAACTCGGTGGGGCTGAGCTCGATGGGAGTGGATCCGACGAACACGTCATGCGTGTCCTGATCCATCGACAGCTCGCCGGCGCGGATCACGGACTCCTCGTCCGCCTGCATGGTGCGCCGCAGGATGGCCTGTGCGCGCGCGACGATCTCGTCCAGGGCGAACGGCTTGGTGACGTAGTCGTCTCCGCCGGCGTTCAGGCCCTCGATCTTGTCCTCGGTGTCGTCCTTCGCCGTGAGGAACAGGATCGGCGCTGTGAAACCTGCGCCGCGCAGCCGCTTGGTGACGCTGAACCCGTTCATGTCGGGCAGCATCACGTCGAGGATGATGAGATCGGGCTCCTCCTCCAGCACGGCCGAGATCGTGGCAGCGCCGTTGGCGACGGTCTTCACCGAGAAGCCGGCGAAGCTCAGGCCCGTGGAGAGGACATCGCGGATGTTGGGTTCGTCGTCGACGACCAGGATGCGCGCTTCAGTCATGCCCCCATTATGGTGACCCGATCCGTGTTCGGGCTGATTGGGGGCGGAACTTTCCTAGGGATCGGCTATGCGGCACCTCAGGAAGCGTGACGATCGGCCCCTTTCGGGTGCAGAGTGTGTCCCATGAAGATCGACATCATCGAGCACGAGGGACCGTACCGTGTCGGCGTCATCGTCGGCAGTCTCTCCCGGGAGTCCATCAACCGCCGTCTGGCGAACGCACTGACGCATCTCGCGCCCGAGGGTTTCGAGTTCTTCGAGATCTCCTACGCCGACCTGCCGCTGTACAACCGCGATTTCGACGCCGACTATCCGCAGGTCGCCCTCGACTTCAAGGACGCGGTGACGAGCGCCGACGCGGTGCTCTTCGTCACGCCGGAGTACAACCGTTCGCTGCCGGGACCGCTGAAGAACGCGATCGACTGGGGCAGCAGGCCCTGGGGGCAGAACGTCTGGGCGCACAAGCCGACCGGCGTGGTGGGCGCATCGATGGGCGCGATCGGCACGGCCGTCGGCCAGCAGTCCCTGCGCGGGACGCTCGGCTTCCTCAACGCCCGGCAGATGACCGCGCCCGAGGCCTACATCCACTACTCGCCCGGCCTGATCGACGACGACGGCCGCGTCACGACGCCCGGGACCGAGGAGTTCCTGCGCCAGTTCATGTCGGCCTTCGCCGAGTTCACGGCTCGCGTGCTGACCGTCATCCCGCAGACCTGATCCAGGCCGGATCCGCACCGTCCACGGTGAGGCAGCATCCGAGATGGATGACGAGGAGCGCGGCGGGGACTCCGCCTGCTGGCTGGCCCGGGTGTGCCCGGAGTGCGGGGCTCTGCTCGACGATCCGACCGCGCCGTGCTGGCGCTGCGGTCTGAGACCGGGGGAGGATTCCCGCGTCTGAGCGCCTCGATCGAGGCCCGCATGCGGCCGACCCCGTCAGTGCACCGGTCAGCCGCTCAGGGCGGC
This sequence comes from Microbacterium sp. NPDC060117, assembly GCF_042729315.1. Taxonomy (NCBI): domain Bacteria; kingdom Bacillati; phylum Actinomycetota; class Actinomycetes; order Micrococcales; family Microbacteriaceae; genus Microbacterium; species Microbacterium sp. NPDC060117. Next base: position 339,399 of record NZ_JBHWXR010000004.1, read on the forward strand.
ATGCACGGCGTGAGCGATCACCTCGCGGATGGGTGCGTCGGGATCCACGGTGACCCGGTGCAGCAGGAGGCCGTCGCCGGTGGCCATGACGAAGGCGGCGTGCCGAGCCGCGGTGTCCCCGCCGAGGCTCGTGAGGATCCCGCGCACCCACGCCTCCATGCCGAGCCGCTGTTCGCGCAGCGGTCGCACGGCGTCTTCATCCGCCTCCAGGAACAGCGCGTAGCGCGCCCTGGTCCGCGCCGCGAGCGGACCGGACTGGAGCTGGATCATCCGGGACACGGCGTCGATGAATTCGTCGGCGGAGCCGATGTCCGGGAGGCCGGCGTCCGCGCGCTCCTGTGTCGCCAGCCACTCGATCACCCCTGAGACCAGCGCCGCACGTGTGCGGAAGTGATTCGACGTGGATCCGGGCGGCAGCGCGGCTGCGGCATCCACCCGGCCGTGCGTGAGCGCGCGGATCCCCTCCGTGCCGATCAGGGTCACGGCGGCGTCGAGCGCCCGACGGCGCGTACTGCTCATGGGACGAGCGTAGATCACTACTTTCATAGTGCGCTGACACTATGAACGTAGTAAACTTCCCGGCGAACCGCAGTGGTCCGCGCGGTGCGATGACAGGGAGGTCTCGCCATGGATACCCCGGAACCCTCGCGACTCCAACGGGAATGGTCGCCGCCGCTTCCCGACGCGGCCGGATTCGAACACACGATGATCGCCACGCCGGGGCTGCGCACGCATGTGGCGTCGATCGGCGAGGGCGATCCCGTCGTGCTTCTGCACGGTTTTCCGATGCACTGGTGGCAGTGGCGCCTCATCGCGCCGATCATCGCTGCGGAGGGGTATCGGGTGATCTGCCCCGATCTGCGTGGCTCGGGCTGGACGGAGGCTGACGACCCGCGATTCGGCTCGGAGTCCCAGCTGGACGACGTGGTCGCCGTGCTGGACGCGCTCGGCGTCGGTGCCGCGCGCTTCCTCTGCCACGACATGGGAGCGATCTCGGGGATGCAGCTCGCGTACCGCAGTCCGGAGCGCGTGCGGGCGATCGTGCAGGTCGCCGTGCCACCGGGCTTCATGGAGTTCTCGCCCCGGGTGATGCCCGCGTTCGCACACATGCCGGCGCTGCTCATGCACCGCGCGGGAAGCTCGCTCAGCTACCTGTTCGGATCCCGCTATGCGGCGAAGCCGATGGCCGACGAGACGGTCGAAGCCTACCTGCGGGTGCACGAGCGGCCTGAGATCGAGCGGGCCGTGACCGCACTCTACCGGGGCATGGTGATACCGGTCTCGCGACGGCTGATGGGAGGGGTCTACAAGCGGATGCGTCTGCGCCCGCCGATGCTCTGCGTGTTCGGCAGCGAGGACGGCCCGTTCGCGGAGCCGACCGTGCGCCGCATCTGCAGGAACCACGGGCAGCATGCCGACCGGTTCGAGCTCGGGTTCGTCGACCACGGCGCGCATTTCCTCACGGACGATCAGCCGCGCGAGGTCGCCCGGCTCGCGCTGGACTGGTTCGCCCGCACCACCTGATCTCGCGTCGTGCGCCCTCAGGCCGCCTCGAGCTCGTGCGCGTCCAGGATCGTGTAGCTGTAGCCCTGCTCGGCGAGGAAGCGCTGGCGGTTCTGCGCGTAGTCCTGGTCGACCGTGTCCCGAGCGATCAGCGTGTAGAAGCTCGCGGTGTGCCCGGACTGCTTCGGTCGCAGCAGGCGGCCGAGGCGCTGCGCCTCCTCCTGCCGTGAACCGAAGGATCCCGACACCTGGATCGCCACCGAGGCTTCCGGCAGATCGATGGAGAAGTTCGCGACCTTCGACACCACGAGCAGCTCGATCTCGCCCTCGCGGAACTGCCGATACAGCTCCTCGCGCTCGTCGACGGGCGTCGCGCCCGTGATCGACGGCGCGTTCAGCGCCTCGGAGAGCTCCTCGAGCTGGTCGAGATACTGCCCGATCACGAGGATGCGCTCGCCGGGGTGCTTCGCGATGAGCTCGCGGACGGCCGTGATCTTCGCCGGAGCCGAGGCGGCGAGGCGGTAGCGCTCGTCGTCGGTCGCTGCGGCGTACTCGAGCCGGTCGTCCGGCGGCAGGTCGACGCGCACCTCGTAGCAGGCGGCGGGGGAGATGAAGCCCTGTGCCTCGATCTGCTTCCACGGCGCGTCGAACCGCTTCGGACCGATGAGGCTGAACACGTCGCCTTCCCGGCCGTCCTCGCGCACGAGGGTGGCGGTGAGACCGATCCGTCGGCGCGCCTGCAGGTCGGCGGTCAGTTTGAACACGGGCGCGGGCAGCAGGTGCACCTCGTCGTAGACCACGAGGCCCCAGTCCATCTCGTCCAGCAGCGACAGGTGCGCGTACTGGCCCTTCCGCTTCGCGGTGAGGATCTGGTACGTCGCGATCGTCACCGGCTTGACCTCCTTCACCTGCCCGGAGTACTCCCCGATCTCTTCGGCCGTCAGGCTGGTGCGCTTGATCAGCTCGTCGCGCCACTGCCGTGCCGAGACCGCGTTCGTGACGAGGATCAGCGTGGTGGTCTTTGTCGCCGCCATCGCGCCGGCGCCGACGATCGTCTTGCCGGCGCCGCAGGGGAGCACGACGACGCCGGATCCGTCCTTCGCGAACGCGTCGACGGCATCCTGCTGATACGGGCGCATCGTCCAGCCGTCCTCGGCCAGCGTGATCTCGTGCGGCGTGCCGGGCGTGTAGCCGGCGAGGTCCTCCGCGGGCCAGCCGATCTTCAGCAGCTCCTGCTTGATCTGCCCGCGCGCCCAGGCGTCCACGACATACGTGTCGGGGGAAGGGTGGCCGACGAGCAGCGGCTGGATCCGCTTGTTCCCCGCGACCTGGGTGAGCACGGCGGGATCGGTGGAGCGCAGGATGAGCACGCCCTCGTCGTCGCGCTCGATCACGAGCCGGCCGTAGCGGTTCACGGTCTCGCGGATGTCCACCGACACCGATGGCGGCACCGGGAAGCGCGACCAGCGATCCAGCGTCTCCAGCATGTCCTCGGCGGTGTGGCCGGCCGCGCGGGCGTTCCACAGCCCCAGCCGGGTGACCCGATAGGTGTGGATGTGCTCGGGGGCGCGTTCCAGCTCGGCGAAGATCGCGAGCTCATGCCGAGCGCTCTCGGCGTCGGGGTGCGCGACCTCGAGCAGCACGGTGCGGTCGCTCTGGACGATCAGCGGGCCATCAGACATAGCGGCCCAGTCTACCGGTCGCACCGGGGAGCCGGCGCTCGGCGCCCCTCGATCGGGTTCGGCGCGCGAGCGATCCGGGCGGGAGGATCGGGCTCAGGATTCGGCGTCCTCGATCGCACGTGTGGAGAGGATCGAGCGGATCGGCAGGGTGCGCTCGACGTCGCTCGCCCGGTCGCGTCCGCGCACGCGACCGCCCCCGAAGCCGGTCACCTCGAGCACCAGCTCGCGCGCCGTGCCGTCGGGCATGGCCACCTCGACGGCCAGCACCGCACGCTGCTTCGCGGCGTGCTCGAGCTCGCGCTCCAGCCAGGCTGCGTCCGCGTTGCCCTCGCGCGCCTCGCGCAGTCGAGCGATGAGCGCCGCATAGCGCTGCGCATCGGGGGGCGGCGGGGGTGCGCTCTCCGCCGTGGTGCGCACCGGCCGCTCGACGGCACCCGCCGCATCCACGAGCGCAGCGGGGTAGTGCTCGTCGGTGAGCGCCCAGAACACCGTGTCGCGGTTGACGCGCGTGGTCAGCACCGTGGTGTCCTCGGCGGTGTCCTCGGGCACGAGGCCCAGGGGGCGCAGGGCCTGGTCCACGCCGATCGCCTGCAGCAGATGCGCGTCGCGGCTGCGCACGCGGGTGCGTCCGGTCGCAGGATCGATCCCGACCTGCACCTGGCCGTGCCGGCTCGCGCTCTGCGCCAACAGATAGCGCAGCGGTTGCGGCACCCCGGTCAGCGAGATGCCCTCGAGGAAGGTCAGGACGCCTTCCTCCGTCTCGCCGGCGGACAGCGCCGTGCTGAGCGAATCGGCGGTGAAGCGGTAGGAGGAGGCCTGGCTCGCCGACTCGCGAGCGGCCATGCCGCGCAGTCGCAGATCCAGGGCGGGCAGCAGCGGGCCCGGCGCGATCGCGGTGAGGTCGTTCTGCAGGAAGATCCGGTCGACTTCGGCGGGCACGTACGCGGCGAGGGCGGAGGGATCCGGATCCGCTCCGCGCCGCGGCGCCTCGGCCCAGGGGCTCTCCGCGGCGGCTCCGTCCTGGCCCGCGTCCGCGACGAGGCCGATCAGCCGGGCCTGCCGGACCAGCGCGTCGGTGCGCCCCGGCCAGCTCGGATCCCAGGGGTGCTCGCCCGGCCAGTCCGACAGGGGGATCCATCCGCCGTCCTCGGAGCGCAGCACCGGGGGCAGCGCTTCCCGGAAGCCCGCGACCAGTCGCGACCAGCGCTCGGACCCGGGCAGCCGGAGCCATGCCGCACCCGCATCGGACAGGTGCAGGGTGCGTTCGATCGGCCGGAGCAGCCCCGCGGCCGTGCCGAGCGCGAGCAGGTCGTCGAGCAGCGCCGGGTCGTCGGGAAGGCCGCGTTCGCTCATCCGGCGCTTCTCGGAGAGGCCCACCGTGCCTCCCGCGAGCAGCGCCAGCGGACCCTCCTCGGCGAGCAGAAGCGCGTCGGCGAGGGTCGCGACCGTGGTGAAGGCTCGTTCGGCGGCTCGGGCGGACGAGGGCTCGTCGGCACTCGCGGCGAGGACGCCCGAAGCCGAGTCGGTCGCCGTGAGGAGCGGGTCCGCGGCGGCGTCGCGTCCGGCGACGGCCGCCGCCACCGTCGGCGGCAGTGTCGTCCCCGACGGCGGGAGCAGGGCGAGGGCGCGCAGCGTCTCGGAGACGGCACCGGGATCCGAGCCGGATGCGGCGGCGACGAGACCTGCGGCCTCGGCGCGGGTCAGACGGGGCAGGACCCGTGTCACGGACGACGGATCCAGCAGCCCCTCGGCGGCGTCGAAGAAGTCATGCCAACCGGCATCGGGGCGCACCTCACGGCGTCCGAAGAGCGCGGCGAGCTCGTCATCGGTGCGCGCGGACAGCGCCTCGGCGAGAAGGCGCGCATGGGTGCTCATGGTGAGGACGGCTCGCGGCGGCGTCAGGAGCGCCGCGCCGCGCGGCCTCTCCGCACGAAGCTCATGACGAGCAGCACGATGATCATGCCGAAGGCGATCGGCAGACCCCAGAACGGGAAGACGCCCACCACGGGCCAGGCGCCCTGCGTGAAGTCAGCCTGCTTCATGCCCACCGCGGTGGCGATGATGATCACGAAGAAGCAGATCACCGACAGGGCGGCCAGCGTCAGCGCGCCGAAGGTCAGGAACCGATCGATCCCGCGGATCTCCGGCTCGGGGGCAGGCGGCCGAGTGCTCATCCGTCCCAGCCTACCCGCTCCGCGACCGGTAGGCTGGTGGGGTGCGGGGCTTCCGCACGCATCCCGATCGGATCCCCCGGATCCGGCGCCCGAGTAATTGCAGCGAGGTTCTCCCATGCCCACCGGCAAGGTCAGGTTCTACGACGACGAGAAGGGGTTCGGCTTCATCACCACCGATGACGGCCAGGACGTCTTCCTGCACGCCACGTCCCTCCCCGCCGGGTCCGCGGTCAAGGCCGGCACGCGAGTCGAGTTCGGCGTCGCCGACGGCAAGCGCGGCCTGCAGGCGCTCTCGGTGCGCGTGCTCGAGGCTCCGGTGAGCCTCTCCAAGTCCAAGCGCAAGCCGGCGGACGACATGGCTGTGATCGTCGAGGACCTCGTGAAGCTGCTCGACGGCATCGGGGGCGACCTCCGTCGCGGCCGCTACCCGTCGTCCAGTCACGGCCGCAAGATCGCGGCCGTGCTGCGCAACGTGGCCGAGGACTTCGATGCCTGAGGACGACGACACGGCCGCCACGCCGGTCGAGGCCGAGCAGGCTGCGGACGGATCGGCAGCCGCCGAGACCGTCGCGCCCGCGGTCGAGGAGCGTTTCTCGACCGATGAGCCGCTGGCCGTGCCGCTCGTGAGCGAGCGTCTGCGGGGAGCGCGCGATCTCGCGCTGGCGGCCCTGCACGAGATCACCCCCGCCGCGTCGGTGGGGCCAGCTGCGGGCTACCTGCCCGAGGTCGACGGCGTGGTCTCGCTGCGCTTCGAGAATCGGCTCGGCGGCTACCCCGGCTGGTATTGGACCGTCTCGGTCGCCCAGGTCGGCGACGAGGGGCCGACCGTGCTCGAGGCCGAGCTGCTGCCCGGCGACGGCGCGCTGCTGGCGCCGGAGTGGGTGCCGTGGGCCGAGCGCCTCGCGGAGTACCGCGCGCATCAGGCGGAGCTCGCCGCGTCGGCGCAGCACGATGCGGAGGCGAGCGGATCCGATGAGGCTTCCGGCGACGTGCTCTCGGACGGATCCGACGACGACCTCGACGACGACGATCTGGACGATGTGGACGAACTCGACGAGGACGAGGACGACGCGGCACCGCGTCTGCACGCCGGCGACCTCGACGGGGTGGACATCGACGAACTCGATGACTCCGCAGAGCCCGCGGATGACTCCGACGAAGATGACTCCGATGACGAGTCCGAGGATGACGATTCCGACGAGGACGAGTCCGACGAGGATGACGATTCTGATGAGGACGACGACTCCGAGGAGGAGTGAGTCCCCGGTTCCGGGCGCGGCCCGGGACCGCACCGATACGAGAGAAGGCGCCTCCGAGTGGAGGCGCCTTCTCTCGTATCGGAGCGCGATTCAGGCGCCCTGGTGCTCCAGCACGTAGTCGATCGAGCGGATGAGCTGGCGCACGTCGTCCGGCTCGATCGACACGAAGGTGGCGATGCGCAGCTGGTTGCGGCCGAGCTTGCGATAGGGCTCGGTGTCGACGATTCCGTTCTCGCGCAGGGTCTTGGCGATCGCGGCCGCATCGACGGAGTCGTCGAAGTCGATCGTGGCGACCACGGGGGAGCGGTCGGCCGGGTTCGCGACGAACGGCGTCGCGACGGCGCTCGCCTCCGCCCAGCGGTACAGCTCCTGCGACGACTCGTTCGTGCGGGCGGCTGCCCAGGCGAGTCCTCCGCTGCCGTTGATCCACTGCAGCTGGGAGTCGAGCAGGTGCAGCGTGGTCAGAGCCGGGGTGTTGAGCGTCTGCTCGAGGCGGGAGTTGTCGACCGCGTTCTTCAGGCTGAGGAACTCGGGGATGTATCGACCGGAGGCGGCGATCCGCTCGATCCGCTCGATCGCCGCAGGCGAGACCGCGGCGAACCAGAGGCCTCCGTCGGAGCCGAGGTTCTTCTGCGGGGCGAAGTAGTAGACGTCGGTCTCGGTCACGTCGAAGTCGATGCCGCCGGCAGCGCTGGTCGCATCGATGACGGTCAGGGCGCCGTCGGCCGCGACGCGACGGATCGGGGATGCGACTCCGGTCGAGGTCTCGTTGTGCGGCCAGGCGTAGACGTCGACGCCTTCGACGATCTCGGCCTCGGCGCGGGAGCCGGGCTCGGCCGTGCGCACGTCGGGAGCCTGCAGCCACGGGGCCGCCGCGGCCTTGGCGAACTTCCCGCCGAACTCGCCTGAGACGAGGTTCTGCGCGCGGTTCTCGATGAGGCCGAACGCGGCCGCATCCCAGAACGCCGTGGATCCCCCGTTGCCGACGATGATCTCGTAGCCCTCCGGAAGGCGGAACAGCGACGACAGCTGCTCGCGGACGCTGCGGACGAGGTTCTTCACCGGCGCCTGACGGTGCGAGGTGCCCAGCAGGCTCGACCCCACCGCGGCGAGCGCGCTCACCTGCTCCGGACGGATCTTGGACGGGCCGCATCCGAAGCGGCCGTCGACGGGCAGAAGTTCGCGGGGAATCTCGATCGCCATGCACAGATTCTAGGTGTCGGGGGGAGGGCACTCCTGCCCATGTGACACCGTGCGACGGGCTCTGCGCGCGGGGCAGGACATCCTGCGCTGCAGCGCAGCGGTGCTCCTCTGCAGCAGAGCCGACGCATATCCGCAGAAGGTAGGCTTGCCTAACACCACGCGACCGCATGCGCGGCACGACAAGGGGGATCGATGGCCGACCTGATCGACACCACGGAGATGTACCTCCGCACCATCCTCGAACTCGAGGAGGAGAACATCGTCCCTCTGCGCGCCCGGATCTCCGAGCGCCTCGGGCACTCGGGACCCACGGTGTCGCAGACGGTCGGTCGCATGGAGCGCGACGGGCTCGTGGTCGTCTCCGAGGATCGCCGGCTCGAACTGACCGACGCCGGACGTCGCAAGGCTGTGGACGTGATGCGCAAGCATCGCCTCGCCGAGCGCCTGCTCTCCGACGTGATCGGACTGGACTGGGCGTACGTGCACGAGGAGGCCTGCCGCTGGGAGCACGTCATGAGCGAGCAGGTCGAGCGCCGTCTGGTCGAGCTGCTCGGTCACCCCACCGAGTCGCCGTACGGCAACCCGATCCCCGGCCTGGACCAGCTCGGCGGTACGCCGGCGCGCACCTTCGACGAGGGCGTGATCGGACTCGTCGAGCACATGAACACGGCGGGGACGCCGACCGAGGGCACCGTGCGTCGTCTGGCCGAACCCGCGCAGGTGGATCCCGAGCTGCTGGAACAGCTGCGTGACGCCGGTGTCGTCCCCGGAGCGCGCGGGCGATTCCGCTTCAACGAGGGCTATGTGCTCATCGAGGTCGACGGGCAGGACGAGGGGCTCGAGCTTCCGGTCGAACTCGCGTCGCACATCTTCCTGGTCGCCTGAGCTCTCTCTGGCGCATCCGGGCGGTTCCGCCGCCTGGGCAACGCCTGTGCGCGCCCGGTTGGATCCGCGGAAAATCAACGTTCAGCAGATCCTTGGGGCAGTGTGACACATTCGTGACTTTCCGGTAGCGTCGGAAGGGCCGTCGGCGAGAAGCCCATCGACGGACTCCACGGCGCTCGCCTCATCGGCCCGTCGCCGCCGCGGAGAGACATGCGTCCGAACCCCGTACGGACCGACCCGAACGACGACGGACCGGCGCGATCCCGCGCAGAGGCCGGAGGACAGACTTTGCCTGAGACCACGATCGAGACCACCAGCCCGACGAGCGCCTACGCGACGACGCTCAGGAAGGGCCCGGCCCGATCCGCTTTCGTGCGCCCGGTCCGCACCGTGGCGATCCTGGGTGCTGTCGGCGCCCTGGTCGCGGCCATCGGACTCCCGGCGTTCGCGTCGACGAGTGGTCCTGCCGATGCGGCTCCGGTGACCACCGAGCAGCTGGCGGCCGACAACGCGCAGTCGATCGTGGTCGCGTCCGAGGCGACGCAGGCCCCGAGCGCCCGCGGGCAGTTCACTGCGACGACGCCCGACGAGATCGAGAAGCGCAAGGCCGAGGACGCCGCCGCAGCCCGCGCTGCCGAGGCGGCCGCATCGGCAGCATCGGCCAGCAGCTCCCGCCCGTCCCTCGCCGGGATGGCTCTTGTCGCTCCGGGCTCGGGCGCCGTGCGCTACCCGGTCACCAGCTTCACTCCCGGCGAAGGACCCGGATCCGGTCGCGGTCATGAGGGCTGGGACATGATCGCCCCTGAGGGCACCCCGATCTATGCGGCAGCCGCCGGCACCGTGACCGCGTCCGCCGAGAGCATCGGCGGGTACGGCGTCTCGATCATGATCATGAGCAATCTCAACGGCACCATGGTGGAGACCCGTTACGGTCATATGGTCTACGGCAGCCGGATGGTTCAGGCGGGTGACCAGGTCTCCGCGGGTCAGCTGATCGGGCTGGTCGGCAACACCGGCAACTCCTACGGATCGCACCTTCACTTCGAGGTGCGCATCGGCGGCTCGGTCATCGATCCGGAGCCCTGGCTCGCCGCGAACGCGGGCTGACCGGCGTTCGGCGTCCATCGGTCGGACGGATCGCTTCTCCCGAATCCGGGGGTGACAGATTCATCACGATCGGGTAACGTCGGGGAGGTCGCCGACGAGAAGCCCGTCGGTGATAACCCCGGCGGCCGCCTCCCGGCTCGTCACCGCCGCGGTCATCCTGATGCAGGTCGAAATCCCGACCTGCACGCGAATGCGGACGAGCCGACGCACGGCGCCGAGGCCTGGAGGAAGCCCTTGGCCGAAGAACTCGAACAGACCGACATGTCCGTCGACACGCGTTCCCCGAAGCGTGCGACGAGCCCGGTCTCCCGATCCGTGGTGCGCCCGATCCGCACCTTCGCCGTTCTCGCCGCCGTCGGAGCGCTGGTGACCGCGATCGCGCTGCCCGCTCTCGCGACCGGCGCCGCGTCGCCCGCCACCGCGTCGCCGGCGACCGCGCAGCAGATCGCCGCGGGTCACGCGCAGTCGATCGTCGTCGCCTCCGAGGCGACGGCGGTGTCGGGCACGCGGAGTTCTTTCACCGCGACGACGCCGCAGGAGATCGAGCAGAAGAAGGCGGAGGAGGCCGCCGTCGCTGCGGCCAAGGCCGCCGCAGAGGCCGCAGCCAAGCCCTCGGTCGCCTCCGTGCGCACCAACATGGCGCCGATTGCGAGCCCCGGGCAGGTCATCTACCCCATGGCGGCCGGCTCCTACACGCTGAGCGACGGCTTCGGCGCGGCCCGCAGCGGTCGAAGCCACATGGGTCAGGACTTCGCCGCGCCGATCGGCACTCCCATCTATGCGGCCGCTGACGGTTGCGTCACGATCTCGCAGGACGGTTACGGAGGCTACGGCGAGACGATCGAGCTCTCGCACCCCGCTCTGAGCGGGGCCAACGCGATCTCCACGCTGTACGGGCACATGAACTACGGGAGCCGCGCCGTGAGCGTGGGCCAATGCGTCACCGCCGGACAGTACCTCGGCGAGGTCGGCAACACCGGATGGGTCTCCGGATCCTGCCTGCACTTCGAGGTGCTCGTGAACAACACCGAGATCGATCCCCTGGCATGGCTCGAGGTGAACGTCCGCTGATCCGGCAGGGCGTTCACCGGAAGTTCTCCGCGTGGTCGCCACGGCATGGGTTAGCCTGATTCCGTCGTTGCAAGGGCGGAGGAACACGATGGAACGAATACCGAGCATCCGAACCACGGATGCACTCGGTCGACTCGTTCTTCGGCATTGCCCGCAGGATCTGCACGGATCATCCGTGCGCTCACGGCGCTGTCTCTCGTAGACAGCGCCGTTTTCGTATCCTGCGGACCCTCCGCCTGCGCACGGTCGAGAGACCGGGAAGCCGTCCCGGTCGGATCGAAGGGATGCAGGATGCGCACACTGGTGCTCAACGCAGGGTATGAACCGCTCGCGATCGTGTCGTTCCGACGCGCGATCGTCCTCGTCATGAACAAGAAGGCCTCGGTCGTCGAACGCGTCGACGACGACCCCGTCTGGGCGGCGAGCGGCCGCTTCGACCGCCCCGCCGTGATCGTCCTGAGCCGCTACGTGCGGATGCCGAGGAGCCGGCACGCCCCCGTCACCCGACGCGGGGTGCTGCGCCGTGACGGCAATCGCTGCGGCTATTGCGGGAAGTCCGCATCCACCATCGATCATGTGCTGCCGCGTTCGCGCGGAGGCAAGAACTCCTGGGAGAACCTCGTCGCGTGCTGCCTGCGCTGCAACAACGTCAAGAGTGATCGCACGCCGCAGGAGATGGGCTGGGAGCTGCGTCTGACGCCGGCTCCGCCACGGGGGACCGGGTGGACCGTTCGGGGATCCGAGCGCGGCGATCCCAGCTGGGAGCCGTACCTGGCGATGGCGGCGTAGGACCGTGGACGCTCGTTAGACTGAGAGGGCGCCTTCGTAGCTCAGTCGGATAGAGCGGCCCTCTCCTAAAGGGCAGGTCGCAGGTTCGAATCCTGTCGGGGGCACAAGCCGCAGAGGACCGCCCCGGAGGGGTGGTCCTCTGCGGCTTTACACCTCCCCACAGGCGAGGCTCCGTTCGCCAGGAGGCTCCGCACGCCGACCTGTCTCGCAACGCGACCCGCCTCGGGATCTCGTCGGCGTGTGGAGGGGCGAATGGAGATGCGGGGGCACAACTGATGGAGATGCGGGGGCCCACACGACCCGATCTCGGCACCCCCGCCACCTCGCCGCACATGTGGGAAAGGACCGCCCAGACGGGCGGTCCTTTCCGTTTCGGGTCCTGCGGTCAGTTCGCCGCGCGGTACGCCTCGATCACGTCGGCGGGGATCCGGCCGCGTTCCGAGAGCTTGTAGCCGTTGTCTCCCGCCCACGCGCGGATCGACGCGGTCTCCGGATTGCGGTTCGGGCGCTTGCCCGCTGCGGCCGGTCGCCCGGTCGCCACGCGCTGCGTGCGCCGACCTGCGGAGAGGTAGGGGGCGAGCGCCGTACGCAGGTCTGCGGCGTGCGCGCTGGTCAGATCGATCTCATAGGCGGATCCGTCGAGCGAGAAATGAACGGTCTCGCCTTCGCCCACTTCGAGAACGGAACCGTCGATATCGTCGACGAGCTGATGAACGATTTTGCGTGCCATGGCGACAAACTTAGTTGCAGGAATTGCCGGCGGCAATGATTGAAATGCGGAATGTCATGCATGCCCCGGATCGATCAGTTTCAATCCGACAATGCACCCGACCAATCCGACGATCAGCAGGATCCGGAGCCAGGACACGTCGGAATCGCCGGTGATCATCGCCCAGACGACGGTGAGCGAGGCGCCGATGCCGACCCACACCGCGTAGGCCGTGGCCGTGGGGATCTCTCGCATCGCCCACCCCAGCCCGAACATCGACGCGGCGAGACCGATCACGAAGACGACACTCGGCCACAGCTTCGTGAAGCCTTCGGATTTGCCGAGGGCAGTGGCCCAGACGGCTTCGAACATTCCGGAGATGATGAGCACGATCCACGCCATGGCGGGCCTCCTCGAGAGCCAGTCTTTTCGCTGTCCGGGTACTGGCCCGCCTCGTCCGGGTGCGCGGTGCGCGATTCCGAGCCTAGCCGCACTCCCTGGGCAGGAGCAGGGCAGAGCCTCAGGGGATCAGCCCGTCGCGCCGAGCACGGGCGACGGCGGCATGACGGGTCGGAGCATCGAGCTTGGCCATCGCCGTGCCCAGATAGGCCTTCACCGTCGATTCGCGCAGCCCCAGCTCGGTGGCGACCTGCACGTTCGTCTGGCCGAGAGCGGCGCAGCTCAGCACGTCCAGTTCGCGCGGGGACAGGTGCACCTCGGCGGCGCGCGGCAGGGGCGCGGGGGCGGAGAGCGCCAGCAGACGGCGCTCCAGATCACCGAGGCGATCACGCACCGCCTGATCCGGCACGAGGGCAGCGATCGAGCGCAACTCGGCGAAGCTCTCCCGCAACTCCTCGCGATGCGCGGGGCTCAACGAGGGCGGGGGAGCGGGTGTGCCCGCGGCATGCAGACGGCGTTCCACCTCCTCGCGGATGCGCAGTTCACTGGCGAGCGCGTCGGCGATCTGCATCGCCGGAGCGGTGGTGACGCCGCCGGCCGGCGGGTCCTCCCACGCTCCCGCATACAGAACGCCACGCGGCCGTCCGGACACGATCACGGGGATCGCGAGCAGGGTGCGCAGCCCCTCGCCCAGCACGAAGCCGTCGTAGTCGTGGGTGATCTGCTGCGAGGCGCCGTAGTCGTGCGTCATCCGCGGACGCAGTTCGGTCATGGCCCGGCCGCCGAGACCGCGCTGGGGCTGCACGCGAAGTCCCTCGAGGCTGCGCGTGCGGGAGCCGACGATCGCGGTGACGGGAACCTCGCCGCTGTCGAGCAGGCCGCCGAAGGCGACCGGGAAACGGGTGCGCCGGATCAGGTCGCGCACGGCCTGCGCGACCAGATCCGCATCGGATCCGACAGTCTCGAACGAGTTCACCGATTACCAACTTCCGGGGTTTCGCGCCCCGTCTGGTCGTTTCGTAGCGTCGACGTTATCATTCCAGCGCGCATCGGGGCTCGCCGGAGGACCACGGAGAATGGCGAGGACACGCGGTGCTGTTCCTGATCTGGTATTTCGTACGTCCCTTTGGTGGCATTCGCCGCAATTCCCGGCGCAGTGGCGCGGAGACATCGCCCTCGGCCTGCTGTTCGGCCTCGGTCGGGTTTCCCGACCGTATTAGTGATCACGCGAGGCTTTGTCGCATTCGCGAATCGGAACCGGATCCGCAATCCGCGAGTATTCGTCCCGTGCGGATACGCGTCCGCCCCGGCGGCCTACACGCCGGGGCGGACGTCGTCCGCGGTGCGGCCTCGGGCGGCCGCATCCGCCTCCAGGTCCAGCAGGTACCGCTTGCGCTCGGGGTGCGCTCCGTACTGGCCGGGTGAACCGTCGGCGCGCACCACGCGGTGGACGGGGACGACGATCGAGAAAGGGGTGTTCCGGCACGCCGTGCCCACCGCGCGGGCGGCGCCGGGACTGCCGGCCATCGCCGCGACCTCGCCGTAGCTCGCGCTCTCGCCCCAGGGGATCTCGGACACGGCCTGCAGCGCGGCGCGGGTGAAGCCGTTCACGAGGCGCCAGTCCAGCGCGAGCTCCCGATCGAAGCGGATCGGGGCTCCGTCGAAGTACGCGTTCAGCAGTGCCTCCACGTCGGCGCCGGCACCCGGATCAGGTTCCGGCAGCGCGTGCAGCATCCGCGCGGTCGCCTCCAGCGCCCAGGGCGAATCGCGGTGCATCCCCTCCGGCAGGTCGAAGGCGACCAGCCCCTCGTCGGAGAAGACGAGCAGCGCATCTCCGAACGGGGTGTCGGCGAAGTCGTAGCGGTAGGTCATGCACCCATCCTCGGTCACCACCCGGACCGGCGGAGGCGTAGAGGCGCAATCGGTGAGGAACGACCGGAAAATGCCCGCTGTGGAGGAAGAAAGCGCCTGAATCCGGCGAAACCCAGCGGATCTGACGGTTCTGCCCATCCCGCACGCCTAGTCTTTGTCGTGTGTGGCGACGTGACGGGAAGAACGCGGAGGACAGGTCCGTGACGCCCAGCGACGTCGACGTGGCGGAGCCGGGCGTGCAGGTGGCGCACGCTGCGACCGTCGAACGGGCTCGTCTCAGGGCGGAGGCCGCGGAGCTCGGCGGGCCATCGCCGCTCACGGCCTATCGCGATGTCGCCGCCGGCGGGATCGACATCTCCCGGGCGCACCCCGGGAGCCTGCCCCAGTTCATCACCGGCCGCTCCACGTTGCTCTCGAACCTGTTCCGCGACGAGGTGGGGCTGCGCAACGCCCGTCTGGCCGCTGATCGCATCACGGCGAAGAACACCGAGCTGCGCACCGTGCGCGGTCTCGACGCCGTGCACCTCGCGGTCGGGCTGTGCACGTGGCGGATCGGCGGTGTCGACTACGCCGCCCCGATGCTGCTGCGGCCGCTCGCGATCCGACGGCACTACGCCGACTATGAGCTGAAGCTGCACGGACAGTTCTTCCTCAACCCCGAGCTCGTGCGCATCGCCCGCGATCACTTCGGGATCACGATCGACGATGCCAGGCTCGCGGCCCTGGCATATCAGAACGGGGTGTTCGCCCCGCAGCCCGCCATCGACATGCTCCGTGCGGCGACGTCGTCCGTCGACACGTTCTCGGTGCAGCCGCGCATGGTGGTGTCCACCTTCGCGGATGTCGGCACCGCGATGGCCCGCGACGCGCACGACCTCGACCATCCCGTGCTCAACGCACTGGCGGGGCACGCCGCCGATCGCGAGCGCGTGACCGCACCCGGTCCGACCCCGTCCGCCGCCGGTCCGGACGACCGGGCTCCGGCCTCGGACAACCTGCTCCTCGACGCGGACAACGAGCAGGAGCAGGTTCTCGCGCGTATCGCGGCCGGGCACTCGCTCACCGTCTCGACGCTGCCGGGAACCGGCGGGACCCAGACCGTGATCAACGCCATCGGAGAGCTGGTGCGCGCGGGCAAGCGCGTGCTCGTCGTCTCGCCCCGCCGTTCGACGCTCGACGGCGTGCGGCACCGCCTGAGCGGGATCGGGCTGGACGGCTTCGCGGTCTCCCCGGCCTCCGTGCGCCGCGATCTGGTGCGCGCGATCGGCCGCAACGAGAAGGCCGCCGCGCCCAAGCTCGCTGAGATCGATGACGCCCTGCTCCGACTCCGCACGGTGCTGCGGGACTACCGCCGTGCTTTGACGGAGAGGGACCCGGCGCTGGGCGCCAGCGTGCTCGACGCCACTCGCATGCTCACCCGGCTCGCGCTGCTGCCGACGCCGCCGTCCACCACGGCCCGGCTCGGCCGGCCCGCGCTGCAGAATCTCGCGGAGGATCGGACCCACGCCGCCGAAGCGCTCGCGCAGGCCGCGCGGTTGGGGGAGTTCCGGTTCGGGCCCGACGATTCGCCCTGGTACGGGGTGGTCTTCTCCTCCTCGGACGAGGCGCATCGCGTGCACGCGCTCGCCGAGGGGCTGCATGCCCGCACCGTGCCGGATCTGCTCGAGCAGGGCTACGAGCTCGTCGCCCAGACGCGTATGCGTCCGTTCTCGACGATCTCCGAGCTCGGCGAGTACCTGCGCCTGCTCCAGGGGATCCGCGACTCGCTCGACCGGTTCACCCCGGCCGTGTTCGAGCGTCCGCTCGGAGAGCTCATCAAGGCCCACGGCAGCCGCAGGGAGAGCGCGGCGCTGACCGGCGCGAACCGTCGTCGGCTGCGCCAGCTCGCCAAGGAGTACGTGCGCCCCGGCGCGCATGTGGGCGACATGCACGACGCGCTCACGCGCATCCAGGCCCAGCGCACCGAGTGGCAGCGCTACGTCGATGCCGGCGTCGCCCCCGAGGTACCGCTCGGGCTCGCCGACGCCTCGGTGGCCTGGCGCGATGTCGACGCGCAGCTCGCCGAGCTCGATGCGGCGCTGGGCCGCCGCGAGCCGCTCGCGACGCTGCCCGTCGCGCGCCTGCTGCGCACGCTCGCCGGCCTCGCCGCGAAGTCGGACGTCTTCGAGAATCTCATTGAGCGCGCCCGTATCCGCGACGAACTGGCCGGGCTCGGCCTCGAGCCGCTGCTCATCGACCTGTCCACCCGACACCTCTCCGAGGATCGCGTCGGCGCGGAGCTGGAGTACGCCTGGTGGCAGTCCCTGCTCGAGCAGGCACTCCGGCAGAACCGCTCGCTGCTGGGGGCGAACACCTCGGTCGTCGACCAGCTCGAGCGCGACTTCCGCCTCGTCGACGAGGCGCACGCCGGCGCCGCGGGGCCGCTGCTCGCCTGGCAGCTGAGCGGCCAGTGGCGGATCTCGATCGTCGATGAGGCCGCAGAGGCGCAGAACCTCCGTCACGGGCTCACGCAGCATCGCACCACCGTCGCCGAGCTGGTGGCCGCGGCGCCCACGCTCATGCGCGTGCTCGCGCCGGTCTGGATCGCCTCGCCCTATCAGGTGCCGGATCTGCCCGACTCCGTCGAGTTCGACACCGTGATCCTCGTCGATGCCGCCGCGATCAACCTGGCCGAGGCGACCCCGGCCATCCGCCGTGCCCGTCAGATCGTCGCGTTCGGCGACCCGGTGCTGCAGAAGCCGACCGCGTTCCAGGTGGCGACGATGCCTGCGGAGGACCGCGAGGTGGAGGAGCCGTTCGACGACGTCTCGGTGTTCGAGCGCCTCTCCGAACTTCTGCCCGTGGTCACGCTGACCCGCAGCTACCGGGCCGGCGGCGAGGACCTCGCGTCACTCATCAACGACGCGTTCTACGGCGGCGAGATCGTCTCGCTGCCCTGGGCCGGTTCTTACCTGGGTCGCGGATCCCTGACCGTCGACTACGTCGAGGGCGGGGTCGGCATCCCGCATCCGGAGACCGGCGCGATGGAGAGCCCCGAGGCCGAGGTCGCCCGCGTCGTGACGCTCGTGGTGGAGCACGCGGTGCATCGTCCGACCGAGTCGCTCATGGTCGTCACGGCGAGCCGCACGCACGCCGAACGGGTCTTCGCGGCGGTGTCCATCGCCTTCGCGGGGCGCAGCGACGTGGCCGAGTTCGTCGGACGCGACACGCAGGAGCCCTTCATCGTGCTGACGCTGGAGGAGGCGGCGGCGGAGAGCCGTGACCGCGTGATCTTCTCGCTCGGCTACGGCGTCACCAAGCACGGCCGCGTGCTCAGCGATTTCGGTGACCTGTCCTCGCCCGATGGCGACCGCCTGCTCACGATCGGCATGACCAGGGCGCGCCGCTCGATGGTGATGGTCTCCTCGATCCGCCCGTCTTCGTTCGACGAAGGGCGTCTCGACCACGGTGCGGCCACGCTCATGTCGATCCTCGGCGACCTCGCCGGGCACGCGCGCGAGGAGCGCGCGGAGGACCAGGCGGATCCGCTGACGCTCGCGCTCGCCCGAGAGCTGCGTCGCATCGGGGTCTCGGTGGACGTGGACTACCGCGGGCTGCTGCCCCTCGTGGCGCAGCACGCCGGCAAGGCGGTCGTGATCGAGCCGGATCCGGAGTCTCGTCCTGAGTCGCTTCGCGAGACCCTGCGACTGCGCCCGCAGGTGCTGCGGCGCCTCGGCTGGCACTACATCAGGGTGCACGCCTTCGACCTGTACAGCGATCCTGCCGGCGTCGCGCGCCGCATCGGCGAGGTGCTCGGGGTGCCCCTCGACGCGCCGCGAGTGGACGGCGACACCCAGCCGCTCGACGTCGACGATGCCTGACGGTGAGCCTGAGCCGTCGTCCGCGTCCACCGAGGCGGGTGCGGACGGAGCCGGATCCCGGCAGCGCGTCGTGCGCATGCGCGGGTCGCGGCGCGCGAAGCTCACCCCGGCGCCGGGTACGCATGCCGAGCCGGACGAACGCGACCGGGACACCGGGGCGCAGGCGAAGAGCGCGGCGGGTCCGAACGATGCGGCGCTGCGTCGCGAGGTTCCACCGCACTACTGAGGCCTGGTGCACGGCGCTCTCGCCAGCGAGCGGCGTTTCGTCTCGCTCCGGCTGCGCCGGTGCTCGCTCAACGACCCGATCGGACGACGCCCCCGTCACCACGAGGGCGCGGGGGCGTCGAGGACGGGTCCGATCAGGCCGACTTCTGCTTCTCGAGCAGATCCCGGATCTGGATCAGCAGAACCTGCTCGCTGGGCAGCTCCTCGGGCGCCTCGACGACGCCCGCCTTCGCGGCCTGGCGATCCTTGAACTTGTTCATCGGCATGACGAGGAACAGGTAGACGACGAGTGCCACGGCAACGAAGTTGATGATCGCGGCGATGATGGCGCCGATGCCGAAGTGCGCATCGGCGAAGATGCCAGGGATCGTGATCGTCCACTTGGCGAGGTCACCCGACGGGACGAGAGCTCCGATCAAGGGGTTGATGAAGCTCTCGACGATGGTGTTGATGATCGCGGTGAACGCGGCACCTATGACGACGGCGACAGCGAGGTCGATGACGTTCCCGCGTGTGATGAATTCCTTGAACCCCTTGATCATGCTTCTTTCTCTCCCCTGAACGTCGACCTCAGGATCCCGAGGCCGGTGCGGAGGCGGGCGCGGGTTTGGCGCTCGCCGTCGATTCCGTCTTCGATGATGCCCCCGGCGAGGAGGAAACCCCAGATCCCGCGCGGGAGTCGGTGCGATAGAAGCCCGAGCCGTTGAAGGTCACGCCGATCGATCCGTACTCCTTGCGCAGCCGGCCCTGGCATTCGGGGCATTCGGTGAGGGCGCTGTCGGAGAACGACTGCACGGCGTCGAAGCGGTGTCCGCACGCGGTGCAGGCATAGGAGTAGGTGGGCATGGGGCCTCGCAGGTCTCGGTTCGGGAAGGTCAGGTCAGGGGGAAGACGACGGTGCGCAGGGGGGTGACGGCGCCGGTGACCGGCTGGTCGTGCACGTCGTGGGGCACCTCGTCGAGGATCTCGGAGTCGTAGACGACGGCGTACACGGGCGGGCACTTCTGCATCGAGCCGAGCGTGCGATCGAAGTAGCCGCGCCCCCAGCCCATCCGCATGCCAGTACGATCCACCGCGGCGGCCGGGATGAGCAGCAGATCCACCTCGTCCAGCGCCATCGGGTTGAGGATCTCGCCGGTGGGCTCGGGGAGACCATGCAGGCCGGTCGTGATCTCCTCGTCGGATCCCGCCACCGCCCAGTCGAGGAGGCCGTCCTCGCGGGTGATCGGCAGCAGCACGCGGATGCCGCGGGCCAGCGCCTCGCGGATGAAGGTGCGCGTGCCGGGTTCGGTCGTGGTGGAGAGGAAGCAGGAGATCGAGCGGGCGCCGGTCGTGGCGATCAGCTCGTCCAGACGGGCCGTCAGAGCGGTCTCGGCTGCGGCGCGCTGCGGGTCGGACAGCAGACCGCGGCGCTCGCGCAGATCGGCGCGCAGTGCGCGTTTCGCATGGTCGATCTCGCCGGGCATGGCCCCGATTCTACCGGGGGCCCGCGCGTGTCGGCTGAGGGCCGGATCCGCGCCCGCGCCCGTAAGCTGAGCAGATGACGAAGGCACGCATCAAGGCGGTGATCCCCGCGGCCGGCCTGGGAACGCGCTTCCTTCCCGCCACGAAGGCGATGCCCAAGGAGATGCTGCCGGTCGTCGACAAGCCCGCGATCCAGTACGTGGTCGAGGAAGCCGTGGCCGCGGGCATCGAGGACATCCTCGTCATCATCGGGCGCAACAAGAACGCGATCTCCAACCATTTCGACTCCGTGCCGGAGCTGGAGGGCAAACTGACGCAGAAGGGCGACCACAGCCGCCTCGCCCGCGTCGTCGCGTCCAGCGACATGGCCGACATCCACTACCTGCGCCAGGGCGAGCCCAGGGGGCTCGGACATGCCGTGCTGCGCGCGCGCACGCACGTCGGCGAGAGCTCGTTCGCGGTGCTGCTGGGCGACGACCTCATGGACGATCGCGATCCGCTGCTGACGGCGATGATCGCCGAACATGAGCGCAGCGGTGCGGCCGTGATCGCGCTCATGGAGGTGGATCTCGACCAGATCCACCTGTACGGCACGGCGGCGGTGGATGGCGTGCCGGACGGTGCTGCGGGCGATATCCGGCATGTGACCGGGCTCGTCGAGAAGCCTGCGCGCGATGAGGCGCCGTCCAACCTGGCCGTGATCGGCCGCTACGTGCTCCCCGCGTCGATCTTCGAGATCCTCGAGCGCACTCCGCCGGGGAAGGGCGGGGAGATCCAGCTCACGGACGCGCTGCAGGAGCTCGCCGCGGATCCGGACGGACCCGGCGTGCACGGCGTGATCTTCCGCGGGCGCCGCTACGACACGGGCGATCGCCTGGAGTACATCAAGGCGATCGTGCAGCTCGCCGCGGACCGCGATGACCTCGGACCGGACCTTCGGGTCTGGCTCAAGGAGTTCGCCGAGAGGATCTGAGCGGATCGTGGACGTCTCAGCGCCGATGCGGCACGGACCGGTCGAGCTCCGGCTCATCCGCACCAAGGACGCGCGCCCGCTGCAGCACGAGCTCGTCACCAACCGACGCTGGCTGCAGCCGTGGGAGGCGACGCTGCCCGGCCTGCAGACCGGCATCGACATGCGGGTGAGCATCCGGCGCCTACTGCAGCAGTACCGCGACGGCAGCGGCTACCCGTTCGTGATGGAGTACGACGGGAAGATCGCCGGGCAGCTCAACATCTGGGGAGTCATGCGCGGATCCCTGTGCTCGGCAACCATCGGGTACTGGGTCAGCGAGCGATTCGCGGGACACGGGATCACCCCGGCCGCCGTCGCGATGGCGACCGACCTGGCGTTCTCCTACCTCGGACTGCACCGGATCGAGATCTGCCTGCGGCCGGAGAACCGGCCGAGTCTGCGGGTCGTGCAGAAGCTCGGTTTCCGCTATGAGGGGATGCGCCGGCGGTTCATCCACATCGACGGCGACTGGCGCGACCACCTCGCGTTCTCGCTGGTGCGTGAGGATGTGCCCGAGGGCGTGCTGAACCGCTGGGCCTCGGGACGCGTCCCTGCCGAGTGGGCGGCAGTGCCGGCCTCGGACCTGCCGTCGACCGGCGCGACGGGTGAGGCCGGAGGGGTGCCCCCGACCGGTGTGACGGGCGACGCCGGCCTGCGTGGCGAATCGGGCGTCCAGAGCTGAGCGCGATTCGTCGGTGAAGCCGCTCAGCCCTCGGCGGGCTGGGCGACCGGCTCCGGGGCGGGGCGACGGATCCCGATCCACGACACGACCCCGCCGACGGCGAACAGGGCGGCGGTGACCCAGGTGGCGCTGTGGAAGCCCGGCAGATTCAGCGTGCCACCGACGATGGTCGAGAGCATCGCCACCACGAGCAGCCCCGCCACGCGCGAGACGGCGTTGTTGACCGCCGAGGCGATGCCGGACCGGTTCTCGTCGATCGATCCGAGGATCGCCGACGTGAGCGGGGCGACCGTCAGCGACAGGCCGATGCCGAGCACGATCATCGCCGGCAGCACCTGCCACCAGTAGTCGAACTCCTTCGAGACCAGGAGCAGCAGCAGCGTCCCCGCGGCCATGGCCAGCGGGCCTCCCGCCATGAACAGGCGAGGCCCCAGCCGTCCGGCGAGGCGGCCCACGCGCGAGCTGAGCAGGATCATCAGGATGGTGATGGGCAGGCTCGCGAGGCCGGCCTCCGTGGCCTTGAGCCCCGCGCCCTGCTGCAGGTAGACGCCGATCACGAATCCGTTCAGCGACAGGGCGGCGTAGACGAAGAGGGTCGACAGGTTGCCCCAGGCGAAGTTGCGTACCCGGAACAGCGACAGCGGCATCAGCGGGTGCGGGCGGCGCTGGCGCAGCAGGAAGACGACCAGCAGGGCTGCGCCCCCGATCGCGGTGACGAGGATCACGGGGGAGCCCCAACCCTGATGCGGCTGCTCGATGAGCGCATAGACGACTCCGCCGAGGCCGATCGCGCAGAGCGCCCCGCTGAGCCAGTCCACCTGCGAGGTGCGCTCGTGCTCCGGCAGGCGGAGTCGGCGCAGGAGCAGGAGCGTGACGGCGATCGGGAGCACGTTGATGAGGAACACGAAGCGCCAGGAGAGCAGGTCCACGAACAGTCCGCCGAGCAGCGGGCCGACCAGCTGCGCGGCGGTCGTGAACGCCGTCCACACCCCGATCGCCCTGGACTGCACCTCGCCGCGCATCACGGCTGTGATCAGGGCGAGCGAGCTCGGAACGAGCAATGCCCCTGCGGCGCCCTGCGCGGCGCGGGCGATGATGAGCACCAGGGGAGTGGGCGCGGCCGCGACGGCGATCGAGGCGATGCCGAACGCGATCAGTCCGATCCGCATCACCAGCACTCGCCCGTAAGCGTCGGAGACGGATCCGGCGAGCAGGATCAGAGCGCTGAGCGTGATCAGATAGGCGTCGACCGCCCACTGCTGGGTGGTGATGCCGCCGCCCAGTTCACGGCTGATCGCCGGCAGGGCGACGGTGACGACGGTGCCGTCGAGGAAGGTGACGAACGACGCGAGGACGGCGACCGCGATGACGAGGCGCTGCAGAGGGGTGAACGAGGCCACGTGGCCGACCCTACTCGCCGTGGCGGACATCGGGGCGGCGGCAGGGCTGCGCGGCCCGGCCTGGGCTCGGCGTGCGCGTGTCGGCGCGGTCGCGGGCGGGCCGTCGCATACCGTGGAGGGCATGAACGGGCCGGTGCTGAGCGGGGGCGTGATCGTCCTGGTCGCGGCGCTGCTGTGGCTGCTCTACTTCCTGCCCTCGTGGCGGGGGCAGCATCAGTACGACGCCGCCGAGCGCAACGCGCTGCGCCTGAACCGCGCCCTGCGGGTGCTCGCGGAGACCAGCGAGGCGCCGCGCGAGGTGCAGCTCGAGTTGAACGCCCGCACGGCCCTCGCCCAGCAGAAGCTGGCGAAGAGGCTGCAGAGCGACCGCGAGCAGGCGGATCTGCAGCGGCTGCGCGAGCAGCTCGCCGCCACGCACGCCGATCCGGCGTTCCTGCGAGCCCGTGCTCGCCGCCGTACGCGACTCGTCGCCACGGTGATGTTCGTCCTCGCGCTCGCCGCGACCGGCGTGGGTGTCTGGCAGCTGGTCGTCGGCGGCTCCTCGATCCTCCTCTGGGCCGGTGGCGCCGTCGCGCTGCTCGCCCTCCTGATGCTGCAGCGGATGGCAGCCGTCGCCCGGCGTGCGGCCCGCCGCTCGGTGCGCATCGTGCCGGCGCCCGCCGTCGACGACTCGTCCGTGCGCGAGACCGAGCTGCACGACCAGGGCCCCCGCACCTGGACGCCGCGCACGCTGCCCGAGCCGCTGACCTCGGTCGCCGGTTCCCGCGCGCACGCGGCGCGCGCCACGATCGACGCTCAGGCGCTCGCACGCGAGGCCGCCCGCGCCGCTGAACTGCAGCGCAAGGCGGATGAGCTCGCCGCTTCGCAGGCGCCCGTGCCGATGCCCGCACCTGCGACCGCGCAGGAGTCGCCGTACGCACGGATGGGCTACGTCGACGACGCCGAGATCGAGGCGCACGTGCGGCGACTGCTCGCCGAGCGCGCCGCGGGCTGAGCCGGATCCGACACGCCCGGCGGGCGTGGCAGGCGCCGCCGATGACGAGTGCGGCAGGATGCCCGTGCTAGGCTGATATGGTTCACGGGCCCATGGCGCAGTTGGTAGCGCGCTTCGTTCGCAATGAAGAGGTCGGGGGTTCGAATCCCCCTGGGTCCACCGGAACAAGAGGCCCCGAGCAGTCGCTCGGGGCCTCTTTCGTGCTCGCCGCGACCTGCGGCGGGCCCGTCCGCGACCGTCCCGATTCGCCGGGTCGCGGGCCGCAGAGGATGATGGATCCCATGGGTGAAGCCTGCGGTCCCGACTGCGCCTGCGGCGCGCCGCCTCGCGACGTGCTGTCCGGCGGGCGCTCGGCGCTTCCGCTGCTCGGCGCGCCGAGTACGGGCGGAGCAGCCGCGGCCGGGCGCCATGCGATCGCGCAGGCGCGGATCCCCGCGGGAACGTTCGTCATGGGCGACTCCTCGGGCGATGAGAACCGTGGAGACGGTGAGACACCCCGGCACGCCGTCGCGCTCGCGGGATACGCGATCGACGCGACGACGGTCACGAACGCCGACTTCGCCCGCTTCGTCGAGGCGACCGGTTACCGCACCGAGGCGGAGACCTTCGGCTTCTCGGCGGTGTTCCACCTCGCGGTGAGCGCTCCCGATGACGACATCATGGGCCCCGCCGCCGGCACGCCATGGTGGTACGGCGTGCGCGGGGCGGACTGGGCGCATCCGGGCGGATCCCGCTCGGATCTCGACGGGCTCGCCGACCACCCGGTCGTGCACGTGAGCTGGAACGACGCCGCCGCGTACTGCGACTGGGCCGGCCGCCGGCTGCCCACCGAAGCCGAGTGGGAGTACGCCGCGCGCGGCGGCCTCGACGGGGCGAAGTACCCGTGGGGCGACGAGGAGCCCGACGACGGCGGCTGGCGCACGAACATCTGGCAGGGGTCGTTCCCCCGTGAGAACACGCTCGAGGACGGCTGGCTGACGACGGCCCCGGTGCGGGCCTTCGCCCCCAACGGCTACGGCCTGTTCCAGCCGGTCGGCAACGTCTGGGAGTGGTGCGCGGACTGGTTCGATCCGCGGGCGTACGAGCGCTCGGCCGAAACGGATCCCCGAGGTCCGTCGCTCGGCATGGCGCGCGTGCTGCGCGGCGGCAGCTACCTGTGCCACATCTCCTACTGCAATCGCTACCGCAACTCCGCGCGCAGTTCCAACACCCCCGACTCGTCGATGGGCAACGCCGGATTCCGCACCGTCTCGCTCCGAACGGAGAACGCATGAGCACCAGTCGCTTCCCCCGGCGCGTCTACGACCGCGGCGAGGAGCCGGACGCCCGGTTCACGCTCGCCAACGAGCGCACGTTCCTGGCCTGGATCCGCACGTCTTTGGCGTTGCTCGCGGGCGGCGTCGCGCTCGAGGCCCTCGGGCTGGGCATGCACCCCGGGTTCCGGCACGCCGCCTCGATCCTGCTCATCGTGGCGGGACTGCTGACACCCGTGCAGGCCTGGCTGGGCTGGATGCGCACGGAGCGTTCGCTGCGGGAGTCGACCCCGCTGGGTCCGCCGTGGATCGCGATCCCGCTCGTCCTCGTGGTCGTCGCGACCGGGATCCTGGTGCTGCTCGGAGTGCTCCTGGCATGACCGGGGGTCCCGAGCGGGTCTTCGACCCCGGCCTGCAGCCCGAGCGCACCGCCCTGGCCTGGCGGCGCACCGCGCTCGCGCTCGCCGGCGGATCCGTCGTGATCATGCGGATCCTGCCGTCGGTGATCGGCGCGGCGGCGCTCGTGCTCGGGTTCGCGGGCCTCGCTCTTGCTCTGGTCGTGCTGGTCGGCTCGCACCGCCGCTACCGGCGTCAGCACCGGGCGCTCACCTCGACCGAACCGGTCGTGCTGCGCTCGGGCTGGCCGGTGGTCGCGCTGACGGCGGCGACGCTGCTCGTCGGGGTGCTCTGCCTGCTGTTCGTGCTCGGCCGCGGCTGAGGAGCGCCGTCGGGCGCTGAGGGGACGCGAAACACCCCGGGCGCCCCCCCGATGAGAAGGGCGGCCCGGGGTGCTGCGGGCGGGCGGTCAGACGATCGCGCGGAGGCGCTCGTCGAGCGCGTCGAGCGCCTCCGCCGAGAGCACGTCCTTCGCCATGCCGGCCACGGCGGCGAGCGGGAAGCCCCGGGCCATGCCGATCATCGGGTGCGCGCCGATTCCGGGGGCTGCGGCCTCGAGCAGGGCCCGGCTGCGCTCGTCGTCCAGGAGGTCTCCCAGCGGCGAATCCCGGGAGAACAGCGCCGGCGCTCCGGAGGTCGCGATCGGATCAGGAGCGAAGGACGCGGTCCCGGCGGGGATCGCGGAGGCTCCTGAGCGGGCGACCTCGCCCAGCCAGGCGAGGCTCGGCTTGGGGGTTCGGGCGAAGGTCTCCCGATCGACGGCGATCAGTCCGAACGTCGGCGCCCAATGCCCCCACTCGTAGTTGTCCAGCGCAGACCAGTGCAGGTAGCCGCAGATGTCGATGCCGTCCTCGATCGCCGCGGCGAGATGCCGGAGCGCTTCGGTCGTGTAGGCGATGCGGCGCGTGTCATCTCCGGTCGCGATGCCGTTCTCCGTCACGAGAAGCGGGAGTCCGGTCACCTCGTGCGCGTGCCGCAGGGCCAGACCGAGGGCGTCCGGACGATACGCCCATCCGGTGATGGTGTTGTCCGGGTGCGCCGGGTGCGGCACGGGGCCGTGCTCGTTCACCGGCTGGCTCGTGTACGACTGCACGCCCACGAAGTCGTCGTCGCGCGAGGCCTCCAGGTAGAGGTCCTCCCATGCCCAGGTGACCTCGCGGAACACCTCCTCGTTCCCCGGGGTCGGCGTGAACGCCTGCTGCGCGATCGTCCAGCCGACCTTCGCGGTGGTGCGCTCGCGCAGCACCGTCGTCGCGATCCGGTGCGCCTCGATCATCCGCTCGCCGAGTGCGGGATCCGGGCTCAGGGGGCCGTCGTGCGCCAGCGTGAGCCCCTCGCCGGCCCCGGACACCGTGCCCGCGAGGAACTTCTGCATGAGGGCGACCATGTTGGGCTCGTTGATGGTGCACACCCATTCCACGCCGCCGAGGATCGTCGAGGCCTTTTCGACGTAGCGGCGCCAGCGCTCCAGGGCCTCGTCTCCCATCCAGCCGCCCGCCTCCGCGAACCAGTACGGCGAGGTGAAGTGGTGGAGCGTGATGACCGGCTCGAGTCCGTGCTCGCGGGCGGTCTCGATCATGCGGCGGTAGTGAGCGAGCTCGGCGAGCGACCAGCGGTCGCGCTCCGGTTCGATCCGCGCCCACTCGATGCTGAACCGGTAGGCGTTCAGCCCGGCCTCGGCGAGGAGGCGCATGTCCTCCGGGTAGCGGTGGTAGCTGTCGTCGGCGTCGCCGGAGTACTCGGCGAGAAAGCCGTCGCCCTCCCAGCGCCAGATGTCGCTGGACGTGTTGTTGCCCTCCACCTGGTGGGCGGCCGTGGAGGCTCCCCAGAGGAACCCTTCTGGTACTCGTGACATGGATCCGTCTCCTCGTTCGTCAGTCGATCGTGATGATGTGCTCGTCGCCGAGGGCGTCGATGCCGGCCCCGAGGCGCACGGCGTAGCGCCCGGGCTCGGCGATCCAGGCGTGCTCCTCGACGGACCAGTGCTGGAAGGCGCGACGCGGGATCGTGATCGCGATCGGCGTCGCGACCCCGGCCTCGGCGCGGACCGTGGCGAAACCGGCGAGCCAGAGCGCGGGGCGGTCGATCGCGGAGTCGTCCACGCGGGACACGAAGGCCTGGAGCACCTGCTTGCCGGCGCGGCTCCCCACGTTGGTCACGGTCGCGGAGACTCGTGCGCCCCCGTCCGAACCGATGGCCTTCTCGTCAGCGATGCGCCACTGCGTGTAGCCGAGACCCGACCCGAAGGCTGCGACCGGTGCGGGACCCTCCGGGCGTCGGGCCCAGGCGCGGTAGCCGATGTGCAGACCCTCGTCGTACGTCAGCGTGCCGTCCTGCGGGGTCGTGTTCCACACCGGCACGTCCTCCTGGTCGCGGGCCCAGGTCGTGGTCATCCGGCCGCCCGGCTCCACGGCACCGCTGAGCACATCGGCGAGAGCGGTGCCGAACTCCTGCCCGGGGAACCAGCTCAGCAGCACCGCCGCCACGTCGTCGACCCACGGCGTGAGCACCGGCGCCCCGGAGTTCACGACGACGACCGTGCGGTCGTTGACGGCGGCGATCCGCCGCACCAGGTCGTCCTGACCCTCGGGAAGAGCGAGGGATGGCCGATCGAAGCCCTCGGACTCGATGCTCTCGCTCGTGCCGACCACGACGATCGCGACGTCCGCATCCCTGGCCGCATCGACCGCGTGCTGCAGCTCGGCGGCCGGATCGCCGAAGACGCTCTCCGTGCCGAGCAGGATCATCGCGAACGGGAAGCCCCCGGGCAGGAACGGCACGAGGTCGAGTTCGATCTGCACCTGCTGGCCGGCCTCGAGATCCACTTCGGCGGAACGCACAGGGGGATTCAGCACGCCGGAGACGAGGTCCTCGGTCATCGGGGCGATCTCCTCGTCCACCATGATCTCGCCGTCGATCCGCAACGTCGCGTGTCCCAGGCCGGCGAAGCCGACCCTCTGCGGGCCCGACTGCTCCGCGGTGTAGACCGTGCGGAACTCGAGCCTCCTCGATCGTGCCAGCTCCGGGGCGAAGAGCCAGCCGAAGCGTCCGGAGGGGAACGTCTCGGAGCCGAACTCCTCGCCGGACTCGCCGATGTAGCGCACCAGGGTCCCCGCCTCGCCGTCGGGAGTCCTGAGCACTCCTCGGGGGAACGGGCGGAGTTCGGCCACCGGTGGCAGGCCCGGTGCCGCCACGGCGCCGGGGAATGCCTCGGCGATGCCATCCCAGGGCGAGTGCTCGACCGCTGGGAAGACCATGGCCGAGCCGCCACCCTGACCGCGACCGCGCAGGGCGTGCTGGCCGATGACGGCGACCTTCGGCGCGCCCTCGAGCGGCAGGACGCCGTCATTGCGAACGAGCACCATGCCGTCCGCGGCGGCCTCGCGCAGCAGCGCGGCGATCGCGGGCGCGGTCCAGGACGGGACGTCCTTCGCCGCAGGTGCGCCTTCGAGCGCGCCGACCCTGGCCGCGAGGCGCAGCAGACGCTCGACCTTCTCGTCGAGCGCGGATTCGGCGACTTCGCCGGATCGCACCGCGGCCACGAGAGCGGCGCCCCATGGACCGTCCGGGCCGGGCATGACGAGGTCCTGCGCCGCGTTGGCGCTCTGCACGGTGTCCTTCACACCGTTCCAGTCGGAGACCACGACGCCGTCGAAGCCCCACTCGTCCTTCAACGGGGTGCGCAGCAGATCGTTCGATGCGGCGTGCGCGCCGTTGATCCTGTTGTACGACGACATGACCATCCAGGCGCCCGCCTGCACGGCCCGCTCGAACGGGGCGAGGTAGAGCTCGCGCAGCGTGCGCTCGTCGACGATCACATCGACGCTGTCCCGCTCGGTCTCGCTGTCGTTCGCGATGTAGTGCTTGGGCGTGGCCCCGACACCCTCGGCCTGCAGAGACTCGATGTAGGCGGCGGCGATCTCGCCGGTCAGCCACGGGTCCTCGCTGTACGCCTCGAAGTGCCGCCCGCCGCGCGGTGAGCGGTGCAGGTTGATCGTCGGGCCGAGCACGACCCCGACGCCCTTCGCGCGCGCTTCGGCCGCGATGAGCTTTCCGAGTCGTCTCACGCGGTCGAGATCCCAGCTGGCGGCGATCGATGTGGCGGAGGGCAGGCTCGCCGAGGGATCCCGGTCGTCCATCGCGGGGCCTCGGACGCCGGTCGGGCCGTCCGAGACCATGATCGTCGACAGGCCGACAGCCGGTTCGGCGGCGAACGTCCAGGTCGAGGCCCCGGTGAGGAGCGTCACCTTCTGTTCCAGGGAGAGGCCGGATACGAGCGAGGGCAGGTCGGGTGTCATGTCGTCTTCTTTCGTGGAGTGGATCCGGCGGTCGACCGTCATCGTGCGCCGCCGGGCAGGGGGAAGTACGCGAGGCGGTCTCGGCGCCAGAGCGGCTCCTGGGCGGCGAGACGGGGGCGGATGTCACCCCAGTCGCGTGCGGGCCCGGCGTCCCACGCCCGCTGGGCGAGCGCCGGCAAACGGGGCAGGAGCAGGAACGTCAGATCGTCGAAGCTCTGCACGGTCTCGCACCAGATGGCCGCTTCGAATCCGACGACGTCGAGGCCGCTGTCCTCGTCGAATCCGGGGATCGGGACGGTCGCCGCGCGTTCGATCGTGACCGCGGGGTAGGCGGGAAGGCCGAGCCGCGCGCGAAGCGCCTCGACCTCCGGATCCTCCGAGGGCTCGGCGTAGGGCGCGTCGAGGTAGGCGATGTCCGTGCGGGACATGATGACCCTCGCCCGCTGCGCGATCATCCGCTCCGGGTCGCCGGCAGCCTCGGCGAACGTCGTCGCGAGCATCTCGAGGAGCTTCGGCGGGAGCATGCTGAGGAGCGGGTTCTCGCCGGCGTCGGGGAGAGGCGCCTCGCCGATCCACAGCTGCACCAGCTCGCCGGGCTCGGCCGTCGCGCGGATCGTCTCCTGCCAGCCGACCGGCACCTTCCCGTGCGCGCGGACGATGGCCCTGGCGCGGGCGACGAAGGCGTCGTGCAGCTGCTGCGGCATGCCGAAGGCCTCATCGCCGCCGATGTGCAGGTACGGTCCGGGTGTCACGGCGGCCACGGCCGCGATCACATCGTCGACGAAGGCCCAGACATCGTCCTTGCGGGGGTCGAGGAACTGCGGGGCGAAGTCCTCGGCGGCCATGCGCGCGACGGCCTCCATCGGGTCCGCGATGACCGGTTGAGCGAGCCCGGTGGGCGACAGTGCGGGGTACGCGGCGATCGCCGCCCCGCTGTGACCCGGCATGTCGATCTCCGGCACGACCGTGACGTGGCGGGCTGCCGCGTAGGCGACGACCGCGGCGTAGTCGTCCTGCGTGAAGAAGGGAGTGTCGCGCGGCGTCAGCGCGGGGCGGGCGGGGATCTCGAGACGCCAGCCCTGCTCGTCCGTCAGGTGGAGGTGCAGCACGTTCATCCGGTACCGCTCCAGCAGGTCGATCACCCGGAGCACGTCGGCCGGCGTGAAGGCGTGCCGCACGACGTCGAAGGAGAGGCCGCGCCAGGCCAGCGCGGGCCCGTCGAGGATCCGCACGGCGGGGATCGCAACGGTGCCGGCGGAGCGGGGCGAGTGCTCCGTGAGCGCACGCAGCACGGTCGCCGCGTGGTGCAGCCCGACGGCCGCGCTCCCGACGAGGCGCGCCCCGTCCGGGGTGACGAGGAGAGAGAAGCGCTCCGCGTCGAGGGGCGAGCCGTCCGGTGCCAGGCCGTGCGCCGGCGGAATCGCGGCCAGCGCCTGATCCTCGGGATCGACGAGGAGGTGGATCCCCCCTGGCACCGCAACGCCGACGAGCGGCTCGCCCAGCCGCACGCCGGTCGCCGCGCGCAGGCGGTCGACGAGAAGAGCTGCGAGGGGGAGCAGATCCGGCGAGGAGACGGTCACGAGGGTCTCCTCGGAGAGGACCAGGATCCCCGGGAGCTCCTCCACGAAGCGCGGCGCCGGGAGGAGCAGGGATGCAGGCGAGATCATGAGTGCCTTTCAGGTCGGGTGAGGTCAGCGCACGCTGCGGATGGGGAGGACAGCCAGCGCACCCGCGATGCCGATGGCGCCGACGACGAGGAACAGCGGGCCGTAGCCGAGCGCCATCACGAGGAAGCCCGCCGCGGCGGGTGCGACGGTGCCGGGGAGGGTCGCGGCCAGGTTGAGCACGCCCAGATCCTTCCCGTAGGCCTCGGGGTCCGGGAGCACGCTGGACATGAGGGCCTGGTCGACGGCCACGAACGCACCGAAGCCGATCGTCACCACGATCGACTGCAGGATGAGACCCAGGACGGTCGGCACGAGGAACGGGATCGCGGCGCCGAGGGCGATGAACAGGCCTGCGGCGAGGACGATCGGCTTGCGGCGGCCGATGCGGTCGGAGAGCGGCCCGGAGATCGCCGTCGCGACGAGGAGTCCGGGAAGCGCGATCAGGCTCAGCAGCGGGACGAGGGAGGTCGCCTCGGCGAGTGTCAGTCCGACGTAGTCCTGAGCGATGTAGAGGGAGTACGTCGAGGTCATGTAGTAGCCGCCGAAGAGCAGGATCCGTCCCAGGAAGCCCCAGAAGAAGTCCGGGTGGCGTACGGGATTGACCCAGAACGCCGACAGGAACGCGCCCAGCGAGAACGGGCGACGCGCTTCGCCGCGGTTGTCGCGTCCGCGCACGACGAGGGTGAACAGCAGGATCAGCACGACGACGAGTCCCGCGACGCTCGCGTAGCCGAGAGGGATCCGGCGCACGAAGAAGGAGCCGAGGATCGGGCCGAGGACGGCGCCGAGCAGGACGCCGAGTCCGACGAACGTCGAGTACCGGCCGCGGAAGCGCTCGGGTACGCGGTCGGGGAGAAGCGCCGAGAACGGTCCTTGCCAGGCGTTGAACCCGAACTGCACGACGAGCATGCAGACGGTGAGCGTCGCGACGTCGGGTGCGAGCCCGGCGGTGAGCAGGCCGACAGTGCCGATCGCCGCGCCGACGAGCATCCAGGGGTGCCGCGACCCCCATCGTGAGCGCGTGCGATCGGAGAGCACTCCGAAGACGGGCTGCGCGAGCATCGCCGCGATCGCGGAGAGGGAGTTGATCAGAGCGAGGTGCTGGATCTTGGCGGCGGCGTCGAACTCCTGCACCTGGATCGCCATGAAGAAGGCGGCGACGCCGTAGGCGATCGGGGCGGCCGCGGCGGCGAACGGTGCGAGACGGAACAGGCGACGCAACTCCGCGGGCAGGCGGTGCGCCGCGGGGGCGGCATCGCTCTCGAGGGTGGGGGGCGGGGCATCAGCATTGGTGGACATCGGTGTCTCCAAAGGCGAGGGTTCGGGATCACTGTTCCGGTGCCTCATCGCTCCCAAACAGTGTCACCACCGTAGTGGTAACTATTCAGATCTGCAAGACTCGATCGATCATGATGAACGAGACGAGGGCCCGGGGCAGCTACCGCACGGGGCGCGAGCGGGTGGAGCGGATCCTCGATGCCGCCCACGAGCTGTTCGTGGCGCAGGGGTATCGGGCGACGTCGCTGCGGGACATCGCCCGAGCTGCCGGCGTCTCCCACCCCGCCGTCCTGCGCTACTTCTCGTCGCGCGGCGAGATCCTCACCGCTCTCATCGCACGCCTGGACGCCGAGAGCGCCCAGCGCTGGGATCGTCACCGTGAGGCGGGGGACGGACCCATCTCCGCGGCGGCGATCGCGCGGGGAGGGCAGGCGGTCCCGGGCTGGATCGAGCTGTTCACCGCGCTGCTCGGGGAAGGCACGAGTCCGACCCATCCCGGCCACGCGCTGATGTTGGAGCGTCGACGCAGGGGGGCCGTACTCGCAGGGGACGCGCTCGCGGGCCTCAGGATGACCGGGGCGCAGGGCGAACTCGAGCTCCGGCTGCTCGTCGCGGGCTGGGAAGGGATGCAGATCCTGTGGCTGTACTTCCCCGGCGAGATCGACCTCGTGGAGCAGCTCGCACGGCACGAGATCGGCTCCCGCAACCCGACCGGCCCGTCACCGGCCATCCCCGCCGTGGTCGCCGCGCCGGAGCGGGAGCGGCACGAGGTGATCGCGGCGGCGGCGCGCCAGTACGCCGAGCACGGTTACTACGAGACATCGATGCAGGCGGTCGCGGATGACGCCGGGATCACCCGTGCGGCCCTCATCCACATCGCGCCGACGAAACGCGCCCTGCTGGATGTGGTGCTCACCGAGCTCTTCGGCGCGCCGGATCACACCGAGGTGCTCGGGCTCACCGCGCGGCCGCGCTGGGTCACGGCGGCCGAGGTGGTGCTGCTCTGCGAGGCGACCGTTCCGTCTCATCCGGCGCACGCGTTCTTCCGCGAGCGCCTCTCCGCTGCCCGGGCATCGGTGGGGACCATGCTCGCGGACGAGGGCGTGAGCGACCCCGCGATCGAAGCGGACTGGGTCGTCGGATCCTGCCTCGGAATCCTCATCGCATGGCTCTACGAACCGGAGCTCGTGGACCCCACCGCCCTGCTGCAGGGAGTCCTCAGCCGGGTGCGCTCCCACGCGACGCAGTGACGAGCACGAAGCGGACCGCCCCGGAGAGGTGCGGGCCGCTTCGCCGTGTCGAACCGACCTGCGTCGCGTCCTGCTCGTCGGTCGATCAGTGTGCGGAGAGGACCGCGCGCACGTCGAACACGGCCGACTCCGGCGTGTAGGTTCCGTCGAGCTGGAACAGCAGGTACCGCGCGGCGCTCCCCAGGTACTCGTGCCCGCAGCCGACCGCCGTCTCGACGGCGTCCCGATACGGACGGACCCGACCGAGATCCAGGAAGGTGAGGGCATTCGCCGCCTCGAGTCGAGTCCACACGCTGTCGAGGTCGCGAAGGATCCCGGCGAGCACGCGGTAGGCGGCTTCGTCGCCGGTGATGCGGGCGAGCGCCTCGGCGGCGGGGATCACGACGGACGCGTCCGGATCCTCGAGCGCTCGCCGCAGCGCCACGGCCGCCGGTCCCGTGGCCGGATCCGGCGCGAGTGCGAGCAGCCCGATCGCACCCCACCGTCGCACCGTCGGATCCGGGTCCTCCAGTGCGGCGAGGAAGTCCTCGACGGCCGAGGCGTCCCGATCGGCGCCGCGGTCGGCGAGCGTGAGCACGCGCTCGAGCGGGTAGGCGCCGGGCGCCCGGCTCTCATCCCAACCCTGCGCGGGGGAGTCCTCGGCCAGGAACCCGTTGTCGTGCACGGCGAGGATGTGCGCGCGCAGTGCGGCGCGCAGCTCCGACTCTACGTCTGCCCCCGCGGGGGAGCCGGCGAGGTTCACGACCTCGTGCGGGTCGCTCTCGAGGTCGTACAGCTCGGCCCCCGGGGCGGGCTGCCACCAGCGCTCCTGTGCGGCGTCGAGCCGGCCGTCGAGGTGCGCCCGCTCCCAGGCGCGATAGCCCGCGGCGTTCCAGGCGAATGCCTGATGCTGCAGGTGCGGGCGGTGCGGCGTGTAGTTGCGGATGTAGCGGTACCGCCCGCTGCGCACCGTGCGCGCCAGCTGGTAGCGCTCGTCCATGCGGTTGCGTGCGCTGTACGCATGGGTGGGCAGCAGGCGCGTGAGGGGGTCGGCCCCCATGTGCGCGGGAACATCGAGTCCCGCCAGGTCGAGCAGGGTGGGGGCGATCGCGAGTGTCGACACCGGCGAGACGACGCGCGCGCTGGGAGCGCCCAGTGGGGAGCCGAGTCGCTCGGGGACGGCGATGATGAGCGGGACGTGCACGCCCTCCTCGTAGAGGAAGCGCTTGCTGCGCGGCATCACCCCGCCGTGGTCCGACGTCAGCAGGACGATCGTGTCCTCGGTGAGGCCGTCCTCGTCCAGCTGGGCCAGCAGCCCGGCGACGAAGGTGTCATACGCGGCGACGGCGGAGTAGTAGACGGAGAAGTCGCGGCGCACGGCGGGGTCGTCGGGCAGATAGGGCGGGACCTCGACGGCCTCGAGGGGGACCGCCGGCGGAAAGGGCTTCCGGTCCATGCGGGCGAGGAACGGCGCGAGCGCCGCCATGAACGGCGAGTTCTCGTCGAAGACCGAGGACTCGTGCGAAGCGTCGAAGTTGAACACCGCGACGAACGGCGTGCCATCGGGCCGATCGCGCCAGTGCGCCGTCGCCGAGCTCTCCGCCCAGATGGCGGCGGGATCGAAGGCGGCGTTGTAGTCGGTCTTGGCGTTGTTGGTGCAGTAGTAGCCCGCCTCACGGAAAAGCTCTGGATAGGTGGTCATCCAGTCCGGCACCGACGCCGAGGACCGCATCCGGTCGGCGGGGGAATGACTTTCGGGTGCGATGCCGGTGAGCAGGCCGAACCGCGAGGGGGCGCACACCGGTGCGGGCGAGCTCGCCGCGGTGAACAGCACCCCGCGCCCCGCGAGGGCGTCGATCGCGGGGGTGACGGCGAGCCTGTCGCCGTAGCAGCCGAACCACGGCGGACAGTCCTCCGAGACGATCCAGAGCACATTGGGGCGCTTTTCCGAGTCCACATCGACCTCTCTCTAACTACCGAGTACTCAGTAGTTATAACAGAGCGGATCGGATCGGGCCAGCCCTCGGTGGGCTCCGGGCTGCCGCCGTCCGGCTTCAGTCCTCGACGAGTGGCGCGACGGCCGCGTCGAATGCGGCGATGAGGTCGAAGCCCGGCCGCAGCAGGTACTGCAGCTGCAGCCCGTCCATGAGGGCGATGACCTGCGACGCCGCGTCGTCGGCGTCGAGGCCCTGGGTGAGCCGCCCTGCACGGATGTCGCGGCGCAGATAGTCCTTGAACTGCAGCACGGCCCCGCGGTAGCGGCGCAGGAAGTAGTCGTGGGCGGGATGCTCGGGATCCGTCGCCTCAGCGGCAAGGGTCACGAAAAGCCGCATGAAACCGGGGCGTTCGAGGTTGCGACGCAGGATGTGCCGGCAGGACTCGAGCATCCCTCCGCTCTCGTAGGCGGCATCGAGGGCTTCCTGATCCGCCTCGTTGCGGCGTTCGAGCGCGGCCAGCAGCAGTTCCTCCTTGGTGGGGAAGTAGTGCAGGAGGCCCTGGATGGTGAGCCCGATCTCGTCGGCCACGGTCTTGAGTGAGCCCTGCCGGTACCCCTGGCGCCCGAACACGGCGACGGCGGCGTCCAGGATCTGGGCTCGGCGCTCCTCGGGGTTGAGGCGGGCTGCCCTGATGCGCCGGGTCGGCGTCGACTGATCCGTCATGTCCTGATCGTATCGATTTCGGCGGAGGTCTTGCGCTATCTACTGAGTACTCGGTAAATATGGATCACCCGCCAGAGAAAGGCCACACCGCCGTGGACGAACACCGCACCGATGCAGCATCCCTCGATCCGATCGCCGTGACGGCAGAGGAACCCCCGACGCCCGCAGCGCCCGAACGGCTCGTCACGGCCGGCTTCCAGACGTCGCTCTTCTTCGCCTTCCTCGGCACCTGGACAGCGCTCCTGCCCGCCACCGGCATCACACTCGCTCTCAAGGTGAACCAGATCGATCCGGCCGGCAAAGCCACGAGCCTCTCGCTCGTCCTGGGGGTCGGCGCGTTCGTCGCCCTCGTCGCGCAGAACATCTTCGGCGCCTTGAGCGATCGCACCTCGAGCCGGTTCGGCATGCGCCGCCCCTGGATCCTGGGCGGGATGGTGACCGGGGCCGCCAGCCTCATCGGGCTCGCCTTCGCATCGAACATCCCGATGCTCATCGGTGCGTGGGCGCTCACCCAGCTGACGTTCAACATCCTGCTCGCCGGACTCAACCCCGTCATCCCCGACCAGGTGCCACGGCGTCAGCTTGGCCGGGTCTCCGGACTCGTCGGGATCACCCAGGTCCTCGCCAGCGTCGCCGGCGCCTTCCTCGCGCAGGCATTCCTGCCCAATCTCACCGCCGCGATCCTCATCCCCGGCATCGCACTGCTCGTGCTCGTGACCGTGTTCCTCTTCGTGCTCAAGGACCGTCGGCTCCGTCGCGAGGACGTCGCCCCGTTCGACCTGCTGCTCTTCCTCAAGGCGTTCTGGACGAGCCCGCGCAAGGCCCCCGACTTCGCCCTCGCCTGGGTCTCGCGCCTGCTCGTGACGTTCGGCAACATGACCCTCGCGAACTACCAGCTCTACTTCCTGCTTGATCGGTTCGGATTCACTCAGGCCGACGTGGGGCAGGCGGTGCTGCTGCTCACGCTCATCGGCGCCGCGACGACCATTCCGACGAGCATCCTGCTCGGGCGGCTGTCGGATCGGCTCGGGCGGCGCAAGATGTTCGTGCTGCTCTCGGCGATCATCGTCGCCATCGCGCACATCGTCGCGGCGATGGCGCCCTCTTTCGCGGTGTTCGTGATCGCCGCCGTCGTCGCCGGACTCGCGCTCGGGGCGTATCTCGCGGTCGACCAGGCGCTCATCGCCGAGGTGCTGCCCTCCCGCGGCGACGTGGCAAAGGACATGGGCGTGCTGCACCTCGCGAACGTGCTGCCGCAGACGCTCGTCCCGGTCACGGCCCCGCTGTTCCTGATGATCGGCGGCGGCGACAACTACGCTGCGCTCTTCATCGGCGGCGCGATCATCGCGATCATCGGAGCGGTCGTCAACCAGTTCATCCGCTCCGTGCGCTGACGACGGCGACGAAGCGGTCCGCCCCGGAGGTGCGGGCCGCTTCGCCGTGGGAACAGGACACCGACGGATCAGGAGGTGAGCGCGAGCCGGCGGGCCTCGAGTTCGTCGGCGACAGTCCTGACGTCGCGCGGGTAGGTGCGGTACAGGATCCCCAGCACGGCCGCGTTGACCAGCATGAGGATCACGAGCACCCAGAGGAACACGGCCTGCAGGCCGAGGGCGTTCGCGAGGAACCCGGCGCCGATCGAGAACACGGCCCAGCCGATCGCCTCGAAGATCGTGATCATGATCGCGAAGGCCTGGCCGCGCAGCTCGGGCAGCGTGATGGCCATGATGATCGGCCGGTTGACGCCCGGGTTCATGCCCTGCGCGATGCCCATGAGTCCCCAGATCAGTGCATAGACGCCGATGCCCGTGTACGCGAACTGGGTGCCGAAGAACGCGACGACCGCGAACAGCACCTGTGCGGCCTGGATGTAGGCGACACGGCCGCGCTGCGGCGCCCGGCGGTCGAGGACGCCCACGAGGAAGCCTCCGCCGAGCGTGCCGAGGAAGTAACCGATGCCGAAGGGGAGCGCCGCGATCGCGGCCGTGGCATTGTCGAAGCCGCGCACCGTGACGAGGAACTGGATCCCGAACACGCCGATCAGCAGGTGCCCCGAGAGCAGGCGGGAGACCATCATCACGACGTAGGACGGGACGCGGAACAGTGACATCACGCTGCGGAAGGTGGGCTTCACCTCGGCGCGTTTCTCCGCGGCCAAGCCGGCGAGCTGCTTCTCCGCGGCGCCGACGCCCGGATCCTTGAAGAGCGCGAGGATCGCGGCGCCCGCGAGGATGCAGACGCCGCCGAGCGCCCACATGCCCCAGCGCCAGCCGTCGGCGAAGTGCGAGAGCTGCGCGATGAGCGGGCTGAGGACGGCGCCGATGCCCGCGGCGGCGCCGTAGAAGATGCCCACCGCGCGGGCGCGGTTCTTGTCGTCGAAGAGATCCGAGACCACGGCGTTCGCGATCGGCTGGGCGCCGATGAGCGCGGCGGCCATCAGGGTGTTGAAGATCAGGAGGGCGAGGAAGTCGTGCGAGAAGCCCGCTGCGATGCCGAAGGCCCCGGCCAGTGCGGTGCTCAGGGCCAGCGCGGTGCGGCGCGACGTCCTGCCCGAGATCCAGACCCAGGCGGGTCCGAACGGGACCGAGATGATCTTCCCTGCGGCGGCGAGCAGGCCCAGATGGCCGTTGTCGAGGCCGAGGGCCTTGGCGATGGTCGGGAACAGCGTCGTGGTCAGTCCGCCCTCCGTGCCGTCGACCACGAGCATGCCGGTCAGAGTGAAGAGGTTGCGCCAGCGGTGCGGCACGTGAGCCGCCTTCTCGGCGCGGATCACCGAGGTGGGCGTGCTCGCGACTGGGGCGAGGGGCGGGGCGGAATCGGGTGCGGACATAGGGGTCTCCTGGATCATCGTCGATCGAGCAGGCGGATGGGGAGGGGGAGAGAAAGGACCAGGGGCGGACGTCAGAGGGCTGAGAGCTCCTGGGCGACGCCGCGCAGCAACGCCGGGGGCAGGGCGATCGTCGCCGCGAGCTGGTAGAGCGACGTGCTGCCGAGCATGCCGAGGGTCTCGGTGTGCACGAGCTGCGGCACCGCGCCCCGCAGCACCTCGACGGCGAGCGGGTGCGAGAGCAGCTCCGGCAGCGGTGTGCCGAGCCCGAACCGTCCGGCTGGGAAGTCGTCGAGCGGCGGGAGCGGCTGGGCCGCGGCCGTCGCGAGCGCGGCCTGCGCGGCGACGAGCAGGTGCTCCTCGCGGGGCTCGTCGTCCGAGGGGATGCCAAGCCGCGCGTACTGGCTCTCCGGGGCGTCGTTCTCGTGCAGCAGTCGGGCGAGCAGGCGGAGCATGCGCAGTTCCAGCCCGGGATCGTCGAGAGGATGCCGCTGCTGCGGATCCTCCTGCAGATCGAAGAGCAGCGTTCCGTGCAGGAACGGACTCACCATCGCCGAACCGCGCAGCCGCAGTGGGCGGACGCCCTTCATGAACGGGAACGGCTGGGCGAGCTCCGCGCCGGCGAACTCCGCCGGTGCGAACCGTCCGCGCATGTGCGTCGGCATGAGGGTGTACTCCTCGAGCGGCGCGTTCTGCGGCGTGGCACAGGCCCGCATGTAGACGTACCGCCCGTCCGTGACGTTGACGTGCCCTCCGTGGATGCCGAAGAGCGCGCCCTCGTGGATCGGAGCGTCCGCTCCGTCCCGGGCTTCGGATCCGCTCGGGCGGAGCGCGATCCCGAGCATGTCGTCCGTGGGGGCGACGCCGAAGAGGTCCAGCAGGGTCGGGGCGATGTCGATGGTCTGCACCAGATCGTCGTTGCGGATGCCGGCCTCGCCCGTGCGCGGATCCCAGAGGAACGCGGGCAGGTGCACGAGCTCCTCGAACCAGGGCTGCACGCTCTTCGCCCACCATCCGTGCTCGCCGAGGAGGAATCCGTGATCCGTGTTGACGAGCAGCAGGGTGTCGTCCCACATGTCGTGCTCGTCCATGAAGTCCAGGACCCGGCCCAGCGACCTGTCGCACATCGAGACGAGCGCCTTGTACTCGGAGCGGGCGTGCTCGACCTGGTCTTCGGGCTCGGTGACCTTCGCATAGGGCGGCCAGTCGAACTCCGGCCCCTCGTAACGATGCGGATAGAGCCGGCGGTACTCCTCATAGGTGAAGAACGGCTCGTGCGGATCGAAGCACTCGATCTGCAGGAACCACTTGTCGGCGTCAGCGTTCGTGGCGAGGAACTCCAGACCCGCATCGAAAGTGCGGGTCTGCGGATGGTCGGTCTCGCGCGTGAGATATCCGCGATTGATCGCGTCCTGCCGCTGCAGGCGGTCCTTGAACCCGATGAGCGGGCCCATCGCTGCGACATCGGCCTTCCAGGTGTCGCCCTCCTGTCCGCGGAAGAACTCCCAGGTCGTGTAGCGCGTGTGATAGGTCGCGCCGCCGTCCTCCCAATAGTGCGGATGGTCGCTCGCGAGGTGGGTGTGCACGCCCGCCTTGCCGAGCATCTCCGGCATCGAGTCGTCCCAGGGCTCGAGCGGCCCCCAGGAGCGGTGCAGGAAGTTGTGCCGCCCGGTGTGCAGCTCGCGACGGGCGGGCATGCAGGGCATGGAGCCGGCGTAGAACCGATCGAAGGTCACCGTCCGCTCGGCGAGGCGGCGGAAGTTCGGTGCGTGGATCTCGTCCGTGCCATAGGGCGGCAGCATGTGCCGGTTCAGGCTGTCGAACATGACCATGATCGCGCGCATCAGCGGGTCGCTCCGCTCTCGGACGTCTCGGCCGCAGGCCGGTGCGAGGCGGCCGGGGCGGATCCGATCACTCCGTCGAGCAGGTCCCGGCGCAGCTCGCGCAGCATGTCCATGTACCCGTCGATCGCGGCCATGCCGTAGACGTGCAGGCGCTCGTTGAACGCGGCGGCGAACTCGTAGTCGAACTCGACGTCGGGGGCGACCTGCAGGGTGCGGTCGCGGAGGCGGAAGCGCGCGACCTGCTCCTCCCGCGCCGTGAGCTCGGTCTCGATGAGGCCGATGAGCTGCTCCCGGGTCATGAACCCCGCGAAGCTGAGGCGCGCGCCGAACTCCGGATCCTGGAAGCGGCTCGGCGGGCTGTAGGGCCCGGTGAGCCAGTCGAGCAGGACGGTCATGCCCTCCGGGGTGACGCGGTAGATCTTCGCATCCTGAGCGCCGGGACGGTCGTCGACCGTGAAGACGACCCAGCCGCGCTCGACCATGCCGGCGAGCGAGCGGTAGACCTGGCTCATCGTCGTGTTCGACCGCAGGAAGCGTCCGTGCGTGTCGAGGTAGCGCTTGATCTCGTAGCCGGTGGACGGCTTCTCGCCGATCAGGCCGAGGAGGAGGTGCTCGAGCTTCATTGATCCAACCTATGACTCTTGTGTCATCCTCGCGATGACAGACCGAGGATGACACAAGAGTCATAGGTGCGTCAAGAGCCCACGTCTGCGGTGGGCACAGGGGTCCAGGGCGCTACGGTGGCGGGGTGGAGACTCTCGACCCGCTGCCCGACCGCCCCGCCCCGGATAATCCGCAGGGCAAGCTCGTGCTGCTGCGCCATGGCGAGACCGAATGGTCGCGCAGCGGCCGGCATACGGGTCGCACGGACATCCCGCTCACCCTGCGTGGGGAGGAGCTGGCCCGGCACGCGGGCGCGCTCGTGACCGGCTACGATTTCCGGCTCGTCCTGTCCTCACCGCTGGAGCGAGCTCGGCGCACGGCCGAGCTCGCCGGACTCGAAGCCGAGGTCGATCCGCTCCTCGTGGAGTGGGACTACGGCGGCTACGAGGGGCGCACCACGAAAGACATCCGCGCTGAGCTGGGCTACAACTGGAGCGCCTTCACGCACGGTGTGGTCCGCGGCGAGACTCCGGGGGAGACCGTCGAGGAGGTCGCCGCACGGGCTTCGCGGGTGCTCACCCGGGTGCTGCCGGCCATGGTGGACGGCGATGTCGCGCTGATCGCGCACGGCCATTACCTGCGGATCCTGACGGCCGTGTTCCTGCGCCAGGCCCCGCGCTTCGGGGCCGCGATCACGCTGGACGCCGGATCCGTCTCGGTGCTCGGATTCACCCGCGAGCAGCCCGCGATCCTGGCCTGGAACCATGGCCCGCAACTGCCGTTGGAGCCGTCGGAATCCTGAAGACTTCCAAGAAGACCTCTCCGCTCGGCGAGCGAGTGCCGGTGCTGTGCTCCCGCTCGCGTTGCCGATACTCTGGCTGAGCGCATCGGCGGCGGGAGCCGGCCGTGGAGGGCGACGAGGAGTGCGAATGACGGAGGCGGTCGACGCGGAGGAGCGCGCCGCGCGCGCAGATCGTCTCAAGGAACGGATCTACATCGCTTTCGCGACCCTGGCCGTGCTGATCGCGGCCGGCGGGCACGGATCCGAAGCCCTCGAAGTCCTGCTCACGCTCCTGATCACGGTCGGAGGGCTGGTCGCCGCCGTGTTCTTGGCTGACCTGCTGTCTCATCTCGTGGTGCACTCGCGATTGCCCAGTGCGCGCGAGCTGCGCGGAGCCGTCGGCGCCAGCTTCGGGGCAACGCTCGCGCCGGTCGCGCCCGCCCTGCTCCTGCTCGGAGCCGTCCTGGGCTGGTGGTCGACCGAGGCCGGGATCATCGCGGGACAGGTGTGCGTCATCCTCGGACTGGTCGCCGTCGGCTACCTCGCGGTGCGCAACGTGCCGATGCGTTGGTGGCAGCGCATCCTCGCGATAGGACTCGAGGCGCTCCTGGGCGTCGTCGTGATCGTGATCCAAGTGCTCGCGCACGGCTGACATCGGGGAGAGGATGACGGCATGACAGGTCTGCCCGACGGCACGAACACCCCATCTTCGCGAAGGCGATCACCGCGGAGCTATCGCGGGGATCGCATGCTGGCGCTCAGCGACGGCGTGTTCGCGTTCGCCATCACCCTCCTCGTCCTGGACCTCGTGGTGCCGAGCCTCACCGTGCGGGACGTCGTCGGTGAACTGCTCGGAGAGTGGCCGCAATTCCTCGCGCACATCATCTCCTTCGCGACGATCGGGGCGGCGTGGTTGGCGCACTCCGCGATCACCGATCACATGGCCCGCTCCGATTCGACGTTCGCGCGGCTCAACCTGCTTGTGCTGCTGCTGGTTTCGTTCATGCCGTATCCCACGCGTCTGCTTTCGATCTTCATCGCGTCGGACACCCGCGAACGCATCGCCGTCACGCTGTACGGGGCGAGCGGACTCCTCCTGATCGGGTTGCTCTGGCTGCTGTGGGCCTATGCGAGGCGCGAAGGGCTCTTCGACGCCGAGGTCTCCGGTGAC
This sequence comes from Microbacterium sp. NPDC060117, assembly GCF_042729315.1. NCBI lineage: Bacteria > Bacillati > Actinomycetota > Actinomycetes > Micrococcales > Microbacteriaceae > Microbacterium > Microbacterium sp. NPDC060117. The sequence continues at coordinate 383,696 of NZ_JBHWXR010000004.1, forward strand.
GAGCTCGCCCTGTTCACCGGCCGGATGCTTCCCGGGATGGCATGCTACGCGGCGCTGATCATCGTCGGCTGGTTCCTGCCGATGGTCGCGGTCATCGGCTACGCCGTGATCGCGCTGTACTTCATCATCCCGTTCCGGCTGCGCCGGCTCCACCGACAGCAGAGGCTGCAGTGAGCGCATGACGGATCCCGAGGCCCCCATCCCACCCGCCGGTGAGGACACCGCGCGCACTGGTGAGGTCGTCCCGCGTCCTCTGTTCCCGCCCCAGGGCGGTGGCGATCCGTCCACCGCGGCTCGGCCCGCACTCATCACGGTCGTCGCGGTGCTCGCTGCCCTGAACGGCATCGTGAGCGCCTTGATCGGCACGATCATCCTGTTGAGCCGCTATGACGCCGACCCGGAGGATGTTCTCATGGTGTCGCTGATCGGCGCCGGGGTGATCCTGTTCGGGTTGCTCACGCTCGCTGTCGCCGGCGGCCTCGGGCGGGGGAGCCGCCTGTCTCGCGCCCTCACCACCGTCTACCTCGGGGTGCAACTGCTGCTCGCCGTGCTCGCCCTCGCGATCAGCGGCTGGGACGGGTGGGGCGTCATGGGCATCGTCGTCGATGTGCTCATCGTGCTCGCCCTGTGGCTGCCGCGGGGCGCTCGCTACTTCGCCGCGCCTCTCGCCATGACGACCGAACCGCCGTCCCGCCTCGCCGGCTGATTTCGGGCGGCATGCCGCTCGAGCGCGCGCAGTACGAACCGGGTGTGCACGAACCGCACCACCTCGATGCCGCAGATCGTGAGGATCGTGATCGCGGCGACGAGGTAGGCCGCGTCGCGTCCCGGATCCACGAGCGCGAAGAACGTGGTGGACAGCGGCACCGTGAACACCACGACGAGTGCGAGGAACATCGCCCCGATCACCAGCACCTTGAGGCGCGTGACCGGACGCGACAGCACTGTGAGCACCCAGATCCCCACGATGGCGAGGATCAGGGTCGCTCCCGTGCGCAGCTGTTCCGCAGGTACGCCGAGATCGGTCGCGAGGCGTGCGTACAGCGTCAGCGCGAGTGCGATGAGCACTCCGGCGGGGATCGCGAAGCTCAGCGAGCGGCGCAGGAACCCCGGCACGTACCGCTGGGCGTTCGGCATCAGGGCGAGGAAGAACGCGGGGATCCCGATGGTCAGTCCGTCGGTGATGGACAGCTGACGCGGCAGGAACGGGAACTCCATCACCAGGCAGCCGAACAGGATCGCGAGCCCCGTCGCATAGGCGGTCTTGGTGAGGAACAGCATCGACACGCGCTCGATGTTCGCGATCACCTGCCGACCCTGCGCGACCACATCGGGCAGATGCGAGAACTGGCCGTCCAGCAGCACCAGGCGTGCGACGGCCTTGGTGGCGGGGGAGCCGGAGTTCATCGCGATGCCGATGTCGGCGGTCTTGATCGCCAGTGCGTCGTTCACGCCGTCGCCGGTCATCGCCACGACGTGCCCGCGCGACTGCAGTGCCACGACCATGCGCTTCTTCTGCTCGGGAGTGACACGGCCGAACACGAGGTGCTCCTCGAGCACCTGCGCGAGCTCGGTGTCGTCGTCCGGCAGGCTCCTCGCATCGAATCCGTCTGCGGCATCGAGCCCGACTTCGCGGGCGATCGCCGCGACCGTGCGCGGGTTGTCGCCGGAGATGATCCGGATCCCCACACCCTGCTCGCGGAAGTACGCGAGCGTCGAGGCGGCATCCGGTCGCACCTGCTCCCGGAAGGTGAGCACCACGACGGGCACGAGGTCGTCCGGCAGCGTCTCGGCCGCGATCTGCGCATCGGAGAGCGCGACTCCTGCCCTGGCGAGCACGAGAGTGCGTCGGCCGGTGTCGGCGAGGGTCGTCACCAGCGCGCCGAGTGCGCCGGAGGGATCGGTCGCGGCGTCGCCGAACACCATCTCGGGAGCGCCGAACACCCAGCTCTCCGCGGATTCTCCGAACGAGACCGCGCTCCACTTGCGCGCTGAGGAGAACGGGATCGTGGCAGGGTCCGTTCCGCCCGCTGCCGGGGCGGGGAAGGAGCCGCGCAGGGCACGCGCCGTCGCGTTGGCCTCGGGCGCCGCGGCATACCAGCCGAGCACGCGCTGCCAGCCGTGGACGGCCTCGCCCGCGCCGGCCACGGGGTGCGCCTCGTCGAAGGCGATCTCGCCCACGGTGAGCGTCCCGGTCTTGTCCAGGCACACCACGTCGACGCGGGCGAGACCCTCGACCGCGGGCAGCTCGTTCACCAGCACCTTCTGGGCGGCCAGCCGAGCAGCGCCCACGGCGAAGGCGATACTCGTCATCAGCACGAGGCCGAGCGGGATCATCGCGGTGAGCGACGCGATCGTGTTCACCACCGCCTGCACCCACGCGCCGGTGCGGAAGGCCTTCTCGTAGCCGCCCGCGACCATGACCTGTGCGTTGAACACGAGAAGCCCGATCGGTCCGATGAGCCAGCTCATCCAGCGCAGCACGCGGTCGACCGAGGTGCGCAGCTCACTGGAGACGAGGGAGAAGCGCTTGGCCTCGCCCGCGAAGCGGTTCGCGTACGAGTCTGCGCCCACGCGCACGACCTGTGCCCGCGCCTCACCTGCGACGACGACGGATGCGGACAGCAGCTCGTCGCCCGGGAGCTTGTCGACCGGATCCGACTCGCCCGTCAGCATCGACTCGTCGACCTGTATGCCGCGCGTGGTGAGCACCTGCGCGTCGGCGGGGATCTGATCCCCGGCGCGCAGGACCAGCACGTCGTCGAGCACGACCTCTGCGGAGGCGACGTCGTGCTCCTCGCCCGCGCGCAGCACGGTCGCGTGCGGGGCGTTCAGCAGCGCGAGCTTGTCGAGCGCGGCCTTGGCGCGGAATTCCTGGATGCAGCCGATGATGGCGTTGCCGAACGCGGCGAAGCCGAACAGCGCGTCCTGCCAGCGCCCCACGAGGAAGAGCACGAAGAAGCACGCGAACACGATCCCGTTGAACAGCGTGAACACGTTGGCACGCACGATGTTCCATGCGCTGCGACTGGTGTCCGCCTGATAGGCGTTGCTGCGGCCGTCGGCGAGGCGGGCGGCGACGGCGGCGTCATCCAGGCCGGTCGCGGAGTTCGTCGCAGCGGCGTGCGTCTGTGCGGTCACGAATCGGCCCCCTCGGTCGTCGCGCCGCCACCGGCGCCGCTGGTGTCATGTCTATCGGTCCGGCTGCGGCCCGTCGAGTCCGATCGTTGCGCGCGCAGCGGGCTCTCCGGCCGGGATGAGTCGGCGGCCCAGCTCCTGCAGGCGGTGAAGCTCGGCGAGCCGGGCCTCAGATCGGGAAGGCAGCGTCGTCTCCCGGGCGATCTCGTCATCGAGGCCGACCACGCGCACGTCCACGCAGCGCTCGCCGTCGAACGTGAAGCGGCGGGTGATGAAGCGATGCTCCACGGCGGTGATCCGAGTGACGGTACGGCCCTTCTCGATGCCGCGGACGATGGTGGTGCGCAGCATCAGACCCAGCGTCGAGTTTGGCACGTTCGGCAACCACGACACGGTGTCGCCGTGGGCATACGCGATCAGCACGTCCTTCTCGAACCCGCTGAACGGATCCCGCACGCGCACCTGCTCGAGCGGCTGCACGGTATGCGGGTGGTTGCCGAGGAGGGCATCCACCCCGAGCGCGGCGATGCGGTGCGCCGTGTCGATGAGCGGTTGTACCGGAAACGACTCGAACTCCAGGCTCCAATGCAGGCAGGCGAGCACGACGTCGGCGTTCTTCTGACGGCGGGCGATCTCTAGGTGCCGACGGATCAAGGAAAGATCCGGATCCTGCGCGTTGAGTCGCACCAGGTTGACGCTGTACTCGGTGCCCGTGGGGAACTCTCGGCCATTGACGGAGAAGCTGTACGACAGGATCGCGATGCGGATGCCACCACGCTCCACGATCGGGACGTCGTCCTGCTCGACGGGGGAGCGGGAGGTGCCGACGAAGCCGACGCACTCCGCGTCGAGCACGTCCAGCGTCTCCCGCAGGCCGCCGATGCCCTGATCGAGGCAATGGTTGTTCGCGGTGGAGAAGAACGTGAAGCGGGATCCGGATCCGGTGAAGACGCGCAGCATCTCGCGCGACGAGTTCAGCGGTGGGGCCTTCAGGATGCTGCGCGGTGGTGCCGCCTGCGCGCGCGACGGGGAGACCGGCGTCTCCAGATTCGCGAGCGCCAGGTCGGCCGAGAACGCCCACTCTGCGACCTCGTCCCAGAGGTGCGCCGCGGTCTCGGGACGGATGTGCTCCGAGGTCAGCAGATCACCGGCGGAGGTCACCGTGATCGAGTCGACCGCGATGAAGTCCCGAGGCGGCGCGAACCGGAGGGGAGCGGTCAGCCGCGTTTCGATGTCGGTGTGTCGCTGGGCATGCTCGACGGGATGCACGAAGAACTTGTGCGCCCACCACAGCTTGTCACCGAGCCGCATCGCTCCGGCGTCGCCCTCCACGATGCGCGAGTGCCGGGTGCCTCCCGGCAACAGGAGGCCATACACGCGCAGAAATGCCCGGATCAGCGCCGCGAGCATGGCGTCCTCCTCGATGTCGCGATAAAGTGTCACAGATGTGACATTTGGACGGTAGGAGCTCGAGGGTGCGGCCGTCAACGGAGGTCGTGCAAGTGGCGCAGAGCTGCGCAGAACGAGCCACCTCGCACCCGACGCAGGTCCCCGGAGAACGAGGAACAGGATGGTTCACCCGAACGCGGTGCGGTCACAGCGCTGGCTGACGGCGGCGCTTCTCGAACTGATGCGGGAGAAGCCGTTCGCGCGGATCACGATCAGTGAGATCGCCGACAAGGCGCAGCTGTCCCGCCGCACGTTCTATCGCAACTTCGCGACGAAGGAGCAGATCCTCTCCGCTTACACGCGCGACCTCATGGAGGAGTACATCGCCGCGGTGCGTCCGGTCGTCGACCGACCGATGCGCGACATCGTGTTCATCCACCTGACGTTCTGGCGACGGCACCTGGAGTTCCTGCGCACGATGCAGCACGAGCAGATGCTGTTCCTGCTGCTGGAAAAATACAACGAATACATCGCGGAGGTCCGCGATCGAGCGGGAAGCACGCGCTACACCGAGCTGAGCCGGGAAGAGTACGCGCTCGCGTTCAACGCGGGCGGCCACCTCAACGTGGTGTTCGAATGGTTGCGCCGCGGCGCGGTCGACGACCCGGAAGCCGTCGCCGCGACGTTCGAGGGCTTCGGCGACCGCTGAGCGGGCCCTTCGACAGGCTCAGGGACCCTGGGGCGACGGGCTCAGGGACGGGGCCCTTCGACAGGCGCAGGGGCCGGGGCGACGGGCTCGGCGACCGGAGGCGCAAGGAACGGTGGATCAGGCCTTCTCCGGAAGGTTCTCCGGTGCGGGGATCTCCTCTGGACGGTAGCGCGGCAGGCGCGATGCCGGCAGCGCGGCGATCGCACTGATTCCGGCGAGCACGAGGAAGCCGAGCCGCAGCGTGCGCAGACGTTGCTCCTCGTTGATCGCCACGGCCGCGTCGATCTGCGCCGGGGTCGCATCGGTCTCGGCGAACTTCGCCTTCAATGCGTCGTTGCTGAGGAAGTTCACCTGGTCGAGATCCACCTGCGTCATCAGCTCCGGCGGGAGATCATCGTGCGCCGCCACGGCCTGGGTGAAGCCCAGACTCAGCAGGGTCACCAGCAGGGCACCCATCACCGCCGTGCCGACGGCGCTCGCCAGGTTCTGCGTGGTTCCGCGGATGGATCCGACATCACCGGCGAGCTCCTTCGGGGCGGCCGTCACCAGCACGTTGAACACCAGGGTCACCAGCGAGCCCTGGCCGATGCCGAACACCACGAGGCCGAGGATCGTCGGGAGGGTCTCCCAGTTGTTGGTCACGACGAAGGAGAGCCAGATCAGGGCGGCCGTGGTGAGCACGAACGAGAACAGTGCGATCGTGCGCGGAGCGAAGCGCTGGTAGAACCGCACGATCAGGGTCGCCGTGATGAACACCGTGAGGTTGAACGGCATCATGGCGAGCGAGGTGTCGAAAGGCGTGCGCCCCTGCACCACCTGGATGTACGTCGGCACGGTGAAGTTCACCGCCGCCTCCATCGCGACGATGATGAACATCGCGTACACCGCGGCGCGCTCGGTGCGCTTGCCGAGCACGCCCAGATCCACGAGCGGCACCCTACCGAGGCGCATGCGACGGCGGGTCCAGAGGAAGAATGCCTGCCCGAAGATCACGCCGAACACGACGAACACCGGGGCCGGCGACAGCCCGAGGATCGAGAACGGCGCGCCCGGTTCCGCGAGCAGGATCCCCCAGGAGTTCAGGTTGTTGAACCCGAGGGTGAGCAGCACGATCGCGGCGCCGATGAGCACCGAGGCGACGAGATCGATCCGGATCGCCGGGTTGCCCTTGTCGCCGCGCAGACGGAAGCTCAGCGCGAAGACCGCGACCGCGAGGCCGAGGGTGATGAAGAACACCGGACGCCAGCCGACGAGCGTACCCAGGGTGCCGCCGATGAGAAACGCGCTGATACCAGAGAACGCGCGGGCGGAGCCGAGCGAGCCCACCGCCGTGGCCTGCTGCGCGCCGCGGTAGTTCTCAGCGATGAGCGCCACCAGCGCAGGCACGATGATCGCCGCGGACGCCCCGGCCAGCACCTGACCGGCGATCGCCCAGTTGATCGAGGTCGCGGTGATCATCATCACGCTGCTCAGCGCGAACACCGCCACCACGACGCGGAAGATGAGCACCCAGCCGACCCGCTGGCCGAGCTTCGCGCCGGTCATCACGAGGGCGGCGACCGCGAGACCGTACACGACGATGGTCGAGCTCGCCGTGGTCGGGGGCACGCCGAAGTCGTGCACCATGCCGCCCAGCGAGATCGGCAGGGCCGCGACGTTGAACGACATCAGCACCTGGGCGAGGAAGAGTCCCACCATCGGCGCCCAGGAACGCCGTTCTTCGGTGGAAGCAGGGGCCGCGCTGGGGGCGGTGTCATCGGTCATGGGGACTCCTTCGGTGGGGGAGAGCGGATCCGGTCAGCTGCCGGATCCGCGCACCGGGCGGGGATCGGATGCGAAGAGGTTGAGTCCGAGCGTGCGCGACAGGAACGCACAGGCGCGTTGCCCGCGCACGCTGTTCCCGGCCTCGTCCAGGCGCGGCGAGAAGGCGCCGACCGCGCCCTTGCCGGGCGCGATGGCGACGATGCCGCCGGCCACGCCCGACTTGGCGGGCAGGCCGATCTCGAACAGCCACGCTCCGCTGCGCTCATACATGCCGCAGCTCGCCAGCAGCGCGAGGGTGTCCCTCGCCGTGGCGGCGGAGACCACCCGCTCCCCGGTGACGGGGTTCACGCCGCCGTCGGCCAGGGTTGCCCCCATCACGGCGAGGTCGTGCGCGGTGACGGCCAGAGAGCACTGCCGCGTGTAGATGTCGACGGCCTCGTCCGGAGCGATCGCGAGGCGGTCATAGCTCTGCAGCAGCCGCGCGAGCGCATGATTGCGGTGGTTCGTGAACGACTCCGAGCGATACACCTCGCCGTCCAGGGCGAGCGGGCGGCCCGCGAACCGGCTCAGACCGTCGCGGATCCGCTGCCAGCGCTCGTCCGCGTGCGCACCGGGGATGAGCGCCGTGGTCGCGATCGCACCGGCGTTCGCCATCGAATTCATCGGGCTGCCGCCGTTGAGCTCGACGGCGACGACCGAGTTGAACGCGAGCCCGGTGTTGTCCACGCCGACCACGTCGCGGATCGTCTCGTGGCCGATCTCCTCCGCGGCAAGCGCGAACACGAACGCCTTCGAGATCGACTGGATCGAGAACGCGACGTCCGTGTCACCCGCCGAATGCGCGCCGCCCGAGACGTCGACGACCGACAGCCCGAACCAGGCCGGATCCGCCTCGGCGAGGATCGGGATGTAGTCGGCGACGACGCCGTCGTCCTGCCCCGCGTAGCGCGCATGCGCCTCGGCGACCAGCGCATCAACCTGTTCCGCCTGCGGCAGCGCGCCTGTGGCGCTGAGCTGGGGGATGTCGCTCACATCGGCTTCGAACACATCGCGTCCTCTCGTCGAAACCCTCGTCGTGCCGCCGCTCGGCCAGTATTTCGCACCTAGAACCGCCAGACCAGTGGCACCACGAAGACCGCCACCGCACCGAACAGCAGCAGACAGGGCAGGCCGAGCTTCCAGTAGTCGCCGAATCGGTAGCCGCCGGGCTCCTGCACCATGAGGTTCCCGGGCGTCGCGACCGGCGTGAGGAACGAAGCGGCGCCGGCGATCGTGATCGCCATCATCATCGGCAGCGGCGAGACGTGCGCCGAGTGCGCCACCGCGATCGCGATCGGCGCCACGATCAGCACCGTGGCCAGGTTGCTGATGAACTGACCGAGCACGAGCACCACCACCACGATCCCCGCGAGGAGCAGCGTCGGCGACGATCCTCCGAACCACGACAGCAGGGTGTCGGAGATGAGATCGGCGGCTCCCGAGGTCTGGATCGCCGTGGACAGCGGGATCATCCCGGCCACCACGACCAGCGTGCTCAGCGAGATCGAGCGCTGCGCCTGCGCGATCGTCAGGATCCGCGTCGCCACCAGCACCACGCCCGCGCCGATCACGACGATCGACGGCGGCACGAGACCGGTGGCCAGCAGCATGCACATCGCGGCGAGCACGCTCACGGCGACGGTGGCGCGACCGCTCCAGCTCACGCTCTGCCGGCGCACCCGGTCGGGGGATTCGACACTGATGACGCCGGCCATGTCGGCCCTGCTTTCCAGGTCGCTCCACGCGCCGCGGACCACGAGCACGTCACCGGGCTGCAGGTCAGCGGAGTCCAGGGGGTAGCCGCCGCGGTGCACGGCGGCGATCAGCAGGCTTTCGCTCGCCGTGCGCATCCCCGAGAACACGTGCGCGCCGAGGAACGGCGACCGCGGCGGGATGACGACCTCGACAACGCCTTCCTCGGCGCCGATCCGGGCGTCGCCCGTGCTCAGTGCGTACTCGGCGGCGATGGTCTCGGCGTAGGCGCTGAGGTCGTTCGGAGCGTTCTGCGCCGCCCGGTGGGGGAGCAGCCTCGGTCCGAGCAGCACGCACAGGATCACCACACCGACGAGCAGCGGCACCCCGACGATCGCGAACTCGAAGAACCCGAACGCGCGATCCCCCGCCTCCACGCTGAGCTCTGAGACCAGCACGTTGATCGGCGTGCCGAGCATGGTGAGCAGGGATCCGGCGTGCGCGGCGAAGGCGAGGGGCAGCAGCAGCTGTGAGGGCGGCTGTTTGGCCCGGGCGGCCAGTGCCACCCCGACCGGCACCAGGGCGGCGACCGCGCCGTTCACGCTGATCAGGGCGGTGAGCAGGGCCGACAGCAGCATGAGGGCGATCAGCACCGAGGAGCGCTTGTCGCCCACCCGGCGCGTCAGCTGCTGCCCGGCCCAGGCGGTGACGCCGGTCGCCTCGAGCGATTCGCTCACCACGAACAGGCCTGCGAGGTAGATCACGATGGGGTCGCCGAATCCGGCGATCGCCTGCTCGAAGGTGACAGCGCCGGTCGCGAACAGTGCGAGCGTGACGAGCAGTGCGACGATCGGCGCGGGCAGCCGGTTCGACAGGAACAGGACGATCGCCACGATGAGCACGGCGAAGGTGGTGATCAGCGGATCCACGGGGTGTTGCCTTCCGGAGCGGGTTCTGCGAGCCGGGTGCGGGCCAGCAGACAGGTGACCAGATTTTCGAGGGGTTCGGCGATGAGCAGCAGGAGCAAGCCGACGCCGACGGCGAGCAGGGCGGATCCGATGCGCTCGAAGCCGAGAGCAGGCGATGCGAGGCCGGGGGAGAGCGTCCCGAGCAGGATCACGGTTGCGGCGATGGCGGCGACTGCGGTCGCGAGACGCTCGGCCAGGGTGCTCGCGACGACCAGCAGCGCGCCGACGACGATCGCTCCCACGACCAACCAGCCGGGCGCGAGCACGCCGATCGCCACGGCCGCGGCGGATCCCGCCATGGTCGCGATCGCGTACCGCAGCGCGGAACGGGCGGTGCCCGGACCGGGCACGAAGGCGAGGCAGAACGCGAGCGGGCCCCAGTGCAGCCGCTCCGCCCCGAACGCGGCGCCCACGAACAGCAGCACCGCGCAGCCGGCGGCGAGCAGCATGGCATGCGAGATCGCCCGACCCCACGACAAGGGCCTGGGCTCGGCTGCCAGTCCGACCAGCGCCGCCGCTCCGATCAGGAAGGCGGCTCCGGCGAACGTGGAGAGCGCCACGAGCCCCGCCGACCCTGCGGGCATGGTCACCGCGTCGAAGACGAGGATCGCCGGGGCCACCGCGAGCGCCCTCGGATCCCAGCGCAGGAACACCGCCTGCGCCAGCGCGCAGATCACCACCGCGACGAGCAGCGGCCCGAACGCGGGCCCAATCAACGATCCGGCGCCGGCGACGACGGCGATCCACACCGCGCCGATCCATTGCTGGGGGCGGTGCAGCGCACGCACGACAGTCGTCGCGACGACGATCCCCAGGTACACCGACTGCGCGGCCACGGACCCGACCAGCAGCAGTGCGGCGACGACAGGCACTGCGCCGATCGCCATGAGCAGCGCCGCCTGCACCACGAGCCGCCCTCCGGCGGGTGTGGGCGGGGCGACGGCGTTCATCGGCGGAATCCTATGGTCGGATGCGGATGCGGATGCGGATGCGGATGCGGATGCGGATGCGGATGCGGATGCGGATGCGGATGCGGATACTGCCCGACCGCATCCGCGGGGATCAGAGCTGGTCGAGCAGACGGTCGATCTCGGCGAACCGCGTCACGGTCGGGTTCTCGATCAGCTGTCCGCGTGCCGTGACCAGCACCGGGGCGTCAAAGGCGCGGAAGCCGTCCAGCGGGTTGGCGTCCAGCAGCACCAGATCCGCGGCCTTGCCGACCTCGACGGATCCGGTGATGTCCGCGATCCCGAGAATTCCGGCGTTCACCTGGGTGGCGGCGTGCAGTGCGTGCGCAGGGGTCAGACCGCCGTGCCGGGCGAGGAAGTCCAGTTCGCGCCAGGTGTTGTAGTGCGTGACGTAGGTGAGTGCGGAGTCGGTGCCCATGCCGATCTCGACGTCGTTGGCGAGGGCGTCGGAGATGCCCTGCAGCATCTCCTGCATGATCATCTCGGCGTTGGCCTTGACGATCTCGTTCACGCCGGTGATGCTGCGATCCAGCTTCACCAGCGGCAGGCAGGCCTGCAGGGTCGGGACCAGCGTGGAGTGCCCGCGCAGCGATCGCGGATTGTCCTTGTAAAGCGCGATGATCTCATCGGTCATCCCGGAGCCGTGCTCGATGGTGTCGACGCCCGCGCGCAGGCAGGCGGCGATGCCGACCGCGCTCTGGGCGTGGGCGGCGACGATGATCCCGGCGTTGTGCGCCTCCTCGCAGATCGCGGTCATCTCCTCCTCGGTCATCTGCGGGCGGCCGGCCTCGCCGATCGCCCGGGCGTCGGTGACTCCACCCGTGGCGGCGATCTTGATCGCGGTGACGCCCTTGCGCAGGTTGATGCGCACGTTCTTGCGGGCGGTCCACGGATCGTCGCTGATCAGGGCGATCTGCGGCGCGCCGTGGCCGCCGCTCACGGCGAGCAACGGTCCCGAAGCGAAGATCCGCGGGCCCAGGTACTTTCCGGCGTCGATGGCGTCGCGTGCGCGGACCACCTCGTACCGGGCGTCGCCGAGGCTGCGGATCGTGGTGACCCCGCTGTTCATCTGGGTGATCACGTTCTTCTTGGTGCGCGAGTCCAGCAGCGGCTTGCCGAGCGGGCCGTGCATGAACACGGCAACGGCCTTCTCCATGCCTTCGCTCGTCATGAATGCAGGCAGCGGCTTGCCGTCGGAGAACAGGTGCGCGTGCGCGTTGATCAGCCCGGGCGTGAGGTAGCGGCCGGCCGCGTCGATGCTCCGGATGCCTGCGGGCACGGTGACCTCGGCACGCGAGCCGACCGCGGAGATCGTGCCGGTGGCGTCCACGAGCACCGTCTGGTCGGTGAGAACGGTGCCGGCGCGGTCGCCGGTGACGACGTTCGCGCCGACGATGGCGAAGGGGATGGTCATGAGCGGGGCTCCTTCTGGGGATGGGGCGGGGACGAGTGGTTCAGGTGGCGGCGCGGCGTGTGCGGTCCGGCAGGCGCAGATCGGTGAGGAAGGATCCGATCTTCGTCCCGATGCACAACGCCGCGAAGGCGAGCAGGGCGCCGGTGACCGCATCAGCCTCTCCGGTGGACAACGCGACGAGCCCGACGCTGCCGGGCACGAGGAGGAGGAAGGCCGGCTGGAAGGTGGTGGCTGCGGGGATCCCGACGCTCAGTCGTTCCAGCAGCCGAGCCGCGATGAATAGCGCGGCCGCAGTCGTGCCGGTGGCGACGGCGCTGCCGGTGAGGGGGGTGAGCAGGGACAGCCCACCGTAGGTGCCGAGCATGACGACGAGGCCGACCGTGGTGAGCGCGACCCCGGCCCCGAGCGCGAGGCCGACACCCGCGGCCAGCACGGCGACGCCGATCCAGGCGAGCCAGAGCGGCGGCGCGGCCATCCAGCCGGCCGCGAGTGCGGGCGCCGACGCGGGCTGGCCCACCAGGCTCGCCGAATCGGGGTCCACATGCAGCCCGGTCAGCGCGCCGCCCGCGGCGATGCCGGCCGCCATGAAGCCCAGCACGATGAGCCCGTAGGCGAGCCGGGCGGATCCGGTCACGATGTCGGCCGCGGTGAGCTCCAGCAGTGCATTCGTGATGAGCGCACCGGGGACGAGGATCGCGATCGGCGCGCACACCGCGTACAGCGGCACCGGGCCGGTTCCCAGCCAGGATGCGATCGCGCCGACGAACAACGTCGAAGCGAATGCGGCCGTGAACGGGATGACCGCGGCCGTGCGCGAGAGCCTCCCCATCAGCCGCACGAGTGCACCGACAGCGGCCCCGCCCGCAGCGGCGGTCGCGATCGCCCACCACGGGCAGCGGAACAGCACTGCGAGCCCGATCGACACCATCGCACTGCCGCCGATCCAGGCGAGCGCGGGATGGGGCATGGTGCTGTCACGGATCGCGCGGATCGCGGCTGGCGCGTCGCGCACGGGCACCGAGCGATCCTCGATGCCACGCAGCAGCAGCATGGACCGCGCCGCCTGACGGGTGCTCAGCGCGTCGCCGGTGGCGGTGCCGATCACGGCGGATCCGCCGCGGTCGTCCTGCCCGATCAGCACGGCGGCGGGCAGCACCGAGACCGAGAACCGCTCGGAGCCGGTGGCATCCGCCACAGCGACAAGCCCGGTGCGCACATCCGTGACCGACAGGTCCGCGTCGAGCAGAAGCGCTCCGAGCTCTGCCAGCGCGGCGGCGGCACCGGGCTGCATCGGAGCCATTCCGCTCGAGCCGCCGGAAGGCGCTTCGGGGTCCATGCGCAGATCTCGTTTCGGTGAAGGGGTTCGAACATATCGCGACAACGCTCTCGCCCATTCGGTCGCAGGGCCCGAGCAACCTGCTCCGGCGCGATGTGACACACATCACGGTGATCTGTGTCGAGCGCGTCGCGCTACGCTCGAGGCTCCGCTGCGGTCGGCCGAAGGGGGAGCGGATGCAGATCCGGCACGGGGTGCTCAGCAGGGTGCTCGGGGTGGTGCTCGCCGTCGCGGCGGTGGCGTTGACCGGCTGCGCTCCGGCCGCCGCAGATGCCTGTGTGAGCGGGCGCCTGGAGTACACGGCGCCGGTCGCGGAGGACGGCGGCACCGAGCGCACCGTGCCCGCGAGATCCTCGACGGTGCAGGTGTGGGCGGCCTCGTCTTCGGACGGGAGACGGGCACTCGTCCACGAGGCCGGTCTCGACGATGACGGGCGTTTCGAGGTATGCGCGCGGAATCGATCCCTCGTCGACGTCGAACTGCGCTTCCTCGCCCAGCACGAAGGGCTGTGGCGTGTCGTGTCCGAGGGTGAGGAGGTCGTGGCCCGGTTCACCGCGGAGGACGTCGGCACCACCGTCGCCGCGGGGCAGCACCACGACATCGGCACGATCGCGGTGCCCGACGACGAGGCCGGAGCCTGGCGGATCGTCGACGCCGTGACGGACCTCTATGACGCGCGTGCCACGGAATCGCCGTGCTGGGCGGCACAGTCCCGTACCGACTGCGCCGAGGCGACCTACGTGTGGCCGGCGTCGGATCCGGAGAACGCCGGGTTCTGGGACCACGCCACCGACCGCATCGTGCTCGGCCGTGACGACGCGAACTCCCGGCACTTGATCCTCCACGAGACCGGGCACTGGTGGCAGAACCAGCTGTACGCCGACGACTTCCCCGATGTGGTGAACTGCGACACCCACTACATCGACACGCCCAGCTCGCCGAGTTGCGGGTGGACCGAGGGGTTCGCCGACGCGGTCGCCGCGCAGGTGCTCGGTGACCGCGTGTACGTGTCCGACAGTGGTGAGGTCTCCCCGTTCGAGGAATCCGTCGGCACCGCCTGGGCGGGCGGCGACTCCACGCAGGGGAACGTCGCGGCGACCCTCCTCGATCTCTGGGCGCTGCAGGAGAAGGGTGAAGGCTGGGCGTCGAGCATCGCCTTCATGACGGGGCACCCGAGCGCGGACCTGGGCGCCTACATCGCCGATCGCTACCCCCAGCGCCCTGCGACGGTCTCCGACATCCTCCGCAGGCACGGCATCGACCTCGGCTGATCGCGGAGCGGGATCCGTCAACTGGTCCGCGCGTGACGCAGCGTGCCGTCCGATCCGGTGCTGTCGATCTTCCACACGCCTTGGTGCAGCAGGAGCGCAAGCTCGGCGCTCTCGCCGTCGGCCGTCGCGCGGACGGTAGCGGTGGTGCCTGCGTCGGTCACGGTGCGGAACGTCGCCGCGTCCAGGCGGAGCGTGCGCGGGTACGGCACCGTCGCGTCGGCCGCGAGGGCGATGCCAGGGCTGAGTGCGACAGCGTCGGCGAACGCGGCGGGATCGCTGCTCAGCGCGCCGGCGACGATCGTCTCGGCGCGTTCGGGGGTGAAATCTGTCGTGGTCATGTGTGGTCTCTCTTCCTGTCGGGATCCGATGGGACTCAGCTGCAGCGACCGACGAGGACGCCCAGAACGCTGACACCGCTCAGTCGCTGGCTGGCGCTGTCGTCGGTGTGGATGACGTTCGCGTTGCCGATCACTGTGCCAACTGTGAGGCTGTAGGTGCGGGCGATGAACGCGCCGGCGACGCCTGTCACCTGAAGGGTCAGGCTGGTTCCCGCCGGGATGTCGCGCCGCAGGGTGACCACGGCCTGGTTGCCGTCGACGAGGTGGATGTCGAACAACCCCATGGTTCCGCCGAACACGAGGTTCGCGAGCCCTGTTCCCTGCAGGATGAACGTCGATCCTGCGCTGATCGTCTCGCCGACGGCGGCGATGTGGAACTCCGGGAAGCTCGCGCCGATGCCGAGGATCGTCAGGCCCCAGCAGGAGGACGTCACCACGACGTTTCCCTGCCCGGACGCGGCGCGCGCCGGAGCGGCGACCGCCGCCGCGATCACCGGGATAGACCAGGCCGCGCCCTTGATCACGGTGCGACGCCGGATGATCCCGGTCCGGGCTGCATGTGGTGTGACGCGTTCGTCGGTCTCGATCGGCATGTGCTGGTCCTTCCCCCTCGATGAGTGCTCCACGCCGGCGATGGGGCGGCGGAGCAGGTTGGGATCAGCCTCGATGCCGCGCGCGGGCAACGTCCGCCGGTGGCGGGGATCAGACCGTGAAGCGGCGCAGATCGGTGCGGGCAGGGCGCGGGATGCGCCTGCGAGGCGCACATCGAGCCCTCGAACGGGGAGCGCGTCAATCGCGAGCGTGTGATGCCGGATCGCCGGCGCGCAGCGCCCGCCGCAGTGCCGCCGCGCTAGGGAAGCCGCTCATCGCGGCGAGGGTGCGCAGCGGCCGATCGCGGTGCAGGGGCGATGCGGACAGCTCGCGGAACAGCTCCAGCCGTGCGCGGCGCAGCTCGTCCGCGGCCGTGGTGCCGAATGCGGCGAAGACGCGGTTCAGTTGTCGAGGCGACAGAGCCAGTTCACGGCTCAGCATCGACACGGTGAAGGCGGGATCGCGTCGATGCGTGTACACCAGCGCCATTGCGGCGGCGCGCCGATCGCGAGGGCCGACGGGGCCCGCCTCCGCGCGCGCAACCTCGTTCAGCGTGCCCGCGATCAAGTCGATGCCGATGCCTGCGAGCGTCTCCCGGGCTACATCGGTGACGGCGAGCGTGGACGGGTCGATGTCGACCAGTCGCAGCAGGGCAGACACCAGCACGGATCCCGGCGGAACAACGGTCAGGTGCTGGCTGACAGGGTGACCGCGGCGGCGCAGCGCGGAACCTGCGACCCACGCCACCTGGGCGTGTGTCGGCGCATCGATGAGGATCGTCACCGGATCCCGGCTGACCAGCAGCAGTCCGTGGCGGCGGTCGGCCCGCAGGGGGCGCGGGTGCTCCGAGGACGACACGAACGCCTCGCCTTGCCGGGCGAACACGAAAAGCACGTGCGCGTCGTCGTGCGGGGCAGAGATCCGGTAGCGCCCGCGGGATCCTCGAAGATCATGTACGGCAGCCCCGTGGGCGTTGAACAGCAGGCGCTCGGCGAGTGGTTCGCTCGCGGAATCCCCCGTGGAATGTCGATATGCAGTCACGTCAAGCCGCTCCCCAACGGCGCGCCCCGTGGCGCAACCCCCCTGGAAGCGCCCGGACCTGGAGGCAGTATAGGCACGCCTGCCTGCGGGTCCGTCAGGCACTCAGGAGCTTGCTGATCGCGAAGAAAGCACTCCTGATCGGGATTTCTCAGCTGAGATTCCGGACCGTTCGGAAAAGTCGAATTCTCGTGAGGTGACGCAGAACCGCCGTGATCGTGCTCGGCGGGGCGAGTCCGCAGTCGGGATGAGGTGAAGCTGGGCGGGGTTCCGCGGACAAGGCTCAGTCGCCGAAGGCTCCCGGCGCCTCCGCCGGGGCGTCGGGTGCGGGCGGCGCCGGGATCGCGCCGGTATGCCCCTCGGCCTCGTAGTCCGGACGCGGCGGCTGCCGGCGCTGGTGCGCACCCTCGCCCCCGAGCCGTCCGCCGTAGGGTCTGCCGTGGTCGGCGAACTCGTCGCGCACGAACACGAACCGCCAGCCACCGGCGGTGAAGCGCGCGCCGGTGTGCAGGGTCTCGACCGGGCGGCCCTCCTCCTCGGCGGCCTTCGCGATGTTCGCGCTGGTCTGTCCCGGGCCGATCATCTCCAGGTCGTAGTCGTCGTGACCGTCGTGACGGATGATCGCGTGCACCGCCGCGATGCCCTCGAGCCGGATCTGGCAGTCCGCGCCGGATCCGATCCGCGTCTCGTCCTCGGTGATCTCATGCACCAGATGCGTGTCGTCGAAGGTGATCAGCAGATGAGGATGCCCCGCGCCCCAGTCGGCGTGCGTAGTGGTGCCGCGCTGCTCCTGCGTGTTCATGTCGGACCTCCTTCGCGGAGTCCGGGCGGCGTGGATCATCTCTCCAAGACGCTCAGCGGGGTGTCGCCACGGGCTCTCGCCTATCGCGATCGTAGCCCCGTCCGGGGCCTTCGGCGCCGGTTCTGGGAATGCTGTGCGGATACTCCGCCTCAGGGGCCGTTGAGCGTCACCTCGACGCGCTGCGCTTGCTCAGCACGGGTCTTCGCGAGACGAAACGCGGCGCCCGACGTGAGCACCGCGTTTCGTCTCGGTCGCCTGCGGCGTCCTCGCTCAACGACCCCGGGGTAGGGGCCTGCAGCGTCTTCGCTCAACGGCCCCGGGGTGGGTGCCCGCTGCGTCCTCGCTCAACGACCCCGACGAGGAGAACGCCCCTCAGCCGTGGTGGTCGTGCTGATGGCCTTCATCGTGCGCGTGGCCGTCGTCGGAGCCGTGGCCCGCGCCGTGGTCGTGTCCGCACCGGCACTCGCCGTCGCTGCACGCGCAGGCCGCGCCCTTGACCGAGCGCGGAGCGTCGAGCGACGGGTTGCGGTCGAAGAACCCGAACGGCTTGAGCCAGAACGAGATCGTGTCGGCCGGCATGATCGGCCAGTCCTCGGTCCGCGTGATGTGGTGGATCCCGAAGTTGTACCAGAGCACCACGTCCTCGTCGACGAGGTTCTCGTCATCCGCGATCCACGCCGTCATGCCGTTGCCGAGGTCGTCGACGGCCTGCGTCGGATAGTCGCCCGCGGGCCAGAACTGGTCGTCGTGGTGCCGCGTCACCCAGACGGTCTTGCCGATGACCGGGTTGCGCTTCAGGATCGGTGAGGACTCGTCGAACATCGCGGGGAACGATGCGGACGGCACGAGCTTGTACGCGACGGGTGCGCCCCACGCATTGAGCTTGTTCGGATTCTGCACCTTCCAGCCGCGCTGACGCTCCCAGTCGAAGCTGCGACCCGCCTCCGCCTCGGAGCGGATGACCGTGGCCTGCGTATGCAGGTCGAGGCCGAACGGGTTCGACTCCGAGATCGGCGCGGGCATCGAGTCGGACTCCACGACGGTGTTGCCGTCCCCGTCGACGTCCAGGTCGAGGCGAGCGATGAGGAAGTGCTGGTGGAACGGCGCGTAGGTGCGGGTGTCGATCGTCGTCCCCGTGGCCTTGCCCTGCTCGCCCTCGGCCATAGGAGTGGTCACCATGATGCCCGTGGCGCGCACCTCGCACTCGATGTTGCCATCCTGATAGAAGCGCCAGTAGACGAGGTACTCGTAGTTGGCGACGGTGGCGTGCACGGACACCACGAACCGGCGCTGGCGGCGCACCTCGGTGCCGGAGTCGGGGTCGACGTGCTTCCACAGCACGGCGTTGTCCTCCTCGTGCAGGCAGATCGCGTTCGTGATCGTCCAGGGCTGACCGGCGGTGTCCGGCAGGACCGCATCCAGGTAGGTGATCTCGCCGAGGCAGTCGCAGCCGAGCTCGAGCGAGGTGCACATGTATCCGAGGCCCCACTCGCCGATGTCGAAGGCGGTGCGCCGGTAGTGGTCGAAGCTGGAGTCGCGGTAGGGCACGATCATCTCGGCGAACGACATGCGGTACGCGACCTCGCGCCGGGTGCCCGCATCGTTGAAGCCGACCTGGTAGATCACCGGCCCCTCGCGGTAGTTGAACCCGAGCCGGAAGTCCCAGTTCTGCCAGCGGATCCGGGATCCGTCCACCTCGAAGGAGACCCCCTCGGGCTGTACGATCTGCAGCGGCGTGAGGTCTTCCCGCGGCGTGATGCCCGCCAGCTCCGGCACGTACTCGCCGTGCACCTCGGGGAAGCCGTAGTCGTGGTGGTCCTCGATCTCGAGCACCTCGAGGGTGTTCATGTCGACGATGATCTTCAGCCCGCTCACGGGGTGGGCGTAGGGGTTGCCGTCCGGCGTCGCGCGCATCCACAGATCCACCCAGCCGAGACGCCGATCGCGCCACTTGTCCGGGATCACGGCGCCGCCATACGTCCAGACGTCGAACAGCACGAGGTCGACGTCGTCGATCCCGCGACCTGCCAACGCGGCGCGCACCTCGGGGTTCGCCTTCATGGCGTGATCGCAATCGTGGTACTCGTCGATCGTGAAGTTGGGGGTCACGCCCGGCACATGCGTCCACGACTCCACGACGTCGGCGGTGAGGTCCACGACAGCCTCATAGACCTCGTTGGTCTGCTTGCGCCACAGCACCGCGAGCGAGCGCCGCACGATCGGATCCCCGTCGCGCCAGGCCTTGACCTCGGTCTTCGGCGGCTCCTTGAGGATGATCGAGGCGTACCGCCAGCCGGCGTCGATGCCGTGTTCACGGGCGAGCACGGCGGCGGTGGCGGAGAACTCCGCCCCGGTGAGCGAGTCCAAGGGGTGCGATGGCGTGGGCTGCTGCGACATAGAGGTCCCGATCGTTCGATCTTCGGGGCGCGCACCGATGCGCGTCCCGGCGGACTTCGAGTCTGCCAGTCCGGCGCGGACCGCGCGAGGGGAATCGCACCCCGTCCGGGGATCCGTCTCAGCCTTCGAGAAGCGCCTCGAACTCGGCCTTGACGTCGGCGCGATAGGAGTCCGTGTCCAGCGTCGCCGGAGGAACCTCGCCGTCGAGGAACGCGGTCATCCCGGCCGTGAGCGCGTCATCGTCCTGCGTCACGATCCGGATGGCCCCCTCCGGCAGAGCGCCGTACACGGAGCCGAAGGACGTCGACACGATCGGCAGACCGCAGATGGCGGCCTCGATGAGCACCATCGGCTGCCCCTCGTAGAGGCTGGACAGGACGAAGCAGTCGGCGGCGGCGAGAAGAGCGTACGGATTGCGCTGCGCGCCGGTGAGGAACGCCACGTCGGAGAGCCCCGCCTCGTCGATCTGCTCCTGCAGGTCGGCGGCCAGCGGACCCGCACCCACGATGAGCAGACGTGCCTCGGGGTGCGCCCGATGCACGGCGAGGAATGAGCGGATCAGGCGGGCGTGGTTCTTCTCGGGACTCAGACGACCCACCGTGATGAACCAGCGCAGGTCGCCTTCGTCGGCCTGGAGCGCCTCGTACCAGGCGGGTCGCGGCGGGATCTCCCGGTCTGCGGCCTCGTGCTGCGCGTCGGACTCGGAGAAGAACTCGCTGAGGGGGCGCCGCGCGCCCAGGGTGACGTGCTCGACATCGGGGAAGTTGCGCACCGTGCGGAAGTGCTCTCCGGAGGCGTACTCGGCGAGCTCGATGCGATTCAGCTCGGTGAGCTGGTGCGACACCGACACGAGCTGGTCGTATTCGGAGTACATGGCGAACACGGCGCCGAGGCCGCGCTTCATGCTGGCCCTGCCGTTCACCGTGCGTTCGCGGTCGGACGCCATCTCGTTGTGCATCCAGATCGCGCGGACCGGATCCGGCCCGCCGTCATCCACCGCGGGTGCGTGCAGCAGAAGGCTGGTCCACAGCGGGCCGTAGCCGCTGAAGTCGGCGACCCAGTCGAAGCGGGCGTGACCGAACACGCGCATCCACTCCGCGTTCCACAGCTCCTCGTGCCAGGGCTCCGCGCCCGGGGACCGAGGGGCTCCGCGCCAGTCGTCGACGCGGCGGCGCAGATGCACGACCTTGGACCCGTTCATCCCTCCGATGCGGAACACCTGCCGCACCTCGGCGGGGATGCGGGCCTGCGTCAGCGGATCCGTGCTGAGCCGGCGCTTGGGCAGCAGCGCGGTCACGTCATACCGGGTGTGATCGATCGCGCCGAGGAGGTTGAGCGCGCTCGTGGTGATGCCGTTCGGCTTCATCCCGCCGAGGTACACGAGCAGCCGCTTGCGACCGTCGTGGGCGGTGGGGCGGGCGCGGTAGCCCTCGCGGGCACCGCCGAACACGATGTCGACGACGCGTGCCGTCGCGCCGCCGTCTTCGAACGGTGCGAAGCGCAGGGCCCAGGAGGCGTACTGCGGATGCGGGTCGGAACCCTCGAGGAGAGATCGCAGCGCGCGGCCGGTCTCGGCGGCGTCGTCGGCGACGGGGCCCGGCAGGGTGTCCAGCGGCATGTAGGTGCCGCGTCCCGAGGAGTACAGGTCGGCATCCGGAGTGAAGAACGCGATGGGGCGACCCGTCGCCAGGTAGTCGAAGAAGATCGACGAATAGTCGGTGACGAGGCCGGCCGAAGCCCCCAGCAGCACGTTGGAGGGGATCGAGTTGGGGGCGAGCGACCGCGCCAGCTCCGGACGGGCCGAGGCGTGCGCGTGCACGATCTGATGCGTCTTCAGCACGACGACGTGGTCGTCGCCGACACCGGCCTGCAGGGCGGCGAGCTGGGCGGCGAGCTCGTCGATGTTGTCCTCGGGGTCGTCGAAGGAGCTCCCGCGCCAGGTGGGCGCGAACAGCACGATCGGCTTTCCGCCGAGCAGGACGCCGCTGCCCTCGAGCTCCGCGCGCACGGCCGCCTCGGCCGCATCGTCGAGTCGCTGCCGGTCGATGCGGGGGTAGCCCTCCTCGATGAGGGTGCCGGGGTAGACGTTGGTGAGCCGGTAGGCGCCTTCGTACATGGTCTCGGCCATGAACGGATTCGCCGCGAGCAGGTAGTCCGACATGAGGAAGTTGCGCAGGGTGTTCGCCGACTGCACGGCTCCGGACGGCATGTCGAAGCCCATGAGCTTCAGGGGTGTGCCGTGCCAGGTGTTCAGATAGACCTGGCCCTCCCTCTTGCCGAACCAGGTCGGGAAGGTGGCGTTGTTGATCAGCCAGCCGCTCGCCGCGAGCGCCTGACGATAGGAGGCGGATCCGCGACGCACGAACGAGACCCGGCGGTCCGCGGAGAACTCGTTCTGGAAGCGGGCGATCGCGTCCTCGTCGGCGAGCGCCCAGACGTGCGTCAGGTGGGCGTAGTCGGGATCTGCCAGCAGGTGGCGGAAGATCGCCTCCGGATTGCAGAGCATGCCGTTGCCGGCGAACGACTCGTACAGCACCTGATCGGGGCGCACCGGACGGGAGCGCCAGAACGCGATGCGCTCGGCCTCGACCGCCCGCTTCAGACGTCGGGCAGCGGACTTCAGACGCCGCACGGGGGAGGAGAGTGACACGGAACAAGGATATTGGGCGCATGCCGAGCGAACGCTCGGAGAACGTCGGGTGGACGGACGGTGACGCAACACCGTGCTGACAGCCATCTCGGAGCAGCGGCAAAGCAGAGGCCGCTACCCTCGGGGCGTGACCTCCTCCGCTGTCGGCACCGCCTCGGAGCGGTCCCTCCCCGCCTCGGCGCGGGTGACGGCCGATCCGCGGCGCCTGGGGCTGTGGGCCGGGCTCATCGGGCTGTTCGCGGTCGCGGCCAGCGCGGCAGGATCCTGGATCCCGTCGCTCTGGGGCGACGAGGCGGCGAGCCTCATGTCGGCGACGCGTCCGCTGTCCTCGCTCTGGCACATGCTGAGTTACGTCGACGCCGTGCACGGGCTGTACTACCTCGGACTGCACGCCTGGATCGACCTGTTCGGGCCGAGCGCGTTCTCGATCCGATTCCCGTCGGCGCTCGCGATCGGCGTCTGCACCGCCGCCGTGGTGTGGCTGTGCGGACGGTTCGAGCGGATCTGGTTCGCCGTCGTCGCCGGCGTGTTCACCGCACTCCAGCCCCGCCTGATCTTCGCGGGGGAGGAGGCGCGCTCCTATGCGATCGGGGCGGCGTTCGCGGCCGTGCTGCTCGTGCTGCTCATCGAGATCGCCCGCCGTCCCGGACGTGCGACCTGGTGGTGGGTCGGCTACGCGGCGATGCTCACGGTCGCGATCTGGACGTTCCTCTACTTCGCGCTCATGGTGTTCGCGACGCTCGCGATCGTGCTGCTGTCGCCCGAGCTGCGCCGACGATGGCGGGCCTGGGCGCTCAGCACCGGGATCGCCCTCGCGCTGTGCACGCCCCTGGCCTGGTTCGGCTTCCTGCAGCGCCGCCAGATCGCCTTCCTCGCGGTGCGCGAGTCGGTCACCGCCGAGGTGGTGCTGAAGAACATGTGGTTCCAGGAGTGGTGGTTCACCGCGATCGCCTGGATCCTCATCCTCCTCACCGTGGTCGTGTTCGCCCGCGAGATCGTGCGAATCTGGCGGGGCGGCGGGCGGCTGTGGCGCACACCCGGAGTCCGCCTCGAGGTGGTGGCGCTGAGCTGGATGATCGTGCCGATGGGTCTGCTGCTCGCGGTCACCCCGTTCGTGGCGGTGTACACCGCCCGGTACGGCACGTTCTCGGCGCCCGGAGTGGCGATCGTGATGGCACTCGGCGTGCGCGCGCTGGCCCGGATCGGGGATCGATCCGGCGATGTCCCTGGGGGCGTTGCGGCGGACGGGCGCCGCCGGGAGGGGCCGCGTCGGGAGGGCTCGCGTCGCGGGTCGTGGCTCGCGGGGATCGCGATCGCCGCCGTCGTGATCGCCGCCGTGCCGGTCGCGGTGCTGCAGCGTGGGCCCTACGCGAAGAACCAGTCGGACTGGAACGACATCTCCGCCTTCATCAGCGCGAACGCCGAGCCGGGCGACGGCATCGTGTTCGACGACGGTGCCCGACCGTCCCAGCGCACCCGGCTGGCGAAGGCCACGGATCCTGCGGCCTTCCGCAACACCACCGATCTGCTGCTGAAGACGCCGTATCAGAAGTCCTACACCTGGTACGACCAGACCTACGGGATCCCTCGGGCGGCCGGAATGGGCCGATTCGACGGGGTCGATCGGATCTGGGTGGTCGAACTGCGCTTCGACGGGGTCGTGGACTCCTGGGGCCTCAGCGACCTGCGCGAGCTCGGCTACCACGAGACCGCGCGCCACGACGGGGCCGGCAGCGTGATCCTGCTCTACGAGCGCTGAGGATCGGATCCGCCCGGCCCGGGGCTGTTGAGCGGGCATGGCCGGAGGCCGCGCGAGACGAGACGCGGTGCTCTTGAGAGCTGGCGGCGTTTCGTCTCGGTCGCCTGCGGCGTCCTCGCTCAACGACCCCGGAGGGGTGGTGTCGTGCGGCGTCCTCGCTCAACGACCCTGGAGGGGTGGTGTCGTGCGATGTGCTCGTTCAGCGACCTCGGACGGGTGGTGTCGTGCGGTGCGCTCGCTCAGCGACCTGCCGAGCCTGCGGCGACCGCGGCGGCGTGCGCGCGTCCGCGGACGAACGTGGCGCGCACCCGTGCGGTGAGGAACGCCTCGGGGCCGTCGCGGAACGGATCCGCGTCGAGTACCGCGAAGTCCGCGGATGCGCCCGCGCGGAGCACGCCCAGCTCGGCCTCCCAGCGCGAGGCGTACGCGGCGTCGCGGGTGGCGCGGCGCACGGCGTCGGCGATCGCCATCGCGTTGCCGGGGACGTTCGCCGGCAGGGCCGGGTCGAACGCCGAGCGCCGAGTGGTCGCGATGAACAGGTTCGGCAGCGGGTCGAACGGCGCGGTCGGCGCATCGGTGCCGAGCGCAAGCGTTGCGCCCGCCTCGGCGAACTCTGCCCAGGGGTAGCCGCGCTCGACGCGATCGTCGCCGAGCATCGCACGCCAGTTGTCCTGGATCGCGGGGTCGCAGTGCACGGGCTGCATCGAGGCGATGATGCCGAGGCGCGCCAGACGCAACGGGGTCGCGTGATCCACGGTCTCCAGGTGCTCGATCCGGTGGCGGCGGTCGGCGCGCGGGCCGTTCGTCGCGACCGCGGCTTCGAGGGCGTCGAGGGCGAGTGCGGACGCGGCATCGCCGATCGCATGCATCGCGATCTGCAGGCCCGCGGCGTCGGCGCGGGTGACGACCGCGGTCAGCGACGGGAGGTCCCAGAGCGCGTCCGGCTGCGAGCCGTCGGCGAACGGCGAGCGCATCGCCGCGGTGCAGCTGTCGATCACACCGTCGACGAACAGCTTGATGCCGGCGATCCGCAGACCCTGGCCGGAGTGCTCCCGGTGCAGGGCGATCGCCCGGTCGACCGCGGCGGCGTCGCCCTCCGCGGTCGCGGTGCGGTACACGGCCCAGTGCGCGGCGACGTGCATCGGAAGGACACCGTCGTACCGATCCTGCACGGCGAGCATCGCGCGCAGGTCGGGCTCGCCCAGCGCCATGTCGACCGCGGCGGTGACGCCGGCGTCGAGGTAGGTGCGCAGCGCCGCCTCGAACTGCGCTTCGCGGTCGGCGTCGCTCGTGAGGGCGTCCAGCCGCTCGCGGAGGAACGCGAACACCGCATTCTCCAGCAGCATGCCGGTGGCGTGGCCCTCGGCGTCGCGCTGGATCGTGCCGCCGAGCGGATCCGGGGTCGCGTCGTCGATGCCCAGTTCCGCGAGCGCCGCCGTGTTCAGCCAGGCGGAGTGGTTGTCGTTCGCGTTCAGGTAGACGGGGCGGTCGGCGACCACTGCGTCGATCATGTCGCGGTGCGGCGCCCGGCCGTCCAGGCTGGAGAACAGCCAGCTGCGGCCGAGGATCCGCGGTGCATCCGGGTCGGCGGCGGCCGCCGTGGCGATGCGCGTCTGGATCTCGGCGAGGTCGGGAGCGTCGTGCAGATCCACCTGCTCGAGCGACTCGCCCAGCCCGATGAGGTGGGTGTGCGCGTCGACGATGCCGGGGATCACGAGCGCCCCGTCGAGCTCGACGACCTCGTCCGCGGCGAAGGCATCGGCGGCGTCGGTGTCTCCGACGAAGAGGACGCGGCCGTCCTCGACGATGAGCGACTGCGCCCACGGCGGGGTGTCGGAGGTGAAGATCGCACCACCGCGGTAGTGCGTCGTACGGGTCTCGTTCGAAGTCATCGGTGTCGGATCCTTGTAGGTGCGGATGGTCAGAGCGAGGCCTGGGAGCGGGGCGAGCGACGCACCAGCACCAGGTAGAGGATGAACGGGACGAGCAGCCCGACCGGTACCGAGAGATCGATGCCGCCGAGCGCCGCGGCGATCGGACCGGTGAAGACCAGGGTCGCGCTGCACATCAGCGAGGCGCCGATGCCGACGAGCACCGCGACCGCGCCGGGGACGTGCACGCCGCCGGTGAACCAGAACCGGCTGCCACGGCTGTCGTCGGCGAGAGCCGCTCCGTCGTAGCGGTTGCGTCGCCACAGCATGTCGGCGAGGTACACGCCCATCACCGGTGCCAGCACCGTCACCGCGAGCTGCAGGGCGCTCGACACGCTGTCGAGGAAGTTCCACACGAGCAGTGCGAACAGGGTCATCAGCACGCCGACCGTGCCGTCCAGCAGCACGGTGCGAGAGCGGGGCAGGCGGATGCCGACGGCCTGCAGGGCGAGGCCGGAGCTGTAGGCGGTCATCGCATTGTTGGCGATGGTGCCGACGATCACGGAGATGAGGAAGATCGGCGCGAACCAGCCGGGCAGGAACTTCTCCAGCCCCGCCTCCGGATCCGACATGTCCACGGAACTCGCGGCGAGCACGCCGACGAAGGTCGCGAGCACTCCGGGGATCACCATTCCCAGCGTGGTCCACAGTGCGACGTCGCGCACGCGCGTGGCTGCGGGCAGGTAGCGGGCGAAGTCGGCGCTGTTCGTGTACGACAGCGGGCCGGACGCGACCAGCGCGACGCCGGCGGCCATCATCGCGACCAGTTCCAGCCCGTGCAGCGGGTGCGCGGGCGCGTAGCCCCACTTCGCGCCGCCGACGACGAACACGGCCATGCCCGCGAAGATCACGGCGAGCAGGATCGCGAGCGGCTGGTACAGCCGCATGATCAGGCCGTGGCCGTACACGCTGATGACCATGGTCGCGGCGGCGATCACGACGGCGCTGATCGCGATGGTCCAGGGCGATGATGCGATCCCGAGTCGGCCGAGCAGCCCGACCGCGACGGTCGTGGCGGCCGCCCAGTTGATCGCGAGGTAGCAGACGCTGATCAGCCAGCCGGCGATCGCGACGTTGAACCGGTTGCCGGTGATGCCGTACATCGCGCGGGTGATGATCTCGCTCGGGGTGCCGGCGGCGGGTCCGGATCCGGCGACGATGCCGGTGATGATGGAGAAGAGGTTGCCGATCACGATGACCAGCAGCGCCTGCCACAGGTTCAGACCGAGCAGCACGAGGGTCACGCCGATCACGACGGCGAGGAAGTTGACGTTCGGGGCCGCCCACACCGCGAACAGGTCGCGGGCGCGGCCGTGCCGCTCGGCGTTCGGGATGTAGTCGATGCCATGCGTCTCGACCCGCGTGGCGCTGTCGGTGGGGACGGGGTGCGTGAGGGCGGGGGACGGGTCCGCGGTCTCGGGGGGTGTCGTCTGCGACATGGGTCCTCCAGGGCGAAAGGTCGGGTGCGCGACGTCCTTGTTCGCGCTCGACACGCAACGCTAAAGATCCAAAACGATTTGGACAAGCGGATTCCGCGATTATCATCGCGGCATGCGCAGACAGCGATCGACGATCCGCGACGTGGCCCGTCGTGCGGGAGTTTCGGTGACCACGGTGTCGCACACGTTCTCGGGCAACGGCGTCGTGAACGAGCGCACTCAGGCGCGCGTGCGCGCGGCGGCGACGGCGCTGGGGTATCACCCGGACGTCGTGGCGAGCGGGTTGCGTCGCAGCAGGCTCGGGGTGATCGGGCTGGTGCTGCGGCCCGCCGTCGGCGTCGAGCCGCAGCAGATCCAGGACGTCGACTACTTCCCGCGGTTCGCCGGGGCGGCCGCGCTCACGACGCTCGCGCACGGCTACGCGCTGATGCTGGTCGCCGATCCGACGGTGCCGCAGGCGCCGAGCACGGCGTGGGCGTGCGACGGCATCATCGTGACCGACCCCGTCGAGGACGACCCGCTCATCGCTGCGCTGCGCGCGGGCGGCATGCCCTACACGCTGGTTGGGGCCGACACCGCGGACCCCGGGGATCCCCACGTCGTCGACATCGCCACCGCCCTGATCACGGACCGCGTGCTCGAGCATCTCGCCGCGCACGGGGCCCGCCGGATCGCCCTGGTCGTCGGCACCGATCCGATCGAGTGGAACTCCGCGACCGAGCAGCGCTACCGGGAGCGTTTGCCCGGGCATGCACAACTGGTGCGGCACGTGCCGGAGCTGGCCGAGCAGGAGGAGCTGGTCGCAGTCGCGGACGAGCTGCTCGCCCTGTCCGAGCCGCCGGACGGCATCTACTGCATGACGAGTGATCACGCCCGCGCGCTCGTGGACCGGCTCGTGGCTCGCGGCGTCCGGGTGCCGGAGGACGTGCGCGTGGTGTGCGGGTCGGACGCGGAACGCCTGCGCGGCGCGATCCCGGAGATCACCGCGGTCGACCTGCAGCCGCAGGCGCTGGGGCGTCAGGCGGCGGCCGGACTGCTGGGGCAACTCGAACCGGAGCTCCTGGTCGACGTGCCCGCCCCCGACCACGGCGCACTCATCGTGCGTGCGTCGACCGCGGGCTGAGCCGGTTCGGGCGCCGAGCCCCGCGGATCCGCCGTCCTGATGAGGGCGGATCCGCGGCGCCCGGTCAACGCGTCGACGCGTTCCCGGCGGCGATGACGGCGTTCAGCGTCGCGGTCAGCACCGATCCGTCCCGTCCTGCGGCCCACGCCGTGCCGTGCGCCCCGCGGTACTCGATCAGCGTCAGCGCCTCGCCGTCGCTGCCGGGGCCGAGGCTCGTCTGCTGCAGGTCGAGGATCTCGATCGGCGCCCCGTGCATCGCGAGGGCCGCCGTGAGCGCCTCCACCGGACCGACCCCCGGGTGCTCCGAGGCGTGCTCGGATCCATCCACGCGCAGCCGGAAGGTCGTGCGCGGCTCCACGGCGGATGTGTCGGTGCGCACCTGCGTCAGCGCGATCCGCGGCTCCTCACCACGTGCGAGATACGCCTCGTCGAAGATGCGCCAGAGCCCGTGCGCGTCGAGTTCGAGGCCGCTCTCGTCGGCGTGCCGCTGCACGTGCCCTGCGAGGTCGATCTCCAGCCGGCGAGGGAGCCGGATCCCGAACGCCGTCTCGAGCAGGTAGGCGATCCCGCCCTTGCCCGACTGCGAGTTGACCCGGATCACCGCATCGTAGGAACGGCCGAGGTCGGCCGGATCGACCGGGAGGTACGGCACGCGCCAGGCGATCTCCCGCTCGGACCGGCCCTCGCGCGCGGCGCGCGCGCGGTGCTCGGCGAAGCCCTTGCGGATCGCGTCCTGGTGGGTGCCGCTGAACGCCGTGTGCACGAGGTCGCCGACGTAGGGGTGCCGCGGGTGCACCTCGATCCGGTTGCTGTGCTCGACCGTGCGGCGGATCTCGTCGATGTCGGAGAAGTCGATCATCGGATCGATGCCCTGGGCATGCAGGTTGAGGGCGAGCGTGACGAGGTCGACGTTTCCGGTGCGCTCCCCGTTGCCGAACAGGCAGCCTTCCACCCGCTGCGCGCCGGCGAGCACGGCCAGCTCCGCGCAGGCGATCCCGGTGCCGCGATCGTTGTGCGGGTGGACCGACAGGATGACGCTCCCGCGCCGGTCGAGGTGGCGGTGCATGTACTCGATCTGGTCGGCGTAGACGTTGGGCGTGGCGATCTCGACCGTCGCCGGCAGGTTGAGGATCACCGGGCGTTCCGGCGCCGCGTCCCACAGGGCGGTCATCGCGTTGCAGACCTCGAGCGCATAGTCGGGCTCGGTCAGCATGAACACCTCGGGGGAGAACTCGAACCGCACATGCGGCAGCGCGCCGCCCAGCTCGAGCACGTCCCGTCCGGCGCCGAGGATGAGGGTGCGCAGCTCGTCCCGATCTCGTCCGAGCACGGTCTCCCGCCAGATCGGCGCCGTCGCGGTGTAGAGGTGGATGACGACGGGGTTGCGGATGTCGCGGATCGCGTCGACCGTCCGCGCGATGAGATCGCGCCGCGCGGCGGTGAACACGACGATCGTCACGTCCTCCGGCGCGATGTCGTGCTCGGCGATCAGACGCACGAAGTCGAAGTCGGTCTGCGATGCGGACGGATAGCCGACCTCGATCTCCTTGTAACCCATCGCGACCATGAGGTCGAAGAAACGTCGCTTGCGCGCAGGATCCATGGGCTCGGCGAGTGCCTGGTTGCCGTCGCGGAGATCGACGGGGACCCACAGCGGTGCGGCGGTGAGGCGCCGGGCCGGCCAGGTGCGCTCGTCCGCGGAGAGGGGGATCGAGACGCGGTCGTAGGGATCGGCGTAGCGATGCGACGGCATCTGCGAACGCCTCTGCCGGTTCCAGGCCGGCGCGTCGGCGGGGACGGGGCCGGCGGGCGTGGAGATTCCGGGGAAGGGGGTGCGGGTCATGCTCTTCTGCTCTCTGCGAGGGTTTCGGCGGGCCGGCGCGGCGCATCAGCCACGACGGGGTGCCGGACCGGTCAGTCCCCGCCGTGGCGGTGAAGAAGGAGGATCGCGCTCGTGAGCATGCAGGCAGTGTAGCGTTAACTCCGCAGACAAGTTGAGGAGTTGACGTGGTCATGAGTCCGAGTGTGCGACGTTCTTCGATGGCGGATCAGACCGCGGACCTGCTCCTGGAGAGGATCAGGGACGAGGAGTGGGCGCTGGGCGCCCGACTCCCTGGCGAGACGACCCTCGCCGCCCAGCTGGGGGTGGGGCGGTCCACCGTGCGCGAGGCGATCCGTCAGCTGGCGGGCCGAGGCGTGCTGTCGGCGCGCCAGGGCGCGGGGGTCTTCGTGACCGCGCTCGACGTGCGGGAGGACTGGGATGCCGTGCTGCAGCGCGCCGACATCGTGAGCGTGATCGAGGCGAGGGCGGCGATCGAGGGCGATGCCGCGGCGCTCGCCGCGGAGCGCCGATCGGCGGATGATCTCCGTGCGATCCGTCGCGCCCTCCGCAACAGGTCGGAGCACCGCTCCGATCTCGAGGAGCATGTCGACGCGGATCTCGCGTTCCATCGCGCGATCGTCGTCGCCGCCGCCAACCCGATCCTCACCGAGCTGTTCGACGGGTTCACTCCGCGCCTGCGGCAGACGATGATCGCGATGCTGCGGATCCGCGCCTCCTTCGGCGACGACGAGGACCATGAGGCGCACGTGCGCCTGGTCGATGCGATCCGTTCCCGCGACGCCGCGGCCGCCTCCCGCCTCAGCAGGTCGCACCTGGCGTCGCTCAAGGACGGCCTGCGATGAGCGCCGAGGTCGTCCGGCTGGACGGGGTGACGCTGCGGCGCGACGGGCGCGACATCCTGCGCGAGATCGGGCTCGTCGTGCGCGCGGGCGAGCACTGGACACTTCTGGGGCCCAACGGCGCCGGCAAGAGCTCGATCCTCGGCATCTGCGGCGCCCGTACGCATCCGTCGAGCGGGACCGCCGAGGTGCTGGGGCACAGGATCGGCCGCGTCGACCTGCAGGAGCTGCGACACCGCATCGGCCACGTGGATCCGCGGCATCCGCTGCGCTCGCCGCTGACCGTGACCGAGGTCGTGCTGACCGGGCTCACGGGGACGATCGAGACGCCGATGCGCTGGGGGCCGACGCCCGCGCAGACCGCCCTCGCGCAGCAGCTCATCGTCGATGTCGGGCTCTCGCACCGACGCGACGCCCTGTGGCCGACGCTCTCGCAAGGGGAGCGCGGCCGGGCGCTCATCGCGCGGGCGCTCGCGTGCCGGCCGCGGCTGCTCCTGCTCGACGAGCCGATGACCGGGCTCGATGTGGCCGCCCGGGAGCAGCTCCTGGAGACGATCGACGCCCTCGCACACCGGGATCCGCGGCTCGCATCGATCCTCGTCACGCATCACCTGGAGGACCTGCCGGAGACCACGAGTCATGCCCTCGTCATCGAGGGAGGGGCGATCGCCGCGATCGGCGCGATCGAGGCGGCCGTGACGACCGAGACGATCTCGCGCGCGTTCGCCCACCCGATCGAGGTGACCCGCACCGGCGGGCGGTGGGCGGCGCGCACGCGTCGCGACCGCAGGGCGGCCGTGCCGGCGTGACGCCGAGCCTCAGAGCTCCGGGACGATGCGGATCGCTCCCTTGTCCGCCGACTGGGCGAAGTGGGCGTAGGCGCGCAGCGCCGGGCTGACCTCGCGCACGCGGTCGCGCGGCCGGTATCCGCCGTTGGCCTCGAGGTGCTCGCGGCGGCGCTCCAGCTCCTCCCACGGCACGTCGAGTTCGAGCTTGCGGGTCGGGATGTCGATCGAGACGATGTCGCCGTCCTCGACGAGCGCGATCACGCCGCCGGCGGCCGCCTCGGGCGAGACGTGCCCGATGGACAGGCCCGAGGTGCCGCCGGAGAAGCGGCCGTCCGTGATCAGCGCGCACGCCTTGCCGAGTCCGCGACCCTTCAGGAACGAAGTCGGGTAGAGCATCTCCTGCATGCCGGGCCCGCCCTTCGGTCCCTCGTAGCGGATGACGACGACGTCACCCTCCTTGACCTGCTTGTTCAGGATCTTCTCCACGGCCTCGTCCTGCGACTCGCAGACGACGGCAGGGCCGGAGAAGGTCCAGATCGACTCGTCCACGCCTGCGGTCTTCACGACCGCGCCGTTCGCGGCGATGTTGCCGTGCAGCACGCCGAGGCCGCCGTCCTTCGAGTACGCGTGCGCGATGTCGCGGATGCAGCCGCCCTCGGCGTCGGTGTCCAGTGAGGCCCAGCGCTCCGACTGCGAGAACGCGGTGGACGAGCGGCGACCGCCGGGCGCCGCGTGCCACAGGTCCTGCGACACCTCGGAGGCCGATCCGCCGCGGATGTCCCATTCGTCGAGCCACTCGCCGAGCGTCGCGGCGTGCACCGTGTGCACGGTGTCGTCGAGCAGTCCGCCGCGGCGCAGCTCGCCCAGCAGGGCGGGGATGCCGCCGGCGCGGTGCACGTCCTCCATGTAGTACGTCTTGCCGCCCGCCGAGTTCGGGGCCACCTTGGCCAGGCACGGCACGCGCCGGGAGATCGCATCGATCTCGGCGAGGCCGAACTCCACGCCGGCCTCGTGCGCGGCGGCGAGCAGGTGCAGGATCGTGTTCGTGGATCCGCCCATCGCGATGTCGAGGGCCATCGCGTTGCCGAACGCGGCCTCGGTGGCGATGCTCTTCGGCAGCACGCTCTCGTCGTCGCCCTCGTAGTAGCGCTGGGCGATGTCGACGACCAGGGAGCCGGCCTTCTCGTACAGGGCGCGGCGCGCCGTGTGCGTCGCGAGCACCGACCCGTTGCCGGGCAGGGAGAGGCCGATCGCCTCGGTGAGGCAGTTCATCGAGTTCGCGGTGAACATGCCGGAGCAGGATCCGCAGGTCGGGCAGGCCGACTCCTCGATGCGCAGGATGTCGGCGTCCGAGATCTTCTCGTTCACGGCGTCGCTGATCGCGTCCACGAGGTCGAGGGAGCGCACGGTGCCGTCGACGAGCGTCGCCCGCCCGGCCTCCATCGGGCCGCCCGAGACGAACACGGTCGGGATGTTCAGGCGCAGCGCTGCCAGCAGCATGCCCGGGGTGATCTTGTCGCAGTTCGAGATGCACACGAGCGCATCGGCGCAGTGCGCGTTGACCATGTACTCGACGGAGTCCGCGATGAGGTCGCGCGACGGCAGCGAGTAGAGCATGCCGCCGTGGCCCATCGCGATGCCGTCGTCGACGGCGATGGTGTTGAACTCGCGGGGGATGCCGCCGGCCTCGCTGATCGCGTCCGACACGATGCGCCCGACGGGGGCGAGGTGCGTGTGCCCCGGCACGAACTCGGTGAAGGAGTTCGCGACGGCGATGATGGGCTTGCGTCCGAGGTCCTTGCCGTCGACGCCGGCGGCGCGGAAGAGGGCGCGAGCGCCGGCCATGTTGCGTCCGTGGGTGACCGTGCGAGAGCGATAAGCGACCATGGTGACCATTGTGGACCTCACGGGTGGTTCTGCCGAGCCCGGTCGCGAGGAGGCTTTGTACTAGTACTCGGAGTACTGTTTCGCCATGAGCTCCATTCACCGCGGAACCACACCCTCGTCGCCGGTCGGGACGGTCCGAGCAGGGGGACGGGCATGATCCGCCCGCGCACGCCCCGTCGCGAGCAGCTGGGTGACTTCCTCGCCTCCCGGCGCCGTGCGGCGCGACGTTCCGCGCTCGGGCTGCCGCAGGCCGCGCGGCGCGGCGACATCGGTCTCAGCCGCGAAGAGGTGGCGGCCCTCGCCGGGGTGAGCGCGAGCTGGTTCACCTGGCTCGAGCAGGGGCGCGACATCGGCGTCTCCCGCCAGGTGCTCGGCGCGGTGGCGCGGGTACTGCAGCTCAGCCCGGCCGAGATCGACTACGTGGTGCGACTAGCGGGGCCGGAGGAGGACGCCGCTGCCGAGGAGGCCGAGCGGATCCCGGATCACCTTCAGCGGCTCGTCGACGCACTCGCCTTTCCGGCGTTCGTCGTGGCGAGCGACTGGGCGATCGTGGGCTGGAACGTCCCGTACGCGCGTCTCTACGAGCCGATCGTCACCGTCGATGCCGGTGATCGCAACCTGCTCTGGCTGATCTACACGGATCCGCGGCTGCGTCGCATGCTGCCGGACTGGGACCAGGAGAGCAGGCGCTTCCTCGCGGAGTTCCGCGCGGAGTCGGGCGTGCGTCTGAGCTCGGACCGGCATCGGGCGCTCATCGATCGGCTGCTCGAGGAAAGCTCCGACTTCCGGATCCAGTGGGCCGAGCACGCGGTCGAGCGCTTCGCCTCCCGTCAGCGGGTGTTCCAGCATCCGAAGGACGGCCGGCTCGAGTTCGAGCACCACAGCCTCGTGCCCTCCGACGCCCCGGGCCTCTCGGTCGTGATGTACGTGCCGGTCTGAATCCGGTTCGAGGAGCGATGTCTGCTCCATCTGGCGCAGGAGGCGAGCGCACATCGCTCCCCGAAGACGAAAGAGGCGGTCAGCGCTCCAGGCGCAGCACCGTCGTGACGTTGAGACGGTGCGATGAGATCACCCGATAGCCGAGCGCCTGCAGGTGCTGCACGTCGGGGGAGCGCTCGGCGTCAGGACCGCGTTCGATCGCCCAGACGCCGGGCGTGAGGTCGCCGGCGGTGAGCCGGTCGTTCGGAACGGTGCGATCCCAGAGGCCGGGCTGGGTGCGGAACGAGGAGAGCAGGGCGGGATCGCGGAGTCCCGCGAGGTCGTCCGGATAGACCGCGGCGATCAGCCGCGGTCTATCCGAGTTCTTGGGGCGGTCGTCGTAGACGACGGCATCGCCGGTCCGGGCGTGCGCGCGCAGGTAGGCGGCGGCCTCGCGCCAGTCACTGCCGTCCTTCGCGTAGGGTCCGCGCAGGACGATGAGATTCGGGACGAACGCCGCCAGCACGACGGCGAGGAGGATCCCCGTCGCCGTCGTCGTGCGCAGCGGCGTGCGCCCGGCGAGCCACCGCGCAGTGGTCCGCACGCCGAGAGCGACCAGGATCGCCGCGGCGGGGACGCAGAACGACAGATACCGCACGGTGTACATCGGGGCGATCAGCACGCTCCCGATCAGGACCGCCGCGGTCGGCAGCGCCAGCCAGAGCAGCGCGAGCACGCCGAGACGGAGGCCGCGCGCATCCTGACGACGGCGGCGGAGCACGCCCGCCAACCCGATCACGATGAGCGCGCCGCACGGCCACGCAGTCACCGGGTCGAACCACTGCAGCGCCAGCACGCCCTGCGGCGTGATGTAGTCCCGGTGCGCGAGGAAGCCGATCTGGTTCTGCTCGGCGGCCGCGAGCCGGACGATCGGCACCGCCAGCAGGATGGCGACCGCGGCCCAGATCGCCCACCGCCAGAGCGACCGGCGGTGGAAGAGCAGTACGAAGACGCCGTGCACCACGAGCAACAGGGCCAGGTAGAGGAAGACGTAGATCGACACCGCGGCACCGACGGCGTAGACCGCCCACCCCCACCACGCGCGCCGCCCCTCCAGCTGGGCGAGCAGCAGCACGGTCAGCCACACCGCGATCGCCGAGCCGATCGCGTACGAGCGGGCCTCCGCGGCCATGAGCACGGTGCGCGGCAGGAGCGCGACGATGAGCCCTGCCGCGAGGGCGAGACGCGATCCGCCGAGCCGGCCCGCGAGCACGACGGTGCCCGCGGCGAGGAGTCCTGCGGCGATCGCGCTGGGCAGGCGCACGGCGAACTCGCTCGCGCCGAA
Source organism: Microbacterium sp. NPDC060117 (assembly GCF_042729315.1). Classification (NCBI taxonomy): domain Bacteria; kingdom Bacillati; phylum Actinomycetota; class Actinomycetes; order Micrococcales; family Microbacteriaceae; genus Microbacterium; species Microbacterium sp. NPDC060117. Next base: position 420,072 of record NZ_JBHWXR010000004.1, read on the forward strand.
CAGATCGATCCACACATGCAGGAACGCGTAGTAGGCGCCGTGCACCCCGTCGACCGACTGCAGCATCCGCCACAGCTCGGGCCAGGTGCGCGAGGCCGACATGACGCTCGCGGCCTCATCGCCCCAGAACGAGGGGATCCAGGATCCGAGGACGCCGACCAGCGTGCCGACGATGCCCGCGATCAGGGCGATGCGCGGCAGGCGCGCGTCGGCAGGCGTGGACACAGGACGAGACTGGCTGATCCGCCTGTGAACCAGCCCGGTCGCGGACGTCGGCAACGATCAGGCCAGCGGCAGCCTCAGTGTCACCACCGTGCCGGAGTCCTCCGCGGATCGCAGGGCGACGGCACCGCCGTGGCGGCGCAGGATCGCTGCGACCAGGCTCAGCCCGATCCCGGATCCGGCGACGTCACGGGCGTTCTGAGCCCGGGCGAGCTCGTCGAACACCTGCGGGAGGTCGGACTCGGGGATGCCGCGGCCGGTGTCGGCCACGTCGATCACGGCCTGTCCCGCCTCCTCGCGCAGCCGCACCTCGATCGGGCCGCTCTCGGAGTACTTCGCGGCGTTGCCGAGCACGTTGTCGACCGCGAGCGAGAGGAGATCCAGATCGGCGGAGATCGGGGGCACCGGCCAGGGCACGCGGGTGACCGTCAGGGCCATGCGCGCGCCGGAAGCCGGATCCTGCTGTGCGAGTGCGGCGATCGCCTCGACCAGAAGCTGTTCGAGATCCACGGGTTCGCGCTCGAGCGGACGCGACTCCAGATCGGCGAGCTTGCGCAGGTCGCGCACCAGGGTGCCGAGCTTGGCCGCCTGCGCATCCACGATCGGCCAGGATTCGGCGCCGCCCACATTGTTCTGCGCGGCCGCCGAGGTCGCCAGGATCGCGGTGAGCGGGTTCTTCAGCTCGTGGTCGAGTCGCGCGAGGAAGCGCGCATGGTGCTGCCGCTCCTGAGCCGAACCTCGCGCCATGGCCGCGTCGAGCGCGATCTGCGCGCGGACCCGGCGTCGGGTGCGCACGGCGATGGCCGCGAGGACCCCGAGCGCGATCACGCTGAGCAGGATCCCCGCGCCCGCGGCCACGGCGGGCAGTGCGATCCTGACCTGCACCTGGCGCAGGTCCCCGGCCGCCGCCAGCACCGCCGCGATCGCCGCTCCGAGCACCGCGGGCGCAGCAGCGAGGATCCACCACAGGGGCCGTGAGCCGCGCCCACCACGACCTCCGACCGCGCTCGCCGCACGACCCGGCCCACCGGCGTTCACGCCGCCCCCACAGGAGCGGCGAACCGGTATCCGAAGCTCTGCACCGTCTCCACGAATCGCGGGGCCGCAGCATCGTCGCCGAGCACGCGGCGCAGTTCGGAGACGCGATGGTCGACCGCTCGGCTCGACGTGGCGAAGTCGAAGCCCCACAGCGTCGACAGCAGGCGGTCCCGGCTGTGCACCTCGTCGGCGTGCAGCATGAGGTACTCCAGCAGCGTCATCGCCTTGGGGGTGAGCGTGAGCTCGACGTCGGCGAGCCAGGCGCGTCGTGCGGTGCGGTCGAGCACGAGGTCGTGGGCGCGCAGCCGCCCGGCGGTGGCGAGGGAGGGGCCTCCGGCCGCGGTGCGACGCAGCACGGCGCGGATCCGCGAGATGAGCTCGTGCGGGTCGAAAGGCTTGTTGAGGTAGTCGTCCGCACCCTCGTCCAGGGCCGCGCTGCGCTCCCACGACTCGCCCACCTGGGTGAGCAGGATGATCGGCAGCCACAGGCTGCGGGCGCGCATGCGCCGCACGAACTCCCGGCCGTCGAGGTGCGGCATGAGCACGTCGCACACGACGAGGTCCGGGGCGCGGCGCTCCACCGCGGCGAGGCCCCGCGCGCCGTCGCCGGCGATCTCCACGTCGAACCCGCTGCGTTCCAGGAAGGGTCCGAGGGCGCCCGTGATGGCCTCATCGTCGTCGACGAGCAGGATCCGGGGGCGCGGGGTATCGCCCATGTCAGCCGGCCTTCAGGGTGTTGGCGGTGCCGATGTCGGAGATCGCGGGTGTGGAGCCGGTCCAGTTCACGATGTTCCCGTCGCCGTTGACCACGAGCTCGCGCACGGACTCCGCGAGCACGACGTTGGCGGATCCGATCACCGACAGGGAGGTGACGTCGTCCGCCACCACCTGCGCGCCCTGGGCGTTAACGATGAGCCGGTCGCAGGGCCCCTCCACATGCACCGCGACCGCGTCCTGCATGAGGGTGAGCTCGCCGTCGCAGCGCTGCGTCGTGGTGGCGGCGGCGATCAGCCCGGCGCGGGAGACCGCGTCCGCCATGGTGACGGGCGCATCGGTCTGCGGCACCGGCTTCGGCGGGCCGGACGGGCGCTCGCCCTTCACATCGACGGACGCGTCGGGGGATGGACTGCGCGACGGGTGCGCCGTGTCGACGACGCTGATCGAACAGCCGGTGAGGCCCGCCGCCAGAGCGAGGGCGGTGATGAGGAGTGCGGGGATGCGGCTGCCGTGCATGGTCTTCTCCGGTCGTTCCGAGGCGGGCGTTTCCGAGGCGGCGGATCAGTGGCCGGCCGGGATGAAGATCTCGACCCGCCGGTTCAACTGCCGCCCGGCGGGGTCGTCCTGGCCATCGATCTCGTTCGGTGCGACGGGGCGCGTCTCGCCGTAGCCGACCGCCTCCATCGCCGTGGCGGCGCCGGCCTTCCGGAGCGCGTCCACGACCGACTGCGCGCGACGCTCGCTGAGGTCCTGGTTGTCGGCGTCGTCTCCGATCGCATCGGTGTGACCTGAGATCTCCGCATTCGCGACGTTCTTCGAGACCAGCACCTGCGCGACGGACGCGATCGTCTTCGCGGCGTCGGCGCGGATGTCGCTGCGGTCGAAGTCGAACAGGACCCCGTCCTGGAACGTGATCGTGGTACCGCACGACGAGATCGGGGCGAGGGCGGCGATCGGCGGGAAGCTGCCGAGCTTCGCCACGGCGGGAAGCCTCTCCGCCTTCACCGTCTTCCCGTTGACCTTCGCGGTGCCGTCGCCGTAGTTCTGGATCGAGATGCCCGGGCCGGCGTAGTCACCGGATCCGTCGCCGAAGTTCTGGATGCGCACCGATCCCGCCGTGTAGTCGCCGGATCCGTCGCCGAAGTTCTGGATCGCCATGCCGGGCGCGGCGTAATTGCCGGACCCGTCGCCGAACACCTGGACGGTGATGCGACCGTCGCTGTAGTTGCCGGATCCGTCGCCGAAGTTCTGGATGCGCACGGAGCCGGCCGTGTAATTGCCGGATCCGTCTCCGAAGTTCTCGATCGTGACGCCGTTGATCGTGGAGACACCGGATCCGTCTCCGAAGTTCTGCACCGAACCGTCCGGTCCCGTGTAGTTGCCCGACCCGTCGCCGTAGAGCATCGCGGATCCTGCTCCCGACACCACCTTCCCGCCGGCGTCGCAGCGGGCCGGGGAGACGGTGACGCCCGGAACGCCGTCGAAGGCGGTGCTCACCTCGATCGCGAAGGCGTCAGCGGATCCGGAGAGAAGGCCGAGGTCGGGCAGCCGGAACAGGGGGACCGGCGGGAACTGACCGACGTCGTAGCCGGGGATGGTCGCGGCGGCGGGCTTCGCGGCGGCGCTCGAGGAGGGGCCGTGCGAGGGCTTCGCGGTCCCGTCGCCCGACACCGGCGCGGCGGAGGAGCATCCGGCGAGGGCGAGGACGGCGATGGTCGTGGCGGTCGCGGTGACGAGGGCGGCACGCCGGGTGGGGTGAGGCGCGCGGTGCTGCGTGGTGCTCATGACTCGAGGCTATCGACCCGGTGTCGCCGTCCCGTCGCGGCCGTGTCTCGATCCTGCGACACGCTCCGGTGGCCTGCGGCAGGGGCGCGGCGCACGCCGTCCGCCGCGGAGCGATCTCGGGGATCAGCCGCTGCGTCCGCCGTAGCCCAGCCGGCGCTGCAGCTGCCGGGCGGTCTCGGCGACGGCGTCGGCGACAGCCTTCTCGTCGACCGAGCCCTCCTCGGACCAGGTGACGGCGACGGCCGCCACCGGCCAGTCCACGTGGTCGCGCACGGCGATGCCGACCGAGCGGAACCCCGGGGTCACCTCGCCGTCCTCGCGGGCGATGCCGTCGCGGCGCACCTCGCGCAGCAGCTCGTTCAGCTCGCGCGGGCGTGCGGGCCCGCCGCCGGTGCGCTGCGCGAAAGATGCGGCATCGGGGTACAGCGCACGCACCTGCTCGCGGGGGAGCGCGGCGAGCATGGCCCGGCCGGTCGCGGTGAGGTGCGCCGGGAGCCGCACCCCCACGTCGGTAATGAGGGCGGGGCGCCGGAGCGCGCGCTCCTCGACGATGTAGAGCACGTCGCGCCCGGTCATCACGGCGAGATGCGCGCTCTCGCCGAGGCGGTCGGCGAGCCCGGCCAGCAGTGGACGGCCGAGCCGCGCCAGCGGCTCCTGCCGCGCGTAGCCGCCGGCCAGCTCGAAGGCGCTCGTGCCGAGGCCCCAGCGGCGCTCCTGCGGCAGGTGCACGACGAACCCGTGCGCCTCGAGGGTCGCGAGCAGGTGGTAGACGGTGGAGCGGGGGATGTCGAGCTCGCGGGCCAGCGCGGATGCCGCGACCGGCCCCGCGCGGCGGGCCAGGAACCGCAGGATCCGCAGCGTGTGCTCGGCCGCGGGCACCTGCGGGCGGTCGTCGCGGGCGCTCGTCGGCGAGCCCGCCCCGGCGCCGTGGTCGGTGCGATCGGCGTTCACGGTCCCAGGATGCCATGCTCGCGGCGCGCCGGGCCGTCGCCCGCGGCGGGGGCCAGGACGGCGCGGCACGCGAGGTGCATCGCGAGGCGGGTCTCGGGATCCGTGAGGTCGACGCCGAGGAGCTCCTGCACCCGCCGGATCCGCACTGCGACGGTGTTGCGATGCAGGTTCAGCGACGCGGCTGTGGCGACCAGGCTCGACTCCTGGTCGAGGTAGACGGAGAGCGTACGCAGCAGATCTCCGCTCGCGCCCTGCAACGGTGCGAGGAGCGACGCCGCCGCGGGCACGAACGTGTCGTTGCCGGTCCAGGCCAGCAGCAGCTGCTCGAGTCCGAGGCTGTCGACGCGGACGAACCAGCCCGTTGCCGAGCGCAACGCCGCGATCCTGGCCGCATCCGCGGCCTCGTCCAGCGTCGCGGCGAGCCCCGCGGGCCCGCGCTGCAGCGATCCCACGCCCGTGGCGATCGCGAACGAGCGCCCCACCTCGCGGTGCAGGGCGCGCAGACCGCGCGCGAGCCGTTCGACGGTCACGGGGTCTGGAGCCTCGGAGAACGCGAGCCATCCGCTCAGCCCGCGGCCGGCCGTGGTGACGTGCGCCTCTGCGGCGATCCCGCCGAGTGCGGCACGCACCGCGCGCAGCAGCGGCAGCGGATCCAGCCGGCCCCGTCCGACCATCCGGAAGCCGAGATGATGTCCGGACGTGCGCCAGCCGCGCTCGCCCATGCGGCGCTCGATGTCGTCGTCCGCGAGGCCCCTCGCATCGACGAAATCGCGGAGCAGGGCGGACGAGGCCGAGACGTCGTTCACCTCGGCGACCTCGTCGATGAGGATCCGCGCCGCGACGGCCGGCATCGCGACCTCGGCCGCGACCGAGAGCGCGGCGAGCTGGCTCTCGCTCAGCCCCGCACCGAAGACGACCAGACGCAGACCCGGCCTGCTCGGGCTGTCCACGCGCACCGAGGCCGCGGCGGCGTCGCCGGCACGGGCGATGTCGACCCAGGGGCGGAAGTCGATCGCCGCGTGCAGTGCCGGATCGAGGTCGCCGCCCGAGGAGTGCAGCACGTCGGTGCCGTCGACGAGTGCGAGCGGATGGCCGAGATTCGCGGACACCTGGCGCAGCAGATCCGACAGATCCCGGGCCGGGTACTCGAACGAGCGTGCGACCTTGCGCACGTGCGAGAGGGTGAGGGCGTCCTGCGCCTGCACGAGCATCCAGCACGCCTGGGCGAGCACGATGGGCCGCTGCACGTCGAGGAGGCAGATCCCCAGCCGCTCCGCGAGCCGCTGCGTGCCGGGGTCGAACGCGCCGGCTCCCGGCATCGCGACGCCGCCGAAGCCGCGCTCGCGGATCCGGCGCAGCATCGCGTCCTGCTGCCAGGGCGTCCTCGGCGCGGCGTCGAGCAGCACTGCGAGGCCGCCGTCGAGGACCGCGGGCAGGTCGGCCTCGGCCGATTCCACGGCGACCGCGTCCCATGCGGCGTCTTCGGGCCCGGCGATCCGGCGCAGGCCGCCGTTCTCGGGGTGTGCGCGGAGGCCCGCGAGCGACAGTCGCGCGGTCATGCGGCGTCCAGCTCGGCGAGTCCGTACGTCGACGGCAGCACGCGGCGCAGGCGCTCGGGACGCTCCAGCCACCAGTCGGGCGCCGGCAGCGAGAGCACGACCACGCGCCGTCCCGGAACGAGGTCGGTGACCTGCAGGATCTCGCGCGACGCGGCGTCGAGGACGACGATGATCGCCGGTGCGGAGGCGAGCAGTTCTCCGTCGCTGAGCACCGCCAGGGACTCCGAGCGGGTCACGACGCGATCCACCGCGCCGCCGGGGCCCGCGATCTCGACCGACTGCACATGCGGATCGGCGTGGTGCGCTGAGATCCGGTCGATCCGGCCCTCGGTCAGCAGCCTCGCTCCGAGCCGCGCGGCGAGCTCCGCCGGGGGCGCGAAGCGGGCGGCGAGGAAGGCGCGACCCAGCGCGAGCGCGCGCCGCTGGTGTCCGGGCATCGCGTGCTCGCGGAGATCCCCGACCGTGAACCCGGCGAGCACGGCCGCGCCGCTCCCTCCCGCCTGGATGATGGCGGAGCGGACGATGCGCTCCGCGTCCACGGCGCGATCCGTCTCGACGAGAGCGACTCCGCCGGCGCCGCTCTCGCACGTGAACACGAGGCCCGGCACCCGGTCGACGAAGAGCGACATCTGATCGAGCTCCGGCACGGCGCGGCCGGTGCAGTCGGCATCGACGATCGTGCGCTCGCCGGCGAACAGGAACGGGACGAGGCTGTTCAGGCCGCCGCCCTCGATCGAGCAGACGGCGGGGATCCGCGTGCCCAGCCAGCGCTCCGCCGCGGCCACCAGGCGTCCGAACGGCGCGAGGCCCGGCATTCGCTCGCCGAGCAGGATCGTGGAGCCCACGAACGCGGCGCCGAAGCACGGTGTCGAGGGATCCAGCTCGTCCACGTCCGCGAGCGGACGCGGACCGGAGTCGTCGCCGGCGAGCATGAGCTCGAGCATGGTGGTCGTGCCGCCGCCGCCCGAGCCGAGCAGCGCGCAGCCCAGCGCGAGCGCGGCCACGTCCTCGGGTCGCAGTCGCCACGCCATCGTCCCAGACTAGAGGTCTCGTAACGGATCGGGATCGGCTCCCTGGGCCGGTTCGGGTCCGGCCCAGGGAGCCGGCTCAGGCGCCGAGCCGCTCGACCGGGAGGAACGGCTCGGCGAGGCCGAAGGCCGAGGGGCCGAACGCGGCGAGGGCGCCCTCGGTGCGCATCATGTCCGGCGTCGAGATGCCGAGCACGCGCACGCGCTGGCCGTAGCGCAGCCCCTCGGTCGTGATCGGCTCGGCTGTCTCGTGATCCACGACGCAGATGAGATCCGGCACGATCGCGACGACCTCGCCGTCTCGCCGCGCGATGAGGTTCTCGTTCTGGAACAGGATCTCGAAGGAGCCGTCGCCCTCGAGCGGTGCGATCACGGCGCGTCCCTTCGCGAACCCCTCGGTGGTACGACGTTCGACGTCGAGCACCTTGCCCACGGCGAGTTCGCGCACGTGGGTGTACAGCGTGCGGGAGAGCGTCTCGGCGATCGCGTCGAAGGGGGAGCGGTGCTGCTCGCGGGCCTCGCGGATCGCGCGGCCGAGGGCGAGCGCCATCGAGATCGTGCGGGGAACCGCGGTCCGGCGCACGTCCGCGCCGGACATCGCGTACTCCGCGATGTGCCCGACTCCGCCGAGCCGGATGGTGATCGCGCGGGCGAGCCACTCCATCTGGCGGTCGTCGTCGCCGGTGTCGATGATCACGGTCTCGCCGCGCTCGCCGGCGAGGGCGAGGGGCGAGCCGTGCACGCCGTACACCGCGAACGTCTCCATGGACAGCTCGGGGAAGGCGCGCCCCATGCCGTCCGCATCGACCACGGGCATCCCGGTCTCGGCGGCGACGACGAGCGGGATCATCGAGTTGATCCCGCCGCACTCGATCGGCATCGTGGCGTCGGCTGTCCGCCCCAGGTGCGCCTCGAGGGCGCGCAGCGCGAGCGTCGGCTCTGTACCCGCCGGGATCTTCTCGACCATCACGGTGGGTGCGCCCATCTGCGCCGTCGGGATCACGAAGAGGTCATCCGGAAGGTCCTCCGGATCCAGGATCGTGATCGCGCCGTCGCCGAGGACCCGCTCGACGAGCTTGCTGCCGATGTAGGGGTCCCCGCCGCCGCCCGTGCCCAGCAGCGTCGCGCCGCGGGCGAGGTCGGGGAGGTCGGCCGCGGTGAGCTGCCAGCTCATGCCGCGCCCGCCGTCGCGAAGGAATCTCCGGCGGAGACGGTGCCGTCGTAACGGTGCGCCGGCATGTCGTAGCCGAAGTAGCCGGGACCGACCATCGCGAGCGCCTCGGCGGTGTGCCAGCGCTCGTCGGCGGGGGCCGCGAGCACGCGCACGCGCTGGCCGTAGCGGAGGGCCTCGGTCGTGATCGGCTCCCCGGACTCTCCCTCGACGACCATGATGAGATCCGGCGTGGTCGCGAGGATCCGCCCGTCGGCCTCGGCGACGAGGTGCTCGTTCTGGAACTGCAGGGTGAGCGCGGTGCCGCCCTCGCCCTCGATTCGCGCGCGGCCGCGCGCGAATCCGGTCGTCGTGGCGCGCTGCACGTCGACGACCTTGCCGTCGAAGAGCTCGCGCCCGGAGAGCTCGCGGACCGCGGCCGCGACCGGATCCGTCTTCGCCGCACGGGCGTCGGCGATCGCGCGGCCCACTGTGATGCACCGGGACAGCGAGCCGCCGACGAGGCCGGTTCTGGCCTGCGCGCCGGTCATCGAGAAGCCGGCGATCATCGTGGAGCAGCCCATCTCGACGGTCGCGACGCGTGCGATCCGCTCCGTCCAGGTGTTGTCGATCGTCTGCAGGACTGCGACGTTGCCCTTCTCGTCGCTGAGCGCGAGGGGCGAGGCGGTGACGCCGATGAGCGTGGGCAGCACCATCTGCAGCTCCGGGAACGCGCGGCCCATGCCGTCGGCGTCCACGAGTGGCAGTCCGAGCGCCGCGGCGGCCGCGACGGGGATCGTCGAGTTCACCCCGCCCACCTCCGCGCACGCGATGTGGGTGACGGGGCGGCCCAGATGCGAGCCGAGGGCGCGCACGGGCTCGACGACCTCGTCCAGGCTCGGGAGCTTCTCCACCATGACGGTCGGTGCGCCCATCATCGCGACGAACAGCACGTGCGCATCGTCGGGGACCTCGGCGAGGTCGAGGACCGGGACGGGGCCGTCCGACAGCGCCTGCCGGGCGAGGAGGGATCCGATGTAGGGATCGCCGCCGCCGCCGGTGCCGAACACGGCGGCGCCGCGGGCGAGATCCTCGATCTGCGCGGTGTCGATCTGCCAGCCCATCTCAGGCCCCCATGTCCAGGTCGCCGACGGCCTTGGCGCGAATGCGCGTGGCGTTGCCGGGCAGGTACGGGATCGGGACCTCGTCGAAGTCGATGATCGCGACCGTGGACGGCTTCGCGCCGGCGGCGATCGCCTTGTCGACGGCCTCGGCGCGCACGGCCGCGATGGTCTCGTCGCGCGCGCCGGGGGCGATCGCGTAGACCTTGTCGATCTCGCCGCCGACCTGAGCGATCGAGGCGCCGATCGCGTTCGCGACCGCGTAGTTCTCCGGGCGGTGCACGGGGCCGAAAGGCTCCAGCACGTCCGGCAGCAGGATGGATCCGCCGCCGACCGCCACGACCGCGATCGGGTCGGGGGAGGTGCGCATCCTGTCCACGGCCTCCGCGACGCGCTCAGCGATACGCGCGAGCACGCGCGCCACGAACTCCGGATCGAGGTGCGCGACCTTCGCGGGGTCGCCGACCTCGGCGCGCCCTGCCGCGACCGCGATGTCGGTCGCGGTGAGGGTCGAGCCGCCGAAGACGAGCGCTTCGGTGCCGAGGCGGTAGCCGACCGAGGCGGGGCCGACCTCGGCGGTCTCCTCGTCCACGATGCTCCCGCCGCCGATGCCGAGGGAGAGCACGTCGGGCATGCGGAAGTTCGTGCGGATGCCGGCGACCTTCACCTCGTTCGCGGTCTCGCGGGGGAAGCCGTTCACGAGCAGGCCGATGTCCGCCGTGGTGCCGCCCACATCGATCACGGCGCAGTCCTGCAGGCCGCTCGTGGCCGCGGCCCCGCGCATCGAGTTGGTCGGGCCGGAGGCGAAGGTCGCGACCGGATAGCGGCGCACGTACTCGTCGTCCATCAGTGTGCCGTCGTTCTGGCTGAGGAAGATCGGCGCCTCGATGCCGTGCGCCCGGACGGCAGCGGTGAGGCCGTCGACGATCTCGGAGGCGAGCTCGCGCAGGGCGGCGTTGATGATCGTCGCGTTCTCACGCTCGAGGATGCCGATCCGGCCGATCTCGTGCGAGAGGGAGATCGCCACGTCGTCGCCGAGGACCTCGCCGAGGATCTCCGCGGCGCGCACCTCGAGGTCGTGGTTGACCGGGCTGAACACGGCCGAGATCGCGACCGAGCGGATCCCATGCGCCTTCATGTCCGCGGCGATCCCGCGCAGCTCCTCGGGATCGAGCGGGGAGATCGGGCGACCGTCGAACTCGTAGCCGCCGTGCGCGAGGTAGCTGCGCGCCCGGGCGGCCTCGAGCAGTTCGCCCGGCCAGTCCACGAGCGGGGGGAGGGCTCGGGTCGCGGGCAGTCCGAGCCGGAGGGCGGCGGTGGGGGCGAGGCGACTGGCCTGCACGAGCGCGTTGATGAAGTGCGTCGTGCCGATCATGACGGCCTCGATGTCGGATCCCTCGAACGGATGGTGCGCGCGCAGATCCTCGATCGCCTGCACGATCCCGTCGGTCACGTCGGGGGTGGTGGAGTGCTTCACCCCGGCGAGGGTGTGGGCGCCGTCCATGAGGACGGCATCCGTGTTGGTGCCGCCGACGTCGATGCCGATGTGCATGGTTCTCGCTTTCTCGGTGTTTCCGGGACTTGTGGTCCCGTCGCGGGGAGTCGGAAGGCGCCGCGCCCCGCGACGGAGTCTGGGGGTCAGACGGCCGCGCTCTCCGCGGGATCGGCCTGACGGGTGGGGACGGCGCCGACGCCGCGGACGAGGCCCAGCTTGCCCGCCGCGATGTACAGGATCATCGAGAGGAACAGGCTGATGAGGGACGGGATGCCCCAGGTCACGAAGTAGCCGACGAGCGACGAGACCAGCCAGACCACGATCGTGGCGGGCACGATGCGCGGGGCGGAGGCGGGCAGCACGCCCTCCTCGCGGCTGGCGTCGAGCTCGCCGCGCCAGCGGCGCACGATGAAGTACTCGGCGACCATGATGCCTGCGATCGGCGGGAACGCGACGCTCAGCACGATGAGGAACTGGGTGAACTGCCCGAGGATCCCGGCGGCGGCGAGGACGGATCCGACCACGCCGAGCACGATCGTCGTCGTCACGCGGTGCAGGTTCTTGCCGAAGGTCGTGGAGACGAAGTTCACCAGGCCCAGGGCCGAGGAGTAGAGGTTCCAGTCGTTGATCTTGAGCGTTCCCGTGATGACGATGATGAGGCCGACGAGGCCGACCGAGCTCGTCACGATCGCGACGATGTCGCCCGACTTCGCGGCGTGCGCGAGGAGCACGCCGGCCAGGCCGATGACGAACTCGCCGAGCGTGACGCCCACGACGGTCTGCTTGACCACATCGGCGCGGGAGCGGTTGAAGCGCGTCATGTCGCCGGTGATGATCGCACCCACGATGAGGCCGCCGGCGACGATGCCGGTGCCGGCCCAGACGCTGATGTGCGGGCCCGGCGCGGGGCTCGTGAGCAGCGTGCCGAGGTCGTGACGGCTGAGCTCGGAGATCACCGACCAGCCCACGAGGATGAGGAACAGCGGCACGGTGATGTTCGCGAGCCACTGCATCCCGAGGAAGCCGAACGCGACGATGGCGGTGACGGCGAGGCCGAACAGCAGGCTCCACAGCCAGGTCGGCAGCACGCCGGGCATGAGCGCGTCGAGCGACTGCGCGGAGATCGCGGACTGGATGCCGAACCAGCCGATGAGGCTGATGCCGATCGCGAGACCCACGAGCGCCGCGCCGATCTCGCCGAAGCCGGTCCAGCGGGCGAGGAGGGCCGTGTTCAGGCCCTCGCGCTGCCCGATGAACCCGACGATGCACATGATGACCTCGAGGATGACGGATCCGAGCAGGAACGCGAGCGCGGCCTCCCCGAAGCTCATCCCGTATCCCAGCGTCGCGCCGAGGAGGAACTGCGACAGGGCGGAGACCTGGCCGAAGCGCTGCACGGCGATGCCGAACCAGGGCTTTCGTGCTTCGGGAGTCACGCGGGAGAGGGCGAAGTCGTCGTGCGGCGCGATGCGGGCCATGGTGGGTTTCCTTCGGGCGGAAGAGGATGGTGCCGCTCACGCTAGTGACGAGCCGTCCGCCCCACCATGTGCGATCTGCACTGATCTCATCGTTCGATCAACAGAGCGCACATCTCCTCCGTCGCGGCGGCGGTCATCCGAGGATCTGTGATCGCGCGAACCCGATCCCTCCCGGGGCTCCCGGGACCGGTCCGAGCGGTGCGCAGTCTTTCCTCCACTTGTCTGTGATCCCAGACAGGACGTCCTCCTGGGCCCTGTCCGAGCGGCAGACGAGGGTGTGAAATCGTCTCATGGCCCACACTTCCCCCGTCACCATCGGCGCGGCGCCTCTGCGCCCCGAGGACGTCGTCTCCGTCGCCCGCTACCTCGCACCCGTCGTCATCGACGCCGGTGCGCTCGACCGCGTCGCCGCCTCCCGCGGCGTCATCGAAGGCATGGCCGCCGACCCCAAGCCGCACTACGGCGTCTCGACCGGCTTCGGGGCTCTGGCCACCACCTTCATCGCCCCCGAGCGCCGCCGCCAGTTGCAGCTCAGCCTGATCCGCTCCCACGCGGCCGGCACCGGCCCGGAGGTCGAGACCGAGGTCGTCCGCGGGCTGCAGCTGCTGCGCCTGCAGACGCTCGCCTCGGGCCACACCGGTGTCCGTCCCGTGGTCGTCGAGACCTACGCCGCGATGCTCAACGCCGGGATCACCCCGATCGTCCGCGAGTACGGTTCGCTGGGCTGCTCGGGCGATCTCGCCCCGCTCGCCCACGTGGCGCTCGCCAGCATGGGCGAGGGCGACGTGCGCAACGCCGCCGGCGACCTCGTCCCCGCGGCCGACGCGCTCGCCATGGCCGGCATCGCGCCGCTCGAGCTGCAGGAGAAGGAGGGCCTCGCCCTCATCAACGGCACCGACGGCATGCTCGGCATGCTGTCGCTCGCGCTGCACGACCTGGACAACCTCTTCCTCACCGCCGACATCTCGGCCGCGATGTCGATCGAGTCGCAGCTCGGCACGGACGCGGTCTTCGCCGCCGACCTCATGGCGCTGCGCCCGCAGGTCGGCCAGGCCGTCTCCGCGGCGCACCTGCGCGCGTTCCTGGGCTCCTCGCCGATGGTCGCCAGCCACAAGGGCCCGGAGGACGGCCGCGTGCAGGACGCCTACTCGCTGCGTTGCTCGCCGCAGGTGCACGGCGCCGCCCGCGACACCGCCGCATACGCCACCACGATCGCCGAGCGCGAGCTGGCGAGCGTCGTCGACAACCCCGTGGTCACCAGCGACGGCCGGATCGAGTCCAACGGCAACTTCCACGGCGCCCCGGTCGCCGCCGTGCTCGACTTCCTGGCGATCTCCGTCGCCGATGTCGCCTCGGTGGCCGAGCGCCGCACCGACCGCGCGCTCGACCCCGCCCGCAGCCATGGCCTGCCCCCGTTCCTCGCGGACGAGGTCGGCGTCGACTCCGGCCTGATGATCGCGCAGTACGCGGCCGCCGGCATCGTCTCCGAGCTCAAGCGGCTCGCGGTCCCGGCCTCGGTCGACTCGATCCCGTCCTCCGCGATGCAGGAGGACCACGTCTCGATGGGCTGGGCCGCCGCCCGCAAGCTCCGCCGCGCGATCGACGGCCTCGGCCGCGTGCTCGCGATCGAGATCCTCACCGGCGCCCGCGCGCTCGACCTGCGCGCGCCGCTCGAGGCCGGACCCGCCACCGGCGCGGTCCGCGACCTCGTCCGCACCGTGGCCGGCGGCCCCGGCCCGGACCGATTCCTCAGCCCTGACATGGAGGCCGTGACTGCGCTCGTGCAGTCCGGCCAGATCGCTGCGATTGCGAAGGAGCACGCGAATGACTGACACCACCACCACTGCCGGCCCGACCCTGTCGGACCCGACCCGTTCGATCCGCGCTCCCCGCGGCAACGAGCGCACCGCGAAGAGCTGGGGCGCCGAGGCCGCCAAGCGCATGCTCATGAACAACCTCGACCCCGAGGTCGCTGAGCACCCCGAGGACCTCGTGGTCTACGGCGGCACCGGCCGTGCCGCGCGCAGCTGGGAGGCGTACGACGCGATCGTGCGCACCCTGGACGAGCTCGAGCCCGACGAGACCCTGCTCGTGCAGTCCGGCAAGCCGGTCGGCGTGTTCCGCACCCACGAGTGGGCGCCGCGCGTGCTCATCGCGAACTCCAACCTCGTCGGCGACTGGGCCACCTGGCCCGAATTCCGCAAGCTCGAGGCCGAGGGCCTGATGATGTACGGCCAGATGACGGCCGGATCCTGGATCTACATCGGATCCCAGGGCATCCTGCAGGGCACGTACGAGACGTTCGCCGCCGTGGCCCGCTCGCTCGGCAAGGACTCGCTCAAGGGCACCCTGTCGCTCACCGGCGGTGCCGGTGGCATGGGCGGCGCGCAGCCGCTCGCCGTGACCCTGAACGACGGCGCCTGCCTCATCGTGGACGTCGACGAGTCGCGTCTCGCGCGCCGCGTCGACCACGGCTACCTCGACGTGTACTACACCGACCTCGACGAGGCGATCGCCCGTGCCGTCAAGGCCAAGGAGGACGGCGAGGCGCTCTCGGTCGGCATCGTCGGCAACGCCGCCGAGGTCTTCCCCGAGCTGTTCCGCCGTGGCGTGCCGATCGACATCGTCACCGACCAGACCAGCGCGCACGACCCGCTCGCGTACCTGCCCATCGGCATCTCGGTCGCCGACTGGAAGGCCGAGGCCGAGCGGGACCCCGAGGAGTTCACCCGTCGCTCGCGCGAGGCCATGGCCGCGCACGTCCGGGCGATGGTCGCGTTCCAGGACGCCGGTGCCGCGGTGTTCGACTACGGCAACTCGATCCGTGCCGAGGCCGTTCTCGGCGGCTTCGACCGCGCGTTCGAGTTCCCCGGCTTCGTGCCGGCGTACATCCGCCCCCAGTTCGAAGAGGGCCGCGGCCCGTTCCGCTGGGCCGCGCTCTCGGGCGACCCGGAGGACATCTACAAGACCGACCGTGCCATCGCGGAGCTCTTCCCCGAGGATGCCGCCCTGCACCGCTGGCTGGAGAAGGCCGGCGAGAAGGTGCACTTCGAGGGACTGCCCGCCCGCATCTGCTGGCTGGGCTATAAGGAGCGCCACCTGGCGGGCCTGAAGTTCAACGAGATGGTCGCCTCGGGCGAGCTGTCCGCTCCGATCGTCATCGGCCGCGACCACCTCGACTCCGGTTCCGTCGCCAGCCCGTACCGCGAGACCGAGGCCATGAAGGACGGCTCCGACGCGATCGCCGACTGGCCTCTCCTGAACGCGCTGCTGAACACCGCCTCCGGCGCGAGCTGGGTCTCGCTGCACCACGGCGGCGGTGTCGGCATCGGCCGGTCCATCCACGCCGGTCAGGTGACCGTCGCGGACGGATCCGCGCTCGCCGCGGAGAAGCTCGAGCGCGTGCTCACCAACGACCCGGGTACCGGCGTCATGCGGCACGTCGACGCGGGCTACGACCACGCGAAGGACATCGCACGCGAGCGCGGTCTCAAGGTCCCGATGGGGCTCTGAACAGAGCTCGGACATCGATCCGGGGTCGTTGAGCGAGGACGCGCGTAGCGCTCAAACCGAGCGTCGCGCTGAGCGAGCGAAGCGAGACGAAGTGACGAGACGTGGTTCCCACAGGGGCTCGGCGTTTCGCCTCGTTCACTCGCTCAACGGCCCCGGATGACACTTTTGCGAAAGGCTGAGGACATGCGGATCCTGATCACGAACATCGGCGAACTCACGACGAACGTCGCCGAGGGCGACGACGTCTGCGGCACGCTGCACGACGTCGCCGTGCTCGTCGAGGGCGAGCGGGTCGCCTGGGTCGGCCCGGCGGCCGACGCACCGGATGCCGATGAGATCGTCGACGCGGCGGGTCGCGCGGTGATCCCCGGCTTCGTGGACAGCCACAGCCACCTCGTCTTCGGCGGCGACCGCGCCGCGGAGTTCGAGGCCCGCATGCAGGGCCAGAAGTACGCGGCGGGCGGGATCCGTTCCACGGTCGCCGCGACCCGCGCCGCGACCGATGACGAGCTGCGCGCGCGCCTGCGCGGTTTCCTCGACGAGATGCTCGCCCAGGGCACGACGACGGTCGAGATCAAGAGCGGCTACGGCCTCGACGTCGCGACCGAGGAGCGCCTGGTGCGCCTCGCCGCCGAGGTCACCCCCGAGGTCACGTTCCTCGGCGCGCACGTGGTGCCGGCCGAGTACGCCGACCGCGGCGACGAGTACGTCGACCTCGTGACGGGGGAGATGCTCGGCGCCTGCGCCCCGCACGCCAAGTGGATCGACGTGTTCTGCGAGACCGGCGCCTTCACGGTGCCGCAGTCCCGCCGCGTGCTCGAGGCCGGCATCGCCCGCGGGCTGCAGCCGCGCGTGCACGCGAGCCAGCTCGGCCCCGGGGAGGGGGTGCAGCTGGCCGTCGAGCTCGGCGCCGCCTCGATCGACCACGGCACCTACCTCACCGACGACGACGTGACCGCGCTCGCCGCATCGGACACCGTCCTCACCCTCCTGCCCGGCGTGGAGTTCTCCACCCGGCAGCCCTACCCGGATGCCCGTCGGCTCATCGACGCCGGCGTCACGGTGGCGATCGCCTGCGACACGAACCCGGGATCCAGCTTCACCTCATCGATGCCGTTCTGCATCGCGGTCGCCGTGCGCGACATGCGCATGACCGTCGCCGAGGCGATCCACGCCGCGACCGCCGGCGGAGCAGCGGCCCTGCGCCGCGACGACATCGGCCGCATCGCCCCCGGCATGCACGCCGACCTCGTGCTGCTGAAGAGTCCGAGCCGCGTGCACCTCGCGTACCGTCCCGGAGTGCCGCTCGTCGAGGCGGTCTGGAAGGACGGCGTGCGGTTCGCCTGATCGGCGTCAGCCGAGCACGAAGCGGATCCGGGATCCGGGTGGCAGCTGGCCGGCGAGATCGAGGTCCGCATCCACGACCGCGCCGATGACGGGGTACCCGCCGGTGAGCGGATGGTCGGGCAGGAACAGCACAGGCTGACCGTCGGCAGGGACCTGGAGCGAACCCGTCACCGCGCCCTCGCTGGGCAGCTCGGAGAGTACCGCCCGCGAGAGGGGGACAACTCCGTGCAGGCGCAGCCCGATGCGATCCGAGTGCGGCGTCACCTCCCACTCCTGGCCGAGGAGCGTCTCGACGGCGCTCGGTGCGAACCAGTCCTCGCGCGGGCCGATCGTGATCCGCAGCGCCACGACCTCGCCCGGCGCGGGCAGCGCCCGTGCGCGCGGGAGCGGCTGCACCGCGGCGCGGACCGCGCGCGGATCGCCGATCCCGAGCGCCGCGCCGGTCCGCAGAGGCGAAGGGCCGAGACCCGCGAGCGTGTCGGTCGAGGCGCTGCCGAGCGTGCGGCGCACCGCGAACGCGCCGCGCACGGCCAGGACGCAGCGGAGCCCCCGCGTCGGGAAGCCCACCTCCAGCACGTAGCCGGGGGAGAGCGGGAACGGCGCACCCCTCTGGATCGCGTGCTCCGCGCCATCGGCGCCGGTGAGCAGGAGCGGACCGTCGGCGCCGGTCACGACGGCGACGTCGCCTCCGCGCAGACCTTCGAACCGGAGCCGTGCGCCGCCCAGCAGCTCCAGCACCGGGGCTCCGGCCGGGTTGCCGACGGCGTCGTTCGCGTCGCGCAGGGCGATGCGGTCCGCCGCGCCCGAACCCGAGACGCCGAGGGCGGCGCGACCCGGTCGTCCGCGGTCCTGGACGAGGATGGGGAAGGCCGTCTCCGCGACGACGACGCGCGGGCCGGCTTCGTCCACGTCAGGGCCGCTCCTGCGCGTCGTCGGCGCCGGTGTCGCATCGGAGAGGACGATCCGGGGACGCGAGGCCAGCGTGAACCGCACCCCCGTGCCCGGCGCGAGCAGCGCCGGAGGATCCCTGTCGGCGTCCCAGACCACTGCCTCGGTGCGGCCGATGAGCTGCCAGCCGCCCGGGCTCTCCCGCGGATACACGCCCGTGAAGGCGCCGGCCAGACCGACGGATCCCGCGGGGACCCTGGTGCGGGGCGTGGCGCGGCGGGGCACGTCGAAGAGCGGATCGGATCCGACGAGATACCCGAACCCCGGCGCGAAGCCCGAGAAGGCGACCCGCCACCGCGCCGCCCGATGTCGGGCGGCGAGCTCGTCGGCGGACACGCCCAGGAGCTCGGCCACCGCCGGGAGATCCTCACCGTCGTACCGCACAGGGATCCGGATCTCGCCGTGCGCGGTCGCCGGCTGTTCCGGCGCGGGCCACGAGCGCAGCCGCGCGCTCAGCGCCGCCGCCGACGTGCGCGCAGGGTCGTACCGGACCAGGACGGTGCGCGCCGCCGGCACCAGCTCGACGATGCCGGGGACGTCGCCCCAGGCGAGGTGCCGCCGGATCGCGTCGTCGAGATCGTCGACCTCGACGAGCAGCGCGTGATCGGAGGCGGTGAGGATGCGCATCGTCGGATCAGGAGACGCCGGGAGGGGCGACCTCGACGCCGGCGCGGTCGAGGGCGGCGCGCACGGCGCGCGCGATCGCGACGGCACCCGGCGTGTCGCCGTGCACGCACACGCTGTCGGCCTGGATCGCGACGCTCTCCCCGGTGATGGCGGTCATCGTCGCCGTGGTCGCCAGCTCGACGACGCGTGCGGCGATCGCCTCCGGCTCATGCAGCACGGCGCCCGGCTCGGAGCGGGGGACCAGCGTGCCGTCCGCGCGGTAGGCACGGTCGGAGAACGCCTCCCGGAGCACCCGCAGCCCGCGATCTGCGGCCAGCCGCAGCACACGGGATCCGGGCAGGCCCATCACGGCGAGGTCGTCGCCGGCCGCGAGGATGCCATCGATCACGGCGGCCGCCTGCACCTCGTCGTGCACGATGCGGTTGTAGAGCGCCCCGTGCGGCTTCACGTACGAGACACGCGCACCCTCGGCGGCAGCGAGGGCGCGCAGTGCGCCGATCTGATACAGCGTCTCGTCGGCCAGCGTTCCGGCATCCACGTCCAGGTCCCGACGGCCGAACCCGGCGAGATCGCGGTAGCCGACGTGCGCGCCGATCGCGACGCCGTTCCGGGCGGCGAGACGGGCTGTGCGACGTGCGGTCACCGCATCGCCGGCGTGGAAGCCGCACGCGATGTTCGCACTCGTCACGACCTGCAGCATCGCCTCGTCGTCGCCCATCGGCCAGGCGGCGAAGGACTCGCCCAGATCGCTGTTCAGATCGAGAGTCACCGTCGGCTCCGCTTCTCGTGGTCCCGATCGCCAGCGTAGAGCAGATCCCGATGCCGGCGGATCCGCCCGCGCAGGAGTCTCGGGCGACTTAGCCCAGCGCCTCCGCGCACACCACGGCCGCCGCCGCGGACCACGCCTGCGGGCGGCACGACGCGGGATACGGCACCGGGGCGACCCCGGGGGTGCGGCGGTCGCCGGCGTGCAGCTCGGGCATCCGATACTCGAAGCCCTCGGCCGCGTCCACGAGCTGCCGGGCGACCGAGGCCGCCTCGGCGCGGAGACCGGCGCGGAGCAGGCCGTGCACGGCGACCGCGGTGTCGTGCGCCCAGACGCTGCCGCCGTGATAGCTGAGCGGCCAGAAGCCCGCCGCGCCGGACGACATCGTGCGGATCCCGAAGCCGCTGGACATCGAGTCCCCGAGCAGCAGCGCCGCGCACGCGCGCTCCTCATCCGGATCCAGCAGACCGGTGCCGATCAGATGGCCGATGTTGCTGGTGAGGGTGTCGACGGCGGCGCCGTGCGCATCGAGCGCGATCGCGGGATAGCGGCCCTCGGACGTCGTCACCCAGTAGGCGGTGCGGAATCGCGTGCGCAGATCCGCGGCCCAGCTGCGCAGTGCGTCGCCGCCGTCCTCGCCCAGGGCGTCGAGCAGCTCCGCACCCCTCACCGCGGCCTCGTAGGCGTAGGCCTGCACCTCGCTGAGAGCGATCGGGCCCTCGGCGAGCCGGCCGTTGCGCCACTGGATCGAGTCGCCGGAGTCCTTCCAGCCCTGGTTCGCAAGGCCGTGCCCGGTCTCGTCGACATAGTCGATGAAGCCGGATCCGCTGGCGTCGCCATGATCGGTCATCCAGCCCAGCGCCGCGCGCAGGCTGGGCAGCAGCTCGCGCACCTCGTCCTCGGGCATGCCCGCGTCGCGCGCATCGGCGAGCAGACAGACCCAGAGCGGGGTGGCGTCGACCGTGCCGTAGTACAGCGGTGGCAGGTGCACGCCCTCGTTCGGCAGTGACAGTGCGCCGCTGCGGAGCTCGTGCGGGATCTTGCCCGGCGCCTCGGCGGTCGCCGGGTCCTTCTTCGTGCCCTGCAGGCGCGCGAGCACCCGCAGGGTCGAGGCGGCGATCGACGGATCCTGCGACAGGGCAAGGCGTGCCGCCCAGATCGAGTCGCGGCCGAACAGCGTGAAGAACCAGGGCGCGCCGGCGGCGTAGAACGCGTCGTCCGGGTGCGCGGGAAGCGCGAGGCGCAGGGCGGAGAGGTCGCCGGCGGCGCGGTCCAGCCAGCGGCGCAGGCGCGGGTCGCTGGTGGCGGGTACGGCGGGGTCAGCCGGCATCGAGGGCTCGGTCACGACCAGCGTGGAGTCCTCGAGGGTCAGCTCGAACGAGAACTCCTCCGTCGAGCGCGGCTCCAGCACGGTCGTCCAGCGCACCGCGAGGAAGGCCTCCTCGACCGCGATCGCAGACCCCGGGGCTGACAGCGTGAACGAGGCCGCACCCGAGGAGGCGCGCTCGCCGTCCCAGCCCCACGCCCCGCGATCGGCCATCCCGGCCTTGACGTGCTGCAGCGGCTCGAAGTCGGGTGCGATCCGCACCGTGAGGGAGACCGGTACCGGGACATCGCGATGCGAGGAGACGCGGATCCGCTCCTCGACGGCGCCGGCGCGCACCGTGCGGGTGCGGTCGAGGCGCACCTTGGGGTCCGGCTGATCGTCGTCGATGCCGCGCAGCACCGCGGCGAACACGACACCCTGGGGTGCGGGGGAGGAGCAGGCGATCGTCTCGACGGCCGTGCCCTCGACGGTGACGGTCAGTGCCCGCACATGCCGCACGTCGCCGTGGTACACCCCGTGGATCGGCGCGGATCCCATGTCTCCGGTCTCGTCCGACCACACCTGGGTCGGAGCCTGGAGGACGATGACGGCGTCGTTCAGGAGGGGCTGCAGCGGGGTGTCGGTCATGGGGCTCCTTCGTGAGGGGCGGTGTGCGGGCGCGGGGCCCGCCGGATGGGGATGAGGACGGGTCAGGACAGGGGGCTGGAGGGGAGGACGCGGGCGTCGAGGCGCAGCTCGGAGCCGTCGGCGGAGACGGCCCAGGCGTACGCATCCGGTCGCTCAGCCACGACCTCGACGAGCTCGGTGCCGCGGTAGAGCAGACCGACGCCCTCGTCGACGCCGCAGCCGGGAGGGATCCGCCCCGACGCGACCGCATCGCGGAAGACCGGGCGCCGGGACGGCTGGGAGTCGTGGTGCGGGCTGAAGGAGCCGGGGAGCAGGCCGAGACCGTCGGCGACGACCTGCGCCTCCGGGCCGAACGACGTCGTGGTCCCGCCGCGATGCCAGCACAGGCCGCCGGCTGATCCGCCGGCGAGCACGACGCCCGCCTCCCACGCCTGCCGAAGCAGGTCGTCCAGACCGTGCGCCCGCCACAGGGCGAGCAGGTTCACGACGCTGCCCCCGCTCACCCAGATCACGTCGCGGCTGAGCACGTGCTCGGCGAGGCGTTCGTGGTTCGGATGCGGGAACAGTCGGATGTGGCTGCCCTCGACGCCGGCCGCGCGGGCGGCCTCGAGCTCCGCGCCCTCGGCGACGCGGGGATCACCGCCGGCGGTGTTCACGTGCGCGACGCGGGGAGCGCGCCCGGTCACGCCGGCGAGCTCGATGGCGAGGTGCAGCAGGGGGCCGTAGGCGGCGTCCTGCCAGCCGCCGTCGACCATGCCGCCGCAGGTGGCGAGGATCGTGGGCGCGTCGGCGGTCATTCCTTCACCGCCCCGTCGCTCGAGTTCATGATGCGCTTCTGGAAGAGGAAGAACATCACGGCCACCGGGATGGTCATGATGATCGCCGCGGCGAGCTTGAGCGGATACTGGCGGCCCTGGCTGAGCTGTCCGTTCGCGAGCTGCGCGACGCCCTTCGTGAGTGTCGTGAGCTCGGGCGACTGGGTGGACACGATGAAGTGCGCGAGCTCGTTCCATGACCCCTGGAAAGACAGGATCACGATCGTGATCAGGGCGGGTCGCGCCATAGGCAGCACGACGGACCAGAACACCCGGAAGGTGCCGGCGCCGTCGATCCGCGCCTGCTCCTCGACCGAGACCGGGATCGACTCGAAGAAGTTCTTCATGATGAACACCCCGGCCGCATCCACGAGGAGCGGCAGGATCATCCCCGCATAGGAGTCGTACATGCCGAGTGTGTTGATCACGAGGAACTTCGGGATCAGCAGCACCACCGCAGGAACACTCATCACGGCGATGAGACCGGCGAAAACCACGGTGCGCCCGCGGAAGCGGAGCCGCGCGAGCGCGTAGCCCGCGAGCGAGTTGAAGAACACCCGGCCCGCGGTGACCACGATCGTCACGATCACCGAGTTCTTGAACCAGGTCGGGAAGTCACTGCGCAGGAACAGCTGCGTGTACGCCTCGGTCGTGAAGGTGTGCGGCACGAGCGCGAGCGGGTTCCCCGCCGCGTCCGGATCCGTCTTGAAGCTCGTCGCGACCTGGATGAGGAAGGGGTAGATGTAGACCAGCGCGAGAGCGATGAGCAGCGCGTACAGGACCGACGTGGAGGCGATCCGCACGGTGCCCCGGCGCTTGCGCCGGGCGACGAACGGGGCGGGAGCGGTGGCGGTCATCGCGGGGCTCCTTCGCTCGGGGCGGGCGCTCGGTCGACGGCTGCGGCGTGTGCGGCGGCGCGCTCGGCGGCCTCCACATAGGGGCGGTTGCGGCGTCGCGAGACGGGGCGCTCACGCAGCACCCAGCGCTGCACGAGCGTGAAGCCGATGATGATCACGAACAGGATGAACGCGATCGCCGCGCCCTGCCCCCATTCCTGGTTGAGGAACGACGACTGGTACGACTGGTACGCGGGCGTGATGGTGGTCTTGGCGGGCTGGCCCCTCGTGCCGGTGTAGATCTGGTCGAAGATCTGCCAGCAGCCGATGAGGCCGAGCGTGAGCACGGTGAACAGGGTCGGCCGCAGCTGCGGCAGGGTGATCCGCCAGAACCTCTGCCAGCCGTTCGCCCCGTCCATCATCGCCGCCTCCTGCACCTCGCCCGAGATGTTCTGCAGCGCGGCGAGGAAGAGCAGCATGAACGTGCCGCTCGTCGTGAAGATGGCCATGATGATGTACACGCACATCGCGACGCTGGGCCCGCCGATCCAGTCCCAGAACGACACCCCGAGGAAGCTGTTCTGGGTGAGCGCCGCGGGGCCGCCGGTCGCGCCGAAGTGCAGGATTCCGGACGGGTCGTTGAGCCAGTTCGGCCCGTTGATCCCGAGCCAGCCGAGCGCGGCGTTGACCGCGCCCGTGGTGGAGAACAGGAACAGGAACAGGACGGTGATCGCGACGGAGCTGGTCACCGAGGGGAAGTAGAAGGCCGTGCGGAAGAAGCCGCGGCCCTTGAGGATCTGGCGGTTCACGAGCACCGCGAGGAACAGGCTCAGGGCGGTCTGGCAGGGGACCACGAGGATCACGTACCAGGCGTTGTTCTTGAGGCTCATGCCGAAGTCCGCCTCGGCGAGCCCGCCGCCGAGCAGCAGTGCGGCGTAGTTCTTCAGGCCGACGAACGAGACGCCGCCGGAGAAGGGCGAGCCCCGTCCGCCCCAGTCGCTCACGCTCACCCAGAGCGCCATCAGGACCGGGACGACCAGGAACAGGCCGAGCAGGATCAGCATCGGGGCGGTGAAGAGCCACCCCGATGCGGTCTCACCGCGCCGCAGGCCCTGATGGCCTGAGGGACGGTGAGACCGCACGGTGGAGGAGGCCATGATTACTTGGTCAGGGCTTCCAGGTTCTTCTGGGTGGCGTCGAGGATCGCCTTCGGGTCGCCGGTCGCGAGCGAGCCGAGCTTGCCGTTGAAGTCGGTCACGACGTCGTTGGCGCCCTTCGCGGTGGGCACGCCCTGGGCGTAGTCCGCGCCGTTCAGGAACGGCACGAGCGCGGCGTTGTCCTTCTTCCACGTGTCGGCGGCCGACTTGATCGACGGCATCGGGCCGAATGCCTTCGAGAAGGCGAGCTGGCTGTCGGCGCTGGTGAGGTGCTCGACGAGGTCGAGGGCGGCCTTCTGGTTCTTGCTGTCGGCGGAGATGCCCCAGCAGTTCGTGAACTGCAGGGTGCCCTTCTTGCCGTCGGGGCCCGCGGGCAGCTCGACCGCCTTGTACTTCACGGCCGGGTAGTCGTTGGTCATGGCGCCGGTGATCCAGTTGCCTTCGACGACCATCGCGGCCTTCTGGGTGCCGAACGCCTCGCCGCCCCAGCCGGATCCGAGATCGGCGGCGAACTTCATCGAGCCGTCGTTCAGCAGTCCCTTGACGTAGTCGAGAGCCTTCACGTTGCCCGCTGCATCCGCGGTGGCCTTGGTCGAGTCGGCGTTCATGAGACCGCCGCCGGCGGCGACCATGAAGGCGCCGACGCGGGCGTACTCGCCGCTCATGGACAGGCCCACGTGGCCGTCGGCGGTGAGCTTCTTGGAGACGGCGGCGAGCTCGTCCCAGGTCTTCGGGACGTCGGCGTCGGTGAGTCCGGCCTTCGCCCACATGTCGGTGTTGATCACGAGCTGCAGCGTGGAGAAGTCCTTCGGCGCGCAGTACAGCTTGCCGTCGTAGGTGAACGACTTCAGCAGGCTGGGGTAGAAGTCGTCCTTGTTCTTGAGCAGATCACCGTAGGCGAGCAGGGACCCGTTCGAGGCGTATCCGGCCAGGGCGTCGGTGGACTGGTAGAACACGTCGGCGGGGGAGCCGGATGCGAAGCCCTGCGAGAGCTGCTGGTTCAGGTCGCTCGCTGCGGTCACGGTGGCCTTGACGCCCGACGTCTTCGACCACGCGGACACGGCGTCGTTGACGGCCTTGGTCTCCGCGTCGCCGGACGAGCCGATGAGGATGTTCAGCGGCTTGTCGGACGATGTGAGCTTCGTCGATCCGGTGCTGCTGCCGGCGTCTCCGCCGGAGAACCCTGAACCGCAGCCGGTGAGCGCGATCGCGCCGGCGAGGACGAGGGCTCCCGCCCCGAGCGCGGCGCGAGTGCTGTGCCGTGTCATGTCTCTTCTCCCTTGATGAGCATCCGTGATGATGTGTGCTTCTCGGTGGCGACGGGACGCCGTCGCAAGAATTTGAACGATCAAACTCTGTGTCGAATACGCTAGGCGGCGAGAGCACGGAGTGTCAAGGT
This sequence comes from Microbacterium sp. NPDC060117, assembly GCF_042729315.1. Taxonomy (NCBI): domain Bacteria; kingdom Bacillati; phylum Actinomycetota; class Actinomycetes; order Micrococcales; family Microbacteriaceae; genus Microbacterium; species Microbacterium sp. NPDC060117. The sequence goes on from NZ_JBHWXR010000004.1 coordinate 445,978, forward strand.
GGGAAGGTGGTCCCGGATGCCGTGCCGGATCCGGGGAGGGAGAGACATGGCGAGAACGCCGACCGTCGAGGACGTGGCGGAGCGCGCCGGCGTGTCGCGGCAGACGGTGTCGAACGTGCTGAACACCCCGGCGATCGTGAAGCCGGCAACGCGCGAACGCGTGCAGCAGGCGATCGTCGAGCTGGGCTATCGCCGTCATGCGGCGGCCCGCCAGCTGCGCACCCGCCGCAGCTCGACGATCGGCATCCACCTCGATCCCTATGTCGGCGGCGTCTCCGGCGTCGTGCTGGACCGCTTCGTGCACGCCCTCACCGAGCGCGCGAGCGAGCGCGGCATGCGCATGCTCGTCTACGCCGCGCGTACGGCCGGCGATGAGATCGCACGGCTCGCAGAGCTCTGGGAGGGCTCCGAGATCGATGCCGCGATCATCACCGGCACCTTCCACGGCGACCCGCGCACGCGCTGGCTGGGCGAGGCCCGGCTGCCGTTCGTCGCGTTCGGACGCCCCTGGGGCGAGGACGACCTCGCCGCCCCCGAGCACCTCTGGGTCGATGTCGACGGCGCCGCCGGCACCAGGGCCGCCACCGAGCACGCGCTGGGCTTCGGCCCGAGGGTCGCGTTCCTCGGCTGGCCGACGGGTTCGGGAACCGGCGACGACCGGGAACGCGGCTGGCGCGAGGCGATGGCCGCCGGCGGCACGGCCGGGCCGCGCTGGATCAGCGAGGAGGACGTCGCACGGGCGCGGGCCGTCGTGGCGCGCGCCGAGGTGGACGTGGATGCCGTCGTCTGCGCGAGCGACTCCCTCGCGATCGGTGCCCTGCTGGCGCAGACGGGGGGATCCGCGCGGGTACCCGTGATCGGGTTCGACAACACGCCGACCGCGGAGGCGCTCGGCTTCTCCAGCGTGGAGCAACGTCCTGAGGACGTCGCCGCGGCGACCCTGGAGCTGCTCATGGGGCCGACCGGCGAGGCGGTCACCCCGCGGGACGTGCGAGCGGGCACCGCGCACGCGCTGATCGAACCGCGCCTCGTCGTGCGCTAACGGGTCGCTCGAGCGGGCGCGGCCGTTCGTCCGCCGATGGCCGCCCGCGTCGTGCGTCGGCCGAGCCGGGGCCCGTCGTGGGTCGGCCGAGCCGGGTCCCGTCGTGGGTCGGCCGAGCCGGGGCCCGTCGTGCGTCGGCCGAGCCGGGTCCCGTCGTGGGTCGGGCGAGCCGGGTCCCGTCGTGGGGTGAGCGGATCCAGCTCCATCCGCCCGCGACCGCGGGATCGGGCATAGCGTGGTGGCATGGCACGGATCCTCGTCTTCGGCGGCCACGGCAAGGTGGCCCTTCTGCTCGAACCCCTCCTCGCGGCCCGTGGCGACCAGGTGACCGCGGTGATCCGCGACGCCGGCCAGATCGAGGACGTGCGCGCGACAGGTGCGGATCCCGTCGTCTTCGACGTCGAGTCGGCGTCGCGGGAAGCCATGGCCGCGCTGATCGCCGGGCACGACGCGGTCGTGTGGTCGGCCGGTGCGGGAGGCGGCTCGGCGGAGCGCACCCGAGCGGTCGACCTCGACGCCGCGGTCCGGTCCATGGCGGCGGCGGCCGATGCCGGAGTTGACCGGTACGTGATGGTGTCGTACTTCGGATCCTCGCCGGAGCACGGGATCCCCGCGTCCGACTCGTTCTTCGCCTACGCCGAAGCGAAGGCGGCGGCCGATGAGGCGCTGCGGGCCACCGGACTCGAGTGGACCGTGCTCGCGCCGAGCCGGCTGACGCTGGAGGAGCCGACGGGGCGGATCGACGCCACGGCGGAGGTCTCGGGCAGCGTCTCACGAGCCGACGTCGCCCATGTGATCGCGCAGGCGCTCGTGGAGCCGGCGACCGTCCGACGCACGATCCGGTTCAACGCGGGAGAGGTTCCCGTCGACGAAGCGCTGCACGCCGTCTGATCCGATGGGCCAGCTGGTGCTGGTGCTGGACCGTGGGCTTTCCCGCCCTGGGGTCAGCGCCGGTTGAGCGCGGCCAGCGCGATCCTGTCCAGAGCCCACACGGCGAAGAGCGCGATCCCGGCGACGCCGAGTCCGCTCGCCCAGAGCGCCGCTGCCACCGCGGCGAAGAGCACGGTCTCGAGGAGCACCCGTCCTGCGGGGCGGATGTCGAAACGCGCCTTGGGCGACAGGAGCAGACCCCAGACGACCGCCAGCACGATGACGGCCGCCACGGCGCCGACCCATCCCGGCCAGCCGGGGACGAGCCGCACCGCGGCGGTGGCCGCTCCCGCCAGCAGTGCGAGCTCGATCAGGAACCGCAGTCCGAGGGCGATGCGCAGGCCAGGGCCGCCGTCGAGGAACGGATCGCGTGCCGGGCCGTCGCTCATCGGCGGATCAGGGCCGGCCGGCCAGCGCGGCGAGCAGCTCCAGCACGCAGAGCGCGGCGAGGCGCACGGTACGGGCGTCCTCGTCGTCCGCCGTCGCGTCCACCTCGGCGATGTCGGCGCTCACGACGCGGGGATCGCCGGCGATGCCTCGCACCAGCGCGCGCAGCTCCCAGGCCGCGAACCCGCCGGGCACGCTCGCGGGGCATCCCGGGGTCGCGGCGCGGTCGCACGCGTCCACGTCGATGTCGAGGTGCACGCGGGAGTCGTCTCCGGCGCCCGCGATCTCGACCGCCTCGGCCACGACGTCGTCGATGCCGCGGCGGCGCACCTCGTCCAGAGTGATCACCCGGATGCCCCAGTCCGCAGCGCGCTGCGCGTAGGCGGCGGAGTTCGCGAAGTCCGCGATGCCGATCTGCACGATCCGGTGCGGGTCGATCGCGGATCCCTCCGGGGCGTCCTCGACGAGGCGGCGCACGGGTGAGCCGTTCGAGACGCCGTCGCGCAGATCGAAGTGCGCGTCGATCGTGATGAGCCCCGTGGATCCGGATCCGAGGGCGACGGGGTAGGTGAGGGAGTTGTCGCCGCCGAGTGCGATCACGAGGCGCGATGCCGCGGACAGCTCGGACACGCGGGCGATCGCGCGGGCGATGCCCTCGTCGCCGTCCGGCTCGTGCACGTCGCCGGCGTCGGCGATCCGCAGCACGGTGTTCAGGTCGACCACGGGCGGGCCCATCAGGGTCGGGCTGTAACGGCGCAGGGCGTCGCGGATCGCGGCCGGCGTCGCATGCGCGCCGGTGGGCGAGAGCGACGTGCGCCAGGTCGGAACTCCGAGCACGACCGCATCGGCGGGCGTGCCGAACTCGGGCCAGTCGCCCCCGCGGGGCCAGAGGGGATCGTGCGACAGTGCCATGTGGAGTCCCTTCCCGGACGCGCGGGCGGCATCCGAGAACAGCGTGCCACGGCGCGGGTTCTCCGCGGGGATGCCCGTGCGAACGTTGTCTGGCCCACCAGACACCCAGCGTGCAGGTTCCGGTTCGTCTCGCCCGGGCCCGGTGGACTCCGGCGGTTGTCGGTCGGGTTCGCGCCGCTGTCGGGTGTGCCGGCATGCCTCGCTTGCCTGCCTGCTGCCCGCGACGATCCGCACACGATGTCACGATCAGCACACGAATACGCCGGATCCGTGTGCTGATCGTGACAGGGTGTGCTGATCGTGACAGTCCGCGGTTCGTCACACGCCGCGGTTCGTCACACGCCGCGGTTCGCCGCACGCCGCAGTTCGCCGCACGCCTCGGTTCCTCACCTCGGGTCGCCGCACGCTGCGGATCATCACTCGCCGTGCATCGTCACACCCCGCGGAGTGCGGCGAGGATCGCTGCCTGCACGGAAGGCCAGTCGTGCACGACCTGCGCGTAGTCGAACCGGAGGGTGCGGTATCCGAGGCGCGCAGCGGCGGTGTCGCGCACGAGATCCCGGTGTCGCTGCGTCTCTCCGTCGTGGTTCTCCCTGCCGTCCACTTCGATGATGAGCCGGTCGACCACGAAATCGACCCTGCCGACCCCGACGATGCGCACCTGGCTTTCGAGGCGCAGACCGATCAGGTGCAGTCTCAGCCGCAGCAGCGATTCGAGTCCGCTGTCCGCGTCGTGCCGTGCCAGATCGACGAGCCAGCGGGCGGAGGCCGGCAGAGCTTCGCGGATCCGCCGGCGAGCCGCCACGGGCAGAAGTCGTTGCCTCCAGGCGGACTCGAAGGCGGCGAAGAACGCCTCATCACCGGCGCAGAGGCGCAGGTGCAGCAGGGCGGTCTCGAGATCCGCCCGACCGAGTGGCGGTGAGCCGCGGTAGTAGTGCGGAACGCAGGCGCAGTCCGGATGCGCGCGCCCATGCCGCCCCGCGCCCAGCCAGACGTGCGGCCCGGCGACCTCGGGCAGCACCCAGATCCGCTGCTCCATCAGCACGCTCGCGCACGTGAGCGCGCCACCATGCGCGACCGCGGCGCGGACATCGGGAGCGATCGGGCCGGCCGCGAACACGCCGTCCCTCAGGCGGTCGACCGTTCCGGCACGCACGGCACGGGCGAGCGCTGTGCGGGTGAAGCCGAGCCGCTGCAGGTCCGTTCCCCGGGCGATGCCGCCGCGGCGTCGGATCGTGTCGATCAGGGAGAGCATGTCCTCAGCGTGGCGAACTCCACTCGCCCCTGGCGCCGACATCACAGGATCCGTGCACAACCCTCGATGTCGGGCCACGGTGAGGGACGATCGACCGGAACGATCGGCACACGATGTCACGATCAGCACACGAAAACGCCGGATCCGTGTGCTGATCGTGACGGGGTGTGCTGATCGTCACGGGGCCATGGGCAACACCTCACCCGAGCCCCTCCGGATCCAGGGGCTAGACCGAACCGAGGGGTAGTCCGGATCCAGGGAGCACCCGTGCTCGGCGGCCAGGCCGGGCCCAGGGAGCAGACCGGGCCCGGCACGGCTACACCGGGCCCAGGGACCAGACCGGGCCCGGCGTGGCTACACCGGGCCCAGGGAGCAGACCGGGCCCGGCGCGGCTACACCGGGATCACGGCATGGGCGACCGCGAAGATCGCGAGCCCCGCCAGAGCTCCGACCACGGTGCCGTTGAGCCGGATGTACTGCAGGTCGCGGCCGACCATGAGCTCGATCTTCTCCGTGGTCTCGGCCGGATCCCACCGCTCCACGGTGTCGGTGATGACCGAGGCGATGTCGTGCCGGTAGCGGTCGACGAGGAACACGGCGGCGTCGGTGAGCCAAGTGTCCACGCGGTGCTGCAGCGGATCTTCCGTGGCCAGACGATCGCCGAGCTCGCCGATCGCCACGGCGGCGCGATGGCGCAGCCCGCTCTCGGGATCCGCGAGTGCGGACAGGAGTCCGGTCTTCGCCGCGTTCCACACCTCGGCGGCCAGTGCGCCCACGCGCGGGCTGTCGAACACGGCGGCTTTGGCGTTCTCCAGACGCGCCCTCGTGTCGGGGTCGTGCTGCAGGTTGTTCGCCAGGCGGGAGAGGTATCCGTCCAGGGCGCGTCGGGCGGGGTGGCGTGGATCCGCCTGCACCGCGCGCACGAAGCGCACGGCCTCGTTGTAGGCGGCCTCGTCGACGAAGCGGTGCGCAAGGCGCGGCACCCAGCCCGGCAGCCGGCGCGAGAGCAGCCCCTGGAACGCAGCTGCGTTGCCGTCCAGCCAGGTGGCGATGCTGTCCACCGCGAGGTCGACCGCCCCGCGATGGGCGTCGGCTTCCACGATGCGCTGCAGCCAGGCTCCCGCGGGTGTGCCCCACTCCGGGTCGACCAGGTGTTCGCGGGCGAGCTCCGCGATCACGCTCTGCACGTCGTCGTCGCTGAGGGCGCGCAGCACGGCGGAGGCGATCGTGGATCCCTCCGTCGCGACTCGCTCCGCATGCGAGGGTTCGCGCAGCCAGGATCCGAGTCGCGCGGCGATCGAGGCGTCCTCGAGCTTCGTGCGTACGACCTCCGCGGAGAGGAAGTTCGTCTCGACGAACTCGCCGAGCGTGCGGCCGATCTCGTCCTTGCGGCTGGGGATGATCGCGGTGTGCGGGATGGGCAGTCCGAGCGGGTGCCGGAACAGCGCCGTCACGGCGAACCAGTCGGCCAGAGCGCCGACCATGCCGCCTTCTGCGGCCGCGCGGACGTACTCCAGCCACGGGTAGCGCCCCTGCAGCCAGAACGCGACGACGAACGCGATCGCCATCACACCGAGTGCGGCGAGGGCGACGGCCTTCATCCGCCGGAGGGCCCGCAGACGCTCCAGATCCGCCGGGGACAGCAGTGCTTCACGGGCGCGAGCCATGCGCCCATCCTTGCAGAGCCTCTCCACGCCTTGCAGAGCCTCACCGCGCGAGGCGGGCGGTACTCTCTACCTCGTGATCGAAGACATCAAGAAGCGCGTCCTGCACCGCACCAGCATCCTCGAGGGGCAGCTCCGCGGCGTCGCGAAGATGATCGAGAACGAGGAGTACTGCATGGACATCATCACGCAGTCCCGCGCGATCCAGCGTTCGCTCGAATCCCTCAACAAGCTGTTGCTCGAGAACCACCTGCGCACGCACGTGGCGCACATGTTCGACGAGGGCGGTGAGCAGCGCGAGCAGGCCATCGAGGAGCTTCTGAAGGCGTTCGACTTCCAGGCGAAGTAGCTCGCTCGTAACACGCACGAAACACGCATATTCGTTGACAGACGCCTGATCGACAACGAATATCGTCGCAGGAATCCGACGAACCTACGTTTTCCTCTGTACTGAGCGCAGATCCTGTGCCAGACTCTCCGCAGCGAAGAACTCACTGTGGAGGTTCCATGAGCGGTCCCATGTCCGTACCTGCTCAGAGCACGACCGATGCGGCCACCGGCGGCGTCGAGATCTCTGGCGTCACCAAGTACTACGGTGAGGCGACGGCCGTCGACCGGCTGTCGCTGTCGATCCGGCCGGGGGAGTTCCTCTCCCTTCTCGGTCCCTCGGGATGCGGCAAGACCACGACCCTGCGCATGATCGCGGGCTTCGAGCACCCCGACGAGGGCGACATCCGCCTGAGCGGCCGGAGCGTCCTCGGCCTTCCCCCGCACAAGCGGGAAGTGAACACGGTCTTCCAGGCGTACGCGCTGTTCCCGCACATGACGGTGGCGGAGAACGTCGCCTACGGACTGCAGCAGCGCGGGGTGCCCAAGGCCGAGCAGCGCGAGCGCGTGGCCGAGGCCCTCGACATGGTGCAACTGCGTCGCTTCGCCGACCGCAAGCCCACCCAGCTGAGCGGCGGGCAGCAGCAGCGCATCGCGCTGTCCCGCGCTCTGATCAACCGCCCCAGCGTGCTGCTGCTGGACGAGCCGCTCGCGGCTCTCGACCGCCAGCTGCGCGAGGAGATGCAGCTCGAGCTGAAGCTGCTGCAGTCCCGGCTCGGCACGACCTTCGTGTTCGTCACGCACGACCAGGCGGAGGCGCTGTCGATGAGCGACCGGATCGCGGTGATGCGTGCGGGGCGGATCGAGCAGCTCGCCGCCCCCGCCGACATCTACGCCGAACCGGCCTCGGCCTACGTGGCCTCGTTCATCGGCCAGCAGAACTTCCTGCACGGGACGGCACTGGGCGGCGACGCCGTGGACACCTTCGCGGGAACCGTGCACGGCCGCTGGGGCGGCGCGCAGAGCGCTCCCGGATCCGCCGCCGTCGCCGCGATCCGCCCGGAGTTCGTGCGGCTCGCTCCTGCGGGACGTGCGGACGAACCCGGCCTCGACGGCACCGTGCTGGGCGTCTCGCATCTGGGAGAGACCCTGCAGGTCGCCGTGGACGTGGGCCGCGAGCAGACGTTCCTGGTGCGGATCCCCGCTCCCGGCGCGCCGGCGGTGGCCGTCGGCGACGCCGTGCGCTGCACCTGGAGCGACGCCGACGTGCGCATCTTCGCCGGCGACGGGATCCCCGAGACGGCCACCCACGTGATCGCCCTGCCCAAGGAAGCGGCCTGATGGCGTACGGCGGCGCTCACGGCCACGCCCCGGTGCGGGTGCTCGCGAACGCTCCCTCCGCACGCAAGATCGGTGCCGAGCTGACGCGGCGCGGCTTCCTCGCGACCGCGCTCGCGGCCTCGGGCGCCGTGCTGTTCACCGCCTGCGCCCCGCAGAAGGCGTCCGCGGCATCCCAGGCGAACGGCGGTCCGCTCGAGGACAAGCTCTCGATCTACACCTGGAGCGACTACGACAATCCGGATCTGCTGAGCGCCTTCACGAAGAACAAGGGGCCGAAGATCGTCGTCGACGCGTTCAACTCGAACGAGGAGCTCGTCGCGAAGCTGGTCGCCGCACGCGGCACGTCGGGCTACGACATCGTCGTCCCGACGGGTCCGTTCATCCTCCCGATGGCCGAGAACGGTCTGCTGGAGCGGCTGAACCTCGACCTGATCCCGAACTTCCAGACGATGAACCCCCACTTCATCCACCGCACGTTCGATCCGAAGAACGAGTACTCGATCTGCAAGGCATGGGGCACGACGGGCTTCGCCTACGACAAGACCGTGATCAAGCGGGAACTGACCGGGTGGGCCGACTTCATCGATGCGGCGCAGAACGAGGCCTCCGGGAAGACCTCCCTCCTCGATGACCCGGCGCCCATGTGCGGCATCTACTTCTGGTCCCACGGGATCGACTGGAACACGACGGACGAGAAGCACCTCGCGGACTGCGAAGCGTTCATGACGAAGGAGATCGCCCCGCACGTGATCTCCTTCGACTCCGCACCCGGCGGACAGATCATCCCGCAGGCGACCGCGGCACTCGTGCAGGTGTACAACGGCGACGCGCGCACCGGAATCGCGGCATCGAAGAATCCGGAGCGCTGGCAGTGGGTGCTGGGGGCCCCGGCGACCGAGATCTGGATGGACAACTGGTCGATCGCAAAGGGGGCGCCGCACCCCGAGGCGGCGCACGCCTTCATCAACTTCATCATCGCGCCGGACGTGCAGGTGAAGCAGATGGACTACATCGGCTACGACACCGGCGTCGAGGGCAATCAGCAGCGGGCCGAGGCGGCGGGATTGGAGAACCTCGACATGGTCTTCTTCACGGAGGAGCAGATCGCCACGATGCACGAGGGGAAGTTCACGAAGGCCCAGGAGCGGATCGTGGCGATCTGGAACGCGACGAAGGCGGCCGCCGGTGCGTAAGCTCAGGATCCGCTTCGGCCTGGCCCTGCCCGCCTGGGTGTGGCTGCTCGTCTTCTTCGTCGTCCCGATCGGCGTCGTGGTCTGGTACAGCTTCGGCTACAAGCCGAGCATCTTCTCGACCAACGCGAACGACAAGCTGTCCTTCGATCGCTACGTCGAGGCCCTCTCGCCCACCTTCTTCGCGACCTTCCAGAACACGCTCTGGGTCGGCATCGCCGGAACCGCCCTGTGCCTGATCATCGGCGCTCCCGTCGCGTACTGGATCGCGGTGAAGTGCGCGCCGAGCAGGCGCGGGATGTTCCTCGCCCTGGTGATGGTGCCGTTCTGGACCAACTTCCTGGTGCGCACGATCGGCTGGCAGATCATCCTGGCGCCCGAGGGCTGGCTCTCGCACGCACTGCAGTTCCTCGGCGTGATCCCGGGGCCCCTGGGGATCCTGAACACCCGCGGTGCGGTGCTGCTCGGCGTCGTCTACAACTATCTGCCGCTCATGATCCTGCCCCTGTTCGTGGCATTCGACCGCGTCAGCGGACCGCTGCGCGAGGCGAGCAAGGACCTCGGCGCCGGCAGCTGGCAGACGTTCTTCCGCGTGACGATCCCGCTCGCGCAGCCCGGCATCATCGCCGGGGTGCTGCTGGTCTACATCCCGCTCATGGGCGACTACATCACGGCGACCGTCCTGGGCGGTGCGAAGGGCAACATGGTCGGTCAGATCGTCGCCAGCCAGTTCCAGACCGCGCAGAACTGGGCGCTCGGATCCGCGATGGCCGTGCTGCTCATCCTCACGATCGCCCTGTCGATCGGCGTCATGGCGGCGATCGGCTGGCTCGTCACGATCCCCATCCGCCGCAGCTACCGACTGACGCTGGAGGACGCACGATGACCGTCGTCGCAGAACGCCCCGCCGAGCAGGCGGATCCGTCACCGTCCACGACCCGGGCGGGATCCGGTCGCCGTGTGAAGGCGCCCCGCAACGTCAGTCGCTGGCTGCTGCCGCTGTGGGCGACGCTCGTGTTCGTCTTCCTGTTCCTGCCGATCGCCGTCGTGATCGTGTATTCGTTCAACGTCGGCCGACTGCTGATCTCGTGGGACCACTTCGGCTTCGACTCGTTCGCCGCGATCGTCACCAAGCCGGCCGTCCGCGACGCCGTGCTGGTCTCGCTGCGCACCGGTCTCATCGCGGCCGTGCTCGCGACGGCGCTCGGCACCCTCGCCGGCATCGCGATGGCACGCACCCCCGGCAAGTGGGTGCCGTGGTTCCTGGGACTGCTGCTGCTGATCTCGGTGACGCCCGAGATCGTGGACGCGGTGGCGCTGCTGCCCTGGGTCGTCTTCCTCGGCCAGGATCTGGGGCTGTCGATCTTCAACGACGGCACCGTGCGCCTCGTGATCGGCCAGTCGCTGTTCTCCATCGCGATCGTGTCGTACATCGTGCGGGCGCGCCTGGTCGGCCTCGATGCGAAGCTGGAGGAGGCCTCGGCCGATCTCTACGCCAAGCCGTTCACCACCTTCGCGAAGGTCACGCTGCCGCTCGCGATGCCGGCCGTCCTCGCGGGCTTCCTGCTCTCGTTCACGCTGGGGCTGGACAACACGATCGTCTCCGCCTTCGTGCAGGTCTCGGGCACCACGCCCTGGCCCGTGTACGTGCTGAGCGCGCTGCGCAGCGGCCTGCGTCCGGAGATCGCCGCGGTGTCCACGATCATGCTCGTGCTGACGCTCGGGGCTCTCGCGCTCGTGGCCCTGGTCTTGAAGAAGGCAGGCGACTCCGCGGCCGACATCGCCCGGACGATGGCGGGAGGCTGAGCCGGGCGGCTAGCCTCGGCTGCGTGGACGCCTCCGACCTCGCCGCCCTCCGCGGCGGACTGCTCGCCTTCTGCTATCAGATGCTGGGCTCCCCGTTCGACGCGGAGGACGCGGTGCAGGATGCGCTCGAACGGGCCTGGCGCGGCCGCGCGTCCTACGATCCGGCCAGGGCCGCCCTGTCGACCTGGGTGTACCGCATCGCGCGCAACGTCTGCGTGGACAGGCTTCGCGAGATGCCGCGCCGCCCGCTCCCGCGCGACCTCACGGATCCGGGCATCGACGTCGGCGCCCCTCTGGTCCCGGCCATGGACGTGCCGTGGCTGGTGCCGGCGCCGACCCGCTGGTGGGCCGACTCCGAGCCGGAGCGGGCGGTCGCCGAGGCCTCCGGGGTGCGGCTCGCGGTGACTCTCGTGCTGCAGGCGCTGCCCCCGAAGCAGCGCGGGGTGTTCATCCTGCGCGAAGTGCTCGGGCATTCCGCGGCGGAGACGGCCCTGATCCTCGAGACGAGCGTGCCGTCGGTGAACTCGGCGCTGCAGCGCGCGAAGGCGGCAGTGGCAGAGCGGTCCTCTCGCGCCGCGCCGCTGCGGCGCGAGACGGTCGAGCGGTATGCGCGCGCCATCGAGCAGGCCGACGTCGCGGCTCTCGCAGAGCTCGTCGCCGATGACGTGCTGTTCGAGATGCCGCCCGTGCCGTACTGGTCGATCGGTCGGGAGACCTACGCCGCGTTCATGGCGCACCTGTTCGACGGGCAGGGCACGCGCTGGCAGACCCGCCCGATCTCGGCCAACGGGCAGCACGGCTTCCTGCTCCTGCGCGTCGATGAGGACGGCCCTCAGCCGCACACCGTGCAGCTGTTCGAAGCCGATGCGACGGGAACCAGGATCGGCCACGTGCTGGTGTATCGCGACGCGGCGCTGTTCGCCCTGTTCGAGCGCGACGGCGTCGTCGCCGTATGAGGGACCCGAACGGATCCCGCCCGCACCGATGAGTTCGACGGCCCTCGTCCGTACACCCTTGTGAAGCCCTCCGCGGAGGATCCGCATCGGGGCACGACGCAAGGAGCACGACATGGCACGCATCATCGTGGCGCAGTTCATCACCCTCGACGGGGTCGTGGAGGACCCGGACGGATCGGACGGCACGCCCTTCGGAGGGTGGGCGTTCCGCCATGGCCGGGAGGCGATCGCGGGAGACAAGTTCGGCTACGGGACGATCCTGCAGACCGGCGTCTTCCTGTTCGGACGCCGCACCTGGGAGTCGTTCTCGGCTCTGTGGCCGCCGCGCGACGCGACGGATCCGTTCGCCCGCGCGTTGAACGCCGCGGACAAGGCGGTCGTCACGGGCGGTGACGTCGACCTCGATCGCTGGCAGCACTCGCGGCGGGTCGAGTCGGATCCGGTGGGCTGGGCGCGGGAGATCGCGGCGGAGCGCGACGTCATCGTGATCGGCAGCGGCTCGCTCGTCGACGGCTTCGTCGCGGCCAGTGCCGTCGACGAGTACCGTCTGCGCGTCTTCCCGACGGCGACCGGTGCCGGCCGCCGGCTGTTCCCCGACGGCGCGGCGCTCGACCTCGTGAGCGTCGAGCAGATGGGGCCGACGAGCCTCGTGATCGCGACACCGTCCGCTCGGGGTCGTTGAGCGAGGACGCCGCACGGTCGTTGAGCGAGGACGCGCAGCGACCGAGACGAAACGCAGATCGAGACGAAACGCCGCACGGGTTCAGAGGAAGCGGATGCAGAGGAAAGGGGAGGGCGGATCCCCATCCGCCCTCCCCGTGTCGCGTCCCCAGCGACTACAGAACCGACTCGGCCTCCTTCAGCACGCCGCGCAGGATCCCGGCGATCTCGCGGAACTCCGCCGGACCGATCGTCAGCGGCGGTGCGAGCTGGATCACGGGGTCGCCGCGGTCATCGGCGCGGCAGTACAGTCCGGCCTCGTAGAGCGCGCCGGAGAGGAACCCGCGCAGCAGCCGTTCCGACTCGTCGTCGTCGAACGTCTCACGCGTGGTCTTGTCCTTGACCAGCTCGATCCCGAAGAAGTAGCCGTCGCCGCGCACGTCGCCCACGAGCGGCAGGTCGAGCAGGGTCTCCAGCTCGGCGCGGAACAGCGGTGAGTTCTCCCGCACCCGCTCGTTGAGCTTCTCCTCCTCGAAGATGTTCAGGTTCTCCAGCGCGACCGCAGCCGAGACCGGGTGCCCGCCGAACGTGTAGCCGTGCGGGAACGACAGGTCGCCGTGCGCGAAGGGCTCGTAGATCCGGTCGCTCACGATCGCGGCGCCCAGCGGGGAGTAGCCGCTCGTGATGCCCTTGGCGCAGGTGATGATGTCGGGCACGTAACCGTAGGCGTCGCACGCGAACATGTGCCCGATCCGGCCGAACGCGCAGATCACCTCGTCGGAGACGAGCAGCACGTCGTAGCGGTCGCAGATCTCGCGCACGCGCTGGAAATAGCCGGGAGGAGGCGGGAAGCACCCGCCCGAGTTCTGCACCGGCTCGAGGAAGACCGCGGCGACCGTGTCGGGACCCTCGAACTGGATCATCTCCTCGATCCGGTCGGCCGCCCAGACACCGAACGAGGCGGGATCCGTCGGCGCGCCCATCTCGGCGGCGCGGTAGATGTTCGTGTTCGGAACGCGGAAGCCGCCCGGGGTGACCGGCTCGAACATCGCCTTCATCGCGGGGATGCCGGTGATCGCGAGCGCACCCTGCGTCGTGCCGTGATAGGCGATCGAGCGTGAGATGACCTTGTGCTTGGTGGGCTTGCCCTGCAGCTTCCAGTAGTGCTTGGCGAGCTTGAAGGCGGTCTCGACGGCCTCGCCGCCGCCCGACGTGAAGAAGACCCGGTTCAGATCGCCCGGGGCGTAGCCGGCGAGCCGGTCGGCGAGCTCGATCGCGGCCGGGTGCGCGTACGACCACAGCGGGAAGAACGCCAGCTGCTCCGCCTGCTTCGCGGCGGCCTCGGCCAGCCGCTTGCGGCCATGACCGGCGTTGACGACGAAGAGGCCGGCCAGCCCGTCGATGTACTGCTTGCCGGTGTCGTCCCAGATGTGGTGTCCCTCGCCCCGGACGATGATCGGCACACCGGTGCGGTCCATCGTGGACTGCCGGGTGAAGTGCATCCAGAGGTGATCGTGTGCTTTCTGTTGCAGATCGGCGCTCATGTTCCGATCTTGTCACTCGAAATCGGAATTGACAACAGAAATCGAAGGTTGAAGTCCCCGGATCCTGCGGATTCCGAGGTCACGGGTTCCGGCGGCGGAATCACGCCGTCACGGCAGCTGGACGACCTCGGTGTCCGGCATGGGCGCGGCGTCGCGGTCGCGCAGATCCGGGAAGAACCGCACGAACACCGCCGAGACGACGAGCGCCGCCGCCGCGAAGCACGTGGCGGCGAGGTAGGCGCCCGTCGGGCTGTGCAGGCTGTCGATGAGGAATCCGGCGATGGCGGATCCGGCGGCCGCGCCGATCAGCTGCCCGGTGCCGGCCCAGCCGAACGCCTCCGCGGTCTCGGAGAACTTCACGCTCGCGGAGGTGATCGCGAACAGCACCGCGAGGGCGGGGGCGATGCCGATGCCTGCCGCGAGCAGGGTGCCGCCGAGCCAGAACACGTTGAGGGAGACCATGGTCAGCGCGAGACCGACGGTCACGATGGTCAGCCGCCGTGCCATCGCCCACGGCCCCATGGGCACCCGGCCCGAGGCGAGACCGCCGACGAGGCTTCCCACGGAGAAGACGGCGAGCACGAGCCCCGCCTCCAGGCCGCCGTGGTCGAAGGTCTTCACCACGCCGGCCTCCACCGCGGAGCAGGCGCCGATGAGGAGGAAGCCGATGACCGTGGCCAGCAGCACCGGCGGCTTCAGCACGACGGCGCCGAAGCCGCGGCGGCTGCGCGGGATGCGCACGCGCCCGACCTCGGGGGAGAGGATGAACCAGGCTCCGCCGCCCACGAGCACCGCGGCGACGAGCAGCAGGCCCTGCACGGTGCCGACCTGCGTGGACACGATCGTGATGACGACGGGCGCCACGATCCAGATGATCTCCTGCAGCGATGCGTCCAGCGAGAACAGCGGCGTGAGCTGCGAGGAGTTCACGAGCTTCGGGTAGATGGTGCGCGCGGCGGACTGGATCGGCGGGGTGGAGAGCCCGGCGATCAGGCCGAGCACCACGAAGCCGGCGAGCGGCAGGAACGAGAAGAACGCCAGTCCGAGGAATGCGAGCACGCAGATCGACAGGGTCAGCGTGAGCACGGGGCGCATGCCCCAGCGGCCCATCCAACGGCTGGTGACGGGGCCGGACACGGCCTGTCCGATCGACGACGCCGCCAGCACGAGTCCGGCCGCCCCATAGGATCCGGTCGCGTGCTGCACGTGCAGCAGGATCGCGAGGCTCGCCATGCCGTTCGGGAACCGCGCCGTCAACTGCGCGGCGATGATGCGCCCGACTCCCGGTACGCGCAGAAGCTCCTTGTATCCCGATCCGGCCACGGATCAACGCTACAGGTCGCGGGGCGCGGAGAGCAGGTCCCGCGTCCGCCCGGACCGTCCTGCGCGAGGAGCCGATGCGACACGCCGACGACACGCCGGAGGACGATTTCCACAGGCTGAGGAATGTCCGCGGCCCCTTCTAGCGTCGGATCTGTGGAGGGATCCGACGGGGGCGTCCGCGAGCCGCGGGAAACCGCGGTTCGGGAGGGCTCCGCGGCCGCCCCGGGCTGTGGACAGAAGCGTGGAGAACCTGTGTTGTAGCGGTGGAATACGGTGGAAAACTACACAGTTGTAACTACTAGCCCTTGTGGTCGATCCGAATGTCCGCACCTATATGTAGTATTGAACTCCCGGCAGGGCCACCTGTCCGAAAGCCGGGTTCTGAGGGGAAGAAGAGGCGCAATACATGTCCATCACGGTCTACACCAAGCCCTCCTGCGTCCAGTGCAACGCGACCTACCGCGCGCTCGACGCCAAGGGCATCGAGTACGAGATCCACGACGTCTCCGAGGACGCCGCGGCGCTCGAGCACGTGAAGTCGCTCGGCTACCTGCAGGCGCCCGTCGTCGTCACCGACGAGGACCACTGGTCGGGCTTCCGTCCCGACAAGATCGACGAGCTCGCCGCTCGCCTGGCGTAATCGCGGAGGAGGCGATCTCATGAACGCCGCCACCGCGACCGCCGCGCCGCTTCTGGTCTACTTCTCGAGCATTTCGGGCAACACCGCCCGGTTCATCGAGAAGTTGGGCCTGGAGGCGCGGCGGATCCCGCTGCACAGCACCGAGGAGCCGCTCGTCATCGATGAGCCCTTCGTGCTGGTCACGCCGACCTACGGCGGCGGGCAGGGGCGCGGCGTCGAGAAGGGCGCCGTGCCGAAGCAGGTCATCCGGTTCCTCAACGACGAGCGCAATCGGCGACACATCCGCGGAGTGATCTCCGCAGGCAACACCAACTTCGGCGACGCGTTCTGCGCCGCCGGTGACATCATCAGCCGCAAGTGCCACGTGCCCCACTTGTACCGGCTCGAGATCTACGGCACACAGGACGACGTCGATCGCGTGAGCGACGGATTGGAACGATGGTGGGTATTGCAGTCGAAGAGCACGCAGAGCGTGACGCAGTGAAGGCCGAGGCCGACTACAAGGCGAACCAGGCGTACGAGGGGCTCGATTACCACGCCCTGAACGCGATGCTGAACCTGTACGACGCGAACGGGCAGATCCAGTTCGGCGCCGACAAGCGCGCGGCACGGGAGTACTTCCTGCAGCACGTCAACCAGAACACGGTGTTCTTCCACTCGCTCAAGGAGCGCCTGGACTACCTCGTCGAGAAGGAGTACTACGAGGGCGCCGTCCTGGACAAGTACTCGTTCGACTTCATCAAGGAGCTCAACGAGTTCGCCTACTCGAAGAAGTTCCGCTTCGAGACCTTCCTCGGTGCGTTCAAGTACTACACGAGCTACACGCTCAAGACGTTCGACGGCAAGCGCTACCTGGAGCGCTTCGAGGACCGCGTCGTGATGACCGCCCTCGCGCTCGCCGACGGCGACGAGGACGTGGCGAAGAACCTCGTCGAGGAGATCATCTCCGGCCGCTTCCAGCCGGCCACCCCGACGTTCCTGAACGCCGGCAAGGCGCAGCGCGGCGAGCTCGTCAGTTGCTTCCTGCTGCGCATCGAGGACAACATGGAGTCGATCGCCCGCGGCATCAACTCCGCCCTGCAGCTGTCCAAGCGCGGCGGCGGCGTGGCGCTGCTGCTGAGCAACATCCGCGAGTCGGGCGCCCCGATCAAGCAGATCGAGAACCAGTCCTCGGGCATCATCCCCGTCATGAAGCTGCTCGAAGACAGCTTCTCCTACGCCAACCAGCTCGGTGCTCGTCAGGGCGCCGGCGCGGTGTACCTCAACGCGCACCACCCCGACATCATGCGGTTCCTCGACACCAAGCGCGAGAACGCCGACGAGAAGATCCGCATCAAGACGCTGTCGCTCGGCGTCGTCGTGCCGGACATCACGTTCGAGCTCGCCAAGAACGGCGAGGACATGTACCTCTTCTCGCCGTACGACGTGGAGCGCGTCTACGGCGTGCCGTTCGGCGACATCTCGGTGACCGAGAAGTACCGCGAGATGGTCGACGACCCGCGCATCAAGAAGACGAAGATCAACGCGCGCGAGTTCTTCCAGACGATCGCCGAGATCCAGTTCGAGTCGGGCTACCCGTACATCATGTTCGAGGACACGGTGAACAAGGCCAACCCGGTCAAGGGCCGGATCAACATGTCCAACCTGTGCAGCGAGATCCTGCAGGTCAACACCCCGACGACGTACAACGAGGACCTCTCGTACGCGCAGATCGGCAAGGACATCTCCTGCAACCTCGGCTCGATGAACATCGCCCTCGCGATGGACGGGGGCGACCTCGGCGCGACCGTCGAGACCGCGATCCGCGGCCTCACCGCGGTGAGCAACCAGAGCCACATCGCCTCGGTGCGCTCGATCGAGGACGGCAACGACCGCTCGCACGCGATCGGCCTGGGCCAGATGAACCTGCACGGCTACCTGGCGCGCGAGCACGTCTTCTACGGATCCGAAGAGGGCGTCGACTTCACGAACATCTACTTCTACACGGTGCTGTTCCACGCGCTGCGCGCCTCGAACAAGCTCGCGATCGAGCGCGGGACGGCGTTCGACGGCTTCGATGACTCGACCTACGCGTCCGGTGCGTTCTTCGACAAGTACATCGATCAGGAGTGGGCGCCCGCGACCGAGAAGGTCGTCGAGCTGTTCGCCGGTCACCACATCCCGACGCAGGCCGATTGGGTGGAGCTGAAGGAGTCCATCCAGAAGCACGGCATCTACAACCAGAACCTGCAGGCCGTGCCGCCGACCGGATCCATCTCGTACATCAACAACTCGACGAGTTCGATCCACCCGATCGCGTCGAAGATCGAGATCCGCAAGGAAGGCAAGCTCGGTCGCGTCTACTACCCGGCGGCGTTCATGACGAACGACAACCTGGAGTACTACGAGGACGCGTACGAGATCGGCTACGAGAAGGTCATCGACACGTACGCCGCGGCCACGCAGCACGTCGACCAGGGCCTGTCGCTCACGCTGTTCTTCAAGGACACGGCGACCACGCGCGACATCAACAAGGCGCAGATCTACGCCTGGCGCAAGGGCATCAAGACGATCTACTACATCCGCCTGCGTCAGATGGCGCTCGAGGGCACGGACATGGCCGAGTGCGTCAGCTGCATGCTGTGAACCTCCGATCAGGCATTCTTCTGAAGGATTGATATGACTCCCGAACCGCTCAAGCTCGTCGATCGCGTCCAGGCGATCAACTGGAACCGCATCCAGGACGACAAGGACCTCGAGGTCTGGAACCGTCTGGTGAACAACTTCTGGCTGCCCGAGAAGGTGCCGCTGTCCAACGACATCCAGTCGTGGAACACGCTCACCCCGGAGGAGCAGACGCTCACCATGCGGGTGTTCACCGGCCTGACGCTGCTGGACACGATCCAGGGCACCGTCGGCGCCGTGTCGCTCATCCCCGATGCGATCACCCCGCACGAGGAGGCCGTCTACACGAACATCGCGTTCATGGAGTCGGTGCACGCGAAGAGCTATTCCTCGATCTTCTCGACGCTGTGCTCGACGAAGGAGATCGACGAGGCGTTCCGCTGGTCCGTGGAGAATCCGAACCTTCAGAAGAAGGCTCAGATCGTCATGGACTACTACCGGGGCGACGAGCCGCTCAAGCGCAAGGTCGCCTCGACCCTGCTGGAGAGCTTCCTGTTCTACTCGGGCTTCTACCTGCCGATGCACTGGTCGTCGCGGGCGAAGCTCACCAACACGGCTGACCTCATCCGCCTCATCATCCGTGACGAGGCCGTGCACGGGTACTACATCGGCTACAAGTTCCAGCGCGGCCTCGAGACGCTCGACCAGGCCAAGAAGGACGAGCTGAAGGACTACACCTTCTCGCTGCTCTACGAGCTCTACGACAACGAGGTGCAGTACACCCAGGACCTGTACGACGGCGTCGGCCTCACCGAGGACGTCAAGCGCTTCCTGCACTACAACGCGAACAAGGCGCTGATGAACCTCGGCTACGAGGCGATGTTCCCGGCGACCGTGACGAACGTGAACCCGGCGATCCTGTCGGCGCTCTCGCCCAACGCGGACGAGAACCACGACTTCTTCAGCGGTTCCGGATCCTCCTACGTCATCGGCAAGGCCGAGGCCACGGAAGACGAGGACTGGGACTTCTGAGTCGCAGCATACGAGAGGCCCGGATCCGCGATCATCGCGGGTCCGGGCCTCTTCCTGTGCCGAAAGGGATCAACCCGCCTGGTGCTCGGCGGCGACGTCGAGGATCCAGGTCACGCCGAAGCGGTCGGTCAGCATGCCGAATCCCCGGCTCCAGGCCGATGCGGCGAGCGGCTCGATGATCGATGCGCCCGCGGACAGCGCGTCCCAGTGCTCCTTCACCTCGTCCAGGGCGGTGCCGCGCACGGAGACGAAGAAGGGCTGCTCGGTGAGCGTGACGCCGTTCTCGCGGCGCGTCGGACCGCCGGTCGCGAGGTCGGCGGGCGCGCCGGGAATGTCGTAGGCCATGACCCGGAAGCCGCCCTCGGACTCGAGCTGCCCGAAGACGACGTCGTCGGCACCGGGGGCGTCCTTCGGCATTCCGAAGTCACCGTAGGTCGCGATGCCGAGCCGACCGCCGAACACGGCCTGATAGAACTCCAGCGCCTGGCGCGCGTCGCCGCGGAAGTTGAGGTGGGTGGTCGTCGTGATGCTCATGAGCGCTCCTTGATCAGGTGTTGTCCCGGCTTCCCCCGGACTCGCTCAGCCTCGCATCCATATAGGTCAGATCATGTCCTACACCGGAAGTACTGTTCATACATGGCCGCTCCCACGTCACGCCTGCTCACCCTGCTGTCGCTCCTGCAGACCAGACGCGACTGGCCGGGATCGACCCTGGCCGAGCGGTTGGAGGTCAGCCAGCGCACGGTCCGCCGCGACATCGATCGACTCAGGGAGATGGGGTACCGCATCCAGGCGACCATGGGGCCGGACGGCGGATACCGCCTGGGTGCGGGCAGCGAGCTCCCGCCCCTGCTCTTCGACGACGAGCAGGTCGTGGCGCTCGCCGTCGCGCTCCAGGCCGCGACGGCTTCCGGAGCCGGCATCGAGGAGGCCTCCCTGCGCGCGCTGACCACGATCCGTCAGGTGATGCCGTCTCACCTTCGGCACCGCCTCGATGCGCTCCGCTTCACCACGCTCCCGTCGCGCCCCGACGACGACCTGCGGGATGCGGTCTCGACCGGCGTGCTGATCGCGATCTCGGCTGCGGTGCGGGCCGACGAGGTGCTGCGCTTCGACTACACGAGCGGCGCTCCTCGTGCGAACGACGACCATCGGCCTCCGCGGCGGGTGGAGCCGCATCACCTCGTGACCGCCCGGGGTCGCTGGTATCTGGTCGCCTGGGATCTCGACAGGGATGAATGGCGGCTCTTCCGCGCCGATCGCATCGCGCCGCGCACACCTGCGGGCCCGCGATTCGCGCGCCGGGAGATCCCGGGCGGCGACGTCGCCGAATACGTCTCGGCGCGGTTCAAGGGCTCTGCCGAGGGGGACCGCTGGCCGTGCCAAGGCAAGGTCGTCCTCTCTCTGCCCGCTCGTGACGTGCTGCCGTTCGCGGGTGGCGGAGTCGTCGAGGACCTCGGCCCCGACCGGTGCTCGCTCGAGATCGGCTCGTGGTCCTGGATCGCCCTCGCGGCGGACCTCAATCGGTTCGACACCGACATCGAGGTCGTCCGCCCTCCGGCACTCGCGCACGCGTTCGCCGTGCTGGCTGAACGGAACGCGGCGACCGCCCGGGGGAAAGGTACGCCCGGTTCAGCAGTTGCGAAGGCGGCCGCTGATACCGTCTCCTGACGGCGGACGAGGGGAGACACGGTGGCCGACGACCCGACCCTCGGACTGACGCTGAGCGGCGGCGGCGCCTACGGCGCGGCCCAGGCCGGAGTGCTGCAGGTGCTCGCGGAGCGCGGCATCCGCCCCGGGATCGTCGCGGGGACCAGTGCCGGCGCCCTCCTCGGGGCCGCATATGCGGCCGGATTCGATGCCGATGCGATCGAACGCGCGGTCCGCGGCTTCCGCTGGGGCGCGATCGCGCGATGGTCACTGCGCCCGCGCTGGGGCCTGCTCGACACTCATGCCGTGACGGACGCGATCCACCGAATCCTCGGGCGCGACCCACTGATCGAAGACCTGCCCCGCCGCTTCGGCGCCTACGCGACGGATCTGCGCACGCGCAGCGGCGTGATCCTCGACCGCGGTCCGCTCAGCACCGCCCTGCGCGCCACGGTCGCCGTCCCCGGGGTGCTGCCGCCGATCCGCCGCGATGGCGCGCTCCTCGCCGACGGCGGGATGGTCGACAACGTCCCCGACTCCGTGACCCGCGC
Source organism: Microbacterium sp. NPDC060117 (assembly GCF_042729315.1). Classification (NCBI taxonomy): domain Bacteria; kingdom Bacillati; phylum Actinomycetota; class Actinomycetes; order Micrococcales; family Microbacteriaceae; genus Microbacterium; species Microbacterium sp. NPDC060117. The sequence goes on from NZ_JBHWXR010000004.1 coordinate 467,792, forward strand.
GCTCGGCGCAGAGCGGACGATCGTCGTCCGCCTGCACGCGAAGTGGGAGAACGTGCGCATGATGCGCACCGTCACCGCGACGGCCGACCTCGTCGCCGATCCGACCGTGATCCTCATCCAGCCGCAGATGGAGCGCATGGCGCAATGGGTGATGAAAGATGTGCCCCGGCTCATCGCGGAAGGGCGTCGCGCCGCGGACGAGGCCCTGGATGCCGCGCATCGTGACGGCCGCCTGATGGCCGCTGCCTAGGCCGCCGCCTGCCCGCACGCCCTGGCGCCACCCGTCTTCGCGCCGGGGTTCCCCGGGCCTTCGCACCAGGGTTCCCCGGTCCTGATCCAGGGCGCCGCCGTGGCACCAGCGTTCAGAGGCCCCGCAGGGTGCTTTCGTGCCGGATGTGCAGGCGTCGCATGCCCGTCGATGCATATGGATGCGCGTACGGTGAGAACAGCGATCGGCACCTGCCCTTGGCTCCAGCTCCGGCTCGTCCGGACACAGGGAAGGCGCTCGCGATGTCATCCACCTACGCCGAGACTCCGTCCAGGCTCGGACCCGTCCGACAGACCTACGCCCGCCAGGAGGACTTCCCGCACGTCGCGCGGGCGTTCGTCGAAGTGTCCCGGGTGGTGCGGGAGACCGGACTGATGCAGCGCACGCCGCGGTTCTACATCTTCGTGGCGATCGGGATCGCGATCGCATTCGGCGGTGCGATCACCGGATTCATCCTGTTCGGAGACAGCTGGTACCAGCTGCTCATCGCCGCCGCGCTGGGGATCATCTTCACCCAGGTCGCGTTCCTCGCGCACGAGGCCGCGCACCGGCAGATCCTCGCCTCCGGCCCGGCGAACGACCGGCTCGCCAGATTCCTCGCGGCGGCGGTCGTAGGGATCAGTTACTCGTGGTGGGACTCCAAGCACAGCCGTCACCACGCGAACCCGAACCGCGTGGGCAAGGACCCGGACATCGAGGTCGACACCATCTCCTTCCTCGAGGAGGACGCGGTCCAGGCGCGGGGTCTGCGCCGGATGATCACCCGCAAGCAGGGCTGGCTGTTCTTCCCCCTCCTCACCCTCGAGGGCCTGAACCTGCACTACCTCGGCATCAAGCATCTCGCCGGCCGGGAACCGGTCAAGGGCCGCTGGACGGAGATCGGCATGATCGGCGCCCGGTTCGCCCTGGTGCTGACGCCCGTCTTCCTGCTGCTCCCGCTCGGCAAGGCCTTCGCGTTCGTCGGCGTCATGCTCGCCGTGTTCGGCGTGTACATGGGGGCCTCGTTCGCACCGAACCACAAGGGCATGGCCGTGATCGCCCCGGAGGCCCGACTCGACTTCTTCTCGAAGCAGGTGCACACCTCGCGCAACATCCGCGGCGGCTGGTGGGCCACCTGGCTCATGGGCGGCCTGAACTACCAGGTCGAGCACCACCTCTTCCCGAGCATGTCCCGGATGCACCTCGCACAGGCGAGCGAGATCGTCCGCGAGTTCTGCGCCACGCACGGCGTCCCCTACACCGAGACCTCGCTCTGGCGGTCCTACGCGATCGTCATCGACTACCTCAACCGCGTGGGCCTCGCTGCGCGGGATCCGTTCGACTGCCCCATGGTCGGGCAGTACCGGCGCGCCTGATCGGGGGCGCCCGGCTCCTCGCCGCGGCCTCAGAAGACGCCTCGGGGCAGCCCTGGCGGAAGACCGCTCAGGCGAGGTCGGCGAAGAGCGCCATCGTCTCGGGACCCATCTCGACCTGGGTCAGGATCACCCGGAACGAACCGTCGGGGGCGACGTACACGTCGGTGCCCAGCCCTCCGGACCAGCCGTAGCGACCCCGATGCGGCCCTTCGGTCTGCACGGCGACGCCGTAGCCCCAGCCCATCCCGTCCCAGAAGCCGGGGAAGAAGCTGTCCGGCGTCTTGAGGCGCGCGGGAACGCGGTCGGTCCGCATCTGCTCGAGCAGTGCGGGCTGCACCATGATGCGATCGCCGGCGCGGCCGCCGGAAGCCAGCATCCGGGCGAAGGCCGCATAATCCGACGCCGTCGAGACCAGCTCGGCATGACTCAGGTCGAACGGCGCCGGGGCCACGTAGAAGCCCGATGCGGCGGGTTCGATCTCGATGAGCGCGCCCGGCCCGTCGTGGCGGTGCGCCGCGGGGAGACGATGTGCCTGCGGCTGCGGAACCGAGTATCCCGTGTCGGTCATGCCGAGCGGATCGAAGATCTCGTCCGAGAGGTGATCCTGCAGGGGGCGGTCCGCGACGCGGCTGAGCAGGATCCCGAGGATCCCGAACGAGTGGTGGTAGCGCCATCCCGCACCGGGCTGGAACATCAACGGGAGCTCAGCGAGGGCGTCGAGCCAGTCCTGGGCGCCGAGCGCGACGGGATCCTGACTCGCCTGGGTGCGACCCCGCGCCATCGCATCCTGCAGCGGTCCGGGAGCGGTCGTCATGCCGTAGCCGGACGTGTTCGTGAGCAGATGCCTGACGGTGATGGGCGATCGGGCGGGTACGACGTCGTCGAGCGCCGCACCCGGAGCACGCAGCACGCGGCGGTCGGCAAGCTCCGGAAGCCACCGCTGCACGGGAGCGTCCAGCTCGAGCCGTCCCTCCTGCACCAGCCGGAGCGTCGCGACGGCCAGGACGGGTTTCGTCATCGACTGGATGCGCACGATGGCGTCGACGGGGAGATCGCCGGAGGAGACGATGTCCAGCCGTCCGTCGTCGGCTCCATCCGCGACCACGATGCCGGGCGCGGTGCCGCCCGCGACATGCCTGTCGAGGATCTCCTGCAACTCCGTGGTCGTCATCGTCCGGCTCCTTCACGTGCGCAGGCGTCATCGTAGGGGTGGTCCCGGCCCACTCTAGGCGGAGAGCGGGAGTGGGCGCCCTCGTCCGCGCCGAAGGCCTCCGCCGCCGGTTGTCAACCCCCGTGCCACGGCGCGGGGTCCGGCCTAGTGTCGGACCGTTCGACCACCCAGTCACCGAACGGAGGCCCTTCTCATGGGCATCGGAACCGGCATCGTCCTCTTCGTCATCGGCGCGATCCTCGAATTCGCGCTCAACATCCAGGTCACCTGGATCGATCTGCACCTCGTTGGCTACATCCTGATGATCGCCGGTGCGGTCGTGTTCCTGCTGAGCCTGATCCTGATGCTCACGCGGCGCGGGCGCCGCACCGGGCCGGTCGACGACGAGGATCTGCTCTGACCGAGAATCGGCCGGGCGGAGAGGCGTCGCGAGGGTCGGCGAAGCGTCGGCGCGTCAGAGACCGCGGTGCGCGGCCCATCGTCGGGCCGCCTCGGTCGCCGCGCCCGTGATGAGCGCATCGATCGCGGGGGAGTGCCGCACCGGGAACGACACGTAGGCGCCCCGCCCACCGGCGACGGGACGCCCGTACGCCTTCGCCGCGAGTGCCCCGTCGGGCAGGAGCCTCACGGTGAGGGACTGCAGTTCGAACCGTTCGCCGCGGCGCTCGTCCTCCCACCGCAACTCCGGCGGGATGGTGACGTTCAGCGCGAGCGCGCCGATCTCGATCTGGTCGTCGCCCACGTCGGCGCCTCAGGCCTTCCGCTGCTCGCGGTAGTACGCGAGCAGCGCCCGGGTGGAGGGATCCTGGGCGTCGATCGCGTCCTGATCGCCCTCGATCGCAGGCGCGATCTGCAGGGCCAGCTGCTTGCCGAGCTCGACGCCCCACTGGTCGAAGGAGTTGATCCCCCAGATCACGCCCTGCGTGAAGGTGATGTGCTCGTACAGGGCGATCAGCTGACCGAGCACGGCCGGCGTCAGCGCGGGGGCGAAGATCGACGTCGTCGGACGATTGCCGGCGAAGGTCCTCGCCGCCACGAGCGCGCCGGTCGTGCCCTCTGCCTCGACCTCCTCGGCGGTCTTTCCGAACGCGAGCGCCTTCGTCTGGGCGAGGAAGTTCGCCAGGAAGAGGCCGTGCACGTCGCGGCCGTCGTCGGCGAGAGGGTAGGCGGGATTCGCGACGGCGATGAAGTCGGCGGGGATCAGTCGCGTGCCCTGGTGGATCAGCTGATAGAACGCGTGCTGGCCGTTCGTGCCGGGTTCGCCCCAGAACACCTCGCCGGTGTCGGTCGTCACCGGCGACCCGTCCCACCGCACGGACTTGCCGTTCGACTCCATCGTGAGCTGCTGCAGGTAGGCGGGGAAGCGGCTCAGCTGCTGCGCATAGGGGAGCACCGCGTGCGACTGCGCGCCGAGGAAGTTCGTGTACCAGACGTTGAGCAGGCCCATCAGAACCGGAACGTTGCGCTCCAGCGGCGTGGCGCGCACGTGCTCATCGACGGCGTGGAAGCCGGCGAGCAGCTCGCCGAACGCGGCGGGGCCGAACACGATCGCGAGCGACAGGCCGATCGCGCTGTCGACCGAGTACCGTCCACCGACCCAGTCCCAGAAGCCGAACGCGTTGGTCGGGTCGATGCCGAACGCGGCGACCTTGTCCAGCGCCGTGGAGACGGCGACGAAGTGGTGGGCGACCGCGTCGCTGCGCACCTCATCGGTGGCGACGTCGACCCCGGCCTCGGCGAGACGCGCCCAGAGCCAGTCACGGGCGAGGCGCGCGTTGGTGAGCGTCTCCAGGGTCGTGAACGTCTTCGAGGCGACGATGAACAGCGTCGTCTCAGGATCCAGATCCGCCGTCTTCTGGGCGATGTCGGTCGGATCGATGTTGGAGACGAAGCGGGCCTGGATGCCCGCGTCGGCGTAAGGCTTGAGCGCCTCGTAGACCATGACCGGGCCGAGGTCGGATCCGCCGATGCCGATGTTGACCACGTGGGTGACCTTCTTGCCCGTGACGCCGCGCCATGCGCCGGAGCGCACGCGATCGGCGAACGCGCTCAGCGCGTCGAGCACGGCGTGCACGTCGTGATCCACGTCCTGGCCGTCGACGACCAGCTCCGGGGTCGCTCCCGCAGGCCGACGGAGGGCGGTGTGCAGCACGGCACGATCCTCGGTCGTGTTGATGTGCTCGCCCGCCAGCATCGCGGCGAAGCGCTCGGCGACGCCGGTCTGCTCGGCGAGCTGAACCAGGGCCGCTCGGATCCCGGGCGTGATGAGGTTCTTCGACAGGTCGACCCGGAGGTCGGCCAGATCGAAGGTCAGGCTCTGCACGCGCTCCGCATCGGCCGCGAACCACCCGCGCAGATCGGGCGAGAACGACTCGCGCAGCGCGGTGAGCGCGGTCCAGGCGGGTGTTGCGGTGGCGTCGATCGGGGAGCTCATGGTGCCACGCTAGCGCGCGCGACGGCACCTGTGCGGACGATGTCACGCCGGCCGCAGACGAGAGGGGGCGGGGCGCACCTGACACCCCGCCCGCTCAGGGTCAGGCCTGCGCGCTGCGGTCCGGAAGCTCCTGCAGCGTCCAGCGGTTGCCATCGGGATCGGCGAACGTGACGAAGCGGCCCCAGGCCTGCTCGTCGACATCGGTCGCCTCCGCACCCACGCTGCGCAGGTGCGCCAGAGCCTCGTCGGCGTTCGGCACGACGACCTGGATCGTGTTCTGCCTGCCCGGTTCGAGGTCGATCCCGAGGTTGGTTCCGAACGCGATCGAGCACGCGGATCCGGGGGGCGTCATCTGCACGAAGCGCAGCCCGTCGAACGGCGTCTGGTCGTGGTCGGGGTTGAAGCCGATCCGCTCGTAGAACTCCTTCGAACGATCGACGTCCGTGACCGGCACGAAGATGAGCTCGATCTTCCAGTCCATGCTGCACGCTCCTCTGAGTGGGAATTCCGTGGCGGAGGATCCGCCGTCGATCCGACGCTACGCCGGGCGTCGGACATTCGACTCGGTCGTGGAGGCGGCCCCGGCGGGTCGCACTCAGTCGTCGCGCAGAGCCTCGGTCGCCTGACGGTGCGGGAGCACCGAGTGCTTGCCGGTGAAGCCCTCGCGTTCCCGGGCCGCCGCGAGGATCCGGCGTCGGGCGGCGAACCATCCGACGATGAGCGCCGGGATGATCACGATGAGGGAGAGCAGCACCCACCGGCCGGTCTCGGTGAACCCCATGGTGACGAGCACGAACACGAGGAACGCGAGCGTGAGATACCCCGTGTACGGCGCGCCGAACATGCGGAACGAGGATCGCTCCAGCAGCCCCTTCTTCGTGAGCGCATGCAGGCGCAGCTGGCACAGGACGATCGTGGCCCACCCGCCGATGATGCCGAGCGCGGAGACCTCGAGCACGATCTCGAACGCCTGCGACGGCACGATCGCGTTCAGGACCACGCCCGCGAGGGTGATGACCGAGGTGAGCAGGATTCCGCCGTACGGCACGCCGTTCCGGCTCATCCGGGCGGTGAAGCGCGGTGCCGACCCGTTCACCGACATCGATCGCAGGATGCGACCGGTCGAGTAGAGGCCGGCGTTCAGGCTGGACAGCGCGGCCGTGAGCACGACGAAGTTCATCACGGACCCGGCCACGGCGCCGGTCTCCGCGCCGCCGAGGTGCGTGAAGAAGGTCACGAACGGCGATTCGCCGGCCTTGTACGTGTTGAACGGCAGCAGGAGCGAGAGCAGCAGGATCGAGCCGACGTAGAAGATCGCGATCCGGATCACGACGGTGTTGATCGCACGGGGCATGATCTTCGCGGGCTCCGCCGTCTCACCCGCCGCCGTACCGACGAGCTCGATCGAGGCGTAGGCGAACACCACGCCCGAGATCGCGATGAGCGGCGCGAACAGGCCCATGGGCAGGATTCCGCCGTGCTCCGCGATGATCGAGAAACCGGTGGGCCCGACGTCGGTCGGGGCCTGGATGATGAGGATGACCGTTCCGATGATGAGGAACGCCACGAGGGCGATGACCTTGATCATCGCGAACCAGAACTCCATCTCGCCGAAGAGCTTCACGCTGACGAGGTTCAGCGACAGCACCACCACCAGCGCCACGAGCGCGATCAGCCACTGCGGTACGGCCTGCAGCGGCGGCCAGTACTGCGCCCAGAACTTCACGTACAGCGCCGCCGCGGTCACGTCCACGATCGAGGTCATCGCCCAGTTCAGGAAGTACAGCCAGCCGCTCACGAAGGCGACCTTCTCGCCGTAGAACTCTCGGGCGTACGAGACGAAGGAGCCGGAGGACGGGCGGTGCAGCACGAGCTCGCCGAGCGCGCGCAGGATCAGGAATGCGAAGAAGCCGCACACCGCGTAGACGATGATCAGGGCCGGCCCGCTCGAGGCGAGGCGGCCGCCTGCGCCCATGAACAGACCGGTGCCGATCGCGCCGCCGATGGCGATCATCTGGATCTGCCGGGGCTTCAGCGCCTTGTGATAGCCGGCGTCCTCGCTGGAGAAGTCCTCGACCGCCATGAGGCGATCGCCGGTGAGTTCGCGTTCGTTCTCCAGGGCGTCCTCGGGGTCGACGGCCCGGCCGGGGTGCTGATCGCTCATCTGCGCTGCCTTTCCTCTGGGCCGCCCCGGGACGACAGCCGATCATCGGTGCATCGAAGATCCTGCCGCGGATCGAGGGTGCAGGGCAACGAACGAACCGGCGTCGGGGGACAATGAGCCATGACCGAAACCAGCCTCGTCGGCGACACGATGCTCTCCCGGGCGGAGGGGCTCGCCGCCGGCCGAGCCGCCCGCGACCGCGTGCCCCGCACCGCCTTGGCGACGATCACCAGGACCGGCCGCGACCCGCTCGGGATTCTGGATCGGCAGAACAGCACGCGGCTGCGGGACCTCATCCCGCTGCGCACGGAGCGCATGGCCGCCAGCCCGTTCGCGTTCTACCGGGGTACGGCCGCGATCATGGCCGCGGACTTCGCGCGGGAGCCGCACACGGGGATCCTGGTGCCGTCCTGCGGCGATGCCCACATCGGCAACTTCGGCTTCTTCGCGTCGCCCCAGCGCACGCTGATGTTCGACCTGAACGACTTCGACGAGGCCGCCTGGGCGCCCTGGGAGTGGGATCTCAAGCGGCTCGTCGCGAGCGTCGTGATCGGCGCGCGGGGAAGCCGCGGGCAGGCGCTGGCGGATGACGCGGCTCGGCAGTGCGTGGTCGCCTACGCGAGGGCGCTGCGCTCCGCCGCCTCTGCGGATCCGCTGCAGCGGTACTTCGCCCACTTCGACGCGGCTGCCGCGCGGGACGGGCTCGACGTCGATTCGCAGCGCACCCTGCAGAAGGCGATCGCCGCGGCCGAGAAGCGCACCGGGGCGCGCGCGGCGCGCAAGCTCACGGTGCGCGGCGACGACGGGCATCTGCGCTTCGTCGAGCAGCCTCCGGTCATGACGCACGCCGATCCCGAGATCCGCGAGGTCAGCGACACCGCCTTCGCGCAGTACGCGGCTTCCGCCAACATCGACATCCAGCTGCTCCTGCGCCAGTACCGGGTGCGCGACGTGGCACGCCGCGTCGTCGGTGTGGGCAGCGTCGGCACGCGGTGCTTCCTCGCGGTGCTCGGCACCCCCGATGCCGAGCCGCTGCTGCTGCAGGTCAAACAGGCGGGACGCAGCGTCCTCGCCGAGTACGGCGGGATCGAGCAGCCGGCCGACCTCCGGGGGCGGATCCGCGACGGCGGGGAGGGCGCGAGGGTCGTCGGGGTGCAGCGGGTGCTGCAGGCGTTCTCGGATCCGTTCCTCGGGCACATCAAGGGTTCACGCGACGACTACTACGTGCGCCAGTTCCACGACATGAAGGGCTCGATCGACACCGACGAGATCGAGGACGAGGGGTACCGCGAGTACGCGGTGGCCTGTGCGATCACGCTCGCCCGCGCCCATGCGCAGGCGCCTGCGGCCGCGGAGATCGCCGGATACGCAGGAAAGGGCGCGCAGCTCGCGGATATCCTGGTGAGCTGGGCCAACGCCTACGCCGATCTGGCCGAGCAGGACTACCGGTCGTTCACGGCGCGGTCGGACGAGCAGGGGGCGGCGAGCGCCGCTCCACACGCAGCGCAGCAGACTGCGCAGGAGGAGAGCACCGCATGAAGCAGATCCGATTCGGATCCGGATCCGCCCCGGCGGTCGTCGCGGGCATGATGCGCATCGACGGCCGCACGGACGCGCAGGTCCGCGAGCTGTACGACACCGCCCGAGCGAACGGGATCGACTTCTTCGACCACGCCGACATCTACGGCGGAGCGATGCACGTCTGCGAAGACCGGTTCGGCGCCGCGCTCGGGCTGTCCGCGTCGGAGCGGGACGAGATCACCCTGCAGACCAAGTGCGGCATCGTGCCGTCGGAGGGGATGTTCGACTTCTCGTACGAGCACATCATCGGCCAGGTCGAGGGTTCCCTGAAGGCCCTGCGCACCGACCGCATCGACGTTCTGCTGCTGCATCGCCCGGACGCCCTCGTGGAGCCCGAGGAGGTGGCGCGCGCCTTCGACGAGCTGCACGCCGCGGGCAAGGTGCGCTCCTTCGGCGTCTCCAACCACACGCCGCGCCAGATCGACCTGCTGAAGACCGCGGTGACCCAGCCGCTCATCGCGAACCAGCTGCAGCTGTCGGTCACGCATGCGCCGATCATCGCGCAGCCGCTCGCGGCGAACATGGCCGGACTCGACCAGAGCATCGTCCGCGACGGCGGCGGGATCGTGGAGTACTGCCGCATCGAGGGCATCACGATCCAGGCGTGGTCGCCGTATCAGGCGGGCTTCTTCACCGGCGTGTTCCTGGACAACCCGGCCTACCCGGAGCTCAACGCGGCGATCGACCGGATCGCGGCCGCGCACGGCGTCACCCCGATCGGCATCGCCACCGCATGGATCACCCGGCACCCCGCCGGAATGCAGGTGGTGCTCGGCACGACCACGCCGTCGCGCGTCCAGGAGGCGGCGGAGGGCGCCGACGTCGAGCTCAGCCGCGCTGAGTGGTACGAGCTGTTCCGCGCGGCCGGCCACACTCTGCCCTAGGGCGCGGCCGGAGCGCACCCGGGATCTCCTAGGCTGTCGGCATGGGCCTGGTGTTCACGATCCTCATGCTGGTGCTGATGATCGGCGCGCTCATCGACATCATCACGCGTCGCGACGACCAGGTGAAGCACCTGCCCAAGGCGTTCTGGATCATCCTCGTGATCATCGTCCCGCTGGCCGGATCCCTGATCTGGTTCCTGGTCGGGCGCGAGTACGACGGGGAGGGGATCCGCCTGCCGCGGCCGCGGGAGCGCCGCTCCGGTCCGCCGGCGCCCACAGCGCCGTCGCAGCCCGCCGACACGCGCAGCACGGAACAGCAGATCGCCGATCTGGACCGCGAGATCGAGGAGTGGCGGCTGCGCGCCGAGATCGAGAAGCGCAAGAAGCAGCAGGGCGAGGCGGAACAGGGATGAGCAACGCTGCGGGCCTGCCCCGCGCGGTGATCGGCGGCGGAAGCGGCTACCTCGGATCCGCCCTGCGCGACGCGCTGCGCGTCGACGGCTACGACGTGCGCACGATCGGGCGCGGGGGCGATGCGGATGCGCGCTGGGGTGACGAGGACGGGATCCGGCGTCTGATCGACGGCGCCGCGCTCGTGATCGGCCTGGCCGGGCGGCGCATCGACTGCCGCTACACCGATCGCAACCGCGACGAGATCCTGCGCTCACGCGTGCGCACCACGGCGGCATTGCACCGCGCGATCTCCACCGCGGCGCATCCTCCCGCCGTCTGGATGAACGGCAGCTCCGCGACCGCCTACCGCTACTCGCTCGACACGCCGCGCACGGAGGCGGACCCGCTCGACGAGCGCGGCTTCTCCTGCGACGTCACCCGGGAGTGGGAGGCGGCGCTGTTCGCCGGCGAGCTGCCGGACACCCGCCGGATCGCCTTGCGCACGTCGCTCGTCCTGGGCCGGGGTGCGCCGGTCATGACCATGCTGCTGCGCCTGGCCCGGCTGGGGCTCGGCGGGCCGCAGTACGACGGCTGGTGGTTCCCGCACCGGCGCTACCGGGGGATCGGCTCGCATCCGACGGAGCCGGTTGGGCCCGACTATGAGCGCTCGCGGGGGCGGCAGCGGCTGAGCTGGATGCACGAGCAGGACTTCGTGCAGGCGGTGCGGTTCCTCCGAGACCACGACGAGATCGCCGGCCCCGTGAACATGGCGTCACCGAACGCGGTGACCAACATCGCGCTCATGCGCGCGCTGCGCCAGGCTGTGCGCGCGCCGTTCGGGCTGCCCGCACCGCGCTTCGTGCTCGAGCCGGGGATGGCCGTGCTGCGCACCGAGTCCGAGCTCATCCTGAAGAGCCGGTGGGTGCTGCCGCAGGTGCTCGAGGACGCCGGATACGTGTTCCGGTTCCCGGAGCTGGGCGGAGCCGTGCGGGCGATCGTGGGGCGCTGAGGCGCGCGCGGGGACCGCACCTCCCCGGGGAGTCCGGTGTTCCCGTCGCGAAAGCCACCGCTGCTGATCGCTCCAGGCGCAGAGGACGCCGCAGACCGGTGGTCAGAGCGACTCTCTCCGCGACGGCAACGGATCAGGGTCTCGTGACGGGGCAGCTCCGAGACCGAAGGACGCGCGGACGGCCTCATCGAGGTCGGGGTGCGCGAACGCGTAGCCCGCGGCGAGCAGCTTCTCCGGCGCGACCCAGCGGCTCTTTAGGATCAGCTCGGTCTCGGTGCGGATCCCGATCGCGCCGAGCTCGAGCATCCAGCGGGGCTGCGGCAATCCGAACGGCACGTCCAGGGCGCGGCGGATCGTCGCCATGAGCGTGCGGTTGTCGCTCGCCCCGGGGGCTACCACGTTCACGGGTCCCTCCAGCGCGGGGTGATCCTCGAGGAACGCGATGATCCCCGCCAGATCGTCGAGGTGCACCCAGCTGAACCGCTGCCGCCCGCCGCGGACGCGGAAGTCGTGCGCCGTCCCCGCTTCGCGCCGCGCACGGCCCACGAGCCAGTGCCCGTCGTACTGGGTGCCGCCCAGCCCGAACCGCGCGAGCGTCCGCAGCGTGCCCAGCACGCCGCCGTCGCCGAGCACGATCGCGGTGCGCAGCGCCACGCGGCGCGTTCCCGGCAGATCGCCCGCGAACAGGGCCCGCTCCCACGCCTTCGCCACCTCGACGGAGAAGCCGGTGCCCGGCTCGCCGCTGGCCTCCGTCTGCGCCCGGTCCTCCGCATGGCGGTAGATCGTCGCGGTCGAGGAGTTCGCCCAGAGCGGGGGCGGCGTCGCCGCGCGCCCGATCGCGGTGTGCAGGGCGGCGGTCGTCCGCTCGCGGGAGCGGAAGATCTCTGCCCGGTTCGCCGGGGTGTACCGGCAGTTCACGCTCCTGCCGGCGAGGCCGACCACGAGACCCGCGCCGTCGACCGCGGCATCGATCCCGGACTGGTCGTCCCAGCTCAGATCGGCGTCGTGGCGCGAGATCGTGACGACCTCGCGCCCTGCGGCACGCCAGCGCCGCGCGAGATCCTGGCCGATGAACCCCGTGGATCCGCCCAGCACCACCCTGCCGCGACCGTCCTCGTGCGCGCTCATGCGTCCTCCTCGATGTCGTAGCGGAACGTTCCGGCGTACTCATGGATGCGACCGAGCAGCGGCACGTCCACCGTCAGGGCGACCCGCTGCCCGCCGAGGTCGGTGTCGGCGCTCTCGATCAGTCGGATCCGGGGAGCGAGGCACCGCGGGAACCGGATCCCCCGTCTCCCGAGTCGCACGCCCACCCGAGTGCTGCGCAGCTCGAGAGCGCCGCCGGATGCCGTCACGTCGAAGACCGCGGCGAGCACCCCGCGCTGACCCAGACGATCCGCGACCCGGCCGCGCGGCAGGGATCGCACGCGGTCGCGCATGGTCCAGTCCCCGCCGGTGAGGTGCAGCGTCCTCTCGGCCGATCGGCCTTCGCCGTCACGGTTGCGGATCGTGAACGGGACGTCCTCCGCCCAGCCGGCGTACACCGCGCCGCGGCGCTGCAGCACGCGCAGCACCGGCCCGAGCAGCACGCGGACCGCGCCGCTCCGGCAGCCGACCCGCTCGAACACGCCGTGTCCGACGCCGACCCTGCCCGGAGGGATCGGCTGGAGGTACGCCCGCAGGTGCGGATGCAGCTCGCCGAGGCCGTCACCGAGTGCGGTGGCGTAGGGGGAGAGCGGATCGATACTCATGGTCCCACAATATCGAACACGTTCAAAAAACGCGAGCGCACCGCTTCGTGCCGTCGAGGTCCGCGAAGCCTCAACGGGTGACGAGCGGCGGCCCGGGAGTGCCATCCCGCTACGGAGACGGAGTCTGAGACGGGCGCGGCGGACGCGGTGCGCCTGAGGGGGCCTCAGGCGCCGACGTCGGCGCGGTTCGTCGCCTGCGCCACGTAGGCGTCGACGTTCGCCGAGGAGAGGATGTGGCGGGCCACCATGATCGCGGCGCCGAGCACGGCCGCCTTCTCCCCGGCGTGCGTCTGCACGATCGCGAGGTGCTGCGTGGCGAGGGGGATGGAGCGGCGGTAGACGACCTCGCGTACGCCCGCGAGGAGGTGCTCACCGGCGCGCGCGATGCTGCCGCCGAGCACGATGACCGACGGATTCAGCAGGTTCACGAACGTGGCGAGCACCTCGCCCACATCGCGGCCCGCCTGCCGGGTGGCCTCGATCGCCGCGGGGTTGCCGTTGCGGACCAGCTCGACCACGTCCGAACTCGTGATGGCGTCGAGACCCTGGGCCCTGAGCGCTGTGGCGATCGCGGTGCCGCTGGCGAGCTCCTCGAGGTCGCGGTCCTCCCCGGGTGCATGCGAGGACTCGGGGGAGTACGGCACCTTGACGTGCCCCATGTCGCCGGCCGAGCCCTGGGCGCCGCGTTGCAGCCGCCCGCCTGCGATGATCCCGGCTCCGATGCCCGTCGCGACCTTCACGAAGACGAGATCGTCGACGTCGGCGAAACTCGTGGCCTGTTCGCCCAGCGCGAGGACGTTGACGTCGTTGTCGACGAGCACGGGCACATCCAGGGTGCGCTGCACGTAGCCCGGCACGTCGAACCGGTCCCAGCCGGGCATGATCGGCGGGTTGTAGGGCCGACCTGTGGAGTGCTCCACGGGGCCGGGTACGCCGAGGCCGATGCCCACGAGCGGGATGCCGCGCAGGGCTTCGGTCTCGAGCAGCGCACGGCCGTCGGCGAGCACCCCGTCGAGCACGGCGGCGGGGCCGTCGGCGATGCGCAGCGAACGTGTCGTGCTCTCCAGGATCCGTCCGCCGAGATCCGAGACGGCGACCGTCGCGTGCGAGGCGCCGAGGTCGGCGGCCAGAACCAGTCCGACCCGCGGGTTGAACGCGACCCGCGAGGGAGGGCGGCCGCCGGTCGACAGGCCCTCGCCGGCGGGGACGACGAGGCCGGACGCGAGCAGGGCGTCGACGCGCGCCGACACCGTCGAGCGGGCGAGGCCGGTGAGGTGCGCGAGGTCGGCCTTCGTGCGCGCCTGGCCGTCGAGGAGCAGCTGCAGCATGTCGCCCGCGCCCGGCGAGGCGCCGCCGTTCAGCCGGTCGGGGTCGCTCATAGGGTCAGTAAACCACACGGGTATTGCTGAGCTGAGGAACGACATCTGTCGGTTCCGGCAAGACTTTTGTCTAGCACTTGACAAAAGGGTGTCGATCCGTGTCAGAATCATCGACATGACAACGGAGGTCACTCACACCGGCATCGGGACGATCCGATCCGGCTTCCTCGGCGGAGGATTCATGGCGCAGGCGCACACCCGAGCGGCGCGTGCCGCGGGCGCGGTCCTCGCCGGCATCGCCAGTTCCTCGCCCGAGCGCGCGGCGGTCGCCGCGGCTCAGCTCGGGGTCGAGCACGCCGCCACGGTCGACGAGCTCCTCGCCGGGGACAGCGACGTCGTGCACGTCTGCACCCCGAACTCCACGCACGCCGCGCTGGCGATGAGCGTGATCGAGGCGGGCAAGCACGTGATCTGCGAGAAGCCGCTGGCCACCTCGCTCACCGATGCGCGGGCGCTGGCCTCCGCAGCGCGGGAACAGGACGTGGTCGCCGCGGTCCCGTTCGTGTACCGGTACCACCCGATGGTGCGGGAGGCGCGAGCCCGCGTCCTCGCCGGCGAACTCGGCGCTCTGCTCACGGTGGACTGCGGCTACCTGCAGGACTGGATGCTGCTGCCGACCGACGACGACTGGCGGGCGACGTCCGACGAGGGCGGCCCGTCCCGCGCGTTCGCCGACATCGGATCGCACCTCTGCGATCTCCTCGAGTTCGTGGCGGGCGAGCGCATCGTCCGGCTCACCGCCCGCACCCGCCGGGCGTTCGCGGAGCGCGGGGGGCACCCCGTGCAGAACGAGGACGCGGTCGTGATCCTCGTCGAGACCGCAACGGGGGCGATCGGCACCCTGCTGGTCTCGCAGATGGCGGCGGGCCGCAAGAACGCCCTCACCCTCGAGCTGCACGGCACGCGGGAGAGCATCCGCTTCGACCAGGAGCGCCCGGAGGAGCTCTGGATCGGCCGGAGGGAGGGCAACGCGCAGTTGTTCCGGGATCCGCAGAACGCCCATCCCGGCGTCGCCCGGTTCTCCCGGCTCCCGGTCGGGCACGCCCAGGGGTATCAGGACGCGTTCAACGGTTTCGTCGCCGACGTCTACGCCGCGATCGCGGGGGAGCAGCCCGACGGCCTGCCGACCTTCGACGACGGCGTGCGCGCGGCGCAGCTGACCGAGGCCGTGCTCCTCGCCGCCCGGGAAGAGCGCTGGGTCGACGTTCCGGCCGAGACTCCCTGACCACTGCATCAGCACACGAGCTCCTGAACCGAAGAAGAGGAAGAGCAATGTCAGACGAATACGATCTCGTCATCGTCGGATCCGGTCCGAACGGCGCGATCATCGCCCGCCGGGTGCACGAGCAGAACCCGGAGGCGTCGATCCTCGTGATCGAGGCGGGGTCGCGGATCACGGGTGTCGACGGCGAGCACCTCGTCGAGGTCGACGAGAACGCGATGAACGCCTCCTACGAGGATCTGATGCGCCGTGCGCGGCAGATCGAGTACGTCCGCGGCGCCGCCTCGATGAACGAGATCGACGGCGACGGCTGGACAGCGGACTCGACCGGCATCTTCCCCGCGGCGTTCCTCGGTCACAACTTCTCCGAGTTCCCCGGCGCGTCCGTCGCCTGGAACATCGGCGGCATGGGCGTGCACTGGACCGCGGCGACCCCGTGGCCCTACGCCGAGGAGATCCCCCCGTTCCTGCCGCGCGCGCAGTGGGACGAGGATCTCGAGAGCGCGCGAGGCCTGCTGCGCACGTATGTCGGACCGCTCGTCGACAACCCGTTCACCGAGCCGCTGTTCGCCGCGCTCCGTGACGCCGTGCCGAGCCCTGACCCCGAGCGCCGCTTCGGGTACATGCCGATGGCAGGGGTCCCGCACCAGGACCGCCCGTTCGCCCGCACCGGCCCCCGCGACATCGCCCCGTACCTGTTCGACGGCAGCGAGCCGAACGTCGCGATGCGCACCGGCGTGCTGATCACCAGGATCGAGCACGACGGCGCGCGCGTGACAGGGCTCGTCGGACGCGACCTCGCATCGGGGGAGGAGGAGTCCTTCCGCGGCCGGGTGGTCCTGATCGCCGGTGACGCGCTGCGCACCCCGCAGCTGCTCTGGGCCTCGGGAATCAGGCCCGAGGCGCTCGGCGTGCGGCTCAACGAGCACGCGTCGATCGACGGCGACGTCGTGATCGACGCGGCCCGTCTCGGGCTCACCGACGCGGACATCCCGGTGCCGCCGGCCGGCGAGCCGTTCATCGGCTCGTACTGGAGCCCGTCGATCGGAGCCGCTCGCCCCGCTCACGGACAGCTCATGGAGCGCGAGTTCGACGGGCAGCACGTGCTCGGCGTCGGCTGGTACTGCGCCACGGAGATCCGGCCCGAGAACCGGATCGAGTTCTCCGACGACCGCACCGACGCTCTCGGGATGCCGCACATGACCGTGCGCTTCTCCTATTCCGAGGCGGACATGGCCGAGATCCGACGGACCATGGACGTGCAGCGCGCGGCCGCGAACGCGATCGGCGTCTTCCCCGCGGAGGACTCCGAGATCCTGCCCGCCGGCGCCTCCCTGCACTACACGGGCACCGTGCGCATGGGCCCCGTCGACGACGGCACCGCCGTCGTCGACACGGACGGGCGCGTCTGGGGCTTCGACAACCTCTATCTCGCAGGCAACGGCGTCATCCCGACCGCCCTCACCTGCAACGCCACCCTCACGGGCGCCACGATCTCGGTGCGCATCGCGCGCGCCGTGTCCGCGGCGCTCTGACCATCACCGAACCCGACCCACCACCCGATACAGAGGAGAATGCGATGCACCTCACCACCCGACGGTCGCGCCGAGCAATGCTGCTCGGCACCGCCGTCCTCACCGCCGGTGCCCTGCTGCTGACCGGCTGCGGACGCAGCAGCGACGCCGGCGCGCCCAGCGGCGGCACCGGCGCCGCGATCGACGACAAGCCGGCGAAGGGCACGGTCCAGCTCTGGGCCGAAGGCGCCGACGGCGACAAGCTGCCCGACATGATCGCCGAGTTCAAGAAGGCCAACCCGGACGTCGACATCAAGCTGACCAAGGTCCCCTCCGACCAGTTCGCCTCGAAGATGACGGCCGCGATCACCGCGGGGACCGTGCCCGACCTGCTCTTCGCCTACACCGAGGATCAGCCGGCGCTGCTGAACACGGGCGGATTCGACCCGGTGCCGGACGGCCTGGCGAAGAAGGACGACTTCTTCCCGGCGATCTGGAACAACTCGATCGTGAAGGACGTGCAGTACGGCGTGCCCTGGTACACCTACGCGAACATGCTCATCTACCGCAGCGACCTCGCGGAGAAGGCGGGGGTCACCGCCGCGCCGAAGACCTGGGACGAGCAGAAGGCGTTCGGCGAGAAGCTCAAGGCCGCAGGGTCCGAGTTCCCGTTCGCGCTCGCCGTCAACTACGACAAGTACAGCGCGGGGCAGCTGCAGGTCATGGCCGTGCAGAACGGCGGCGCGTTCCTGAACGCGGATCACACCAAGTGGACGCTGAACGACCCGAAGAACGTCGAGGCGCTCGACTACTGGGCCGGTCTCATCAAGAGCGGCCTCTCGTCGCCCGACGGCCCGCAGTTCCTCGACACGGTGCCATGGTCCTCGCAGGGCAAGAACGCGGCGATCGTCGACGGCGGCCCGTGGTTCAAGGCGTGGTTCAACGACGCCAACGGCGCGGACTGGGCGAAGGACCACCTCGCCTTCGCACAGAACCCGACCGGTCCCGACGGCGGCAAGGGCGCGACGACAGGCGGCGGAAGCTGGCTCGTGCCGAAGGACGCCAAGAACAAGGACGCGTCCTGGAAGTTCGTGCGCTGGATGTCGGCCTCCGCCCAGCAGGTCAAGTGGTACCAGATCTTCGGCAACATGCCGGCGCTGAAGGCGGCCTGGGACGACTCGGCGATGAAGGGCGACCCCATGCTCGAGACCGTCCGCTCCGCGCTCGACAACGGCGTGGCGCAGCCGAACGTCCCGACCTGGTCGCAGGTCGGAGACGTGATCGGCAAGCAGATGGAACGGGTCGTGCGCGGCGGGGTCTCCGCCAAGGACGCGCTCGACGCCGCACAGCAGCAGGCGGAGTCGATCGGGCTGGGCGGGAAGTAGTCGCCGATGTCCACCGCCACGCGTGCACTGGTCACCCCGGGGGCGTCCTCGCGACGCCCCCGGGGCACCACCCGGGCCGTCTCCGCGCATGAGGGATCCCGCGCGGAGGCGGCCACCGGATGGATCTTCCTGATCCCGTTCCTGCTCATCTTCGCCGTCTTCACCGCCGTACCCACGATCCTGGCCGTCGGCGCGAGCCTCACCGACATGACCGCTCGCGACATCCGCGATCCGCTCAACGTCAACTTCACCGGATTCGAGGCCTATGCCAAGGTCCTGGGATCGCCGGCGTTCCAGAGCGCGTTCGGGAACACCGTGATGTTCGTGGTGCTGTGCGTGCCGCTCAGCATGGGGCTCGGGTTCGCACTCGCGCTCATGCTGAACAACGGCATCCGGCGGCTGCGCACCTTCTTCCGCGCCGCCGTGTACGTGCCGGTGATCACGAACATCGTCGCTGCCGCCGTGATCTGGCAGTACGCCTTCTCGATCTCCGGTCCGGTCAACAGCGCCTTCTCGAACCTGGGCGTCCCGGTGGTGAACTGGCTGGGCAAGCCGGAGTGGGCGATCGTGACCGTGGTCATGATGGGGGTCTGGCGCAACGCCGGAACCTGCATGATCCTGTTCCTCGCCGGGCTCCAGGCCGTTCCCGAGGAGATCTACGAGGCGGCCGCGACGGACGGGGCCTCCACGATGCGCCGGCTCTGGTCGATCACGCTGCCGCTTCTGCGCCCCACCACCCTCCTCGTCACGGTCCTCATGACCGTGTCGTTCCTGAACATCTTCGAGGAGCCGTTCCTGCTCACCAAGGGCGGTCCGCTGGGATCGACCCGGCCGATGGCGCTGTGGGTCTACGAGCAGTTCGGCTTCGGCAACATCGCCTCATCGATGGCCGGATCCGTGATCCTGCTCATCCTCGTCGGCATCGTCGCCTTCATCCAGTTCCGAATGCTGAGGCCGAAGCATTGAACAAGACAACCCCGCTCCGCTCCACGCTGACCTACATCGCCCTCGCGGTGATCACGGTCCTGATGCTGCTGCCGTTCGTCTGGGTGTTCTTCGGATCCTTCAAGACCCAGGCCGAGTTCTTCTCGGACCCCGGCGCATGGTTCCCGAAGTCGTTCCAGGTGCAGAACTACATCGGCCTGTTCACGGACGGCGGCTTCGGCGGCTACATGGCGAACAGCATCGTGGTCTCTGCGATCGTGGTCGTGTGCAACGTGCTGTTCAGCGCCATGGCAGGCTATGCGCTCGCCAAGCTGCGCTTCCGCGGTCGCGCCGTGATCTTCCCGCTCGTGATCGTGTCGATGATCGTGCCCTACGTCGCGCTGTTCGTGCCGCAGTTCGTCATCGTCGTGCAACTGGGCCTGGTCAACACACTCATCGCGATCGCCCTGCCGTTGCTGGTTATGCCGCTCAGCGTGTTCATCATGCGCCAGTTCGCGCACGGCGTGCCCTTCGAACTGCTCGAGGCGGCTCGCCTGGACGGCGCGGGGGAGACGCGGATCTTCTTCCGGATCTTCCTCCCGCTGACCGGCCCGGGCCTCGCGACCGTCGGGATCCTCTCGTTCCTGTCTTCGTGGAACAACTTCCTCTGGCCGCTCGTGGTCGCGCAGTCGCAGGACGTGTACACGGCGCCGGTCGGACTCGCGGTCGCCTCGCAGGCGTCCAACACGATCGCGTTCGGCGTGCTTCTCGCCGGCGCCATGGTCGTGCTGCTGCCGATCCTCATCCTGTTCCTCTTCCTGCAGAAGTACTTCATCCAGGGCGTCGCCGCCACAGGACTGAAGTAGCCCCACCTCTCGAAAGGCATCGACATGGCATCCCTCTCCACGCTGACGTTCTCGCTCAACGCGATCCAGTGGATCAACGTGCTGTCCGACCCCTCCGACCCGGACAGCCCCGGTCTGTGGCGGTTCGCGGATCCGACCTTCGTGGCTGAGTACCCCGATGTGCTCGCGCAGATCCGCACCGCCGGATTCGACACGACCATGATGGAGGTGCTCGACACCCAGACGCTGCAGAGCTACGCCCGCATGATCGCGGACTCCGGGCTGCGGGTCTCGCCGGGCTACGCGCAGGTGCCGGTGGGATCCGCGCACGGCGGACGCCTGGAGAAGGGGACGTTCGAGCGCGCCCACTGGTTCGACGGCGTGCGCCGCAAGGCCGAGGAGTCCACCTTCATGGGGCTGTCCCGGATCTTCCTCGCCGCCGAGGTCGACTACGCCGCTCCGCGCTGGGAGCATCCGGCGGTCGGCTACGACTTCGATCAGGACCGCCTCGACGAGCAGTTGGAGCTGCTGGACGAGGCCGTCGACGTGCTCAACGCCGAGGGTGTGCGTCCCGGGCTGCACAACCACGTCGGCACTCTGATCGAGACCGAGCGGGAGTACGAGTACGTCCTGGAGAACATCGACGCGTCGCGCCTCGGAGCGGCGTTCGACATCGGCCACCTGGAATGGGCCGGGATCGACTCCCGGGCCGTTCTCGAGAAGTGGGGGGACCGGGTGCAGGACCTGCACATCAAGGACATCGACCTCGCCGTCGCCCGGCGCACCCGCGAGGAGGGGCTGAGCTACGAGAAGGCGACCAACCTCGGTCTGTACCGCGAGCCGGGCCTGGGAGATCTCGATCTCGTCGGAATCCTCGGAGCTCTTCCCGACTCGTTCGACGGCACCGTGCTGATCGAAGTCGACCGTGCCAGCATGGATCCCACGGAGAGCGCGGTCTACACGGCGGGCTGGCTGGCCGACGCGACGAAGTCCTGAGGAGATGCTCATGAGCACGCATCCCGTCACGCTGTTCACCGGTCAGTGGGCGGATCTGCCGTTCGAGGAGGTGGCCCGCCTCGTCGCCTCCTGGGGGTACGACGGGCTGGAGATCGCCGCGTCCGGCGATCACCTCGACCTGAAGCGCGCCGATGAGGACGACGCCTACGTGGCGTCGCGACTCGAGATCCTGGATCGCCACGGCCTGAAGACGTTCGCGATCTCGAACCATCTCGCGGGCCAGGCGGTGTGCGATGCGCCGATCGACTTCCGCCACCAGGCGATCCTGCGCGACCACGTGTGGGGCGACGGCGACGCGGAGGGCGTGCGGCAGCGTGCCGCGGAGGACATGAAGCGGGCGGCGCGCGTGGCGCGCAAGCTCGGCGTCGACACCGTCGTCGGCTTCACCGGGTCTTCGATCTGGCCGTACGTGGCGATGTTCCCGCCGGTCGGGGACGACGTGATCGCGGCCGGGTTCGAGGACTTCGCGCGCCGCTGGAACCCGATCCTCGACGTGTTCGACGCCGAAGGGGTGCGGTTCGCGCACGAGGTTCACCCGTCCGAGATCGCGTACGACTACTGGAGCTCGGTGCGCGCCCTCGACGCGATCGACCACAGGGAGGCGTTCGGGTTCAACTGGGATCCGTCGCACATGATGTGGCAGAACATCGACCCGGTGGGCTTCATCTGGGACTTCCAGGACCGGATCTACCACGTCGACTGCAAGGACACCCGGATGAGGCCGCGGAACGGCCGCGCGGGCGTGCTCGGCTCGCACCTGCCCTGGGGTGATCCGCGCCGCGGCTGGGACTTCGTGTCGACAGGGCACGGCGACGTGCCGTGGGAGGACTCGTTCCGAGCGCTGGACGCGATCGGCTACACGGGACCGATCTCGATCGAATGGGAGGACGCGGGCATGGACCGCCTGCATGGAGCCGCTCAAGCCGTGCAGTACGTGCGCTCCCTGCTCTGGCCGAAGCCCGCCGCCTCGTTCGACGCCGCCTTCCGCAACCAGTAGCGGGCGGGTCAGGCCTCCTTGAGGCGCACGAGCCGCTCGTGCCCGGTCTCCTCGAGCTCGGCGATGTCGGCGCGCGATTTGAGGAAGGCGTTGAAGGAGCGGTAGCCGAGGGCCTTCTCGCTGAACGAGGGGTCCATGCGGCGCATCTGCGTCTTCACCGCCGAGCTGTGCAGCCACTCGTCGCCGTCGCTCTTGTCGTGGCCGAGGCGCAGCGCGCGCACGAGTGTGGCGGTCGCCTCCTCCTGCTCCGAGCGGGTCGGCTCCTCCTTCTCCGCGACCGTACGGGACTGCTTGCGCGCTCCCTGGGTCTGCTTGGCGGCGGGCTTCTTCGGCGCCGTCTCCTCGGCCGCCGCCGCCGGCGCGGCCGCGCGCTCGACACCGGGGAGCGAGTCGTACGCCTCGAATTCGTCGCAGGCGGCGGCGAGCGACTTGGCAGTGGATCCGGCGACGCCGACGCCGATCACGTACCGGCCCAGCCGCTTGCACCGCTGGGCGAGCGGCACGTAGTCGCTGTCGCCGGCGACGATGACGACGTGGGTGAGGTCGGGGAGACGGAACATGTCCTCGACCGCGTCGACCGCCAGGCGGATGTCCGCACCGTTCTTCGCGTACGCCGCAGCGGGGAAGAGCTGCACGAGATCGACGGCACGGGCCACCAGCTGCGACCGGTACTCGGCGTTGACCGGCGAAGACCAGTCGGCGTACGCCCGCGTGAGCACCAGGGTGCCGAACGACGACGCGTAGTCGATGATCGCGCCGACGTCGATCATCGCGGCCTTGAGCCGCTCCGCGACCTCGGCATCGGCCGGATTGTCCTGGATCCGCTGACGGTCCTTGCTGTACGCGTTGCGTCCGTGCACGCGGTCGTACCAGGAGATGACGATGTTGTCGAAGTCGAGATAGACGGCGACACGGGTGTCCTGCGGCTCAGCCATGGGTTCTCCTCCGGAGTCGGTCAGGCGATCTCGTTGGGGTACCGCACGCCGATCTGCGCGCGGATCTCGTCGAGCAGACCCATGATCGCGACCGACTCCGCCACAGGCAGGAGGTCGCTGTCCAGGGATCCGTCGGCGACGTAGCGCTCGGCGGCGATCGCCTCGTACTGCATCCCGCGTCCTTCGCCCTCGGCGGGGCGCGCGGAGAACTCCTCCAGCACGACGCCCTCGGGGTCGATCACGCGCAGGACGGAGGGCGACCACCACCAGCGCTCGATCTCCACGCGGGCCTTCGTTCCGAGCACGACAGCGGTGTTCGGCCCGGCGGTGCGCGAGGAGGAGAACGTGGTCGAGATCGCTCCGCCGTCGTGTGTCATGACGGTCGCGACCTCGGCATCGGCGCCCGTCTCGAGGAGGCGGGCGACCGCCTTGACCTCGGTCGGCACGCCCAGCACGCCGACGACGAAGGAGATCGGGTAGATGGCGAGATCCAGCAGCGCCCCGCCGCCCAGCTCGAGAGCGTTCAGGCGGTGTGCGGGATCCGTCGGCAGCGTCTGGGTGTGGTCCGCCGAGACGGTGCGGATCTCGCCCAGGGTGCCCGCCGCGATGATCTCGCGCAGTCGCGCCATGTGCGGCAGATACCGGGTCCACATCGCCTCCATGACGAGCAGGCCCTTCTCGCGGCCGAGGTCTGCGAGGTCCTGCGCCTCGGCGCGGTTGAGGGTGAACGCCTTCTCGACGAGCACGTGCTTGCCGTGCTCGAGCGCGAGACGCGCGTCGGCGTGATGCATCGGGTGCGGAGTGGCGACGTAGATGATGTCGACGTCGGGGTCCGCCACGAGCGCCGCGTACGAGCCGTGCGCCCGGGCGATGCCGTAGCGCGCGGCGAACGCGTCGGCGGAATCCTGCGAGCGGGATCCGACGGCCACGAGATCCAGACCCGCGGTGCGCAGGTCGGCGGCGAAGGCGGCGGCGATGCCGCCCGTGGCGAGGATGCCCCAGCGCAATGCTGCGGGTCGAGGGGAGTGGCCGGTCATGGCTCCCAGCGTACGGGCTCCTGCGTCGTTCCGATTCCGGGGAGAGCCCCCACCCCGCCCTGCGGTGTTGAGAGGATGGGGCCATGGCAGACCTCATCACCGCCGCCGACCTCCGCACTCTCATCGAGGAGGGCGCGGATCCTCGGATCCTCGACGTGCGCTACCGCCTCGGCTTCACGGACGGGCACGCGAACCATCTCGCCGGGCACCTCCCCGGCGCGGTGTTCGCCGACCTGGAGGCGGAGCTGGCCGGTCACGGCGCCGCCTCGGAGGGCCGGCATCCTCTGCCCTCCGACGACGCGCTGGCGGAGGCGGCGCGGCGGTGGGGCATCCGGCAGGGGCAGACCGTGGTGGTCTACGACGACTCCCGCTCGCTGCCGGCGTCCCGCGCCTGGTGGGCCCTGCGTCGGGCGGGGATCGCCGACGTGCGCGTGCTCGACGGCGGTCTCGGCGCCTGGCGCGCCGCCGGGGGAGAGATCGAGCAGGGCGAGGTCGTCCCGGAGCTGGGTGACGTCGTGCTGAGCCGGCCGGGCACCGCGGACGTCCTCGACACCGACCAGGTCGCGGAGTGGGGCGGAGTGCTGCTTGACGCGCGCGCCCCCGAGCGGTTCCGCGGCGAGACCGAGCCGATCGACCCCGTCGCGGGGCACATCCCGGGTGCGCGCAACCTGCCGATCTCCGAGCTGCTCACCGCGGACGGGCGGTTCCGCAGCCCCGCGGAGATCGTCGCCGCGTTCGAGGCCGTGGGCGCCGGCGAGGAGGTGCCGATCGCGGCGTACTGCGGATCCGGCGTGACAGCGGCTCAGCTCGCGCTCGCCGGGGCGCTCATCGGCCGCGAGGTGACCGTGTACCCCGGATCCTGGAGCGCCTGGTCGAACACCCCGGGACGCCCGGTCGAGGTCGGGCCCGTGCCGGCCGTGGAGGATCCGCTCGACGAGTGACCTGCGCATCACGCAGGAGGGGGTGCCGCCGGTCCCCTCGGAGGCACCCCCTCCTCTCGGATCGCTGCGCGCCATCGCTTCCGCGCACATCCCCAGTTCACGGCGTCCCCTCTGGCCGACGCTCCCCGCGGCGGCCGCACCGTATCGATCCGAAGAGCAGGAGCCGCCGGCGACGGCCGTGATACATCGGGTTCAGAATCCGCTGCCGTGCACCTGGAAGGGCGAGAGCACGCCCGTCCGCGCCGTCGCTCCGGCCAGCGCCTCCGCGGGGACGAGGCCGGCGGCGAGACCGACGTGCACCGCGCCGAGCAGTTCGCACGCGTCGTCGTCGGCGACGATCACGGGCGTCGCGATGACGGCACGCGACCCCGCGTGCAGCCAGACCCGGGTCATGCCGATGGCTTCCCATCCCCAGCGCACCGACGAGCGCCCGACTTCGCACGCCGACAGCACGACGGTGTCGGGGACCCGTTCCATCCGGTCGATGTCATAGCCGAACAGGGCGCCGTCGGCGAGCTCCAGGCCCGAGAACATGGGGTTGCCGTCGGCATGGCGGCCGTGCGCGGCGATGTGCAGCACGCTCACCCGAGTGGACAGCTCCGTCGCGGCGGCGACGGTCGCCTCGTCGGGATCGAGGACCCGTGCGCTCGGCCAGGCGGCCGCGGCGCGGTTCACCTCCTCGCCGCCCCGGAAGACGCGCGGACCGACGGCGAAGCCCGCACCGCGGAACGGCGCCTCGCCGCGGGCGCGCAGCCACTGCGTCGCCGAGTCGGTCACAGTGAACACCCGTTCGCGCATCGCCGGCAGCATGCCCCACGGGAGCCCGTTCAGGATCGCCGCGGCGGCCAGGGCGAGGCGCCGATCGCCGACCACCGGGAGCACCGGCGCCAGCAGCGCATCCGACAGCTCGGCGAGACGCTCGTCGAGCGCCCGGCGCACGACCGCGCCCATCGCACCGGCGCGCACGGTCGCGGCGACATCGAGGTCGGCGCGCAGTCCTGCCATCGCTCGTCGTGCCCGCGGCCAGCCGGTGATGTCGACCACCCGGGCGTCGTCCGCGGTCACCGCGACCGCGACCAGGCCGTCGCGCTGATAGGCGTAGGCGACGAAGGCGCTGTCCGCGTCGAGCGCCGCCTGCAGCTCGTCGATGGTGGCGCGCTCCCGACCTCCGGCCCGTCCGATCGAGGACCACTCCCGCTGCCGCACGCGCTGGCTCAGTTCGGCGGCGCGGGGGTGGGCGAGCCAGTCGCCCGACGCGGCCTCGGAGCGGAGCATCCGCAGCTCGGCGAGATCCGCGGCCAGCCCGGGGTCGGGCGGGGGGCGCAGGGGCACGGTCTGCTGGCTCAGGTGCCGGGCGCGCTCCGACCACTCGAACACGACCGCCGGCCGACGGGAGCGGACGGCCGCCTCGAGCCCGGCATAGAGCAGGCCCGCACCATGCATGACGAGAGCGGTGGCCAGATCCAGGCTGCCGAACGAGGCCTGCCAGGAGGCCAGCTCGTCCAGGCCCGCAGCGGCGATCCGACGTGCGGCCGCGTCGTCGCCCGCGGCGGCGACCCGCGCCGCCCGTACCTCCAGCGCGAGCAGTCGCACCTGCAGCCCCGCGCCGGGCGGAACCCGTATGCGCGCCTGGGCCGCGGGGATCGCGGTGCGGGTCTGTGCGTGGTGACGCTGCCGGGTGAGCCGCAGCGACGCCGCCTCGGCCCGGAGCCGATGGTGAGTCAACTGCGCCTCGACGCGGTCGACCTCGGCGTCGCCCGGAGCGCGCAGCCCCGTCGGCCGGCCGTCCGCCTCGACGGTCAGCAGGGCGCGCAGCCGCACGGCGTCCGCCCGCACCGCCCACGAGTCGCTCCCCACGGCGCGGAATCGTCGTGCCGCGGCGGAGGAGATCGTCGCCGCCCGCTCCGGTTCGTGGCTCAGCAGGGAGCGCGCCAAATGGAACTCCGCCTCCGCGCGCGCCTGCCTCATCCGGTGCGCGCCGAACACCCGGATCGCCCGTTCGAGGGTGCGCTCCGCATCGCGGGTGAGCCCGGCGTCCCGCAGCACCTCGGCGCGATCGCGGTCGCAGATCGCCGCGTTCACGGCCGAGGCGGCGCTCAGCACCGTCTGCGCCTCGCCCATCTTCTCGAGCGCGGGCACCAGCTCGCCGGCGAGCAGCGCCGCGTAGCCGCGGTTGTGCACCGCCATCGCCCGGGAGACCTCGTCCCCCGTCGCGGCGTAGTCGGGGACCGCCCGATCGAGGTCGGTGATCGCCTCCTCGAGCCGTCCGGCCTGCATGTGCGCCACGCTGCGGTTGAGCAGCATCGGCCCCCGATGCTCCACCTCGTCTCCGATTCCGGCGATGCCGCGATCCAGCATCGTCATCGCGCGCGCCAGATCACCGCGTTCGAGCGCGACCAGCCCGAGCTGACCGTAGAGCATGGCCGCTGTCGCCTCGGAGAGTCCGGGCAGGTGCAGCGCGTCGAGGCACACGGCCTCGGCGGAGGTGCGGTCTCCCTGGCGGATCGTGATCGCCGCGATCGACCCCGCGATCCTCGCCCGGAGGTTGGGATCCTCGGTGCGCGCTCGCGCGCGCAGGAACTCGCGCCGCGCCGCGGCGTTCCGGCCTGCGTTCAACTGCGCGCGGCCGCGCCGGTACAGCTCATCCGCCGTCAGCGTCACCCTCACAGCATGGCGCGTCGGCGCCCGCTACGGGAGGGTCTTCTGCGCGCGCGATCCATCCTCGATGATGCAGCGCTCCAGCACGGCATCCACTGCCTCGGCGGGCGTGATCGGCCCGCGCGCGGCGAGCGCTCCCGCGCTGAGTTCGCGGGCGATCCGTCCTGCCACGATCGGCGCGGCGAACGAGGTGCCGCTCCATACCGCGAACCCTCCCGCGAAGTCGTCGAGGTCGAGTGTCTCGCGCCGACGGCCCTCCTCGTCGTCGCGCATGCCGGCCTGCGACCCCCCGTCGAACGACACCGGCAGCGTGGAGAGCACCGAGACGCCGACCACATAGGTCCGCACCCACGGGCCGAAGTTCGAGAACAGTGCCACCGAGCGCGCCGACGGATTGAGCGCGCCGACGGAGACCTGCGGCGCGAGGCCGGCTTCATCGGCCGGATCGATCCCGGATTCCGGACCCCAGGCGAAGAGCGCCGCGGGCGATGAGGGCCGGTCGGTCGCATCGTTGCCGGCGGAGCACACCACGACGCATCCGCTCCTGCGCACGCGCTGCAGCAGCGCGTACAGCTCGCTCTGCGTCTCCTCGGCCCCGGGGGACTCGTGGAAGAAGCCGAACGAGAGGCTCATCACGTCCAGGCGCAGCGTCCCGGACTCGAGGAGCCCGACGATGCGCCCGAGCGCGCCGAGCAGATCGTTCTCCATGATGATGCCGTTCCCGTCCGACACCCGGACCGGCAGGATCTGGGCCTCGGGACAGGCCTGCAGCACGAGGCCGGCGATGAAAGTGCCGTGCCCGGCGACCGGATCCAGGTGTCCGTCGAGCGGCTCGCTCAAGCTCGGGTGCCGCTCGGGGTCCGTCGCCGGGTCGGTCAGCCCGAGCGGCTCGCCGGTGAGATTCGTCCACGTGATCAGCACGGGATCCGCATCCGGCGCCGCTCCCGGCATGTTCCCGAACCAGGGGTGCGCGCCGCATCCGGTGTCCAGCACAGCGACGATCGGGCGACGCGCCCCCGCGGGCAGCGGGGAGCGCGCGGGCCCCGGTCCGGTCCAGGCGACGGGCTGACGTCCGCCGAAGCCGGGGAACCCGTAGCTCGCGAGTCCCGCCGGGTTGCCGGTGAAGGGGTTGCCCGTGAACGGGTTGCCGGTGAAGGGATTGCCGGTGAAGGGATTCCCCGTGAACGGATGGATCCCGAGCAGGTGGTTCAGCGCGAGGCCGGGGATGCCGTCGTCGCGCGCGGCCACGAGCAGGCGCCAGGCATCCGGCGCGAGGATCGGCCGGGCGTCGCGGGCCGCGCTCGCCGACACGGCGATCCGCAGACGCGTCGAATCCGCGACGCCGGGGTCGCGAGGGGATCCGACCCGGCTCTCCTGCGCGTCCGTCCGCCGGGCTCCTTCGGTCTCCCGGGCTCCCTCCGGCGCCCGTCGTGCGCCGGGCGGGACGTCGCCGTCCTTCCGCGCTCCGGGGGCGTCTTCGAGTCGCTCCACGGTGAGGCTCCAGCCGAGCGCCTCGGCGAGAGCGGCCAGCCTCTCGTCGCCGCGCCGTCCGGACGCGTCCCGCTCGAAGAGTGCCGGCCGCACCAGCAGCACGTCCGGCTCGTAGGCGGTGGTGTGGGCCGCGGGGCCGTGCGCCGGCTGCAGAGTCACGTCGAGCACCGCACCCCGGAGCCGCGCCGCGCGCTCCCGCTCGCGCCAGCTCGGTCGTGAGCGGGGCCTCGGCCCGTCCTCGTCCTGGTCATGCCGCCCCTCATCGTCCCGTGCCATCCGCGCCTCCTGATCGATCCGTCGTCTCGCATCACACTTCGAACATCGGAGTTCGGAACTCCGTCGGCTCGCCGTCCGCGCCGCGCAGGACCAGTCGCAGCGCCGAAAGGCCGGTCGGCACCGCATCGAAGGCGAACCGGCCCGGGTTCGCGAGCTCGGCCGTCCACTCGCGGTCCTGCTGCGTCAGGCGGACCACGAGCACGGCCCCGTCGACCCACCCGTCGATCCGTCGCAGATGCGCTTCGGTCGTCGTGACGTGCACCACGACGCCGGTGCTCCCATCGCTGAACTGGAGCGTCGCGGTGTCGGTCTCGCCGCGTACGGCGATCGGACCCTCCTGCTCGACCAGCGTCAGCAGCGCGTACTCGCGTCCGAGGTCCTCCACCGCGACGGCCGCGACCATCCGGTCCGCGAGCCCGGCGGGCACCGGATCGTGCATCCCCCACGCGCTGCGCAGTCGCGCGAAGAGCGCCGCATCGGCCGCTGCCTCCTCAACGGTCATCGTCGTCCTCCCATCCGTCCTGCTCCAGCAGTGCGCGGAGCTTGCCCAGGCAGCGCTGCCTGGTCGGCCCGATCGAGCCGATCGGCATCGCGAGATCCTGTGCGATGCGCGCGTAGTCGGGCCGTTCCTCGAAGGCGACGATGCGCAGCAGCCGCTGGCACCGCGCGTTCAACGCCCCGACGGCGCTCCACAGCGCCCCCGCCTCCGTGCCGCGCTGCGCCTGGTGTTCGGCGGACTCGCCGACGGGCAGGTGCGGCTCGAGGAACTCCGTCTCGGTGGGATCCGCTCGGCGCTGCAGCCGGCCCACGCGCCACGCCTCGCGCCGGGCGCACGTCGTCAGCCACCCCGAGATCGCACGCGGCTCGTCGATCGCGGCGTGCCGGCGCATGAGCGCCATCCAGGTGGACTGCACGACATCCTCGGCCAGAGCGCGGTCGAGCCCGTACGCTCGCGCGACGTGCCACAGCACCGGCGTCATCAGACGCACGAGCTCGTCCATGGCGCGGGGTTCCCCGTCGCGCCAGCGCAGGAAGAGGGCCGTCGCTCGCTCCCATCGGGGCGGGTCCGATCCCGCGCCGGCCCGCGCCGCCACCCGGCCCTCGGCCGCGCTGCGATCACGCTCGACGGCGTCGCCGAAGGCCTCGTCGCGCTCGTCGAACGGCTGCGTACGGTCGCCGGTGGCCGTCATGGCGCCCATTGTCTCCACAAGGGGCAGGAGAGCGATAGTGGCTCGCTGATACAACTTCCGCGCGCGGATCTGGTGTCATCCGCGACAGGAGGATCAGAGCGCCTCGATGACCTCGCGCAGCACGTCCGGGTCGTACCAGGCGATCTCGCCGCCGGCGAGGGCGTGATAGCGCTCATGACCCTTGCCGAGGATCACCACGGTGTCCTCGGGGCGCGCCATCCGCACGGCAGCGGCCATGGCTTCGCGACGGTCGGCGATCTCGGTGATCTCGACCGTGCTCGAACGCGCGCCGGCGATGAGGGAGGCGCGGATCTCGGCCGGATCGTCGTCGTAGGGGTTGTCGTCGGTGATGACCAGCACATCGGCGAACATCGCCGCGAAGCGGCCCATCATGCGGCGCTTGGCGGCGTCACGGTGACCGTTCGCGCCGAGCACAGCGATCAGGCGGCCCTCCGGCGTCGTGGTGCGGATCGCCCGCAGTGCGGCGTTGATGGCCTCGGGCTTGTGCGCCGAGTCGACGATCGCCGTGAACGCCTGCCCGAAGTCGAACCGCTGCAGGCGCCCCTCGACGCTCGGCAGCGCGGCGATGCCGGGGGCGAGGTCGGCGAGCTCGCGCCCGGACTCGGCGAGCGCAGCGACGGCGGCGAGGATGTTGTTCACGTTGAACGCGCCCGTCAGCTGGGTCGTGAACGGCACGCGCTCGCCATGCGGGGAGCGCACGACGAACGAGGACCCGTGCGCACGCAGCTCGACGTCCTCGGCGCGCCAATCGGCGGATTCGGATCCGCTCGCCGAGGTCGTGCGCACCGGCACCGTGGCCTGGGCGGCGAGCACGCGGCCCCAGTGCGAGTCGATGTCGACGATGCCGATCTTCGCGTGCGCGGGGGTGAGCAGCAGCGCCTTCGCGGCGAAGTAGTCGGCCTGGGTGGGGTGGTAGTCGCGGTGGTCGTGGCCCAGGTTCAGGAAGATCCCCGCGTCGAACGCGAAGCCGTCGACGCGGCCCAGGGTGAGGGCGTGGCTGGACGCCTCGACGGCGACCGTGCCGAGCCGCTGCTCGCGCATCACCGCGAACAGCGCCTGCAGCTCGGGCGCCTCGGGGGTGGTCAGCACGGGCGGGAAGAAGTCGTCGCCCACGGTCGTGCCGATGGATCCGATCGTGCCGGACCGGGACATGCCCGCGGCGGCGGCCACGTAGAACGCGGTCGTGGTCTTGCCCTGGGTGCCCGTGATCCCGATCGAGGTCATCGACGCGACCGGGTCTCGGTAGAGGAACGCGGATGCGGGGCCGGCGGCCAGGCGCGGATCGTCCACGACGAGCGCCGGGACGTCGTCGGGCACGAGGGCGGCGCCCTCGGCGTCGGTGAGCACCGCGGCGGCTCCGGCCTCGACGGCCTTCGCCGCGAACCGGGCCCCGTGCGCATTCGCCCCGCGTATTCCGAGGAACAGGTCGCCGGCGCGGACGTGCTCCGTGCCCACGGCGACACCCGTGAACGCCGCGTCGGCGCGGACGGGAGCGGCGACGTCGAGGCGTGCCGCGAGGTCGCCGAGCGTCGCGCGGAACGTCTCGACAGGGCGGGAATCCAGGCGCGGGGCGGGGTAGTTCGACACGGAGGGCATGACCGTCCGAGTCTACCGGGGCGCTTCCCGGTCGTTGAGCGAGGACGCCGAAGGCGACCGAGACGAAACGCGACCGTCCAGGACCCCCGCGACTCACTGCGCGCGCATGAACTCCTCGGCCGCGCGCACCTGCTCGTCGGTCGGGCGCACGCCCGTGTACAGC
The DNA here is from genome assembly GCF_042729315.1 of Microbacterium sp. NPDC060117. Lineage (NCBI taxonomy): Bacteria > Bacillati > Actinomycetota > Actinomycetes > Micrococcales > Microbacteriaceae > Microbacterium > Microbacterium sp. NPDC060117. The sequence continues at coordinate 500,393 of NZ_JBHWXR010000004.1, forward strand.
ACGAACTGCTCGAGCGCCTGCAGCGTGGCGACGGAGGCCCCGTTGATGACGGTCTTGCCCGCGGCGAGTCCCGCCCGCACGAGCGGCGTCTCGGCGGGGAGTGCCACGACGTCGAACACGACCCGTGCCGCATCGATCGCGGACGGCGGGAACGACAGCGCCGCAGCCTCGGCGCCCCCGGCCATGCCGATCGGGGTCACGTTGACCAGAACGTCGGCCGTTCTCCCGTCCACGTCCGCAGCCCAGCCGAAGCCGTAGAGACCCGCGAGTGCCCGTCCTGCGTCCTCGTTGCGCGCGACGATGGTGACGTCCGAGAACCCCGCGTCACGGAACGCGGCGGCGGTCGCCTTCGCCATGCCGCCGGATCCGCGCAGCAGCACGGACGACGCGGGCTCGATCCCGTTCCGCGCGATGAGCTCGGCGATCGCCGAATAGTCGGTGTTGTACGCGGTGAGCACCCCGTCGTCGTTCACGATCGTGTTGACCGAGTCGATGGCCGTGGCCGACGGATCCATCCGGTCGACGAGGGCGATCACGTCCTCCTTGTACGGCATGGAGATCGCGCAGCCGCGGATACCGAGGCCTCGCACGCCGGCGATCGCCTGCGCGAGATCGGTCGGGGCGAACGCCTTGTAGATCCAGTTCAACCCGAGCGCCTCGTAGAGGTGATTGTGGAACCGGGTGCCGTTGTTGCTCGGGCGCGCAGACAGCGAGATGCACAGCGTCATGTCTTTGTTCAGGATCGGCACGGGACCAGCGTACCGACGACGGCTCAGGCGTTCGCGAACTCCTGCTGCGTCGTCGCGGTGATCGCAAGGGAGAGCGCCTGCTCGAGGTCGGCGAGGATGTCGGCGGGGTCCTCGATGCCGATCGACAGACGCACGGTCGTGGATCCGATGCCGGCGGTGGCGCGCTGGGCGGCGTTCAGGTGCGAGTGAGTCATGGAGGCGGGGTGGGAGACGAGCGACCGGGCGTCGCCGATGTTCGCCACGAGGCGCACGATCTTCAGACCGTCCACGAACCGTTCCACGCGCTCCTGATCCAGGGCCTCGTCACCGGTGGGGACGAGATCTATCGAGAACACCGCGGGGATGCCGCGGGGGAGGTAGCGCGCGGCGAGGTCGTGCCAGGGGTTGCCGGGGAGGCCGGGGTGGTGCACAGCGTCGATCGCCGGGTTCTCGTGGAGGGCTTCGGCGATGGTCTGGGCGGACGCGCTCTGACGCGAGACGCGCAGGTCGAGCGTCTCGATGCCCTGCAGGATCTGGTGCGCGTTGAAGGGCGACAGCGAGGGCCCCAGGTCGTGCACGTACTTCGCCTTCACGAGCGCGGCGAAGGCGAAGCCCTGTCCGAACCGCTCCCAGAGCGAGAGGGGGCCGAACCGGTCGTGCTGCGCCGTGAACTGCGGCCACCGCGCGGGCTGCGCGCCGAAGTCGAAGGAGCCGAGGTCGACCGCGACTCCGCCGAGCGACGTGCCGTGGCCGCTCAGGTACTTCGTCGCGGAGTGCACGACGAAGTCGGCGCCGTGCTCGCCCGGGCGGATCAGGTACGGAGTGCCGACGGTGCTGTCGATCACGAGGGGGACGCCGGCGGCATGCGCGGCGTCGGCGACCGAGCGGATGTCGAGCACCTGCGCCAGCGGGTTCGCGACCGACTCCGCGAAGAACAGCCGGGTGCGCTCGTTCGCCGCCGCGCGCCAGGCCTCCGGGTCGTCCTGGTCGACGAAGGTCACGGTGATGCCGAAGTCGGCGAGCGTGTCCTGCAGCAGGTCGACCGTTCCGCCGTAGAGCCGGTCGGCCGCGACGACATGCCCACCGCGACCGGCGAGCGCGAGGATCGTGACGGCGACCGCCGCCTGGCCGCTCGCCACGGCCACGGCCGAGACGCCGCCCTCGAGCGCGGTCACGCGCTCTTCGAGCAGCTGCTGCGTCGGGCTGGCGTTGCGGCTGTAGATATTGCCGGCACGGCGCAGCGCGAACAGGTCGCGGGCCTCGGCCAGCGAGCCGAACTCGTAGGCGGCGGACTGGTACAGCGGCGGCACGGCGGTGTTCTGCGGCGTGCCGGAGACATACGCGGCCTGCACCTGCTTCGTGGCGAAACGGGTGTCGGGGGAGGAGGCGGCGCTGTCGGTCACCCACCCATCCTCGGGCGCGCGGGTGCGGATCCGCAGGGATGTTTCCGACTGTTGCGGATCCGGCGGGTCAGGGGCGCAGCACGATCTTGCCGCGCGCGGAGCGCGCCTCGATGAGCCGGTGCGCCTCGGCGGCCTCGGCCAGAGGCAGCTCAGGGCCGAACTCGATCGAGAAGAAACCCCGGGCGATGAGCCCGAGCGCGGCCGACACGGCCTCCGCGCGCCACGCGAGCTCCTGCTCCGTGAGCGGGACGGGGCTGCCTCCGCTGAACGCGCGGATGCCGAGCGAAGCCGCGTCCGGGCCGCGCACGATCGTGGCGATCCTGTCGCGGTCGGAGACCAGGGCGAGCGAGGCGGCGATCGCCTCGTCCGTGCCGGCGCCGTCGAGCGCGACCGTGACGGGCCGCCCGTCCGCGGCGTCCCGGACGCGCTGTTCGAGGCCCTCCCCGTAGACGACGGGGATCGCGCCCAGCTCGCGAAGGCGCTCCTGCGACGCCGCACCGCCCGTGGCGATGACGGTGGCGCCCCCGTTCACGGCGAACTGGACCGCGGCCTGGCCGACCGCGCCGGATCCCGCGTGCACGAGCAGCAGGTCGTCGTTGCCGACGCCGAGCGAGAGCAGCGACTGGTACGCGGTGCCCGCGGGGATCCCCAGGGCGGCGCCCTGTGCGGCGGTCACCTCGTCCGGCATCACCCAGGTGTGGGCGGCCGGCACGGCGAGCGCGGTCGCGTACGTGCCTCGGGTGTCGCGGATCGTGACGCGGTCGCCGACCTCGAGACCCTCGATGCCGGATCCGATCGCGGTCACGACGCCCGCTCCGTCGAAGCCCAGGTGCCGGGGCTCGGTGATCGGCGGCAGGGGGCGGAAGCCACTGCGCTGCTTGACGTCGATCGGATTCACGCCGGCCGCTTCGATCCGCACGACGACCTCGCCGGGCGCAGGCACCGGATCCGGCACCTCCACGAGGGTGAGGACCTCGGGTCCGCCGAGCTCGGTCTGCACGATCGCCTGCGCCATGGCTCCAGGCTACGACGGGTCGGCGGGGTCGGGACGCGCGAGCGGCACGGGGCCGCCGGCGTCGCCCACCGGCGTGGCGGGGCGGATCGAGAGCAACGCCACCCTGGGGGTCACTTCCCGGCGAGCGCCTTCACGATGCGCTGCGGGGACACCGGCTGCGCGGTGCCCAGGCGCTGCGCGAACAGGCTCACGCGGTACTCCTCGAGCAGCCAGCGCACCTCGACGAGTCGGGGCTCGGTGCCCGCGGTCAGCGGGATCGCGCCGCCGGCGTCGGCGTAGGCCTGTGCCATGCGCTCGTACTCGCTCTGCCGGGTGCGGTCCTTGCCCGGGGCATCGGCGAGGGTGCGCAGCCGATCCAGGATCCCGTCCAGGTAGCGCGGGTAGTGGGCGAGGCGCTCCACGCCCGCGCCCGAGACGAAGCCGGACGTCACCAGCCCCCCGAGCTGACCGCGGATGTCGTTCAGCGGCCCGAGCAGCGCGAGCGAGTTCTGGCCCTTCATCGCGCGCTCGACCTCGCGGGCCTTCGTGAGGACCTTCGCGACCAGCGACACCAGCGCGAACAGCTCGTCCACGACGACCGCGGAGACGCCGTCCCGCACGCGCGTGAAGTCGGCCTCGGAGCGCACCACGCCCGACCCCTCTGTCAGACGGTCGATCGCCGCCCGTGCGACCGCCGCGCGCGCGTCCTCGATCAGCGTCGCGACGTTCGGGTACGGCGAGGCGGCGAGGGCGAGCTTCTCCGGGCTGGTCAGATGCTGCTGCACGTAGGGCGCGGGGGAGGGGATCCCGAGGAGCACGAGCCGCAGCACACCGTCGCGCGTGGCGGCCCGAGCCGCCTCGGCGGTCGCCTCGACCCGCAGCGCGACGGATCTGCCCTGATCCACGAGGGCGGGATAGCCGCGCACGACGCCGCCCGCCACGCGCGTGTCCAGCACCTCCGGCAGGTCGCCGACGTCCCAGGTCGTGATGCCGTCGCGCTCCGTCGGCGCCGAGGCGGCCGCGACCGCCGCCGCACCGCGTCCCGGGCGGGCCGGGCCCGGCGCCCGCTCGATCGAACGGGCCACGCTCGCCCGCGACCGGTCCGCGAGATCCCGCTGCAGCGCGGTCAGATCCCGGCCGGATCCGACCACGCGCCCGCGCTCGTCGACCGCACGGAAGTTCATCCGCAGGTGTGCGGGAACCCGCTCCAGGTCGAAGTCCGCGGCCGACATGGGCTGGTTCGCGAGCGGCTGGATGAGACGCGCGAGCGCCTCGCCCAGGCTCCGGCCGGGAAGGCCCTGGCGTGATTCGGGTCCCTCGGCGGCGAGTTCGGCGCCGAACTTCTCGGCCCAGTCCGCGGCGGGGACGACGTGCCGCCGGATCGCCTTCGGCAGCGCTCGCAGCAGCGCGGTCACGAGTTCGGCGCGCAGCCCCGGCACCTGCCAGTCGAAGCCCGCGTCCCGCACCTGCTGCAGCAGCGCGAGCGGGATGACGACGCTCACGCCGTCGTCCGCGGCACCGGGCTCGAACCGGTAGGCCAGGCCGAGCATCTGATCGCCCTGGGCCCAGCGCGTCGGGAAGTCCTGCTTGTCGGCACGATCTGCGTCGTCGATCAGGTCGCCCTCGCGCATCACGAGCAGCTTCGGCATCGTCGTCAGGGCGTCGCGCCACCACGCCTCGAACGAGCGCACGTCGAACACATCGGTCGGGATGCGCTCGTCGTAGAACCGGAACACGGCCTCGTCGCCCACGAGGATGTCGCGGCGCCGCTCGCGCTCCTCGAGCTTCTCGAGGCGCTTGCGCAGCTCGGCGTTACTGCGCCAGAACGCGGAGACCCGCTTGTCGATCCGGCTCGGATCCCACTCGCCCTCCACGAGGGCGTGCCGGAGGAACAGCTCACGCGCCGCGGGCCGGTCGATGCGCGCGAACTGCACCCGCCGACGGGCCACGATCTCCACGCCGAACAGCGTCACCTTCTCGTACGCGACGGCGGCGCCCGACTCCTTGGACCAGTGCGGCTCGGAGATCTGCCGCTTGGCGAGGTCTCCCGCCAGTGCCTCCGCCCACGCCGGGTCGATCGCGGCCGCCGTGCGCGCGAACGTGCGCGACGTCTCCACGATCTCCGCCGCCATGACGGCACGCGGAGCCTTCTTGCGCAGGGCGGATCCGGGGAACAGCGAGAAGCGGATCCCGCGGGCTCCGCGGTACTCCGCGATGCGCCGCTTCGGATCCTTCTGCCCGCCCTTCGCAGGCGGGCCCTTGGCGAGGTTGCGCTCGTCGAGGATCCCGATCTGGCTGAGCAGACCGGCGAGGATCGCGCGATGCACGGCATCGGCATCAGTCGGGGTCGTTGAGCGAGCACCGACGGAGTCGGAGCGAGACGAAACGCGGTCCCCCGCGAGATCGCCGCGTTTCGTCTCGGTCGCGCTGCGCGCGTCCTCGCTCAACGACCCCTTGCGGGGCACGAGCGTCCGCAGCTGCCGGTGCACGTCGAACCACTCCCGCACGCGCACGTAGTTCAGGTGCTCCGAGCGGCAGAGCCGGCGGAACGCACTGGATCCGAGCTCTTTCTGCTGTTCGCGCAGGTGGTTCCACAGGTTCAGGATCGACAGGAAGTCACTCGTCGGGTCCGCGAAGCGCGCGTGCATCCGCTCGGCCTCGTCGCGCACGCCCTGCGGTGCATCCGCCGAGGGGCGCTCGCGCACGTCCTGGATCGACAGCCCCGCGACGATCGCGAGCACCGGCGCGACCACGTCCGTCCTGGCCGCCTCCACGAGCATGCGGGCGAAGCGCGGGTCGATCGGCATGCGTGCGATGTCGCGGCCGATCCGGGTGAGTCGCGGAGCCTCCTCCGCGCGGGATCCCGAGGCCTTCGACGGCACCTGCACCGCGCCGAGCTCGACCAGGAGGTCGAGTGCGGAGCGCACGTCGCGGGATTCCGGGGGAGTGAGGAACGGGAACTCCGCGATGTCGCCGAAACCCAGGCTCAGCATCTGCAGCACCACCGCGGCGAGCGAGGTGCGCAGGATCTCGGGCTCGGTGAACTCGGGACGCTTGTCGAAGTCCTCCTCGCCGTACAGGCGGATCGCGATTCCCGCGCTCGTGCGCCCCGCACGTCCGGAGCGCTGGTTCGCGGACGCCTGCGACACCGCCTCGATCGGCAGCTGCTGCACCTTCGAACGGCTGCTGTAGCGCGAGATGCGGGCCGTGCCGGTGTCGATCACGTATTTGATGCCGGGCACGGTCAGGCTCGTCTCGGCGACGTTCGTGGCGAGGATCACGCGGCGGCGCAGGCCCGCCACGGTCGACGGCTCGAACACCCGGTGCTGCTCCGCGGCCGAGAGTCGTCCGTACAGCGGGAGCACCTCGACCGGCGCTGTCTGGGAACGATAGGCGCCGCGGATCGCGTCGGCCGCGTCGCGGATCTCGGCCTCGCCCGGCAGGAACACCAGCACGTCGCCGCGCTCGGAGCGGTCGAGTTCACGGAGGGCTCGCACGATCGCGGTGACCTCGTCCTCGGGCTCGGACTTCGCGCCCTTGGCGGGCTTCGCCGGCTCGGCGGTCGTGGCCTCCTCGTCGACGAGGGGGCGGTACCGGATCTCGACCGGATAGGTCCGCCCGGACACCTCGATCACCGGCGCCGGCTCCCCGTCGCGGTCCGCGAAGTGCTTCGCGAAGCTGTGCGGATCGATCGTGGCCGAGGTGATGACGACCTTGAGATCCGGCCGCTCGGGGAGGATCCGGTGCAGGTACCCGAGCAGGAAGTCGACGTTGAGGGAGCGCTCGTGCGCCTCGTCGATGATGATCGCGTCGTAGCGGCGCAGCAGCCGGTCGCGGTGGATCTCGTTGAGCAGGATCCCATCGGTCATGAGCGCGATCCGGGTCTCGTCCGAGACCTGGTCGGTGAACCGCACCTTGTATCCGACGAGCCCGCCGAGCGGCACGTGCAGCTCTTCCGCCACGCGCTCCGCGATCGTGCGCGCGGCGAGCCGCCGAGGCTGGGTGTGCGCGATGCGCTCGCGGCCGAGCTCGAGCAGGATCTTCGGCAGCTGCGTGGTCTTGCCGGATCCGGTCGCGCCGGCGACCACGACCACCTGATGGTCGCGGATCGCCGCGGCGATCTCCTCGCGCGCGGCGCTGACCGGGAGTTCCGGCGGATAGGTGATCACGGGCGCAGACATAGCCCTCCAGCCTATCGCGGACGAGCGCGCGTGCCGGGCTGGTCCGGCGGGACCGATCCCGTCCCGGTGCTCCGACCGCGGACATGGTGCCGCGGCATCCATCCGTTCGGGTCGGACGGATGCCGCGGGGTCGTGGAGCCGGGACGCCGCGAGCGTCCCGGGCGCCGTTCAGAAGTGGGTGCCGCCGTCGATGCGCACCTCGGTGCCCGTGATGAAGGCGCCGTCGGCGCTCGCGAGCATCGCGACCACCCCGGCCACGGACTCGGGGCCCGCGAAGCCCTGGCCGATGGCCGGGGCGAGCTTCATGAAAAGGCTCATGTCGGCGTCCTCGGGAAGGCCCGGGCCTCGACTCTGCCCGCTCTGGCCGGATCCGTCGGTCATGCCGGAGGAGATCGACCCGGGCTGCACGGCGGTGAAGCGGATGCCCTGCTTGGCGTACTCCGCCGCCAGCGCATGCGTCATCGACTGCACACCGCCCTTGCTCGCCGCGTACGCGGCCATGTAGGGGTGCGCGAACATCGCCGAGGTGGAGCTGAAGTTCACCACGGCCGCGTCCGTGCCCTCGAGCAGTGCGGGGATCGCCTCGCGGATCATCAGGAAGGTTCCGACGAGGTTCACCTGGATGACCTGCTGGAACTGGTCGAGCGTGGTCTGGGCGGTGTGCGAGGAGCGCAGGATGCCCGCGGCGTTCACCAGCACGTCCAGGCCGCCGAGAACCTCGACCGCCGCGGCGACGCCTGCCGTGACGGAGGCCTCGTCGCCGATGTTGACCTCGATCGCGGTGAGGCGATCGGCCGCGTCTCCCGCCTTCGCGACGGTGTCGGCGAGACCGGCGGCGCTGACATCGGCGGCCACGACGCGTCCGCCCTCGGCGAGCATGCGCAGCACCGTCGCCTGACCGATGCCGGATCCGCCGCCGGTGACCAGAGCGCGGCGACCTTCATAGCGGTTCATGTCGAATCCTTCTTCCTTTGGAAGTCCTGTCGTGCCTGAATGGCACAACGTGTCATATTGACACATAACACCATGAAACGGAAGGTATTCCCGTATGCTCGGAGCATGCAGACCCGCACCGGACTCATGACGCGTCGCAAGGCCGCGACCGCCGGCGAGATCGCGGCGGAGGCGGCGCGACTGTTCGCAGAGCGCGGCGTCGCGCAGGTGACCGCGGCCGAGATCGCAGAGGCCTCCGGAGTCTCCTTGCGCACGTTCTACCGCTACTTCCCGACCAAGGAGGACGCGGTCGCCCCGGTGCTCGAGATCGGCGCCGCGCGGTGGCAGGCGGCACTCGAGGAGGCCGAGGAGGTGCCGGCCGTGGCGATCCCCGCGGTGCTCGCCGCGCAGCTGACCCCGGCGACCGCGGAGGATGCCGAGGGGCTCGCCCGCATGCGCCCGCTGCTGCGCGCGCTCGCTGAGGACCGCGAGCTCAGGGCCGTCTGGCACCGTGTCAACCACGAGTCCGAGGAGCGTCTCGTCGCACTCATCACCGAGCGCGGGGAGAGCGACCGGCTCGCCGCCCGGGTGCTCGCCGCAGCGGCGACGGAGGCGATCCGGATCGGACTCGAGGAGTGGGCGTGGTCGACGGCCCCGGTGCGCGGAAGCGGATCCCCGGCGGCGCTGGCCGCCCGTGCCTACGCGGCGCTTGCCCCGAGGCGCTGAGCGCTTGTCGCTCAAGACCGAGCGCGGTGAGGCCGGCCCGTGGTTCCGTGCGGGAACCTAGGGTGGAACCATGACGATCCCCGGAATCCTGCTCAACGACGGCCACACGATCCCCCAGCTCGGCTACGGCGTCTTCAAGGTCGATCCGGCCGATACCGAGCGCACGGTCAGCGAGGCGCTCGAGATCGGGTACCGCCACATCGACACGGCCGCGATCTACGGCAACGAGGCCGGGGTCGGTGCCGCCATCGCGAAGAGCGGCATCCCGCGTGACGAGCTGTTCGTGACGACCAAGCTGTGGAACGACCGCCACGACGGCGACGCGCCCGATGCGGCCGTCGCGGAGAGCCTGGAGAAGCTCGGCCTCGACCACGTCGACCTGTACCTCGTGCACTGGCCGACCCCCGCCAGGGACAACTACGTGCACGCCTGGGAGAAGGTCGTGGAGATCCGCGACCGGGGGCTGGCGCGTTCGGCCGGCGTCTCGAACTTCCTCGTGCCGCACCTGGAGCGGATCGTGGCCGAGACCGGCGTCACCCCCGCGGTCGACCAGATCGAGCTGCACCCCGCCTACCAGCAGCGCGAGGTCGGCTCCTGGGCGCGCGATCACGAGGTCAAGATCGAGGCGTGGGGTCCGCTCGGTCAGGGCAAGTACGACCTGTTCGGCATCCCGGCCGTCGCGGATGCCGCCGCTGCGCACGGCAAGAGCCCTGCACAGGTCGTGCTGCGCTGGCACCTGCAGAAGGGCAACATCGTCTTTCCGAAGTCGGTGCGCGCCGAGCGCCTGCGCGAGAACCTGGATGTGTTCGACTTCGCCCTGAGCGACATCGAGTTCGCGGCGATCTCGGCCCTCGACCCTGGCGACGGATCCGGCCGCGTCGCCTCGCACCCCGACGAGGTCAACTGACCATCGCTTGGTCGTCGAGTGAGGACGGCGAAGCCGACCGCGACGAAACGCGGCGCCTCGCAAGGGCGCCGCGTTTCGTCTCGCTGCGCTCGCTCCACGACCATGGAGCGGTCCTGCCCGGCGTAGCGTGAGGCCATGAGCAATCGCCTCGCCGGCACCGGCAGCCCCTATCTGCGCGCGCACGCCGACAACCCGGTGGACTGGTACCCCTGGGGCGCCGAGGCGTTCGCCGAGGCCGCGCGCCGCGACGTGCCGGTGCTGATCTCGATCGGCTACTCCACGTGCCACTGGTGCCACGTCATGGCGCGGGAGTCGTTCGGGGATCCGGCCACGGCGCAGCAGCTCAACCGCGGTTTCGTCTCGATCAAGGTCGACCGGGAGGAGCACCCCCAGGTCGACACGGCGTACATGGCGGCGGCGTCGGCGTTCACGCAGGATCTGGGCTGGCCGCTCACCGTCTTCGCGACCCCGTCCGGGCGCGCCTTCCACGCGGGCACCTACTTCCCGCCCGTGGCCCGCGGGCAGCTTCCGGCGTTCGGCACCGTGCTCGCGGCCGTGCGCGAGGCCTGGACCGAGCGCCGTGCGGAGGTGGAGGATCTGGCCGGCGTGGTGGCGGAGGCCCTGGAGGCCTCGGCGCTGACGGATCCCTCGCCGCTTCCGGACGACGCCGCGCTCGCGGCGGCCGCGGAGGAGATCGTCGGCCGTGAGGACCGGAGATACGGCGGCTTCGGCACGGCGCCGAAGTTCCCCGTCGCGACGACCCTGCGGTTCCTGCAGGCGGAGGGGCGCACCGACGTCGTCGCGCGTGCGCTCGACGCGATGGCCACCTCCGAACTGTGCGACGAGGACGGCGGCTTCTTCCGCTACGCCACGCAGCAGGACTGGGCCGTGCCGCACTACGAGCGCATGCTCACCGACAACGCCCAGCTGCTCGAGGTGGCCGTCGATGCGGGCCGCGCGGACGTCGCCCGCGGCATCGCGCACTTCCTGCTCGCCGTGCTGCAGCGCCCCGGAGGCGGGTTCGGCGCGGCGCAGGACTCCGAGTCCGTGATCGACGGGCAGCGCAGCGAAGGCGGCTACTACCGCCGCCCGGCGGCCGCGCGAGAGGGCCTGTCGTCGCCGGCCGTCGACGGCAAGATCATCGCGGGCTGGAACGGACTCGCGATCGCCGCCCTCGCTCGCGGCGGCGCCGCCCTGGGCGAGCAGTCCTGGATCGACGCGGCCGTCCGCGCGGCGGAGACCGTGCTGGCGGTGAACCGTGACGCGGACGGGCGCCTCGTGCGCACCTCGCTGGACGGTGCGCCCTCGGCCGCGGTCGCCACGGATGCCGACCTCGCCCTGCTCGCGGACGGGCTGTTCGCCCTCGCCCTTGCCACGGGGGAGGCGCGCTGGGCGACGCGCGGGCTGGAGGTGCTCAGCGCCGATGCGTCCGTCGACCCGGTGCTCGCCGCGCACGCGATCCCCGCCTCCGCGGACGGCGGCGACGGCGACCTGCCCTCCGGCACGTCCGCGCGGGCCGCGGCCGAGTTGACCGCATGGAGGCTCGGCGCAGGGGAGCAGCACCGCGAGCGCGCCACCGTCCTGGTCTCGGAGCGCGCGGGTCAGGCGCTGCGACAGCCGTTCGGATCCGGTGCGCTCCTGCGCGTGGCTGCGGGACTCGCCCGCCCGCCCCGGCAGATCGTCGCCGTGACCTCGGATCCGCACGGGCCCCTCGCGACCGCCGCCCGCGTTGCCGACGCCGACCTCACCGCGGTGCTGACTCGGGAGCAGGCGCGGGCCTTCGCCGATGCCGGCTTCACGCTGTTCGAGGAGCGCGACGGCATCGACGGCGTCGTGCACGACTGCCGGGGCTTCGTCTGCCTGCTGCCGGTGTCGGATCCCGCGCTCGTGGCGACCGCCCGCTGACCGTCGGAGTCCTCGACTGCTGTACATTCTGACCAGGCGAACCGCGCATCAGGGCGGCAGGCTGTGCGACATGCGCAGGTGCTGCTGAACCGTTTGTCCAGCAGTCGCGGCCGCGGATACAGTGGCCGGATCCCCGGCGACGTCGCCGCCCGGCCCTGCCGCCCGACGCGCCTCCCCACCGGCCGCACGAACCGCAGCAAGGATGCCTCGACGATGACCCTCCCTGTCACCACGCCCCCGGCCACCCCGCCGACCAACGCGCGCCTGGATGCCGTGCCGGCCTACAAGCAGGGGCGCTCGGCTCCGGTCGGCGCCTCGAAGCTCTCCTCGAACGAGTCCCCGCATCCGCCGCTGCCGTCGGTGGTCTCCGCCGTCGCAGACCGGCTCGGATCGATCCACCGCTACCCGCAGATGGCCGCGCCGGAGATCATCGGCCGCCTCGCCGAGCGCTACGGGGTCGACCCGGAGCTGGTGACCGTCGGCGCCGGATCCGTGGAACTCGCCGCGCAGCTCATCCACGCGATGGCGGGCGAGGGCGACGAGGTCATGTTCGCCTGGCGCTCCTTCGAGGCCTACCCGTCGCTGGTCCGGATCGCCGGAGCGACCCCGGTGATGGTGCCGCTCGATGCCGAGCACCGGCACGACCTCGACGCGATGCTCGCCGCGATCACCGAGCGCACGCGCCTGATCTTCGTGTGCAACCCGAACAACCCCACCGGCACCGTCGTGGGGCCGGAGGAGCTCGAGCGCTTCGTGGCCGCGGTGCCGCGCGACGTGCTCGTGGTGATCGACGAGGCCTACGTGCACTTCGACGGCTCCCCCTACTTCGCGGACGCGCCCGGCGCGATCGATCCGGAACGCGGCGCGGGTCTCGAGCTGTTCCGCCGTCACCCGCACGTGGCGGTGCTGCACACCTTCTCCAAGGCCTACGGCCTCGCGGGCCTGCGGATCGGCTACGCCATCGCGCCCGCCGGGATCGCGGCCGCTCAGCGCAAGGTCGCCGTGCCCTTCGGCGTGACCGACCTGGCCCAGGCCGCCGCCGTCGCCTCGCTCGACGCCCAGGACGAGCTCGCCGTGCGCATCGCCGAGGTCGCCGCGCAGCGCGACCGCCTGCATGACGTGCTCGTCGCCGCGGGATGGCCGGCGGTGCGCTCCGAGGCCAACTTCGTCTGGGTACCGGCGGGGGAGCGCGCCGTCGAGCTCGACGAGCTCCTGCATGCGGGCGGCGTCGTCGCCCGCACCTTCCCCGGCGAGGGCGTGCGCATCTCGGCAGGATCCGCCGAGGACATCGACCGTGTCGCGGCGGCGCTCGCCGCAGTGATCACGAACTCCGCCCACCCCACCGCCGACGTTCGCGAGGAGGCGACCGCATGACCACCGAAGTGCCCCTGACCACGACCACCACGAAGGGCCTGCATCCCGGGCTCACCCGCCGGCAGATCTCCATGATGGGGCTCGGCGGGGCGATCGGCGCCGGCCTGTTCGTCGGCTCCGGACAGGCGATCGGCATCGCGGGGCCCGCCGTGATCGTGTCCTATCTCGTGGCCGGCACGATCGTCGTGCTCGTCATGGCGATGCTCGCCGAGATGGTGGCCGCCAACCCGTCCTCGGGCGCGTTCAGCTCCTACGCGCAGAAGGCCATGGGCCGCAGCGTCGGCAGCGCCGTGGGCTGGCTGTACTGGATCCAGCTCGTCGTCGTGATCGCCGCCGAGGCCACCGGCGCCGCCGGCATCGTCGCGCACCGTTTCCCGGGTCTTCCCGAGTGGGCGTGGGTGCTGCTGTTCGTGCTCGTCCTCACCGTCGTGAACCTGCTCGGCGTGCGCAACTACGGCCGCTTCGAGTTCTGGTTCGCCGCGATCAAGGTCGCCGCCATCATCGCCTTCCTCGTCGTCGGCGTGCTCGCGATCGTCGGGCTGATCCCGGGCGTCCCGGCCACCGGCGTCGGCAACCTCGTCGATCAGGGTGGCTTCGCCCCCACCGGCATCGCGGGCATCGCGGGTGCCCTGCTGATCGTGGTGTTCGCGTTCGGCGGCACCGAGGTCGTCGCGATCGCGGCCGCCGAGTCGGACGACCCCTCGCGCAACATCAGCCGGATCGTGCGTCAGGTGATGGTGCGGATCCTGGTGTTCTACGTCGGATCCATCTTCGTGATCGTCGCCGTGCTCCCGTGGGACTCCAAGGAGGTGCTCGCCGGCCCGTTCTCCGCGGTGCTGGACACGCTGAAGATCCCCGGCGTGGGGCTCGTCATGGACCTCATCGTCATCGTCGCGCTGCTGTCGGCCATGAACGCCAACATCTACGGCGCCTCGCGCATGGCTTTCTCGCTCGGCGAGCGCGGCCTCGCCCCCCTCGCGCTCACCCGGACGAGCGCGGCGGGCGTTCCTCGCGTGGCCGTGCTGGCGTCTGTGGCGTTCAGCTTCGTCACGGTGATCCTGAACTGGATCTGGCCGGAGCAGGTGCTGCCCACACTGCTGAACGTGGTGGGATCCACGCTGCTGGTGATGTGGACGGCGACGGCGATCACGCAGCTGATCCTGCGCCGCCGCGCCGACGCCGAAGGCACGGCGCTGCCGATGCGCATGTGGGGCTTCCCGTGGCTGTCGGTCCTGACGCTCGTGCTGCTGGGCGCGATCATCCTGCTCACGATGCTGAACGAGGGCGCGCGGACGCAGCTGCTGCTGACGATCGGCCTCACCGTGGTGCTCGTGGTGCTCGCCCGCCTCACCCGTGGCCTGTCCCGCCCCGGCGTCCTCAAGGACGGCGCGGACGACGTGTTCCGGAGCTGACGATGCGCATCGATGCCCTCGACGCGGCCCTGATCCAGCTGCTCACGGATGCGCCGCAGCTGCCCGTGCTGGAGTGCGCGCGGCGGCTCGGCGTGGCCCGAGGCACCGTCACCAGCCGCCTGGCGCGGCTGCACGAGAACGGCGTCATCGAGGGCATCGTGCCGCGCGTCGATCCGCGCGGCTTCGGATACGCGCTGACCGCGTTCTGCCAGGTGGAGATCGATCAGAAGGTCGGGCACGACGAGGTCGCCGGGGCTCTCGCGTCGGCGATCCCGGAGGTCGTCGACATGTACACGGTCACCGGGGCGAGCGACATGCAGCTGCGCCTCGTCGCGCACAGCGCGGAGCAGCTGCAGGAGGTGCTTGACCGCATCGCCCTGGTGCCCGGCGTCGCCCGCACCGCGAGCTCGATCGCGATGCGCACGCACTTCAGCGGCCGGGTGCTGCCGCTCGTGGAGCACGCTGCCCGCGGCTGAGCCCTACTCGTCGTTCCCGGTCCAGCCCTTGTGACGGAACCACCACCACATGATCGCGCCGGAGACCACCATGGATCCGATGCCGAGCAGGAAGAACGACCACGGGCCGGACAGCACGTGCGCGATCGACCAGTCGAAGTTCATCCCGAAGAACCCGGTCAGGAAGCTCAGCGGCAGGAAGATCGAGGCGATGATCGCGAGCTGCTTCGACGTCTCGCCCTGCCGGTTCGCGACCGTCGACAGGTAGAGGTCGGTGCATCCCGAGACCATCTCGTGATAGCCGTCGATCTCGTCCGTGATCCGGATGAGGTGGTCGTAGATGTCGCGGAAGTAGTCGTGGCTGTCGGCCTCCAGCCCCGCCAGATCCGTGATGACCTCCGCCTGCCGGGCGAACAGATCCCGCATCGGGACGACCGCCCGCCGCAGCTTCAGCAGCAGGCGCTTGAGGCCGAAGGTCTGCTGCAGCTCCTTGCGTCCGCCGCCGGCGACGATCGCGTCCTCGAGGCCGTTGATCTCCTCGTCGAGGTCGCTGAGGATCGGGAAGTAGCTGTCCACGATCACGTCGATGATCTTGTAGACGTAGTAGCGCTCGGTCTTGGGCGCCGTGGAGTTCTGCAGCAGCGCGCGCACCTGACGCAGGTCCTGGAACCGCTCGGAGTGCACGGTGACGATGAACTCGCCGCTGAGGTGGCAGTGCACCTCCTCCAACGGGTGGTCGTTCTCGTCCTCGGGATGCAGCTCGACCGCGCCCTGCAGCACGAGGAGCGCCCCCTCGCCGTAGACGTCGAGCTTGGGGCGCTGCCCCATCCGCTGGGTGTCCTCGATCGAGAGCGGATGCCAGCCGAGCAGCGTGCCGAGCCGTTGGATCTCGTCCGCGGTGGGGGAGACCAGGTCGAGCCAGAAGAACTCGCCCTGCCCGCGCAGTTGCGCGATCAGGGATTCGTCGATGCTGTCCAGGATGCGCATGTCAGATCCAGGTGATCATCCAGTTGTGCGCCTGCCAGAACCACCACGGCACGGGCAGACCGATCCACAGCGGGTAGAAGAACGCGCTCAGCAGCACGATCAGCACCACGATGATCGCCACGGTGCGCTGACCGGACTGTCGTCGGTGCCTCGGATCGCTCCGCCGGCCGGCGATGTCGCGCAGCGCGAGCGCGAGCGCGAGGATCAGGAAGGGCGCCATCACCACCGTGTAGAACTGGAAGATCGTGCGCTCGGGGAAAGCCAGCCAGGGCAGGTAGGTCGCGGCGAGCCCCACGAGCGGGATCGCGTAGCTCCACGGCATGGGGGAGCGGAGCACGAGTCCGCGCACGAACCGCACGAGCAGATAGACCGCGGCGGCGACGCCCAGGTACCAGATCAGCGGGTTCGGGATCGAGGTGATCGTGCCGATGCAGTGATCCGTGCCGAAGCACGGCGCATCCTGCCCGCCCACCCAGAACGCGGTCGGCCGGATCAGCAACGGCCACTGCCATGCCGGGCTCGCATAGGGGTGCGAGGACGTCAGGCCGACGTGGAACGCGAGGATGTCGGAGTGGTACTTGAACCACGACGTGAGCACGTTGTCCGTGATGTTGCGGTCGTATCCGCCCGTGGTGAGGAACCAGCCGCTCCACGAGGCGACGTACACGGCCGCGGCGACCGGCACGAGCAGCAGGAAGCTCGCAGCGCCCTGCCGGATCACGGCATCGGTCGGCCACAGCGCGACCCCGGCCCTGCGACGGGCGAGCGCGTCGGTGACGACGAGGTAGATCCCGGCCGCGGCCAGCACGTAGGCGCCGGACCACTTCACCGAGGTCGCGGCTCCCAGCGCGAGCCCCGCGGCGAGCACCCACGGGCGACGCCAGAACACGCGGCCCCAGAGCGTCGGGTCATCGCCGCGCTCGTGCGAGACGCGGTCCTCGAGCCGTGGCATCGTCCGGCGTCGGTCGTACACGAGGAACAGGATCCCGAGCGCGATGAAGAAGGTGAGGATCCCGTCCAGCAGGCCGATCCGGCTCAGCACGATGCCGAGCCCGTCGACCGCCATGAGCAGGCCCGCCAGGCTCGCCACCGCGATCGAGCGGGTGAGCGCCTTGGCGAGCAGGTAGACGACGAGCACGGTGAGCGTGCCGATGATGGCCGTCGAGATGCGCCAGCCGAAACTGGATCCGGGACCGAAAGCGGCGATGCCGAGCGCGATCAGCCACTTGCCGAGAGGCGGGTGCACGACGAAGGAAGCCGAGTCCTCGAGCGCGCTCGTGTCACCCTTGACGAACAGCTCATTCGCGCCGGCACGCCAGGTGCCCTCGTAGCCCTGCACCCACAACGACCAGGCGTCCTTGACGTAGTACGTCTCGTCGAAGACGATCGCATGCGGGTGCCCGAGGCCGGCGATGCGCAGCACCCCGGCCAGGAGCGTGATGAGCACCGGCGCGAGCCAGGAGATCATCCGGAGGCGCACCGGGTCGCCGAGCCACGCGTCGTGCAGCCGCTCCCAGGCGGTGGGGCGGTCGTCGTACCGGGCGTCGACGCCGGGCAGCAGGGGCGCGGTCACCCGCTCAGCCTATGCTGGGGCGGGTGATCATCCTCGCGGCCACTCCGATCGGAAACCTGGGCGACGCGTCCCGCCGGCTCATCGAGGTGCTGGAGAACGCCACGATCATCGCCGCGGAGGACACCCGCACGACGCAGCGGCTGCTGCAGGGCCTCGGCATCGCGAACCGGCCGAGACTGATCGCGCTGCACGATCACAACGAGAAGGCCAAGGCCGCCGAACTCGCGGAGGCGGCCGAGACCGAGGATCTCGTGGTGCTCAGCGACGCCGGCATGCCGACCGTGAGCGATCCCGGCTACGGGCTGGTCGCCGCGGCCGCCGAGCGCGGCGTGACGGTCACCGTGATCCCCGGTCCGAGCGCGGTGGTCACGGCGCTCGCGGTATCGGGCCTGCCCACCGACAGGTTCACGTTCGAGGGCTTCCTGCCGCGCAAGCCGGGAGAGCGCCGCTCGGCGCTTGCCGCGCTCGCGACGGAGCCCCGCACGATGGTGTTCTTCGAGTCGCCGTCGCGCCTGGCCGCGACCCTGGGCGACATGGCGGCGGCATTCGGCGATTCTCGGCGGGTGGCGGTCTGCCGCGAGCTCACGAAGCTCTACGAAGAGGTCCGCCGGGGCGGAGCCGCCGAGCTCGCCGCATGGGCGGAGCAGGGCGTGAAGGGCGAGATCGTGGTGGTCGTGGAGGGCGCCGCGCCACGAGCCGTCTCCCCGGAGGACGCCCTGGTGCAGGTGCAGGCGCTGGTCGCCTCGGGCGTGCGCCTCAAGGACGCGTGCGCCGAGGTCGCCGCGGCCACGGGCCTCGGCTCCCGCGACCTGTATCAGGCCGCGCTCGCCGCCCGCTGACCGGCTGGCGCGCGCTGCGACCCGCCGCCGCTGGAGCTCGCCGCCCTCTGGATCCGCCGTCGCGCTCGCCCGCCGAGAGCACGGCCTCCCGCCGAGAGCACGGCTTGTGGACGCGATGTTCCCGTGCACGCGACAGGATCCGGTGCCTTCGAGAAGCACCGGATCCCGTCGTCGTGTCACCGTCGCGGGAGCGGCGGCGACGGCGGCACGGCGGCGAGCGGCACGGGCACGCTGATCGTCGGGGGCAGCGTCAGTGCGGCGGGGGTGAGTGTCGGGCGCATCGCCGGTCAGCCGTTCTCGTCGCGCGCGGGCGCCGTCGCCGGCGGCACGGTGTCGACCACCGTCGTGGACATCGCGGTCAGGACGGTCTGCTCCTCGCCGGCCGCCACGGAACCCGCCGGGTAGAAACGTCGTTCGCCGATGACCTGCCCCGTGCCAGGGTCGATGATGATCTCCTGGCGCTCACCCGAGCGCTGCGGTTCGTTGCGGCCGATCGCGACGCCGACCTGACCGTCGAGATTCGCGACGCCGTCGGTCGAAGTCGTGCCGGGGATCAACGCGAGTGCCTCGAACAGGCGCGCGCGCACGGTCGCCGGCACCGGGTAGGTGCGCAGCAGATCCGTGATCCGCACGAAGTCGTCCTCTTCGCGGCTCGCCGATCCGCCCTGGTACTGCGCGTCGAAGTAGGCGAGTGTCTCCGCCCCGGATCCGGTCGGGATCGCGGTCACATCCTGAGACGTCCACGCGCCGCCGTAGAACCTGCCTCCCGGAGCGTGGATCGTCTCCGCGGTGAACGCGCCGTCTCCCGTCACGCCGCGCTCCCAGTCCCGGTACAGTGCCCAGTCCGACCCCGGATCGGACGGGATGTACACGTCGACGTTCTGGATGTTGGAGGGCAGCCGCGTCATCGTCTCGTCGGACATGCCCTGGTAGCTGGCCCAGTCCGCGCGGGTGTGGAACTTCAGATACTGCCCCGGCCCCGCCGCAGGGTCGCTGTAGGTGATCGCCTCGGCCGCCGCCTTGCGCAGCACGATCGCGGCGGCGCTCGCCGATTGCGGATGCGGCGGGGCGAGCACGCCGCCGACGACGACCGCCGCGGCGACGGCGGCGGCCGCAGTGAGGCCGACGGCGGCCCACCGGACCGGATGCCGGCGGCGCGGTGCGCGGGATGCAGGCCTCTTCTCCGCCGCGCGCATCGCGGTCTCGAGGTTCAGATATGCGGGAGCGAGCCGGGCCGCGTCGGGCTCGGCGACGTCGTCACGCAGACTGCGGAGCAAGGTCAGGTCGTCCATTTTCACCCTCCTCAGGTGTGGAGCGGAGCAGGCGCCGGGCGCGGTTGAGTCTCGACTTCACCGTGCCGACAGGGATGTGCAGGGCTTCAGCGATCTCGTCGTACGAGAGCTCGGCCCAGGCGAACAACAGCAGGCAGTCACGGTCGCCGGTGGAGAGCCGGCGGATCCGCCCGGCGAGACGTCCGACCGCGAGCTGCGCGTCCAGCGCCTCGTCGGGATGGTGCGTCGTCGCCGGCTCCGGTGCGCTGCGCTCCATCGCTTTGAGCACGCGCGCGGTGGCGATGCGGTGGCGGTGGATGAGGTTCGTCGCGATGCCGAACAGCCAGGGCCGGGCATCCTCCCGTGCGGGATCGAACCGGGCGCGGCGCTGGAACGCGATCAGGAAGGTCTCGCTCGTGACGTCGTCGGCGACGGCGTCACCGGCCCGTCGGGCCGCATAGCGATGCACCGCTCCTGCGTGGCGGTGGAAGATCTCGCCGAAGACCGGCGGATCCGTCACCGATCTCGCGATCACCGTGTTGTCGTTGTTCACATCCTGTATTCCTCGCAGGGGCCGATCGTGTTCACGATGGCACAGGACACGTGCGTCAGGTGCGTGGGGAGATGGCCCTCACGGAGGGTCGACGGGTAGTGTCCACCATCGGGGGACAAATGCAGGATGCGCAGATCGCCGAGGCCTACGACGCACGCGCGGCCGAGTACATCGCGCTGATCGGGAGCCTCGACCAGATGGAGCGTGCCGATGTCGCGCTGATCGGGCGCTGGCGGGACGGGACGACGGGGTCGCTGCTCGACGCCGGGTGCGGGCCGGGACTGTGGACCGCCTTCCTCGCCGAGGGCGGACCCGACGTCGTCGGGGTCGACATCTCCGCGGAGTTCCTCGCCGCGGCCCGGGAACGGCACTCCGGGGTCCGGTTCGAGGCCGCGTCGATGCGAGAGCTGCCGTTCCCCGATGGCTCGTTCGGCGGGATCCTCGCCTGGTACTCGCTCATCCACCTGCAGCCCGACGAGCTGCCGGCCGTGCTCGCCGAGTTGGCACGGGTGACGGCCCCCGGCGGCCGGATCCTGGTCGGCTTCTTCGACGGCGAGCCGGGGGAGCGGTTCGCGCACGCGATCGCACCGGCGTACTACTGGTCGGCCGCGGCCCTGGGCGAACGCCTCGAGACGGCGGGCTTCGCGGTGACCGACGTCGAACGACGCGAGCGCGAGCCCGGCGCCGTCGGCAGTGTGCGCCCGCACGGTGCGCTGATCGCCGAGCGGCGCTGACGCCTGGCCCTCGCCCAAGACAGGGCCTAGGTCTCTGTTCGGACGAACACCTGCGCCCTAGGGTGGGCTGCGTCGGAACGGGAAGGCGGCGGGACATGTCCAGGATCGTGCAGCAGCGACGGGTGCCGAAGGGCATCGCGACGGCCCTCGCGGCCGCGATGCTCGTGCTGACGGGCTGTTCCGGAGCTTCCCCCGGCGCCGGGTCGCCGGGCCCGACGGCCTCGGCGCACGCCCTTCCCGCGGCTCCGGCGCTGCAGAAGGCCCTCGACGATGCCCGCGCGGCGATCGGCTTCCCCGGCGCCATCGCGCGCGTGATCACCCCGGACGGCACCTGGACCGGGTCGACCGGCACCGCGAGCGGCGCCGGATCCGCGGCCCCCGCAGCCGATGACCACACGCGGATCGGCAGCCTCACCAAGACCATGACGGCGACGATCCTGCTGCAGCTGGTGGGGGAGAAGAAGGTCTCTCTGGACGATCCGATCTCGCAGTACGTGCCCGGGTTGCCGAATGGCGACGCGACGCTGCGGCAGGTCGCCGACATGACCAGCGGCATCCCCTCGTACACGCTGGATCCGCAGATCACACAGACCTACCTCGACGATCCGTCCCGGCCGTGGACCCCGGCGGAACTCCTCGACGGCGTGCGGACCCTGCCGGCCTCGTTCCCGACCGGAACGGGCTGGCAGTACTCCAACTCCAACTACATCGCCCTCGGGCAGGTGATCGAGAAGGTCACCGGCGAACCGCTCGCCACCGTGTTCCAGAAGCGGATCTTCGACCCGCTCGGCATGACCCAGTCGTCGTACCCGTCGGGCACGGCGCTGCCGGCGCCGAGCCTGTCCGGGGTCACCGCGCAGGGTGCGACCGGATCGACGACACGGGACGCCACGCACTTCACGCCCACCTTCGCGGGCGCGGCCGGGCAGGTGGTCTCGACGATGGACGACATGACCCGCTGGGCGCACGCGCTGTTCACCGGGGACGGCGTGCTCACCCCGGCGATGGAGAAGGTGCGGCGCGACTCGATCCTCACCTCGCCCGCGCCCAACAACGACACCAGCGGCTACGGCATCGGAATCGGCCGACGCGACGGCTGGTGGGGCCACGACGGCGACATCCCGGGCTACACGACCACCGTCTTCCACAACGACACCCATGACGTGACCGTGATCGTGCTCGTCGGCAGCGATATCGAGGGACCGGGGTCGTCGAAGGCGCCCGCGCCCGATGTCTTCGCGCGACTGGTCGTCGCCCTCGGGCCGTGAGGCCGCCGGTGCGCTGCCGCCGTCATCGTCCGAACCGGCCCTCTCATCCCGCCTAGAATCGAACGCATGCCCGCAGGCGAGTCCTTCTACATCACCACGCCGATCTACTACCCGTCCGACGTGCCCCACATCGGCCACGGCTACACCAGCGTCGCCGTGGACACCCTCGCGCGCTGGCACCGCCAGTCGGGCGATGACACCTGGATGCTCACCGGCACCGACGAGCACGGGCAGAAGATGCTGCGCGCCGCCGCGGCGAACGGGGTGACCCCGCAGGAGTGGGTGGACAAGCTGGTCAGCGAGAGCTGGTTCCCGCTGCTGACGACCCTCGACGTCGCCAACGACGACTTCATCCGCACCACGCAGGAGCGGCACGAGACCAACGTGCAGGTCTTCTTCCAGAAGCTCTACGACGCGGGCTACATCTACGCCGGCGAGTACGAGGCGCTGTACTGCGTGGGCTGCGAGGAGTTCAAGCCAGAGTCCGAGATCGTCGACGGCACCGGCCCCTTCGAGGGCCTCAAGGTCTGCGCGATCCACTCCAAGCCGCTGGAGCTGCTCCAGGAGAAGAATTACTTCTTCAAGCTCAGCGAGTTCCAGGACCGCCTGCTCGAGCTCTACAAGACCGAGCCCGACTTCGTGCGCCCCGACTCGGCGCGCAACGAGGTCGTCTCGTTCGTCTCGCAGGGCCTCAAGGATCTCTCCATCTCGCGCTCCACGTTCGACTGGGGCATCCCTCTGCCCTGGGACACCTCGCACGTCATCTACGTCTGGGTCGACGCGCTGCTCAACTACGTGACCGCGGTCGGCTACGGATCCGATGAGGCGACGTTCGATCGCCGCTGGCCCGCCTACCACGTGGTGGGCAAGGACATCCTGCGCTTCCACGCCGTCATCTGGCCGGCCATGCTCATGGCGGCGGGCCTCGAGGTCCCGAAGGGCGTGTTCGCGCACGGCTGGCTGCTCGTCGGCGGCGAGAAGATGTCGAAGTCGAAGCTCACCGGCATCGCCCCGTCCGAGATCACCGATGTCTTCGGATCCGATGCGTACCGGTTCTACTTCCTCTCCGCGATCGCCTTCGGGCAGGACGGATCCTTCTCCTGGGAGGATCTGTCGGCGCGCTATCAGGCCGAGCTCGCGAACGGGTTCGGCAACCTCGCGTCGCGCACGATCGCGATGATCGAGCGCTATTTCGACGGCGTCGTGCCGTCGGCGGGGGAGTACGCCGCGCAGGACCTCGCGGTGCAGCAGCTCGTCGCGAAGGCCGCGGTCGACGCCGATGCCGCCGTCGAGCGGTTCCGCATCGACGAGGCCATCGCCGACGTGTGGACGATCGTCGACGCGCTCAACGGCTACATCACCGACAACGAGCCCTGGGCCCTGGCCAAGGACGACGAGCAGCGCGAGCGCCTCGGCACCGTGCTGTACACCTGTGCCGAGGGGCTGCGCGCACTCGCCACGCTGCTGTCACCGGTGATGCCGCAGTCGACCGCCAAGCTGTGGGCCGCGCTCGGGGCCGAGGGCGGCCTCGGCGCGCTGTCGGCGCAGCCGCTGCGCGAGGCCGGACGCTGGGGCCAGCTGCCCGCAGGCACCGCCGTGCAGACGCTCGCGCCGCTGTTCCCGCGCATCGAGGCCACGGCCTGAGCGCGTGAGCGACGCCACCCCCGACACCTACGTGCGCGAACGCGCGACCGAGGGGCGCAAGGACCTGCGCTACCCGGCCGCGCCGGAGCCGCTCGCGGTGCCGGTGTACGACAACCACTGCCACCTCGAGATCGCCGACGGGGAGTCCTCGCTGACGCTCGTCGAGCAGCTGGACAGGGCGCAGGCGGTCGGCGTCCTCGGCGTCGTGCAGGCGTCGGGCGACATCGAGTCGTCCCGCTGGGCCGTGGACGCTGCGGAGTCGGATCCGCGCGTGCTCGCCGCCGTCGCGATCCACCCGAACGATGCCCCGACGTACGCCGAGGCGGGGCGCCTGGATGAGGCGATCGCGGTGATCGACGAGCTCGCGGCGCGCCCGCGCACCCGCGCCATCGGCGAGACCGGGCTCGACTACTTCCGCACGGAGGAGCAGGGGCGCGCGGCCCAGCACGCCTCGTTCGAGGCGCATATCGCTCTTGCGAAGAAGCACCGCGTGGCGATGCAGATCCACGACCGCGATGCGCATGACGACGTGCTGGAGACGCTGCGGCGCATCGGCGCACCGGACCGCACGGTGTTCCACTGCTTCTCCGGGGACGAGGCCATGGCGCGCGTCTGCGCGGACGCCGGCTACTACCTGTCGTTCGCGGGCAACGTGACGTTCAAGAACGCCCAGAACCTGCGCGACGCGCTGGCGGTCGCGCCACGGGACCGGATCCTGATCGAGACCGACGCGCCGTTCCTGACGCCCGTGCCGCTGCGCGGGCGTCCGAACGCCCCGTACCTGATCCCGCTCACCCTGCGCTTCATGGCGGCCGAGCTCGGCATCGACGCCGACGAGCTCGGTGCGCAGATCGCCGCGAACACCCTCGAGGTCTACGGCTCGTTCGCCTGAACGTCGTCGAGCACCGGGCGCGCGGAGACGATCTGCGAGATCGGACGCCAGACGAACAGCAGCGTGAGCGCGGCGCCCGCGAAGGCGAACCACCACGGGGCCGTGAGCCCCCACGCCTGCGCGATCACTCCGCCCAGCGCCTGCCCGATCACCATCCCGCCGAACACGCCGACCGAGTTCACGGACGACACCCGGCCCTGCAGCTCATGCGGTACGAGACGCTGACGCACGGTCGTCGAGATCGTGCCCCAGACGAACGCGTAGAACCCGAACACGAACATGATCAGCAGCGCGATCCAGCCCTGCGTCGTCAGCGCGAACGCGAGGTGCATCACCACCTCGAGGGACAGGCAGACCCGCATCATGGTGGCGAAAGACACGTGGCGTTCGAGCCAGCCGAAGCTCAGCGTGGCCAGCAGCCCGCCGGTCGCGGACGCCGTGGTCAGCATGCCGTAGCCGACCGCGCCCATGTGCAGGTGCTCCGTGGCGTACAGCACGAGCACGCCCCAGGGCGCGGCCCAGGTCACGTTGAACAGCAGGATGATGACCACGAGCATCCGCACCGGCGGGTTGCGCCACAGCCACCGCAGGCCCTCCGCGATGTCGGTGTGCACCTTCGTGCGGGCGGCGGCATCGGCCCCGGTCGCGTCGATCGAGTCGCGCGGCGGCACGGGTGTGCGCGCGATGCGCGAGATCAGCACGACCGCCAGGCTCACGCACACCGCCTCGAGGAGGAAGGGCCACGCGTGCCCGGCGGCGAAGAGGAACGCACCGAGCGGGGGACCGGCGAACTGGTTGGCGACGAGGAACCCGGCCTGCAGACGGGCGTTGCCGAGACCGAGGTCGGCCGGTTTCAGGAGCATCGGCAGCAGCGTGGATCCTGCCGTGTCGACGAACACCTCCGCGGTCCCGTAGAGGAACGCGGAGGCCAGCACGATCCAGATGTTCGCCATGCCCGTCACCAGGAACGCGCACAGTGCCAGCAGCACCACCGCTCGTGCCGCGTTCGCGACCATGACGAGCCGGCGACGGTCGAAGCGATCGGCGATCGCGCCCGCATGCAGGCCGAACACCAGCCAGGGCAGGAACTGCAGGATCGCACCGGACGCGACGAGGATCGGCGACGAGGTCATCGACGCGATCAGCAGGGGAGCGGCGGCCAGCGCCACGCCGTCGCCGACGTTGCTGGTCCAGCTGGAGGCGAGCAGCCAGCGGAAATCCCTGCCCATGCGCCGAGGCGCGACGAGTTCACCGATCCGGGGCATCCGAGAAGACTATCGAGCGTAGGGGACAATGGTCAGATGACCGTCTCCCTGCTCGGCGCCGCCGACATCCGCCGGCTCGCCGCCGAACTCGATGTGACGCCCACCAAGAAGCTCGGCCAGAACTTCGTCGTCGACGCGAACACGGTGCGCAAGATCGTCCAGGCCGCCGACGTCCAGCCCTCCGAGCGGGTCGTGGAGATCGGGCCCGGCCTCGGGTCCCTCACGCTCGCGATCCTCGAGACGGGGGCGAGCGTCACGGCCGTCGAGATCGACCACCGCCTCGCCGAGCGCCTGCCGCAGACCGCTCAGGACCGCGGTGTGCCCGAGGGTGCGCTGACTGTGGTCGATGCCGACGCGATGCGCGTGACGGCACTGCCGGGGAACCCGACGGTGCTCGTCGCGAACCTGCCCTACAACGTGTCGGTGCCGGTGCTGCTGCACTTCCTCGAGACCTTCCCCTACCTCGAGCGCGGCGTCGTCATGGTGCAGGCCGAGGTCGCCGAGCGCCTCGCGGCGAAGCCCGGTTCGAAGATCTACGGCACGCCCAGTGTCAAGGCCGCCTGGTACGGGCCGTGGAAGCTCAGTGGGACGGTGTCGCGCCAGGTCTTCTGGCCGGTGCCGAACGTCGACAGCCTGCTCGTCGGGTTCCATCGCGATCCCGAGCCGCGTGGATCGGAACAGGAGCGCCTGCGCACGTTCGCGATCGTGGATGCGGCGTTCAACCAGCGCCGCAAGATGCTGCGCCAGGCGCTGTCCGGGATCTTCGGCAGCTCCGCCGAGGCGTCGGCCGTGCTCGAGTCCGCCGGGGTCGCACCGACTGCGCGCGGTGAGGACCTCACCGTCGACGACTACCATCGCATCGCGCGGGCGGCGCCGGCCGCCTGAGCGCGCCCCAGGGCAAAGTCGTGCCCTCTCGGGATCGGGTTCCCGAGAGGGCACATTCACTTCGACTGGAGGTACCTTCATGTCGGCCGAGTCCCCAGTCCCGGTCGACATTCCTCAGCTGAGGTCTAGACAGTAACACCGGATGGCCTTGTCCCCCAAATGGGGGACAAGATCAAATGCTGAGAGTTTGCCGTGAATGACACCGCCGGGGCGGTGGGCAATCGCTTCGCGCGTGTCTCGAGGGCATGCAGCCAGGTGATGACCGAGCCGAACGCAAGCGCTTCGAACACCGTCAGGGTGAGCAGGCCTGCGACCAGTCCGGCCATGCCGAGAGTCAGGACGACGACCGCTCCCGTCGCGATGCGGTCCAGGCTCCGGGACAGGCCCCGCAGATAGCGGCGATGCAGCAGCAGCAGTCCCGCTGATGAGGCGAGCGCTCCGTTGGCCGCGCGCTCGTGCGCGAAGACGTTGAACGAGAGCGGCAGCACCCCGATGAGGATGAGGCTGAGCCCGAGGGTCGCGATGAGCAGCGGCACGAGGGCCGGAGCGGCGCTGTGCGCCCGGAATCCCGCGGCGGAAGCCGCACGGAGACCGCGCATGACAGGCAGCGCGGAGAGCGCGATCACGGCGCCGGTCAGGACCATGCCGCCGTTGAAGAGCAGGCTGGAGGCGTCGTCCATGGCGCCGAGCCGACTGAAGCAGGACAACCACCAATGGGGGTCGGACGTCGTCAGAGCGGCCGCGGGAATGCTCGCGCAGAGCACGCCTGCCGCGGTGAGGACGAGCGGTACACGCCGGTGCCGGTGCATGACGATCCTGTCGCCGCACGCTCGGGCGAATGCACTGGCCGGGTTTGGATCCGCACTCGGGCGAGCGTGATCGGACGCGGATCGGGCTCGGTCCGCGGTTGGCGGATCATCATAGCGATCCTGGGGTGCCACGGCGACCGGTGCGAGCTGCGGAGCGGAGTCGCCTTCTGCGTCCCGCGCGTCGGACGGGCACCGAAAAGGAGTGGCGACGCTAACCTGGGACGGTGACCGAGCCGCGCTTCCGCCCAGACGTCCTCGACATCCACCGCCCCTACACCGCCGCGGCGGACCGCTACGAGGGAGCACATTTCCGGCAGGTCGGATCCTCCGGTCTGTACCTGCCGGCGATCTCGCTCGGACTGTGGTGGAACTTCGGGGACAACATCCCGCTGGACGACCAGCGCGCCCTGCTGCGGCACGCCTTCGACCGGGGCATCACGCACTTCGACCTGGCGAACAACTACGGCCCGCCGTACGGATCCGCCGAGAAGAACTTCGGCCGCATCTTCGCGGAGGACTTCCGGCCCTACCGCGACGAGCTGATCATCTCGTCGAAGGCCGGCTGGGACATGTGGCCGGGACCGTACGGCGACCTCGGCAGCCGCAAGTACATCCTCGCGAGCGCCGAGCAGTCGCTGACCAGGATGGGGCTGGACTACGTCGACATCTTCTACTCGCACCGGGTGGATCCGGTCACCCCCGTCGAGGAGACGATCGCGGCGCTGGACACCCTGGTCCGCCAGGGCAAGGCTCTGTACGTCGGGATCTCCTCGTACAGCGCCGAGCGCACCGAGGCCGCGGTGGACGTCGCCCGGGAGCTGGGCACGCCGCTGGTCATCCACCAGCCCTCGTACTCCATCCTGAACCGCTGGGTGGAGGACGGCCTGACCGAGACCCTCCGCGAGGAGGGGATGGGCGCGATCGCGTTCACGCCGCTCGCGCAGGGGCTGCTCACCGACAAGTATCTCGGCGACGGCACCGCCGCGCGGGCCCAGAAGCGTGGCTCGCTGCCGGACAAGCCGCTCAGCGCGGAGGGACTCGCCGTCCTGCGCGCCCTGAACGAGCTCGCCAGGGAGCGCGGGCAGAGCCTCGCCCAGCTCGCACTGCAGTGGGTGCTGCGCGACGGCGTCGTGGCCTCGGCGCTCATCGGCGCCTCGCGTCCGGCGCAGCTCGACGAGAACCTCGCCGCGCTGGACGCGCCCGAGCTCACCGCTGCGGAGATCGCGCGCATCGACGGCATCGCCGGGGCGGGTCTCGACGTGAACCTGTGGTCGGTCTCATCGGAGCTGTGAGCCGATGAGCATCGCGGAGGAGCAGTCGGACGAGCAGCCGTTGCGCCGCGTGCACGTGCGCGCACCGGGGAAGGTGAACCTCTTCCTCGGGGTGGGGGATCTCGATGACGACGGCTACCACGAACTCTCCACGGTGTTCCAGGCGGTGTCGCTCTATGAGGACGTGATCGCGACGCCTGCCGACGACTTCACGATCAGCGTGTCGGGCGTCGCGGATCCGTCCACGGTCCCGCTCGACGACCGCAACCTCGCCATGCGCGCGGCCAAGGTGCTCGCCGCGGCGACCGGGTACGACGGCGGTGTTCATCTGGACGTGCACAAGAGCGTGCCCGTCGCGGGCGGCATGGGGGGAGGGTCCGCCGACGCCGCGGGCGCCCTCGTCGCCTGCAACGAGCTGTGGCGCACGGGCCTCGACCACGGGCGCCTGCATGAGCTCGGCGCCCGGCTCGGCGCCGACGTGCCGTTCTCGCTCATGGGCGGAACCGCCGTCGGCTCGGGGCGCGGCGACGTGCTGACGCCGGCGCTGTCGCGCGGCCGATACGAGTGGGTGCTGCTCCTCGACGACGAGGGGCTGTCCACGCCCGCCGTGTACCGCGCCTTCGACATGGTCATGGCCGAGGACCTGCAGAGCGACCCGGAGGGCCACGTGCAGCGGCGACGGCTGGATCCCGTCCAGGTGCCGCCCTCCTTCTTCGAATCCCTGCTTTCCGGCGAGGCGTTCGAGCTCGGCCAGAGCCTGCGCAACCAGCTGGAGGCCGGATCCTTCCGGCTGCGGCCGGCGCTGGAGGAGCTCATCGACGAGGTGATCGGCGGAGGCGGTGGCCCGGTCGTCGGCGGGATCGTGTCGGGTTCGGGTCCCACCCTCGCCTTCCTCTGCGAGAGCGCCGAGGGCGCCGACAGCACCGCCGAGCGGCTGCGCGGGTGGGGGCGCACGGCGCTGCGGGCGCACGGCCCGGTGCGCGGCGCGCACGTCGTCGCCGCCGACGACTGAGCTCCTGAACGTCGAGCCGCGGCTCAGCGCTTCTCGGCGGTGAGCAGGCGCAGCTGCATCATCGCGGAGAACCGCGATTCGGGGTCCGCAAGGTCCAAGCCGCTGATCTCGGCGAGTCGGCGCAACCGATAGCGGAACGTGTTCGGGTGGGTGTAGATGCGGGCGGCCGCGATGCTGACATCTCCGAACGCATCCAGCCAGGCCCGCAGCGTCTCGATGAGCTGGGTGCCCTTCTCGCGATCGTGGTCGATCAGCAGGCGGACCGGGCCGGTCGGCTGATCCCCTCGCGCGCGGGCGAGATCGCCGAGCTCGACGAGCAGCGCGTCCACCTGCACCGCGGTGAACAGCGCCACGGGTTCGCGGTGCCGGGAGTGCTGGAGCACGCGCAGCGCGCGATCCGCGTTCATGCGCGACGCGGGGATGCTCTGCATGTCCTCCGCGACCGTGCCGACTCCGACGCGCACCTCGCGGGTGCTGCCGAGGCGGCCGAGGAAGTCGGACGCGACCCGCGATGCGCGGAGGTCGGCATCGCCGTGATCGGCGCGGATCCCGACGACCGCGTAGACGACGTCGCCGATCGGCGCGACCGCCGAACGCAGGTACACCGCGCCGAGATGCATCGCGAACGCATCCGCGATGTGCTGCCGCTCCGCGATGGCTCTGGCGTCCGCGGAGGACTCGTCTCCGAAGCGATCCGCGGCGGCGAGGGCGAGCACGACGCAGCGGTGTCCGTCGAGACGCAGCCGGGAGGCGGCATCCGCGGCACCGGCCCCGCCTTCCAGGACGGTGGCGAGCAGGTCGGCGCGGAGCCGCCGCTCGACATCGGCGCCCGCGCGCTGGCGGAGCATGTGCAGGGCGACGAGCCCGGCGGAGTCCTTGAGCGCGCGCACGCGATCCGCGGTGAGGGGTTCGTGCACGGCGGCCCAGATCGAGCCGAGGATCTCGTCGCCCGCGCGGACGGCGAGGGCGACCCGGGGGAAGGACGGAACCCCGTCGGCGTCGACCGGATCGATGTCGATCGGATCCTCGCTGCGGTAGAGATCTCCGAAGACGCCGCGCTCCTCGAGCTGACGAGTGAACCGCTCCGGCACCTGGCGGCCCAGGACCGTCTCGACACGGGCGGGATCGGCTTCGTCCTGGCGTCCGGAGAAGGCCACGACGCGCGAGTTGCGGTCCTCGATGGTGACCGGCGCGTTGAGGAGGGTGGCGATCGCGTTGGCGAGCGCGAACAGATCACCCGAGGGCATTCCGCCGAGCGTCTGCGCGCCCTGGTCGCCGACGTCGCCCTCGGCGATCAGGGAGCGGAGCATGGCTGCCAGCTGCGCCCAGGATGCGCCGCGCGTGAGAGCGAGCACCGGGATGCCCGCGGCTTCGGACGCGGCGAGCACCTGCTCCTCCGCACGCACCGGGGCGCGCAGGACGAGGGCGGTGGCCTGCTGCGCGGCGAGGGCGGCGAGCAGATCGGCGATCTCGGCCGGGTCGCTCAGCCCCACGCCGAGCACCATCGCTCCGCGCATCGGCATCCCGTCGTCGAGCACGTCGTGGATGACGACGGTCTCGATCTCGGCGTCGCCGTCGGCCGCGCCGCACACCACCTCGAGCAGCGTGGTGCCGAGGTCTTCCACCACGCGACCGAGACTGGCACGTGGACGCGTCGTCACTGACATGAGCACAGCCCTCAGGGTAGGCGGTGGGTATGAGGGCCGCGATGGTGCAGCACGCCCGAATCGAGGGCGGAGTTCGTCGCATTCGACGAAGGGGCGGGGCGCGACAGGCAGGTCATGCGGGATCCGGACTCAGCTGCGCAGGTAGGCGAGGACCGCGAGCACCCGACGATGACCGCTGTCGCTGGCAGCGAGCCCGAGCTTCGCGAAGATGTTGCCGATGTGCTTGCTCACCGCGGTCTCGGTGACGAAGAGGCGGCTGGCGATCGAGGCGTTGTCGAGCCCCCCGGCCATGAGGCCGAGCACCTCGCGCTCGCGCGGAGTGAGCGCACGGACCGGGTCGTCGGCGCGGCGGCGGCTCATCAGCTGCGAGATGACCTCGGGATCCATGACCGTCCCGCCCGCAGACACCCTGTGCAGCGCGTCGACGAACGAGGCGACCTTCCCGACCCGCTCCTTCAGGAGGTAGCCGAGGGCCCCCGCGCCGTCCGCGAGGAGCTCTCCCGCGTAGCGGTCCTCGACGTAGGCGGACAGCACCAGCACGGGGAATCCGGGGCGGCGGCGCCGCGCCTCGGCGGCGGCCTTGAGCCCCTCGCTCGTGAACGTCGGGGGCATCCTCACATCGAGCACCGCGGCGTCCGCCTCGTCGAGAAGGGCGAGGAAATCCTCGCCGTTGTCCACCGCGGCGATCACGTCGAACCCCTCGCTGCGCAGCAGGAGGGCGAGCCCCTCCCGCAGCAGGGTGTCGTCTTCGGCGATCACGATCCGCATGGCAGCTCCGTCCTCAGTACTGTCGGCCCGCCCGGCGGGCTGGTGAGCGTCATCGCGCCCTCGAAGGCTTCGAGGCGCTTGCGGATCCCGGCGTAGCCTCCGCCGGGGCGCTCCACGGCGCCGCCGGTGCCGTCGTCCTCGACGACGACCTCGAGCACGTCGTCGCGGCGTCGCACCCGCACGGCCGCGCGGGCCGCGGCGCTGTGCTTGCTTACGTTGCTGAGCGCTTCGGCGACGATGAAGTAGGTCGCGGATTCGACCGCGGCGGGCACTCTGCCCACCCCTCCCGTCTCGAGCGTGCAGGGCACGGCGCTGCGCCCGGCGAGCGAGGCCAGGGCGCCCTCGAGGCCGAGCTCGTCGAGGATCGGCGGGTAGATGTCGTGGACGGTGCGGCGCAGGGCCGAGAGCGCCTCGGTCGCCGCGTCCTGCGCGCGGCGAAGCTGCTCGATGGTCTGCGCGTCCTCGCCCTGCATCGAGCGCTCGGCGATCCCGAGCATCATGACGACCGAGACGAGCCGGTTCTGGGCGCCGTCGTGCAGGTCGCGCTCGATGCGCCGCAGCTCGGCGGCGTGCGCGTCCAGCGCTGCCGCCCGGCTCAGCGTCAGGGCGTCCACGCGCTCGGCCAGGCTCGACCGCACGGGTGCGGCGAGCAAGCGCGAGGAGATCAGCGCCAACAGGCGGGCGACAGCGGGGATGAGCGCCCAGGAGATCAGCACGTAGACGAGGGCCATGAGCGGCATGGTCGCCGCGAGCGGCCAGGAGGTGACGGGGTACGGCGCGGTCACCGGCTCGTCGACCGGGGCGAACTGCCAGTAGAACGGCACCGCCAGGGAGTTCACCGCTCCCAGCGGGATCACGATCGTCACGATCGCGACCGAGAAGAGGGGGATCGCGTCGACCGCGAGCCAGAGCGCGTCGCGCACGGTCGCGGGGGAGAACGCGAGCTGGATCCGCTCGTCGATCGACCTCAGGTCCCGCGGCACCGGCGCATGACCCCGGATGCTCTCGTGTCGGTAGGAGCCGACCCTGCGGCGTGCGCGGTCCGACCAGCCGTGCAGGATCCTGACGGCCCTGGGCAGCAGGAGGACCCCGCCGGGGATGATCATGAGCGGGATCAGCACGAGGCCGGCGCAGAACAGGAGGATCGACACGGCGGACGTCACGGCCTCGACGGCCACGAAGCGCCAATCCCGCAGCCAGCGCCGCACCGGTCCCTGAGTCATCCCGACAAGTCTGCCGGAGCCCGACGCCCTGCACGGTACAGCCTGCTGCACCATCCGAGCGGTGCCCAGCAGGATGGGCATCGCCGGCCGTCGTTCCTAGCGTCGAAGCATGACAACTTCATCCGCACCGTCCCGGCCCGCGCAGGCCGGCGACGCGCTCCGTCTCGAGAACATCGTGAAGACCTACGGGTCCGGAGCGAACTCCGTCCCCGCGCTGCGCGGCGTCGACCTCACCCTGGCCCGGGGGACGTTCACCGCGATCATGGGGCCGTCGGGATCCGGCAAGAGCACCCTGTTGCACAGCGCCGCGGGACTCGACCGGCCGACGAGCGGCCGCGTCGTCCTCGGCGACACCGAGGTCTCCTCGCTCAGCGCCCGGCGGCTCACGGAGTTCCGGCGGGATCATGTCGGCTTCGTGTTCCAGGCGTACAACCTGCTGCCGGCCCTGAACGTCGAGGAGAACATCACTCTCCCGCTGCGGCTCGCACGGCAGAGGCTCGACCGGGAGTGGCTCGACTTCCTGCTCGAGTCGGTCGGGCTGTCCGAACGCCGGCGGCGGCGTCCCTCGGAGCTCTCCGGCGGGCAGCAGCAGCGCGTGGCGATCGCCCGTGCGCTGATCACGCGGCCGTACGTCGTCTTCGGCGACGAGCCCACGGGTGCGCTCGATTCGCGGTCGGGCAAGCAGGTGCTCGACCTGCTGGCGCACACCACGAAGGCGCTCGCGCAGACGGTCGTGATGGTCACGCACGATCCCGTCGTGGCCTCGCACGCGGATCGCGTCATCTTCCTCGCGGACGGCGTGTTCGCGGGCCACCTCGACGGGGCGACGCCCGCGGAGATCACGGACCGCATGAGCGCGCTGGGGGAGTGGTGATGGCGGGCGCACGACTGGCGTTCGGCCGGCTCGTCCGCGCCGACCTCCGGCAGAACAAAGGCGGTTTCGTCGGGGTGGCCGTCGCGGTGTTCGTCGCGAGCGCGCTCGTCACCGGCCTGGGGGTCCTGGTGGAGTCCGGTGTCCGAGGCGGGCTCGCCCCGGTCCGCTACACGGCGGCTCCTGTCGTCGTCGGAGCCTCGCAACAGGTCGAGGTGCCGGAGGACCTCCCGGTCCCGCTGCACGAACGCGCACCCCTGGCCCAGGATGCCGTGGCGCGGGTGGCCGCGGTGCCGGGTGTGGATCGCGTCGTCGCCGATGTCACGGTGCCCCTCGCGGACGCGGACGGGCACGTCGTGGAGGCGCATCCGTGGAGCGCGGTCGCCCTGGCGGGCTCCGCCCTGCGGGAGGGCGCAGAGCCCGCAGGCACGGACGAGGTCGTCGTGACCGCCGGCCGCGCGGAAGGCCTCGGCGCCCGGATCCTGCTCGCGCACGGCGGGGCCCCTGCCGAATACCGGGTCGTCGGCGTCGTCGAGGCCACGGCCGGAGCCGAGCGCGCCCCGCAGGTGTACCTCAGCAGCGCGCGCATCGCGGAGCTGGATCCGCGCGGCGGCGCGGCGCAGACCCTCGGGGTGTTCCCGGCGCCGGGCGCGGACGCGGCGGAGACGGCGGAGTCGATCCGCCGGGCCGTGCCCGGTCTCGCCGTGCAGACCGGCGCGGGGCGGGGCGACATCGAGTTCCTCGACTCCGGGGCGGTGCGCTCCACGCTCGTGACGATCGGCAGCGCGTTCGTCGGAACCTGCGTCCTCGTCGCGCTGTTCATCGTGTCCGGCACGCTTTCACTGTCTGTGCAGTCCCGACGTCGTGACTTCGCCTTGCTGCGGGCCGTGGGCGCGAGCCCGAAGCAGGTGCACGCGCTGGTGTCGCGCGAGGTGATGTCGATCGCGATCGTCGCGGGACTCCTCGGCATCGTTCCCGGATACCTCCTCTCCGGCGTCCTGCAGCGCGCGTTCGTCTCCGGCGGCGTGATCCCCGGCGACTTCGCGCTCGCCGTCGGCCCGGCGCCCGCCGTGGGCGCGCTGCTGCTCGTGCTGGGCGCCGCCTGGGCGGCCGCGAGGATCGCCGCCCGTCGGCCGGCCGGACTGGATCCGATCGAGGCGCTCCGGGAGTCCTCGAGCGGACCGACGCGCATCG
The DNA here is from genome assembly GCF_042729315.1 of Microbacterium sp. NPDC060117. NCBI lineage: Bacteria > Bacillati > Actinomycetota > Actinomycetes > Micrococcales > Microbacteriaceae > Microbacterium > Microbacterium sp. NPDC060117. Next base: position 536,137 of record NZ_JBHWXR010000004.1, read on the forward strand.
GACCCGCCCGGTTCGTGAGCGGTGGGATCCTCGCCCTCGCGGGGCTGGCGGTCTCGGCCGTCCCGCTCTTCGCGCGCGGCGTCGCCGCTGCCGGCGCCTCAGCCGCGGCGGCCCTCATGCTCATCGTGGCGCTCGCGCTGCTCGGCCCGTGGCTCGTCGCGCTCGTGATGCGCGCGGCGGCTCCGTTCCTGGGCCGCCTGTCAGCGGCCGGCTTCCTGGCCTCGGCCAACGGCGTCGCGAGCAGTCGGCGCCTGGCCGGCGCGATCCTCCCGATCGCCCTCGGCGTGGGCCTCGGGCTCGTCCAGATCGGGGCGCCGTCGATCGTCGCGCACGAGTCGGCCGCGCAGGCGGACGCGGGCGTGACCGCTGCCCTGCGGGTCAGCGCACCCGCGGGCCTGTCATCGGGTGCGGTCGCAGGCCTCGGGGAGATCCCCGGGGTCGCCACCGTCGCCCCCATCGCCCTGAGCGGCGCGATCATCGGCTACAAGGAGTTCGACGGCACGCCGAAGAACGCCGAACCGGTACTGCAGGGCGTCGATCCGGCAGCGGTCGAACGGACCATGGACCTCCAGGTCCGGGCGGGTGCGCTGACCGGGCTCGACGGCGCGGGCACCGTGGCCGTGAGCAGCGATGCGGCGCAGACCTGGGGCGTGGGCCTGGGGGACGCGATCGAGGGCTGGTTCGGCGACGGCACGCCGCTGCATGCGACGGTCGTCGCGGTCTACGAGCGCGGCCTCGGGTTCGGCGATCTCACGATGGACGGCGCGGCGGTGCGCGCGCACACCACGAGCGCTCTCGACGCCTTCGCGCTCGTCGCCGTCGACGCCGGGCAGGCCGAGCAGGTGCAGGCGGCCGCGGTCGCGCAGGGGCTGCACGCGGCCCCCAGGGGCGGGCAGAAGGCCGCGGGTGCCGATGCACAGTCGCAGCAGGGCTGGGTGAACCTCGTGGCGCTCATCGTCATCCTCGGCTACATCGCGATCGCGGTGATCAACACGCTCGTGATGGCGACGGGAGAGCGCTCACGGGAGCTCGCGCTCCTGCAGCTGATCGGATCCTCGCGACGTCAGGTGCGGGCCATGATGCGGACCGAAGCGGTGATGGTCGCGGTGATCTCGACGGCGTTCGGCATCATCGTCGCCATCCCGCCCCTCATCGGGATGAGCATCGGCATCTCGGGCCGGCTCGTGCCGGAGCTTCCGCTGCTCGCCGTGCTGGGACTCGTCGGCACGATGGGCGCCCTGGCTCTGGTGACCCTGTGGGTCGCGACCCTCGGCGCGATGCGCACCCGGCCGATCGAGGAGATCGGATCCCGGCAGTGATCGCCTGCTGACGACGCGAAGGGCGGTCCCGCGGAAGCGGGACCGCCCTCCTTCGGCCTCGGAAGAGGTTTCCGGGTCAGAAGGTGATCCACTCGGTGCGGACCGTGACCTCCTCGAGCGCCTCGGCGGTCGGGGTCACGCCGATCCCGGGGCCTGTGGGCACCGTGAGAGTGCCGTTCTCGATCACGAACGGATCCGTGATGTCGCGCGTGTAGTAGCGGTTCGAGCCGGACGTGTCGCCGGGGAGCGTGAAGCCGGGAAGCGCGGCGAGTGCGACGTTGGCCGCCCGCCCGATCCCCGTCTCGAGCATGCCGCCGCACCAGACGGGGATGTCGTTGGCGGCGCAGACGTCGTGGATCCGCCGCGCCTCGAGATAGCCGCCGACCCGACCGGGCTTGATGTTCACGATCGAGCATGCGCCGAGGGCGATCGCATCGGCCGCCGCGCGGGCGGACACGATCGACTCGTCCAGGCAGATCGGCGTCCGCACCGCCTTCGCCAGCTGGGCGTGGCCGAGCAGATCCTCCTCGTCCAGCGGCTGCTCGATGAGCAGCAGGTCGAACGGGTCGAGGCGGGCGAGGTGTCCCGCATCGCCGCGGTGGTACGCCGTGTTGGCGTCCACCTGCAGCAGCACGTCGTCGCCGAACCGCTCGCGGACGGCGCGCACGGGCTCGACGTCCCAGCCCGGCTCGATCTTCAGCTTGATCCGGACATAGCCCTCGTCCAGATAGCCGCCCACGGCGTCGAGGAGCTCGGGGATCGAGTCCATGATCCCGACGGACACGCCGCAGTCGACCTGCGAGCGCACGGCGCCCAGCTCCCGGGAGAGCGGCACGCCCTTGGCACGCAGCTCGGCATCGAGGATCGCGAGCTCGACGGCCGCCTTCGACATCCGGTGCCCCTTGAACTTCGCCAGGGCGGGCGCGACCGTGGACGCGTCGAGGTCCGGCACCTGGGCCAGGGCAGGCAGCAGGAAGCGGGTGATCACGTCGACGCTCGCCTCGACGTACTCGGAGGAGTACAGCGGATCGGCCATCGCGACGCCCTCGCCCCAGCCCTCGGCCTCATCCGTCACGGCCCGCACGAGCAGCGCCTCGCGCGCGGTCGCGACTCCGAACGATGTGCGGAACGGAGACACCAGGGGCATCTCGATGACGCGGAGTTCGATCCCGCTGAGCTTCATTGCACTTCTCCTCTGTCGATGGTGTAGGCGCCGGAGCGATCGAAGGAGAGCACGCGCGCTCCGTCGTCCATGAGGTCGCCGAGGGTCGCGCGCACGGCGAGTCGCCAGCGCGTGGCGAGCTCCGGATCCGTGCGACGGAGGGATTCGATGTCCCGGGGGAGCGAGACGCGGACGAGCCGGGCCGAGGTCTCGCGCACGACCGGCATCGTGTCGTCCTCCCGGCCGAGCAGCGTGTCGGCCGGCCCTGTCGTCGTCGCGGGGGCGGAGCCGCGACAGGCTGCCGACACCGCCGGATCGTGCAGATACCAGGTGACCAGCATGCGATCGGTGTCGTCGGCGCCGTTCAGCGCATCGCTCATCTGACCGTAGAAGTTGCGGAGGTATCCCGTCGGCGTGGCCGCGAGCTTCACGAGGTTGAAGTAGGCGTTGCGACTGATCAGCGGGTCGAACGTCCAGGAGATCTCGTCGAGGCCGTGCTCGAGCGCCCAGGATCGCTGGTGCACCTTGAGCGCGAAACCCACGTTCCGTCCGCGCATGCGCGCGGAGACCCCCGCGATGTGACTGTGCAGCGCGCGCCGCTCCGGTGCCGCGAAGAAGCCGAAGCACGCGCCCACGAGCTCATCGCCCTCGTAGGCCCCTCCGACGTAGCTGCCGGCCTTCGAGAGCGCGCGCAGCGTCTCCACGTTGACCGGCGCACGGTCGCCCGCCGCGGTCCAGATGCCGCGGAAGAGTGCGGTCACCTGGGCGAACTCCTCGACCCGGGAGAGGATCCGGATCTCGATTCCGGCCTCCGCCGCAGCGGCGTCGGCGGCACTCGCGGCGGCCGCGGTCTCCTGCATGGAGGTTCCCATGATGGTCATCTTCCGCCTCCTGTCAGGACGTCCGCGATGAGTTCTCGCACCAGGGCGATGCGCTCGGGGATCATGTCGACGATCACGTGCTCGTCGTCGGCATGCGCACCGCCGCCGACCGCGCCGAGGCCGTCGAGCGTCGGCACTCCGATGCCGGCCGTGTGGTTGCCGTCCGAGCCGCCGCCCACGGCGACGCCCTCGAGCGGGGCCAGGCCCAGCTCGTCCGCGATCGCGCGCGCACGGGCGAACAGGCCGGCGGAGGCGCTCCGCTCCATCGGCGTGCTCCGTGGGCCGTCCTCGATGCGCACCACGGCACCGGGAAGGGTCGTGCCGAGGGCGTGCAGCGCCGCGTCGACGCGGTCCTGCTCGGTGCGGGTGACCGCGCGCACGTCGACGGTGAACTCGGCCTCCGCGGGCACCGTGTTGCCGGCGGTGCCCGCCCGGAGCAGCGTGGGCGTCACCGTCGTGCCGGCCTCGTCATCGCCCAGCGCTGCGATCGAGAGGATGAGGTGGGCCGCCTCGACCGAGGCGTTCACCCCGCGTTCGGGTTCGAGGCCCGCGTGCGCGGCGCGTCCGGTGACGTGCACGCGGTAGACCGAGACGCCCTTGCGTGCCACCTTGACCGCGCCGCCGTCGGCCGAGGCCTCGAGCACGAGAGCGGCCGCGCAGCCGCGCGCCTCGTTCTCGATGAGGGCGCGCGACGACGGCGATCCGAGCTCCTCGTCGCCCGTGATGAGGATGCTCACGCCCTCGCGGTCGTCGAGCGCGGCGACCGCGTGCAGCGCCATCACGACGCCGGTCTTCATGTCGAAGCAGCCCGGCCCGCGCAGGACGCCGTCCTCGACGCCGAACGGGAGACGCTCGAGGGATCCGCTCGGCCACACCGTGTCGTGGTGTCCGAGCAGCAGCACTCGGGGAGTGCCGAACCGCCAGCGCAGATGGGGCGTGCCGTCGATGACCATGCGCTCGGGAGCGGCGCCGAGCACGCGCTCCCCGAGTGCCGCGGTGACCTCGGCGCTGCGCAGGAGCGCCTCCCCGTCGTGCGAGGGCGATTCGCAGCGCACCAGCGTGCCGATGTCCGCGACGATCACGTCGGGGGAGACCTCAGGAGCCTCCGCGATGCGGGCCTGCGCCGCCATCACGAGACCTTCGGCGCCGCGCGCACGCCGTAGTGCAGGTACTGCTCGCCGGTGGCGAGGCGGTAGAAGACCACGGCGTTCCACGCCTGCGTGCCCTCGGGCCGGACGACGAACTCGTTCTCCCGCACCGGGATCAGCGCGTGCTCCTCGACCGGGTCCGGGAGCAGTGACGCGAGCGGTCCCGTCACCGTGGTCCGCAGCCTCAGTCCGGCATCCGAGTCGAGCACCTCCGCCCGCACCCCGGCGCGGTCGTAGGTGCCGAACAGCTCCGAGAAGTCGGCGACGAAAGGATCCGCGGGCGGAGCGAGCTCCTCGGGGAGATGCACGTCGGCGACCTCCGAGAAGATCTCCTCGAACAGCTCGAGGTAGAGGTCGTGCGCGCCTCCGCCGTTCGTCAGCAGGGTGACCGCGACGCCCTCGTCGGGCAGCACGCGCAGGAACGCGGACTGGCCGATCGTGTTGCCGTCGTGTCCGTACAGCCGCCGTCCGTTCCAGTCGAAGAGGATCCAGCCGACGCCCCAGGCGTCCCCGAGCGTGTACGGGTTCGGCATGTCGACCTCGCGCTGCTGCATGCGCGCCACGCTGCGCTCGGAGAGCACACGGGTGCCGTCCGCAGCGAGGCCGCCGGTGAGGTGCATGCGCGCGAAGGCGAGCACGTCGGCCGTCGTGGAGCAGACCAGCCCGGCCGGTCCCATCGCCCGGGGCAGCATCCAGGCCGGGGCGAGCTTCGGACCGTCGTCGAGGATCTCGGTGTGGCCCGCGGCCGCGCTGTGCAGCAGCACTTCCTCGGGCAGCGTCGCCGAATGCTCGAGGCCGAGCGGCGTCATGACCAGGTCCCGCAGAGCCTGGTCCCAGGTCTTTCCGGTGACCTTCTCGATCACCCGTCCGGCCAGAACGAATCCCGAGTTGCAATAGGACATGGTGGCGCCGATGGGATGGTTCTGCGCGACGCCGTCCAGGATGCCGACGTACTTCTCGAGAGCGTCGTCCCCGCGACCGGTGTCGGTGAAGACGTCGCCGTCGATGCCGCTCGTGTGGGTGAGCAGATGACGGAGGGTCACGGTCCTCGTGATCTCGTCCTCGGACGAGCGGAACTCGGGCAGGTACTCCACGACCGGTCGGTCGAGATCGAGCACGCCGTCGTCCACGAGCCGCATGATCGCGGTGGTCGTCCAGACCTTGGTCATGGATCCGATCTGGAACAGGGAGTCATCCGTCGTGGCGACTCCGGTGCGCACGTTCAGGATGCCGTGACGGGCGAACACGGGATCCTCGCCGAGACGGAGGATGCCGAGCGTCGCACCCGGCACCTTGTGCGCGGCCGCGAGCGTGCTGAGCCGCTGCTGCCAGTGCCGCGCGTCCAGTCGCGCGCGCACAGGGCGGCCGGCGGCGGGGGCGTACTGCTCGACCCAGTCGATCACACGTCGGGAGAAGTCGGCCCGGTGCGAGGGCGGACCGGACAGCGGGAACAGGTGCGAGCCGCCGGGATACAGCACGAGGCGCGTCGGCACGTCGCGCTCGCGCAGCGCAGTGAACCACTGCTCCGCCTGACCGACGGGGCAGCGGTCGTCCTCCGCGCCGTGCAGGATCAGGGTCGGCGTGGTGACCCGATCGACGTGGGTGAACGGGGACTGCGCCGAGATGAGAGCCTCGTCGCGCCACGGCAGGCCGCCGTTCTCCTTCGCGGAGAGGTAGTGGCCCATGTCGGACGTGCCGCCCATCGAGAACAGGTCGGTCACGACGCCGCCGGCGACGGCGGCCGCGAAGCGCTCGTCGCGCGAGGTGAGATAGCAGGTCATGAACCCGCCGTAGCTGTATCCGGTGAGGGCGAGGCGGGCCGGATCCGCGATGCCCTCTGCGACGAGAGCGTCGATCGGCTCGAGGAAGTCGTTCGCGTCGCTCACGCCCCAGCCGCCGGCCACGGCGCGGAAGAACGCGTCCCCGTAGCCGTCGCTGCCGCGAGGGTTGAGGGTGAGGATCGCCCAGCCGCGGCTCGCGAGCACCTGGTGGTAGGGATGGACCAGGTCGGCCGCGCCGTTCCAGGCGTTGTGCGGTCCGCCGTGCACGTCGAGCAGCAGCGGGAGCGGGCCGGAGGCGTTCGGATCCCGCCTCAGCCATCCGGTGACCACGGTGCCGTCGGAGATCGCGAACTTCCGCTCCTCGGCGGGGACGAGATCGAACCCGGGGTCGGGCGACGCGGTGAGCACCGTGGTCGTGCCGTCGGTCAGGTCGACGAGGACGACCTCGCCGAAGGAGTCGGGGCCGGACCGCACGATCGCGGCGGTCGAGCCCGCGACGGACAGCCCCGAGACGTTCGCCATGCCGTCCACGAGCGCGCGGGCGGCGGAGCCGTCCTCCGCGATGCGCCAGAGGTGGGAGGAACCGTTCTCACGCAGGCAGAACACGAGCGCGCCGTCGGCGGCGTGCTGCGGCAAGCCGCCGGGGTATCCGGGACCGCCGGGCATCACGTTGCGGTCGAGCCCTGAGGTGAGATTCGTCGGGGCGCCGTCCGCGAGCGGAAAGAGCAGCAGATCCGCGTTGCCGACCTCGGTGTCATTGCGGCCGGCGGCGAGCACGTGCCGTCCGTCGGCGCTCCAGCCGACGGCGCCGGCCTGCACCTCGGAGGCGCTCACCCGCACGGGGGCGCTGTTCGCATCGGTCGAGGAGGTGACGAAGACCTGGATGCGCAGAGTGAGATCGGCGTCGTCGTCCGGCGCGGAGGAGTATGCGAGCAGGGATCCGTCGGGCGACCAGAACGGATCGGAGGCGTGCGCGCGGCCGCGGGTCAGCACGGTGACGGCCCCGGTGGCGACGTCGACGACGTGCAGCTGCTGCACGAGCGTGCCGAGCCGGCCCGCACCGTCGGCCTTGTACCCGAGACGATCGGCGACGGTCGGGGCGGAACGGCGGGCGAGGATCGTCTCGGCGCTCTCGCCGGGCAGGGCCGCGCTGTCCACCGGCGCGGCGAACGCGATGCGCGTGCCGTCGGGGCTCCACTGCGGGGAGCCGGCCCCGAGCGGCAGGTCGGTGAGCGCGCGGGCCTCGCCGCCGGACGCGGGCAGGACCCAGAGCTGTGCGGGGCCCTGCTTGGCGCGCAGGAACGCGAGTGCGGATCCGTCCGGACTCCACACGGGCGTGGTGTCGGCGTCTCCGCGGGTGAGCCGCTCGGGCTCGCCTCCGCTGGTGGAGACCTGCCAGAGCGATCGGAGGTCGCGGTCGGTGTCGCGGTCCGTCGTGCGCAGCGCGTACACGACGCGCGTGCCGTCCGGGGAGAGGGCGGGCTGCTCGGGGGAGGCGATGGCGAGGAGGTCGTCGACGGTCGCGGGGCGGTTCATGCGGACTCCAATCGGTGGTCGGTACTCACTGTGTCCGCACGGGGACGGCGGATGTTGTCGTGCCCGCCGAAAGGCCGGCTGCCTCTTGGGCGCCGGGCACAGCGGTGGCCGACGGCTCGGCGCCGAAGGCCGAGAAGTGGCACGAGGCGCCGCGGACGCCCGTGGGCAGGACCGGGATGACGGTGCGGCAGACCGCGCGATCCGGATGCGCGGAGGGCCCGATCGGGCACCGCGGGTGGAAGCGGCACCCGTTCGGCGGGGAGTGCGGGTCCGGCGGCTCGGCGTCGAGGGTTGTGACGCCGCCCGTGCGCAGGAGGTCGCCGTTGCGGGTCGGCGCGGCGGCCAGCAGCTCCTGCGTGTACGGGTGCTGCGGGTCGGCGAGGACCTGCTCGGTCGGACCGAACTCGACGATGCGGCCGAGATACATCACGGCGAGATGATCGCTGAGGTACCGGACCACGGCGAGGTTGTGCGAGATGAACAGCATCGTGAGCGACAGCTCCCGCCGCAGCTCGCGGACGAGGTTGAGCACCGAGCCCTGCACCGAGACGTCGAGCGCCGAGGTGATCTCGTCGGCGATCACGACCTCGGGATCCGCGGCGAGCGCGCGAGCCAGGGCGATGCGCTGGCGCTGACCGCCGGAGAGCGCCGCCGGGAGGGATCCGGCGCGCTCGGGGTCGAGACTGACCATCTCCAGCAGCTCCGCCACTCTGGCGCGCCGGGCCGCGCCGCCGCGCAGGCTGCGGGGCAGCGCCTCGGCGATCGATTCGCCGATGCTCATCCGCGGGTCGAGGGAGGAGAACGGATCCTGGAAGACCATCTGGATGGGCCTGCGTCGGCGGAGCGCGCGCACGTCAGCACCGTCGAGCGTGATCGCGCCGCCGCTGATCGGCGCGAGGCCGATCGCGGCGCGGGCGAGCGTCGACTTGCCGGATCCGGATTCGCCGACGAGGCCCACGACCGAGCCCGACGGGACGACGAGGCTCACATCGTCGACGGCGGTGAGGCCGGAGCGGTGGGTGCCGTAGCGCACGCTCACCTGATCGAAGCGCAGCTCGCTCATCGGACGGCCTCCTCGGATTCGAGCTCGGGCACCGGCACGGCCGTCGTGATCGCAGGCACCGCCGCGACCGGCAGATCGCCGTCGACCGGGTGCCAGCACGCCACCCTGTGCCCGTCTCCGGCGTTGACGAGCGCGGGATCCTGCTCCCGGCACAGCGCGGAGGCGAGCGGGCAGCGGTCCGCGAACCCGCAGCCGGCGGGGAACGCCCCCGGCGCGGGCGGACGGCCGGGGATCATCCGCAGCGGTGCGTCGCGGTCGGTGTCGAGCTCGGGCACGACGTCGAGCAGCGCCCGCGTGTAGGGATGACGCGCGCTGTCGTTCAGCCGGTTCGCGGGGAGATCCTCGACGATGCGTCCCGCGTACATCACGAGCACGCGATCGCAGGTCTGAGCGACGACGGCGATGTCGTGGCTGATCAGCAGGATCGCGGCCTCGGTGTCGCGCCGCACGCCCGCGAGCAGCTGCAGCACCTGCCGCTGCACGGTGACGTCGAGCGCCGTGGTGGGCTCGTCCGCGATGATGAGCCGCGGGTGGTTCATGAGGCCCATCGCGATCATCGCGCGCTGGCGCATGCCGCCGGAGAACTCGTGCGGGAACTGACGTGCACGGCGCTCGGCTGCCGGTACGCGCACCGCCCTGAGGCGCTCGATCGCCCGCTCCATCGCCGCCGTGCGGCGGAGGCCCTGGTGCTCCGTGGCGGCCTCCGCGAGCTGCGAGCCGATCCGGCGGGTGGGGTTGAACGAGGTCATCGGATCCTGGAACACCATCGCGAGCGAGGTGCCGAGCAGGGGGCGCAGCGTCCGCTCGGGGGTGTCGAGCAGCGGCGTGCCGCAGAACTCGAGCCGGGCTGCGTCCACGTGACCGGGGCGCTCGATGAGCTGCGCCACGGCCAGCGCGGTCAGGCTCTTGCCGGATCCGGACTCGCCGACGACGCCGATCGCCTCGCCGCGGGAGATCGAGAAGCTCACGCCGCGGACCGGGGTGACCCAGCCGTCCGCTGCGGGGAAGGACACGCGCAGATCGTCGACGAGGAGAACCAGGTCATCGTTCACGACCTGCGCGTGCCCGCGGACGCCCGTGGGGGCGGTCTGGGGGAGGCGGCGCGGGCGCCGTGCGTTCCGGCCGCCGAGGGCGGCGGCGGCGGTCTCGCCGAGGAGGTTGAAGGCGAGTCCCGCGATCACCACCGCGGCGGCGGGACCGAGCGCGGCGGCGGGGTTCAGGTAGATGCGGTTGAGGCCCTCGCCGAGGAGCCGGCCCCAGTCGTACGCCGGCACCTGCACGCCCAGCCCGAGGAACGACAAGCCGGCGAAGGCGAGGAGCGCGCCGCCCGCGCTGATCGTCGCGTTGACGATGAGCGGCTCGCCGATGTTGGGCAGGACGTGCCGCAGCAGCACGCGGAAGCGCGACACGCCCGCCACCCGCGCCGCGGCGATGAAGTCGCGCCCGGCGATCGCCGCGGACAGGGTCTGGGTCAGGCGCGCGAAGCCCGGGGCCATCGCGAAGCCGATCGCGAGGACCGATCCGACGGTGCCCACGCCGAAGATCACGGCGAGGAACAGCGCCAGCAGCAGCCCGGGGAAGGCGACGGCGATGTTGACGAACGTGGAGAGGATGCGGCCCGCCCACCGGGGCAGCACCGCCGGGGCCGTGCCGAGCACGGTCCCCGCGACGACGCCGATCAGCACCGCGGCCATCGCGAGGCCCAGGGACAGGCGTGTGGCGACCATGACGCGGGCGAGCACGTCGCGGCCGAGGGCGTCGGTGCCGAGCAGGTGGGCCGCGCTCGGGGCGCGGTAGGCGGCGGTCGGGTCGATCTGCTCCGCCTGCGCGCCCCAGACCAGCGGGCCCAGCACAGCCACGAGCACGAGGAGGAGCACGAGGGCCAGTGCGACGGATCCGAGTGGGGTGCGGACGACCTTCTTGATCGTGGCTGCGGCGGACATCAGGCCTCCTTGATCGTGGAGCGCGGATCGAGGACGGCGAGGGCGATGTCGATCACCAGGTTCACGAGCAGCACGCCCATGCCGTAGACCAGGACGATCGCCTGGACCACGGGGTAGTCCTTGGTCAGGATCGACTGCACGATCATGGTGCCGAGCCCCGGCCAGGCGAAGACGTTCTCCGCGAGGACGGTGCCGGTGACCATGCCGGCCAGCAGCAGCCCGGTGAGGGTGAGGGTCGACGTCATCGCGTTGGGGAGCGCGTGGCGCGTGTAGACGCGACGGGGGAGCAGTCGCTTGGCGCGGGCGGTGCGGATGTAGTCCTGCCCCAGCACGCTCAGCACCTCGACGCGGATCAGGCGGGAGAACACCGCGATCGGACCGATCGCGAGCGCGGTCACGGGAAGCACGAAGGAGAGCGGTCCGGAGGCGCCGGCGATCGGGAGCCAGCCGAGCGAGACGGCGAAGAGGTACACGAGCCCGACCGCGAGGAGGAACTCGGGGATCGCGGCGAGCACCACGGTCACGACCGCGAAGCTCAGCTCGAGTCCGCGCCGGCGGCCGCCGCGCGTCGCGACCGCCATCGTGACGCCGATCGGCACCGAGGCCAGCAGCACCACCAGCACGGCGAGAAGCGCGAGCTGCAGCGTCGCGGGGAGGCGGGTCGCGATGATGTCCGAGACGGGCTGATTGGTGAGCATCGAGACGCCCATGTCGCCGGTGAAGAGGTTGCCGAGGTAGTGCAGGTACTGCACGATCAGCGGCTGATCCAGGCCGAGTGCGGCTCGACGCGCTTCGACCAGGGCGACGGGGGCGTTCAGTCCCAGGGCGGCGCGCACGGGGTCGCCCGGCACCAGGTGGATCATCAGGAAGGCAGCCGTGACCAGCACCCAGACCGACAGGACGAAGAGACCGCCGCGACGGACCAGGAAGGACAGCCAGGGGCTGCCCGACCGTGCGGATCGGATGAGTATCGCCTGGGTGGCGGTGGTGCTGGTCACGGCTGGGTCCTCACGGGTGCGGAAAAGACGAGGCGGGTCCGGTGGGACCGAGGCTATTGACCGCGGTGCGGAGCCGGATTGTCGGCGGCCACGAGATGGACGGGCGAAGTTGTGCGTCGTGACAACGTCGCCCGCCCATCGGCCGACGGATCAGATCCGCGGGGCCGCACGCAGCCCCATGTGCAGGAACTCCGTGCCATCCGCGGCGGTGAGGAACCGGCCCACCGCGCGCCCGTCGGGGTCGCGCAGCAGCAGGTCCGCGCCGAGGGTGGCGCGGACGGTCGGCAGCGACGGGAGTCCCAGGTCGATGAGGTCCTGGCGCAGCTCGGGCGTGATCACGATCTCGTCGTGCTCGCGCGTCACCACGTTCTGCCAGAGGTTGACGTCGTAGCGTCCGAGGACGTCGTCGGGCGAGGGGTGGGTCGGCACGTCGTCCACCGGCGCAGGACGGATCCCGCGCAGGTTCTCCAGGCACCAGGACACGATCCGCGGACCGAGCCCGCTCGCACCGTTCGTCAGCACGGTGACGGCCAGGTCGTGGTCCGGCAGCAGCACCATCTCGCTGAGCTGCAGGTTGCTGATGTTCCCGCCGTGCCGTACCACGCGTGCGTCGCCGACGTGCGTGAGCAGCCAGGGCAGGCCGATGCCGTCCAGCGGCGGCCCCACCTCGATGTGCGCGCGCTGCATCGTCCGTCGCGTCTCGTCGCGGATCGGGGCGGCTCCCTCCGCCTCGCCGCGCAGGTGGAACCGGGCGTACCGCAGCTGGTCGCGGACCGAGGAGAGCAGGCCGCCCTCGGGCGCCAGATCGCGGGTGAGGCCCCACACCGGAGCCGGCCGGGCGACGCCGTCGACGACGACGTGGCCGGTCACGACCGGCCGGGTGATCGCCTCCCAGGGGAAGTACACGCTGTCCGTCATGCCGAGCGGCGCGAGGACCGACTCGGTGATCAGCTCCTCGAACCCGCGCCCGGCCACGACGGCGCAGAGATGGCCGAGCAGGCGCAGACCGCTGTTGCTGTACGACGCGATCGCCCCGGGCGGGAAGAGCTGCGGGAGCTCGCCGAAGCCGGCGATGCTCTTCTGCAGCGCATCCGGCCCCCAGTCCTCGGCGTCATCGTCGATGTCGCCGAGGAAGCCGCCGGAGTGCGTGAGCAGATGCCGCACTCGGAGCTGGTCGAGGGCGTCCGCGTCGGCCAGCCGGAGATCGGGCAGGAGGTCGGCGACCCGGGTGTCCAGGTCGAAGGCGCCCTGTTCGATGAGGCGCATCGCGGCCGTGGCGGTCACGGTCTTCGAGGTGGATCCGATCGCGAACAGGGTGTCCGCTGCCACGGGCGCCCCGGTCGCGGTCGAGGCGACGCCCGTCGTGAGCACGTGCTCCGCGCCGCCGTCGACGATGCCGACCGCGATGCCGGGCACCTTCGTCTCGCGGGCGCCGTCGTCCAGCAGCTCCTGAAGGTCGTCGAGCATGGTGCTCCCCCTCACTCGTACATACGGATCGAGGTCGGAGCGATGCCGTCGTCCTCGCTGAAGGTGGCTTTGTTGGCGAAGGTGTGCCGCGCGATGGTCGCATAGAGCACGACGGACGACGTCGTGAGCAGCGACTTCTCCGCGGCGGCCCAGTCATCGCATCCTTCGGTGCCCGCCTTGGCGGATGCAGCGGTCACCGCGGCGACGTAGGCCGGGTCGTCCACCGCGGCGAAGTTCGAGCCGTTCGGCGGCGTCGGTCCGGAGAAGAACGGCACCAGTGAGCTGGGCAGACCCACCGTGACCCCCGCTCCTGAGATGTCCCAGTCCCCGGTCGAGAGCAGCGTCTCGCTGAGCGAAGGGCCGTCGAGGGACTTCACGGTCACGTCCACCCCGATCTTCTTCCACATCGACTGCAGCAGCTCGACGGCCGCCGTGCCGGTGTCGCCGAGAACCGACGCGTAGATCATCTTGAGCGTGAGCGACTTGCCGTCCTTGGCCCTGATTCCGTCGGATCCGAGCTTCCAGCCCGCGGCGTCGAGGGCGGCGCCGGCCGCCTTCGCATCGAAACCGGGGATGTTGCCGTTGACGGTGTCCGCACGGCACGGGTTGGGGGCGACCGTGACGAAGCCGGTCGGCTCCTCGCCCGCGAACACCTGACGGGCCTGTGTCAGATCCACCGCCTGGGTGAGCGCCTTGCGCACAGCGGGATCCGAAGTGGCCCTGCCGCTCGCCTGGTTGTAGATCAGCTGGCCGGCCGGGGCGAGGATCTGCGTGTTGAAGAGCTTGGCGTTCTGGAGTCGTTGCTGATCCGGCCCGAGCACGCCGGCGGCGTTGACCTCGCCGGACATCACGAGGTTGGCCGCCGTGGTCTCGTTCGGGATGATCCGGAAGACGGCCTTGTCCGGCAGTCCCTTCTGCGTCGGATCCCAGTCGCCGGGTCCCCAGGTGAAGTCCTTCCGGCGCGTCAGGGTGTACTGGCTGTTCGGCGTGATCTCGGTCATCGTGAACATGCCCGTCGCGCCCTTGCCGGCGGCGAGGGCCTTGGGGTCTTTGAGCACGGTGCCGCACACGATCGAGATGCTGCCGACGTTCTGAAGGAGGAAGGAATCGGGGCGGCCGCTCGTGACCGTCACGGTCCGCGTGGCGTCGTCGCCGACCGCGGTCGTGCCCGGTTGCACCTGGAGCCCCATGAGGGGAGACGCGGTGGCGGGATCCGCGACATGGCTGATGTTGGCGGCCACGTCGGTCGCCGTGAGCGGCGTGCCGTCGTCGCAGGTGAGCTTGTCGCGCAGCGTGAAGGTCGCGGTCGTGGTGTCGCCGCTCCACTTCTCCGCGAGGCCGGATGTCATGCTGCCGTCGTCCTTGATCTCGACGAGGCGCGAGTACAGGAACCGGTCGATCCCTCGCGCCACGGACATCGCCGTGATGAACGGATCGAGTGAACCGGGGTCGGTCGCGATGGCCTGCGTGAACGTCTTCCCGGTCGCGAGCGCGGCGTCCTTGCCGGCTCCGGCTGCGCCGCCTCCGGCGCAGGACGTCAGGACGAGGGCGGTCGCGCCGAGGATCGCGATGAGCGGGGTGCGGTGTCGCATCAGAAGCCTCCAGCAGTGTTCGGGTGGTGCGGGATGGGATGGGGGATGGTGCAGAAAGGGGAGAGGGATCGAGGTGAGGAGGGTCCGGGCCGACCCGGGACGGGTCGGCCCGGACCTCAGGAGCGCTCGGAGCGCAGCTGCTCGACGGCCGCGAATCCGGCGCGGCCGATCGCGGCGTCGACACGCGGAAGCCGTTCGTCGAGCGTGTGCGCGCGGGTGAAGACGGCGACGGCGTACGCACGGCCGTCCGGATACGTGACCACACCGGCCTCGTTGCGCCAGCCCGGCAGCGTCCCGGTCTTCGCCGCGAGGGTCACCCCGTTCGGGAACCCGGAGGTCAGGCGGTGCGGCCAGATCTGCTGCGCCATGATCGCCCTGGCCTGTGCGCAGGCCTCGGCGGGCGCCGCGGTGTCGGTCCACAGGGCGTTCAGCAGCGTCGTGACGTCGCGGGGCGTGGACGCCGAGGTGCGTGCGGGATCGAGAGCACGGATCCCGAGCAGCCGCTCGGGATCCGTGCCGGCCAGCAGCTCCTCCAGATCGTCGTCGGCGGAACCGCCGAGGTCGGCCACCACGGACGCGAAAAGGTCCTCGCAGCATCCGATGAGCCGAGTGCTCCGCAGGCCGAGGTCGGCGATCACGCGATCGACGGCCTCGCCGCCCAGGCGGTGATACAGGACGTCGGTGGCGGCGTTGTCGCTCATCGTCATCATGTTCTGGGCGAGGTCGCGCCAGCTCGCCTCCACGTCGTCGGAGAACCCGGCCGTGCCGATGCCGCCGATGCGGTACCGCGCGGTGACGGTCGTCCTCTCGGTCGGATCCAAGGTGCCGGCGGCGACGGCGCGGACGTAGGCGGTGAGCACCAGGATCTTGAAGACGGAGGCGAGCACGACGGGCTCGTCGGCGCCGGAGTCCACCTCCGGCCCGGGCTCCGTGCCGATCGCGCGTGCGTGCAGGAAGCCCTCCGCGTCGGCGTCCGCGAAGACCTCCGCGATCGAGGTCGCTGTGGCGGTGAGGGCGCTCATGCGTCGACCCGGCGGTCCGCGCGTCCGGTGTGCAGGTACAGGGCGCGGCCGCTGCCGTCGTCGCCGACGAAGGCGTGCGGCATCCGCATGCCATGGTCCTTCTCCCGGGGGAGGAGGCTGTCGCCGGACCAGCCCACGAGCTCGAGCGGAGCGGGTGCCGGTCCCAGTTCGGCGAAGATCCCCTTCATCGTGCGGGTGAGCCAGATCCGGCCCTCGTCGTCGACGCTCACCGTGGAGTCGGAGACCGAGGATGAGTAGGTGCCGAGGATGCGGTCGAGATCGACGTCGACAGGAGCGTCGGGGAGCACCGGGAGCGGAGCCATGTCGACACCGGCGAGGGCCGAGAGGATCTTCGAGAACAGGTCGTAGTAGAGGCCGACCGTGTCGCCGCCGTTCGTGAGCAGCACGACAGCGACGCCGGCGGAGGGCACGAAGCGCAGGAAGGCGTTCTGCCCGATCGTGCCGCCGTCGTGACCGTAGACCGACCCGCCGGTCCAGTCGAAGATCTCCCAGCCCAGCCCCCAGGCGTCGCCGAGCACGCCGAGGTTCGGGAGGTCGACCTGTCGCTCCTGCATCGAGGCCACGCTCTGCGCGGAGAGCACCTTGGTGCCGTCGGGAGCGACGCCTCCGGCCATGTGCATGCCCGCGAACCCCAGCAGATCCCGCGGGGTCATCGCGAGCATCGAACCGGCCGGAGCATTGGAGCGCACCAGGCTCCACACGGGGGCGGCGACCGGCTCGTCGCCGTCGTCCGCAGGGATGTGCCCGAGCGCGGCGCGGAACATGATCGCCTGCGAGGCGTCGGTCGCGACATGCGTGAGACCCAGGGGGCGCGCGAGGTGCGCGTGCAGCGCCTGGTCGTAGGTCTGGCCGCGCAGCACCTCGACGATGCGGCCGAGCACCACGAAGGCCGCGTTGTTGTACGAGAAGCGCTCGCCGGGGGCGAAGAGCTGCGGGGCGTCGGCGATGGTCGCCAGGTACTTCTCGACCGCGTCGTCGCCCACGCCGGTGTCGTTGAAGAGGTCGCCCTCGAAGCCGCTGACATGGCTGAGCAGCTGGCGGGTGGTGATCGCGGAGGCGGCGGCGTCGTCGCCGATCGCGAAGGCGGGGACCGTGTCGCGCACCGGGGCGTCGAGATCGAGCAGCCCTTCGTCCACGAGCTGCATGATGAGCGTCGCGGTCCAGGTCTTCGTGATGGAGCCGATCTGGAAGACCGAGTCCTCGTCGGCCTCCACCCCGGTGTTCTTGTTCAGGATGCCGGCCGCGGCGGTGAAGACCTCGCCGCCGGCGAGGATTCCCACGGAGGCGGCGGGGACGTGCGCATCGGCGATCAGTGCAGGGAGGTTCTCCCGCACCCAGGTGCCGATTTCGTTCAGGTCGGACATGTGCGCTCCTCTTCGTCGAGTGCGCCGTCGGTCAGGGTGACGGCGATGGGGCCGAGACTATGCGCGCGGATCCGCGTCCCGTTGGTGCGTGCCGACGAGGCTTCCGGAGACCTTGGTGCCTTCGGACAAGGCTGTGCCGGTCAGCGGCCGTGGACCGGGCACAGGGGCGTCGCCGGCTATGCGGCGCCGCGCACGGCGCGCCCCGGGTGGGCGTCGACCACGATGTCCCCGGCGCGGACGACCTCGGTGCCGTGCACGAACAGGTGCCGCACGCCCCGGGAGGGGCGCGTGGGGTCCGCGTAGGTCGCACGGTCGGTGATCGTGGTGGGGTCGAGCACGACGAGGTCCGCATCGGCGCCGACCGTGAGGTGGCCCTTGGCGCGCATGGCGGGGGAGACCTCGTCCAGCACGCGCGCGGGCAGGTAGGAGCAGCGGCGGAACGCCTCGGTCCAGCTCCAGGAGCCGGATTCGCGGACCATGAGGCGGAGCGACTTCGCGAAGGTCCCGGCCGTGCGCGGGTGCGTCTGCCCGCCCTCGGGGAGCGGCCAGCGGCGCCGCTCGTAGACGGTCGGCGCTCCGCCGGATCCCGGCCACGAGATCGGCATGGCGTCGCTCGCCACGATCGCGTCCGGGTAGGCGAGCGCCCGGTGCAGGTGGGCGCGATCGAGGGGATCCGCCTCGTCCAGGAACGTGACGATGCACGCGGCACCGGGATCCGCGGCGCGCACCTCGCGCAGCCGGGCCTCGTCGGCGATGCGCTCCCCGGTGTCGACGAGCACGAGTGCGGTCGGGTCGATGCCCAGGCCCGCGAGCTTCTCCGGCGCGAGGAAGAACGCGCCGATCGCGGTGCTGCCCGCGCCGTAGGGATACGCCTCGACGGTGACCCGGGATCCGGCCGCACGACTGCGGTCCAACAGCCCGAGGACGCGGTCGATGTGGCGCAGCGACGTGCTGTTCACGTGGCAGTGGTGCATCGCGGTCCCGGTCTCCGCCGCCGCCCGCACGAGCTCCTCCGAGCCGTCGATCGGGGTCGCCGGGTCGGCTTCGATCAGCTCCCGCACGTGCGTGAAGGTCGGGGCGTGGGCCGCGGCGGCGAGGCGGGCGAGCTGGAGGTACTCATCGGGGTCGGAGCGCGGGGCGTAGCCCATCAGCACGCCGATCCCGAGGGCCCCGGCGGCGAGCTCGTTCTCCAGCAGCCCCAGCCAGCGGCGCCGTTCCGCAGGGCTCGACGAGCGCTGCCATCCCGGGTTGCCGAGGAGATCCATCGACGCGGTGAAGTCGGGGACCGGGACGCGTTCGAGGTGCGCGTAGGCCCGGGCCTGGGCCCAGGAGGCGGAGAACCCGAAGTTCAGCGGACGCCCCTCGCGCCCGGCACGCACGATGGCCTCGGCCACCGGCATGAGGCCGGCCTCCAGATCGAGCGCCGTGGTGACGCCGTCCAGAGCCTGCAGGCGATGTCCGGCGATCGAGTGCACGTGGCTGTGCAGGTCGACGAAGCCCGGTCCGACGACGAGGCCCCCCGCATCGATCACGGTCGCCCCCTCCGGCGCGGCGATCCCGGATCCGATCGCGGCGATCCGGCCGTCGGAGATCAGCAGATCGGAGATCGTGTCGGAACCGGTCCTCGGGTCGATGACGCGCCCGCCGCGCAGCAGAGTTTCCACGCCCCCACGGTGCCAGCATCCGTACCCGGATGTCCGTTGCGGGCGGACGAAGATCCCGCCTGTTCCGGTGCGCCGCGACGAAGGTCACGGGCGTCGCGGCGGCGACGCGGATGCGCGCGGAACGCTCCGACCCCATAATGGACTCATCCATGTGACCGTGCACATCGAGGAGGCTCTGCATGTCGACCTCCTCCGAGCGCGCCCGGATGCCCAGCATCCGTGACGTCGCGCGGCTCGCCGGGGTCTCGCATCAGACCGTCTCGCGCGTGCTCAACGAGCATCCCAGCATCCGCCCGGAGACGAAGGAGCGGGTGCTCGACGCCATCCGCGTGCTGGACTACCGGCCCAACATCGCGGCACGCGCGCTCGCCACCAGCCGCTCGAACACGCTCGGGATCCTCTCGGCGACCACCGGCGAGTTCGGGCCCACATCCTCGATCGCGGCGATCGAGGACGCGGCGCGTGCCGAGCGCTACTCGGTCAGCACGCTGAACCTGCCCGACACCACGCCCGAGGCGATCGGCGCCGCGGTCCGTCAGCTGGTGCGGGAAGCCGTCGACGGCATCGTCGTGCTCGCCCCCCAGGTGCGCGTCTTCAACGTGCTCCGCGGGATGGCCGTATCGGTGCCGTTCGTCAGTCTGCAGACGGCGTCGGGATCGGACGGCTTCAGTCATTCCGCGGATCAGCTCGCCGGCGCGCGCATGATCACGGAGTACCTCATCCGGCTCGGGCACAGCGACATCCTGCACCTCGCGGGACCCCAGGACTGGATCGAGGCGGAGTCCCGCATGCGCGGGTACCTCGATGCGATGCGCGATGCGGACCTGCCGACGATCCCGCCGATCCGAGGTGACTGGACCGCCGACTTCGGGTATTTCGCGGGTCAGGAGCTCGCCCGCCGGCGCGATTTCACGGCGGTGTTCGCCGCGAACGATCTGATGGCGATCGGGCTCATGCACGGCTTCCGCGACGCGGGCCTGAGGGTGCCGATCGATGTGAGCGTCGTCGGCTTCGACGACATCCCTGTGGCGGCGCACGTGGCCCCGCCGCTGACGACGGTGCACCAGGACTTCGCCGAGCTGGGCCGACGCGCGGTGCGGATCCTGCTGGCACAGCTGCGCGGAGAGACCCCGCCGGCGTTCGGTCCGGTCGTGCCGGTGCTGTGCGGACGCGAATCCGCCGCGTCACGGTAAGGACACGAATTCGGCGACGGCACTTGACACTGCCGAAGCGCGAGGGCACGATGTAACCCGATGTGAACGGTAACATTGACCGGAACATCAACATCGGACTTTGGTATCGAAGGAGATCCGTGAGCGAGACGACGGCGTTGCCCACTGTGGCGGGACCGATCCTCGAGATGCGCAGCATCACGAAGGAGTTCCCGGGCGTGAAGGCCCTCTCCGATGTGTCGATCACCGTGCGCACCGGTGAGGTGCACGCCATCTGCGGCGAGAACGGTGCCGGCAAGTCGACCCTGATGAAAGTGCTGTCCGGGGTGTACCCGTTCGGCAGCTACGACGGCGAGATCCTGCTCTACGGGCAGGAGCAGCGCTTCAAGGACATCGCGGCCAGCGAGCATGCCGGGATCGTGATCATCCACCAGGAGCTCGCGCTCATCCCCGAGCTGTCCATCACCGAGAACATCTTCCTCGGCAACGAGATCCGCCGTGGGCCGCGCATCGACTGGACCGCGCAGAAGCAGCGCACGGTCGAGCTGCTCGCCCGCGTCGGTCTCAAGGAGGACCCGGACATCGCGATCAAGCACCTCGGCGTGGGCAAGCAGCAGCTCATCGAGATCGCCAAGGCGCTCAACAAGGACGTCAAGCTGCTCATCCTCGACGAGCCCACCGCGGCACTCAACGAGAACGACTCGCAGCACCTGCTCGACCTGATCCTGGGACTGAAGGCCAAGGGCATCACGTCGATCATCATCAGCCACAAGCTCAACGAGATCGAGCAGATCGCCGATGAGATCACGATCATCCGCGACGGGCGCACGGTCGAGACGCTCGACGTCGGCCGCGGCGAGATCAACGAGGACCGCATCATCCGCGGTATGGTCGGACGCTCGCTCGAGAGCCGCTACCCCGACCGGACCCCGGAGATCGGCGACGTCTTCTTCGAGGTCAAGGACTGGTGGGTCCGCCACCCCTCGGTCGCCGAGCGCATGGTGGTCAAGGGATCCAGCATCGAGGTGCGCCGTGGCGAGGTCGTCGGCATCGCCGGGCTGATGGGCGCCGGCCGCACCGAGTTCGCGATGAGCATCTTCGGGCGCTCCTACGGGCAGTTCCTCTCCGGCACGATCGTCAAGGACGGGCAGGAGATCTCCCTCCCGGACGTGCGCAGCGCGATCAGGCACGGACTCGCCTATGTCAGTGAGGACCGCAAGGTCCTGGGCCTCAACCTGCTCGACACCATCAAGCGCTCGATCGTCTCCGCCAAGCTCTCCAAGATCTCCCGCAACGGCGTCGTCAACGATGTCGAGGAGGCGCAGGTCGCCGAACGCTACCGCAAGTCTCTGCGCATCAAGACCCCGACCGTCGATCAGGGCGTCGGCACGCTCTCGGGCGGCAACCAGCAGAAGGTCGTGCTGGCGAAGTGGATGTTCACGGATCCTGATCTGCTGATCCTGGACGAGCCCACGCGCGGCATCGACGTCGGCGCGAAGTACGAGATCTACGGCATCATCAACGAGCTCGCGGCTCAGGGGAAGGGCGTCATCGTCATCTCCAGCGAGCTGCCCGAGCTGCTCGGCATGTCCGACCGCATCTACACCGTGTTCGAGGGGCGCGTCACCGACTGCCTCCCGGCATCCGAAGCCACTCCGGAGGCGCTCATGCGCAGCATGACCTCCCTCACACAGAAAGCATCCGCATGAGCACCACCACGACCCCGACCCCGTCGGCCACGACGCCGACGCCTCCGACGCCGGAGGGTTTCCGCTTCCGCGACATCACGAAGATGATGGGCGGCGGCCAGTCCACCAGCCGTCAGTTCGGCATCCTCGGATCCCTGGTCGTGATCATCATCATCTTCCAGATCTGGACCGGCGGGCTGACCCTGTCGCCCGGAAATCTGATCAACGTAGTCAGCCAGTACTCCTACATCCTGATCCTCGCGATCGGGATGGTGATGGTCATCATCATGGGCCACATCGACCTGTCTGTCGGCTCGGTCGCGGCCTTCGTCGGCATCATCGTGGCCCAGTCGATGGCGAACTGGCACTTCCCGTGGTGGGCGGCCATCCTCCTCGGCCTCGCCCTCGGCGCGCTCGTCGGCGCGTGGCAGGGATTCTGGGTCGCGTTCGTGCGGGTGCCCGCGTTCATCGTGACCCTGGCGGGAATGCTGTTCTTCCGAGGCGCGAACCAGTGGTTCGGCCAGTCGACCTCGGTCGCCGTTCCTACCGATTTCCAGTACATCGGGGCCGGCTACCTGCCCGAGCTGCCGATCCCGGTTCCGTTCAACTTCCTCACCATGGTGCTCGCGCTGCTCGCCGTCGTCTGGGTGGTCGTGTTCGAGATGTTCCTGCGTCGCTCGCAGCGCAAGGCGGGCACCGAGGTCGCGCCGGTCTGGGTCAGCGTCGTCAAGGTCGTGGTCCTGTCCGCCCTGATCCTCGTGGCGGGCTGGCTGTTCGCCACCGGGCGGCCGGGAACGAGCTTCCCGATCTCGGGCGTGATCCTGCTGCTGCTCGTCATCGTCTACACTTTCGTCACCCGCAACACCGTGTTCGGCCGTCACCTCTATGCGGTCGGCGGCAACCGTCAGGCCGCGCGCCTGAGCGGCGTGAAGGACCGCTGGACCGACTTCTTCGTGATGATGAACATGTCGGTGCTCGCGTCGGTCGCGGCGATGATCTACGTCGCCCGCGCCACGGCTTCGGGCCCCCAGGACGGCAACGGCTGGGAGCTCGACGCGATCGCGGCCGTGTTCATCGGCGGTGCGGCCGTCTCCGGCGGCATCGGCACCGTGATCGGATCGATCATCGGTGGTCTGGTCATGGCCTTCCTCAACAACGGTATGGCGCTGCTCGGCTTCGGCGCCGACGTGGTCTCGATGGTCAAGGGCCTCGTGCTCCTGCTCGCGGTGGCGGTCGACGTCTGGAACAAGCAGCAGGGCCGTCCCTCGATCACCGGCTTCATCACCCGTCGTTTCTCCCGCGCGGAGGAACCGTTCGCCACCACCGCTCCCGGCAGCACGAGCGGCAAGTAAAAGAGGTCCGAGCCGCTCGCGGCACGATCCTGCATTCACCTGAGATGCACACACCAAGAGAGAAAGAGATCCCAATGAAGAAGATCCTCCTTTCGGCGACAGCGGTCGTCGTCGCGGGTGCCTTCGCCCTCACCGGCTGCTCCTCCGAGCGCGGCGGAACCCCCGCCTCGAGCGGTGCGGCCGCCAAGGGCTTCGCGGCCGACGCGAAGATCGGTGTCGCCCTGCCGGACAAGACCAGTGAGAACTGGGTGCTGGCGGGCAAGCTGTTCACCGACGGTCTGACCAAGGCGGGCTTCAAGCCCGACGTGCAGTACGCGCCGGCCAGCAACACCGTCGCCGAGCAGCAGAACCAGATCCAGGCCATGGTCACCGGCGGTGCGAAGGTCATCATCATCGGCGCGAAGGACGGCAAGCAGCTGTCCACCCAGGTCAAGGCCGCGCACGACGCCGGCGCGACCGTCATCGCGTACGACCGCCTGATCGAGAACACGGACGCCGTGGATTACTACGTCGCGTTCGACAACTTCAAGGTCGGTCAGCTGCAGGGCCAGGCCCTGCTGGACGGCCTCGCCAAGCGCGCTGGCCACCCGGCGCCGTACAACATCGAGCTGTTCTCCGGCTCCGCGGACGACGCGAACTCGGCGGTCTTCTTCAAGGGCGCGATGGACGTGCTCGAGCCGAAGATCAAGGACGGCACGCTCAAGGTCGTCTCGGGTCAGACCGAGATCACCCAGACCGCGACGGACGGCTGGAAGGCGGAGAACGCGCAGCGCCGCATGGACGCGCTGCTCACCGCCAACTACAGCTCCGCCACGATCGACGGCGTGCTGAGCCCGAACGACACGCTCGCCCGCGCCATCATCACCTCGGTGCAGCAGGCCGGCAAGCCGGTCCCGGTGGTCACCGGCCAGGACTCCGAGGTCGAGTCGGTGAAGTCGATCATGGAGGGCGTGCAGTACTCCACGATCAACAAGGACACCACGCTGCTGGTCGCCCAGGCGATCAAGATGGCTCAGGAGCTGCAGAAGGGCGACAAGGTCGACGTCAACGACACCAAGTCCTACAACAACGGCGTCAAGGTCGTCCCGTCGTTCCTGCTCGCGCCGGTCATCGTGACGAAGGACAACGCCGCCGAGGCGTACGCCAACGTCCCGGCTCTGCTCGACGTCGTGAAGTCGTACAACAAGTAAGTCCTGCACCGGACAGAGACAGCGAAGGGCCGCGCGGATCACCGCGCGGCCCTTCCGCGTTCCCCGGCCGTGGCGGCGGCCGGCTCGGCGCCCGTGCGGCTAAGGCGTGTCGGGGCGGATGCGCCGCCGGAGGGAGCGGCCTGCGTCGCGCGTCGCGCGTGCGGCGCGCCGCACTCCGGCCCGCGGCCGCGCGACGTGCCCCCATCGCCAGCCCCTCGCGTCGGCGAACTCGACCAGTTCGATGTCGTTCGGCTCCTCCGATGCCAGGAGCTCGACGTAGTAGGCCGCTCGGCGCGCCAGATAGGGCTCGCGTCGGAACACCTGCGGCACGAACTCGTCGAGCCGGCCGGCGACATCGAGGGTGAGCATGGTGCGCATGCATTTCCAGCAGCGTGAGCAGTTCGTCGTCCTCGCCGGGTCGGGATCGATGCACACGTCGAGGTAGCGCGAGTGCCGCATGCCCGCGAGCGCGAGCGTCCGCTCGATGCGGGACAGTCCCGAACCGGTCGACTCCAGGGTGAGCGCGGGTGTCGACAGCAGCGGGAACGTCATCGGGCCCGCCAGGCCGATGTCGCCATGCGGAGGCGGCATGCGCACATTCCGGTAGGCGCCCTCGGACGCATGGTAGGAGCGTCCGACGCCTCCGCCCAGAAGATGCACCGCGGCCGCATTCCGGAACGTGACCGTCTCCATGAACCCCATTCCCGGATAGTGCGCTCCGACGTTGCTGTCGACACGGAGGAACGGGAGCCCGAGGTCGGCTGCGAGAGGCGCCAGCGCGCGGTAGCGCGCGTCCCACAGCGCGCCTCCGCCCTCGCCATGGGCTCCCACGTTGTTGTTCACCAGGTGGGTGACCCGCATGTCCGGCGGCACCCCCGGACGGAGCGCGTACTCCATGAGCGTCGCGAAGCTGTCCACGCCTCCGGAGAACCCCGTCACGACTCCGGGCGGGGCTGATCCGGCCGGGACGGCGTCGTCCGCCGTCACGGAGACTCTGCGGTAGGCCGCGTGCACCGAGCGCACGAGCGGCTGCAGATCATGGTTCAGCCGATGCAGCAGGCTGTCCGTGACGGTCCCGCCCACATGCAGGTCGCGCCCGTACCGCATCGCGGGCAGAAGGAGCGCGATCGCGATGTGGTCGGCCCGGTCGCCGAGGAGGTCCTCGTGCTCGGCGGCCACCGAGAACCACAGCGGATCTGCTCCGTCGACATCGGCGGACACGCGAACGCTCCCGTCGCCGTCGCGCATCCGACGCGGCGCCGCCGTGATCAGAGCGGGTGGGGAATCGAGCACCACAGGGGAAGGATACCGATCCGGTGCGGCGGCGTCATCGGCGGGATCCGGGTCGTGGCCCGCTGCGGCGGACGACTCCGGGACGGGGCCGGCGATGCCGGCGCCGGCGGCGACGCCTCGAGGCGCACCGGCCCCGGGCGCCGCGCTTCATCATCCGTGGTCCGTGCCAGGCTCCGACTAGACTGGGCTGCGGATCGACGACGCTCCACCACCCCACTTCCCTCTTGAACAAGGAGCACTCTGTGGCACTGATCGAGGCTGTAGGCGCACGCGAGATTCTCGACTCCCGTGGCAACCCGACCGTCGAGGTGGAGGTGCTCCTCGATGACGGCATCGTGCAGCGCGCCGCCGTGCCGTCGGGTGCGTCCACTGGCGCCTTCGAGGCGTACGAGCTCCGCGACGGCGACAAGAGCCGCTACGGCGGCAAGGGCGTGCTGAAGGCCGTCGAGGCCGTGATCGACGAGCTCGGCCCCGCGATCGAGGGCGTCGAGGCCAGCGAGCAGCGCATCATCGACGAGATCCTCATCGAGGTCGACGGCACCGACAACAAGAGCCGGGTGGGCGCGAACGCGATCCTCGGCGTGAGCCTCGCCGTGGCCAAGGCCGCGGCCGACTCGGCGGATCTGCCCCTGTTCCGCTACCTGGGCGGCCCCAACGCGCACCTGCTGCCCGTGCCGCTGTTCAACGTCATCAACGGCGGCTCCCACGCCGACAACGGCATCGACATGCAGGAGTTCTTCCTCGCACCGATCGGCGCCGACAGCTTCTCCGAGGCGCTGCGCTGGGGCACCGAGGTCTACCACGTGCTCAAGGGCGAGCTGAAGGCCGCGGGCTTCGCCACCGGCCTCGGCGATGAGGGCGGTTTCGCCCCCGACCTGCCCAGCAACCGCGAGGGCCTCGAGTTCCTGGTCAAGGCGATCGAGAAGGCCGGCTTCACGCCGGGCACCGACATCGCGCTCGGCCTCGACGCCGCCGCCACCGAGTTCTACAACGACGGCGTGTACCGCCTCGACGACAAGGACTGGGACGCCGCGTCGCTCACCGACTACTACGTCGGCCTGGTCAAGGACTTCCCGATCGTGACGATCGAGGACGCCCTGGCGGAGGACGACTGGGACGGCTGGAAGGGCCTCACCGAGAAGCTCGGCTCGCAGATCCAGCTCGTCGGCGATGACCTGTTCGTCACCAACCCGGAGCGCCTGCAGAAGGGCATCGACCTGGGCGTCGCGAACTCGCTGCTGGTCAAGGTGAACCAGATCGGCACGCTGTCCGAGACGCTCGACGCGATCAGCCTGGCGCACCGCTCCGGCTACACCACGATGCTCTCGCACCGCTCCGGCGAGACCGAGGACACGACGATCGCCGATCTCGTCGTCGCCGTGAACTCGGGCCAGATCAAGAGCGGCGCGCCCGCTCGATCCGAGCGGGTCGCGAAGTACAATCAGCTTCTGCGCATCGAGGAGGAGCTGGGCGACGCGGCGGTCTTCGCCGGACGTTCCGCCTTCCCGCGCTTCAAGGGCTGAGCGGCACATCCGCATATCGCCGGTCCGGCCATCGGCCGGAGGCCGCTGACGACACGGAGGAGGAGTCATGACATCACGTCGGACTCCTCCTTCGTCGTCCGCGGCGGCCGCTTCCGGAGTCCGGCCGGCCGGGCGGCCCGAGCGCGCCGCGCCCGCCCGCGCCGTCGACGTGCGGGGCTGGGTCGGCGGCATCAGGCTCAGCGGCTTCATGGTGATCATGCTGTCGCTCGTCGTGCTCGGGGCGTGGGTGCTCGTGCCCACCCTCGGCACCTATCTCGATCAGAAGCAGCGGATCGCGGCGCTGGAGCACTCCGTGCAGGTCACGCAGAAGCAGATCGACGCCCTCACGGCGGAGCGCCAGCGCTGGAACGATCCGGCCTACATCACCGCGCAGGCCAGGGAACGGCTGTTCTACGTCAAGCCGGGCGAGGTCGTCTACCTGATCGACAACGACATCGATCCTGCCGCGCAGCCCGTCGAACAGGCACCCGTCAGCGACACCGTGCAGGAGAAGTCGTCGGACTGGGCAGGACAGCTGCTGCGCAGCGTGACCGGGGCCGGCCTCGCCAAGACCGCCGCAGGCTCGGGCGCGCGCTGAGGCGTCCCGCAGGCGGACCCCGTACCCTGGAGGGGTGACCACGCCGCCCTTCGCCCCGCCCACCGACGCCGAGATCGCGGTCGTCTCCGCCCAGCTCGGCCGTGAGGCCAGGGGGGTCGTCGGGATCGCCGCTCGGTGCGTGTGCGGCAACCCGACGGTCGTGGCGACGCTGCCGAGACTGGCCGACGGTTCGCCGTTCCCCACCTTCTACTACCTCTCGCACCCGGCCGCGGCCGCCGCGATGTCGACCCTCGAGGCCGAACACGTGATGCCGGAGCTCGCCGCGCTGCTGGACGACGAGGACACGGCGGCCGCCTACCTGAGGGCGCATCAGGCATATCTCGCCGACCGCGCGCAGTACGGCGATGTGCCCGAGATCGCGGGCGTCTCGGCGGGGGGCATGCCCTCCCGCGTGAAGTGCCTGCACGCCCTGGCCGGCCATGCGCTGGCCGCGGGGGAGGGCGTCAACCCCATCGGCGACGAGGCGCTGCAGCGCGCGCGGTGGTCGCCCCAGCGCTGCGAGTGCGTGGAGCCGGGAGCCGCCCTGGGGCGGTGAGCCGAGTCCGATGACGTCGTCGACCACACGCCTCCTGAACGCACGGCGGATCCGATCCGTCGTGGCGGTGCTCGCGCTCGCTCTCGTGGCTCCGCTCGCGATCGGGGCCACCCCGACGCCGAGCCCGACGGATCCCGAGCGTGCGGCCGAGTACTGGCTGGAGGGCGCCCACATCGACGCCGCGTGGAAGACCACGCGCGGCGCGGGCGTCACCATCGCGGTCATCGACACGGGCATCGCCAAGGGCCCGCCCGAGTTCGAGGGCGCCGTCACCGACGGCACCGACGTCTCGGGGATCGGATCCGATGACGGCCGCACGCCGCTCGGGCCGCTGGACAGCGATCACGGATCCAGGGTCGCCTCCCTGGCGGCAGGCAGGCCGAAGGCCGACGGCACCGGCATGATCGGGGTCGCGCCCGAGGCGAAGCTGCTCTCCGTCTCGCTCGGGTTCGGAACCACGGCGCCCGTGCCGTTCACGAAGCAGGTGGCCGACGCGATGAAGTGGGCCGTCGACCACGGCGCCAACGTGATCAATCTGTCGTTCACGACGAACACGTTGGAGTGGGACCGCAGCTGGGACGAGGCGTTCCTCTACGCCTTCCAGCACGACGTCGTGGTGGTGGTGGCGGCCGGCAACCGCGGCAGCGGTACAGCGATGGTCGGCGCCCCCGCGACGATCCCGGGTGTGCTCGCGGTCGGGGGAGTGGACCAGCGCGGCGTCGCCAGCAAGGCCGCATCGACCCAGGGCATCTCGATCGCCGTCTCGGCGCCCAGCGAGTCGCTGCTCGGCGTCGACGCGAACGGGACGATCGAGACCTGGAACGGCACGAGCGGTGCGGCCCCGATCGTGGCCGGCGTCGTCGCCCTCGTGCGCGCGGCTCACCCCGACATGGACGCGAACAACGTGATCAACCAGATCATCCAGACGGCGCGCCCCGCGCCGCAGGCGACCGCGCATCCCGACCCGCTCTACGGTTACGGCCTGATCGACGCGGCGGCGGCGGTGTCCGCGTCGGTGCCTTCGGTCGATCAGAACCCGCTCGGCGACCTGGCCGACTGGATCCGCCTGCACCGCCGGGCGGAGGCCCCGCAGCCGCAGCAGCCGACCTCTGCCCCGGTCGCGATCCCACCTCTGCCTCGCGCGGATGCGCCGACCAAGGCCACCTCGCCGCTGATCCCCAGCCCGGACTCGCTGCTGTACGGTACCCTGCCGCTCACAGCCCTCACGGTGCCTGGTATCCTGATAGCGCTTGGCGTCACCGCTGCTGCCCGGCGCATCCGTTCGGCGCGCGCATCTGCACGCCAAAATCCCGATGACTGAGGAGTAAGCCTCCGTGACTGAGAGCACCGTGGCAAAGAGCGCTGCTGCGCCCAAGATCCTGATCGTGGGCGGTGGTTACGCCGGTTTCTACACCGCGTGGAAGCTCGAGAAGCACCTCCGCAAGGGCGAGGCCGAGGTCACGATGGTGGACCCGCTGCCGTACATGACCTACCAGCCCTTCCTGCCGGAGGTCGCCGCGGGGTCGATCGAGCCTCGGCACGCGGTCGTCGCCCACCGGCGCCACCTGAAGCGCACCAACGTGGTGACGGCGAAGGTCACCGGCATCGACCACGCCAGCAAGGTCGCGACGATCACGCCGGCGATTGGCGAGCCGTACGAGTTCGCGTACGACCAGATCGTGGTGACGGCGGGTGCCGTCTCGCGCACCTTCCCGATCCCCGGCATCGCCGACAACGCGATCGGTCTGAAGACCATCGAAGAGGCCGTGGCCGTGCGCGACAAGCTGCTGTCGAACTTCGACAAGGCCGCCTCCATCCCCGCCGGGCCCGAGCGGGACCGCCTGCTCACGGTCGTCGTCGTCGGCGGCGGTTTCGCCGGCATCGAGGCGTTCGCCGAGCTCCGCTCGTTCGCGTCGTCGCTCATCGCGAAGTACCCGCAGCTGTCGTTCGACGACACCCACTTCCACCTCATCGAGGCGATGGGCCGGATCATGCCCGAGGTCTCGCTGAAGACGAGCGAATGGGTGCTGAAGGATCTCGCCAAGCGCGGCGCCAACGTGCACCTGGACACCCAGGTCAAGGGCGCCGTCGACGGCAACGTCGAGCTCTCCACCGGTGAGGTCATCCCGACCGACCTGATCGTCTGGACCGCGGGCGTCATGGCCAACCCCACCGTCGTGCGCGGCGGCGACCTGCCGGTCGAGGAGCGCGGGCGCATCCAGACCCGCGCCGACCTGCGCGTCGGCACCCCCGAGGCGTTCGTCGAGGGCGCCTGGGCCGCGGGCGACGTGTCGGCCGTCCCCGACCTGTCCGGCGGCGGCGTCGGAGGCATGTGCGTGCCCAACGCGCAGCACGCCGTGCGCCAGGCCAAGCTGCTCGCCAAGAACCTCGTCGCGGTGCTGCGCGGTGAGACGCCCAAGGACTACTTCCACAAGAACCTCGGCGCCGTGGCCGGTCTCGGCCTCTACAACGGCGTCTTCCAGTCCGGCAAGCTCGCGCTGAAGGGCTTCGTGGCCTGGGTCGCGCACCGCGGCTACCACGGCCTCGCGATGCCCTCGTGGGAGCGCAAGTGGCGCGTGCTGTGGGGCTGGTGGAACAACCTGTGGCTCGGCCGCGACATCGTCGGCCTCGAGGCCGTGCAGACGCCGCGCGCCGTGTTCGACGAGTTCGCCGCCCGCCCGCGCCCGGCCGTCGAGGCGGCTCCGGCGAAGGTCGAGAAGGCCAAGGAGCCGGTCGGCGCCGCCAAGTAGGGCCCCGTCTCGTTCGGAACGCCCCCGGATCCTCTTCGCAGAGGGGCCGGGGGCGTTCTGCGTCTGCAGCAGGGCCGCCATGCCGGCGTCTCGCAGGAAACGCCGTCGGAACTGGCTGTATGTCGTCGACGGCATGGGGGCGGATCCGGCGCGGAACGCGCGAATCGACGACGCGGCGGACTTCCGGGATTTTGGGTATTGACGCGGGAGCTCCAGGGCGAGTACCACTTGTCTCGGTATCCGCGTGGGGGAGCGCGCCTACCAGTTCTACGGAGCTGTGCGTTCTACGGGGCTGGAGGTCTTGGTGTCGACCAGGACGGATGACAGGGGGCGGCGCGCGTCGGATCTTCCGATCGTGCGCAGCTGGCGCACACGCGCCGTGGCGCTGGTCGCCGCGTTCGCGACCGCGCTCGTCATGTCGTTCCCGGCGAGCGCCTCGGCCGTTCCGCCGGTGGCCGCACCCGCCTCGGTCCCGTCCCGCCCCGCTCCCGCGATGACGAACGTCGCCGCGGACGCTGCGAACAGCCGGGCACGGCTCGAGGGGCTGATCGCCCAGCAGCAGTTCTCGGCGTACGCGGAGGCGCTGGCCGCCTACCTCGCCGAGAAGGCCGCATACGAGGCCGCGCTGCAGCAGGCGCAGGTGGACGCCGCGAGCCAGGTCACCCCGGTCGCGGACGCCGGGACGGTGGCATCGGGCGTCGTCGAGGCGCCGGTGAGCGATCCCGGCACGGTCGTGACGGTGACTCCCGCCGCGTCACCGGCGACGACGGATCCGACCCCGTCGAACCAGGGCTCGCAGATGCACTGCGTGCGCAGCGCCGACGGCAACTCCGTCACGTGCAGCTCGGGCACGCCCGCGACCGGGTCGACGGGCACGGGGTCGACCGGCACCGGTTCGACGGGCACCGGTTCGACGGGCACGGGTTCGACGGGCACGGGTTCGACCGGCACCGGGTCGACGGGTACGACGGGGACCGGGACAGGTTCGACCGGCATCGGGTCGACGGGCACGGGATCGTCCGACACGTCGACCGGGACGACCGGATCCGGAACCACCGGCACTCCGAGCCCGACTCCGGACCCCTCGCCTTCGCCGATCATGGCGGACGCGGCCCCCGCGACGCCGGTGGACACCTCCGCCGTGCTCACCCAGGGCGAGCTCGACTCCGCGGTGGCCCAGGCGCAGGCCGAATGGCAGGCCGTCGACCCGAACGCGGACTTCTCCGGATTCAGCGCGACCGTCGGCGACCTCGACGCCGGCTGGCTCGGCAGCGAGGACTCCGGATCCGTCATCATCGACGCGCACGCGGCGGGGTGGGGCTGGGACGTGACGTTCCCCGGCGATCCCGCCTCCGCGCACATGGACCTGCTCACCGTCGTGCGCCACGAGCTCGGCCACGTGCTCGGCCTCGGGCACACGCCGGGGACGGTGATGACGCCTTCGCTCTCCGCCGGCGAGAGCTACGGCGTGGATGCTTCGCTGCTGCCGGCTCCCGCGCCGGCTCCCGATCCTGCTCCTGCTCCTGCCCCTGCCCCTGCACCGGACCCGGCTCCCGCCCCTGCGGCCGACCCCTCGCCGGCGCCCTCCGCCGGCCCTGCGCCCGTCGTCGACCCCTCAGCCGCGCCGGCGCCCGCGTCGTCCGCGAGCTCGACGTCCGCGGCGACCGGCGCCGCTGCCCCCACCTCCACCACCGCCGGCGCGACGCCTGCGGCGGCCCCGACGACGACCTCCACCACCCCGGGCGCGACCCCTGCGGCGGCCCCGGCCCCGACGACGACCTCCACCACCTCCGGCGCGACACTTGCGGCGGCCCCGACGACCGCCGCCGTGTCGGCCCCGGCCGCGCCCCCGACCCTCTGGAGCGTCCAGCTGCCCACCGGCACAGGCACACTCGCGTTCCACGCCGACGGGACCGTCACCTTCACCACGGCGGCGGGTACGATCTCGACGCGCTACGCCGGTCTCACCGAGATCGACGTGCAGGGCGGGCGCGATGACACGCTCGTCATCGACCGCGGTGCGGTCGACCCGGCGCTCACCGTCCGGTTCGACGGCGGAGACGGCTACAACACCCTGAACTTCGCAGGCACGGCGGCGAGCACGGTCTCCCGGCCCGTCGACGCGCATTCCGGCACGGTCGTCCTCGACCGCACCACCGTGGACTACTCGCGCATCGCGCCGATGAGCATGAACACCTCGACCGATGTGGCGTTCGACCTGGGCGGCGCGGATGCGACCTGCACGCTGTCGCCGTCGGCGACGGCCGGCAGCATGAACATGAACTGCCCCGGGGCCGCCGAGGTGACGGACTTCGTCATCCCGACGAACTCGCTGACGATCACCGGCACCGGCAACGACATCCTGCATCTGCAGGGCGCCCTGAACCTGGCCGCCGCCAACCTCACGGTCGTGTTCCGCCAGATCCTGTTCGACAGCGGTATGTCCCTCACCGCAGGCGACGTGTCGCTGACCGCGACGCAGACCGTCACCGGCGGACTCTCGAACGCCCTCTCCTGCCTCGTGAACGGCACGCTCGCGACGCACTGCGCCGACACGTCGATCGGCTTCGCGAATGCGGCGGTCACGGCGAACAGCCTCACCGCGACGGCCAGTTCCACCGTCACTCCCGATTCGTTCTACGGGATCATCGTGAGCGACCATGCGGCCGTCACCGTGCAGGGCGGCTCGATCCACACCACCGGAGCGCTGTCCCTGTCGGCCACGGCGACCGTGCCGACCTTCACGGCCGACGAGAAGTACACCGACAACCTCCTCCTCGATGCGGGAGCGACGGTCTCGGTGGGCGGATCCGCTCAGCTCAGCAGCGGCTCGACCGCCACGTTCACCACGACCTCCGACGTGCACGGCACGGCGAACCCGCAGGTCGACAGCGGCAAGAGCCAGGGCAGTGCGGGCGGCGACGGCAGCACGGCTCAGCAGGACGCCGCCGTCGCGACGGTGACAGTCTTCAGCAACGCGTCGACCACCCTGACCGGCACGGCGAGCCTGTCCGCCACCGGTGCGGCAGCGCTGCACGCGAACAACCACGTGAACGTCACCGCGACGGGCGACGCCACCCCGGCGACCAGCGGCGCCGGCATCGCGGTGATCATCGTCTCGCAGAACACGACCGCCTCGATCGACTCCACGTCGAGCACGGCGATCACCGCGGGCGCGCTGACCGTCGCCGCGGACAGCGACAACACCGCCACCGCGACCGCGCAGACCAGCCCGAAGGGCTCGACCGGCAACGACAAGGGCGTCAACGACCCGAGCCGTGCGAACGGCCAGGCGCAGTCCGCCGACGGCCCCGCGGGCGGCACGAGCGGCAGCAGCACGGGCATCGCGGGCGCGCTCGGCGTCGTGGCGCTCACGGGCGGCACGCACGCCTTCATCGCCCCGACGGCCGGTGCTCTCGTCATCACGACGACCGGCGGCACGCAGACCGTGCACGCCGCGGCCCGGAACGTGGACGCCGCATCGGCGTCCGGCGGGAGCGCCGACGGATCCGGCGGCATCGGCATCGGCATCGCCGTCGACGTCGCGACGTTCACGACCGAGGCGTACCTCGGCGGCGGCGCGACTCTGAACGCCTCGGGTGTCACGGTGGAGGCGCTCGCTCCCGGACAGTCGCAATACGGCGCGAGCGCCCAGTCCGGCGCGGCGGGGAGCGGCTCGGTCGGGGTCGCCGGCTCGCTTGCGATCAACGTCGCGGTTCTGAAGACCCTCGCGGAGGTGCGCGGCACTCCGACCGTCAACGCGGATCTCACGCTGACCGGCGGCTCGAACGTGCAGGATCGCACGGACGCGACCTCGAAGAAGGACGGCACCGGAAAGTCCATCGGCGTCGGAGCCTCGATCTCGATCGACATCGTCGACAACACCACGAACGCCGGTGTCGTGAGCGGGGCGACGCTCGCCGGTGCGCATGCCCTGACGCTGAACGCCACGGGCGCGAGCGACAGCGGCACGACGGCGAAGAGCGGAGCGAAGGGCGGCGGCAGCCTGACGTTCACCGCGGTGGTCGCCCTCAACGTCGACAACGTGTCCACGTCGGCCGGGATCGCCGACGGCGCCGACCTGCACACGACGGGCGCGATCGCCGCGCACGCGAGCCAGACCGCGAAGGCCGTGACGACGGCCACCGGCGCCACCGACGGCGGTGACCTGGCGATCGGCGCGTCCTTCGCCATGACCCTGGCCAAGCACCGCGCCGACTCCTCCCTCGCCCGCAACGCCGTCTCCGGCGGCGGCGATGTCAGCTTCAAGGCCGATGACGCGAGCGACACCGACACGGAGGCCACCGCGAGCGTCGCCGGCGCGAAGGGCGAGAAGTCCGCGAGCGACCCGAGCGGAGACACCACCACGGTGAACGGCAAGGGAGACAGCCAGGCAGGCTTCGCCAACGGGCGCTCCACCGCCAACGGCGGCAAGGGCAGCCGCTCCACGACCCCGGCGGCGAAGTCCGGCGACGGCGCCGGCGGCAGCGGCGGCACATCGATCAGCGTCGCGGCCGCGATCGCGTTCAACATCGTCGACTCCACGTCGACGGCAGAGCTCGCGGACGGCCAGTCCGTCACCGCTTCGGGCGGACAGGTGACCCTGGCGACCACGAACACGACGCATGCCAAGGCGATCGCGACCGGCACGGCGAGCACCGGGTCGTCGCTCACGATCGGCGCGGCGGTCGCCGTCAACCTCGTGAACATCACCAACCAGGCGTCGATCGGCGTCGGCAGCACGGTCACCGCACTGCACGGACTGACGCTCACCGCGCTGATGAACACCGTCCCCGACGGGACGCACACGATCGATGCCGAGGCGACGGCCGGCGCGTCCAGCTCCGACGGCACGCTGGGTCTCGCGGGCGCCTTCGCGATGAACCTGCTCAACGAGAAGACCACCGCAGTGGTGTTCGCATCGCCGGTCGGTGGCGGGGGAGTGGTGATCACGGGCGTCGGCGATGTGACGATGACGGGCGGATCCTCCAGCAGCAGCACGACGAAGGCGGCGGCCGCACAGTCCGGCGGCGCGACCGTCGGCATCGGCGCGTCCGTCGCCCTCAACCTCGTCAACAACGACGTCTTCACCGGCTTCGACCTGAACAGCTCGGCGGCCAACGGACCGCCCGTCACCGGAGCGCGCAACATCACGCTGAACTCGACCAACGCCGATGCGCTGACGAACGAGACCGATGCGGGAGGCAAGGGCGGCAAGGTGACCGTCACCCCCTCCGTCGCGGTATCGATCGCGAACGAATCGTCTGTGGCCGCTCTCGGTGCCGGCCCGATCGTGCAGACGACCGGAGCGATCTCCGTGACCGCCGCGTTCACGGGCGCTGTCGACACCACCGCCAAGGGCGACACCACGGTCGGCTCCACGGCCGGGATCGGCCTGTCGCTGGCCCTCGCCGTGGTGAACCACACCGTCGACGCGCACACCGACCGCAGCCTGAGCGCCGGCGGCGCGATCTCGTTCTCCGCGACCGGCAGCTCGCAGACCACGAGCGAGGCGGAGGCCTCCGCGAGCGGCGCCTCGGACGACGGCCAGGACACGAACAGCAAGGCCGACGACAACCTCGGCAATGCGAACAAGACGCAGAAGGACAACAACGCCGCAGGCAAGGACTCGGGCAAGACCTCGACTCCGAAGACCGGCACCGCCGACGGCCAGGACAACAGCGGCGGGTCGAGCTCCCCGTCCCTGTCGGTGGCCGCGGCCCTCGCGATCAACATCGTCACCACCGTCAGCACCGCGACCGTCGCCGACTTCCTGACGATCACGGCGGGCGGCGTGCTGACGCTCCTGAGCTCGGCCCACACCGACTCGTCCGCGCACGGCAAGGGCGACACCACGGCGAAGGCGGCCGTCGGCGTCGGCGCGGGCGTCGGCGTGAACTCCGTCGACGTCACCAACCGTGCCAGCACCGGCGACTCGACCGTGGTCGCCACGGGCCTCGACGCCGAGGCGCGGATGACCGACATCGCGGACCCGGACAACCACGACGTGCTGCGGCACTGGAACGGCACGTCGTGGGACATCATCGATCGCGGCAAGGACCTGCCCGGACCCTACGCGGGCCAGTACTTCCGGCTCACCGCCGACGACGGCTCGAACGGCAAGGGCGTCTACCAGTACTCCTCCGGCGGCAGCTGGGGCAGCGCGGTGCTCACGGGCGTCGTCCCGGAGCAGGACAAGCTCAGCGACTGCGCGCACGCCTCGAGCCCGGCCTTCTGCGTCCTGACCGTGCCGAACGCCGGCCATGCGCAGGGCAGCCTGTACCGCTGGGACGGCTCGGCATGGCAGTACGCCGGCGACCAATCGGGCGAGAAGCTGCCCACCGATGGCCCGAAGGACAAGGACTACTACCAGCTCACCGCCGATGACGGGCTCGGCCACAGCGCCGGCCTCTACCGGTTCGGGTCCGGCGCCCACGCCTGGACCTCGCTGGGCAGCACCTTCAGCCACGGCATCGACCTGCCGTCGTCGCCCACCACCGACCAGATCTTCCGGCTCGACGAGCACGAGTTCGAAGCTCAGGCCGAGTCCGGAGCGGGGGACTCGACGACGATCGGCGTCGCCGGATCCGTCGCGATCAACATCGTCAAGAACCGCACCGAGGCGGTCGTGCCCACCGGCGGTTCGATCACCCTCAGCACGGACGACCTGACTCTGAAGAGCCGCAGCACGGAGCGCGACGCGGCGAAGGCGACGAGCAAGGCGGAGACGGGCGACTCGGTGGGCGTGGGCGCCTCGGTCGCGATGAACATCCTCGCGGGCCAGGATCCGGTCACTCTGCTGCCGTCCAACCGGGTGCGCTCCGAGGTCGCGAACGGCGCGACCATCTCGGGCGGCCGCAACATCGAGATCGAGGCGAAGGGGTGGCGGCAGATCTCCACCGAGGTCGAGGCGGGCACGAAGACCAGCGGCGACAACCCCGCGATCACTCCCGCCGTCGCGCTCGTCGTGAGCAACCACGAGACCGTGATCGCCCGCCTCGGCACCGGTTCGACCCTGACCGCCACCGGCACCGTCACGGTCAGCGCCGAGCACACGAACGAGATCGACACCTCGGGCAAGGCGGAAGCCGCGAGCAAGGACGTCGCCGTCGGCGCCATCGTCGCCCTCAACGTCGTCCTCGACTGGAACACCCTCGCGGCGATCGACCGCACGATCAGCGGCACGTCCGTCACGATCGAGGCGACCTCGGAGCTGGCCGATGCCGCCAACGCCACCGCGAGCGCGCGCGGCAGCAGCGATGGCGACAACGACTCGGACAAGAAGTCCGACCAGCAGATCAAGGACAACCCGAACACCACGGGAACCACGGACGGGAAGACAACCCCGAAGTCGAACGACCAGACCACGTCGGCGAACAGCAGCTCGAGCGGCAAGACCGGCCAGAGCGGCGGCGGCACCGGCATCGCGGCCTCCATCGCCTGGAACTGGATCGAGGCGACCAACGAGGCGCGCATCGGCGGCGGCATCACGGTGACCGCCACGGGCGGCGCGGTGAAGGTCAGCGCGTCCGATCTGACCGGCAACACCGCGAAGGCCATCAGCACCGCGTTCGACCTCACCTCGGGCAGCACCGAGATCGGCGCCGCGGTCGGCTTCAACTACCTCAACCTCACCAACAAGGCGCACGTGCTGCAGGGCGCCACCGTGACCGGAGCCGGCGTCACCGTCGAGGCGATCACCCCCGCCGGCAAGCACGACGACTTCATCATCTGGGCTTTCGCCGCCGCCGGCGGCAAGTCCGGCACGAGCTTCGCCGCGTCGGCGGGCATCAACGTCCTCAACCTGTACACGGCGGCACGGATCGGCCAGGGCGCCACCGTCACCTCGACCGCAGGCATCGACGTCAACGCCGTCACGGACATGCGCCTGCTGAACCTCGCGCTCTCCGGTGCGCTGTCGACGAGCGGCAAGGGCATCGGCGGCGCGTTCGCCGTGAACATCCTGCCCGCCGTGTCGACCGTCGCCTCGGTGTGCTCGGGGACGGATCCGACGACGGATCCCGACTGCACCGGCTCCTCCGCCGTGACGACCCTGCAGGCCTCCGGCGCGATCGGGGTCACCGCGCACCAGACCTACGCGCCACTGGCACCGACGACCGGTAACAGCACGATCGACGACCACCTTCCCGCGATCTCGTCCTTCGCTCTCGGCGGCGCGGTCGGCGGCGACGGACTCGCCGTGAGCGCGACCGTCGTGGTGGACGTGCTCCTGTTCGACACCGAGGCGTACATCGGCGACAGCGCGAAGGTCAACCAGACCACGACGGGCGACTCCGGCCAGTCCGTGACCGTCTCCGCCCAGGACGACACGAACATCGTGGACGTCTCCGGCGGGCTCGCCCTCAGCGGAGGATCCGCGTCGGTCGCCGGATCCATCATCGTCCTCGTCATGACGAAGGACGTGAAGGCGCGAATCGGCGCCGGCGCGAAGGTCGCCGCGGGCGGCGGGGTCGCGGTCACCGCGGTCTCGACCGAGAACCTCCTCGAGATCGTCGTCGGCGGCAGCGCCTCCGACTCGAGTGCGGCGGTCGCCGGCACCTTCGCCGTCATCGTGATCAACCCGGGCGACCACGCCACCTCGGCGACCATCGGCGACAACGCGGTCGTGCACGCCGGCGGCGACATCGCTGTGACGGCCTCCGACCACGCGGACAAGCTCAGCATCGCCTCCGGCAACGTCGCGATCTCCACGAGCAGCGCCGGTGTCGGCGCCTCGCTCGCCCTCCTGGTCCGCAACGGCGACGTGGTCGCGACGATCGGCGACCACGCGGACATCGAGGCCGACGGCGCCACCGGGCTCACGGTCTCCGCGACGCAGGTCGGCGACGTCCTCCTCGTCGCGGTCGCCGGCGCCGGTGGCAACAACGCGGGCGTCGCAGGATCCGTCTCGATCGACGTGCTCACCGACGTGACCACCGCCGGGATCGGCGCCAGCACCACGGTGAACTGCGTCGGCGTGGGCTGCACGAACTCGAGTGCGCACACCTCGCAATCGGTCGCCGTCACCGCGTCCGACACGACGACGATCCTCGCGCT
The DNA here is from genome assembly GCF_042729315.1 of Microbacterium sp. NPDC060117. NCBI lineage: Bacteria > Bacillati > Actinomycetota > Actinomycetes > Micrococcales > Microbacteriaceae > Microbacterium > Microbacterium sp. NPDC060117. Next base: position 576,277 of record NZ_JBHWXR010000004.1, read on the forward strand.
CGCGGGTGCGGTGGCGGTCGGCGGGACGGCGGGCGTCGGGGTCGGGCTGGACGTCGAAGACCTGCACAAGACCACCTCGGCGACGATCGGCTCGTCGTCCACGGTGCACGCCAACGGCGACGTCGTCGTGACCTCGACCTCGAGCGAGGACATCAAGTCCATCTCCGCGGGCGTCTCCGCCGGAGGCACGGCCGCGGTCACCGTCAATGCGGCGGTCCCCGTGATCAGCGTGACGACGACGGCCGGAATCGGATCCAGCGCGAACGTCCGCGCCGGCGGCAACGTCATCGTCTCCGCCGACGAGGCCCTGAGCCTCTTCGTCATCGCGGGCAACATCAGCGTCGGCGGCACCGCCGCGATCGGCGCCGGCGTCGCCGTGCCCGTCGTCACGAAGACCACGAACGCCACGATCGGCTCCTCCGCGATCGTCACCGCGCTCGGCGGCGCCACCACGCACGGCACCGTGAACACCGGCGGCTACATCACCTCCGGCACGGACACGCGCTTCGACCCGCGCGGGTACCAGGGCGGCTACCCCGGCGGCCCGCTGCCGAACTCGCCGGCCCCCCAGGGCCTCATGTTCGACGGCACCACCATCAACCTCGGCTACACCCATAACTTCGTCGAAGGCCAGCAGGTCGTCTACGACGCGGGCGGCGGCAAGCCCATCACGGGGCTCTCCGACGGCGCGACGTACTTCGTCCACCTGGTGAACGGGTGCGGCACGTGCATCCAGATCCGCGGGCCGAACCCGGATTCCCCGATCATCACCGGCATGACCCTGCCCTCCGGGATGATGAGCGAATCGCAGCGCTTCATCCCGACCAACACCCCGGGCGCCGCGGGCGACGACGCGCCGCGCTTCAACCCCGGCGTCGACGTCGGCTCGAACTACATCGTCCTCCCGTACGACCCGAACGCCGCGAACGGTGACCCGGTCGTGTACAGCGCCGGCGGCGGCACCCCCATCGGCGGACTCGTGGACGGCGCGACCTACTACGTCGTCGACCACACCCCGAGCCACTTCCAGATCGCCCGCACCAAGTGCGAGGCCACGCTGAACGCCGACGACTGCGCGCACGACGGCATGGCCGTGCCGGGCGCCACCGTGCCGATCGCCTTCAGCTCCACCGGCGCCGGCCGCTCGCACAGCTTCGTCCGCTCCGGACAGCTCCCCGGCGCCGACGGTCGGCAGACCGGCCCGCAGACCATCACGACCGGCACCTCGTCCGGGTTCTCCGGCGTCGCGGTCACCGCGACCAACAGCGACTACATCGCCTCTCTCGGCGTCTCCGCGGGCGTCGCAGGGACGGTCGCCGTCAACCTCTCCGGATCCATCTCCGTGCTGACCGTGCATACGACCGCATCGATCGGCGACCACGCCGAGATCAACTGCGCGACCGCGGCCTGCGCGGCCGACGACCCCGCCGCCGGATCCGGGCAGTCCGTGCGGGTCGCCGCCGGCAACAACTACCGCACGCTCGGCCTCGCCGCCTCCGTCGCGGTGAGCGGCACCGCAGCCGTCGGTCTCTCCGCGGCCGTGCGGGTCGTCGAGCTGCACGCCGACGCCTACATCGACCACGACGCGATCGTCAACGCCCGCCACGACATCGAGGTCGTTTCGCACACGAGCGACGCCGTCGTCTCCGTCAACCTCGCCGCCGCCGGCGCCACGGTCGGCGTCGCCGGCACCGTGGGCGTCACCGTCCTGAAGACCTTCACGAACGCGTACACCGGAGACGCGGTCACGCTGCGCTCGGACGGCAACATCGCGGTCCTCGCCTCCGACGACACGTCGCTGATCCTCGTCACCGCGTCCCTCGCCGTCGGCTGGGTCGGGGTCGGCGTGGGCGTCGACGTGGTCGTGGCCACGAAGAGCACCCAGGCGCACCTCGGCACGGACAACACGGTCGTCGTCAAGGGCACGGGCGCCGGGTACGGCTGCCCGAGCACCGGCGAGGCCTGCATCGATGACGGCACGATCGCGAACGACTCGTTCGGGTCGCAGACGGTGCACGGACTCGCCGTGCAGGCCGGATCCACCGAGAAGCTCTTCGGCATCGTCGCGGGACTGGCGGCCGGATTCGTCGGCGTCAGCGGCAACGTCGGGGTGAGCATCCTCACGGTCGCCACGGGCGCCTGGATCGACGACGGCACGACCGTGAACAAGGGATCCGGCACGATCCTCGGCGGCGTCGCGGCGAACCAGTCGGTGGCGGTCAACGCGACCGACCGCCTCGACTCGCTCACCTTCGCGGGCGGAGTGGCCGGCGGGTTCGTGGGGGCCGCGGGCGGCATCGACATCGGTGTCGCGAACGTCAGCGTGACCAGCTACATCGGCACCGCAGACGTCTGGGCCAACGGCGCGGTGGCGGTGAACGCGCTCGCCATCAAGCACGTCGCCAGCTATGCGGTGAGCGTCGGCGGCGGCTTCGTCGGCCTCGCCGGCGCCGTGTCGGTCTGGTCGATCGGCACGACCCCCACCGACCAGTACAACTCCGACGCCAACGGGCCGCAGCGCGGGGCCTACTCCGCGGCGAACAGCTACACGACCGGCGACGTGGTCACCGCCTCCGGGCACACCTACGTCGCCCGCAAGAACAGCGACCCCACGAACGCGCACAACACCGGCGACAGCGCCTACTGGGAGCTGTCCGACCCGAAGAGCGCCGCCACGGGCGACAGCGGGGCGATGTCCGCGCAGGACCAGGCCGATGGCACGGCCTCCGGCTCGGGGGACGGATGGGGCAGCGCGCTCAGCGGCACGGCCGCGCAGAAGGTCGCGCTCTACCAGGCGGGCCACGCGTACAAGAATGGCGTGATCGTCACCGACGGGTCCGGCCACTACTACCAGGCGAACGTCGCCTTCACCTCCGGCGCGTCGATCGCCGCCGACGGCGCGAAGTGGACCCCGATCAACGCGCCCTACGCGAGCTACGTCTACTCGGGCGGCGATCGGGCGAACCAGGGCCTCGTCGCGGCATCGCCGGGCGGATCCGTCACGGCCGACACGTTCCACCCGACCGTCGGGCACCCGGCGCCACCCGCCGGCACCTCCGCCACGATCTACGGCACCGTCCACTCCCTGCAGTCCGACGTGCAGATCACCGCCGATGACCGCCTCGACGTCGTCGTGCTCGCGGGTGCCGCCAGCGTGGGGCTCGGCGCCCTCGGCGCCGGCATCTCGGTGCTCACGATCGGCCTGCACACCGATGCCGGCGTCGCGAACACCGCGAGCCTCTCCGCCGCAGGCACCGTGGGCGTGCACGCGAACCTCACCGAGAACGTCACCGACATCGCCGTCACCGGCTCCGTCGCCGGCATCTCGGTGACGGGCCAGATCGTCGTGCTGAACGACACCAGCGCGCAGGCCGCGCACATCGACGGCGGCGCGAGCATCCCGCAGGCCGGCACGACCATCGACGTCACGACCCTCGCGACCCGCACCATCACCGCCTACGCGGTGGGCATCACGCTCGCCGCCGGCGCGGTGGGCGTCGCGGTCGCGGTGCTGAACCTCTCGGGCGACACCACGGCGACGATCGGGAACGTCGGGATCGGATCCGGTGGCGCCATCGGCGGCATCACCGTCACCGCCACGGATCACGTGACCCCGAAGATCCTCGCGGTCTCCGCGCAGGGCGGCATCCTCGCCGGCATCAGCGGCATCGTCGCGATCCTCAACTACACGGGCACCACCCGGGCCGCCGCCGCGGCGCACGGATCCGTCACGATCGGCGGCGCCGGCGTCACGGTGAGCGCTACGGGAACGCGCACCGACATGACGCCGGTCGCGGTGAACATCTCGACCGGCGCCGCCGCGGTGGGCTTCACTCTGCTCATCGCGTCGAGCGGTCGCCACACCGAGTCCGAACTGGGTGGCGACGTCACCACCAGCGGCGGTGTGGACGTCGAGACGAACGCGAGCAACGTCGTGAGCGCCACGACGCCGGGCGTCGCGATCGGCGCCGCGGCGATCACCGCCATGATCCCGATCGCCACGATCTCGGGGCACACCACGGCGAAGCTCACCGGCCGGGTGGGCGGATCCGCGAGCGTCACGGTTCACGCGAGCGGCGAGAACCACGCGAACGCGGAGGTCGACATCCTCGGCATCGCCGGTCTGTCGCTCAACGTCGGCGTCGCGAAGGCGACCATCGCGGACGGTGCCGACATCGCGGCCACCGTGAGCTCGGACGCTTCGATCACCTCCGGTGGCACGGTCAACGTGACTGCCGACATCCACGGACCGAACGCGCGCAATGAGGCGATCGCGATCGGCAGGAACCTGAGCGCCGGATTCGTGGGCGCGGGCGCCGTGTTCGCGGCCCAGGCCCTCATGGGCGGCGCCATGCACGCCGAGCTCTCCGGCAGCGTGACGAGCTCCGCGAGCGTCGCGGTCAGCGCGATCGGCGCCAACCGCGCCGAGGCGCAGCTGCTCGTGGTGAGCGTCGGCGGCCTCGCGGGCATCTCTGTGAGCCTCGCCGACGCCGAGATCCGCGCGGCCGCGAAGGTCGAGGCCGTCGCCGTCTACGCCGGTGCGTCCCGCACGATCACGAGCGCGGGCCCCGTGACGTTCGACGCCGAGTCCCACAACACGGCCTACACCAAGACGCAGATGGGCTCGGGAGGCGGTCTCGTCGGTATCAGCGTCAGCGTGCCGACCGCGGACATCGCCGCCGCGACCACCGCCTCGGTCGACGTCGGCGTCGATGCGGCCTCGCTCTCGGTCACCGCGAACGGCACCAACAACGCGTCCTCGGTCACCGACATGCTGAGCATCGGCGGACTCGGGGCCGGCGGCGCCAACGACGCGCACGCGACGATCCAGTCCTCGGCCCTCGTCACCGCAGCCGTCGGCGCGCACAGCACGGTCACGCTGTCGGGGGCGGCCACGATCAGCGCCGTCAAGAAGAACACCGTCGTCTCCACCACGAGCAGCGTCAACGCCTCGCTGGTGATCAGCGTCGGGATCATCGGATCCACCGCGGCCGACCACGGCGGCAGCAGCGCGGCCTTCGGCGGCGAGCTCGTCACCGGCAGCCAACTCTCCGTCAAGACCGACGCGACGGATGCGACCACGACCACCCTCGACATCGTCTCCGTCTCGCTCGCCGTCGGCGTCTCGGCCGTCTCCGCGACCGGCGCCATCGACGGCACCGACGCGGCGGCGCTGGGCGGATCGGCGAACATCCACAGCCCCGGCACGGCCATCACGGTGCACGCCGGTCGCGGGGCGATCGTGCTCACCAACGTCACCGGCGGCGCGGGCGGCATCCTCGGATCCGGCACCGACATGAAGGCGGTCGCCACCGTCGGCGGCACGGTCTCGGCCTTCGTCGACGACGGCGCGACCGTCGGCACCGTGTCGGGCAGGCCCGGATCCCTCGCGGTCACCGCCGACGACGCGGCCGTCGCAGGCGCCGGCGCCAAGGCGGGAGCCGGCTCGATCGGTCTCACGATCGGCGCGGCGGTCGGCTCGGCCACCGCGAACCCCACCGTCAAGGCCTACCTGGGAACCGGCGTGCACGTGGTGCTCGGCACGGGAGCGACCAACGGCGTCACCGTGACCGCGATCTCGCATCGCGCGCAGGCCGTCGGCACCGCCAAGGTGGTCGGCGGCGGCATCGCCAACGTGGGCCTGCCGGGCGCGGACGCCACCACGTCCCCGACGGTGGATGCGCACTTCGGCGCGAACACCACGATCCTCGCCGGCGGCACCGTGACCCTCGACGCGCAGTCGCTGGCAGACCCGCAGGGGGCCCTGCTCACCGACGACATCGTGGGCCTCAACGTCGACGGCGGTGCCGTGCCCGACGACACGGTGCTGTTCCCGCAGCACGGCCTGTCCACCGGCGACCAGGTTCAGTACAGCTCCTCGAGCCCGATCGGGGGCCTGCGCAACGGGCACGTGTACTCGGTCGTCGTGCCGGTCGTGAACGGCGACCCCGACCCCGACCACCTGGGCTTCGGCGTCACCTGGACCGCGGCGTCGATCGACGCGCTGAGCCTGGTGCCGGGAACGTCGGGCGTCGACACGTCCCGCGGGCTGCTGCGCTTCAGCGGGCCGCACCACTTCGAGAACGGCGACGCCCTCATCTACCGCTACGACCCGGCGCACGCCTCGTCGATCGGCCTGACCGACGGCGGCGTCTACTACGTGCGCGTGATCGACGTCTACACGATCGCGCTCTACACCTCCCAGGCGGATGCGCTGCAGGCCGCCAGCGTGTTCCAGACGGGCGACGTGAGCGGCAACCTCATCGGCGGCACGCCGTTCACGGCCGGCCAGCAGGTGACCTATCGCTCGGCCCCGGCGAGCACGTTCACGCACGGGGCGGGCATCCCGGCCATCAACGGCCACCCCGCGTGCGCGTACTGCAACCACGCCGTCGATGTGACGGTCGACGGCAGCGGGCACGTCACCGGCGACAGCGGATCGGCCTACAACGTCTATCTGCCCACGGTGAACGTGGATCCGATCACGCATGCCGTCACCCTCTCCGACCACAACCTGCACGACGGCCAGGCCGTGATCTACCGGATCAGCGACGCCTCGCACAAGATCCCCGAACTCACGGTCGGCGCCACCTACTACGTGATCCGCCAGAGCGCGTACGCGATCCGCCTCGCCGCGACCTACTGCGACGCGGTCGGCCACGCCGGCGACGCCGCCTGCCCGGCCGCCTCCGTCGTCACCCCGATCCACATCTCCGCCCCGCCCGAGTCGCGGGACGTGCAGGCGTTCGCCCCCGCGGGCATCGGCCTCACCGACGGCAGCACCTACACGGTCGGCAGCCGCAACGGGTCCGGTCAGATCACCCTCACCGGGCAGTCGCTCAGCACGGCGCACGTGTTCGGCGACCAGACGCTGTTCCTGGCCGGGACCGCGCTCAGTGCGGGCACCGGAACGCAGCAGCTCGTGCTGCGGCTCACCGGCTCGCTCACCGGATCCCAGAAGCTGCTCACCGCCGACGGGTCGTCGCTGCGCGCGGCCTCGCCGCCTCCGGGCACCGGGGTCACCAACGCCTCGGCCAACGGCGGCGGTGGGGGCCTGGGTTCCTTCACCTCGCAGACCGCGCAGACCACCGTCAACCCGACCGTGCGCGCCTACGACGCGGCCGCGTCGATCACCGCGGGCGGCAACGTGGGCATCAGCGCCACGACGCACACGAACGCGACGGCGAACACGAGCAACGGATCGGGCGGACTCATCTCCGGCGCCGGCGTCTCCTCGCACGTCGACGGCACCGGCAACACCTCGGCCTTCATCGGCACCGGTCCCGACGGCATCACCGGGAACACCGCGGGGACGCAGGTGAACGCGAGCGGAGTGGGCATCACCGCCGGCGGCATGGTGCGGGTGTTCTCCACCGCCACCTTCGTAGCGAACGCCGATGGCGACACGGAGAGCGGGGGACTGGCCGGCGGATCCATCTCGCACGCCGAGGTGCACCTCACCGACAACACCGCGTCCGTGATCGGCGCCGGGGCGCACGTCGTCGGCGGATCCGTGAACGTGCTGGCCACCACCACCGGGTCGAACATCACGAGCCACTCGAAGTCGATCTTCATCGCGTTCGCCGGGTTCGCCACCGCGAAGGCGGTCTCCGAGCTGAAGAGCCGCGACACCGCGCTCATCGACGGCCAGACCGGCACGCCCACCTGGGTCGAGGGCGACGGCGGCGTGGATCTGCGTGCCTTCCACAGCGGGAACGCGCGCTCGCACGACGACGACCCCGAATGCTGGTGCATCGGCCCGTCGTACAGCGACGGCTACGACAACCTCGAGTTCTCCGAGACGGCGGCGGCCCACGCAGGGGTCACGGTCGAGGCGGGTACGCGGATCCAGTACGGCGTGAACACGAACGATCAGAGCCTCGACCCGGCCGACCCGTCGCCGTGGCACCTGGCGCACCCCGCCGGCCAGACGCACCTCGCGCTGTACGTGCAGGCGGAGACGAGACCAGGCGATCCGGTCGACAACACCGGCACCCGACATGTCGACTGGAACGCCGACGTCATCATCCATGAGGGCCCGAGCCCGCTGCTGGTCATCGGCCCGGACGGCCACGTCGTGACCGCCGTGAACATCACGGTCAACGGGGTGAGCAACCCCGCGCCGGGAACGGACTTCAGCGGCGCGCCCGTGATCGAGGTGAACGACCTCGTCGACCACGACACCGGCGACGTGCTGATGAGCTCGGGCGGCGGCACCATCCAGAACACCCTCAACGGCGGCGCGAACGTGTCGAGCCACTACTGGGGCACGTTCTACTACCGCGACAACTGGGGAGCGGTGACGATCCTCAACCACTCCACCCAGCGGCTCGTGATCGACGACATCACCGTGCTGAACGTCGGCACGCCGACGGTGACGCTAGCCGCTCCCACCGTCACCGCGATGTTCGCGATCGTGCGCCACGTCGACCCGACGCTCGTGACGATCACGAACGACGCCCCGACCTCCTCGCCCGATCTGCTCATCAACGGCACGATCCTCAACCCGATCGGCGAGACGGACGTGTCAAGTACCGGATCGATCTCCTCGTCGACGGTGCGCGGCGGATCCAGCTCCGCGTTCAGCGGCCCGCACACCGATCTGATCCGGACGAACATCCTGCACCTCGCCGCCGGCACCTCGATCGCCGCCACCGGCACGTACCTCAACATCGACCTCGTGCAGTGGGCGGGGCACGACGAGGACCTCACGGCGAACTCCGGCACGAGCCAGTACCTCGACCTGCAGACGCTGCTGCGCGACCCCGCGATCGCGAACCCGCAGACGCCCGCGTACGTCATCCCGATCGATCACCTCGTGGCAGGGGACAGCATCTTCGTGCGCCTGCAGGCCACCCAGTACCAGACCTCGGTCGGCACCGTGCCCGGAATCCAGGTGACCGCGACGCCTGGACCGAGCGGTCAGTACGTGAGCTTCTACCACCCCGACAGCGCGCACTGCTACTACTCGGACGGCTGCACGAGCCCGCACCCGACGCTCGAGCCGGGAGCCTTCGCCACCGGCGGCAGCGCGACCGCGAGCACCTACGACTTCAGCCTGCTCGACGCCGGATCCCACGGCGACAACGGCCAGATCGACGTCTTCGCCGCGAACGACTCGCCCTCGGCGACCCGGATCAACATCATCGGCCTCGTGCTCATCCAGCAGCCCGCCTCGGGGGTGACCGCGGCCACCTACGGCACGGTCAACGCCGACACGAACGGCTTCATCACGCTCACCGAGCAGTACGGCGACCTGCGTGCGGGCCTCATCCGGTCCACGGACGACGATGTCACGCTGACCGCGCCGGGATCCATCTACGACGCGCCGCAGCCGTCGCCGAACCCTCCGGCGTCCGGGCACACGCCGGCCGCGACGACGCCGCAGGTCGTGGGCGTGAACGTCACTCTGACCGCCCAGAGCGGCACGATCGGTCTCGACAGCAACTTCCTCGAGATCCAGTCCTCCGTCGACAGGTTCGGCGTCCTCAACGCGCAGGCCCCGGGCGTGATCCGGGTCTCGCAGACCACGGGCGACCTGCACGTCGACACCGTCACCACCTGCTACGGCTCGAGCGCCACCACGTGCGCGAACATCTCGCTGACGAACTTCCAGGGCTCGATCACCGACGGCCACAACCTCGGAACCGGCGGTACCAGCGCGAACGTGATCGGCGACACGATCGACCTGCTCGCCCGGTACGGCAGCATCGGCGCCGCGAACGGCACGAACGACCTCAAGCTGGACTCCGCCAGAGGAAGCGGCTGCACGAGCCACGACACGCTGCTGTACCAGGGCGCGAACTATCAGAACGCCACCGATGCGCAGCGCGCCGTCACCGCCACCTGCGACGTCGCAGCCCAGGCCGACGGCAGCATCTTCCTCACCGAGGTCGCCGGCCCCATGAACGTGCTGCTCGCCCACGCGGGGGAGAACGCGGGGCACGTCGCGGGCCCGAACAGCGTGCGCCTCACCACGACCGAGACCGGCGTCGAGGGCAACGACATCCTGCTGCTGCACTCCGGGTCGACCCTCGTCGTCGAGAACGCGCCGCAGACCGTGCTGCAGGGCCTCATCGAAACCGACGGCGGCAACATCGTGCTCCGCTCGGCCGACGACATCGTCACGGATCCGAGCAGCATGATCCTCGCCTTCGCGAGCACGGTCGCCGGCGTCGTGAGCGACCCGAACCAGCAGGGCAACGCCACCGGCAACATCGACATCTACGGCGACTGCCACAACGCCGCCTCGGGCGCGTGCTCGATGCCGGCGCTCGACACGACCGCGCCCGACCCGACGATCGGCGATGGCACGGTGATCGTGCTGCGCAGCGGCCAGGCGGCGGCGGGCGGCCTGCCGGGCGAGATCGCGAACGGCACCGGCGGCCTGACCCGGGTGTTCGGCAACTCCGAGGCCGACACGTTCATCTTCGACCGCACGATCCTGGTCGGCCAGACCCGGGCCTACGGCGACAGCACACCCACGCAGTCCGGCCTGTACGCCCCGCTCTGCAACGGCCCCCCGAACATGTGCGTCGACACGTTCGTCGTCAACCGGCTGCAGTCCATGGTCGCCCTCGGCCAGCAGGTGAGCCGCGGTGCGACCCTGACCCTCGACGGCCAGAACGGCAGCAACGTCTACTCGATCTTCACGAGCGGCAGCCAGTTCACCAGCAACAACTACGAGCTCAACGTGCTCGGCTCGCACGCCCCCTCCGACGGCACCGACACGCTCAACATCTACGGCTACGACACGTACACGGCCGGATCCCCGGACTCGACAGGCATCGATCCGTCCACCCAGCACGAGTACGCCACCAACGACATCTTCCTGTTGCGCGGCACCCCGGCAGGCATCCTCGGAGAGACCGCGGCACGGCCCGCCCTCTACCAGGGCACGGGCGCCCACCCGGTCTCCGCAGACCCGTACTCGGCCGGATCCGGTTTCGTCGCCCTGCTGCACTCGACCCTCGCGGCCACGCAGGCGAACCTCGGCGGCACCACGACCACCGGCACCACGGGCGTCTACGGCGTCGAGCGGATCAACTACGACTCCGCGATCAACGGGGGCCTGCACGTCTACGCGCTCGGCGGGAACGACTACTTCGCCGTCGACGACAACGCCGCCGCCACCTACCTCGACGGCGGATCGGGCGACAACCAGTTCCAGATCGGCCAGATGTACGGCGAGCGCCGCAGCGCCGGCGCGGTCGCCTCGCCCGCGCCGTCCTACGGAGCCTCGGGCAACCTCGCCGCCGAGAACGTCTTCGACGTCGCGACCGTCGCCACCACGCGCGGCTGGCTCTCCCGCGGCACGAGCGCGCCGCTCGTCGCTCAGGGCGGCACCGGCAACAACACGTTCACCGTCTACTCGAACCACGCGGTGCTGCACCTCGAGGGCGACGGCGGCAACAACCTCTTCATCGTCCGCGGTTTCGCGCTCGCGCAGACCGATCCGGCGGGCAACATCATCCTGCCCGGCGGCTGCACGACGATCGAGGCCCCCGCGTGCATCCCGATCCCGATCACGACCAACGGGTACTCCACCGCCGCGCAGACCGACGTGCGCACCGGCGCCGGCAACAACCAGGTCGAGTACAACATGAACGCCCCGGTGTCCGTCGACGGCGGCACGGGCTTCAACAAGCTGATCATCCTGGGCACCGAGTTCGCCGACCACATCGTGGTGACCGACCACGGGATCTTCGGGGCCGGGGTCTCGGTGACCTTCAAGAACATCCAGGTGATCGAGGTCGACGCCCTGGAGGGCGACGACGTGATCGATGTGCTCTCCACGCCTCCGGGCGTCGCGGTGCGGGTGATCGGCGGACTCGGCAGCAACCAGATCAACGTCGCGGGCGACGTCAGCGGCAACGTGTACTCGCGCGACATCAACGGCACGAGCGGCACGATCAACCTGGCCGTCATCACACAGGACCAGCTCTACAAGGACGTCGTGATCCCGGGCGTCGCCCTGAGCGTGGCGCAGGGATCCCAGGGCGCCGTGATCATCACCGAGCACGCGGGCGGCACGGTCGTCAAGGAGACGCAGAACGGCCAGGCCATCAGACCGCCCATCGGCACGATCGACTCGTACAGCGTGCGGCTCGCGCAGGCGCCGACCTCGACGGTCTACATCGCGGTCACCGCGGAGCCCGACATCCGCCTCAACCGCGAGGGCACCCCGCAGGGCGACTCGATCCTGCTCGCCACGACCCCGCTCGGATCCGTCCCGAACCCCGGCACGACCACCGCCGACAGCGACTTCTACCGGCACGTGCTCATGGACGCGCTCACGACCGACCTGCCGCAGCGGGCGCTGGTGCTGGTCTTCACACCCGGCAACTGGCAGATCCCGCAGCTCGTCTGGGCGGGCGCGATGAACGACGCCCTCGACGATGGCCTGCGCACCTACGAGATCAGCCACAGCGTGCTCAGTGCGGATCCGTTCTACGCGAACGCGGCCGTGCGCAACGTCGAGGTCACGAAGATCGATCCGGGTACCCCGGCGATCCTCGTCACCAACCTCGGCAACACCAACCCGACCGGGATCTCGATCGCCTCGCGCTTCACCGACGGCGTCGGCAACGGCGGCACGACGTTCACCTCGGCCACCGCGAACTTCACCCTCAGCGACGTCGGGCAGCCGATCGCCTCGATCGACGGCAGCGCCGCGATCCCGTCGAACACCGTGATCCTCTTCGTCGTAGACGCGCACACGGTCGTCCTGTCCGCCGCGGTCGCGAACGCGAGCGGCATCCACTTCGCCCTGCCGAGCCGGCTCGCCGCCGTCCAGCAGTACCGCGACGGGGCGACCACGAACGGGTCGAACATCCTGTACTCGGCGAGCGCGGGCTTCAACGGAGGCGACGTCGGCCGCGGCATCGTCGAGGCCGACACCGGCAGCGCGATCCCCGCGGGCGCCACGATCGTCGCGGTCGCCGCGGACGGCACCTGGGCGCAGCTCTCGGTCGCCGCTGTCGCCACCGTCACCGGCCTGGTCTTCGCCATTCCGGACCGCAACGCGAGCAACCTGATCCTCGGTGGCAGCGGCACCGCGACCTACGCGATCTCCGGATACGCCTCCGTCGTGCTCGCCGCCCAGCCGAGCGCTCCGGTGACCGTCACGATCACGGCCGCGAACGATGCCCGCGTCTCGCTGTCCAGCACCGATCCGCGGTTCCACGTGGTGACCGCGGCGTTCGGCACGACCGCGGGCGTGTACACGATCACCTTCTCGACGGCGGACTGGTCCACGCCGGTCATCGTGCGCGAGGACGCCACCGCGCACTACAGCATCGCGGATCCGCACAACTCCTACCTCACGGCGACTGTCACCAGCAGCGGGCCCGAGTACGCGGGCGTCGACAACAGCCTGACCCCGTGGGACGTGCTGGTCATGAACGACCTGACCCCGGCCGGCATCGTGCAGGCGCCCGCGGGGATGGTCGTCACCAAGTGCGGTGACGCGCTGTGCACCGTGCCAGGGCCCGGGTCGAGCATCAGCATCCGTCTGGCCGCGCCGCCCAGCACCGATGTCACGGTCGCCCTCGTGACCGACGGCCAGACCGACATCGTCGCCGATGGCGTGCGGGTCACGAACGGTGCGATCGGCGCCCAGAAGACCGTCACGTTCTTCAGCGGCAACGTCACGATCGCCGGCCTCGTCGTGACGCTCGCCGCCACCGAGCTCGGCAGCTTCCTCGCCGACGGATTCGCGCAGGGCCAGCAGATCCGGCTCTCCGGCGCCGGGGCGCCGCTGACCGCGACGATCACCGCGGTCACCGTGACCACGATGACGTTGAGCGCCGCGCCGGCGGCAGGGCCGCACACCGTCACGATCGGCCGGGTGGTGAACGCGGGGCTGTTCACCGGATCCGTGGTCTACGACTCCGCGGCCGGCACGCTCCGTCGCGCCGACGGCTCGAGCTGGCTCGACGACGGCTTCCTCGAAGGCCAGATCTTCAAGATCGGTGCCTCCGCGACCATGCTGAAGATCCAGGCGCTGACCGGCAGCACGTCCACCAGGGTCGACATCCTCACCGTGACGGACAAGACCGCGCTCGCCGCGGTGCTGGGCGCCTCGAGCACGATGACGCTCACGCTCACCCAGTGGGCCGCGCGGGTCACGTTCACCCCGTCGAACTGGTATCAGACGGTCGCGATGGGCGTGGTGGCCGACCCGAAGTACAACGTCCCGCCGGGCAACGCGTCGCTGCTCAGCTTCCCGAAGACGCCGCACCTGCTCTCCGCGATCCGCGGTCCGCTCTCGGTCGAGGGCGGCCCCACGGCCGGCAACCACGCCGCGCTGCAGCTGCCCGTGATGCTGCCGCAGGAGGGCAACGCGCTTCCGTTCGGCATCGGGATCCAGCCGCCCGAGGCGCAGCAGGTCAACGTCCTGAACATCTTCGACGACGGCGCGCAGCAGAACCAGACGGGCGTGCTCAGCTCGACGACCCTCACCGGCTTCGGCATGGGCCCGGGGCTCGACTTCTCGCACCACAAGGGCTACGAGCCCGGCAACCCGGCCAAGCCGACGTTCGGCGAGCCGCCGGTGTTCCCGAGCGGCATCAGCTTCGGTTCGGTCACGGTCGACCCCGTCACCGGGCAGATCCAGACGAACGCGAGCCTGTCCACGATCCAGTCGCTGAACATCCTCGAGGGTCAGGGCAACGACACCCTCACCGTGACCGGGACGCTCGTCGGCGGCCCGTACACCAACCCCGACGGCACTCCCGGCACGACCTTCGCGCACGGCGGCCTCACGGCTCTGCACGGCGGCGGCGCAGCAGCGCTCAGCATCACCGGGACCTTCGACATCACGGCGACCACGATCACCCGCGACGACGGCACCGCCTGGGCGGCGGACCAGTTCGCGGTCGGCCAGGGGCTGATGTGGAACGGCATGCCGATCGGCGTCATCACGGCGATCAACGGCGCGGTCATCACCTTCGTCGGCCACGGCCCGGCGACCGGGACGGGCGTGCACGGCACGGTGGCGGTCTTCGACCCCGTCGTCCGCGTCACCACGAACGTCCACTTCGTCGGCAACACCCTGATCCGCACCGACATGCGGAGCTGGGTCGAGGCGGGCTTCTCGATCGGGCAGCTCGTCACGGTGAACGGCGTCGTGGTCGGAGCGGTCGCCGGCTTCACCGGACCGACCCAGGACATCCTCGTGCTCACCGCGGTGGCCGTCCCGCCCTGCGCGAGCGGCAGCACCTGCGTGGTCACGGTCGCCCAGGGCGCGGCGAGCGACAACGCGGTCCGCTACGGCGGCAACGTCTTCACGGTCACCGGCGGCGCGGGCCCCGGCCCGGGCGCGACCCCGCCGAGCGTCACCGGCACGTTCACGACAGGGCTGTCCGGATCCTCGCCGACGCTCACCCGCGGCAGCGGATCCTGGATCGCCGACGGCTTCGTGTACGGCATGGTGCTGCAGGTCGGCGGGCTCCCGGCCTGGACCATCATCGGCGTCATCGCCACGGTCCTCACGCTCAGCGGCCCCGCGTTCACGAACGCGACCATCAGCGTCGCCGTGGTGGGCTACGCACCTTCGCCGCTCGTCGTCTACGGTGCGACCTCGCAGGACGGCATCTGGTACTCCGGCGACCCGCACACGCAGACCAGCCGGGTGTTCGGATCCAAGCCGTTCCCGAACCAGGTCGGCGTCGGGACGCCGCAGTTCGTCTTCCCGGTCGCGAACCCGTTCCGCCACGCGGGCAACAACGTGATCGACGCGAGTGCGCTGTTCGCGGGCGTGCCCAACGGCCAGGTGCCGTCGGTCGGGCTCACCATCTACGGCGGATCCGGCGACGACACGATCTACGGCAGCCAGGCGGGCGACTTCATCGCCGGCGGATCCGGGAACAACACGATCTACGGCGGCCGCGGTGACAACATCATCCTGGGCGCGAACGGCGTCAACACCAACGTGATCACCCGCGCCGTCTCGTTCCCCACCGTGAACAACAGCGTCTACGAGAACGCCGATCCGCTCGTCGCGGGGGACAACCTGATCTACGGAGACGTGCCCGGCGCGACCGCGACCGACCGCTACGGCGACTACGACAACATCATCTTCGGCGCGATGGGCGTCGTCGTGCAGGACACCCAGGAGGCGACGGTCGGCGTGATCGCGGCCGGACCGCTGGGCGGCACCCGCACGGTCCCCGGCGCGCTCACCTCGCATGCGCCGTCCGGCTCCGCCCTCAACGGCGTCGCGACCGCGAGCTGCGCGGCCGCCTGCTTCCGTCTCACCGACGTGGGTCTGGCGATCGCCGACACCGCGGGCACGCTGCTGTCCGCCGGCACGATCATCACGGCGGTGAGCGCCGACCTGAAGACCGCGACGCTCTCGCGCAACGCGATCGGCAGCGTCTCGGTCGGGAGCGCCTCCTTTACCGTCGGCCCGCCGCAGGGCTACTGCCGGCCGACCGGTGCGAGCGCGCTCAACGTCTACTGCCCGGCGAGCGGCACCACGCCGTGGGGCGACGCCAGGGTGGAGAAGATCCAGACCACGCACGACATCCTCGCCGCATACTCCGATGCGACGCAGAACCACGGGGACAACCGGATCTACGCGTCCGGCGGCGACAATGTGATCGTCGGCGGCGACGGCGCGAACGACATCCAGGGCGGCCCGGGACGCAACCTCATCATCGGTGGCAGCGTCGCGCTGAACCGCGCCGCGCACCTGTTCGACTACCGCAACCCGCGCTTCCAGGACCTCGCCGGGACCCAGATCTACAGCACCACGCCCGGCTCGCTCACGCAGAGCCTCACCGACGGGCTCGCGCAGAACGACCCGACCGGACACGCGTGGTGGGGCGACTTCCTCTCCGGCACCGGCGGGATCCTGCTCTCCGTCCCGCTCGGCGACACGAACCGGCCCACGCAGCTGCAGGACTCCGCGAACAAGGGCGCCGACTACATCGCGGGCGGATCCGGATCCGCGATGATCTTCGGCGAGTCGAACGACAACATCATCCAGGCGCACGGCTCGATCGACATCACGGCGCCCGACTCGCCCACCGGCTACCCGACGGCATCGAACGGCTCGCCGTCGATCGGCAGCGTCTTCGGCGGGGCGGCCACGTGCGCCTTCCGCGGATCCTTCCTCGGCAACCGCGTCGGTGCCTGCCGTGATGCGAACAACGCGCTGCTGATCAACCCGTCCGTCGACGACGACGCGGCGCTGCAGTACCGGCTGAACGGAAGCCTCGTGTTCGGCGCTCACACGATCGCTCGCACCGACGGCCTGTGGTGGGCCGACGCGGGCATCGCGGTCGGGCAGACGCTCATCGTGAACGGCGCGATGGTCGGCGTGGTGACGGCCGTCAACCAGGGCACTCTGACCGTCACCGGCGCTCCGGCCCCCGCCTCGTGCGTGTCGCTGCCGTGCACGGTCACCGCGACGGTCGCGGCGACCGACGGGCAGAGCTACATCGAGGGCGGCCGCGGTGACAACACGATCTTCGCGAACCGCGGGCAGAACGACATCATCGGCGGCAACTCCGACCTCTTCAGCCTCACGCTGCCGGGCGAGCGCGCGAGCGGCTCGAACCTCATCTTCGGCGGATCCGGGACCGACGCGGGTCGCGAGGACTGCGGCGACGGCGTGCTCGACGCGACGAACCACTGCATCACGAACCCGAACGGCCACGCGCACGACGCCAACGTGATCGTGGCGAACAACGGCCAGATCATCCGGCTCGTCGGGGTCAACCACACGTACGGTCCCGCCGGGGCTGCAGCCGCCGGCGTCGCGATGTCGGTCGGCTACCTGAACTTCAACTACGACGTGAACGGGTACCTGACCGCGACCGAGCGCATCATCGCCCGGGCCGTGAACCTGCTCGACACCACCCCCGGCGGCCCGGACCTCGCGAACCAGCCCGGCCCGCAGGTCACCGGAACCAAGGCGAGCAACGGCTGGGGCGACATCGGCGGCACCCCGATCACCGTCGACGGCGTGAGCCTCATGCGCGGCAGCGAGATCCACGCCGAGTCCGGCGACGCGTTCATCTACGGCGGACCCGCGAACGACGTGATCTACGGCGGCGGCCAGAACGACACGATCATCCTCGGCTACGCGGACAACTGGGTCTCCGGCGGTCGCGGCGACAGCTGCATCATCGGCGGCGGCGGACGCTGCTTCACGAGCCGCAACAGCTCGAGCTACGGCGAGCCGCTCTACGGGATCGCGCCGATCCCCGCCGCGAACCTCTCCGAGCTCATCACGACGCCCGGAAACGTGCAGCAGGCCGTGATCAACGTCGCCGGCGCCCTCACCTACACTGCGGTGCTGTGGCCGTACAACTGGGATCCGGCCGCGAACGGCAGCCCGAGCTTCTCCACGGGGTGCAAGCAGAACGCGATCTGCGACCACTACCAGCCGCGCTTCGGGCACAACATCATCTACGGCGGCTGGGGCAACGGGGTCATCCACGCCGGCCCCGGACAGTCCGCGGTCTCGGGCGCCGACGCGCCGGAGCTCGGCTACGCCGACAACTTCGACATGTCGGGCACCGCGATCAACCACACGCCGTACGAGACCGACTGGTACCACCCGTTCAACCCGGGCAACCCGGCCGGCTGGCACCCGCTCGGCGATGACGGCAACGGCAACGCGGCCCGCGCGGGCATGTCGGGCAAGTCGAGCTACTTCGATCCGACCGATCCGCGCCGCGAGGTCTGGCTGAACTCGGTGGTCTCGAACAACTTCGTCCTCGGCGCGCCGAACCCGCTGCTCTGCAAGACGATGGCGCTGAGCGCGACCTGCCTGCCGTTCTTCCTGACCTTCGATCCGACCGATGCGGGCCTGCCGCTCGACCTCACCTGGTACCCCGGCACCGGCGAACCGCAGATGCCGACCACGGGCGACAAGGCGATCTTCGGCGACCTCGGCAACGACTACATCGTCTCCGGCATGGGCCGCGTGCGGGTGTACGGCGGCTGGGGCAACGATCTCATCGACCTCCGTGCCGACACCCACGTCGACGGCGGCCTCAACGACGGTCCGGTGCCGAACCTCGTCCGCAATGCCGACGGCTCGTTCAGCCGGGCGACGGGCGGCTTCGTGTGGGGCACGCCGGCCTGGGAGTCTCTGGCCTACGGCGGCGCGGGCCAGGACATCTTCTTCGCCGGAACCGGGGGAGACCGCCTCATCGACTGGGTCGGTAACCACAACAGTTACTACGTGCCGTTCTCCCAGTTCGGCATGCCTGCCGTCAGCCGCACCCTGCAGCCGTTCCTGCCCGAGTTCCTGTACGCCCTGTCGAAGAGCGACGGCGCCGACCAGACGCTGATGACCCGGTACGCCCCGTACGACGACCGCTACCAGGGCGTGGCGTCCCGCAACGGCGAGCCGTTCGGGGAGCTGGGACTGGTGCTGCAGCACGATGCCGCCTGGCACCAGCAGACCGGCGATCCGTTCAACCAGATGCCGGAGAACCTCGGCGGCGTCGCCAACGATGTGCAGAAGACCGCGAACGTGCGTCCGTTCAACTCGTCCGGCATGGGCACGTCGTCCGGCGTCGTGAACGCGGCGGGGACGTTCGCGGGTGCGCGCCTGTCGCTCCCGTCCGGCGCCGGCGTGAATCTGCCCTCCGGCATCACCCCGGCAACGGCGGCTGCGGTGCCCTTCGTCGTGAGCGGCGCTCCGGGGGCCGGCGTGACGTACTCGTTCACCCAGGGAAGCCGCGTCGTGTCGGGGTCCGGCGTGATCTCAGCGGGGGGATCCTTCGCCGTCGTGCTCGACCTGTCGGCCTTCGCCGACGGCGTCATCACGGTGCGTGCTGTGATCACGGCGGGGGCGCAGCCTCCCGTGACGCTCACCGCTCCGCTCGGCAAGAGCAGCGTCGCGCCGACGGCCCCGGTGGTCGCCTCGCCGTCCTGGGCGAACCTCGCGACGAGGAGCGTCTACCTCGTCACGGTCAAGGGCCAAGCCGGTTCGATCGCGAACGTCATCATCACGGACAGTGCGGGGCGCGTCGCGAACGGGATGGACATCATCGACACGACCGGCGTCCTGGTCATCCCGGTCGACGTGTCGCAGCTGGTCGACGGCGTGCTCACGATCACGACGACCCTGACGAACGGCATCGGCGCGAGCACGGCGACCGTGACCTCGACGGTCCTCGATTCGGCGCCTCCGTCGCTCGCCGTCGGTCCTGTCGCCTCCACGATCACGTCCTCCAACGTCGGCGGGATCTCCGTGACGGTGTACGGCGAGACCGGCGCCCTGGTCCGCTACGTGTTCAGCGATGGTGCGGCCTCGGTCTCCGGATCGGCGACCTTCAACGGCAGCGGGAAGACCAACCTCTGGAGCGGATCGCTCTCCGCGCTGCGCGACGGGCCGATCACGCTCACGATCACCGAGACGGATCCGGCCGGCAACCCGACGGTCTTCACGCAGACCCTTCTGAAGAAGGTGAGTCCGCCGGCCGCGCCGAAGGTGACGCTCAACGCCCTCGACGACAGCGGCCCGTCGAACTCGGACTCCGTGACGAACGTGGCGAACCCGCGCTTCGTCGTGGTGCAGGCGGCGGACGCCGTCTCCACCGTGGTGTACGTGAACGGCGTCGCGTACACCGGGCAGACCCTCGCGACGGGAACGTACACCGTGACTGCGGTGAGCGTCGACGCCGCGGGAAACACGTCGGCCACGGCATCCGCACCGGCGACGCTGGTCGTCGACAACTCTCCCCCGTCGGGGACCGTCACGGTCGCGGGTGCCGTGGTCAACGGCACCACCTTTGTCGGTGCCGGATCGCTCTCGCTCCAGCTGTCGTTCACCGCCGCGCCGGCCGGGCTCTGGCAGGTGGCGTTCTCGGTCGACGGCGCGCCATTCAGCGCTCCGGTCGGATACGCCGCGTCGGCGACGCTCGCGGCGCTGTCCGCGGAGGGCGCGCACACGGTCTCCGTCCAGGTGACGGACCGCGCGGGCAACGCGGTCACGGTGACGCGCTCGTTCGTGGTCGACCGCACACCGCCGACGAGCAGCTGGGCGATCACGGCGCCGTCGAACGGCACCGCGTACGACGTCTCGCAGCGGATCGCCCTCACCAGCAGCGCGACGGACACCGGATCCGGGGTCGCGTCGGTGCGCGTCACCATCGATGGCACGGCGTGGGGGAACGGGGTCGCGCTCATCGGCGAGAGCCTCGCGGCAGGCCCGCACACGGTGATCGTGACCGCGACCGACGCCGTCGGCAACGTCTCGACGTCGACGTTCACGATCACGGTGCGGGCGACGATCGCGGGCCTGCGGACCGCGGTCTCGTACGGGACGTCGAGCGGGTACATCACCTCCTCGTCCGTGTCGTCGAAGCTCCTCGGCGATCTCACGACGGCGCAGAACGCCCTCGCCGCGGGAAACGTGGCCGCCGCGAAGGCCGCCCTCGCGACCTTCGCCTCCGACGCCGTCAGCCGCTACGTCGCGTCCTCCTACTCCGCTCTGCTGAAGAGCTGGGCGAACGACCTCGCGGCATCGCTCTGACGGCGCGACGTTCGCCCGCGGGGTTCCCGGAGCAGGCATTCCGGGCGATGCTAGGGTGGCGCCCGAAACGGCCGGAGGAACACCGCACCGAGGAGCACCGCCCATGTCGCAGGAACGCATCCACGTCAACCCGCTGCGCCATCGGCCGGGGGCCAAGCTGCTCGTCGACAAGCACCGGATCCCGGTTCAGGGGATGGACTCCCTCCTCGCGTATCACGTCGTCAGCGACGAGACCATGCTCGACGGCAATGCCCGCCTGAACCTCGCCACCTTCGTCACGACCTGGATGGACGAGGAGGCGCAGCGGCTCTACGCCGACGCCGTCGACAAGAACATGATCGACAAGGACGAGTATCCGCAGACCGCGGCGATCGAGACGTACTGCCAGGGCATGATCGCCGAGCTCTGGCACGCTCCCGATCCTGCGGCCGCTCCCGCCACCTCGACCATCGGATCCAGCGAGGCCTGCATGCTCGCCGGCATCGCCCTGAAGAGGCGCTGGCAGGAGCGCCGGCGCGCGGCCGGGCAGGATGCCGCGCGGCCCAATCTGGTGATGTCGAGCGCCGTGCAGGTGTGCTGGGAGAAGTTCTGCAACTACTTCGAGGTCGAGCCCCGTTACGTGCCCGTGAGCGACGAGCATCCCGCGTTGGACGGCGCCCTGCTGGACCAGTACGTGGATGAGAACACGATCGGCGTCGTCGCGATCATGGGCGTCACCTACACGGGCGCCTACGAGCCGGTCACGGAGATCGCCACGGCGCTCGACCGGATCGCGGAGACAGCGGGGCACGACGTCCCGATCCACGTCGACGCGGCCTCCGGAGGCATGGTCGCGCCGTTCCTCGACCCCGACCTGGAGTGGGACTTCCGGGTGCCGCGGGTGGCCTCCATCAACACCTCGGGGCACAAGTACGGACTGGTCTACCCGGGGCTCGGCTGGGTCGTGTGGCGCGATGCCGAGGCGCTCCCGGAGTCGATGATCTTCCGCGTCAGCTATCTCGGTGGCGACATGCCCACGCTCGCGCTGAACTTCTCCCGACCCGGTGCGCAGGTGCTGCTGCAGTTCTACATGTTCCTGCGGCTCGGGCGCGAAGGCTATGCGGAGGTGCAGGGCACCTCGCGCGCGGTCGCGCGGTACCTCGCGGACGGGATCGGAGCGATGGACGAGTTCGCGCTCATCAGCGACGGATCCACGATCCCAGTGTTCGCCTGGCGGCTCGTCGACGGCCACACCGAGAATTGGACGCTGCACGATCTGTCCGATCGGCTGCGCATGCGCGGCTGGCTGGTCCCGGCGTACCCGCTGCCGGCCGACCGGGAGCAGATCACCGTGCAGCGCATCGTGGTCCGAAACGGCGTGACGATGGACCTTGCCGAGGCGCTCCTCGCGACGATCCGCGAGGAGGTGGCGTACCTCGATGCGCTCACCGCGCCGTTGCCCGATCGCACGGCGGGCCCCGGATTCCGGCACTGATCACCTGTATGCCGCGCGTCTGACGGTCTGTCGGGTGCCCTCGTCAGGTGCAGCAGCGAACCGCGCAGGATCCCCCTCACGGGGGAGGCGGCCTCCGTCGACAGTGCTTACGCTGAGCGTATGAAAGCAAACGTCCTACTCCTCGTCGGAGTCGTGAGCTTGATCGCGTTCTTTCTCACCCTCGGCGGGAGCGCGCCTCTCGCGGTGATCGCCTCCACTGTCTGCGGTCTCACCGCGATCGCGGCGCTGTCTGCCAGCGCAGCCCTCAACGTCCATCGACTCACGCAGAGTCGTCGCTCTTCGTAGTTCGATGCCGACGGCCATGGTCGGAGCGGGCGCGCGGAGCATGCGACGCGCGCACCCGACTCTCCTGTGGGGTGGTGCGCTCCTGATCGCCAGCGCGATGGCCGACCTCGTGGCCCTCGCTGTGGCCTCCCGCCTCACGTGGCGGAGCGGAATCGAGTACGTTCCCGCGGCGGTTCCTCCCACGCTGTTCCTCGTTGCGTGCTGCGTGTTCGCCCTGGGCGTCGGGGGCAGCGAGGGCATGGTCGGCCGTAACGGGTGGGCGAGAGCCATCCTCATCGCCGGCGGAATCTGCGGCGCGTTTGGAGGCTGGTTCGCCGTGTTCGGGGGGACGACGGAGCAACCTCTGCTGTTCGGGGTGGCCGTCATTCTGGCCTTGCTGACGCCCGCCTTGCTGTCGGGCTCGTCCCTCATCGTCGCCTGGAGCGGCAGCGGACTCGGAGCATGGCGCTTCGCCCCGCTCCTCGCGATGGCCGCCGGGATGCTCACGGTGTTCCTTCCACCCGGTTCGTGGCCGTTGCCCGCTCTCCTTCGCGCAGCGATTCTGAGTTGTCTCGGAGTGATCGCGGTGCTCCTCGGGTGTCGCACGCCTCGGTAGCCGGATCTGAACAACGCCCGCATCCTCGGCCGTGACAACCGGTCGGCCACTTGTGCGCGCATGACGAAGCCATCCGAACCTGTCGTTGTCGCTAGCATGTGCGGGGTGATCTTCGAGGCGGGGCCAGACGCCGATGTATGGAACGCCCAGTTCGGGCGGATACGGGCCACGAGAGTCCGATACTCCGCGGCCGTCCCTTTCACTCCAAGCGAGCGTCGACTGGTGCTCCTCGTCGCGCATCGCGGGAAGATGCTGTTGCGCACCAACGGCGAGCAGGGCAACACGCGGATGCATGTCTCCTGGCGCACGGGCCTGCTGATCGCGAATCCGCTGAATCTGACGTTCGCGCCGGCTGTTGACCGAGGAGTACATGAAGCGGTGGCGATCGCGATCCCGCTGGGCCCCGCGGACGCGCCTCTCCTCGTCGGAACCGCGTTGGCGCGGGGGAGGGATGGGCTGCTCCCGCTCTCGCCGCACTCGATGATCGTCGGATCCACAGAGCCATTCGTGGCGCAGGTATTGGCGGGGCCGCATCCCGCCGGCTCGATGCTGGGCGTGCAGATGGAGCTCCTGCTGCAGCAGATCATGCGCACGTTGATCGTCGAGGCGACCACCGACGCCGCCAACGGCGTGGAAGGCGTGTACGCAAGAGCGCTGGCCGTGATCGCGCAACGCTATTCGGAGCCCGATGTGACCAGCGACGTCGTGGCGGCCGAGGTGGGTGTGTCTCGGCGCGGCCTGGAACGTGCCTTCCGTGCGCAGGGCGACACCATCGGGCGTGCCATCCGAAGAGAGAGGCTCGAGGCGTCGGAGCGCCTCTTGCACTACGGCCCAAAGCCGCGACCCACCGTCGCGCAGGTCGCATCGCTCGTCGGCTACGCCTCAGGCGCGAGCTTGGCTCGTGCCATGGCGATCGACGGTCGCCCCGCGCCCCGCGCGCCCCGCGTCTAGCATCCATCACCGCTCGCGAAGGAGTCATCTGCCTGTCGGAAGTGATCCCGTGTCCGACAGCGATGACGCGTTCTGCGACACCTGCGCCTGCTCTTAAGCCGTCCCACGCTGATCCGCCCGCTAGGAAAGATGCGGGACAGCGAACGATGCCTGGGGCAATGAGACAAGGACAAGCGGAGGAAGTAATGACCAGGAATTCTCACGAGGTCGATGAGCGTCGGATCAAGCGTCGAACCGTACTGAAAGGCGCGGCCTGGTCGGTGCCGGTCATCGCCGTCGCCGCCAGCTCCCCGCTCGCCGCCGCTTCCGTCGCACCCGGGCCGGCGACCGGCATCGGCCACACCCTGAGCGAGAACTGCAACACCTATCGGCTCCAGGTGTGGGCCGAGGATGACGCGTTCAACCGTGTCGGCATGGTCGGTGCGACGGTCACCGCCACCCTGACCGGAGACCTCACCGGCTTCAACGGCACGCTCTCGGGCGCGACACTCGACGGCTACAACCCCGGGCCGCCGGCTGTCCTGACCGGAACGGCGACCTCGGATACGCCGTCGTTCCTGGGTGACCAGCACGGCGACTTCAGCGTGCTGGTGACGATCACGTTCAACTCCGGCCCGAACGCCGGCACCACGATCACATCGACGTTCCAGGTCGGTCCCGGGCACGCAGGTTGCTGATCGGCTAGCGCGGGCGACGACGACATCGCCCCGTCCTCTCCGACGAGAGGCCGGGGCGGTTCGCGTTGGCCGGGCCGAGTATCGCCGGTAGCAGGAGTGAGACAGTGACCGCGTGACGAGGATCCTGCTGCGCCAAGTGTGGACGGCCACCGCACGAGGACGCTCCCAGGCCAGGGGGTTCCCGTCCGGATCGGCCGGTGGTCCCCGACGTGCCCCCGCTGGGATTCGAACCCAGACTGAAGCGATTTTAAGTCGCCTGCCTCTGCCGTTGGGCTACGGGGGCTGCAGGTCGAGCCTAGCGAGCGCCGCCCCGCGAGCGATGTTGACTCGGAGCCAATAGGGTGGGAGAGTGCTCGAGCTCATCGCCGATCAGGGCCACGCGTCCGCGTCCGCCCGCCCCGCTGCGCACGCCTGGGAGGACCCGGCCCGCTGGTGGCCGCGCCTGACCGAGGCCACGGCGCACCTGCCCGCGCCGGTCGCCGTGATCGATCTCGACGCGCTGCGCTACAACACGATGGACATGGTGGTGCGCGCTGGCGGGCTGCCGATCCGGATCGCCACGAAGTCGGTGCGCGTGCGCGAGGTCATCGATGCCGCACTGCGGGTGCCGGGGTACCGGGGCCTCCTCGCCTTCACACTGGCCGAGGCACTCTGGCTCGCCGAGGATCACGACGACATCGTGCTGGCCTACCCGACCGCCGACCGTCCGGGGCTCGAGCGGCTGCTCGCCGACGAGCGTGCCGCCGCGCGGATCACGCTCATGGTCGACGATGAGTCCCAGCTCGATCTCATCGACGCGGTCGCGACTCCCGCACGGCGGCCGCGTGTGCGCATCGCGATCGACGCCGACGCCTCCTGGCGGGCCCCCGCGCTCGGCCACATCGGCGTGTTCCGCTCGCCGCTGCACACGCCGGAGGAGGTTGCTCGATTCGCACGCCGGGCCGCCGAGCGCGACGGCTTCCGCCTCGTCGGGCTGCAGATGTACGAGGCGCAGATCGCCGGCCAGGGCGACGACACCGGCAGCGGCGACACGCTGATCCGTGCCGTGCAGACTCAGTCTCGCCAGGAGCTGCGCGAACGGCGCGCACGCATCGTGGAGGCCGTACGAGCGCTCGTGCCCCTCGATTTCGTCACCGGTGGAGGCACGGGATCCCTGGAGTACACCGGATCCGACCCGGCGCTCACCGAGATCACCGCCGGAAGCGGGCTCCTCGCGGGGCACCTGTTCGACGGCTACCGCGGTTTCGCGCCGGCGCCCGCCAGCGCCTTCGCGTTCGACGTCGTGCGCCGCCCCGCCGCCGACATCGCGACGATCCTCGGCGGCGGCTGGATCGCATCCGGGCCGCCGGTCGCCTCGCGTCAGCCTCTGCCGGTCTGGCCGCAGGGCCTGCAGACGGCGCCGCGGGAGGCCGCGGGAGAGGTGCAGACGCCGCTGCGCGGTGAGGCTGCGCGAACACTCCGCGTAGGGGATCGCGTCTGGCTGCGGCATGCCAAGAGCGGCGAGCCGGCCGAGCGGATCCTGAGCTATCACCTCGTCGACGGCGGGCGCGTCGTCGATGAGCTGTCCACCTATCGCGGTGAGGGAAAGGCGTTCCTGTGACACGCATGGGCGGAACCTGGCAGAACTGGGGGCGGTCGGCCTCGATCCGACCGATCCGCGTCGAGCGTCCTCGCTCACCGGAGGGCGTGCAGCGCGCCGTTCTCGCCGCCGCAGCCCAGGGGCTGCGCATCAAGGCGGTCGGTGCCGGCCACAGCTTCACGGGTGTGGCGGTGGCCCCCGATGTGCTGCTCGAACTCGACGACCTGCAGGGCCTGGTCTCGGCGGACGAGGCCCGCGGGCGCGTCACGCTGCTGGCGGGGACGCGGCTGCACCGGATCCCGGCGCTGCTCGCCCCGTACGGGCTGGCGATGGAGAACCTCGGGGACATCGACCGGCAGTCGATCTCCGGGGCGATCTCCACGGGCACGCACGGCACCGGAGCGGCCTTCCGCGGCATCGCCGCCCAGGTCGTCGGCGCGACTCTGATCACGGCGGCGGGCGAGTTCCTCCGGGTCGACGAGGAGCGCAACGCGGAGCTGCTCCCCGCCGTCGCGCTGGGGCTCGGCGCGCTCGGGATCCTCGTCGAGGTGACCCTGCAGTGCGTGCCGGCGTTCGTGATGCACGCGGTCGACGCGCCGGCCCCGCTGGGCGAGGTGCTGGAGAGCGTGCACGAACGCGTGGCCGTGGCGGATCACTACGAGTTCTACTGGTTCCCGCACACCGACGTGGCGCTCACGAAGACGACGGAGCGACTTCCGGAGTCGGCGGTGCGGCGGCCGCTGCCGAAGGTCGGCAAGTGGATCGACGAGACGATGCTCTCGAACGGCGTGTACCGAGCTGTGTGCGCGGCCGGCGTCGCAGTGCCTGCGATCACGCCGTCGTTCAGCCGGCTCGCGGTGAAGCTCACGGGCGACCGCGAGTACACCGATCTCTCCCATCGCGTGCTCACGCAGAGCCGGACGGTGCGCTTCCGGGAGATGGAGTACGCGCTGCCGCAGGATCAGGTCGTTCCCGTGTTCCGCGCGGTGCAGGCGCTCATCGCGAAGCGCGGCTGGCGCATCGAGTTCCCGATCGAGGTGCGCTTCGCGGCGGCCGACGACCGCTGGCTGTCCACCGCGCACGAGCGCGATTCCGCATACCTCGCCGTGCACCGGTACTGGCGCCACGACCCTCGTGAGTACTTCGACGCGGTGGAGCAGATCTGCCTCGCACATGGCGGAAGGCCGCACTGGGGCAAGCTGCACACGCTGGGCGCCGACGAGTTCCGGGAGCGCTATCCGCGCTTCGACGACTTCCTCGCGCTGCGCGACAGGATGGATCCGGAGCGCCGATTCGGCAACGGCTATCTGGAGCGCGTTCTCGGCGCCTGACCGTTCCCTGGCAGCCCGGCGAACACGGAGGATGCCGGGATAGGATGGGCCGAAACCGCGTCAGCAAGGGGGTCGTCGTCCGTGGATGTTCTTGTTCCAGTGCTCGTCGTCGTCGGTGTGATCGTCGTCCTGATCGTCGCCGTCGGCATCTATCTGTGGGCCACGTACAACTCGCTCGTGCAGCTGGGGGTCCGCGTCGACGAGGCGTGGAGCGACATCACCGTGCAGCTCAAGCGCCGAGCGGACCTGATCCCCAACCTCATCGACACGGTGAAGGGGTACGCCGCGCACGAGAAGGCCGTGTTCGAGAACGTCACCCGCGCCCGTGCCGAGACGCTGTCCGCCTCCAGCCCCGGTGAGGCGGGAGCGGCCGAAGGACACCTGCAGCAGGCGCTGAAGAGTCTGTTCGCGGTCGCCGAGGCGTATCCGCAGCTGCAGGCCAGCCAGAACTTCCTGCAGCTGCAGGCGGCCCTCGTCGACACCGAGGACAAGATCCAGGCCTCGCGCCGGTTCTACAACGGCGGCGTGCGCGAGCTGAACACCAAGATCAAGGTGTTCCCGAACAACCTGTTCGCCCGCAACCTGGGCTTCACCGAGCGCGAGTTCTTCGAGGTGGCCGACGGTGCCGCCATCGCGGAGCCCCCGCGCGTCCAGTTCTGACACGGAGGGGTTCAAAGCCGCGAAGCGGCGTTGAGCCCTTTCGCGTATCAAGGTTGAGCGAGGACGCCGAAGGCGACCGAGCCGAAACCCCGAGTCGGAGACCCCGGGGGCGATCAGCTCCCCGGCGGAACCTGATCCGTCCGTCCCGCATCGTGCCGCCGGACCCGCTCCGGGTGCCCGTCCAGCACATCGGCGAGGGCCGCTGACGCGTCGCCCCAGCCCGACACCGAGACGTGCTCGAGACCCTGCCACGCAGCGGCGGTGCGCAGCTCGGCGGCGATCGGCTCGAGGTCGGTCACCGGGCGCGCCTGCGGCTCCCACCACGCCGACTGCACGCGCAGCGTGCCCGCGGCGCGATCCGCCTTGAGATCCACTCGGGCGGCGATCCGATCGCCGACCAGCACGGGCAGCGAGTAGTAGCCGTAGCGGCGCTTGGCGGCCGGCGTGTAGATCTCGATCCGGTAGTCCAGCGCGAACGCCCGCAGCGCCCGGTCCCGGAACCACACCACCGGGTCGAACGGCGTGAGGATCGCGGTGGCGTCGATCCGGCGCGGCAGGACGGCGTCCACATGCCGCCAGGCCGGAACCGCCCGCCCCCCGCGCTCCCACCCGCGCACCCGCACGGGCTCCAGCTCGCCTCGCTCCACGAGGACGTCGATCGCACCGAGCACGGCGGTGCGGTCCTTGATCCGGTAGTAGTCGGCGATGTCGGCTGCCGTGGCGACCCCGTGCGCCCTGGCCGCCCGGCGCACGAGCTCGCCGATGGCCGTGGCGCGGTCCAGATCGCGCCCGAGCAGATCGACCGGCACCACGTCCTCGGCGAGGGCGTATCGGCGCTCGAAGCCGTCGCGCCCGGCGATCGCCACCTCTCCGACCCGCCACAGATACTCCAGCGCGTGCTTGACGTCGTCCCACTCCCACCATCCGGCCTTGCCGCCCGGGGCATCGCCGCGGATTTCGGCGGGACGTGAGGGGCCGCGCTCACGCAGCTCGGATCGGACCCAGTCCAGCGTCCGCGCCGACGAGGTCCGCCCCCAGAACTCGCCCCGCTTGGCGCGGAAGGCGTCGCGGCGGAAGCCCCACAGGGGCCAGTCCTCGACGGGAAGGAAGGTCGCCTCGTGAGCCAGGTACTCGGTGTACCGGCCGGAGCGCGCGGCGGTCGGACGGGCCAGGAACGCACGCTCCAGCAGGGCGGGGTCGTAGACGCCCAGGCGTGAGAACAGCGGCAGGTAGTGCGAGCGCGCGAACACGTTCACCGAGTCGATCTGCAGGACGCCCATGCGCGCCATGGCCGTGTGCAGATGGCGCACGCCAGGATCCGCAGGCCGTCGGCGTGAGAACCCCTGCGCGGCCAGTGCGATCCGCCGGGCCTCGCCGGCGCTCACGGTGTCGACCACGGAGTGTCCGGAGGGTCCGGAGGGTCGGCGGGGCTCGGCGGGGGAGTCGATCACGTCGGTCAGCGTATCGACAGCCGTCGACATCGGCGGCGCCCGTCGTCGCCGTCGCACGGATGAGGCGTCCGGCGCCGCGCCCGTAGACTGGGCCGATGAGCGAGGACAGCACGCCCCGGCTGCGCGATCTCATCCGCCAGCGCACGGTGACAGGCCACGTGGATGTGCGCGACGACGTGCAGCGATCACTGCCCACCGGCCTGCGCATCGCCACCTCCTACGCCTGGCGGCTGCTGGTGATCGCCGCCGCGCTCGGCGTCGTGATCTGGCTGGTCATGCTGTTCAAGATCCTGGTCATCCCACTCATGGTCGCGATCCTGCTCACGGCGCTGCTCTGGCCCGTTTTCAGCACCATGCTGCGGGCGCGGTGGCCGCGCTGGCTCGCGATCGTGGTGGCCCTCGTCGGCACGCTGGCGATCGTGGGCGGACTGCTGTGGCTCGCGATCTGGCAGATCACCCAGCAATGGGACGGGGTCCAGGCGCGTTCCGTCGCCGCCTGGGCGCAGTTCCAGCAGTTCCTCCTCGACGGCCCGCTGCACCTGACGAGCAAGCAGATCCAGGATCTGCTCGACCAGTCGGTGAAGTTCCTCGGCGAACAGGGGGAGCTGCTCAAGAGCGGGGCGATCGCGGTCGGCACGACCTTCGGCCACGTCGCGACCGGCGCCGTGCTCACCCTGTTCATCCTGCTCTGCCTGCTCGCCGACGGCGGCGGCATCTGGCGATGGACCCTGAAGCTCTTCCCGAAGGCGTCGCGCACCGCCGTCGACGCGGCGGCCCGCAACGGCTGGGCCACGGTGATCAACTACGCGCGCACGCAGATGCTGGTCGCCTTCATCGACGCGGTCGGCATCGGGCTCGGCGCCTTCCTGCTGGGCGTGCCGCTGGCCGTCCCCGTCGCCGTGCTGGTGTTCCTCGGATCCTTCATCCCCATCGTCGGAGCGGTCGTCACCGGAACCCTGGCGGTCTTCCTCGCGCTGGTCTACAACGGACCGTGGATCGCGCTGTGGATGCTCGTCGTCGTGCTCGCGGTGCAGCAGATCGAGGGGCACATCCTCCAGCCGATCCTGATGGGATCCGCGGTCAAGGTGCACCCGCTCGCGGTGGTGCTCGTCGTGGCCGGCGGCGCCCTGATCGCAGGGATCCCCGGGGCGCTGTTCGCGGTGCCGCTCGCCGCGTTCGTGAACGTGGCCGCCGTGACCATCAACTCCGGTGCGTGGCGCACCGGCGCCGCCCCGGACGGCGACTACATCTGGCAGACCGTGCCCCGGGCGCGGAGAAGGAGCAAGCGATGACGAACGACACGACCCCCACCGTCGCCCCCATCCCCACGTTGGCGGAGATCCAGCAGGCGGCGGACGGCCTGGACGGCGTGATCGTGCGCACCCCGACGCTGCCCTCGGTCGCGCTCACGAAGGTGCTGGGTTCGCCGGTGCTGCTCAAGATGGAGAACCTGCAGCGCACGGGGTCGTTCAAGATCCGCGGTGCGGTGCACCGGCTGTCCACGCTCACGGCCGAGGAGCGCAGCCGCGGTGTGGTCGCGGCCTCCGCAGGCAACCACGCGCAGGGCGTGGCGCTCGCAGCACAGGCGCTGGGCATCCCCGCGACGATCTTCATGCCCATGGGCGTGCCGGTGCCGAAGCTGCTCGCCACGCGCGGATACGGTGCGGAGGTCGTGCTCGAGGGCGAGACGGTCGCGACGTCGCTGCGCCTCGCGGCCGAGTTCGCCGAGCGCACCGGTGCGGTGCTGATCCCGCCGTTCGACCACCGCGACATCGTCACGGGCCAGGCCACCCTCGGCCTCGAGCTCGTCGAGGACGTGCCCGACGTCGACACGATCCTCGTCGGCATCGGCGGCGGCGGCCTGATCGCCGGTGTCGCGGCCGCGGTGAAGGCGCGTGCGGCTGAGCAGGGACGCACGGTGCGGGTGATCGGGGTGCAGGCCGAGAACGCCGCCGCCATGGGGCCGTCGCTCGCGGCCGGCCACCCCGTCGAGATCACCACGCAGCCGACGATCGCCGACGGCATCCTCGTGGCGCGCCCCGGAGACGTGCCCTTCGCGATGATCGCCGAGCTCGTCGACGAGGTCGTCACGGTCAGCGACGACGACATCGCGCGTGCCCTGCTGCTGCTCCTGGAGCAGGCCAAGGTCGTGGTGGAGCCGGCCGGCGCGGTCGGGGTCGCGGCGATCCTCGCGGGCAAGGTGCACGAGAGCGGCACCACGCTCGCCGTGCTCTCCGGCGGCAACATCGATCCGCTGCTCCTGCAGCGCGTCGTCTCGCACGGCCTCGCGGCCTCGGGCCGCTACCTCACGCTGCGTATTCCGCTGCCCGATCGCCCGGGCCAGCTCGCCCGGGTGTCCGAGCTCATCGCGCATGCCGGGGCCAACGTCATCGAGGCGATGCACACGCGGCACGGCCACGGCCTGCAGATCAACGACGTCATCCTCGAGCTCAGCGTGGAGACCCGCGGCCCGGAGCACTCCGAGCTCACCCTCGACACGCTGCGCGCGGCCGGCTTCGAGCCGATCGTGGTGCAGGACTAGATCCCCCGGGGCGTTGAGCGAGCACCGACGCAGTCGGTGCGAGACACACGCCGCACATGACGAACCCGCCGGCCCTCGATGGCGCGGCGGGTTCGTCGTGTGCGGATGCAGTCAGCCCGCGAAGGTCTCGACCTTCAGGATCTCGACCTCGATCGAGCGGCCGTTGGGGGCCTCGTACGAGGTCTTCTGGCCGACCTTGAGGCCCTGGATCGCGGATCCGAGGGGGCTCGCCTCGCTGTAGACGTCGAGGTCGGTGCCGCCGGCGATCTCGCGGCTGCCGAGGAGGAAGACCTCCTCGCCGCCCGCGACGGTCGCAGTCACGACGGTGCCCGGCTCGACGATGCCGCGGCTGGCCGGGGCCTCGCTCACCTTGGCCGTCTTCAGCAGCGTCTCGAGCGTGCGGATGCGCGCTTCGATCTTGCCCTGCTCGTCCTTGGCGGCGTGGTAGCCGCCGTTCTCCTTGAGGTCGCCCTCCTCGCGCGCGACCTCGATGCGCTTGGCGATCTCCTCGCGGCCGACCGTGGAGAGGTTCTCCAGCTCCGCGACAAGACGGTCGTAGGCCTCCTGCGTGAGGAAGGGGACCTGTGCGTCGTTCGACACGGTGAACTCCTTGCGAATCGGATCCGGGATCAGCAGGTCCCGGATATGCCAAGACGCCCCGGCACCTGCCGGGGCGTCGCTCAACACGATGAGCCTAGGACACCCAGCAGGAGTTCACCAAACCGGTCGTCGCGGCCGACACGATCGGCACATGCTCGGTGAAGGCACGGGAGTGCTTCTCGGATCCGGGGTAGGTGACGAGGCGCCAGCCTACGATTCCGAACTCCTCATCCTGCGCCTCCACGATGCAGTGCACGGGCCGGTTTGTGGGCGCAGTGATCTGGAAGGACACCGTCACGCTGTGATCGTCGACGAGCTGGAAGCCCGTTCCCGTCACATCCACGGTGTCGGCTGATCCCTGCCATGTCCACCACCCGAAGACACCGACGACGATCGCGGCGGCCGCGATCGCGAGGATCATCGGCAGACGCCGGCGGGGTCCGCGGCCGTATCGCTCTTCGAGCTGGGCGGGGGTCGTCACGGCGGGGTGCATCCGATCGTTAGGCTGGTGGTTCCAGGTTATCCCGAGGGAGCCTTGGGGCCCGAACGGGCCGTGCCCAGAAAGGCTGAGAGATGATCGAGGCGATCCTTGCCGCCGTGACGGCGACCCCCACTCCGACCCCGACGGTCGACCCGAACCTGGTCACGCCGGGGCCCGTGGGATTCGTGATCGTCGCCGTGATCGTCGTGTTCGCGGCTCTGCTGATCTGGGACATGCAGCGACGGATCCGCCGGGTGCGCTACCGCGAGGAGGTGCGCGCCGAGCTCGACGCCGAGGAGGCGGCCCAGGGCGCCGACACGGGCGAAGACGAACCGGACGCGCGCAGGTCCTGACGCCGCGGGGCAGACCGAGCCCACCCGTTCAGCCGGGCCGGGTTCAGCCGGGCAGGCCCAGGGACGGGCGCAGCGGCGCCAGCGAGATGAGCAGGCAGGCGGTCCAGTGGCAGAGGAACGCCAGCACGGTGCACACGTGGAAGATCTCGTGGAAGCCGAATCTCCCCGGCCACGGGTTCGGCTTCTTCAGCGCGTAGACGACGGCCCCGCCGGTGTACAGCAGCCCGCCCACGCACACCAGCACCATCATGGCGACGTTCGCCTGCACGAGGTCGACGATGTACATCATGGCCGCCCAGCCGAGCAACAGATAGAGCGCGACGTACAGCCAGCGCGGGGCGTTGATCCAGAACACCCGGAACAGGATCCCGAGGAGGGCCCCCGACCACACCAGGATCAGCAGTAGCGTGCCCTTCTCAGGTGTGAGGGCGAGCGTCGCGAGCGGCGTGTAGGTTCCGGCGATGAGCAGCAGGATGTTGGCGTGATCGATCCGCTTCAGGATCGACTTCGTCCGCGGCTTCCAATTGAAGCGGTGGTACAGCGCGGAGTTGCCGAACAGCAGGAGCGAGGTGATCATGAACACCGCCGCCGCCCACTTCGCGACCGTCCCCTGGGCGAGCACGATGAGCACGATGCCGGCCGCGATCGCCACCGGGAAGGTGCCGGCGTGGATCCAGCCGCGCCAGGTCGGCTTGATCTCGAGCTGCGCGTCGACGGCGGCCACCTCCATGAGGGGCAGTCCGGGCACATCGGGGGCAGCGGATCGGCTCGCTCGGCGCATGCTTGAACTCTAGGCGTCTCCGCATTCCGCAAACCGTACATATCCCGTGGCCGACGTGACGGCCGGATCCATCCGCGCGGTAGCGTAGGGGAGTGAGCGCACGGTCCGATCAGCCAGGGAGTGGCCCCCTCTACCGGCTCTACTCCCGACGTCTGAGGCGGCGGATGGACCCGGCGACCATGCCGCACCACATCGCGATGATGATCGACGGCAACCGCCGCTGGGCGCGCCAGCTCGGCTACGCGACGCCCGCGCACGGCCACAGGGCGGGGGCCGCGAAGATGCGCGAGTTCCTGGGCTGGTGCGATGAGCTCGGCATCCGCGTGGTGTCGCTCTACCTGCTCTCCGCGGACAACCTGCTCAAACGGGACTCGGCGGAGCTCGCGGACCTCATCGAGATCATCGGCGAACTCGCGGACGGCCTGTCCCACGAGGGCAACTGGCGGGTCAAGCATGTCGGTCGCGCGGACATCCTGCCGGCGGAGCTCGCGCGCGTCCTCGCCGAGGCGGAGGATCGCACCCGCGCCCACACCGGGCTGCATGTGAACCTCGCGGTGGGCTACGGCGGGCGCAACGAGATCGTCGACGCGGTGCGGTCGATCATCGCCCAGCATGACGCGTCGGGCGGCACCCTGGAGGACCTCGCCGCGCACCTCACGCCCGAGATGATCGGGGAGCACCTGTACACCGGCGGGCAGCCGGATCCGGACCTGGTGATCCGCACGAGCGGCGAGCAGCGGCTCAGTGACTTCCTGCTCTGGCAGAGCGCGCACAGCGAGTTCTACTTCGTGGAGGCGCTCGGACCGGATCTGCGGCAGGTCGATTTCCTGCGCGCGATCCGCGACTACGCCGATCGTGACCGCCGGTTCGGCCGCTGATCGGCGACGCGCGGCGGAGGCGCACGCACCGCGTGTCAGACTGACCGGATGCGTGCCATCGACGACTACATCGCATCGTTCGACGAGGACCCGGGATACCTGAACTGGGCCGCGTTCGGTCCGATCTCGCCGGCTGCGCGCGCCGCACTGGTCACCGACGCCGAACTCCTCGCCACGGGGCGACCCGAGGGCATCGCCGCGACGGCGGGTCGGACGACCGAGGCGCAGACGGCGGTGGCGGCGCTGCTCGGTTCCACTCCGGACGAGGTCACCGTTCATCCCTCCTCCACGCATGCGCTGCAGCAGGCGCTCGCCGGGCTCGACGGTGCCGTGATCGCCTCGGCGGCCGAGTTCCCGAGCGTCACGATCACGCTCGAGCGGGCCGCGGCCGCATCGGGTGGCCGGCTCGCCCCGCGCTGGATCGCCCCGGCCAGCACCCGGGTCACCGCCGACGCCGTCATCGACGCGCTGGACCCGGACGTGACGGCGCTCGTCGTGAGCCATGTCGACTTCCGCTCGGGGTACCGCGCCGATCTGGCGGCGCTCCGTGAGGCGCTCGGAGAGGACCGGCTGCTCATCGTGGACGCGGTGCAGTCCTTCGGCGTCATCGACGAGGACTGGGCGGTCGCGGACGTCGTGGTGGGCCACGGCTACAAGTGGCTTCGCTCCGGGCGCGGCACCGGGTTCGCCCGGTTCACGGATCGCGCCCGTGAGGCGATCCGGCCCGTGCTGAGCGGCCGGATCGCGACCGCCGTGGAGGGGCTTCCTGCCGACGTGCTGCCGGATCCGGCGCTGTCGGCGCAGGCGTACGCGGTCAGCGCACCGGATCCCCTCGCAGCCTCACGCCTCGCGGCCGGGGTCGCCGAGATCCGGGCCGTCGGAGTCCGCGCCGTCGAGGACCGTCTGTCCGGCAACGTCGACGTCCTGCTCGGCATCGCCGACAGGCACGGGATCGACGTGGCGTCCCCACGGGAGCCCGCGGAACGCGCCGGGATCGTGGTGCTCGCTCCGGCGGATCCGCAGGGGGTTGGCGGCGTGCTCGCCGCGGCCGGCTGCCAGGTGACGGTGCGATCGGGGACCGTGCGGGTGGCGCCGCACGCCGGCACGACGGCGGAGACGCTCGGGCTGTTCGACGCCGCCCTCGACGACGCCCGGCAGTTCACCCGCTCATAACCCGCTCTTAACCGATCAGAGGGCGTGTCCTTCCTGCGCGATGTCGGTGGGGGTCGTACGTTCATGGCATCGGACACGGCGTCCGATCGAGTCGGCCTCAAGGATCGCGACTCGTGGCCCTGGCCGATTCGCCTAGTTCCGGGAATCCCCGGGTCGGGAGAGGGTCGTGGCCGCACGTACCGCACTGAACAGCAGCACCCGTACCAGCGCCGTGAACGCCGCCGAAGCGGCAGCGCGCGAGGGGGGTGCAACGCCCGATCAGGATCTGAAGACGTACGTGCTCGACACGTCCGTCCTGCTGTCGGATCCGCAGGCGTTCTTCCGCTTCGCGGAGCACTCCATCGTCCTGCCGGTCGTGGTCATCGGCGAGCTGGAGGGCAAGCGCCACGACCCGGAGCTCGGGTACTTCGCCCGGCGGGCCCTCCGCCACCTCGACGAGCTGCGCGTCGAGCACGGGCGGCTCGACTTCCCGGTCCCGATCGGCGACGGCGGCACGCTGCGGGTCGAGCTGAACAACACCGATCAGACGGTGCTGCCCAGCGGCATCCGCCTCGGTGACAACGACAGCCGCATCCTCGCCGTCGCGATGCACCTCGCCCAGGACGGTCAGGACGTCACCGTCGTCTCCAAAGACCTGCCGATGCGGGTCAAGGCCGCCTCCCTCGGCATCAACGCCGAGGAGTATCTCGCCGAGCAGGCGGTGGACTCGGGCTGGACGGGGATCAGCTCGATCTCGCTCTCCGGCGACGAGATGAGCGACCTGTACGAGAGCGAGGTCGGCACGAGCGAGGAGGCGATCGGGCTCCCGGTGAACACGGGCCTCATCATCCACTCCGAGCGGGGATCCGCGCTCGGGCGGGTCACGGCCGACGGCGAGTACGCGCTGGTCCGCGGGGACCGCGAGGTGTTCGGCCTGCACGGGCGCTCGGCCGAGCAGCGCATCGCGATCGACCTGCTCTCCGATCCCGACGTCGGCATCGTCTCGCTCGGCGGACGCGCCGGCACCGGCAAGTCCGCCCTCGCCCTGTGCGCCGGCCTGGAGGCGGTGCTCGAGCGGCAGCAGCAGAAGAAGATCATCGTGTTCCGGCCGCTGTTCGCCGTCGGCGGGCAGGAGCTCGGTTACCTGCCCGGCGACAAGGACGAGAAGATGAGCCCCTGGGGTCAGGCGGTCTTCGACACGCTCGGGTCCGTGGTCTCGGGCAACGTCGTCGAAGAGGTCGTCGAGCGCGGCATGCTCGAAGTGCTGCCGCTCACGCACATCCGCGGACGGTCGCTGCACGACGCCTTCGTGATCGTCGACGAGGCGCAGTCCCTGGAGCGCAACGTGCTGCTCACGGTGCTGAGCCGGATGGGGCAGAACTCCCGGGTCGTGCTCACCCATGACGTCGGCCAGCGCGACAACCTGCGGGTGGGCCGCCACGACGGCATCGCGAGCGTGATCGAGACGCTGAAGGGCCACAGCCTCTTCGGCCACGTGACCCTGCAGCGCTCCGAGCGCTCCGCGATCGCCGCCCTCGTGACCGAGCTCCTGGAGGGCGGGGAGCTCAGCTGACCTGTGGCCGACGCCGACCGCGTCCGGGCGGTCGGCGCCGGCCTCGTCAGCTTGCGACGCCTGCCGGGTCGGCCTGCGACGCCTGCAGGATCTCGCGACGGATGCAGGACGGATCCGCGGTTCGGGTCGTGCAGGCGTCGCAGAATCGTGCAGGCGCCGCACGGTCCGGCGGGCGTCGCGATACCGAGCAAGGAGCTGACGGCGCCCTGACGCCGCAGGGTCACGCGTGGATGCGGCGGAGGGCGGCCAGAATCGCCGCCTGCACGGACGGCCAGTCGTAGAGGACCTGGGCGTAGTCGAAGCGCAGCGTCTCGTAGCCGAGCGCCGATGCCGCAGCGTCCCGCCGCAGATCCTTGTGGCGGAGGGACTCCCCGTCGTGGTTCTCCCGGCCGTCGACCTCGATGATCAGCCGGCCTGCGACGACGAAATCCACCTTCCCGACGCCCGGCATTCGTACCTGGCAGTCCAGGCGGATCCCGAGGACGTGCAGTCTCAACCGCAGCAGCGACTCGAGGCCGCTGTCGGCATCTGCGCGCGCGATGTCGACCAGCCAACGCGCGCTCTGCGGGAGAGCATCGCGGATCCGCGCTCTCGCGGCGCGGGAGAGAAGCCCCCTGCGCCAGGCGGACTCGAACGAGGCGAAGAACGCCTCGGCGCCCGCGCAACCGTGCAGGTGGATCAGCGCCGTTTCGACCTCGACCACTCCGAACCGCGTCGCGCCGTCGAAGAAGTGGCTCGTGCAATCGCAGGCGGGGTGCGCATGAACCCGGCCGTCGCGTCCCACCCACACGTGCGGTGGGGCGTCCTTTTCGAGTACCCAGACCTTGCTCAGTCGCAGCGCCGCTCCGCAGGTGAGGGCGCCCCCGTGCGCCGCGGCGGCCACCGTCTTCGGGCATGCGTCCGGGGCGGCGAAAACGCCGGGCCGGACGCGTCGGATCCGCCCCGACGAGACGGCACGCGCGAGAGCGCTGCGGGTGAGGCCGAGCGCGTGGAGGTGCTCTCCTCGGGCGACGCCGCCGAGCCGGGTGAGAGTGGTGGCCGGATCCAACATGCGGTCCACTCTGATGGTGCAGGATGGGATCCGGCGGGGCTCCCGCGCAACCGGCGCACACTTTGGCGTGGTGCGGGGTTGTGGAGGACGAACACCTCGCAACGCCTGCACGACCCTGCGACGGATGCACGACGGATCCACGACTTGGATCGTGCAGACGTCGCAACGTCGTGCAGACGTCGCACCGCGCCACCGCACCGCCACCGCCCGCGAGGCCACCGCACCACACCGGCCCCACCACCCCACCGCCGAGCCACCGCCCCACCGCCCTGCCCCCGAACGACGGATGCCGCGCCCCCGAGGGGACGCGGCATCCGTCGTTCAGCGGATCCGGGATCAGCCGGCGTGCGTCATCGACAGCAGGTCGAGCTTGGCGTCGAGCTGCTCGAGGGTGAGCTCGCCGCGCTCCACGTAGCCGAGGTCGATCACGGCGTCGCGGACGGTGATGCCCTTGGCGACGGCGTGCTTGGCGATCTTCGCAGCGGCCTCGTAGCCGATGAGCTTGTTCAGCGGCGTCACGATGGAGGGGCTCATGCCGGCGAAGGCGGCGGCGCGCTCGACGTTGGCCTGCAGGCCGTCGACGGTCTTGTCGGCGAGCACGCGCACGGCGTTGGAGAGCAGGCGGATCGACTCGAGCAGCGCGGTGCCCATGACGGGGATCGCCACGTTCAGCTCGAACGAACCGGAGGCTCCGGCCCAGGCGACCGTCGCGTCGTTGCCGATCACGCGGGCGCACACCATCAGCACGGCCTCCGGGATGACGGGGTTGACCTTGCCCGGCATGATCGACGAGCCGGGCTGCAGGTCGGGGATGTGCAGCTCGCCGAGACCCGTGTTCGGGCCCGAGCCCATCCAGCGCAGGTCGTTGTTGATCTTCGTCAGCGAGACCGCGATGGTGCGCAGGGCACCCGATGCCTCGACGAGGCCGTCGCGGTTGGCCTGGGCCTCGAAGTGGTCCTTGGCCTCGGTGATCGGCAGCTCGGTCTCGGCCGCGAGCAGCGCGATGACCTTCTGCGGGAAGCCGAGCGGGGTGTTGATGCCGGTGCCGACCGCGGTGCCGCCCAGGGGGACCTCGGCGACACGGGGGAGGGCGGACTGCACGCGCTCGATGCCGAGGCGGATCTGGCGGGCGTAGCCGCCGAACTCCTGGCCTAGGGTGACCGGCGTGGCGTCCATGAGGTGGGTGCGGCCGGACTTGACCGCGTGCTTCCACAGCTCCGCCTTCGCCTCGAGCGCGACCGCGAGGTGGTCGAGCGAGGGGATGAGCGTGTCGATGAGCGCCTGCGTGACGGCAATGTGCACCGAGGTCGGGAAGACGTCGTTCGACGACTGCGAGGCGTTCACGTGGTCGTTCGGGTGCACGGTCGCGCCGAGGATCCGGGTCGCGAGAGTGGCGAGAACCTCGTTCATGTTCATATTCGAGGACGTGCCGGATCCGGTCTGGTACGTGTCGACCGGGAACTCGCCGTCGTGCTTGCCCGCAGCGACCTCGTCCGCCGCCTGGGCGATCGCGTCGGCGATGGCGCCGTCGAGCGTGCCGAGCTCCTTGTTGGCGAGCGCGGCGGCCTTCTTGATCCGGGCGAGGGCCGCGATCTGCGTCGATTCCAGACCCTTGCCGGAGATCGGGAAGTTCTCCACGGCGCGCTGCGTCTGCGCTCCGTACAGAGCGTTCACGGGCACGCGCACCTCGCCCATGGTGTCGTGTTCGACGCGGTACTCGATGTCAGCCACTGCTGTTCCTCCAGATGTGACGGTGTGATGAGGGGGATGTTCAGGCGCGGGCGTCGCTGAGGCCCACGGTGACGACGGGCACGGCCGTGCCCTCGTTCAGTCGGTAGTTGGCGCCGACGATGCCGAGCTTGCCGTCGGCGACGGCCTGGGCGATCAGCTCCGAGGTCTGCAGCAGGTCGTGCACGGTGTTGCGCAGGTGCTCCTGCCCGACGAGCTCGGCATCGATGTCGGCCACGGTGGATCCGCCCTGCTCGGCGAGCACCTTGCGGGCGGCCGGCACGATCGGGGCGACCAGCCGCCAGATGTGCGGGGGGAGCGGCGCGGCGTCGATCGCGGTGCCGTCGATCGCCGCGCGCACGGCCCCGCAGCTGTCGTGCGCGAGCACCACGATGAGGGGCACGCCGAGGATCGCCACGGCGTACTCGAGGCTCGCGACGATCGACTCGCCGAGCACTTGTCCGGCATTGCGCACCACGAACAGGTCGCCGAGGCCCTTGTCGAAGATGATCTCCGCGGCGAGACGGGAGTCGGAGCAGCCGAACAGCGTCGCCAGGGGCGCCTGCCCGTCCACGAGCTCGTGGCGCTTGCCGACGTCCTGGTTGGGATGCTCGGGGTCGCCCGCGACGAACCGCCGGTTCCCCTCGCTCATGAGCCGCCAGGCCTCGTCCGGGGTCAGGGTGGTGGTGTCGGTCATCGTTCGCTTCCGAGTCGGTCGATCTGCGGGCTGATCTTGGCGACCAGTTCTGCCGTGCCCGCCTTGCCGAGGGCGCCGTAGACGAGGACGTAGTCCTTGCCGACCTGGGTGCCGAGTGCGTAGTTGATGTTCGCCGCCGAGTC
This sequence comes from Microbacterium sp. NPDC060117, assembly GCF_042729315.1. Taxonomy (NCBI): domain Bacteria; kingdom Bacillati; phylum Actinomycetota; class Actinomycetes; order Micrococcales; family Microbacteriaceae; genus Microbacterium; species Microbacterium sp. NPDC060117. Next base: position 618,782 of record NZ_JBHWXR010000004.1, read on the forward strand.
CGGGTTGGGGATCACGTACTCGTCCCAGGTGCGTCCGCCGATCTTGACGGTGCCCTTCGACGACGTCCCGCGCAGCGGCGTGGCCGCCCAGTCGGCGTCGGCGTCGAACGCCTGGGCGATGTGCGCGTAACCGCGGGCGTCGTCGGCTTGCGGTGCAACGGTGATGTCCCACACCGTGGGCTTGCCGTCGATCAGCACCGCCTTGTTCACGCGCCAGTTGTTGGGCGGTGTCGGCAGCAGCACCGGGCGGTCCAGGGTGCTCTGCGCGTTTTTGGCAGCGGCCGGCAGATCCACGGCGTTGGATCCGGTGAAGTCGCCGCGCGGCACGATGAGCACGATGAGCAGGACCACGCCGACGGTCGCGATCAGGGCGGCGATGAGGCCGCGGAACGTCTGGCTGGAGCGATAGGCGGCGGACGACGCGGCCTTGCGGTCGGCCGTCTCCTCGGCGGTCTCGGGGCGACCGAGCTCGGCGACGACCGGCGGCTGCTTCGGGGCACGGCTCATCGGGCGTCCTCCTCGGCGGAGCGCGAAGCGGCGCCGTTCTCGGGGCGAGAAGCATCCAGGCGGCGCTTGGCGCCCAGCAGCCACTCCTCGCAGCGCGCGGCGAGCGCCTCGCCGCGCTCCCACAGTGTGAGCGACTGCTCGAGGGTCGGGGCGCCCTGCTCGAGCTCGGCGACGACACGGACCAGCTCATCCCTGGCCTGCTCGAAGCTGAGGCTCGCGGGATCGGCGACGGTCGGCGCAGAACTCCCTGCGGAGGCGGACGGCTCGTTCGACACAGTCACGCCTCCATCCTACCGGCGCGCGTCGGAGCCCTCGGCCGGTGAGGCGGAGGACGCGTCGGTCGCTCCCGGGGCCACGGATCCCGGGCGAACGGCATCTCCGTCCGACTCGGCGATCTCGCCTTCCGACACGGCGCGCAGCGACCCGCGGTCCACCGTGAGGGTGAGCGCGGTGCCGGCCGGAGCATCGGCGGCATCGCGCACGATCAGGCCGTCCTCGCGGTGCGCGATCGCATACCCGCGTGCCAGGGTCGCCGCCGGCGACAGGGCGCGCAAGGAGGCGCGCAGTTCGGCCGTGCGCCGGCCCGCGGCATCGACCGCACGGCCGAGCGTGTCTCGGGAGCGGGCGGCGAGCAGCCACACCTCCTGCGCGCGGCGTTCGATGAGCGGATCCGGATCCCGCAGGACGGGCCTCGAGCGCAGCTGCTCGAGCTGGGCGATGTCGTGCGCGACGCGCTGCGACACCCGGGTCGTCGCGCGTGCGCGCAGCTGGGCGACGAGCGCCCGCTGCTCGCCGACGTCCGGCACCACGCGCTTGGCAGCGTCGGTCGGAGTCGAGGCACGCAGATCCGCCACGTCGTCCAGCAGCGGATGATCGTTCTCATGTCCGATCGCGCTGACCACGGGCGTGCGTGCGGCCGCGACGGCGCGCACCAGCCGCTCATCGCTGAAGCCCAGGAGGGTCTGCGGATCCCCGCCGCCGCGCGCGATGACGATGACATCGACATCGGGATCCTCGTCGAGCTTCTTGAGCGCGGCGAGCGTCTCCGGCACGCAGCGGTCGCCCTGGACCGCGGCGTGCACGGTGTGGAAGCGCACCTGCGGCCAGCGCAGCTCGGCGTTGCGGTGCACATCCTTCTCGGCGTCGGAGTTCTCGCCCGTGATGAGCCCGATCACGTGCGGGAGGAAGGGGAGCGGCTTCTTGCGGGAGGGGTCGAACAGGCCCTCCAGACGCAGCTGCAGGCGCAGCCGCTCCAGCCGCTCGAGCTGATCGCCCAGGCCCACGTGCTTCATCGCCGACACGGTGAAGCTGAAGTCGCCCGCTTTGACGAAGTAGTCGGCCTTGACCGCGGCGACGACGTGATCGCCCACGGCGAGATCGGCGGGGATCCGCGCGCGCACGCTCGACCACACCCGGATCGAGATCTGGGCGTCGGAGCGCGTGTCCTTGAGCCGCGCGAACACGTTGCCGGCGCGCACGTTCCAGCTCGTGATCTCGCCCTCGACCCAGACCGTGCCCCATTGCGCCACGAAATCGCGGATCGTGGCGTTCAGCCGTGCGATCGAGGTCGGGGCGTCCGCGGAGGACTCGCGCGGCGCGACGGAGTCGGCGGGCGGGGCCTCACCGGGGACGGAGGCTGCTTCGAAGACGGTCATCGCCTCCCCAGCGTAGCAATGGGCATCCGCTGGATCCCGGCCTGCTGTCAGGACGCCCCCGGTAGAATCGGGGCGTGAGTTCACCCGTCGCGCTGCCCGTGCCGCAGATCCCTCGCCGCCGCCCCACGGCCGTGCGCGAGCCGCTCCAGGACCGTCCCGTCGACGGGCGCAAGCGCGTGCTGCTCGCCGCCCCGCGCGGCTACTGCGCCGGCGTCGACCGTGCCGTGGTGGCCGTCGAGAAGGCCCTCCAGCGCTACGGCGCCCCCGTCTACGTGCGCAAGCAGATCGTGCACAACATCCACGTGGTCACCGAGCTCGAGGCCCAGGGCGCGATCTTCGTCGACGAGGTGGACGAGATCCCCGAGGGGTCGCACGTCGTCTTCAGCGCGCACGGTGTCTCGCCGATGGTCGTCTCGGCGGCCGAGGATCGGCATCTGCACGCGATCGACGCGACCTGTCCGCTGGTGACGAAGGTGCATCGCGAGGCCGTGCGCTTCGCCCGCGACGACTTCGAGATCCTGCTCATCGGCCACGACGGGCACGAAGAGGTCGAGGGCACCGCGGGTGAGGCCCCGGATCACGTCACCGTCGTGAACTCCCCGGCCGAGGCCGACACCGTCGAGGTGCGCGATCCGTCCAAGGTCGTCTGGCTGTCGCAGACCACGCTGTCGGTCGACGAGACCATGGAGACCGTGAACAGGCTGCGCACGCGCTTCCCAGAGCTGCAGGACCCGCCTTCCGACGACATCTGCTACGCGACGCAGAACCGCCAGGTCGCGATCAAGAAGGTCGCGGCCGACGCGGATCTGGTGATCGTGGTCGGGTCCGCCAACTCCTCCAACAGCGTGCGCCTCGTCGAAGTGGCGCGCGAGTACGGTGCGAAGGCCGCTTACCGCGTGGACTATGCCGACGAGGTGCAGCAGGAATGGCTGGACGGCGTCGCGACGGTCGGAGTGACCAGCGGCGCGTCGGTGCCCGAGGTGCTCGTGCAGGAGGTGCTGCAGGTGCTCGCCGAGGCCGGATACGGCGACGTCGAGGAGGTGCGCACCGCGGAGGAGGACCTCATGTTCTCGCTGCCGAAGGAGCTGCGCCAGGACATCTCCGGTCAGCGCGACGAGCGGGCGCTGGGCGGACGCAGCCGATGACCGATTCCGGCTCCGCGGAGCAGTCTCGCCGGCCGGCCTTCGGCGAGTACGCGACGCCGGAGGAGCAGAGCAGGCGGGCGGGAAGGCCGCTGCCGCCCCCCGTCGTGCACACGCCGCCCGCGGCCGCGCCCGTCGCCCAGCCCGGGGCTCCCGCCGCGGACGTGGCGGAGCGGCCCGCGCACCCGGTCGACCGGATGGCGTCGATCGCGCTCCTCGCCTACGGGCTCTGGAACGTGATCACCTCGACCTTCGCGTTCCTGAACCCGTCGTCGCTCATGGCGACGATGATGCAGGCCGTGGGGATCTCCGGCACGTTCTCGAACTACCAGCAGGCGCGGGTCTGGGGAATCGTCGCCGGCATCCTGCTGATCGTGGGCTGGGTTGCCACCGCCGCGTGGACGGTGCTCCGGCTGCGGCGCGGCAAGCTCACCTGGTGGCTGCCGGTCGCCGGCGGTGTCGTGTTCGTCCTGCTGACGACCATCTGCATGATGGTGCCGTTCTTCACGGATCCGGCCGTCATCTCCTACCTGAATGAGCGGATGCAGCAGTAGCCTCCTGAGACGACGATGAGCCCGGCCCCCTCGGGGTGCCGGGCTCATCGCGTTCTGCGGGCGGTCGCGGGATCAGCGCGCGTTGCCGTTGTTGAAGTGGTAGTCGCCCTTGCCGGTGGTGCCGTGGCCGTTGGCGCCGGGGCCGCGGCCGTCGGTGCCGGGCTCGACGTGGTTGGTCTTGGTGTGCACGATGTCGTAGTAGACGGTCTGGTCGGCCGCGTTCGGGAACACGCGGTAGGTGAACACGTTCTTGTTCAGCTCGACGATCGGAACGACGCGCTGGAACAGCACGTTGCCGTTCGCATCCTTCGCGGCGATCCAGCGCGAGGAGCCATCGGCCGGGACGGACCAGTCGCCGTGCATCTTCGGGCTGTTGTCGAGGTTGTACATGGTGAAGGTGCCGTCGGCCTTGAAGTACGCCCAGCCCACGAAGTTCGACACGGCCGGGTCGTCCAGCGCCACGCGGTCGCCCTGGGCGTCGCGTGCGCTCGTGGTCTTCCACGGGGTGGAGGCCAGCGTCTCGGACGGGGTCAGCGCCTTGTTGCCGGCCGCGTGGGACGCGGAGACGGCGGTCGGGGCGGCCGCCGCAGCGGTCGTCGGGATGATGGCGACCGCGGCGAGGGCGATGGTCGAGGCGGCGATGAGCTTGCGCGAGAAGGAGATGTTCATGTCCTCCACGTTAGGAATCTGGGCGCATCGCCCACATCAGCCGATCGGCTACTTCCCGCGTCGCCGAGCGGATGATCCGGCGGCCGGATCCGGTGCGGGGAACGCGGCCATACTGAGAGGACGACAGGTCGGGGATCCAGGTCCGCACGCGGTCGGATCCGGGATCCTCCTGCCGGTGAACCTTCGGGGCCCGCGCCTCGTTTCCCACTGAGGAGGCGACTGTGGATGACGACGACGAGCGGCTGACCGCGCTCTACGACGTGCACGCAGGGCCGATCCGTCGTTACGTCGTGCATCTCACGGGAAGCAGCGCCTCGGCGGACGACGTCGTGCAGGAGACGCTGCTGCGCGCCTGGCGCACGCCGCGGATCCTGGAACAGGAGGTGACGACGACGCGGGCCTGGATGTTCACCGTCGCCCGGCACCTCGTCATCGACGAGGCGCGCAGCGCCCGGCGCCGACACGAGCATCCTGTCGCCGAGCTTCCCGAGCGGGCCTCCGGCGATGTCACGGACCGGTTGTTCGACGCGATCCTCATCGAGGACGCGCTCGCCGACCTCAGCCCCGAGCACCGTGCCGTGATCGTCGCGGCCTATTACGGGGGGCGCAGCGTCGCGGAGATCGCGACCGAGCAGGGGATCCCGGGGGGCACGGTGAAATCGAGGATGCACTACGGACTGCGGGCCCTGCGGCTCGCACTGCAGGAGAGAGGGGTGATCCGGTGAGCGCGGATCCGTTCGCGATGTGGGACGCCGCCTATGTCATGGGCGCGCTGTCCGCCGCGGACCGAGCGCGGTACGAAGCGCACCTCGCGGGCTGTGCCGAATGCCGGGAAGCGGTCGCGGACCTCGTGCCCGCCGTGGGGCTGCTGTCCCGAGTGCACGCCGATGACGCGGCCCGCATCGGCGTGGAGCACGCGGACGCAGCCGGGCCGAAGCTGCTGTCGATCGCCCGCGCCCGCAGACGCTCCCGGCGTCGTGCGCTGTGGACAGGTGTCGGCATCGCGGCGGCGCTCGCCGTCGCCGTGCCGGTCACGATCGCCGCCCTCGCCCCTCGCCCTGCGGTCGAGGTCGCGCTGGAGGGGGCCACGACGGTGCCGGTGAGCGCCACCGTGTCGCTGACGCCGGTCGCCTGGGGGACGAAGATCGACATGGCGTGCCTGTACGCGGCGGATGCTCCCGACGCCGGGTGGACGTACGTGCTCACCGTCGTGGGTCGCGACGGAACGACGACGGATCTGTCGACCTGGAAAGCGGAGCCGGGGCGCACGGCGACGCTATCGGCGGGGACGGCGGCAGCGCTGAAGGACATCCGGTCGGTGGAGATCCGCACCGCGGCGGGAGCTGTCATCCTTCGCCACGACATCGGCGGCTGATCCGCAGACGACAGGAGCGCCGCAGGGACGGATCCCGGCGACGCTCCTGGACTGTGCTGAGGCGCGGTCAGCTCTTGGACGGTGCTGGTCGTCAGCTCTTCGACTGGCCGTACGAGCCGAGCTGGCGGGTCGACTCGATGACGCGCTGCGCCATCGCCGTCTCGGCGACCTTGCCCCAGGCGCGCGGGTCGTAGACCTTCTTGTTCCCGACCTCGCCGTCGACCTTCAGGACGCCGTCGTAGTTGCTGAACATGTAGCCGGCGATCGAGCGGGTGAACGCGTACTGGGTGTCGGTGTCGATGTTCATCTTCACGACGCCGTTCGCGACCGCGAGGGCGATCTCGGCGTCGGTGGAACCGGATCCGCCGTGGAAGACGAGGTCGAGCGGCTTGGCGCCCGTGCCGTACTTCGCGGCGACCTGCTGCTGGATCTCGCCGAGCAGCTCGGGGCGCAGCTTCACGCCGCCCGGCTTGTACACGCCGTGCACGTTGCCGAAGGTGAGTGCGGCGATGTAGCGGCCCTGCTCGCCGAGGCCGAGCGCCTGCACGGCCTGGTCGACGTCGGCGAAGGTCGTGTAGAGCGCCTCGTTCGAGCCCTCGTGCGCGACGCCGTCCTCCTCGCCGCCGACGACGCCGATCTCGACCTCGAGGATCGCGTTGATCGCCTTCATGCGGGGGAGGAGATCCTTCGCGATCTCGATGTTCTCCGCGAGCGGCACGGCCGAGCCGTCCCACATGTGCGACTGGAAGATCGGGTTGCGCCCGGCGCGCACCTCTTCCTCGGAGGCGGCGATGAGCGGCTCCACGAAGCCGGCGAGCGCGTCCTTCGGGCAGTGGTCGGTGTGCAGCGCGACGGTGACCGGGTAGGACTTGGCGACCTCGGTGGCGAACTTCGCGAAGGCGAGGGCGCCGGTGGCGCGGGCCTTGACGGTCTGGCCGGCGAAGTAGTCGGCGCCGCCGGTGGTGACCTGGATGATGCCGTCGGATCCGGCTTCGGTCAGACCCTGCAGCACGGCGTGGATGGTCTGCGAGCTGGAGACGTTGAACGCCGGGTAGGCGAAGCCGCCCGCCTTCGCGCGGTCGAGCATCTCGGCGTACTGATCCGGGGTGGCAACGGGCATGGCATCTCCTGTGCTGGATGACGGGGGTCGGTGCCACTCTAGCGCCGCAGGATCGGCGATTCAGAGCGCGTGACGGCGGGCTCGGGAGGGCGGATCTTCACCCTGGTAAAGAAGGGCGTATCTTTCGCTTTCCCTGCGCAGAAATCTGCGGATCCGTAACCCGCCCGCCCCTACGCTGGGGGCATGGTGAGCCTCACAGCCGATCTCAGCCCCCTCAGCCCCGACCGCAACCTCGCACTGGAGCTCGTCCGTGCGACGGAGGCCGCGGCGATCCGCGCCGTCCCGTTCATCGGACGCGGTGCGAAGGAGGCGGCTGACGGCGCTGCCGTCGATGCGATGCGCGCCTTCCTCGGAACGGTCGACTTCGATGGTCTTGTGGTGATCGGCGAGGGTGAGAAGGACAACGCCCCGATGCTCTTCAACGGGGAGCACGTCGGCAGCGGCGTCGAATGGGCGCAGCAGTACGACATCGCCGTGGACCCGATCGACGGCACCACGCTCACCGCCGACGGCCGGCAGAACGCGGTCTCCGTCATCGCCGTGTCCGACCGCGGCACGATGCTCGACGCCTCGAGCGTCTTCTACATGGACAAGCTCGTCACGGGGCCGGCCGGTGTCGGCGTCGTCGACATCCGCCTCCCCGTCGCGGAGAACATCAAGCGCCTCGCCGGATCCCTCGGCAAGCCGGTCGAGGAGATCGTGGTCTCGGTGCTGAACCGTCCGCGTCACGCGAAGCTCATCCAGGAGATCCGGGATGCCGGAGCGGGCACCCGCCTGATGAGCGACGGCGACGTCGCCGGCGGCATCAACGCGGCCCGGCACGGCGCGCGCACCGACATGTGCATCGGTGTGGGCGGCAGCCCGGAGGGCATCGTGACGGCGTGCGCGATCAAGGCGCTCGGCGGGCACATCCAGGGCCGGCTGTGGCCGCGCGACGACGACGAGCGCCAGCGCGGCGTCGACGCCGGGCTCGACATGGACAAGGTCTACGAGGCCGACGACCTGGTGAGCGGCAACAACACGATCTTCGTGGCGACCGGTGTGACCGATGGTCAGCTCGTCGCCGGCGTCCGGCGCGAGGGCGACTATCTCTACACGGAGAGCGTCGTGCTGCGCAGCGCCTCCGGCACCCTGCGCCGGATCGCCTCGGAGCACCTCGTCTCCAAGTGGCTCTGAGCGGGATTCGCCGTCGCACCGGGGTCCTGAGCGAGCCCGGTGCGATAACGACCTGATCGCATTCCGCGTCTTCCCGGCCGCACCTGTCACAATGGAGGGGCGCCGACCGGCGTGCACGGCGCATTCAGCGCGGTTCGGAATGCGGAGCAGGGGAGCGTGGACGATGGCTGCGGAGAACATCTACCGCCAGGAGACGGTCACCGACACCGGATCGGTCAAGATCGTCGAGATGGACGCCGCTCGCCGCACCGATGTGCTGTTCCGCGTCCGCCGCGAGGAGGGCCACGAGATCAGCGCCTGGTGGATGGTCGGGGCCTTCGTGCTCTTCTCCGCCACCGTGGTCTTCCTGCTCAGCGCTGTTCCCGGGAGCGCCTGACCTCATCCTCAGCCTCGCGCCGATCGTCGTGCCCGGGGCGACCTCCGTCCTGATCGATCAGCGCGGCGTCGGCGTCTTCGCTCAGACGGCCCCGCAGCTCGCCGAGGTCCGCGCGGATCCCCTCGACCTGATCCTCGTCGGCGGATGACACCAGCTCATCGGCGGTGAACCGTCGCGTGGCGCTGGTCAGCGTCGGAGGCGCCGTGAGCGCGTCAGCATCGACGCCGGGGAAGCGGCGGGCCGTCACGAGCACCCGGCTCTCCAGGGATCCGGCGAAGCGGTTGTAGCTGTCCACGGTGCGCTCGAGTGCACGACGCAGGTCGTCGGCATGGCCGGCGAGCACGCCGAGCCGGTCGTACAGCTGCGTGCCGAGATCGAGGAGCACGGCCGCCTCGGCCGACAGCTCCTGCTGCTTCCAGGTGTACGCGACCGTCTTCAGCACGGCCCACAGGTTCACCGGGGTGGCCAGCGCCACTCGCTTGCCGAATGCGTAGTCGAGCAGGGCCGGGTCCTCGTCGAGCGCGGCCGACAGCAGCGACTCGCTGGGCAGGAAGCAGATGACGAACTCGGGGCTCACGTCGAGCCCCGACCAGTAGGCCTTCTTCGCGAGCGCGTCGACGTGCGCGCGCACGGCCTTGACGTGCTGCTGCATGAGCGAGCGCCGCTGCGGGTCCTCGGAGGAGAGAGCGCCCGCCGCCAGGAATGCGTCGAGCGGCGCCTTGGCGTCCACGGCGATCGACGCGCCGCCGGCGAGACGGATCACCATGTCGGGGCGGCCATGGCCCGCATCGGAGTGGATCGTGGCCTGCAGGTCGAAGTCGACGTGCCGGGTGAGGCCGGCGGCCTCCACCACGCGGCGCAGCTGCGTCTCGCCCCACACGCCGCGTGCGGAGGTCGAGCGCAGCGCGCCGGCCAGGGACTCGGTCGTGGAGCGCAGCGCCTCGCCGTTCTCCTCGGAGCGGCGGAGCTGCTCGCTCAGCTGTCCGAACTGCGTCTGGCGCTCGCGCTCCAGCACGGTTACGGTCTGCTGCATCCGGTGCAGGCTCTCCCGCACCGGGGCGAGCGCGGTGAGCACGGCGTTCTCCTGCCGTACGCGCTCCGCGGCGTCGTGCTGCTCGCGGCGGGCGTGCTCGACGGCATCGCGGTACAGGTCGTGCTGACGGTCGCGGTCCTCGCGCACGACCGAGAGCTCGGCATCGGAGCGCGCGAGGTCGGCCGCGCCGCGGTTGCGGCCGAGGAACCAGCCGACCGCAAGGCCCGCCACGGCGGTGAGTGCGGCGATGAGCAGTGCGAGCGCGTCCATGCGTCCATCATGGGCGGGGCCGCCGACATCGCCGGGGAGCGCGGCCGTAGTGGGCCGGAAGGCAGCCCGGAACGGCGTCAGGCCGCGGCGCGCACCTTGGAGGGCGCCGCCGGAGCGAGGGGGTCGCCGAGACGCACGCCGATCGCCTCGGCGAGCTGCTGCACGGTGCCCGATGCCGTGCGCCGGGCGGCGTCGATCACGATCTGCGCGCACGCCCGTGCATCGGCCAGGGCGTCGTGGTGCGGGAACGCCCCGAAGCCGGCGGCGGCCGCGGCGACCGGGAGCTTGTAGGAGTCGAGGTCGTACACCTTGCGCGCCACGCTCAGACTGCACAGCGACCGGTACGGCGGGCACTCGTCGCCGGTGGCCTCGCAGGCACGACGGATCACGTTCAGGTCGAAGCCCGCGTTGTGCGCGACGAGCACGTCGGCACCGGCGAATGCGCAGAGCCGGTCGAGCTGTTCGCTCCAGCCGTCCGCGTCCACGACCTCGTGCGGCTGGATGCCATGGATCCGAACGTTCCATTCCTGGAAGTCGTCGTGCCCGGCCGGCGGGCGGATCAGCCAGCCGCTCTGTGCGACGACGATGCCGTCGCGCACGCGCACCAGGCCGACTGCGCAAGCGGAAGCAGGGGAGGAGTTCGCCGTCTCGAAGTCGATCGCGGTGAAGTCCAGGGCCACGCATCCACCATCCGCCGCCGAGGAGCCGGGACCGCTCAGGCGCGCCGAGGCGGTGCAGATCGGCGGGCGTAGTCTCGAAGCATGGTGGAACGTGCGACGAGCTTCGGATCCGAGACGGGCAGCTACGAGAAGGGGCGTCCGGAGTACCGGTCGGACGCGGTCGCCTGGCTCTTGGAACCGCTGTCGGGCACCGAGAAGGCGGTTGTCGACATCGGTGCGGGCACCGGCAAGCTCACCCGTGCCGTGCTCGCCCTCGGCGGCACGAGCGTCGTCGCCGTGGATCCGGATCCGCAGATGCTGGAGGCGCTGCGCGAGAAGACGCCCGGCGTCGAGACGGTGGGCGGCACCGCGGAGTCGCTGCCTCTGGCCGACGCGAGCGTCGACGCCGCCACGCTCGGCCAGGCCTGGCACTGGGTGGATCCGGTCGCGGCGTCCGCCGAGATCGGCCGTGTGATGCGCCCGGGTGGTGCGCTCGGGCTGATCTGGAACGTCCGGGACGACCGGACCGAATGGGTGCGCCGGTTGACCGCGATCATGGGCGGCAGCGCGGCGGAGGAGATGATCGGCGAGAACGCCGTGCGCGTTGCCGCGCCGTTCGGCCCCCTCGAGGAGCGGCGCTGGGAGTGGACCCGGGACATGACGCGCGCCGAGCTGCATGCGATGGCCAGCTCGCGCAGCCTCATCATCACGTCGTCCGATGCGGAGAAGGCGCGGATCGCCGCCGCCATGGACGAGCTGTTCGACGAGCTCGGGCTCGTCGAGGGCACGACGCTGTCGATGCCGTACGTCACCGCCGCCTATCGCGCGATCCGCGGATCCTGAGCCGGCGCGAGCCCCGGTAGACTCGTACCCCGTGGCTCTCACCATCGGAATCGTAGGACTGCCCAACGTCGGCAAGTCCACCCTCTTCAACGCCCTCACCAAGAACGACGTGCTCGCGGCGAACTACCCGTTCGCGACGATCGAGCCGAACGTCGGTGTGGTGAACCTGCCCGACGTGCGGCTGAACACGCTCGCCGAGATCTTCGGCAGCGAGCGGATCCTGCCCGCGACGGTGTCGTTCGTCGACATCGCGGGCATCGTGCGCGGCGCGAGCGAGGGGGAGGGGCTGGGTAACCAGTTCCTCGCGAACATCCGCGAGGCCGACGCGATCGCGCAGGTCGTGCGCGGCTTCGCCGACGACGATGTGGTGCACGTCGAGGGCGCGATCGACCCGAAGAACGACCTCGAGACGATCAACGCCGAGCTCATGCTCGCCGACCTGCAGACGCTCGAGAAGGCGATCGTGCGGATCGAGAAGGAGGTGCGCGGCCGCAAGACCGATGCCTCGGTGCTCGAGGCCGCGAACGCCGCCAAGGACGCGCTCGAGCGCGGGCAGCTGCTCTCCACGAGCGGCATCGACCTCGCCCCGATCAAGGAGCTCGGCCTGCTGACCTCCAAGCCCGTGATCTTCGTCTTCAACGTCGACGAGGCCGTGCTGACCGACGACGCCCGCAAGGCTGAGCTCGCCGCCCTCGTCGCCCCGGCGCAGGCGATCTTCCTGGACGCGAAGATCGAGTCGGAGCTCATCGACCTGGATCCGGAGGATGCCGCGGAGCTCCTCGCCTCCACCGGTCAGGACGAGTCGGGTCTCGACCAGCTCGCCCGCATCGGCTTCGACACCCTCGGCCTGCAGACCTACCTCACGGCCGGTCCGAAGGAAGCCCGCGCCTGGACGATCCACAAGGGCGACAAGGCCCCGCAGGCCGCCGGCGTGATCCACACCGACTTCGAGAAGGGCTTCATCAAGGCCGAGGTCATCTCGTTCGAGGACCTCGTCGCGACCGGATCCGTCGTCGAGGCCCGTTCGAAGGGCAAGGCGCGCCTGGAAGGCAAGGACTACGTCATGCAGGACGGCGACGTCGTGGAGTTCCGCTTCAACGTCTGACGCTTCGTCCGGACGGACCCGAGCGGACGCGTCCGGAAGCCGGGGTCGATCGGGGCTCGGGCAGGTCTTGAAGCGAAGCCGTCGAGGACCTCGCTCTGGCGGGAGCGTGTCGTACACGTCCACGAGCGGTGTCATGCGCTGCCAGAGCCGCCGCTTCTGCGCGTCGTCGACGCATCGAACTCGCGGCGCAGGTAATTCGGTGCCTGCACCCGCCATGCCTCGGTCACGAGCTCGGTGAAGTGCTCGGGGTCGATCGCCGCCATGCGGAACGCGATCTTGGGCTCGCCCCAGCGGGTCGTCGCCGGAAGGAAGACGCTGGGCTCCATCTCGCGGAGGGCGAGCGCGTCGTCTGCGTCGGCGATCTTCACTCCGACCACCAGTTCCGATGCGATGATCGCGCGGACCTGGTCAGGGATGCTCGGCCACGGGTGGCACTCCCACGCGTACAGCTTGTTCCGCACGAACCACGCCGCACCGCCCGTCGTCGCCCGCTCCTCACTGCCGGGGAGCCGCGCGGCCACGGCACGCAGATCGTCGAGGGTGGCCATGCATCCGAGGATACGAGGCGCCCCTGACATCGACCGGCCGGTTCACGGGCACGGCCGGCACGCGGCATCCCATCGACCTCTTACACCTGGATCCGCCGCGGATTCAGCGATGCGGATGCGCTCGAAGTGGTCAATACCGTCAGCAACACCGTCCGTGTCGCCGGTACCGGGTCCGGATCAGCGGCCCTGGCGCTTCTTGTAGGGCTTGGGCTGCCCCTTCACCACCGGGGCGCGACCCTTCCCCTTGGACGCCTTGGCCTTGCCGCCAGTGGGCTTGTCCGACGTGCGCTGAACCGGTGGAGCTGCGGCGATCCTGTCGCGCGCCTCCGGCAGCAGGAGAAGCCCGGCACTGGTCAGACGGGTGGCTCCGCCGCGGGTGACGAGCGGGTGCCCGACCTCTTCCTCGAGCTTCTCGATCGATGAGTACAGGGCGGCGAGGGAGATCCCGAGTCCGGCTGCCGCACGTGGGAAATGCAGTTCCTCCGCGACGGCGACGAACCGCCGAAGCTGGGTGATGTTCATGGAATGCCGTTCCTTTCGCGCACGGGTCGCGGCGCTACCCAGCGTACGGGCCCGCGTCGACCTGTCGCATCCGCGCGCGCGCTCGTAGGCTGGCGATGTCGTCGAGAGGAGACGCCGCCATGGCTGACAACGAGGAGCGCTCCACGAGTCCGCATGTCCCGGAGCCCGGTGAGCCGTCGATCCCCGAGCTCGAGGCGGACGAGAACATCGCGCCTCGTCCTGAGGAGGAGATCGCCGATCTGCTCCGCGCCGAGCCCGATGAGGGGGACCAGGTCAGCTGACCTGTCGGACCTCTTGCGGCCAGCCGCAGGCCAAGGCGATCCTGCCGGCCCAGAGCTTCGCAGCATCGTCATCGGCCACGTCGATGATCGTGAGGCCGCCGATGTACTGCTCCTTCGGCGCGAACTGCCCCTGAGCGATCACTGGCGTGCCGCTGGAGGCATCGGCGGTGAAGGCGGCATCCATGTCCTCGTGCACTCCTCCCGCGAACACGAGGACTCCGCTGTCACGCATGTCCGACACGACGGCGTTGCAGAGTGCGCCGCGCTCGGCGAACCATTCGTCGCTGTGCTCGCCGACCCACTGCTGGTTGAAGTAGATGATGTACTGGCTCATCGTCGCTCCTCGTCGGTCCCCGCGCCTTCCGCGATGCTACGCCGCAGGAGGAGCCTCGGGGAGACTCGATACGATGGCTCGGTGACTACCGAGAACAACAGCATCTTCGAACCCGATGGCCGCGCGATCCCCTACGTCGACGAGATGTCGGAGGGCGACGGACCCGTTCTGGTGCTGATCCCGGGGCGTGGCCTGGAGGGCGGCGCGCTCGGTTCGGTGGCGCACATCCTCGCCGGTGAAGGGATCCGGGTGCTCCGGATCGGCAGTCGTGCCGACGACGCCGCGACGCTGGAAGAGCGCGTTCAGGACGCGAGCGACGTGATGGACCACGTCGGCATCGGCGCCACCTGGATCGGCGGCCACGGCGTGGGTGGCACGGTCGCCCGCGCACTCTCCGCGAAGCGCACGGACCGCGCCCTCGGCGTGCTGCTGCTGGGCGTCGAAGACGTCGACGTGCCGATCGCACCGTCCGTGCCGATCCTCATCATCCAGGGATCCGCGGACGACGTCATGCCCCCGGCGAACGGCGAGAAGCTGCGCGCATCCGCGGTCGAGCGCGCTAGCGTCGTGACGATCGAGGGCGGCGGGCATCTGTTCCCCGTGAGCGACCCGGTCGACACCGCGTTCGCGATCGAGGACTACCTGGCCTGGGACTGATGCCCGGCACCGTTGCGCGGACGGAAGCCCGCACCGTCCTGCTCGTGATCGACATGCAGGCCGGTGTCATGCCCGGCTGCTTCGATGAGCGCGGTGTGCTCTCGCGGACGGAGGCGCTCGTGCGCCGGGCTCGCGACGAAGGGATTCCCGTCGTGTGGGTGCACCATGACCCCGTCGGCGTGGGCACGCCGGACTGGGAGCTGGCCGCACCGCTGGTCCGCGCCGACGATGAGCCCGTCGTGCGCAAGAGCTACCGCGATGCGTTCGCGGAGACCGATCTGCGGGCGGTGCTCGACGGTTACGGCGCGACCCGGCTGGTCGTCGCGGGCGCTCAGTCCGACTTCTGCGTGCGCACCACGACGCAGCGTGCGGCCGCGGACGGCTACGACGTCACGCTCGTGCGCGACGCGCACACCACGGTCGACGCGACCGTCGACGGGGTCCCGATCTCCGGCGAGCAGATCATCGCCCACACGAACATGTACTTCGCCGGTCTCCGCTACCCGGGGCAGGAATTCGCGGCGGTGCGGCACGACGAGGTCACGTTCGCCTGACCGCCGCGTCGCGCGGATGTCCGACCCCGGTGCGAGGATGGGCGCATGCCCGAGTCTCCGGAGGTGCAGGCGCTGGTCGAGTTCCTCGACGAGCGGATCCGCGGTCGTGCGATCACCGACCTGGATGTCGGCGAGTTCCGCATCGTCAAGACCCGCAACCGCCCGCCCGGCGCGCTGGTCGGTGCACGGATCCGGCGCCTGGAGCGCTTCGGCAAGCACGTCGGCTTCGACACCGACGCGGGCTGGCTGATGATCGGCTTCGGGCGCAACGGCTGGATCCGCTGGTCGGTGCCCGACGCACCGCGCAACGATGAGCCCGTCCCCGAGGTCGCGCGGATCGCACTCGATGACGGTGCCGTGATGCAGATCGTGGATCTGGGTGACTTCCTGGCGGTGACCGCCAACGTCGTCGACGCACCTGACGACGTCGCAGGCATCGCGGCGCTCGGATCGGACCCGCTCGCCGCGGACTTCGACCGCGTTGCGTTCGAACGCGCCCTCGGCACGCGACGCAAGCAGATCAAGGCGCTGCTGCAGGAGCAGACATCGCTCGCGGGCATCGGCAACGCCTACTCCGACGAGATCCTGCACCGCGCGAAGATCTCACCCGCGGTGCATGCCGCGGTGCTCGACGACGCGGAGCGGGAACGGCTCTTCCACGCCACGGTCGACGTGCTGCGGGGCGCGCTCGCCGATCGGCGGGGACTGCCGCCCGACCGGCTCAAGCAGGCCAAGGTCGCCGCGATGGCCGTGCACGGGCGCGGCGGCGAAGCCTGCCCGGTCTGCGGCACGACCATCGTCGACCACGTCTTCTCCGGCGCGTCCGCACAGCTCTGCCCGCACTGCCAGCCCGAGCGCTCCACGGCGTGAGCTCGCCTGCGGGTTAGCATTCCGAGGTGAGCCCGCTTCCCCTGCGCCATCGCTGGCGCGTGCGCACCTCGGTCGCGATCCTGGTCGGAATCGCGGTCGGGTTCATCGTCACGCCCTTCCTGGGCCTGGCCGCCGGCCTGCTCGCGGCCTGGGGTGCGCTGGCGCTCGTCAGCACCGTGTGGATCCTGCTCGTCGTATGGCCGATGAACGCCGAACAGACGCGCTCGCATGCCACCGAGGAGGACCCCGGTCGACGCATCGCCCGGGTGGTCGCGGTGATCGGGAGCTTCGTCAGCATCGCGGCCGTGCTGGTCGTCGTGCTGCAGGCCCGCCACGCGGAGGGCTGGACCCAGTTCGCCCTTGCGGGGAGCGCCGTCCTCAGCGTCGCCGCCTCGTGGGGGCTGATCCAGACCGATTACATGCTGCGGTACGCGAAGCTCTATTACGACGGATCCGCCGGCATCATCTTCAACCAGAACGAGGATCCCGAATACACCGACTTCGCGTACTTCTCGGTCGGCCTCGGGATGACGTATCAGGTGGCGGACACCAACGTCACCCGCAACGCCATCCGGCGCATCGTCATCGCGCAGACCACGATCGCCTACGTGTTCGGCGCGCTGATCCTCGGCACGATCATCAACCTCGTCACGGGACTGGGGTGACCGCGGAGAGCTCCTCGCGCAGGCGCGGTTCGGTGCGGCGCTCGGGGCGCACACCCGCCTTGTCGGCGTAGAACGCGCGGATCCGGTCCATGTCGGCCGCGACATCGCCGGTGAGCTCGAATGTGGGTCCGAGCCCGGTCGTCATGGTGGTGCGATCGACGAACCCGAGCGTCACCGGCATGCCGGTCTCACGGGCGATGCGATAGAAGCCGCTCTTCCAGTAGGCATTGCCGCCGCGGGTGCCGTCGGGTGTGACGACCAATCCGAACACGGCACCGCCGTTCACCTGCGCCACGACCTCATCGACGACGCGGGAGGGATCCGATCGATCCACTGGAATGCCGCCGAGACGGCGCATGAGCGGGCCGCGCCAGCCATGGAACAGGCTCTTCTTACCGAGCCAGTGCACGTCGATGCCGAGCCGCCAGGCGATGCCGAGCATCAGCACGAAGTCCCAGTTCGAGGTGTGCGGGGCGCCGATCAGCACGGTGGGGCGGGTCGGGGCCGGCTCGGATGCGAGCGTCCATCGGCTGAACATCCAGAACAGGCGGGCGGCGAGGCGTCGGAGCATCCGTCCACCGTAGAGGGGTGCGCATGCCGTGCTCTGCATGAACGCGGCGAGAACGGAATGGGCGCATGGCCGGACGGAGGGTCCGAGCGATGCGCCCATTCGGTTGTCGCGGGTCAGGCGGCCTGCCGGTCAGGCGACCTTCGGCATCAGGGAGAACGACACGGCGCCCTCCTCATTCACGTTCGCGTCGAGGACCTTGTCGTCCAGGACGATGGCGGCCTCCCCTTCCAGGAAGACCGGGGCGCCCGGCAGATCGAGGATCTGATCGTCGGGCTCGGGCGAGACGACCACGTCGGCAGCGAGGCGGGGTTCGCCCGCCTGTCCCGGGGTGTCGGCCGTGTGGATGCGCAGTCCCGCACCCTCCGTGTCGGTGCGACGACGGACGAGTGTGGTGACCAGCGCGGTGGCGTTGTCGGTCAAGGTGAGCACGAGGCACTCCTTCCGGTTGCGGACATGCCGAGGTCACGGCATGTGTCCGGGCCACGATTCCCCTTCGGGCTCGAGCTCTCAACCGCTCTGCGGCGATTCGACCCGATTCGGAGGTTCTTCCCACCTGGGCGCGCATCGCGTGCGACCGGCCTCAGCCTGCCGCGGCGCGCAGAGCTGCGGTCGTCTCGGAATCCAGTCCCGGAACCTCCTCCGTCGGCACGGCGAGGGCGAGCAGCGCGCGGCTGAAGTAGTTGCGCGCCGCCGCGGCCAACGTGATGTCCACGATCTGACGGTCGTCGTAACCGGCGTCTCGCAGAGCGCGCGTGTCGGCATCGGTCATGCCGCGCGGATCGACGGAGAGCCTTGCCGCGTACTGCACCACGGCCTGTTCGGCAACGGAGAAGCCGCTGTCGTCCTGGCGGGCGAACGCCTCGAGGCCGTCGCTCGTGAGGACGTCCGCGCGGAGCGCCTTGCGTCCGTGCGCGAGCAGACAGTGCGGGGATCCGATCGCGCGGGCGGCGCCGAGCGTCGCCGCCTCGTACACGCTCACCCCGATGGACGGCACGATCGCGCGGATGAGCGCCATGAAGGCCTCATGCGCCTCGGGGTTCACCGCCATGACCCGGGTGTGAGCGAAGACGAAGCCCACATCGGCGACGTCTTCCGCGTACATGTCAGCGGCATGGCCTTCGGCGGTTTCGGCCGGGGGAGTGCTGATGATCATGGGAGACTCCTTCGCATCCGCGTCAGGGCGTTCTCGCAGGCGGCGAACCCGGCGCACGTGCGAAGACTACGCCGGGCGCCGGGCCCGGGACATGGGGCGAACGCCTCAACGGCGCCCACCGCCGTGCACGGGCGTAGCATCGAGGGATGACCACCGCAGCCGATTCCGAGCAGCAGACCCCCACGGACGCCGCGCTTCCGGCGCTGAGCGCCGTTCCGGGCGGCCTGTCCCTGCTCCCCGGTCTCAACGCGGACGACACCGGACTGTGCATCGGCGGAGTCTGCCGCCTGCCCGGCGCGAAGGACTGACCCCTCACGTCGTCGTCCCCCCTTGAGCGCGATCTCTCGATCGTGCTCAAGGGGGGACGACTCGGATGCGAGCGTGCGCCGGGTCAGTGCATCGCCGGGGCGGCGCCCTCCGGAGCTCCCGCCTCGTGCGGCTGGTCCTCGGGCTTGCGGATGATGAAGGCGCCCAGGATCGTCACCGTCGCGATGACCGCGCCGATCACGAACGTGCTGCGCGAGCCCGCCGCGACCGCGTCGGGCACCTCGGTACCGCCGTTCGCGTTCACGATGAGTGTGAACACCGCGATCATCACGGCGATGCCGGTGGCGCCGGCGACCTGCTGCACGGTGCCGATGACCGCGCTGCCGTAGGAGTAGAACTTCGGCGTCAGCGAGGCCAACGACGCGGTGAACAGCGGCGTGAACGAGAGCGCGAGCCCGATCGACAGCAGGGTCTGCGCGACCAGCACGATCCACACCGAGGTGTTCGTGGCGAGCGTCGTGTAGAACCACAGCGTGGCCGCGGTGAGGATCGAGCCGGGGATCAGGAGGATCTTCGTGCCGCGGGCGTCGTAGATGCGTCCGATCACCGGTCCGAGCAGTCCCATCGCGAGGGCGCCGGGAAGCAGCACCAGTCCCGCCTCGGTGGTCTCCAGGCCGAGCGCCTTCTGCAGGAACAGCGGGATCACCGTGAGCGTGCCGAAGAACGCCAGCGACAGCAGGAACATCTGCACCATCGACAGGGTGAAGTCGCGCGAGGCGAACACCCGCAGGTCGAGCAGGGCGTCGTCCTTGCGCTGCAGGATGACCTGCCGCCAGAGGAACGCCACCAGGCCCACCACGCCCACCACCAGTGCGATCACCAGCGGAACGGGGGATCCGCCGCCTCCCGCGAGGGCGCCGATCTGGCTGAGACCGAAGACGAGCCCGCCGAAGCCGAAGGCGCTCAGCACGATCGACAGCACGTCGAGCGGCGCGTCGGTGCGTTCGCCGACATTCGTCAGCCACCGCCAGCCGATGAACATCGCGGCCAGGGCGATCGGCAGCACGACCACGAAGATCGCTCGCCAGCTGAAGTGGTCCAGCAGGAAGCCCGACAGCGTGGGGCCGATCGCCGGCGCGAGCGAGATGACGATGCTGACCCGGCCCATCATCCGGCCGCGGCTCTCCGAGGGGACCAGGTTCATGAGCGTGGTCATGAGCAGCGGCATCATGATCGCGGTGCCGGAGGCCTGCACGACACGCGCGATGAGCAGCACGGTGAAGCCGGGCGCGAGTGCGGCGATCAGCGTTCCCGCCGAGAACAGCGCGAGCGCGCCGAGGAACATCTGCCGCGTCGTGAAGCGCTGCAGGAGGAAGCCGGTCGTCGGGATCACCACGGCCATGGTCAGCATGAACGCGCTGGTCACCCACTGCGCGGCGAGCGGGGTGATGCTCAGATCGTCGATGAGGTGCGGGATGGCCATGCTCATCGTCGTCTCGTTGAGGATCGCGACGAAGGCGGCGGCCAGGAGCACCCAGATGACCGCCATGTCTCGGCGGGGGATGAGGGAGGATCCGGTGCTGGTCGGCACGGATCCGGTTTCGATGGCGGACATGTGTTTTCCTCCGGCTCGGCGGGGGCGAAAAAAGGGGGATGAGCTGCGCGGAGCTGCGAGCGACTTTCAGCGTAACCACAGGGTCGGACATTCCATTCCCGTCGGCCGCCCGATACTGCTCTCGGCAGCGTTGCGCCCTGAGCGGACGCGCTCGGCAGCGGCGCCTCGGCGTCGGCGCGGGGATCTACGCTTGCGAGGTGCCGAAGGTGCAGGTGACCGACGGCGGGCAGGGGTGAGCGGATGAGCATGATGGCCAGGATGGGCGGCGCGCGCGGCGGGCGGCCCGTGGACGAGGCGGCTCAGCGCAGGCAGAACGCGGACGCGCCCCGCATCCCGAACCTCGGGCGCCGCGTGGTGGCGCTGTTCCGGCCGTACCGGAACCGGATCCTGATGACGGTTCTGCTGGTCGTCCTCGGAGCCGCGCTCGGGGTCATCCCGCCGCTGCTGGTGCAGAAGGTCTTCGACGACGCGCTGTTCCCGCGCGGCGGCGGCGGGCCGCAGCTCGGACTGCTGGTGGTGCTCGTCGTCTCGATGATCGGGCTGTACCTGCTCTCCTCCGGGCTCGGCGTCGTGCAGACCTGGCTCACCTCGACGGTCGGCAACAGCGTCACGGGCGATCTGCGCGTGCGCCTCTTCGAGCATCTGCAGGCGATGGAGCTGGGCTTCTTCACCCGCACCAAGACGGGTGTCATCCAGTCCCGTCTGCAGAACGACGTCGGCGGGGTGTCCGGAGTGCTCACGAGCACGGTCACGAGCATCCTCGGGAACACCGTCACGGTGATCGCCTCGCTCGTGGCGATGATCCTGCTGGACTGGCGGCTGACCATCATCGCCGTGTGCGTCATGCCGATCCTGGTGCTCGTGCAGCGGCGCGTCGGACAGGTGCGCGCACGGATCGCCGGGGAGACGCAGGAGTCGCTCTCGGAGCTCACCGCCATCACGCAGGAGACGCTGAGCGTGTCGGGGATCCTGCTGTCCAAGTCGTTCAACCGGCAGCGCTCCGAGTCGGCCCGGTATCAGGCGCAGAACCGCACGCAGATCCGCCTGCAGGTGCGCACGGCGATGAGCGGCCAGGGCTTCTTCGCGGTGGTGTCCGTGCTGATGTCCAGCGTGCCGGCGATCATCTACCTGGTCGCCGGATTCCTCGTCGCCGGCGGGACGGGATCCATCACCGCCGGCGCCATCGTGGCCTTCACGACGGTGCAGGCGCGTCTGCTCATGCCGCTGATCGGGCTCATGCGCGTCGCGCTCGACGTGCAGACCTCGCAGGCTCTGTTCGCGCGCATCTTCGAGTACCTCGACCTGGTGCCGCAGATCCAGGACGCGCCGGATGCGACGACGGCATCCGCAGCGCCCGGCCCCCGCGGGCGTCTCGAGTTCCGTGATGTGCGGTTCCGCTATCCGGACGCGTCGCCCGCCGCGCGGGACACCCTGCAGGGGATCTCGTTCACCGCCGACCCGGGGCAGCATGTCGCCTTCGTCGGCCCCTCGGGGGCGGGCAAGACGACGATCCTCTATCTCGCGCCCCGGCTCTACGAGGCCTCGGAGGGAGCGATCCTCTTCGACGGCGCCGACGTGCGCGACCTCACGCAGGAGTCGATCATCGACGAGATCGGGATCGTGTCGCAGGAGACGTATCTGTTCCATGCGACGATCCGCGAGAACCTGATCTACGCCAAGCCCGATGCGACCGACGAGGAGCTCGTGGCCGCCTGCACCGCCGCCAATATCCACCATGTGATCGCCGGCTTCGAGGACGGCTACGACACCGTGGTGGGAGAGCGCGGCTATCGGCTCTCGGGCGGCGAGAAGCAGCGCATCGCGATCGCGCGGGTGCTGCTCAAGGATCCGCCGGTGCTGCTGCTGGACGAGGCCACCTCCGCCCTCGACACCGTGTCGGAGCGCGTCGTGCAGGAGGCGCTGGACGAGGCTGCCAAGGGCCGCACGACCCTCACTATCGCGCACCGGTTGTCCACGGTGATCGGCGCGGACGTCATCCACGTCGTGCAGGAGGGGCGGATCGTCGAATCGGGCACCCACTCCGAGCTGCTCGCGCAGGGCGGGCTGTACGCCGACCTCGCCGCGCAGCAGGTGGCCGCGGCGAGGATCGACGACGACGTCCGCTCGGCCTGACCGCCGCTGGGCGGGTCCGGCCGGCGGTCGCGCGCGCGGCGGTCGCGCTCAGTGCGCGCTCAGCCCGCCGTCCACGAAGAGCGAGTGGCCCGTGACGTACGAGGATCCGGCTCCGGCGAGGAACACGGCCGCGCCGGCGAAGTCGGAGGGCAGCCCGTTGCGGCCGATCATGGTGCGCGCGGCGAGCGCGGCGATCTGCACCGGATCCTCCTGAAGGCGGGCGTTGAGCGGCGTCAGCACGAACCCCGGCACGAGGGTGTTGCTGGTGACGCCGGTCCCGCCCCAGGCCTCCGCCTCCGACCGCATCAGCGACTCGACCGCACCCTTCGAGACGCCGTAGACGCCGCTGCCGACGAACGCACGGTGCGCCTGCTGCGAGCTGATGTGGATGAGGCGGCCGTAGCCGCGCTCGGCCATGCCCACCGCATAGCGCTGACCGAGCAGGAACGGGGCGAGCGCGTTCACGGTCATCGTGGCGTCCCAGTCCGCCTCGGTGATGTCGGCGAAGGCGGGCCGGATGTTGATGCCGGCCGAGTTCACCAGGATGTCCGGCTCGCCGAACGGGCGCGCCGCCGCGTCCGCCGTCGCCAGGATGCCCTCGCGGGTGCCGAGGTCGCCGACGACGCCAGCGACGCGGCAGCCGGCCGCGGCGAGCTCGCGCACCGTCTCGTCGATCCGATCGGCTCCGCGGGCGACGACCACGGTGGCGGCGCCCGCACGGGCGAGCGCGGTCGCGATGCCGCGGCCGATGCCCGAGCTGCCTCCGGTGACGACCGCGGTGCGGCCGTCGAGCGAGAAGAGGTCGGAGAGGTAGGCGTTCATGATGGTCCTGATTCTGGACGGAGCGATGCGCACGGGGGCGCCGGCCGTCCGGGCAGTGCGGGCTGCTACCAGCGCAGCGCGGCGACGAGAGTGGGGTCCACGCGGGCGTCGGCGAACTCGGGGAGTGCCTCGAGGTCTTGCACGAACGCTCGCACCGCCGCGGGATACGCGGAGTCGGCGTGGGTGCCGGCGATCTCCTGGAGCGGCGGCAGATCCATCGCGAGGATGAGGTCGAGCCTAGCGACGACGGCGGCATGCGCGCCCGCCCGTTGCAGCTCATCGATGCCTCCGCGGAGCGCTGCGAGGTAGTCGCGCAGAACGCGGAGCCGGTGCTTGCCCTGCGTGATGGAGGATCCGTTCTCCCGCAGTCGCCAGCGCACCACCACGTCGGGGATGACGTCGAAGGCGCGCGCCGATGTGTACATGCGCTGCGCCACCACCTGATCCTCGTAGGCGACGCCTTCCGGGAAGCGGAGGTCGTGCCAGAACGCGGTGCGGCTCAGTTTCGACCACGCCACGATGTTCGCCGACGCCGCAGGGTGCGCGAAGATCGTGGTGCGCAGACGCTGCGGGTCCGTCGCTGCAGCGACCCAGGGCTGCACACGGCCCGGCGCGTAGGTCTTGCCGTCCCAGCGGGAGCGCACGTAGGCGCCCGCCACGAAGTCGCTCCCGGTCGCGGCGAGCGTGCGGGTCATCCGCTCCAGCGCGGTCGGCGTCAGCTCGTCGTCGCCGTCGAGGAAGCCGAGGTACTCGGTGTCGACGAGCTCGAGCGCGGCATTGCGAGCGCCGCCGAGTCCGCGGGCCTCCGCGTGACGCAGGACCGTGAAGCGCGGATCCGCATCCGCGGCGGCGTCGAAGATCCGGCCGGTGTCATCGCGGGACCCGTCATCGACGAGGATCGCCCGCCAGGACGTCTCCGTCTGCGCGCGCAGCGAGTCGAGGGCGGCAGGAGCGAATTCGGCGATGTCGCGACCGGGCACGATCACGGTCACGAGCGGAGCGGGCACCTCGCCAGTCTAGGAGCGCACGGCGGCCACGGCGTCGGCGACCAGTGCCGCGAGCCGTTCGGGGCCTTCGTCCGGCAACCCCGCGCGGCCGAGCGTGAAGCGCACCGCGGTCTGTGCGATCACGGGGGCGATGCCGCAGGCCAGCAGTACGTGCGAGGGCTCGTCACTGCCCGCGGCGCACGCCGAACCGCTGGACGACACCACGCCGCGCCGCTCCAGCTCGAGCAGCACCGCCTCGCCGGAGACGTCCGCGAAGGCGAAGCTCGCCGTGCCGGGCAGCCGGTGCACCGGATCCCCGGTGAGACGCGCCGACCGCAGCGCCGCGAGGACTCCGGCGATGAACCGGGCGCACTGCGCCCCGACGCGGGCGGCGGCCTCGGCGCGCTCGCCCTCGGCCCGCTCCAGCGCGGCCGCGAGTCCGACGGCGCCCGCGACGTTCTCGGTGCCGGAGCGGCGGCCGCGCTCCTGCCCGCCCCCGTGCAGGAGGGGCTCGAGCGGCACACGTCCGCGCACTGCGAGCGCGCCGATGCCCTTGGGCGCGCCGAGCTTGTGCCCGGCGAGCGCGATCGCATCCGCGCCGAGGTCCGACAGCGCCAGCCATCCCGCGGACTGCACCGCGTCCAGGTGCAGCGGGATGCCGTGGGCGGAGGCGACCGCGGCGATGCCCGCGACGTCCTGGATCGTGCCGATCTCGTTGTTCGCGTGCCCCACCGCGATCAGAGCGGTGTCATCCCGGATCGCAACGGCCACGGCTGCCGGATCCACCCGTCCGGCGTCGTCGACCGGGACCCGGGTCGACGTCACACCGTGGAACCGCTCGAGATACCCGACCGACTCCAGGATCGACTCGTGCTCGATCGGCGTCGTGACCACGTGCCGCCCGCCCCGGGCAAGCGCGGCCAGCGCGATGCCCTTGACCGCGAGGTTGTTGGCCTCGGTGCCCCCTGCGGTGAAGACGACATCGCCGGCGCGCATCCCCAGCACGCGGGCCACTCGCGCGCGGGCGTCCTCGAGCGCAGCGCTCGCCGCCTCGCCCACGGTGTGATGACTGGACGGGTTGCCGAACGTGCGGGTGAGGAACGGCGCCATCGCCTCGAGCACCTCGGGCCGGATCGGCGAGGTCGCCGCATGGTCGAGGTAGAGCGGGACGGACATGCTCAGTCGATCCGCACGTCGAGCCCGAGATCCAGCGCCCGCGCGGAGTGGGTGAGCGCGCCCACCGAGATGACGTCGACCCCGGTGCCTGCGATCGCCCGCACGGTGTCGAGGCTCACGCCGCCCGAGGCCTCCGCCGTCGCGCGTCCGCCGATCAGGGCGACGCCCGTGCGCAGGTCCTCCAGGGAGAAGTTGTCCAGCAGCACCGTGTGGGCGCCGCCGTCGAGCACCGCGGGGATCTGGTCGAGCCGATCCACCTCCACCACGACGTGCGTGGTGTGCGGCAGGGTCGCGATTGCCTCACGCAGGGCCGTCGCGACGTCGCGTCCGCCGCGGGTCAGCACGGCGAGGTGGTTGTCCTTGGCCATCACCGCGTCGGACAGCGAGAACCGGTGGTTGCGTCCGCCGCCCGCGAGGACGGCGTGCCGCTCGAAGGCGCGCAGGCCGGGCGTCGTCTTGCGGGTGTCGGCGATGCGCACCTGCTTGCCGTCGGGACCGGCGCCGTCGACGGCGCCGACGTAGGCGGCGGTGAGGGTCGCGATGCCGCTCAGTCGCTGCGCGAAGTTCAGCGCCACGCGCTCGGCCGTGAGCAGGCTGCGCGCGGAGCCGGTCACTGTCGCCAACACGTCTCCGGCCTCGAAGGCGTCGCCGTCCGCGACATGGAGGTCGACGACCGTGGCCGGATCCGTGAGGGTGAAGGCGGCGGCGAACACCTCGCCGCCGGCGAGCACTCCGGACTCGCGCGCGACGAGGTCGGCGGTCGCCGTCGCGTCGGCGGGCAGCAGGGCGGTGCTCGTGAGGTCGCCCCAGGGGGCGTCCTCTTCGAGAGCTGCTCCGACGACGCGGGTGAGGAGGGCGGGGGTGAGCATCAGACTCCGATCAGGGCGGGCGACGGTTCGAGGTGGTGGGCGCCGATCGAGACCGGGCGGGCGAGCGCGGCGGCGATCATGGCCTCCGCGACCTGGAGCAGGTTGCGATCTTCGACGGCGGTGCGGGTGAGGGCCTCCGGCGCGCTCCAGGAACGGACCGTCGTCAGCGCCTCCTCGAGGCCGTCGAGGGTGCGCAGCGGGCCCACCAGGTCCCACATGAGCTCCTGCAGGGCGGGCCGGGAGAACGGATCCGATGCCACGTCCCGATCGCGGACGTCGACCTGGCCGGCCCATCCGCGGGCGTCGGTGACGGGGCCGGACCACGGGGTGTCCAGCGCCGCCGCAGCCCGCGCGCCGAACACCGCCCCCTCGAGCAGGGAGTTCGAGGCGAGGCGATTCGCACCGTGCACGCCCGTGCGCGCGGTCTCGCCGACGGCGTAGAGGCCGGGCAGGGTGGTGCGGCCGTCGGCGTCGGTGACCACGCCGCCCATCAGATAGTGCGCGGCCGGGGTGACCGGGAGGGGTTCGCTGGTCCAGTCGAAGCCGCGCTCCCGCGTCACCCGATCGATCGTGGGGAAGCGCCGGGCGAGGCGCTCCGCGCTCCAGCCCTCTCGGTCGCAGAGCCCCGTGGCGTCGAGCCGCACGGGGCCGCCCTGTTCCTGCGCGCGGCGGACGACGGCGCGTGTCACGACGTCGCGCGGCGCGAGCTCACCGTCGGGGTGCGCGTCGAAGGCGAAGCGCCGGCCCTCGTCGTCGATGAGCGTCGCGCCTTCTCCGCGCACCGCCTCGGAGATCAGGAACGCGGGCCCGGGGGCGGCCAGGATCGTGGGGTGGAACTGCACGAACTCCAGATCCTCGACCGCGGCGCCGGCCCGCAGCGCCGCGGCGATCCCGTCGCCCGTGCAGACGGCCGGCGCGGTGGTGTGCCGGAACAGCCGCCCGGCGCCACCCGTCGCGAGGACCACGGCGTCCGCGCCGACCTCCGCGATCCGCCCCGCCGTGAGCAGTCGGGCTCCGTGCACCACCCCGTCCGAGACGACCAGATCGATCAGCATCGCATGCTCGCGCACGGCGATCCCCGCCTCCTGCACGGCGCGGACGAGGGCGGCGGAGATGGCCGCTCCCGTGGCGTCGCCGCCGGCGTGTGCGATCCGCGCGGCGGAGTGGGCCGCTTCGAGGCCGCGCAGCAGCCGCCCCTGGGGGTCCCGATCGAAGGGCACCCCGCGGGCGATCAGCTCGGCGATCCGTGCGGGCGCTTCTCCGACGAGCACGTCCACGACCGCGGGGTCCGAGAGTCCGGCCCCGGCGGTGAGCGTGTCCGCGGCGTGCGCGGCGGGGGAGTCGGCCACGCCGTCGGCGTCCGTGCCGTAGACCCCGGCGATCCCGCCCTGGGCCAGCGCGGTCGCACCGTCGCCGAGAGCGTCCTTGACCACGACCTCGACACGATGGCCGGCCTCGTGCGCGTGCAGCGCTGCGGTGAGCCCCGCGATCCCGCCGCCGATCACGAGGATGCGCAGAGCGCCGGGGGCGCGGTGCTCGCCGGGGGTGCGCATCAGGCCACCGCCACCGGAGGGCGTGCGGCCAGCATGCGCTCGAGCGCGACGCGCGCCGGGTCGGCCACGTCCGCCGGCACGGTGATGCGGTTCGGCGTGCGCCCGGCAACGAGCTCCTCGAGCACCCAGGCCAGATAGCCGGGGTGGATCCGGTACATCGTGGAACAGGGGCAGACGACCGGATCCAGGCAGAAGATCTCGTGCTGCGGATACTGCGCCGCGAGCCGGCGGACGAGATTGATCTCGGTGCCGATCGCGAAGGTGGTGGGCTCGGTCGCCGCGTCGATGGCCTTGCGGATGTAGTCGGTGGACCCGGCCTCGTCGGCGGCGTCCACGACCTCCATCGGGCACTCCGGGTGCACGATCACGCGCACGCCCGGATGCTCGGCGCGGGCCTGGTCGATCTGGGCGACGGTGAAACGACGGTGCACTGAGCAGAAGCCGTGCCAGAGGATGACGCGGGAGTCCTGCAGCTCCTCCGCGGAGGATCCGCCGAGCGGGCGGCGCGGATTCCACATCGGCATCTGCTCCAGCGGCACGCCCATCGCCTTCGCCGTGTTGCGGCCCAGGTGCTGGTCCGGGAAGAACAGCACCCGCCGCCCGCGCGCGAACGCCCACTCGAGCACGGTGCGGGCGTTCGACGAGGTGCACACGATGCCGCCGTGGCGCCCTACGAAACCCTTGATCGCCGCGGAGGAGTTCATGTAGGTGACGGGGATCACCGGCACGAGGCCGTCGGCGTCGGGCTGGTCCAGCGGGCCGAGAACATCCGCGAGCTGCTCCCAGCAGTCCTCGACCTGGTCGATGTCGGCCATGTCCGCCATCGAGCACCCGGCGGCGAGGTTCGGCAGGATCACGGCCTGGTCGGGTCCGGAGAGCAGATCGGCGGTCTCGGCCATGAAGTGCACGCCGCAGAAGACGATCGCCTCCGCGTCGGGGTGCTGCTTCGCGAAGCCCGCGAGCTGGAACGAGTCCCCGACGTGGTCGGCGTGCTGCACGACCTCCTCGCGCTGATAGAAGTGCCCGAGCACCACGACGCGCTCGCCGAGGGTCGCCTTGGCGGCTCGGATCCGCTCGTGCAGCTCGTCCTCGCCGGCTTCGCGATACGCGGCGGGCAGTTCGCCCTGTCGCGGCGCGCCGGTTGGGATCACGTCGCCCATCGACGAGCCAGGCCCGTACCCGGGGATCGTGTCGAAGTTCCACGGACCCGCAGCGAGATCGGTGGTGCAGGTCTCCTCAGTGGATGCGCCGGTCACGATCAGCCGGAGCGCGTGATCGACGGAGGGATCGAGGAGGGGGGAGGAGGACATGGCGCGCCGCCTTCTGGTCGAATCGACATTTAGTGTCACTGAGTGCACATTAAGTCGAACTGACCAGAAGTGCAAGCGGGGCGGGGGGAGTGTCGCGGGAGTCCATCGCGCGGGAGGGCTCAGCTCTCGGAGCAGTAGCGGTACAGGCGCGCGGGCCGGTGGTTCCCGGTGCGGAACGACTCGGTCGGGACCAGCTCGCCGGAGCCCTCGAGCAGGCGGCGGAAGTTCGAGGGGTCCAGGCGCCGCCCGAGCACGGTCTCGTAGACCTCGCGCAGCTCCGCGAGGGTGAACTCATCCGGCAGGAGCCCCGCCGCGATCCGGCTGTAGCCGACCTTGTTGCGCAGCCGGTCCAGTGCGTACGCGGCGATGCGGTTGTGATCGAAGGCGAGCGGGGGGATCGCGTCCACGTCCAGCCACTCGACGTTCTCCGGCGCCCCGGCCGCCGAGCGCTGGGCGTCGACGAGATCCGAGCGGAGCAGAGCCCAGTAGACCACTGAGATCGTCCGGTTCGGCGAGCGATCGACGTCGCCGAACGTGTACAGCTGCTCGAGGTAGCTCGGTGTGAGTCCGGTCGTGTCGGCCAGGGTGTGCGCCGCCGCCGCATCCAGGTCTTCGTCGACGCCCAGCCAGCCGCCCGGCAGCGCCCACAGGCCGCGGTACGGCTCCCGGGTGCGCCGGACGAGCGGCAGCATGAGCCGGTCGCCGTCGTCCGAGGCGCGCAGGGAGAAGATGACGGCCGACACGGCGACGCGGATCGCGTCGTCCTCTGTCCTCGCCTCGGTCACACCAAGAGCCTAGGGTGAGGACTCCGGTTCGAGCGACGACAGCCCGTGCCGGCCCCTGCGCCCGCGCAGACCGTGCCGCTATGCTGGGGGCATCAACTGAACACGTGGCCGCATGGTCCGCGCGGGAGAGTCCGGTGATCGCAGCCGGACACCGAAGGAGCAAGCCTCCCCGCCAATCTCTCAGGTAACCGCACCGCGCAGACCCGGCCGCTCTGAAAAGCGATTTCAAGCGAAGCGAGAAATCGGGTTGAGCGAGGACGCCGAAGGCGCCCGAGCCGAAACCCTGGTGAGAGGATCCTCGCGGATCCCCACCACTCGCGTGAGAGATCCGCCGACGGTGAAAGCCCTTGCGCACGCGCGCGGGCGAAGCTCTCAGGCTCATGACAGAGGGGGAGTTCTCGGATCCGCGCGCCGTGCGGATCCTCACCGATCCGCACGGGAGAGCTCCATGACACAATCTCCACCTTCACAGGCCCGCTACACCCCGCTCCGAGAGCGTCACGAGGCGCTCGGAGCCTCCTTCACCGACTTCGGCGGCTGGCAGATGCCGGTCCGCTACACGTCCGACCTCGCTGAGCACCACGCGGTGCG
This sequence comes from Microbacterium sp. NPDC060117, assembly GCF_042729315.1. Classification (NCBI taxonomy): domain Bacteria; kingdom Bacillati; phylum Actinomycetota; class Actinomycetes; order Micrococcales; family Microbacteriaceae; genus Microbacterium; species Microbacterium sp. NPDC060117. The sequence goes on from NZ_JBHWXR010000004.1 coordinate 649,528, forward strand.
CGAGAGCGCGGGCATCTTCGACATCTCGCACATGGCGGAGTTCACGATCATCGGCACCGGTGCGGCGGCGTATCTCGACTACGCGCTCGCCGGCCGGCTCTCCGCCCTCGCTGTCGGCAAGGCGAAGTACTCGCTGCTGCTGGCCGAGGACGGCGGGATCATCGACGACGTGATCGTCTACCGACTGGGCGACGACGACTTCCTCATCATCAGCAACGCGGGCAACCGCGACGCCGTGCGCGAGGCGCTGCTGGCCCGCACCACGGGTCGCGAGGTCGTCGTGGAGGACGTCTCCGACTCCTACGCGCTCATCGCCGTGCAGGGCCCGAACGCCGAGGCGATCGTCGCCGCGGTCGACGGCATCGCGGACGTCTCGATCCCGTGGTCGGAGCAGAAGTACTACGCCTGGGCCTCCGCCACCTACAACGGCAAGCCGCTGCTGCTGGCGCGCACCGGCTACACCGGCGAGGACGGCTTCGAACTGCTCGTCGCCGCCGAGGACGCCGCCGTGCTGTGGGACGCCGCGCTCGCCGCGGGCGCCGACCACGGCCTCGTCCCCGCCGGTCTCGCCGCGCGCGACACGCTGCGCCTCGAGGCGGGCATGCCGCTGTACGGCCACGAGCTCAACCGCGAGACCAAGCCCGCGCAGTCGGGCCTGGGCCGCGTGGTCGTCGAGGACAAGGACGACTTCGTCGGCAAGGGCGAGGTCACGCCGGCCGAGGGCGCACGCGTGCTGATCGGCCTCGCCGCCGAGGGCCGCCGGGCCGGCCGTGCCGAGTACGCGGTGGTGACGGAGAACGGCGCGGTGATCGGCGAGATCACCAGCGGCGCGCTGAGCCCCACACTCGGCCACCCGATCGCCATGGCCTTCGTCGATCCCGCCGTCGCCGACGGCTCCGTCCCCCTGTTCCTCGACGTCCGCGGGACGAAGATCCCCGCGACCGTCACCGCCCTGCCTTTCTACCGGAGGAAGAAATGACCGATCTCAACACCCTGAGCTACAGCGAAGAGCACGAGTGGGTCGCCGTCGACGGCGATTCCGCGACCATCGGCATCACGGACTTCGCCGCGGACGCCCTCGGTGACATCGTCTTCGTCGAGCTGCCCGCCGTCGGCACCTCCTTCAGCCGCGGCGACGTCTTCGGCGAGGCCGAGTCGACCAAGTCGGTCTCCGAGCTGTACGCGCCGGTCGACGGCACCGTCGTCGAGATCAACGACGCCGTGATCGACGACCCGTCGCTGGTCAACTCCGCACCGTTCGACGGTGGCTGGCTGATCAAGGTCTCCATCGCCGCGGGCGCCGTCGACGGTCTCCTCGACCGCGACGCCTACGTCGCTCACACGGAGGGCTGAGAGTGACCGCGTTCCTCGACCGCCATATCGGCACCACCGCCGACGCCCAGCGGGCGATGCTCGACGCGATCGGCATCTCCTACGGCGCCGACGAGCGCCCCGTCGATGCGCTCATGCGCGAGGCCGTCCCGGCCTCGATCCGCTCGGCCGCCGACCGCGTCAGCGTGCTGCCGGCCGCGGCGAGCGAGGCGGAAGCCCTCGCCGAGCTGCGCGCGTTCGCGAATCGCAACGCCGTGAACCGCCCCATGATCGGTCTGGGCTACTACGGCACCCTCACGCCCAGCGTGATCCAGCGCAACGTCCTGGAGAACCCGTCCTGGTACACGGCGTACACGCCCTATCAGCCGGAGATCTCGCAGGGTCGCCTGGAGGCGCTGATCAACTTCCAGACCATGGTCTCCGACCTCACGGGTCTCGACACGGCGAACGCGTCGATGCTCGACGAGTCCTCCGCGGTCGCCGAGGGCATGCTGCTCGCGCGGCGCGGATCCAAGTCCCCGTCGTCCGTGTTCGTGGTCGACGCCGACGCTCTGCCGCAGACCAAGGCGCTGCTGGCCACGCGTGCGGCGGCGCTCGGGATCGAGCTCGTCGAGCGCGACCTCGGCGGCGGGGAGACCCTGCCCGAGGAGCTGTTCGGGGTGTTCGTGCAGTATCCGGGCGCCTCGGGGCGGATCTGGGATCCGTCCGCGGTGATCGATGCGGCGCACCTCGCCGGCGGCCTCGCCGTCGTCGGGGCCGACCTGCTCGCGCTCACCCTGATCGCCTCGCCGGGCTCGCTCGGCGCGGACGTCGCCGTGGGCACCACGCAGCGCTTCGGCGTGCCGATGGGCTTCGGCGGCCCGCACGCCGGCTACATGGCCGTGCGGTCCGGCCTGGAGCGCCAGCTCCCGGGGCGCCTGGTCGGCGTCTCTCAGGACGCGGACGGCCACCCGGCCTACCGCCTGGCGCTGCAGACCCGCGAGCAGCACATCCGCCGCGAGAAGGCCACCTCGAACATCTGCACCGCCCAGGTGCTGCTGGCCGTCATGGCCGCGATGTACGCGGTGTACCACGGTCCGGAGGGACTGAAGGAGATCGCCTCCGGCGTCGCCTCCAAGGCCCGCTTCCTCGCCACGCAGCTGGAGAAGGCCGGCGCCGAGATCGTGCATGCCGACTACTTCGACACGATCACGGTGAGGGTTCCCGGAAGGGCCGAGGCGATCGTCTCTGCCGCCCACGACGCGGGGATCCTGCTGAACCCCGTCGACGCGGACACGGTGAGCATCGCCACCGACGAGACCACGACCTACGAGGACATCCTCGCCGTGGCCACGGTCTTCGGTGCGGGAGAGGGCTCGTTCGCCTACATCCCCGTCACCAGCGTGCCGGCGGCCCTGGCCCGCCAGGACGAGTACCTCACGCACCCAGTGTTCCACGCGCACCGATCCGAGACCGCCATGATGCGGTATCTGAAGAGCCTCGCCGACCGCGACTACGCGCTCGACCGGGGCATGATCCCGCTCGGATCCTGCACGATGAAGCTCAACGCGGCGACCGAGATGGCGGCCATCACGTGGCCCGAGTTCGCGCAGCTGCACCCGTTCGCCCCCGAGGCGGATGTGCAGGGCTCGCTCGAGCTCATCGACCAGCTCGAGGCATGGCTCGCGGACGTCACCGGTTACGACGCGGTGTCCCTGCAGCCGAACGCCGGCTCCCAGGGCGAGCTCGCGGGCCTGCTCGCGATCCGCGGCTACCACCTCGCCAACGGCGACGACCACCGCACCGTGTGCCTGATCCCGTCCTCCGCGCACGGCACCAACGCTGCGTCCGCGGTGCTCGCAGGCATGAAGGTGGTCGTCGTCGCGACCGATGAGCTGGGCAACGTGGACCTCGACGACCTGCGCGCGAAGATCGCACAGCACGCCGACGAGATCGCGGCGCTCATGATCACCTACCCGTCCACGCACGGCGTGTACGAGCATGACGTGCTCGACATCACGGCTGCGGTGCACGCGGCCGGCGGTCAGGTCTACATCGACGGCGCGAACCTCAACGCGCTGCTCGGCTACTCCCGGTTCGGCGACCTGGGCGGCGACGTCTCGCACCTCAACCTGCACAAGACGTTCGCGATCCCGCACGGCGGCGGCGGCCCCGGCGTGGGCCCCGTGGCGGCGAAGGCGCACCTCGCGCCGTACCTGCCCGGTCACCCGCAGGCGCAGCGTGCCGAGCACGCGGGCGGCTACGTGTTCGAGGGCGGCCCGGTCTCCGCGGCGCCCTACGGATCCGCCGGCGTGCTGCCGATCTCGTGGGCGTACGTGCGGATGATGGGCGCCGACGGCCTGCGCGACGCGACCGCGGCCGCCGTGCTCGCGGCGAACTACGTCGCCGCGCGCCTGGCCGATCACTACCCGGTGCTGTACTCGGGCGAACAGGGCCGGGTGGCGCACGAGTGCATCCTCGACCTGCGTCCGCTCAAGGAGGCGACCGGGATCACGGTCGACGACGTGGCCAAGCGCCTCATCGACTACGGCTTCCACGCCCCGACCATGTCGTTCCCCGTCGCGGGCACGCTCATGGTGGAGCCGACGGAGTCGGAGGATCTCGGCGAGCTCGAGCGCTTCGTGGAGGCGATGATCCAGATCAAGGCGGAGGCCGACGAGGTCGCCGCAGGCGTCTGGCCGCGAGACGACAACCCGCTCGTGCACGCGCCGCACACGGCGGCGGCCCTGCTGATGGGGGAGTGGGATCACGCCTACACCCGTGAGCAGGCCGCGTACCCGACGCACGCGCTCATCGCGGGCAAGTACTGGCCGCCCGTGCGCCGCATCGACAACGCCTACGGAGACCGCAACTTGGTGTGCGCCTGCCCGCCGGTGGAGGCGTTCGCGCTGTAGGGATCCGCGCGATCCGAAGAACGACGAGGCGTCCTGGGAACCGCTCCCAGGACGCCTCGTCGTTCAGGTCACCAGTAAGTAACGGTTAACGGTACGCATTCGTGCGATCGGCGGACGGGCGGTTAGGCTCAGGTATCCCTGAGCGCTCGACGACGAGTGCGCAGATTGCTGTCAACTGTCCACAGGAGGACACAACGTGAAGCGCAACAAGATCGCCCTCGCGGGCATCGGACTGCTTGCGGTGGGCGCACTCGCCCTCGCCGGCTGCTCCAGCAACAGCGGCAGTGGCAACGCCACCGCCTCGGCCGGCGGTGACTCGAAGGCCGTCATCCGGGCCCTCGGCAGTGAGCCCGAGAACCCGCTGATCCCGACGAACACCAACGAGGTGGGCGGCGGCAAGATCCTCGACTCCCTGTTCGCGGGCCTCGCGTACTACGACGCCAAGGGCAAGCTCGTCAACGACATGGCCGAGTCGATCAAGGTCGACGACGACTCCGACCTGACGATCAAGGTGAAGCAGGGCAACACCTTCTCCAACGGCGAGAAGGTCACGGCCGACAGCTTCATCAACGCCTGGCAGTACGGTGCCAAGTTCTCGAACAAGCAGCTGAACAGCTCCTGGTTCTCCGACATCGAGGGCTTCAGCGCCGACGCCGACGCCGACCTGACCGGCCTGAAGAAGGTCGACGACTACACGTTCACCGTGAAGCTGTCCAACCCGGTGGCCGCGGACTGGTCGCAGCGCCTCGGCTACTCGGCCTACTACCCGCTGCCCGCCGCGTCCCTCAAGGACATGGCCACGGCCGGCGAGAACCCGATCGGCAACGGCCCGTACAAGCTGGCCAAGGACGGCGCCTGGCAGCACAATGTCGAGATCGACCTCGTCAAGAGCGACTCCTACAAGGGTGGCCGTCAGGCGAAGAACGGCGGCGTGACGTTCGTCTTCGAGGCGACCCCCGACGCGGCGTACGCCGACCTGCTCAGCAACAAGATCGACGTGATCGACCAGATCCCGTCCTCCGCTCAGCAGACGTTCGAGTCCGACCTCGGTGACCGTGCGGTCAACCAGCCGGCTGCGATCTTCCAGTCGTTCACGATCCCGGGCAACGCCGAGCACTTCACCGGCGACGAGGGTGCGCTGCGCAAGCAGGCCATCTCGATGGCCATCGACCGCGCCGCGATCACCAAGACGATCTTCAACAACACCCGCACCCCGGCCAGCGACTTCACCTCGCCGGTCATCGCGGGCTGGTCCGACTCCATCAAGGGTGCGGACGTGCTGAAGTTCGACGCGAAGAAGGCGAAGGAGCTGTGGGCCGAGGCCGACAAGATCTCGCCGTGGAGCGGCACCTTCCAGATCGCGTACAACTCCGACGGTGGTCACCAGGCCTGGGTCGACGCCGTGTCGAACCAGCTGAAGAACAACCTCGGCATCGACGCCTCCGGCAACCCGTACGTCGACTTCGCCTCGCTCCGCAAGGACGTGAACGCGCGCACCATCAAGACCGCGTTCCGCACCGGCTGGCAGGCCGACTACCCGGCGCAGTACAACTTCCTGCAGCCGATCTACGGCACCAAGGCCTCGTCGAACGACAGCGACTACTCGAACCCCGACTTCGACAAGCTGATCGCCAAGGGCGCCTCGGCCACCGACCAGGCCGCGGCCACGAAGGACTACGCGCAGGCTCAGGAGATCCTCTTCAAGGACCTGCCCGCCGTCCCGCTGTGGTACTCGAACGTCAACGGCGGCTTCGCCAAGGGCGTGAACAACGTCCAGTTCGGGTGGAACTCGGTTCCGCTGTACTACGAGATCACCAAGGGCTGACCGGCCCGAGGGATCACACCCGCGAGGCGGTGACGATCACGTCACCGCCTCGCGCGCTGTCAACTCAGCGCAAATCAAAAGTGTCGTGCACGTCGAACACGTGACACGATGCTCTCAGCGAGGCGTCGCACCGGCACGGATCGTGCGGGTTCCCGAGGCGCCTCCTCATCTGAAAGGAGGGGCGCATGGTCGGGTACATCCTCAAACGCCTCTTGCAGGTGATCCCCGTGTTCCTCGGGGCCACCCTGCTCATCTATTTCCTGGTGTTCTCCATGCCGGGCGATCCGATCGCCGCACTCTTCGGCGACAAGCAGCCGAGCAAGCAGCTGCTCGCCGCGCTGACGGCCCAGTATCACCTTGATCAGCCGTTCATCGTGCAGTACTGGTACTACCTTGTCGGCATCTTCCAGGGCAACATGGGCACCACGTTCTCCGGTCGGTCCGTCAACGACGTCCTGGCGGCGACGCTGCCGGTCACGGGGCGTCTGGCGGTCATGGCGATCGGACTCGAGTTCACGCTCGCGATCATCATCGGCACCTTCTCGGCGCTGCGCAAGGGCAAGATCTTCGACAACTCGATGCTGGTCGTCTCGCTGATCTTCATCTCGCTGCCGATCTTCGTCATCGCGTTCCTCTCCCAGTACTTCCTCGCCGTCAAGCTGCAGTGGTTCAGTCCCACGGTCGGGGCGGAGAATGACTGGGGCGACCTGTGGCTGCCGGCCATCGTGCTCGGTGTCAGCCTGTACGCCACCAGCATGCGACTCATGCGCGGTTCGGTCATCGACACCCTCAACCAGGACTGGGTGCGCACCGCCTACAGCAAGGGTCTGCCGCGACGACGCGTCATCCCCGTGCACGTGCTGCGCAACTCCCTGATCCCGGTGATCACCAACTCCGCGACGAACTTCGGTGTGCTCCTCGTCGGCGCGACCGTCACCGAGGGCATCTTCAACGTCCCCGGCGTCGGCAACACGCTGTTCCACGCGATTCTGCAGCACGAGGGGCCGACGATCGTGTCCTTCGTGACCGTGTTCGTGATCATCTACGTGCTGGTCAACCTGCTCGTGGACCTGCTGTACGGCCTGCTCGACCCGAGGATCCGCTATGTCTGACACCAGTGCGACGCACTACGTCGCTCCCATTCCCGAGGGCACGATCGCGGTCGACGCGATCAAGATCGCGGAGAAGCCGTCCAACCTCTGGCGGGACGCCTGGGCGGACATGCGCCGTCGGCCGATGTTCTGGATCTCGCTCGTCATCGTGTTCATCGTGCTCGTCATGGCCGTCGCCCCGACGCTGTTCACGCAGACCCCGCCGAACAGCAACTGTCAGCTGTCCAACTCCAACGGGGGACCGACCGCTGGGCACCCGCTCGGCTTCACGTTCCAGGGCTGCGACATCTACGCCCGTACCGTGTGGGGCGCTCGCACCTCCCTCTCGGTCGGCCTGCTCGCGACCCTGATCGGATCCTCGATCGGTCTCATCATGGGGGCCCTGGCCGGCTTCTACGGCGGCTGGCTTGACGGCCTGCTGTCGCGCGTCGGCGACATCTTCTTCTCGATCCCCTACATCCTCGCTGCCGTCGTTGTGATGAGCGTGTTCGCGCAGTACCGCAACGTGTTCACGTTGGCGGTGGCGATCGGAGGGTTCGCGTGGGCATCCACGGCACGCGTCGTGCGAGCGGAGGTGCTGCGTGTGCGTCAGGCCGACTTCGTGATGGCCTCGCGTGCGCTCGGCAAGTCGCGGTTCGGCACCCTCATGTCGCACGTCATCCCCAACGCGATCGCACCGCTGCTCGTCGTCACCACTCTGAGCCTCGCCGCCGCCATCGTCGCCGAGGCGACGCTGTCGTTCCTCGGCGTCGGACTCGGCAGCGGCACCATGAGCTGGGGCAACGACATCAGCCAGGCGCAGCAGTCGCTGCGCGTCGCGCCGATGGCCCTCATCTACCCGTCGATCGCGCTGACCGTCACGGTGCTCGCGTTCATCATGCTGGGCGAGCTCGTGCGAGACGCCCTCGACCCGAGAGCGAGGGCTCGCCGATGAGCGCGAACGCTGACACACCGCTGCTGCGGATCCGCGACCTGCGCGTCGCGTTCGACACCCAGAAGAGCTCGCGCGAGGTGCTGCACGGCGTCAACCTCGACCTGTACGCCGGCGAGACGCTGGCCATCGTGGGCGAGTCCGGATCCGGCAAGTCGACGACCGCATCCGCGATCGTCAACCTGCTGCCCGGAACCGGTCATGTGACCGCGGGCAGCATCACGCTGGACGGCCAGGAGCTGACCGGGCTCACCGAGGGGCAGATGGAGAAGATCCGCGGCCGCGAGATCGGCTACGTGCCCCAGGATCCGATGTCCAACCTCAACCCCGTGTGGTCGATCGGCTTCCAGGTCAAGGAGGCGATCCGTGCGAACGGTCTCGCCACCGGGCGCAAGGAGATCGAGGCGCGGGCCGTCGAGGTGCTGCAGCAGGCGGGTCTCGCGGACGCCGCCAAGCGTCTGCACCAGTACCCGCACCAGTTCTCGGGTGGCATGCGCCAGCGCGCGCTGATCGGCATCGGCCTCGCGGCCGACCCGAAGCTGCTCATCGCTGACGAGCCCACCTCGGCGCTGGACGTCACAGTGCAGCGCGTGATCCTGGATCACCTGGCGTCGCTGACGAAGGAGAAGGGGACGGCGGTCCTGCTGATCACGCACGACCTCGGTCTCGCAGCCGAGCGCGCCGAGAAGATCATCGTCATGCAGAACGGCGAGATCGTCGAGGCAGGACCCAGCCGGGAGATCCTGGAGAACCCGCTGCACCCGTACACGAAGAAGCTGGTGGCCGCGGCTCCCAGCATCGCGTCGCAGCGCATCCAGGCCGTCCACGAGCGGCAGGGCATCGAGACCAGCGAGGACATCGCCGGCATCGCGCCGACGGTCTCCGTGCGCGATCTGACCAAGGACTACCGGATCCGTCAGGGCCAGTTCCGCAGCGTGCCGTTCCGCGCGGTGGACGCGGTCTCGTTCGACATCCCCAAGGGCAAGACGCTGGCGCTCGTCGGCGAGTCGGGCTCGGGGAAGTCGACGGTCGCGAAGATGGTGCTGAAGCTGGAGGACGTGACGAGCGGCTCGATCGCGATCGACGGCGTCGACATCTCCAGCCTCTCCGGCCGTGAGACGCTCGCACTGCGCCGACGCATGCAGCCCGTGTTCCAGGATCCGTATGGATCCATGGATCCGCTGCGGAACATCGGCAACACCATCTCGGAGCCCATGGACATCCACGGGGTGGGCGACAAGGCGTCGCGCCGGGAGCGGGTGCTCGAGCTGCTGGATCAGGTCTCGCTGCCGCGGGAGCTGGCGACCAGGTATCCGAACGAGCTGTCCGGCGGTCAGCGTCAGCGCGTCGCGATCGCGCGTGCGCTGGCGCTCAAGCCCGACATCGTCGTCCTCGACGAGGCGGTCTCCGCGCTCGACGTGCTGGTGCAGGATCAGATCCTGAAGCTGCTCGCCGAGCTGCAGAGCGAGCTCGACCTCACGTACCTGTTCATCACGCACGACCTCGCGGTCGTGCGCGTCGCGGCCGACCTGGTCTGCGTGATGGAGAAGGGCAAGCTGGTCGAGCAGGGCACGGTGGACGAGATCTTCGCCAACCCCCAGCAGGAATACACGGAGCGGCTGCTCCAGGCCATCCCCGGCGTCTCGATCGCCCTGGGCGGTCGCAGCGCGTGAGTTCGATGGACCAGATGCCCGTGGGCGCGCGGACGTACCGCGCGTCCACGGGCATCGCCGTGCTCGTGCTGTGCGCGGTGCTCGCCGTCTTCCTGCTCGGCGACGCGGTGGTGCGCGGCAGCTGGGCCCAGATGCTGCTGTACGCGCCGTGGGTGCTGCTGGTGCTGTGGCTCGTCTACGTGATCAGCGTGGTGTCGATGGTGCGGGTGGACGAGGACGGCGCGACCGTGCAGAACTTCCTGCGCCGCACGACGTTCGGCTGGCGCCGGGTCGCCGAGCTCGACCTGCGCTGGCAGCTGGACTTCGCTCTCGACGACGGTCGGAAGCTGGCGTGCTGGGGCGGCCCCGGCCGCATCCAGTCGCCGCGGCTGAGCAGGCGCTCGGGCGAGGTCAAGGTGCCGCAGAGCCTGCAGACGCTCACGGAGGTGCGCACCCGCTGGGAGAACGCCGTCGAGCGCCCGCGGGGAGCCGCGGGAGTGGGCGTGGACGCGCCGATCCGGCGCAGCTGGGACTGGCCGGCGATCGGCGCTCTCGTCGTGATCGCGGTCGGAGCCGTGATCGCGGTCGCGGTCACCCGCTGACCGCCGAGGTGCGTCGGCCTCGAGCCCGGCCGGTGTCTCCGGATCCGTGCTCCCGCTCCCCGAGACTGCATCTTTGTCGCGAGACAGCAGCACAATCTTGCAATCTCGAGACGCAGTTGCAGTCTCGTGTATCCAGGCAGGCGCAGTTCTGCGGGCGCGGATCCGGGCGCGATGCGGCTGCCGTCCCCGCATCCGCATGCATCAGCGCAGAGCCTGGCCCAGAGAGGCGAGCATCACGTGGTCGGGCTGACCGACGCGCGGCACCCGTGCCGTCTGCAGCATGGTCGTCAGCAAGACGGGCTGCTTGATCTCAGGCCAGCCCCACCGCAGATGCGCGCTCGCTTGGCGGCGCAGGCGGGCCTCACGGCGCTTCTCCGCGCGGATCGCATCGAGAGGATCACCGAAGGCACCCGAATACTTCATGTCGCCATCGGATTCGCCGATCAGATCGAGGCTTCGCCAGAAGAAGTCGGCGTGATCCTCCCGTCCTTCGGATCGGAAGACGACCTGCAACTCCGGTAGCTCGAAGCCTCCGAACTCCATGATCGCGAGACTGATTGATTCCAGCACGCTCTCGGGAATCCCCGTCGTACGCTCGAAGACCCACCGGGCCCGTCGACGGTTTCGCGATGAGGTCCTCGCCTCGTTGATCGCCTGCAGCTGCGCAATCGTGAGGCTCGGATCCCGGCGTAGGAGGGCATCGGCATAGGCAAGTCCGATGCCGGGTGTTGTGCCACGCACGACATCGACGATCGTGTCCGCACTCGAAGTGAGCAAGATCCCCTCGACGGTCTCGACCTCGCGTGCGTCCTGCGATGTGACCGTCTTGACGGTTCCGACGATGCGGGCGGTGCCGCGCGGATCCAGGACATGCACCGGGTCATTGCTTCGGGCGAGGCTCACACCGCGCAATGCCGCGGCGGAAGGACCGCAGATGACGAGTGCGGGGTGCTGAACGCTGACCGCGTGCACCTTCGCCAGATAGCGCTCCCACGGGGCGAGCTCGCGCCATGCCGCGGTGTTCGCGTAGATGCCAGGAAGCACGCGCGTCAGCCGACCTCGTCGAACGGCCGCGAAGAGACGCGGCCTGTTCGTCACGAGGGCCGAACGCACCAGTGCGATCGGTGCGGGCGCGAGTGCGGTGTGTTCGAGGGCGGGCATGGCGCCATGCTGTCCTTCGTAGGGGCTACCCGACTGCCGGTTCGCGAAAGCTGCCGAGAACCGGTGCACGTGCCCAATTGTGCGGACCCACTGGATACGGGCGCGCCGCGCGCCGCCCTGAGATCCGCGAGACTGCATCTTTGTCTCGAGCCAGCAGCGCTGTTCTGCAGTCTCGAGACGCAGATTCGGTCTCGCGGATCTGGATCCGAGATTCGGCGCGCGGCCCGGACGGGCGGGGCGGAGAGTCAGTGCGCGGGCAGGCCGAACAGCGTCGGCCACATCGCCGCCGCCCAGGGGTACCCGACGAAGACCGCGGCATCGATGACGAAGTGCGCGACGAGGAACGGCAGCAGCCGGCCGGTGCGCAGGAACAGGAAGCCGAACAGCAGCCCCATCCCGAGGTTGCCGAGGAACGCGCCGGGTCCCTGGTACAGGTGGTAGCTCGCGCGCAGGACCGACGTGGCGACGAGGATCGTCCACGGCCCCCAGCCGAGCTGGCGCAGCCGCGCGAAGAGATAGCCGAGCACCACGAACTCCTCCTGCACGGCGGCGCGCGCCGCGGACAGGAGCAGCACGGGGATCGTCCACCAGTACGCGCTCTGGGCCCCCGGATCCACTGCGACGAACCAGCCGTTCAGCCGCCCCACGACGTAGAGCGCAAGCCCGGGGATCCCGATCGCGAGCACGAGCAGAAGGCCGCCTCCCGTGTCCCGGCCGATGCGGGCGCCGTCCAGGCCCAGCGCTCCGAGGCGAGGGCGCGCCGGACCCCAGAGCAGGAAGCACACCAGCAGCGCCGGCACCACGGAGAAGCCGATCCCGAGCAGTTGATAGACCAGGTCGAACAGCTCGCGGCTGGACTGCGAGGGGTTCAGGGTCGCGGTCTGATCCGCCAGCGGCGTCGACAGCGACAGGCGGTCCAGCAGCTGCACGATCGCGTACACCGCGGACTGACCGAGCCCGAGACCGAGCACGATCGCGATCTCCCACCCGATCCGCGCTCGCGACGGTGCGTCCGGCCGGGGAGGGGGCAGCGCGATCCTCATGGGTCGAGCGTACGGCGAGCCGGTATGCATGAGCCCCGCAGAGGACGTCCAGGAGCGGTGTTGTATCCTGAAGAGTCCGGATTCCCGGGCGAAACCCCATCTGCTTAGGACACCTTCATGGCGCACGCCCTCCGCTCCGATCTCCGCAACGTCGCCATCGTCGCGCACGTCGACCACGGCAAGACCACGCTCGTGGACGCGATGCTCCGCCAGACCGGATCCTTCGGCGAGCACGCGCACGTCGAAGAGCGCGCGATGGACTCGAACGACCTGGAGCGTGAGAAGGGCATCACGATCCTCGCCAAGAACACGGCGATCACCTACAACGGCATCCACACCGACACCCCGATCACGATCAACGTGATCGACACCCCCGGCCACGCCGACTTCGGCGGCGAGGTCGAGCGCGGCCTGTCCATGGTCGACGGCGTGGTGCTGCTGGTCGACGCCTCCGAGGGCCCGCTGCCGCAGACCCGTTTCGTGCTGCGCAAGGCGCTCGAGGCCAAGCTCCCGGTGATCCTGCTGGTGAACAAGACCGACCGCCCCGACGCGCGCATCGCCGAGGTCGAGGAGGAGGCCCACGACCTGCTGCTGGGCCTCGCGTCCGACCTCGTCGACGACGTGCCCGACCTCGACGTCGACGCCCTGCTCGACGTGCCCGTCGTGTACGCCTCCGGTCGTGCCGGCGCCGCGTCCCGCACCCGCCCCGACAACGGATCGCTGCCGGATAACGAGGATCTCGAGCCGCTGTTCGAGGCCATCCTCGAGCACGTGCCCGCCCCGGCGTACGACGACGAGGCGCCGCTGCAGGCGTGGGTCACCAACCTCGACTCCTCGCCGTTCCTCGGGCGCCTCGCGCTCCTGCGCGTCTTCAACGGCACCCTGAAGAAGGGCCAGACCGTCGCCTGGGTGCGCGGCGACGGCTCGAGCAGCAACGCCCGCATCACCGAGCTGCTCAAGACCCGCGCCCTCGAGCGCTACCCCGCGGAGGAGGCCGGCCCCGGCGACATCGTCGCGATCGCCGGCATCGCCGACATCACGATCGGCGAGACGATCGCGGATCCCGAGGACGTGCGTCCGCTGCCGGCCATCACGGTCGACGACCCCGCGATCTCGATGACGATCGGCACCAACACCTCGCCGCTCATGGGCAAGGTCAAGGGGCACAAGCTCACGGCGCGCATGGTGAAGGACCGCCTCGACCGCGAGCTCATCGGCAACGTCTCGCTCAAGGTCGAGGACATCGGCCGGCCGGACGCCTGGGAGGTGCAGGGCCGCGGCGAGCTCGCTCTCGCGATCCTCGTCGAGAACATGCGTCGCGAGGGCTTCGAGCTCACCGTCGGCAAGCCGCAGGTGGTCACGAAGAAGATCGACGGCAAGACTTACGAGCCGTTCGAGCACCTCACGATCGACACGCCGGAGGAGCACCTCGGCGCGATCACCCAGCTCCTCGCGAACCGCAAGGGCCGCATGGACAACATGACCAACCACGGCACCGGCTGGGTGCGCATGGAGTTCATCGTTCCGTCGCGCGGCCTCATCGGCTTCCGCAGCGAGTTCCTCACCACGACCCGCGGCACCGGCATCGCCAACGCGATCTCGCACGGCTACGAGCCGTGGGCCGGCCAGATCACGACCCGTCAGAACGGCTCGATCGTCGCCGACCGCTCGGGCGTCGTCACGCCGTTCGCGATGATCGCCCTGCAGGAGCGCATGTCGTTCTTCGTGCAGCCCACCGAAGAGGTCTACGAGGGCATGGTCATCGGCGAGAACTCGCGCGCCGACGACATGGACGTGAACATCACCAAGGAGAAGAAGCTCACCAACATGCGCTCCTCCACGGCCGACAACTTCGAGTCGATGACGCCGCCGCGCCTGCTGACCCTCGAGGAGAGCCTCGAGTTCGCCCGCGATGACGAATGCGTCGAGGTCACGCCCGAGAAGGTGCGCATCCGCAAGGTGATCCTGGACGCGACCGTCCGCGGCCGCGAGGCCTCGCGCCAGAAGCGCCAGGACGTCAACGCGTAAGTCGTCGCCGGACGGCACATCGAGACCCCCACGTGCTGTCGAGACCCCCACGGATCCACGGATCTGCGTGGGGGTTTCGACTCTGCGTGGGGGTCTCGGCGGTGAGGGGCGGGCCGGCAGGCGGGCCGTTCCGCGTGCAGGCCCCTCAGCGCAGCTCGGAGATGAGCACCGCGGAGGTGCCGGGTTCGAGCGCCTCGAACACATGCGAAGCATCGCCGGGGTAGGAGAGGTAGTCGCCGGGCCGCAGCTCCTCGGCAGCCTCGGCAGGGCCGATCAGAGCGCGACCGCTGATCAGGACGACGTGCTCGGTGGTGCCGACGTGGTGCGGCGTCGAGCGGCGGGGCTCGCCGGGCTCGGCCTGGATGATGTAGAGGTCTCGACGCGCGCCTGGGGGGCAGGCCGCGATGAGCGTGGCCAGGTACGGCGCCGCGGCGGACGGCACCCCGGCGTGGTCGCCGGCCCGGATCAGGGTCGGCGCGTTGGTGCGCTCCTCCACGAAGGCCGCGAAGGGCACGCCCAGTGCGTCGGCGATCGCCCACAGGGTCTCGACACTGGGTCCTGAGGATCCGCTCTCCAGCTGCGACACGGTGGCCTTGGAGACGCCGGCGCGGCGGGCGAGCTCGGAGACGGAGATCCCCACGGCCTCGCGTTCGCGACGCAGGGACCGGGAGATGCGCTCACGGAGATCATCCATCCGGCCAGTATTCCAAACGTTCGTTCATCTTGACAAACGATTTGCGGATGTTCAGAATGATCGTCATGCGTTCAGAGGAGCGAACGATCGACCGTGGCCCGGAGGATGCCGCCGCCGAGGTGCGCGTCGCGCGCCGGGAGGCGATCGGGGTCGCCCTCGCGACCAGCGCCTACGGGATCTCGTTCGGCGCGCTCGCGGTCGCGAGCGGCTTCGACGTGTGGCAGACCTGTGTGCTGAGCCTGCTGATGTTCACCGGCGGATCCCAGTTCGCCTTCGTCGGCGTGATCGGGGCGGGTGGGCTCGCGGCGGCACCCGCGGCGATCGCCTCCGCCCTGCTTCTGGGCGTGCGCAATGTCGCGTACGGCATGCGCATGTCGCCGGTGATCGGACGCGGAACGGCCCGGCGTGCGCTCGCGGCCCCGTTCACGATCGACGAATCCACCGCCGTCTCGCTCGCACAGCGGTCGCCGCGGGCGCGCACGGTCGGCTTCTGGATCACCGGGGTGGGGATCTACGTCGGCTGGAATCTGGCGACCCTGCTCGGCGCGCTGCTCGGGGACGTGCTGGGGGATCCGAAGACCTACGGGCTGGACGCGGCGGCGGCTGCGGCGTTCCTCGCGCTGCTGTGGCCGCGTCTGCGCACACGGCAGGCCATCGCCGTCGGCATCGCGGCTGCCGCGGTCGCGACGGCGCTCACGCCCGTGCTGATCCCGGGGCTGCCGGTGCTCGTGGCGGCGTTCGTGGCGATCGTCGTCGGCTGGTTCAACTGGTTCGGGTCGAAGGCGGCTGTCCGCGCGGCCGCGGAGGAGACGTCATGACCCTGTGGAACGCCGTGCTGCTGGCCGCCATCGGCTGCCTCGCCCTCAAAGGAGCGGGCTATCTGGTGCCGGCTTCCGTCCTGGAGGCGCCCCGGCCCGCCCGGATCACCGACCTGCTCACGGTCGCGCTGCTCGCCGCGCTCGTCTCGGTGCAGGCGCTCGCGGCGGGCCCGCACATCGTCGTGGACGCCCGCGTGCCCGCGGTGCTCGTCGCGGCAGGGCTGCTGGCGCTGCGGCAGTCCTTCCTCGTCGTGGTGATCGCCGCCGCCGTCGTCGCTGCTCTCCTGCGGCTCCTCGGCTGGGCCGCGTAAGCTCGAGCCGTGCGTGGATCATGGCTCAGCAGAGCACTGTCGTGGGTGGCCCTGTTCGCGGTGGGCGCCGTCTTCGGCCTCGCGACGACCGTGACGCATTCGACCTCCGTGTGGGGGCTGCCGTGGGTCGGGCTGGTGCTCGGCGCCGTCGCCTGCGGCGGCATGCTCCTCGCCGTGCGGCTGCTGCTGCACGACCGCTGGGGTGCGCTGGTGACGGGACTCGGCGTGCTCGTCGGCATGGTCGTGATCTCGGGTCGCGGCCCTGGCGGGTCGGTGATCGTGCCGAACGATCTGCTCGGCGTGACCTGGACCTGGACCATCGCCGGCATCGTGCTGCTGATCGTCGCATGGCCGGACTTCTCGCGCATCCGTCGTCTGCAGCAGGAGCAGGCCGCGCGCAGCCGGCTGGCGGGAGAAGCGTCCGTCGACGGGTCGTAGACTGAGTCCGTGACATATGTGATCGCCCTTCCCTGCGTCGACGTGAAGGATCGTGCCTGCGTCGACGAGTGCCCCGTGGACTGCATCTATGAGGGTGAGCGATCGTTGTACATCCACCCGGACGAGTGCGTCGACTGCGGCGCCTGCGAGCCGGTGTGCCCCGTCGAGGCGATCTACTACGAGGACGACCTCCCGGAGGAATGGGCCGACTACTACAAGGCGAACGTCGAGTTCTTCGACGAGATCGGATCCCCGGGCGGGGCCGCCAAGGTCGGCGTGATCCATCACGACCATCCGGTCATCGCCGTCCTCCCGCCGCAGGGCGAGTAGCCCCGTGAGCGTTCGCGATCTCGCCGACTACCCCTGGGACGCGGTCGCCCCGTTCCGCGAGCGCGCGGCTGCGCACCCGGGCGGAATCGTCGACCTCGCGATCGGATCCCCCGTGGACCCGACCCCCGACATCATCCGCCATGCCCTCGCCGAGGCCACCGACGCGCATTCGTATCCGCAGACCGTCGGGACCCCTGCGGTGCGCGAGGCCATTGTGGACTGGTACGCACGGCGCCGCGGCGTGCCGGACCTGCGCGTGGACAACGTGATGCCCACGATCGGCTCCAAGGAGCTGGTCGCACTGCTGCCGACCCTGCTCGGGCTCGGTGCGGGCGACATCGTGGTGCAGCCCCGTGTCGCCTATCCGACCTACGCGGTCGGAGCGCAGGTGGCCGGTGCGACCGTCGTGAGCGAGGACGATCCCGCGCGCTGGCCCGAGGGAGCCAAGCTCATCTGGATCAACACTCCGGGCAACCCGGACGGACGCACCTGGGCCGTCGACGAGCTCGCCGCCGCCGTGCGTCGCGCGCGCGAGCTGGGCGCGATCCTCGCGAGCGACGAGTGCTACGCCGAGCTCGGCTGGGACGGGCCGTGGGCGAGCGAGCCCGTGCCCTCGGTGCTGGATCCGCGGGTCACCGGCGGCACCAGGGCGGGCCTGCTCAGTGTCTACTCGCTCAGCAAGCAGTCCAATCTCGCCGGCTACCGCGCCGCCTTCGTCGCCGGGTGCGCCCGTGTGGTGGGGGAGATCCTCACCGCCCGCAAGCACCTCGGCCTCATGCCGCCCGCTCCGGTGCAGCACGCCATGGCCGTGGCGCTGCGCGACGACGAGCACGTGGCGGTGCAGAAGGAGCGCTACCGGCAGCGCCGTGACGTGCTGCGACCGGCGCTCCTCGACGCGGGATTCCGGATCGACGGTTCCGAGGCGGGGCTGTACCTGTGGGTCACACAGGGCCGCGACGCCTGGGAATCCATGGGGGTGCTCGCCGATCTCGGGATCCTGGCGGGCCCTGGACCCTTCTACGGCGAGCACTCTCCGCAGCACGTGCGGCTCTCGCTGACCGCGCCGCTCGAGCGGATCGAGGCGGCCGCGGCGCGCCTGCGCGGTATGGCTTCGTAGCTTTCCACAGGGCCTCGGGCTTCACTCTTGGCCGTTTTCACAGTAGGTCTGCGCGCGGACTAGGCTGTATGAGCGACGCGATCGCGGGCCCACCGGCGCCGATCGCGCATCCCCCACACGAGACAGACGCATAGGAGGTCTGCGTGAGCGCAGCGGGCGAGCGGCCTACGAAGGCGACGCTGACAGTAGGCGACAAGACCGCGGAGTTCCCGATCCTGCAGGGCACCGACGGGCACGCCAGCATCGACTTCTCCACCCTGACCAGGCAGACCGGCCACACAGGCCTCGACTACGGCTTCGTGAACACGGCCTCCACCAAGTCGGAGATCACGTTCATCGACGGCGACAAGGGGATCCTGCGCTACCGCGGATACCCGATCGAGCAGATCGCGAACACGTGCTCCTATCTCGAGGTCGCGTGGCTGCTCATCTACGGCGAGCTGCCCACCGCCTCCGAGCTCGCGGAGTTCGACGAGAAGATCCGCCGGCACACGCTGCTGCACGAGGATCTCAAGCACTTCTTCTCGGCCCTGCCGCACACCGCGCACCCGATGTCGGTGCTCTCCAGCGCGGTCGCCGCGCTCTCGACCTACTACGAGGGCGAGACCGACGTGCACAATCCCGAGCACGTCGAGCTGAACATGGTGCGCATGCTCGCCAAGCTCCCGGTGATCGCGGCGTACGCGCACAAGAAGAGTGTCGGGCAGGCGTTCCTCTACCCGGACAACTCGCTGAGCTTCGTCGACAACTTCCTCAAGCTCAACTTCGGCGTGCACAGCGAGCCGTACGAGATCAACCCGGTCATGTCACGGGCGCTCGAACTGCTGCTGATCCTGCACGAGGACCACGAGCAGAACGCCTCCACGTCGACCGTGCGCCTGGTGGGATCCACCGGGGCGAACCAGTTCGCCTCGATCTCGGCCGGCATCCAGGCCCTCTCGGGCCCGCTCCACGGCGGTGCGAACGAGGCGGTTCTGACGATGCTCGGCCAGATCCGGGACTCGGGCCAGAGCGTGCAGCGGTTCGTCGAGCGCGTGAAGAACAAGGAAGACGGCGTGAAGCTCATGGGCTTCGGGCACCGCGTGTACAAGAACTACGACCCGCGCGCCAAGCTGGTCAAGGCCGCGGCGGACGAGGTGCTGGCCGAGCTCGGCGTGACGGATCCGCTCCTCGACCTCGCGAGGGAGCTGGAAGAGGTGGCTCTCGCGGACGACTACTTCCAGGAGCGTCGCCTGTACCCGAACGTCGACTTCTACACCGGCGTGATCTACAAGGCGATGGGCTTCCCGACGCGCATGTTCACCGTGCTGTTCGCGATCGGCCGCCTGCCGGGCTGGCTGGCGCAGTGGCGCGAGCTGAACCTCGACCCGCAGACCAAGATCGGCCGCCCGCAGCAGCTGTACACGGGCTCGCCGGAGCGCGAGTTCCGCCGCGGCTGAGACATCGAGGATCGTGCCCGTCTCCCTTGACGGTGCCCGGCGACGGGTGTAGGACTCTCATGACTGGGGGCGGTCGGGAACGGTCGGGATCGACCTGACGACGCCGCGAGACGGTTCAGGACCAGGGCGGTGCCGTGGTCCTGAACGCCGCACACGACGATGAGAGCCAGGCGGAACGGCTGCGCCTGGGCGCAACCGTCGCGGCGTCACGAGCGTCCCGGGTGAGCGCTGCCGACGTCGGTCGCCCGATCACCCGTGGGAGGTTCTCATGTCCGACAAGCACAACATCGAGACGCCGCACGAGCGACGACCTTTTCACGACCACGGCCACATGGACGTCGTCACGCTGGGTGACTTCACGCTGGGACGCGGGGTCTTCGAACCGGGCTGGCGCTGGTCGAACGACGTCAAGCCGATCGCCGGGACCGATTCATGCCAGACCCACCACACCGGGATCTGCCTCGAGGGACAGATGACCGTGCGGTTCGACGACGGCACCGAGCTCGACCTGGGGCCGGGCGACGTGGTCGACCTGAGTCCCGGCCACGATGCCTGGACCGTCGGCGACACCGCCTGCGTCTTCCTCGACACCGGCGTGAAGGGCTACGCGAAGCCCGCGTGATCGTCATCCGCACGGCAACGGCGACGGCCGCGAGACAGGAGGTCTCGCGGCCGTCGCCGTTGCGTGGTGGGTGCGGTCGTCAGCGCGCCGTGGGCGTGCCCTGGGGGCGCGAGGAACGACGACGGCGGCGCCGGGCCGGCGCGATCGCCTCGCCGACGGCGATCGGGCGGCGCTGGCCGTGGGCCTGTCCCTGGCCCTGGCCCTGGCGCGACGTGCCCTGTGCGGCCGGCTTCTTCTTGGGCGTCTGCCGCTGCGGCTGCGGCGCGGGAGCCACCGGCTTGACGTAGGCGGCGGTCTCGCCGATGAGCGCGGCCACAGCGGGCGAGGCGGGGGAGACCTGCTCGATCTCGACGCTGATCTTCGCCTTGCGCAGCAGGTCCTTCACGTCGCGGCGCTGCTCGGGCGTCAGCACGGTGACCACGGTGCCTGCGGCTCCCGCACGCGCGGTGCGGCCGGAGCGGTGCAGGTAGGCCTTGTGCTCGGCGGGCGGGTCGACGTGCACGACGAGGTCGACGTCGTCCACGTGCACACCGCGCGCGGCGACGTCGGTCGCGACGAGCACGCGGACTCCGCCGTCCGCCGGGTCGGCGGAGAAGGCGGCGAGGTTGCGCTCACGTGCACCCTGCGACAGGTTGCCGTGCAGATCCACGGCCGGGATGCCCGCGCTGGTGAGCGCCTTGGCCAGCTTCTTGGCCTGGTGCTTGGTGCGGGTGAACAGGATGCGTCGTCCGGTCCCGGAGGCGAGCGCGTTGACGAGCGTCTTCTTCGCGTCGGCATCGGCCACCTCGAACACGCGGTGCGTCATCTCGCCGACCGGCACGCTGGCCTCGTCGACCTCGTGCTTGACCGGGCGGGAGAGGAAGCGGCGGGCGAGCACGTCGATGCCGTTGTCGAGGGTCGCGCTGAACAGCAGGCGCTGGCCCTCCTTGGGCGTCGCGGTCATGATGCGCGTGACGCCGGGGAGGAAGCCGAGGTCGGCCATGTGGTCGGCCTCGTCCAGCACGGTGATCCGCACCTCGTCCAGGCGCACCAGGCCCTGCTTCATGAGGTCCTCGAGACGGCCGGGGCACGCCACGACGATGTCCACGCCGCGGCGCAGCGCCTCCTCCTGGGGGCGCTGGCTGACGCCGCCGAACACCGTGGTCACGCGCAGGCCGGCGGCCTTGGCCAGCGGGGCGATGGTCGCGGCGATCTGCGAGGCGAGCTCGCGGGTCGGCGCGAGGACGAGGCCGCGCGGGTGCTGCGGCCGGGCCTTGACGCCGGTGAGGCGCGCCACGAGCGGGAGCGCGAAGGCGAGGGTCTTGCCGCTGCCGGTGCGGCCACGGCCGAGCAGGTCGCGGCCGGAGAGGGAGTCGGGCAGGGTGCCCTGCTGGATGGGGAAGGCCTCGGTCTTGCCGTCGGCGGCGAGGACGGAGGCGAGCTCGGCGGGCACGCCGAGTTCGAGGAAGGAAGGCATGGATATCTCCTGGACCGGATCTCCGGTCGCATACGGGCGTCTGATCGACGCGAGAGGTCGCCGCTCGAGAACCGGATCGCGAGGGGGAGCAGGGCTCCACTTCCAGGGATCGAATCCAGGGGATCCGGGATGGCGACGAGATGCCGGAAGATCCGACATCCCGTCCATCCTATCGTGAATCGCCCGATCGTCGGTTCAGGCCTCGACGAGCTCGGGGAGCGCGGTCGCCGACGTCGTGACGCGGGGGCGAGTGCGCACCGCCCAGACGATCGCGCCGGCGAGGATCGTGACGACGGCGACGAGCCCCCATGCGGTGGCGAAGCCGGATCCGGTCCCGTGCGGAGCCGAGCCGAACACGATCGCGCCGGTCGCCGCCGAGCCGATCGCGGATCCGATCGTGCGGAGGTTCGCGTTCACGCCTGTCGCGACGCCGGTGACCGAGGCGGGCACGCTCTGGACGACGATGCCGGCCGACGCCGCGTAGGCCAGCCCGCAGCCGATGCCGAAGCCGGCGCCGGCGAGGGCGAGCTGCCACGGCGACGAATGCGCGAGCGCGGCGCTCGCGCCGGACGCGCCCATGAGCAGTGCGCCGATGACGAGCAGGGTGCGCAGCGAGAGGATCCGGTTCAGCGCGCCGGTGGCGAAGCCGACCCCGCTCATGCCGATGAGCATCGGGACGAGCATGAGTCCGGCGTCGCGCACGGTGAGACCGGAACCGCCGGCGGAGGCCGACAGCTCGAGGAACTGCGGCAGGTAGCCCCAGAAGGCGAAGACGCCGGCCCCGATCAGGAGCGAAGCGGCGTTCACCGGCCAGATCGCGGGGGAGGCCAGCAGCCGCAGATCCACGAGCGGCTCGGCGGAGCGCAGCTCCGAGACGATCCAGGCGGCGAAGGCGAGCACGGCGAGCCCGAACAGCGCGAGGACGGCCGGCGAGGTCCAGCCCCAGCGGGAGCCGGTGCTGAGCGGCACGAGCAGCGCGACGAGCCAGGTCGAGAGCAGCACGGAAGAGCGCGTGTTCACCCGCCCGCGGGCGCGGGCGCCGCTGTCGCGCACGGCGGCGAGCGTGAGGAAGGCGCCGAGCGCCGCGACCAGGAACGGCACGGCGAAGGTGCCGCGCCAGCCGACCAAGTCTGCGAGCGGACCGGCGAGCACGGTACCCGCCGCACCGCCGATGCCGATGACGGCGCTCACCACGCCGATGGCACCGGTCACGCGCTCGCGTGGCACGGCGTCGCGCAGCAGTCCGTAGGCGAGGGGGAACAGCGCCCCGCCGACGCCCTGCAGCACACGGGCGACGATGAGCACCTCGAGAGTCGGGGCGATCGCGGCGAGGACGTCGCCGGCCGCCGTGACGCCCATGGTGATCAGGAACGTGGTGCGCCGGCCACGAAGGTCGCCGATGCGGCCGAGGGTGGGCGTGGCGACGGCGGCGGCGATGAGCCACGCGGTCATGGTCCAGCTGGCCGCATCCGCGGTGACGCCGAACTCGGCCTGGATGAGCGGGACGAGGGGGATGACGAGGTTCTGCAGAAGAGCGATGGAGGAGACCGCGACGGCGATCGCGACCAGGATCGAGGTGGATGAGCGGGACATGAGTTCCCTTCCGGAGCCTGGAGAAGAGGGGTAAAGTGGAGGGAGACCTCCGAACGGAGGATGCCTCCGGATTGAGATTACCGGAGGGTCCCTCCGTTTTGCAAGGGGTCGACCGAGACTTTCTGGAAGGACGGCACGATGGGTGGCCAGAACCGTGCGACGACGACGCTGGAGGAGCGGCGGCCGCGCCGCGCCGATGCCGCTCGCAACTTCGACGCCCTCGTCGCCGCCGGCCGCGAGGCCTTCGCGGAAGACGGCTCCGGCGCCTCGCTGGAGGACATCGCTCGTCGGGCCGGGGTCGGCATCGGCACGCTGTATCGCAACTTCCCGACCAGGGACGACCTGATCGAGACGCTCTACCTCCGCGAGGTCGCCGCGCTCGCCGACGCGGCGGACGAGGTGGCCGATCTGGCGCCGTGGCCGGCGCTCGAGGCCTGGCTGGGGCGGTTCATCGAGTACGTCGGCACCAAGCACGTGCTCCTGGACGGGCTGAACCGGGAGTCGTCGGTGTTCGCGGAGTGCCGCGGCGTGATGCTGGGTGCGGGGGAGCCACTGCTCGCCCGCGCGCAGGAGGACGGCGCCGTCAAGGCGGATCTTGCGATCGCCGACGTGGTCAAGCTCGTCGCCGGAGTGAGCGCGGTGGCCTACGACGACGAGGAGCAGCGCCGTCGCGTGCTCGGCCTCGCGATCGGATCGCTGCGCTCCTGAGCTCTGCCCGAGGGGCGGATCTCCGAGCCGTTCGCTCGGAGAAGTGCACTCATCTCGGACGGATTCGCGAGATCGCTCCGAAGATCGCGTACATCTCGGTGCGCGGCGCACAGGCCGCGTACGGCCGGGGGGCGCACGGCCCCTGCGCTTCTAGGCGTGCAGGGCCTCGTTCAGCGTCACGCCCACGCCGGCGCGGCGCACGGCTTCGACGGCCCCGGAGAGGGAGTTGCGGCGGAAAAGGATCCCGTTCTCGCCGCTCAGATCCGCGCCCTTGACGACGGGTCGTCCGCCGTCGGCCAGCGGGGCGCCGTCGGCGAGCACGATCTTCGTGCCGGCCGTGACGTAGAGCCCCGCCTCGACGATGCAGTCGTCACCGAGGGAGATGCCGATGCCGGCGTTCGCGCCGAGCAGGGTGCGCGCGCCGATCGAGACCCGGTGGGTGCCGCCGCCGGACAGCGTGCCCATGATCGAGGAGCCTCCGCCGATGTCGGATCCGTCGCCGACGACCACACCCTGGGAGATCCGGCCCTCGACCATCGAGGCGCCGAGCGTGCCCGCATTGAAGTTCACGAAGCCCTCGTGCATGACCGTGGTGCCGGGCGCCAGGTGGGCGCCCAGGCGCACCCGCGACGCGTCCGCGATCCGCACGCCCTCCGGAAGCACGTAGTCGGTGAGCCGCGGGAACTTGTCCACGCCCGAGATCTGGATCCCGGAACGCTGCAGCAGCGGACGCAGTCGTGCGGCGTCGGCGGGGAGCATCGGGCCGGCGCTGGTCCAGGCGACGTTCGGGAGGTGCCCGAAGATGCCGTCGAGGTTCAGCTCGTTGGGGCGCACCAGCAGGTGCGAGAGGGCGTGCAGGCGCAGGTAGGCGTCGGCGGTGGAGGCGGGAGCCGCATCCAGGTCGATCGAGAGCTGCACCATCTCGACGGTGACGTTGCGGCGCTCGTCCGCACCGGCGAGGGCCTCGAGGGTCATGGCGGACGCGGCGAGCTCTGCCGCGGACGGCTCGGCCGCGCCGACCTCGGCGAACCAGGCATCCAGGACGGTGCCGTCGCCGGCGATGGTGGTCAGGCCGGAACCGTGGATCATGCGCGCGTCGCTCATGCCTCCACGCTACCGAACGCCCGCCCCCAGCTTCCCCTTCATGACGCGGCGCTAGGGTGGGGACCATGCCGCTCGATCTCACCGCCTCCGCGGCGGACATCACCCGCGCGATCTGCGACATCCCCAGCGTCTCGGGGGAGGAGAAGCCCCTGGCAGACCTGATCGAGGAGGCCGTGCGCGCGCTCGGCCATCTCGAGGTGCTGCGCGAGGGCAACACGATCGTCGCCCGCACGAACCTGGGTCGCGCGCAGCGCGTGGCGATCGCCGGGCACATCGACACGGTCCCGATCAATGCGAACGTGCCGACGCGCGACGTGGTCATCGACGGCGAGGCGCTGATCTGGGGACGCGGCACAGTAGACATGAAGGCCGGGGTCGCCGTGCAGCTCAAGCTCGCCGCCGAGCTCACCGAGCCCGTGGTCGACATCACGTGGATGTGGTACGACAACGAGGAGGTGGAGGCCGCGCGCAACGGCCTCAAGCTCCTCGCCGATCGCCGCCCGGATCTGTTCCAGGCCGACTTCGCGATCCTCGGCGAGCCCTCCAACGGCGAGGTCGAGGGCGGCTGCAACGGCACCCTGCGCGCCGTCGTCCGCACGACCGGCGTGCGGGCGCATTCGGCACGCGCATGGATCGGCGAGAACGCGATCCACCGTGCCGCACCGATCCTCGCGCGTCTCGCCGAGTACCGTCCGCGCGAGATCGCGGTCGACGCTCTGGTGTACCGCGAGGGGCTGAACGCGGTGCGGATCAGCGGCGGCATCGCCGGCAACGTGATCCCCGATGCCTGCGAGGTCGAGGTGAACTACCGATTCGCCCCGAGCAAGTCCGCGGCCGATGCGGAGGCGCACGTGCGCAACGTGTTCGCCGGGTTCGCGGTCGAGATCACGGACGTCGCCGAGGGTGCGCGCCCCGGCCTCGACGCCCCGATCGCACAGGAGTTCCTCGCCGCCGTCGGCGCGACCCCGCAGCCGAAGTACGGGTGGACCGACGTGGCGCGCTTCTCCGCGCTCGGCATCCCCGCCGTCAACTACGGACCGGGGGATCCGCATCTCGCCCATCACGACGAGGAGCGGGTGCCGCTCGCGCAGATCACGGCCACCGAACGGGGCCTGCGTTCCTGGCTCAGCGGTGTCTGAGCTCGCTGCAGCGGCGGTGCGCCGCGCGCGCCCTGCGGCGACCGGGCCGCGCTGGGCAGCCCGGAGCTACTCCCGCACCCCCGCGTGGGCCGGGATCCTCGCGATCTACCTCGGAGCGCGCCTGATCACCACGGGCCTGCTGCTGTGGGCGACCGGTCTCTCCGGCGCTCCGGGTTCACGGTTCGGGCACGGGGCGTCGATCGCCTCATTCGTGACCGGTTGGGATGCGCAGTGGTACTGGTACATCGTCGTGTACGGCTATCCGACCACGCTCCCGCTCGGGGCGGACGGGCACATCACCCAGAACTCCTGGGCCTTCCTGCCGGTGTACCCCTGGGTCTCACAGGTCTTCGCGCTTCCGTTCGGCGATGGCGGCTGGGGAGTGGGAGCGGCTCTCGTGTCCCTGGTCGCGGGATATCTCTGCTGCCTCGTGCTGTTCCGGATGATGCGCGGTCGGATCGGCCGGATGGCGGCCGTGTGGACCGTCGTCTTCTTCGCCTCCGGGCCTCTCGGAGCCCTGTTCCAGGTGGGCTATGCCGAGGTCCTGAACATGCTGTTCCTGCTGCTCGCGCTCGACGGCCTGATCCGCCGCCGCTACGTGCGGCTGTACCCGCTGATCGTGCTGATGGGATTCACTCGCCCCGGCGTGCTGGCGTTCGCGCTGATGCTCGGCCTCATGCTCGTGGTGCGCTGGATCCGACGGAAGTCGGACCCGCTGTCCGGACGCGAGATCGCGCACTACCTCGGACTCGGCGCGCTGGGCGTCGTGGTGGGTTTCGCCTGGCAGGTGATCGCGGGTATCGCGACGGGCGTGCCGAATGCCTACCTGGAGACCGAGCTGAGCTGGCGCGGGTTCTGGATGCCGCAGGACGGGCACACCGTGTTCTCGCCGTTCGAGGGCTGGCTGAGCGCGATGCCCTACTGGGCGCAGTTGCTGGGCCTGCCCGGATGGCTCGGGCTCGTTGCGCTGGCGCTGCTCGTGCTGCTGTTCGCCGCGGCGCTGATCTTCGGCCCCGGGGTGCGGCGACTCGGTCCGGAGATCCGGCTGTTCGCGGCGAGCTACGCACTGTATCTGCTCGCCGTGTTCTTCCCGCAGTCCAGCACGCTGCGGCTCCTGTTCCCGCTCGCACCGCTCTGGGGCGCGGTCGGCTGGCGCCGCTCCTGGTGGCTGCGCATCGCGGTGCTGCTGGCGTGCATCGGCCTGCAGGCGCTGTGGATCGCGAACGTGTACGGCCTCGCGAACACCTTCTGGCGCGTGCCCTGAGCCGGCGCGCGCACCACCCGGCCCGGCCGCGCCGCGGTAAGCGGTGTCCCAGCACCCACTAATATGGGAGCTGTAGACCACCGAGGAAAGGGAGCACCGCGATGGCAGCGATGAAGCCGAGGACTGGCGACGGACCTATGGAGGCCGTGAAGGAGGGCCGGCTGATCATCGTGCGCGTGCCGCTCGAGGGCGGCGGGCGTCTGGTCGTCTCCGTCAACGACGCCGAGGCGAAGGAGCTTCACGACGTGCTCAGCAGCGTCGTGGCAGCCGCCTGACCGCACGATTGCACAGAATCCAGATCTTCTCAGATCTTCGAAAGGCCCGCTTCCCGCGGGCCTTTCGTCATTCTGCGATGCCGGTCAGCTGCAGCAGCCCCTCGCCGACGGTGCTCAGCGCGGCGAGCACGGCCGGGGACTGCTGGGTCTCCTGGATGAGCGAGCGATACGCGACGGTGACGTCGTCGCGCTGCACCGGATCCGCGACCCTTCCGCCGGCCAGCACGCGCGGAACGAGCACGGTCCCGCCGGCACGGACGAGCCGCAGGCCGTGCTCGACGTACTCGATCACGTTCTCGGGATCCGCGTCCACCAGGACGATGTCGTAGGCGGCTTCGTTCATCCGGGGCAGCACATCGGCGGCCCTGCCGGCGATGAAGCGCGCGCGGGTCGGGGCGATCCGTGCCTCCTGGAAGGCGCTCCGCGCGGCGGCGAGGTGCTCCGGCTCGTTGTCGATCGAGGTGAGCACGGCCTTCGGGGCACCGCGCAGCAGCCACAGCCCGGAGACGCCGGCGCCGGTGCCGATCTCGACGATCGAGCGTGCGCCGGTGGCCGCGGCGAGCACGGCGATCTGCGCGCCGACGGCGGCGCTGATCGGCTGCGCACCGAGTTCGACCGCGTGTGCGCGCGCCCTGACGATCTCATCCGGCTCGACGATTGCTTCGCGCACGTACCGTGCGTTGGCGTCCTGCTCGCTCACTTCGACTCCCTGGCGGTCGCTCAATGCTCCGCATGTTCCCCCAGCGTAGGCGTCCCCCGTGTCTCCGGGGGGCAGGCGCGGCGGTACCCTTGTGACATGTTCTTCGGCATCACCTTCGAGAAGCTGATCGTGATCGGCGTGATCGCAGCCCTTCTCGTCGGCCCTGAGCGGCTCCCGCGCTACGCGGAGTCGTTCGCGCGCCTGGTCAAGAGGGCCGGCGACTACCTGCGCGGCGCGAAAGACCGCATGCGCGAGGAGGTCGGGCCGGAGATCGACGAGCTGGACTGGCGCAAGCTGGATCCCCGGCAGTACGACCCGCGTCGCATCATCCGCGACGCGCTGATGGACGACACCCCGGCGCCCCCGCGTCCAGCCGCCCCGGTCGCCGAGGCCGAGCCGGTCGCGGCCCCTGCGGTCGCAGGTTCGGCGGCCGCTCTGCTGGCCACGGCGACCGCGATGAACGCCGCGTCCGCCGGGGGCGAGTCCGCTCCCGTGTCTAAGGCGCCGAAGGTGTTCTCCGCCGAGGAGCTCCCGCCCTACGACAGCGAAGCGACCTGACGTCTAACCCAGGCTGACCGGCAGCCGGCGCCCGGAGAGGCCGCGCCCACCCTGATCGACCGCATCGGCGATCGCCAGGATGGCGCGCGCCGCGGGATCCTGCGGATCCGCCAGCACCACGGGAACTCCCGCGTCCCCGCCCGTGCGCAATGCGGGGCTCAGCGGCACCGAGCCCAGCAGCGGAACTGGGTCCGCGTCCCGCGACAGCACGTCCGCGACGGCCTGCCCGCCACCGGATCCGAATAGATCGAGCATGGTGCCGTCGGGCAGCGTCAGCGCGGCCATGTTCTCCACGACCCCGATCACGCGTTGCCCGGTCTGCCGGGCCACGAGCCCGCTGCGGATCGCCACGTCGGACGCGGCTTCCTGCGGCGTGGTCACGACCAGCACTTCGGCATGGGGGAGCAGCTGGCCGAGCGTGATCGCGATGTCGCCGGTGCCGGGCGGCATGTCGATGAGCAGCACGTCGAGATCGCCGAAGAACACGTCGGTGAGGAACTGCTGCACGGTGCGATGCAGCATGGGCCCGCGCCACGCGACGACGGACTCACCCTCCCGCAGGAACATGCCGATCGAGATCGCCTTCACGTCGTGGGCGACCGGGGGCAGCATGAGGTCGTCGATCCGGGTGGGTTGCGTGCCGGGGGCGATCCCGAGCAGGCCGGGGATCGAGAAGCCGTGCACGTCGGCGTCGATGAGCCCGACCCTGCGACCGCGCGCCGCCAGAGCGACCGCGAGGTTGGCGGTGAGCGAGGACTTGCCGACCCCGCCCTTGCCGCTCGTGACGGCGATCACGCGTGTGAGCGAATCCGGGCCGAACGGCATCTGCCGGGGCGCCCTGCCGTCGCGCAGACGCTCGGTGAGGGCGCGGCGCTCCTCCGGCGTCATGACGCCCACAGCGACCTCGACCGCGTCGATCCCGGGCACGGCGGCCGCGGCGGCGCGCACGTCGGCCTCGATCCGGTTCGCAGCGGGACAGCCCACGATGGTCAGCGCGATGCCGACATGCGCGACCGCGCCGGCGACCGTGATGTCGCGGAGCATGTCGAGATCGGCCAGCGGGCGGCGCAGTTCGGGGTCGGTGACGGCGCCGACCGCGCGGCGGACCGCGTCGGCGAGTTCGCCGGTCACGGAGTCGGCTCCGCCGGATCCTCGTCACGGAGTTCCGAGAGCATCGCCCGGAGCTCGGCGCGCAGGACCTCGCGGGTGACGCCCTGCGCGGAGCGCTCCTCGAGCGCCATGCGCAACGCGACGATCTCCCGCGCCAGGTACTCGGTGTCGGCGAGGTTGCGCTCGGCGCGCTGCCGGTCCTGCTCGATCTGCACGCGGTCGCGGTCGTCCTGGCGGTTCTGCGCGAGCAGGATCAGCGGGGCGGCGTAGGAGGCCTGCAGCGAGAGGATCAGCGTGAGGAGCGTGAAGTTCGTCGCGGCGGGATCGAACTGCCATTCCCGGGGCATGGCGATGTTCCACCACAGCCAGACGATGACGAACACCGACATCCCGATGAGGAAGCCCGAGGTGCCCATCGCCCGCGCGAACGCCTCGGAGAACCGCCCGAACGTGTCGCTCGACGGTGTCGATGTGCCGCGTCCGAGCATGCTGGAGCGGCCGCGGGGCAGGTCAAGCCCGCGACGGCCCGACTTCGCCATCATCCGGCCGCTCCCTGGGTCGACGCGGACGACGCGGATCCGGGGCGGTCATCCGCGTCGTGCGAACGCCAGTCGTCGGGCAGCAGGTAGTCGAGCACGTCGTCGACGCTGATCGCGCCGACCAGGCGGTGCGCCTGGTCCACGACGGGCAGCGACACGAGGTCGTAGCTGGCCAGCATGCGCGCCACCTCGGCCGCCGACGCGGTCGCGGGGACGGGTTCCAGGGTGTCGTCGACGATGGCGCCGAGCCGTTCGTGCGGGGGATAGCGCAGCATCCGCTGGAAGTGCACGACGCCGAGCAGACGTCCGGTGGGCGTCTCGAACGGCGGCAGCGTGATGAAGACCGCAGCGGCCAGGGCAGGATGCAGCTCGTGCCGGCGGATGAGCGCCAGCGCCTCGGCCACGGTGGCGTCGGCGGAGAGGATGATCGGCTCGGGGGTCATCAGACCTCCCGCGGTGTCGGGGCTGTAGCGCAGCAGCATGCGCACGTCCTCCGCCTCCTCCGGCTCCATCAGCTCGAGCAGGTGCTCCAGACGGCCCTGGGGGAGCTGCGCGAGCAGGTCGGCCGCGTCGTCCGGCTCCATCTGGTCGAGGATGTCGGCGGCGCGCTCGTCGCCGAGGCGATCCAGGATGTCCATCTGATCGTCCTCGGGCATCTCCTCGAGGGCGTCGGCGAGCCGCTCGTCCGGCAGCTCCTCGGCGACCTCGATGCGACGCTGCTGGGGCAGGTCGAGCAGGGTGTTCGCGAGGTCGGCGGGGTGCATCTCGGAATAGGTGGCGACCAGCTGCTCGGCGGACTGCGCCTCGCCCGGGCGGTTGTGCTCGTGCACCTGGTTCCAGGTCGCGAACGTGGTGGGGCCCTTCGCGAACGGCGAGGCGCTGGTCTTCGGCTTGCGCAGGAACAGCTGGCTCACGGACCACTCGCCGAGCCGGTTCGGCTCGATCGCGACGTCTTCGATGACCGCGGTGCCCGAGGCGTCGGAGAAGTCGACGCGCCGGCCGATGAGCTCGGCCATGATGCGCACCTCGCCATTGCGCGGCTTGAAGCGGCGCACGTTCATCAGCCCGGACGTGATGACCTGTCCGGTGCTGATGGATCCAACCCGTCCGATCGAGAGGAACACCTGCCGGCGGCCGGGGATCTCGCACACCAGGCCGATCACACGCGGTGCCGCGCTACTTCGGTACACGACGACGACATCACGGACTTTCCCGATCCGGTCGCCGGCGGGGTCGAACACGGCGCACCCGGCCAGGCGTGCGACGAATACCCGCTGTGTGCTCATGGTTCCAGCGTAGTGTCCTGCGCCCCCGGATCCGGGGCGGGTGACGGCATCCGGCGGCCCTGTCGCGGGCGCATGGAACAATGGACCGATGAGCATGATGAACGCTTCAGGCCCCGCGGGCGAGATCGGCGAGACGGTCGCCTCCGTCTCGGAGTACGAGGCGGCGCAGAAGCTCGTCTCGCAGCTGATCGCGGGGGAGATCCCGGCGAGGGCGATCGCCATCGTCGGCGTCGGCGTGCAGACCGTGGAGCGCGTGACCGGCCGGCTCGGCTACGCCAACGCGGCGCGCTCCGGCGCGGTCAACGGCGTGCTCATCGGCCTCTTCCTCTCGGCGATCTTCGTGCTGGGCAATCCCGCCGTGCCGATGCAGGCGTTCGTGGGGATCCTGTTCGTCGGCGTCGCGATCGGCATGATCCTGAGCCTCATCACGTACTCGATCGTGCGTCGTCGCCGCGACTACGCCAGCGTGATGCAGCTCAAGGCCGATCACTACGAGGTGACCGTGCTGTCCGACTCGGTCGGCAAGGCGCGGCAGGTGCTCGGTCGTGCCGTGAGCCCGATCCCGCAGCCCGCTCCTGCCGCCGGAACGACCGCAGCAGCGCCCCCGCAGTACGGCGAGCGGGTCGAGGAGCCGCCGCGCTACGGCGAGCGCATCGCGCCGCCGCGCCCGCCGATGCCGCCGGCGCCGCCGGTCGCGTCGGCGCAGCCCGCCGTGCCCGCGGCGACGGACGATGCCCCTGCACCGGATACGGCCCCGGCCGCGCCCGCGGAGAACCACCCTCTGGAGACGCCGCCCTCGGCGGAAGCCCCCGCCGAGGGCGAGAACCCGGCGGGAGACGGCGCCTCGCGATGACGGGAACGGTCGAGGAGCGGTTCCGGATCGCGGTTCCGCTGCCCGCCGGGCCGATCGAGGTGTCGGCCGCGTTCGGCCCCGCCGCTGAGGATCGCGCCGGTGCCGATGCGCCGATCGTGGCGATCGCGCACGGCGCGGGTGCGGGCATGGATCATCCGTTCCTCCTCGGCTTCGCCGCAGGTCTGCGCGCCGTGGGACTGCATACGCTGCGGTTCAACTTCCCCTACGTCGAGGCGGGCCGGCGCATGCCCGGGCCGGCGGCGCACGCGATGCTCGCTTGGCACGCCGTGGCGGCTGCGGCGCGCGAACGCGGCTCCGGATCCGTCATCGCCTGCGGCAAGTCGTACGGCGGACGGATGGCATCGATGGCCGCCGCTGAGCAGGGCGGTCTTGCCGTGACGGGGCTGGTCTATCTGGGCTACCCGCTGCATCAGCCGGGCAAGCCGGAGAAGCCGCGGATCGAGCACCTGCCCGCGGTGCCGCAGCCGCAGTTGTTCGTCGAGGGCACGAACGACCCGTTCGTGCAGCCGCTGTCGCAGCTCGAGGAGGCGGTCGCCGCCTGCCAGGAGGCGCGGATCGTCTGGATCGACGGCGGCGGGCACTCGTTCGAGGTGAAGGGGCGCAAGCGCCCGGCCGCCGAGGTCGGGGCCGATCTCGCGCCCCTCGTCGCGGAGTTCGCACGGTCGGGGGCCGGCACGGACGCGTCGACGACCGGCGCATCCGGCAGGACCGCAGAGGGAGACGCATGAGCACGGCGCAGGAATGGGACGCGATCGGGATCGACCGGCTGCGTGAGATCGGCAGCCTCAAGTGGTCAGTGTTCCCCGAGGCGATCGGCGCCTTCGTCGCCGAGATGGACTTCCCTCCGGCGCCGGCGATCGCCGCCGCCATGAAGGACGCGATCGACGACGGCCTGACCGGATACCTGCCGGCGGCCGTGCGGACGCGTATGACCGAGGCGACCGCGCGCTGGCAGAAGGAGCGCTACGGCTGGGACGTGCCGGCGGATCGGATCCGCGCCGTGCCCGACGTTCTCACCGCCCTGCGTGCGACGATCGACTTCTTCACCGAGCCCGGCTCGAAGATCGTGCTGCCCACGCCCGCGTACATGCCGTTCCTGACGATCCCCGCGATGCACGATCGCGAGATCATCGAGGTGCCGATGCTGGTCGATTCAGGTCGCCACGTCTACGACCTGGATGGCATCGACCGGGCGTTCGCGGACGGCGGCGGCCTGCTGATCCTGTGCAACCCGTACAACCCCCTGGGGCGGGTGTTCGAGCGGGCAGAGCTCGAGGCTGTCGCGGAGGTCGTCGCACGGCACGGCGCGCGCGTGTTCTCAGACGAGATCCACGCGCCGCTCGTCTTCGCCCCGCATCGGCATGTGCCCTATGCGAGCATCAGCGCGGTGACGGCGGGGCACACGATCACCGCGGCCAGCGCCTCGAAGGCGTTCAATCTGCCGGGCCTCAAGGCGGCGCAGGTGATCCTGACGAACGACGCGGATGCCGAGACGTGGGCACGACCCGAGGTCGCCTGGGCGGAGCACGGCACGGCGAATCTCGGCGTCATCGCGACCACGGCCGCCTTCGACGACAGCCGGGACTGGCTCGACGACACGCTCGACTACCTCGACGGCAACCGACGCCTCCTGGGCGAGCTGCTCGCCGAGCACATCCCTGGCATGGGCTACCGGGCGCCGGAGGGCACCTACATCGCCTGGCTCGACGCACGAGCACTCGGCATCGAGGGCTCGCCCGCCGCATTCTTCCGGGAGCACGCGGGGGTCGCGATGACCGACGGCATCGCCTGCGGCGCCGCAGGGGAGGGCTATCTGCGGTTCATCCTCGCCACGCCCCGCCCGGTCATCGAGCAGGCTGTGCGCCAGATGGCCGCTGCGCTCCGCGAGCACGACGCAGGCTGAGGGCCGCGACCGCTCCGCCGGCGAACGGGGCCTCAGCCCAGATCCGGATCGGCGAGCAGCCGTCGCATGGTGCGCAGGCCGAGGGCGGCCATGACGGGATTGGTGCGCTCGTAGTACCAGCCGAGGCCCATCGCCTGCTGCAGTGCCCACGCGGCGCCACGGCGCCACTCGTCGTCATCGCAGCCCAGCGCGGCCCGGAGCCGGCGCCGGTCGTCGAGTCCGAGCAGGTGCCACGCGACCACGAGATCGAGCGACGGATCCGCGGCTCCGAAGGACCCGCCGTCCAGCACGCCGGCGAGCCGATGATCGTCCGAGACCAGCAGGTTCGGCGGGATCAGATCCTTGTGCGACATGACCTCGGTGCTGGGATGCGGGATCCGCGACAGGCGCTCCCAGAGCGCACACGCGGCCGGAACATCCAGCAGGTGCCCGCTCCTCGCGAAGCACTCCGCCATCCACTCCTCGTGGGCGTGCAGCTCGCCGCCGCGGCCCCGGCCGTCGAACGTCCGCCCCCGTAGGGGTGTGAGACGCAGGGCCCCGATCAGCCGCGCCAGATCGTCGGCGAGCAGCGGGAGTGCACCAGGATCCTCCTCCGACAGCGTCTCGGTGGCGGTACGACCGGGGATCCAGGTCTGGACCGACCACGCGGAGGGGTAGTCCTCATCCCGGTCGACGACGCCGTCCACGACGGGCGCGGGGAACGGCGAGCACGTCGCGAACTCGTCGAGGGCGCGCGCCTCCGCGGAGACGTCGTCGAGGGGCGCCGACTGCAGCGGGAACCGGGCGACATGCGCGTCGCCGATCCGGAACAGCGCGTTCACCGTGCCGGGCGTCGACAGCGCGTGGACGGGCATCTCCGCGAGTGCGGGAAAGGCCGCCGCGATCCTCTCGGTCGCGGCGGCCTCGTTCAACCGGAGCTGATCCGGATGCATGTCCTCGGTCAGGACGCGGTTCCCTGCACACGGGCGATCCACGCCTCGACCTCGACGGAGGTGCGCGGGATGGCGGCCGACAGGTTCAGGGGGCCGTCGGCGGTGATGAGGATGTCGTCCTCGATGCGCACGCCGATGCCGCGGTACTCCTCGGGAACCGTCAGATCGTCGATCTGGAAGTACAGACCGGGCTCGATCGTGAACACCATGCCCGGCTCGATGAGGCCGTCGTAGTACATCTCGCGGCGCGCCTGGGCGCAGTCGTGCACGTCGATGCCGAGGTGGTGACTCGTGCCGTGCACCATGTAGCGGCGGTGCTGGCCGCCCTTGTCGGCGTCGAGCGCCTCCTCGGCGGAGACGGGCAGCAGACCCCACTCGGCGGTGCGGCGGGCGATCACGTCCATCGCGGCCGCGTGCACCTCGCGGAACGGCACGCCGACCTTCGCGGCGGCGAACGCGGCGTCCGCGGCCTCGACGACGGTGTCGTAGATGCGGCGCTGGACGTCGCTGAACGTGCCGTTCACCGGCAGCGTCCGCGTGATGTCGGCGGTGTAGAGGCTGTCGGCCTCGGCCCCGGCGTCGATGAGGATCAGGTCGCCCGGCAGCACCGCGCCGTCGTTCCGGGTCCAGTGCAGGTAGCAGGCGTGCGGCCCGGACGCGGCGATCGTGTCGTAGCCCTCCCAGCTGCCGTCGCTGCGGGCGCGCTGGTGGAACACGCCCTCGACGATGCGCTCGCCGCGCGGGTGCGCGATCGCGCGGGGGAGCTCGCGGATGATGTCGTCGAAGCCGTTGGCGGTGATCTCCACGGCACGACGCATCTCGGCGACCTCGTAGGCGTCCTTGACGAGGCGCAGCTCGGACACGAACTGCGTGAGCTCGTCGTCGTCGTCGACCACGAGATCGTGGTCGCCCGCCGCGAAGTCGTCGAGATGCGCGGTGGCCACGCCCAGGTCGGCGGCGACGCCGGCGAGTGCGGGACGCGGCCCGATCCAGAACTCGCCGATCGTGGCGTCGGAGTAGAACTCGCTCGTGGTGCGGTCGGCGCGCTCGCGGAAGTACAGGGTGACGTCGTGGCCGTCCGCGGTCGGCTCGAAGACCAGCAGCGAGTCGGGCTCGGAGTCGGCGGCCCATCCCGTGAGGTGCGCGAACGCCGAGTGCGCGCGGAACGGGTAGTCGGTGTCGTTGCTGCGCTGCTTGAGGGATCCGGCCGGGATCACCAGGCGCTTGCCGGGGAAGGCCGCGGAGACGGCGGCGCGGCGGGCGGCCGCGTACGGCGCCTGCGCGCGCGGAGCGGGAAGCGACTCGGGGCGCTCGGCCCAGCCCGTCGAGATGGTGTCCAGGAAGCCCTGCGGGAAGGGCTGGCGGCGGTTGGTCGTCGTCGAGGTGGTCGCGGTGGCGGCGTCGCCCTGCTGCTCGATCGTGTCGTGCTCGGAGGTCATGGATCCATCCTCTCACCGGCGGACGGGAGCCGGATCCGCCCGCCGCGGCAGCGGAAGAGGCCCGGACCGCCTCGCAGCGCCCCGGGCCCCTTCGTGCGAACCGCGTCAGATCACTGCACGGCCTTGAGCGCGTTCACGATGCCGTGGCCGTAGTAGCTGTTCAGCTCGGCAGTGCCGACGCAGGCGGCGCCCTCGTCGTACTGCGGGGCGGAGCACTCGGTCGGCGTCGCGTCGTCCTCGAGCTTCTGCACCATCTGGGCCGGGGTCAGGTCGGGGTGCGCGGACTTCATCAGGGCGAGCACGCCCGCGACGTGCGGGGATGCCATGGAGGTGCCGCTCTTGAGGCCGTACTTCGCACCGGGGATCGTGGACAGGATCCGGGATCCGGGCGCCGCCACGTCGATCTCGCCGAGACCGCGGTTGGAGAAGTAGGACAGCTGACCGGTCTGGGTGAGCGACGACACCGTCACGACACCGGGGACCTGCGCCGGGATGTCCTTGCAGCCCTGGTTGATCGTGCGCGGAGTCGGCTGCGCGGCGTCGTCGGGGCTGCCCTCGTCGCGCGTGTTGACGGTGAGGTCGAGCCCGGAGTTGCCGGCCGCGGCCGCGCTCACGACGCCCTTGGAGTTGGACCAGTTCACGGCGCGGGCGACGGACTCGCGGACCGCCGCCTGGTCGGGCTGGTCGTCGCACCAGAACTCGAACGGGTCGATGTAATAGCTGTTGTTCGTGACGTCCATGCCGC
The DNA here is from genome assembly GCF_042729315.1 of Microbacterium sp. NPDC060117. Taxonomy (NCBI): domain Bacteria; kingdom Bacillati; phylum Actinomycetota; class Actinomycetes; order Micrococcales; family Microbacteriaceae; genus Microbacterium; species Microbacterium sp. NPDC060117. The sequence goes on from NZ_JBHWXR010000004.1 coordinate 687,502, forward strand.
GCTGGGCGGCCCACATGAAGCCGCAGACCGCGTACTCCGGGTAGATGAACCCGTCGTCGTTGACGACCTTCACCGACGCGAGGCGCACATTCGGGGCGACCCCGACGATGCCGACGCCGTTGCGGACCGCCGCGATCGTGCCCGCGACGTGCGTGCCGTGGTCGGACGTGGTCGGGTACCAGCCGCCGTCGGTCTGGTCGGGGCGCCCGCCGGTGGTGCAGTTGACCGAATCGGCGACGTCGATGTTCGCCTGCAGGTCCGGGTGGGTCGGGTCGATGCCCGAGTCCAGCACGCCGACGAGGACGTTGCGGCTGCCGTCGGTGACCTGGTGCGCCTGATCCGCCTGGATCATCGTCATGTCCCACTGCTGACCCTCGAGCGAGTCCGAACCGGTCGCGGGCACCGGCTCGGTGGGCTCGTCGCCATTGACGGGCTTGTTCTTGCCCTGCTTCCAGCCCGAGGAACCGGGACCCCAGGGCGCCTGCGGGCCGGTGACCTTGTCCTTGACCTCGACCGTGCGCGTCGCGCCGACCGACGCGACGACGTTGCGGCCCTTGGCCTTCACGTTCTCGCGGAACGCCGCGCGATCGGACTGCGCGATCACGACGCCGATCTCGGGCCAGCTCTGCACGACCACGCCGCCGGCGTCGGTCACCGCCTTCTCCGCCTTGCGCGTCTGGCCCGGGTTCGCCTGGCCGGTGTTGACCACGTAGCTCATGACCGTGCCGTCCGGCGGGGTGATCGGGACGGGCGTCGAAGGCTCGCTCGTCGCCGCGGTGGCGCTGACGGAGCCCGCCAGAACCAGGCCCAGCGCCGCGACGGTGCAGGCGATGGTGCGGAACGAGCGGTGGGGGGTTGGCATCCTCATCGGTGAGGGTCCTCTCGTGGGGGTGGGTGCCGACAGGTCGGCGCGGGCGGATGGCCCTGCATCGTTTCTAGCGGGCGCTCCCAGCCATTTCAATGCTTGCTGATAGCCGGGTATCAGGGTAGGAGGAGGGCAGCGGATCCTCCCAGGACGCGACGCACAGCCCGCCGAGCTAGCGTGGAGGCATGACCGAAGCCGCCTCCGTCCGCCGATCCGTTCCGTCCTGGCCGTGGGCGCTGGGGATCGACGCCGTGCTGGTGATCGTCTTCGCGGTGATCGGCCGGGCGAGCCATGAGCACGCGGTCGACGCGCTGGGCGTGCTGGAGACGGCATGGCCGTTCCTGGTGGGACTCGCGGCGGGCTGGCTGGTGCTCCGCGCGTGGCGGGCACCGGCCGCACCGGTGCGCACCGGAGTGCTGCTCGCCGTGGTCACGGTCGTGCTCGGGATGATCCTGCGGGTCGTGAGCGGCGGTACGACCGCGGTCGCGTTCATCATCGTCGCGACGGTCTCGCTGCTGGTGTTCCTCGGGGGATGGCGCGCGATCGCGGCGCTCGTCGTCCGGTTGCGCGCGCATCGCTGAGCGTCCCGACCGACGAGCCTGCGTCTGCACGCTACGGGGTCACGGGCTCCAGCTGCGTGATGAGGGCGCGGTGATCGCTGCCGCCTGATCCGGCAGGGAGGACGGCGGATCCGGTCGCGCGCCAGTGCGCGCTCGCCATGACGTGGTCGATCGGGGCGCCGAGGAGGGCCGGCACCGACGTCGGCCAGGTGCCGACGCCCCCGGAGGCGGAGCGGGATGCCACGTCGCGGCAGGCGCCGAGGTCGCCGCCGCCGGTGCCGAGCCCGCCCATGTGGTCCAGGGTCGCGTTGAAGTCTCCGGCGAGGATCACGTTCTTCCCGGCAGGGCACTGGTCGGCGACCCACCGCAGATCCTGCGTCCAGTCCGCCATCTCGTCCTGGCGCGGGGCCACGGTGTGCACGGCGACGACGATGGGACCGTCGCCGTCGACGGGCATCACGACCGCACTCGGAACCGAGGACGTGTTGCTGGACCCGTCGGCGGAGGAGGGGATGACCGCGTAGTCGCCGAGCGCGGGCGAGATGAGCACCGTGGTCTGCCACGAATCCGGCCCCTGGGTGACCTCGGGCCGGTACTGCACGTGATGCACCCACATCGGGTGCCCCGCCTCGCGCAGCGTGAGCGCGATCTCCTCGCCCACGGCCTCGGTCGTCTCCGGCAGCGCCACGACATCTGCCTTCTGGGCGACGATCGTGGTCGCGATCTCGTTCGCCGAGACCGCCTCGCCCGCGGTGTTCCAGGCGAGCACGCGCACGCTCGTCGCGGTCTTGGCCGGCAGAGCGTCGGCGGTGTCGACGCCGCGCACCGCGAGGATGGCCGCGGACGCGCCGCCGCCGAGCAGGGCGACGAGCGCGATCGACGCCGCGAACCCGCGCAGCGGCCGTGCCAGCAGGAGCAGCAGCGCCAGCACCAGGATCGCGCCGAACGCGAGCACGAGCACCGCGCGTGAGGCCACGATCTGCGTGATCGGGAACGTCTGCTCGAGGTGGAAGAACTGCGGCCAGGTCACGATCGCTGTGGCGATCGCGAAGAGCACGGTGAGGAGGATCCCGATCAGTCGAAACATCGCCTTCGAGCCTAGGCGAGCGGATCTGTGAGGCATCTGGTGCGCAGCCGGGGATCCGCCCTGCCGTCGAGGCCGCGGAGGTCCGAGCGCCGGGGGATCGCTACGCTCGGAGGATGACCGATGCCGATCCGACGTCACGCCCCGCCCTCTTCGACGGGCCGATCGATCTGCATCTGCATTCGAACCGCTCGGACGGCACCGAGGATCCCGCGACCCTCGTCGCCCGCGCGGCGGACGAGGGGCTGCGCACGATCGCCCTCACGGATCACGACACGACGGCCGGGTGGGTCGATGCCGCCGCTGCCGCGACGGAGCGGGGGATGACGTTCATCCCCGGCATGGAGCTGTCGTCCAAGGACGGCTGGCGCAGCGTCCACGTGCTCGCGTACCTGTTCGACCCGACGGATCCGGATCTCCTCGCCGAGACGGCGCGCATCCGCGACGACCGCATCGGGCGCGCCGAGCGCATCGTGCGCAACATCGGCCGCGACTACGCGCTGCGCTGGGAGGACGTGCTGGAGCAGACCGATCCCGGCGCGACCGTGGGGCGGCCGCATATCGCCGATGCGCTCGTCGCACGCGGGATCGTGCGGGACCGCAGTGAGGCCTTCGACGGGATCCTGCATCCGCGCCAGGGATATTACGAGGCGCACTACGCACCCGATCCGCTCACGGCGATCGAGCTCGTCGTCGGAGCAGGGGGAGTGCCGGTGATCGCGCATCCGGCCGGCCGCGAGCGCATGACCGATGCGACCCTGCGGCGCCTCATCGATGCGGGCCTGGGCGGACTGGAGGTCGACCATCGCGAGAACACGGCCGAGGGGCGCGCATGGCTGCGCGGCATCGCCGTGGAGCACGACCTCATCGTGACCGGTTCGAGCGACTACCACGGCGCGGGCAAGCCCAACGTTCCCGGTGAGAACACGACGGATCCGGCCATGCTGCAGCGCATCATCGATCGCGGATCCGGCTCGGCGCCGGTGTATCCGGTCGGGTAACCCTGCCCGCGTGGGCTGACCCTGCCCGCGTCGATCGTCGCCTGCCCGGGTCGGAGCGTTTCGAGCCTTCACGGCCGAAACCCCCTTTTGGTGTCGAAACCCCCTTGCAGATCCGTCGCTGCGAGGGGGTTTCGACGCTCAGTGGGGGTCTCGGCGCTCGCGCCCCACCTTCTGCGACGGGAGCGTCGGTGAGAGCGGGGGCGGTCAGGCCCCGGGCTGCGGGGCGCTGCCCGCGGCGGCACCGCCGGAGGGGCGGCGGCGACGGCGGCGACGACGCTGTGCGGCGGGCTTGCCGTCGTGGTGCTCGGCGCCCTGGCCGTCGTGGGTTCCGGATCCCTCGGCGGCGCGATCGGAGTCACCGGATCCCGAGGCCTTGGCGGCGGGAGCGTCGGCGCCCTCGGCGAAGGTCGACCCGACCTCGTCCTCCGCGTTGCGGCGGCGGCGGCGACGGCGCGTGGTGCCCTCGCTCGTGCCCTCTGCGGCCGCGTCGGCGGCTCGCTGGGGCTCGCGCTGCTTGCGGGCCGGCTTCTCGGACACCGGGGCGGTGACCAGGCGGCCCTTGGTGCCGGCCGGGATGTCGAGGTCCTCGTAGAGATGCGGGCTCGACGAGTAGGTCTCGATGGGCTCGGGCTGGCCGAACTCGAGCGCGCGGTTGATGAGGGCCCACTTGTGCAGGTCCTCCCAGTCGACGAACGTGACCGCGATGCCGGTCTTGCCGGCGCGACCGGTGCGACCGGCGCGGTGCAGGTACGTCTTGTCCTCGTCCGGGATCGTGTGGTTGATCACGTGGGTGACGTCGTCGACGTCGATGCCGCGAGCGGCGACGTCGGTCGCGACCAGAACGTCCTTCTTGCCGGCCTTGAACGCGGCCATGGAGCGCTCGCGCTGATCCTGGCCCATGTCGCCGTGCACGCCGCCTACGTTGAAGCCGCGGTCGCTCAGCTCGTCGACCAGTCGCTGCGCCGCGCGCTTGGTGCGCGTGAAGATCACCGTCTTGCCGCGACCCTCGGCCTGGAGGATGCGGGCGATGACCTCGTCCTTGTCCAGCGAGTGCGCACGGTAGACCAGGTGCTTGATGTTGGCCTGGGTGAGGCCCTCGTCGGGGTCGTTGGCCCGGATGTGGATCGGGTTCGTCATGAACCGGCGCGCCAGCGCCACGATCGGTCCGGGCATCGTCGCCGAGAACAGCTGCGTGTGACGCACGGCGGGGACCTTGGAGAAGATCTTCTCGATGTCGGCCAGGAAGCCGAGGTCGAGCATCTTGTCGGCCTCATCGAGCACGACCTCGGTCGCGTGCGAGAGATCGAGCAGCCGTTGGCCCGCGAGGTCGATGAGACGGCCGGGGGTGCCGACGACGATCTGGGCACCGGCCTTGAGCTGGTCGATCTGACCCTCGTAGGCCTTGCCTCCGTAGATCGCGACCACGCTGGTCGAGCGATTGCTCGTCAGCAGGTCCATGTCCTCGTACACCTGCACCGCGAGCTCGCGGGTGGGCACGACGATGAGCGCTTTGACGCCCGGCTCGGGGTCGAGCCCGAGGCGCTGCACCACGGGGATGCCGAATCCGAAGGTCTTGCCGGTGCCGGTCTTGGCCTGTCCGATGATGTCCTGGCCGGGCAGGCCCAGGGGGATGGTCTGCTCCTGGATCGGGAAGGCGTCGACGATGCCCTTCGCCGCGAGGGCGTCCACGATGTCCTGATCGATGCCGAGATCGGCGAAAGAAGTCACAGTCTTTGATTGCCTGTCCGGCGGGCCTTGCGATCGCGGGCGCCGCCTCGTTGATGGGGTCCACGCCGAATCCGTATGCACAGGCGCGGGGCTCCGATCCGTCGCCGGAGCGGGATCCAGCCTACCGGAGCGGGCTCTCCTCTCCGGGATCGGAATGATCGGCGTGCGCGGCGCCCCGGTTCGCGGGCGACGGCTCGACTAGGCTGGGCCCGTGGTGAGGTGGTTCTGGCAGCGCGACAAGGCGCCGCGGCGCACGCTGGTGCTCCGCTCCCGGGGCGATGCGGGTGACGCGACCCGGGTCGACTTCGCGGAACTGGCGCCCGAGCTGAACACCTTCCTCGGTCAGGCCGCCTATCTGCAGCTCGGCTACTTCGAGACGCTGACCCGCCTCATCCGCGCGACCGACGATCTCGCGGAGAAGGAGATCCTCTCCCGAGCCGCCGGGGCGGCCCTCGCCAAGCACCATGGCATCGTCGCGATCATCTCGGCGCACGGCGACAGGCCGACCGAGGTGATGCTGCCGTTCCGCGAGCAGCTCGACGCCTTCCGCCGCAAGACGCTCGGCCCGCGCATCGCGGAGACCATGCTCGCGGTGTACCTCACCGCGGGCATGCTCGACGACTTCTATCTCGCTCTCGCGTCGAGCTACGGCGAGACGGGGGCGAAGGTCGCCAGGATCCTCTCCGAGGCTGACGACCGGCACGAGATCATCGGCATCGTGCAGGCCACGATCGCGAGCGACGAGCAGTGGCGCTCCCTGCTGTCGATGTGGGGGCGCCGCCTGGTGGGCGACACGATCCTCGTGGCGCGGGCGGCGCTGCGCCCGCACCTCCCCGGCGCCGAGGACGACAAGCTGGAGCCGGTGTTCACCGAGCTCATGGGCGCGCACGCCCGGCGGATGGACGCGATGGGGCTCGCCTCCTAGGAGCGACGTCGAAGTCGTTCGGCTTCGCGGAGCAGGTGCTCCTGCTCGAGGACGCTGGTCGCGCGCCGCGCGGCCTCGGCGTAGTCGGCTGCCGCAGTCTCGAGGTCTCCGGCGCGCTCGTGCATGTAGGCCAGCGCCGCGCGATGGCGTGGAACGCTCTCGTCCACGGCCCCGAGCGCCACGAGGCCGGCCTGCGGGCCGTCCGCCTCGCCGACCGCGATCGCGCGACCGAGGCGGACCACCGGCGAATCCGAGAACGCCAGCAGTTCGTCGTACCACTCCACGATCTGCACCCAGTCGGTGTCGGCCGCGCTCGCGGCGTCGGCGTGCAGGGCGGCGATCGCGGCCTGCACCTGGTACGGGCCGAGGCGGTCGCGGGCGAGCGCGGCCTGCAGGATCTGCACTCCCTCGGCGATCGCCGCGACGTCCCACCGCCGGCGATCCTGCGCGGCGAGCGGCACCAGGCGGCCCGAGACGACCCGTGCGGGCCGCCGGGCGTGATGCAGCAGCATCAGGGCGAGCAGCCCATGCGCTTCGGGCTCGTCGACGAGCGCGGTGAGCTGGCGGGTGACACGCAGCGCCTCGGCCGCGAGATCGATCTCGCCCGAGTACCCCTCGTTGAAGAGCAGGTACAGCACCCCGAGCACGCGGGACAGATCCCCGGGGCGGTCGAGCGGGATGCCGGCGAGTCGCTGCTTGGCACGGCTGATGCGCTGCGCCATCGTCGCCTCGGGGGTGAGGAACGCCTCGGCGATCTGCCGCGTGGTGAGTCCCGCCACAGCGCGCAGCGTCAAGGCGATCGCCGAGGCGGACGTGAGCACCGGGTGCGCGCAGAGGAAGTACATCCCGAGCGTGTCGTCGTGCTGCGGCACGGCGCCGGCATCCGGCTCGCGGGCGACGCGCTCCTCACGCGCCGCCCGCGCGGAGTCGCTGCGCACCTGATCGATGAACGCGCGCCATGCCGCGGTCACGAGCCACGCCCGCACATCCCGTGGCGGGGCGCCCGACCGCTCGACGGTGCGCACCAGCGCCGTCTGCACGGCATCCTCGGCCGAGGCGAAGTCCGCCCCGCGACGGACGAGGATGCCGACGACCTCGGGGATCGCGCGGCGCAGCGCGGCCGCGTCCTCGGGCGTCATCCCAGCTCGGCGGGCGGCGCGCTCATGACCTCGCGCAGTTCCAGCCACTCGCCGAGCGGCTCGCCGCCGGCCCAGGGCGCCGCCGAGAGCTCCGCGGCGAGTTCCAGAGCGCGGTCGTACGAGTCGACCTCGACGAGCATCCATCCCGCGATGAGATCCTTCGTCTCGGCGAACGGGCCGTCCACGATCGGAGGGCGACCCTCGCCGTCGAATCGCACCCACGCGCCATCCATCGAGAGTCCCTCTGCGGACACCATCTCTCCCGAGGCGATGAGCCGCTGCTCCATGTCCTGCATGTACTGGATGTGCGCGGCCCAGTCCTCAGGGGCGAGCTGATCCATCGGCGTCGTGTTCGCCGACGGACGACCTCCGCGGTAGTGCTTGAGCATCAGATACTTGGCCATGTCGACCTCCCTGTCGGTGCGGCCCATTCTGGCCGCTTCACAGAGGAGACGGAACCGGATCCCTGTTCTCGACATCGTCCGGCGGATCCGTCGAAAACGACCCGACCCCGACTGAGGTGCCTTGGATGCCGGCACCCGTTCGAGCCCGGGATCCCGTCGAGGCGATGAGGCTCAGACGCCGAGCTCGGCGCGGCGCACGGCGTCGCCGTGACGACGCACGCGGGTGAGGACCGCGCCGACGGCGGCCGAGATCACGACCGCTCCGCCGAGGGCGATCAGCCACAGCCACGCGTTCGACTCCTTCAGCCCCGCCCACTGGCCGAGCGCGTAGGCCGCCGCCGCGACGGCGGTGGCGATCGCCGGGACGAGCGCGACCCCGCGGAGCTCCCGGTGGGGGATCGCGAAGTGCACCACGACGCCGAGTGCGCAGGCGGCGATCAGCGCGAGCAGGATGTACATGCGGCCCTGGCCCGCGTCAGGCCACGAAGCCGACGCGGCGGGACTCCTCGGTCCCGAGCTCGACATAGCCGAGGTTCGCGGTCGGCACGATGTAGGAGTTGCCCTTGGTGTCGCTCAGCGTCACGTGGCTCGCACCCTGATCGAGGGCGCCGGCGATCTGCGTGCGCACCTCGTCGGCGGATGCCGAGGTCTCGAAGCTGAGCTCGCGGCCGGTGTTGATGATGCCGATGCGGATCTCCACGGAATGCTCCTTGAAAGGTCGATGTCCCGTCACTCTATCGCGGGGCGAGCGGGCGGGACCGCGTGCCGGGCGGTGTTCGCCGAGGGCGATTGCCCGGTGTCGCGGAGCAGCCCGGGGACGCGATGTCCGCCGCGGCCGATAGCGTGGGAGCATGCCTGCACAGCCTGCTCCGACGCCCGCGCAGGCGGCCGTGATCGGCGCCCCTGCGACGGCGGTCGGCACGGTGATCGGTGCGCCGGGAACGGGCAAGACGCACGCGCTGGTGGAGCGGGTCGCCGCTCTCATCGACGCCGGTCTCGCTCCGGAGCAGGTGCTCGCCCTGACTCCGAACAGGCAGGCGGCCACGGCCCTGCGCGACCGGATCGGCGTGCGCGTGCGCGTCGCGACGCCGGGCCCCCTCGCCCGGTCGCTGGGCTCGTTCGCGTTCCAGCTCGTCCGCGGCACCATGGTGCATGCCGGGCAGGAACCGCCGGCGCTGCTCACGGGTGCCGACCAGGATCGCATCATCGCGGATCTGCTCTCCGGCGATGCGGAGGACGAGGTCGACGGGCTCCGCAGCCGCTGGCCGGACAACCTGGCCGCCACGGTGCGCTCGTCGAGGGCGTTCCGCTCCGAGCTGCGCGCCTTCCTCGCGGAGTGCACGGAGCTCGGCGTCACGCCGGCTGAGCTGGGACGGTCGGAGCGCCCGGCCTGGCGCGCCGTCGGATCCTTCGCGCAGTCCTACCGGAGGGTGCTGGACCGTGCGCGCGCCGCGCACCGCGATGCCGCCGATCTGCTCGCGGAGGCGGCCGCGATCCTGCGCACCGCGCCACCCGAGATGCTGGGCCCGCTCGGCGGGCTGCGCGTCGTGCTCATCGACGATGCGCAGGAGCTCACCGCGGGCGGGGTGGCACTGGTCGAAGCCCTGCGCGAGCGCGGCATCGCGGTGCTCGCATTCGGGGATCCGGACATCTCGTCGGGTGCGTTCCGCGGCGCCGGTCCCGAGTTGTTCGCGCGACTCGCCGCGATGCTCGGCGACGTGCACGTGCTCGACGCGGCGCATCGGCAGGATCCGCCGCTCACCGCGCTCACCCGCACCGTGGTGCAGACGATCGGCGCCTCGGGGCGGGTCGAGCACCGTCGGGCGCCGGGCACGACCGAAGCCGGCGAGGCCGGGGAAGCCGTGCAGGCGTTCGTCGCTCCCTCGCCGCACGAGGAGCACGACCTCATCGCGCGCACGCTGCGGGAATGGCACCTGCTGCGAGGCATCGGGTGGGAGCGCATGGCGGTGATCGCCCACGACACCCGCCAGGTCGCCGCGCTGGAGGCCGAGCTCGCCGCCCGGGAGGTGCCCACGCGCGCGGCCGGCGTTCAGCGCCCGCTGGGCACCGAGACGACGGTGCGCGACATCGTCGGGATCGTGCGGCTCGCGCTCACCGAGCCGACGGAGCGCGACCCGCAGCTGCTCGCCGAGGCGCTGCGCACGCCGTTCGGAGGACTGGACGGCGTGGGGCTGCGTCGGCTGCGCGCGCGACTGCGTCATCTCGAGCTGGAGGCCGGCGGATCCGCCCCGGCCCGGCTGCTGCTGCGCGACGGGCTCGCGGAGCCCGCGCGGTTCGCCCGGATCGACACCGCGGAGGCCCGCACCGCGGATCGGTTCGGCACCGTGCTGCACGAGGTGCGCGAGGCCCGGCTGCGCGGGGAGACGATCCACGAGCTGCTCTGGCGCGTATGGGACTCCTCGCGCGCCGCCGACGGACGCCGCCTCGCGCTCGCCTGGCAGGAGACCGCGGGCTCTCCCTCCGGCGCCGAGACCGCGCGCGCCCTGGACGCGCTGGTCGCGCTGTTCGACGCGGCCAAGCGCTCGGTCGAACGCGCACCGGAGAAGGGACCGGAGGCGTTCATCCACGACATCCTCGACAGCGAAGTGCCCGAGGACTCCCTCTCCGCGCCGGAACGCCCTGCCACGGTCACCCTGATGACGCCGGCCACCGCCCTCGGCACGGAGTTCGACGCTGTCGTGATCGCCGGCCTGCAGGACGGGGTGTGGCCGAACGTCCGGCTGCGCGGCGGACTGCTCGAGACCTGGCGGCTCGGTGAGGCGGTCGCCGCCGCCCGCTCCGGCGAGCCGGAGCACGAGCACTCCACGCTCGACCGACGTCGCGCGGCGCTGCACGACGAGCTGCGTCTCTTCGTACGGGCGCTCTCCCGAGCGCGCCACCGGCTCCTCGTGACCGCGGTCGACGACGACGACCAGAGTCCGAGTGCGTTCTTCGGATTCCTGCCGGATCCGCTCCCCGCGCAGGAGCGGCACGCCCATCCGCTGACGCTGCGGGGCCTCGTCGCCAAGCACCGCCGAGTGCTCACGACCTCGCCGGACCCGGCCGCGCGGTCCGAGGCGGCCGCGCAGCTGCGACTGCTGGCCGAAGCGGAGGTACCCGGGGCGGATCCCGAGGAGTGGTTCGGTGTGCGAGGACCGTCCGACGACCGGCCACTGCGGGATCTCGAGACCGGATCCGTGCCGGTCTCGCCCTCGCGGCTCGAGGCGTTCGAGGAGTGCGGGGTGAACTGGGCGGTGGCAGCGCTCGGCGGTGACACCGTGGCTCCGCCCTCGGCGGGGATCGGCACGATCGTGCACGCCGCGATGGAGCACGTGCCCGATGGCGACCTCGAGGCCATGCGACGCATCCTCGAGGAGCGCTGGGGCGAGCTCGACTTCGAGACGCCGTGGATCGACGCGAAGGAGCGCCGCAGGGCGGATCTGTACCTGCAGCGCCTGCACGACTATCTGGCCGAGGTGCAGCGTGAGGGCGGCCGCGTGGTCGCCTCCGAGGGCGGATTCCGCTTCGCCGTCGATCTCGCCGCCGAGCCGTCCGCGCATCCCGTCGACCCCGAGAAGCCGTCGCAGCAGGCGGTCGTCAGCGGCTACATCGATCGTGTGGAGGCGTATCCGGCGGGTTCCGGCGAGCACGAGGCCGCGCGCGGACGCACATGGAACACGATGGCGGACGGCGCCGGAGGAGAGCGCGTGGTGGTCGTGGATCTGAAGACCGGCAAGTACGAGCCTGGCACCGAGGCGCTCGTGACCGAGCACGCCCAACTGGCCGCGTATCAGCTCGCGGTCGAGCAGGGGCAGGTCGAGGACGCCGACCCCGCGGCGCTCGCCGGTGCGCGCCTCGTGCTCGTCGCCCAGACCATCGGGCAGAGCCCCTATCGCGTCGCGCACCAGCATCGGCTGGGCGACGAGGCGCGCACCGCGTTCCTGGCGCGCGTCGCCGAGGCCGGCCGCGGCATGGCCGCGTCCAGCTTCACGGCGCAGGTCGAGGCGCACTGCGCGGACACGCAGGTGCGGATCAGCCCGTGCCGCATCCACACGATCCCGGCGGTGAGCGCGTGAGCGGCGCGGGCGCGCCGGGCGTGGTGGGCGTGGTGGGCACCCCCCTGCTGGACGGCGCCGTCGAGGGCGGCTGGGGCCCGGGACACGGCATCGCCGCCACCGACATCTCCGCGGCCCTCGGGCTGCCCACGCCCACCCTGGCGCAGCAGCGCGTGATCGAGGCGCCGCCGGCGCCGGCGCTCGTCGTGGCCGGCGCCGGCAGCGGCAAGACCGAGACCATGTCGGGCCGCGTGGTCTGGCTCGTCGCGAACGGTCACGTCGAAAGAGACGAGATCCTCGGGCTCACCTTCACCCGCAAGGCCGCCGGCGAGCTCGCCGAGCGGATCGCGCTGCGCCTCGATCGCATCGACGAGTACGGACGCAGGGGCCTGCTGCCGCATCTTGCGGAGATCGTGCGCACCGGCGCGCTCGACCGGGTGGGGGCGGCGACCGGTCCCGCGCAGCGCGCCGCCGTGCAGCGCGAGGTGCTGGACGAACTCGCCGTGCGGTTCGACACCGGGTGGGATCCGACGGCCCCCCGCGCTGCGGAGGATCTCATCATCCGGCCCCGCGTGTCGACCTACAACGCATTCGCGGACGGCATCGTGCGCGAGCACGCCGCGCACATCGGCCGCGACCCCGATGCGGCGATGCTCAGTCAGTCCGCGTCATGGCTCATCGCCCGCGCGGTCGTGCTGCGCGCGGAGCTGGACGGCCTCGACGAGGTGGACCGCTCGCTGAACGGGGTGATCGATGCCGTGCAGCGTCTCGCGGGCGATGTGCTCGACCATCGGGTCGACCTGGACGCGATGGTCCGCATCGCCGTCTCGTGTGCCTCCGACTTCGAGCCGTTCCGCGGCAACGCCGACGTGGCCAAGGCGGTGGACAACCTCCGCACGATGCCGATCCTCGCGGATCTGGTGCGCGAGTACATCGCGGAGAAGGGGCGACGCGGCGTGCTCGACTTCGCCGACCAGGTCGGCGGCGCGTTCGACATCGTGCAGGCGTCGCCCGAGGTGCGTGCCGAGCTGCGCGCGCAGCACCGCGTCGTGCTGCTGGACGAGTATCAGGACACGTCCGTGATCCAGACCCGGTTCCTCGCCGCGCTGTTCCGGGACGGAGCCGTGATGGCGGTCGGCGACCCGCACCAGTCCATCTACGGGTGGCGCGGCGCGAGCGCCGACAACCTCTACGCCTTCGGGCGGACGTTCGCCGAAGAGCGGAGCGCCGAGACCTACAGCCTGATGACGAGCTGGCGCAATGACGAGCGGATCCTCGATGTCGCCAATCGCCTGCTGCTTCCGCTCCAGCGTCCGGGCCTGGACGTCCCGGCCCTCGAACCGCGTCCCGGATCCGGCGTCGGCCGGGTGCAGGTGCAGTACGGCGAGACCGCGGACGACGAGGCCGAGGCGGTGGCGACGTGGTTCGCGGAGCGCCGCGCCGCGCACGACGAGGCAGCCGGAGCGGGCTCGTCCGACCATCGCCCGCACACGGGAGCGATCCTGTTCCGGTCCAAGCGGCACATGCAGACCTTCGCGGGCGCCCTCGCGGCACAGGGCATCCCGCACCGGATCCTCGGCCTCGGCGGGCTGCTGGCGACGCCCGAGGTGGTCGACGTGGTCTCGGCGCTGCGGGTGGTCCACGACCCGACCGCGGGCTCCGCGCTGATCCGGCTGCTGGTCGGTCCTCGTTTCGCGATCGGCGTCGCGGACATGGCGGCGCTGTACGACCTGGCGCGTGAACTCGCGGTGCGGGACGGCGCGCTCGCCCCGCTGACGGACGAGCTGAAGCAGCGCCTGCGCTCGTCGCGCGGCGCCGACGAGGCGGTGTCGATCGTCGACGCGGTCGATTTCGTGCGCACCGCGCGCGACGACTACCGGCTGCTCGAGCGGATCAGCCCCACGGGGCGTGCGAGGCTGCGCGCGGCGGGGGAGACCCTGGAGCGCCTGCGCCGGGCGGCCGGTCAGCCGATCCTCGAACTCATCCGCACGATCGAGTCGGAGCTGCGCCTGGACATCGAGCTCGCCGTGAACGAGACGCGCGGTCCGGCCAGGGTCGCCGCCACCCAGCTGCGGGCCTTCGGCGACGAGGTGCGCGCGTTCCTCGTCGCCGACGACCGCGGCACGATCTCGAGCCTGCTCGCCTGGCTCGACAAGGCCGAGATGACGGACGAGCTCATGCCGCGCACGGAGCCGCCCGAGCCGGGCGTGGTGCAGCTGCTCACGATCCACGGCTCGAAGGGGCTGGAGTGGGACGCGGTCGCCGTGGTCCGGCTCGTGGAGGACGAGCTGCCAGGACGCATCGCCGATGCGCAGGGCTGGTTCGGCTTCGGCGTCGTGCCGTTCGCGCTGCGCGGGGACAGCGACGCGCTGCCGCGGTTCGCGTGGGATCCGCAGTCCGCCAGGGACGCGGCCGGAGACGACCCCCGCAAGCGGGAGAAGGCCGCACTGGACTCGCTGGCGGCGGGCGTCACCAAGGCCTACCCGCACGGCGGCGCGCTGCGACGGTTCAAGGATGCCTATCGCGACTACCAGCGCGCCGAGGAACGACGGCTGGCGTACGTCGCGGTCACCCGGGCGCGCACCGACCTTCTGATGACCGGTTCGCACTGGTCCGGGCAGAAGAACATGCGCAAGCCCAGCCCGTATCTGCTCGAGGCGATCGAGGAGCTCGGACTCGACCCGCTGCCCGGCCCCCAGTCCGAGGACAACCCGTACGAGGGTGCGGCGCGGACGAGCACCTGGCCGATGGATCCGCTCGGCGGGCGCCGGGAGCGCGTCGCGGGTGCCGCCGAGGAGGTGCGCCGGGCCATGGCGGATCCGAACGCACCGGCGCCGAGCGAGGAGCTCTCCCGGCTGCTCGCCGAGCGGGCGGCGCGGCAGCGCGGCGTGGTCGCGGACGCGCCCACGCGCGTGCCGGCCTCGCGCTTCAAGGACTACGTCACCGACTACGGCGGCACGGTCCGCACGATCGCCCGTCCCATGCCGGAGCGCCCGTACCGGCAGACCCGCCTCGGCACGCTCTTCCATGCCTGGGTCGAGCACCGCTCCGGCGCGGTGGGCGTCGGCACGTCGCTGGACGATGCGCTGTGGGACCTCGACGATGATCAGCTCTCCCTCGCCGGGGACGGCGCAGGCGCGTCCGAGGGCGACGCCGGGGACGAGATCGCCCGCGCCGATGCCGAGGACCTGGCGCGCCTCCGGGAGATCTTCGAGCGCAGCGAGTGGGCGCCCCTCCGCCCGATCGCCGTGGAGACCGAGATCGACTTCGCTCTGCCCGTCGGCGAGGGCGAACCGGCGCGCATCGTGATCTGCAAGCTCGATGCCGTCTACCGGCGCGAGGATCGGGGCGGGCGGATCGAGATCGTCGACTGGAAGACCGGCAGGCCCCCGGCGTCAGCCGCCGAGCGCGAGGAGCGCATGCTGCAGCTCGCGCTGTACCGTCTCGCCTACCACCGCCGATTCGGCGTGCCGCTGGAGGAGATCGACGTGGCGCTGTTCTACGTCGCCGACGACCTCGTGCTGCGGGGGGACACCGTCTACTCGGAGGAGGCGCTGGTCCAGCGCTGGAAGGCGGCCCGCGCCGCGCGGTGAGCCTCCGCGACGTCGGAGTCGGAGCCTGCGATGCCGCCCTCGCTCGGCAGCAGAGTGCCGGGCCGTTCCCGGCGATCGTCGTCGTCCCCGTCCGCGGATTCCCGCGAGGCGGTGCCGGTGGGTGCGAGCGACGCGCGCAGATCCCCGAGATCCTCGGTCGCGTTCGGATCCAGGTCCTCGATCGGGCCCGTCGCGGTCAGATCCTCCCCGGGCGTGCCGTCCGTCGTGGCGTCATCGGGTTCGATGTCCTTCTCGGCCGCCCCGGAGGTGCCGTCGGCCTCGTCCTCCTCGGCTCGTGCGGCTCCGCGCGGACCGAAGGCGGAGGTGTCGTCCATCGAGATCCCGGCGAACGCTCTCGCATCGTAGGTGTCGGTCTGCATGGAGGTGTCGATGCGGGTCGCGCCGGTGGCGGGCACCCGGTCGAGAGCCGACATCGCCTCGTCCACACCGGCGCCGGCGCCCGCGCGCGGGGCGAGGTCGTCATGGATCCCCTCCGCGAGGGCATCCAGGAGCTGTGCGGCGTCGTCGACGATGTCGGTGCGATGCGTGTCATGCCCGTGCAGGAGCCAGCGCGCGAGCTCGAGCTCGGCGAGCAGCCTGGCGCGCGTGGCGAGACCCGCATCGGGAGCGCGCAGCGTCGCGGACGCATAGGCGTCCAGCACGTCGGAGCGTGCGTCGGCGGCGAGGGTCAGCCAGGCGAGATCCACGGCGGGGTCGCCGATGGACAGCGCATGCCACCCGACGATCCCGGTGACCCTGGGACCGCGCTCGTCGTCGTCCGCGAACACGAACGATTCCGCATGTGCGCCGCCCAGGGTCACGGCGGACTCGAATCGCCACAGGTCGTCGGCGTCGACCGCCTCGCGCCAGCGCACGGTCAGACGTGCCGAGACGCGGCCGGTGGCCGCGGCGCGATCGATGAGCAGGCGCACCTCTTCGCGCGCCTCGGCGGCTGTCCGCTCCGCGAGTCCCGCGCTGCGGACGACGGACGCGGGCAGGGCGTGCACGCCCGCGATGGCCTTGCCGATCGCGACAGCGGCGCCGGGTCCGGGGGGCACGTCGGCCGCGTCGATCTGGAAGCCGGGCAGCAGCGTCGTGACCAGTGCACGTGTCTCCCCGACACGCCCGTCGCCGAGGTGCTCGGGGGCGGCGAAGCGCAGCATCGACCGTGCGCCTGCGGTGAGGGCGCGCAGCGCCAGGCTCTCCTTGGCGAGTTCGGAGGCGGTCTCGTCGTCGTTGGAGGCGCGGATCACCACCTCCGTGCCGTCGGCGAGCGTCGCCACGGCCGAATCGAAACGGCCGTCGCCGCCGGAGGACAGGGCGCGCGCGCCGACGACATCGGCTCCGGGCACCGCCGCAGTGACGGCCGCGGCTAGAGTGAAGGGTGAGCGAGCCATGTCACCAGGGTAGGTCGAGCCTCGTCCGCACAGGGCCCGCCACGCCTGTGAGAAGGGGAGTCGAGACCGTGCCGGAGACCGTCCCCGAACCGAACGCCGACGCCGAACCGCACGTCGGAGGAGTAGCCGGGGAGGGCGCAGCGCTCGACAGAGGCGCCCCCGAGGGTGCGGCGCTCGATAGAGCGGCGGAGTGGCGCGACGACCCGCGGACGATCGACCGGCTGCGCGCCGACGCGCGCACCGGGGTCCTGGTCGTGCGCGAGCGCCGCGTT
Source organism: Microbacterium sp. NPDC060117 (assembly GCF_042729315.1). Lineage (NCBI taxonomy): Bacteria > Bacillati > Actinomycetota > Actinomycetes > Micrococcales > Microbacteriaceae > Microbacterium > Microbacterium sp. NPDC060117. Next base: position 704,525 of record NZ_JBHWXR010000004.1, read on the forward strand.
CCCCTGGGGGATGGCCTCATCGTCCTCTCCGCGAATGACCCCGTCCTCGCCCGCACCCGGGACTGGGCGCTCCTGGGACGACGTGCCGACGGATCCGGCCTGCTCCTCGCGGTGCAGGATCCGGAGGACGACACCGATGCGGAGGCATCCTGGGCGCCGCGCTGGAGCGACCTGCGCGAAGCGCTTCCCGAAGTGGACGCCGCCGACGGCGAGCTGATCGTCGCCGCGATCGCCCTGGCCGGGTGGCTGCGCGATGCCGGATTCTGTCCGGCCTGCGGAAGCGCCGCCGAGCTGCGGCAGAGCGGCTGGTCCCGGCACTGCCCCTCGTGCGGGCGCGAGCATTTTCCGCGCACCGACCCCGCGGTGATCGTGGCCGTGCAGAGCGCCGACGGCGAACGGCTTCTGCTCGGCGCCAACGCGCAGTGGAAGGGACGCTTCTACTCCTGCTTCGCGGGCTTCGTCGAGGCGGGGGAGTCGCTCGAGACCACGGTGCACCGCGAGCTGTTCGAGGAGGCGGGCGTGCGCGTGCGCGATGTGGCGTACTTCTCCTCCCAGCCCTGGCCTTTCCCTCGCTCGCTCATGGTCGGCTTCCACGCCACCGCCGTCGACGAGGAGGACGTGCAGGGGGACGGCGAGGAGATCATCGACGTGCGCTGGCTCACCCGCGCCGAGGTCGCATCCGCTCTGGACGGGAACGGTCCCGTGGGGCTGCCCGGCGCGGCCTCGATCGCGCACCGTCTCATCGTCGACTGGCTCCGGCGGTGAGCGCCCTCGACGGCCTCGACGAACGTCAGCGCGAGGCCGCCTCGGTGCTGCGCGGCCCGGTTGCGGTCCTCGCGGGTGCGGGCACCGGCAAGACCCGCGTGATCACGCATCGCATCGCGCACGGTGTCGAGACCGGCGCCTACACGCCGTCGCGCGTCATGGCCGTGACGTTCACCGCGAAAGCGGCGGGGGAGCTGCGCGGTCGGCTGCGGGCGCTCAGCGTGCAGGGCGTCGCCGCGCGCACCTTCCACGCCGCGGCCCTGTCGCAGCTCGGCTTCTTCTGGCCGCAGCTGGCCGGCGTCCCGGCCCCCGCGATCGTGGACAACAAGGTGCGCCTGCTCGCCCAGGCCGCGGACATGCTGCGCCTGCGACCCGACACCGCCACGCTGCGCGATCTTGCATCGGCGATCGAGTGGCGCAAGGTCTCCATGCTGTCCATCGAGGAGGCGGCGCAGCGCGGACGGTCCGTCGGACGGTTCGACGAGAACCAGGTGGCCGAGCTCTCCCGCGCCTACGAGACGCTCAAGGACGACCGGCATCAGCTCGACTTCGAGGACGTGCTGCTCGCATGCGCGGGCATGCTCGAGGCCGAACCCCGGGTCGCCGCCGCGGTGCACGAGCAGTACCGGCACTTCACCGTCGACGAGTTCCAGGACGTCTCGCCGCTGCAGCACCGACTTCTCGAACTGTGGGTCGGCGACCGCGGGGACCTGTGCGTGGTCGGCGACGCGTCGCAGACCATCTACTCGTTCGCGGGCGCCGACCAGCACTACCTGCTCGACTTCGAGCGCCGCCACGTCGATGCCACCGTGGTGCGGCTGGAGACGAACTACCGTTCCGCAGCAGGAGTGCTCGGCGTCGCGAACGCGCTCATGAAGGGGCGTCCCGGGGCGCTCGAGCTCGTGCCGGCCGCAGCCCCGGCGTCTGCCGATCCTCCGGCCATCAGCGTTCCGGATCCGGTCGTGGTCGCGTTCGACGACGATGCCGAGGAGGCCCGCGGCGTCGCCTCGGCGATCGCCGCGCGCATCGCCGACGGCGTCCCGCCCGAGGAGATCGCGGTGCTCTACCGTGCCCACTCGCAGTCCGGGGCGCTGCTGCAAGCGCTCGCCGCGGCCGGGGTCGCCGCCACGGTGCTGGGCGGGAAGCGCTTCTTCGACCTGCCCGAGGTGCGCCAGGCCGTGCAGGCCCTGCGCGCCGCCGCTGTCGCGCCGCAGCAGCACTCGTTCCTCGGGGCCGTGCGCGATGTGCTGCGCGGTCTCGGCTACACCGACGATCCGCCCGAGGCCGGCGGAGCACTGCGCGATGCCTGGGAGGCCCGCCGCGCCGTGCTGCGCCTCGCTGAGGACGCTCCGACCGGCACCACCATGCGGGGCTTCGCCGACGATCTCTTCGCCCGGGCGAAGGATCAGCACGAGCCCGTGCTGCGGACGGTGACCCTGTCGACACTGCACGCCGCGAAGGGCCTGGAATGGCCGCACGTGTATCTCGTGGGCTGCTCGGAGGGACTGCTGCCGATCTCCTACGCGACGGGCTTCGACGCGATCGACGAGGAGCGCAGGCTCGCGTACGTCGGGGTCACGCGGGCCGCGCGAGCGCTGACGATGACCTGGTCGAGGGACGCTGATCGTGCGGGCCGGCGGCCGTCGCGCTTCCTTGCGGAGATCGGCAGAGGCAGTCTGCGTGAAATTCCGCCGTCCGCGATGATCGGCGCCCGTCGCGGGTGATCCGGATCTGCCGACCCGAGCCGTCCCGCACCGCCTCGGCCCTGGTGCGGAGCAGATCCGCGATCGCCTCCGCGGCGGTCGCGATCGCGCCGAGCGCGACCCGGCCCGGATCCCGCTCGAGCAGCTGGACATGCAGTGCCGCCCAGGCCGGATCCCGCTCGCGGTCGTGCGAGTCGCGGCAGGACAGACACGGCGTCCGCCCCGGCAGCACGAGAGGCCCGACCGTCGATCCTCCCGCGTCGAAGGCCAGCGGCAGATGCGGCCGGTCCTCGGCCAGCAGCGCCGCGACGTCCCTTGCGGGCACCGCGCCGTGCCGGACGACCACCGTCACCGACTCCGCGTCATCCACGACATCGACGCCGGCATCTGCGAGCGCCTCCTCGAAGCGCAGCAGAGTGCGGGCGCCGACAACCGGAGAAGGCATCAGTCGCACCGCGGAGCGGGGGACGACCTCCATGAGCACCGGATCCAACTGAGCGCGCAGTCTGCGGGCGGCGGGCAACGGGGCCCCGACCCCGTGGGCGACGACCTCGAAGGCGCGAGCGGGGATCCCGTGTGCGAGCTCCTGCAGCATGCGGGGGATCCAGGGCGCGTCCACGGGCAGCGTCAGCGCCTGGTCGACGCCGAGCTGCACGGTGTCGGCGTCGCGCCACAGCACCGGGTGCGCGGGATCGAGTCGGATCGTGGACATGCCCCGATCATGACCGGATCCGCGCCCCGAGCGGGAGCGCGATGCGGAATCGGTGGAGAACTCGGTCAGACCGGCTTCTCGCCGGACCCGTCGCCGGATCCGCCGGCCTCGCCCGTGCCGCCGTCGTCCGGACCTTCGTCGGCGGAACCTTCCGCAGCAGGACCTTCCTCCGCAGGACCGTCCGCGTCGGCCGGCCCGCCGAAGTCGTCGCCGCTGAGCAGCCGCTCGAGGGCCTCGTCCATCTCGTCGGGCGCAGGCTGCTCACCGCGGGCACGCGCCTGCAGCCGCGCGACGAGCGCGGCCGGGTCGTCGATGTCGGAGGCGTCCGGCATCAGGTCGGCGTAGTCCCACAGGGCATCGCGGGCCTCCACGCCGACCGCCTCGGTGACGGCGCGCCACATCGCGGCGGCCTCGCGCAGCCGGCGCGGGCGGATCTTCAACCCGACCAGGGCACCCAGCGCGTCCTCGGCGGGCCCCCCTGCGGCACGGCGGCGACGCGCCGCCTCGGCGATCCGCACGCTGTCGGGCAGCCGTGAGGTGGCCTGCGTGGTGACCACGTCGACCCATCCGTCGATCGTCGCGATGAGGTTCTCCAGGCGCTCCAGCGCCTCGCGCTGCACGTCCGAGAGCTCGGGCAGGAGGGCGCCGCCCTCGATCGCCTCGCGGAGCTCCTCGGGGTTCGACGGATCCAGCCGGCCCGCGACGTCCTCGAGCTTGTCGACGTCGACCGTCACGCCCTTCGCGAACTCGGTGATCTGGGTCATCACGTGCAGATGCAGCCAGCGCGCGTGCCGGTACAGCCGTGCGTACGCGATCTCCCGGGCTGCCAGGTACAGGGCGATCTGGTCCTCGGGGATCTCGAGCCCTTCGCCGAACGCGGCGAGGTTCTGCGGGATGACGGCCGCGGTGCCGGCCGGCAGCACGGGGATGCCCACATCGCCGCCGGAGACCACCTCGAGCGAGAGGTTGCCGAGCACATGGCCGAACTGCATCGCGAACACCGAGCTGCCGATTCCGCGCATCAGGCGCCCGGCGCCCTGCACCATGCCCTGCATGTCCTCGGGAGTCTGCCCTTCGAGGGCGCTCATCAGTGCGTCGGCGATGCTCGTGGACACAGGGGCGGCGACCTCCTTCCACACCGGCAGGGTCTGCTCGACCCACTCGCCGCGTGTGAGCGCCCGCGGGGCGGAGCCGAGCTCGGAGATCGTCGTCGCCTCGCCCACCCAGAGATCCGCGAGGGCGAAGGCGTCGGCGATGGACGAGCGGGAGCCCGCGTCGATGCCCTGTCCGTCGCGGTTGGCGATGTGCAGGGCCTGGCGCAGCGTGGTCTCCCACGGGTCGCTGCTCATGGCGTTCTGCATCTGCTGCATCATCTGCTGCATCATGGCGGGGTCGAGGTTCAGCCCCTCCATGCCCTGCAGGGCACTCAGATCGAAGCCCTCCGCCGATCCGCCGAGCATGCGGCGCAGCATCTCCATGAAGTCGTCGGGGTTCGGGTCGTTCTCAGCCATCGGAAGCCCTCTCAGCACGTGTATAGCCCGTGCTGACTACGCTAGTTGCACCACCACAGGATGCGCCGGGAACGGACCGCTCCGCTGTACGCCGCTCGCGAACGAGCATCCGATACCCCGGCCTGGAGGCCCTGTGACGATCAGTCCCGCGTCGAGCGGTCCCGAGCAGACCGGACCGGAAGAGTCCGACGCGGTCGCGATCCGCGTGGCGCGGCGCGCATCCCGGGGTACCAGGATCGGGCTGATCGCGTTCATCGCGTCACTCGTCGCGCTGCTCGTGCTGACCTTCCTCCCGCTGCCCTACGTGATCGAGCAGCCGGGACCCGTCTTCAACACGCTCGGCGAGGTCAAGGACGCGAAGGGCAAGGCCGTGCCGCTGATCTCGGTCACGGGCGCCGAGACCCACCCGACCAAGGGCGCGCTGGATCTCACCACGGTGCAGGTCGTGGGCAATCGAGAGAACCCGCCGTCCTGGATGCAGCTCGTGCTCGCCTGGTTCGATCCCTCCAAGGCCGTCGTGCCGGTCGATTCGGTGTTCCCGCAGGGTGTCACCACGACGCAGCGCGACCAGGCGAACCAGCTGATGATGGTCGACTCCCAGCAGGAGGCGACCGCCGCAGCCCTCCGCGAGCTCGGTCATGACGTGCCGGTCACGATCCAGGTGGCGTCCGTCACCGCCGACGGCGCCGCGCACGGGATCCTCGAGGCCGGCGACACCGTGATCGCGGTGAACGGGGCGAACCCCGCGGACACGGACGCGATGCGCGCCGAGATCCAGCAGTCCGGCGGCTCCCCGATCGCGCTGACGATCGAGCGCGACGGCACGCAGCAGGACGTCTCGATCACCCCGAAGAAGCAGACCGACAACGGGACCGCTCGCTGGCTGCTCGGCATCACGCTGCAGCAGAAGTATCACTTCCCGATCGACGTGAAGCTGCAGCTGGACAATGTGGGAGGCCCGAGCGCCGGCATGATGTTCGCGCTGGGGATCATCGACACGCTCACCCCGGGCGCCCTCAACGGCGGCAAGCAGGTCGCCGGCACCGGCACCATCACCGGCGACGGCACGGTCGGCCCGATCGGCGGCATCCGGCAGAAGCTGTACGGCGCCCGCGCGGCGGGCGCGGACTACTTCCTCGCGCCGGGATCCAACTGCGACGAGGTGTACGGACACGTCCCGTCCGGGCTCACGGTGGTCCGCACCGACAACCTGAAGCAGTCGCTGGATGCGCTGAAGGTCATCGCCGATGGGGGAGACGTCGCGGCGCTGCCCACCTGCACCGCCGGGGACGTGAAGAAGTAGCGAGCGCGTTCGCGACGGGCGAAGCCGGTACGCGCACGGCTCGGGGACTCGCCAAAGTGCCCGACCTAGGATGGGACCGTGACCACCTCACCCGCACCGGCCGCGCCCCGTACTGCCCGACGCATCGTCCTCGCGACGGTGGTGATCCTCGCCGTGCTCATCGCCGCGTTCTTCGTGTTCGCGACGATGTACACCGACTTCCTCTGGTATGACCAGCTGAACTTCGCCGGCGTGCTCACCACCCGCTGGATCGCGACCGCCACGATGTTCGTGGTCGGCTTCCTGGGCATGGCGGCGCCGATGTTCATCGCCATCCAGCTCGCGTACCGGATGCGGCCCGTCTACGTGCGGCTGAGCTCGCAGCTGGATCGGTACCAGGAGGTCGTCGAGCCGCTGCGTCGCCTGGCGATGTGGGGGATGCCGGTCTTCTTCGGCCTGTTCGCCGGCTTCGCCGCCGCGGGACAGTGGGAGACCGTCTGGCAGTGGGCCAACGGGACGGCGACGGGCCAGAAGGACGCGCAGTTCCACCTGGACACCGGCTTCTACCTGTTCGACCTGCCGTTCTACGAGGCGCTGCTCGGCTTCATCTCCGCGGTGCTGATCCTCTGCCTGCTGGTGTCGGCGCTCGTGCTCTATCTGTACGGCTCGGTGCGGATCGGCCAGGGCGAGTTGCGCATCTCCAAGGCGGCGCGCGTGCAGTTGGCCGTCATCGCCGGCGTCTATCTGCTGACCCAGGCGGTGAGCCTGTGGATGGACCGGTACAAGACGCTCACGACCACCGAGGACAAGATCACGGGCGCGGCCTTCACGGGCGTGAACGCCGTGATCCCGGGTCTGTCGATCCTGGCGATCATCGCCGCGCTCGTGGCCGTGCTGTTCTTCGTCACCGCGGTGATCGGGCGCTGGCGCTTCCCGCTGGCGGCGACGGCGCTGCTCATCGTGGCGGCCCTCGTGCTCGGCATCGCCTACCCGTGGGCGGTGAACACCTTCCAGGTGAAGCCGAACCAGAACCAGCTGCAGGCGCAGTACTACGAGCGGAACCTGAAGGCGACGAAGGCCGCGTACGGCATCGACGGTGTGGAGACCACTCCGTTCAAGGCGCAGACCACGGCCGAGTCCGGGCAGCTGCGCAGCGACGCCGACACGACGGCATCGATCCGGATCATGGATCCGAACGTGATCGGCCCGACGTTCCAGCAGCTCGAGCAGTACCGCAGCTATTACAAGTTCCCGTCGAAGCTCGACGTCGACCGCTACACGCTCGACGGCAAGACGCAGGATGCCGTCGTCGCGGTCCGTGAGATCGACACCGGCCGGATCCCCAGCCCCACCTGGAACAACAGCACCCTGGTCTACACGCACGGCTACGGGCTCGTGGCCGCGGCGGGCAACAAGCGCACGGATGACGGCGAGCCCGTGTTCCTGGAGCGCGGCATCCCGACGTCCGGGGCGCTCACCAGCACCGAGAAGTTCGAGCCGCGGGTGTACTTCGGCGAGAACTCGCCGGCGTACTCGATCGTGGGGGCTCCGAAGGGCACCTCTCCGGTCGAGATCGACTACCCGCGCGGGCAGGACTCGAGCGAGAACCAGACGAAGACCACCTTCACGGGTGACGGCGGCCCGCGCATCGGCAACTTCTTCGCCAAGCTGCTGTACGCGCTGAAGTTCCAGTCCGAGCAGATCCTCTTCTCGGAGAGCGTGAACGCGGACTCGCAGATCCTGTACGACCGGGATCCGGCGACCCGCGTGCAGAAGGCGGCGCCGTACCTGACGCTGGACAGCGACCCGTACCCGAGCATCGTGGACGGTCGGATCGTCTGGATCGTGGACGGCTACACCACGAGCTCGAGCTACCCGTACTCGACCACGGTCAATCTGCCCAAGGCCATCAGCGACTCGGTGAACACGCAGCCCGGGTTCGTGACGGACGACATCAACTACATCCGCAACTCGGTCAAGGCCACCGTCGACGCCTATGACGGCAAGGTCACGCTGTACGCGTGGGATCCGACCGACCCGGTGCTGAAGACCTGGCAGAAGATCTACCCGCAGACCCTCAAGCCGATCAGCGACATGTCGGCGCAGCTCATGAGCCACGTGCGCTATCCGACCGACCTGTTCAAGGTGCAGCGCGCGATGCTCGGCACCTACCACGTCAACGATGCCGCCTCGTTCGCCCGGCAGGACAACCTCTGGGAGACCCCGAACGACCCGCAGAGCGATTCGGCCAACCCCGAACTGCAGCCGCCGTACTACCTGACCATGAAGATGCCGGGACAGGATCAGTCCCAGTTCTCCATGTACACGAGCTTCATCCCCGCCTCGCAGGGGTCGAACAGCCGCAACGTGCTGATGGGCTATCTGTCGGTCGATGCCGACGCGGGCTCGACCGCGGGGAAGAAGTCGGATTCCTACGGCAAGCTGCGCATGCTGGAGATCGACGCGGACACCACGGTGCCAGGCCCCGGCCAGGTGCAGAACTCGTTCGACTCGGATCCCACCGTGGGCCAGCAGCTCAACCTGCTCAAGCAGGGGCAGTCGAAGGTGACTCACGGTAACCTGCTGACGCTGCCCGTCGGAGGCGGGTTCCTGTACGTGCAGCCGGTGTTCGTGCAGTCGTCGGGTGGCACGCAGGTGCCGCGTCTGCAGAAGATCCTCGTCGCGTTCGGCGACAAGATCGCCTTCGCCGACACGCTCACCGAGGCGTTGGATCAGCTGTTCGGCGGTGACTCGGGCGCCGCAGGCGGCGACAACAACATCACGCCCACGCCCACGCCGACCCCCGGAACGGGAACCGGCACCACGCCACCCACCGGCGACGCGGCGTTCCAGGCGGCCCTGTCGGATGCGAAGGCGGCCATGGTCGCCCGTGACGCCGCGCTGAAGGCGGGGAATCTCTCGGAGTTCGCCGTGCAGGACCAGAAGCTCACCGACGCCGTGAACCGGCTGATTGCGCTCGAGGGGAGCGGCAGCAGCACCACCAAGTAGCGCTCGATTCGCGCACTGCGAGATCCCGTGTTAGGCTATTCCTTGTGCCGCGGGGTGGAGCAGTTCGGTAGCTCGCCGGGCTCATAACCCGGAGGTCGCAGGTTCAAATCCTGTCCCCGCAACAAGAGAAGGCCCCCTGATCAGGGAAATCTGATCAGGGGGCCTTCGTCATGCGACGATCGTGCGTCGCGCCGAGGGCGGGATCCGGCGTTCCGATGATCCGCGTGTCGAATCCGGAATACCGTGCGCACACCGCGCCTTACCCCCCGTTGTGAATCTCTACGAACCCGCCGTCTTCGGCGCCCTGCAGCTGTCCAACCGCGTGGTCATGGCGCCCCTCACCCGCACCCGCGCCCGGGAGGACGGGGTGCCCACGGCGACAATGGAGGAGTACTACCGGCAGCGGTCCGGACAGGGCCTCATCCTCACTGAGGGCACCTGGCCGTCCGCCGAGGGCAAGTCCTACCCGGGACAGCCGGGCATCGTGACCCCCGCGCAGATCGACGGCTGGCGTCGGATCGCCGATGCCGTGCACGCGGCGGGCGGCACGATCGTGATGCAGCTCATGCACGGCGGCCGGATCTCCCACCCTGACATCTCCGGTGAGCCGCGCGTGGTCGGCCCCAGTGCCCTCGCCGCGCCGGGGGAGACGCGCACCCCCCACGGCAAGGCCGAGCTCCCGGTCGCTCACGCGCTGACCGAAGAGGAGATCACGGCGGTGGTGGCGCAGTTCGCGGATTCGGCGCGCAACGCGATCGCCGCCGGCATGGACGGGGTGGAAGTGCATGGCGCGAACGGCTACCTGGTGCATCAGTTCCTCTCTCCCGCCTCCAACACCCGTGAGGACGGGTACGGCGGCTCTCCCGAGAACCGCGCCCGCTTCGCCGTCGAGGTCACGCGTGCCGTGGCCGACGCGGTGGGCGCGGAGCGGACCGGGATCCGGCTGTCGCCCCAGCACAACATCCAGGGCGTTCTCGAGCAGGACGACGCGGACGCCCGGGCCACGTACACGGCGGTCGCCCAGGGGCTGGCCCCGCTGGACCTCGCGTTCATCGACGTCCTCTACGCGCAGCCCACGGCGGAGATCGTTCAGCACCTCCGCCGCACCGCCGGCACGCCGCTCATCGTCAACTCCGGTTTCGCGGACGTGACCGTCAAGGAGGAGGCGGAGACGCTCGTCGCCGAGGGCTGGGCGGACGCGGTCGCCGTCGGTCGGCCCGTGATCGCCAACCCCGACCTGGCGGCCCGCTGGGCGCAGGACGCCTCGCTCAACACGCCGCGACCCGAGCTGTTCTACGGCGATACGGCAGAGGGCTACATCGACTACCCGGCGCTCGAACCCGTCGCATGACGACCCGGGAGGGCGGCGCCAGGGCGCCGCCCTCCCGCCCGCTCAGTGCGCGCGCATCTGCGCGACAGCGGCCTCCCGGTCGATCATGTTCATCACGTCGCCGATCGAGTTCACGAGCGGCGCCGGGGCGATCACCAGCGTGTTCTTGTCCACGCCGATCTCGACCAGCGTCTGCAGCGTGCGCAGCTGCAGGGCGAGCGGGTGCGACATCATCGTGTCGGACGCGGTGCCCAGCTGGGCGGCGGCGAGAGCCTCGCCCTCCGCGGCGATGATCTTCGCCCTCTTCTCGCGCTCGGCCTCGGCCTGCTTCGCCATCGCGCGCTTCATCGTGTCGGGGAGCAGGATGTCCTTCAGCTCGACGAGGGTCACCTCCACGCCCCAGTCCACCGTGGTGACGTCGAGGATCTCGCGGATGTTCGCGTTGAGCGCGGCGGTGTCGGACAGGATCTCGTCGAGGTGGTGCTGGCCCACGACGCGCCGCAGGGTGGTCTGCGCGATCTGGTCGATCGCCGCCCGCACGTTCTCGATCGCGATGACCGACTTCACCGGATCCATGATCCGGTAGTACGCCACCGCGGAGACGCCGACCGTGACGTTGTCCTTGGTGATGATGCCCTGCGACTGGATCGGCATCGTCACGATCCGCAGCGAGACCGGGATGAGCACGTCCACGATCGGGAAGATGAACCGGATCCCCGGCTCGCGCACGTTGTGCAGCCGGCCGAAGCGCAGCACCACGCCGCGCTCGTACTGCCGGACGATCCGAGCCGCCATGAAGAAGACGATGATCGCGAGGATCACGGCGACGGAGATGATGATGAGCGGGGTCATGGGGACCGCCTCCTCCGGCTCCGGTGACGTGCCGCGGGCCAGTGCTTCCATTGTCCTCCCGCCGACGGCGGCGGTCGCGGGTTCCGGCCACTCCGGGCGCGCGGATTCCCGACCGGTCAGGGTGCGGGATGATGGAGCGATGACCGCCGTCTCCGTCGCCGTGTGCCAGTTCGCGCCTGTCGCCGATCGTGCGGCGAACCGGGAGAGGATCGGGGACCTCGTCGCGCAGGCGGCCGGCCGCGGGGCGCGGCTCGTCGTGCTGCCGGAGTACTCCAGCTATTTCGTGGATCCGCTGGACGAGACGCTCGCCGCGAACGCGGAGGAGCTGGACGACGCGTTCACCGGGTGTCTGCGGGAGCTCGCGGGCCGGCACGGGGTCGTGATCGTCGCGGGTCTGGTCGAGCGTGCGAGCGCCGGACGCATCCGCAACGCCCTCGTGGCGGTGGACGGCGCGGGGTTGCTCGCCGTCTATCGCAAGCAGCACCTGTACGACGCCTTCGGGCAGTCCGAGTCGCGCTGGATCGAGGCGGGAGAGGCCGGCGATGCGGCGACCTTCGTCGTCGACGGCCTCACGTTCGGGCTGATGACCTGTTACGACCTGCGCTTCCCCGAGGTCGCGCGCACCCTCGTCGACGCCGGCGCGGAGGCGCTCGTCGTGCCCGCGGAGTGGGTGCGCGGCCCGCTCAAGGAGCACCACTGGACCACGCTGCTGGCGGCGCGCGCGATCGAGAGCACCGCCTACGTCGTCGCCGCGGACCACCCGACGCCGGTCGGCGTGGGGCACTCCGCCGTGATCGACCCGCAGGGCGTCACGGTCGCCGGCGTCGGCACGGGGGAGGGGGTGGCCGTGGCCGAGCTGGACCCGGCGCTCGTCGCCCGCACGCGCGAGATCAACCCGGTGCTGCGGCTGCGCCGCTACCGGGTCGTGCCGCGCTGACGCCCGTCAGACCCCGGCGCGCAGTCCCGCCAGGCGCTCCGCCGCCTCCGCGATCACCTCGGGGCGCTTGCATGCGGCGAAGCGCACCAGGCCGCGGTACGCGTCACGATGCTCGGGGCGCACGAACGCGGTGAGCGGGATCGCGGCGACGCCGATCCGCTCCGGCAGCGTCCGGCAGAACGCGTCCGCGTCCGCCCCGCCGATCGCGGTGGCGTCGGCGACCGTGAAGTAGCCGCCGTCCGGGCGATGCACCTCGAAACCGGCCGCCGCCAAGCCCTCCGCGAGGAGGTCGTGCTTCGCACGCAGCCGTTCCGCCGCGTCGGTGAAGAACGCGTCGGGCAGGCGCAGCCCCGCGGCCACCGCAGGCTGGAACGGCCCGCCGTTGACGTAGGTGAGGAACTGCTTGACGCTGAGCACCGCGGTGATCAGCTCGGCGGGCCCGTGGATCCAGCCGATCTTCCACCCGGTCACCGAGAACGTCTTGCCCGCCGAGGAGATCGTGAGCGTGCGCTCGGCCGCGCCGGGCAGGGTGGCGATCGGGACGTGCGGGGCGGTGAAGGCGAGGTGCTCGTACACCTCGTCCGTGATGATGACGGCATCGTGCTCGTGCGCGAGTCTCACGATCTCGGTACGCACGGCCTCGCTCAGCACGGCGCCGGTGGGATTGTGCGGGTCGTTCACGAGGATCACCCGGCAGCGATCCGTGATCGCCGCCGCGAGCTCGTCGGGATCGGGCTGGAAGTCGGGCAGGTGCAGCGGCACGGTGCGCAGGGTGGCGCCGCTCAACGCCGCGATCGCGGCATAGGAGTCGTAGAACGGCTCGAACACCACGATCTCGTCCTCAGGGCCGTCCACGAGTGCGAGCAGAGCCGCGGCGATGGCCTCTGTGGCACCCGCGCTCACGACGATCTCCCGGTCCGGATCGACGTCCAGGCCGTAGAAGCGCCGCTGATGCTCGGAGATCGCCTGCAGCAGGTCAGGCACGCCGCGTCCGGGCGGGTACTGATTCGCGCCGCCGAGGATCGCGGCGCGGGCGGTCTCGAGCACCTCGGCCGGACCGTCTTCATCGGGGAACCCCTGCCCGAGGTTGATCGCCCCCGTACGGCCCGCGAGTGCGGAGATCTCGGCGAAGATGGTAGGGGCGACCTCGCCGGCTGCGGAGAGCAGTCCGGCGCCGGCCGCCGTGCGGCGCCAGGCGCCAGGCAGGATTCCCATGCCGCCCAGGGTAACGCCATAGCGGAATCTCCCAGCGGGCATAAGAAAAACACAGAAACGGCCGTCAGTCTGTAAGGGCAAGGTTCAAAAGGAGCAGACATGAACGAGCAGACGCCTCACCCCGACGCCGGACACTCCGTGCCCCCGTCGTTCTCGTCCACCCCCGTGCCCACCCCGGGCACCCCCATCCCGGACGGAGTCACGGCGCCCACCGCGCCGATCCCGCCCACCGTCGCCTCTGCGATGCCGCAGCAGGCGCAGCCGACGCAACCCGTGAATCCCGGGCACCCCGGCGCACACGCCGGTGCCGCGTTCGGCACCGCCGCGACGGCGGCCCCGGTCGCGGAGCACAAGGTCAAGAGCGGCGTCGGCGGTGGCAAGATCGCCGCGATCATCATCGCCGCGGCTCTCGTCGGGGGCATCGCCGGCGTCGGTGGAGCCGTCGGGTACGGCTCGCTCACCGCATCGAACTCCTCGTCGACCAAGACGAGCACCGGCCCGAGCACCGTCACGGTGAACAACCCGGAGTCCGTGTCGGAGGCCACCGCGATCGCCGCCAAGGCCGTGCCCTCCGTGGTCACGATCGAGGTCTCCGGATCCAGCGCCGCGGGATCCGGATCGGGCATCGTGCTCGACAAGGAGGGCCACATCCTCACCAACGCGCACGTGGTGACGCTGGACGGCGAGGTCTCCAACCCCACTATCAAGGTGACCACCTCGGACGGTCGGATCCTCGACGCCACCGTCGTCGGAATCGACGCGACCTACGACATGGCGGTCATCCAGGTCAAGGACGGCTCGAGCCTGACCCCGATGGAGTTCGCCGACTCGTCCAAGCTCAACGTCGGATCGATGACGGTCGCCGTGGGTGCGCCGCTGGGTCTGTCCAACTCGGTCACGACAGGTATCGTCAGCGCGCTCAACCGCAGCATCCAGATCCAGTCATCCGCCGCCCCGTCGCAGGGTTCCAACGGAGACCAGCAGCAGACCCCGAACCAGGACGGCTCGCAGCAGCCGTTCCAGTTCGACATCCCCGGCCGCGGATCCGGCTCCCAGAGCGCGGCGGCGACGATCTCGATCTCGGTGATCCAGACCGATGCCGCGATCAACCCCGGAAACTCGGGCGGTGCGCTCGTGGACAGCAACGGCAAGCTCATCGGCGTGAACGTCGCGATCGCGAGCGCAGGATCCTCGTCCTCCTCGTCGGGGCAGTCGGGCAACATCGGCGTCGGCTTCGCGATCCCCTCGAACATCGCCAAGCGCATCGCGAACGACATCATCGCGGACGGCAAGGCCACGCACGGCCTGCTCGGTGCGACGGTGCAGGACGCGAGCGGCCAGAAGGGCGCCACGGTCGTGGGCGCGGCGATCGCCTCGGTCACCAGCGGGGGAGCCGCGGCGAACGCGGGCATCCAGGCCGGCGACGTGGTGACGGGCTTCAACGGAAACCCGATCACCGACGCCAGCGACCTCACGGCGCAGGTCCGCTCGGTCGCCGGCGGCAGCTCCGCGACCCTCACGGTGAACCGCGACGGGAAGTCGCAGGACATCAAGGTCACGCTGGGCACCCTGTCCCAGTGACCCGCCTCCTCTGATCGGGACATCGCTCCCACTCGACCGGGATCTTGCATCCGACGAAGGACGCCACCTCGCAGCACATCGCGGGTGGCGTCCTTCGCGTGTGCGGGGCAACCACGTCTTCGGCTCCGCCGACGCCGCGCTCCTTCTGCTCCTGGCTCCGCCGACGCCGCGCCGGCTTTCCTCGTCTGCCCCGCCGACAGGTAGGCTCGCGGGGTGGCGTCCTTCTCCTTCCGTGCGGGCAACGCCGGCAAGCTGCTGAGGATCCCGCTCTATCTGCTCGGCCGCGTGGGGACGCTGCTGGTCCCGCGCGGGCAGGGCTGGGTGATCGGCTGCGGCGCGGGGATCGGCGACGGAGCCCTCGCTCTCTGGCGGGCCGCGACCGAAGCGGGTCTGCAGCCGCTCTGGCTCACCGGATCCGAGCGCGAGCAGCGCGACGCCGCAGCCTTCGGCATCCGCGCGATCCCGAAGAACGGACTTCGCGGCTGGTGGGCCACGGCTCGTGCCGGCGTGGTCGTCGTCACCCACGGATTCGGCGACGTCAACCGCTATGCGACATCGGGCGCCTACCTCGTCCAGCTCTGGCACGGGATCCCGCTCAAGCGCATCGGGCTCGATTCCCCGGCGACCGTGCAGAGCGCGTTCCTGCCCGGCTTCGTGCCGCTGCAGAAGCTGCTCGGGCTGCTCTACCGTGCCCAGAGTCGCCGCATCCGCGTGCTGCCCGCGGCGTCCGACCGCTCCCGAGGGCGCCTGGAGTCGGCTTTCGGGCTGGGCGTGCAGCAGGTGCTCGTCACCGGCGAACCGCGCGTCGACGTGCTCTCCACCGGGGACGCAGCCCGACGTCGCGCCGATGCGGTCGCGCGCCGCGATGCCGCGGTCGGCGCGATCGCCGACGGCGCCCGTGTGGTGCTGTACGCGCCGACGTGGCGCGACGGCGCCCCCGACCCCGCCGTGCCGAGCGAGGCGGAGTGGGAGCGGATCCTCGAGGTCCTCGAACGCACCGACAGCGTGCTGCTGGTGCGTTCGCATCCGCTGGGCGAGGGCGAGTACCGCCCTCCCGTGCCCTCGGAGCGCGTTCGGGCGATCGGCTCGGCTCTCGTGCCCGACATCACGCCGGTGCTGCCGGCGATCGATGTGCTCGTGACCGACTACTCGTCGATGGCCTATGACGTCGGCTTGCTCGCCATGCCGGTGATCTACCTCGCCCCCGATCCGGTCGCGTATGCGACCTCGCGCGGCTTCTACGGCGACTACGCCGAGGTCGCCGGCCCCGACCCCGCCGCGGACTGGACCGCCGCCGCGGCGCAGCTGCAGGCGACCCTGGAGGACGGCGCGGAGTTCGAGCGCCGGTCCGGCCTCTCCCGAGATCTCAGCGCGCACATGCACGCGCACCGCGACGGCGGCAACACCGCACGGGTGCTCGCCGCGATCCTCGCGCGCACCGGCGCGGCCACCGGCCGGGCCGTGCTGGTCCCCGCCGCGACGACCCGCGCATCTCCTACCCCCGCCCCGAAGGGAACCGCATGACGACCCCCCGCGTCACGTCCATCCGCGTCGATGAGGAGCGGCAGGCGCTGCTTGTCACGGGGGAGGGCTCCGCGCCGGGCGAGGTCGAGCTCGCCGGCCGCCGTGCCGTCGTGACCGCGCGCATCGCCGAGGACGGTCCGGACACCTGGAACGCCACGCTCCCGTTGCGGGCCTCGCGATGGGGCGGGGCCGAGCTTCCGCTGCCGAGCGGGGACTACGCCGTCACCGTGGACGGAGTTCCGGTCGACGACCTCGAGATCGAGAGCACGCTGCTGGCCGGACTCCGTGTGGCCGCTGCGGGCGGGGCGGTGCGCATCGCGCCGCCGATCGATCCCGCCTACGAGACCGCCGAGGGCCGCCTCGCGCTGGAGGGTCGCTATGCGGCACTGCCCGGCGCCCGCGAGAACGCGGTGTTCTTCGAGGCCTTCTACGGGCAGTCCAGTGGTTGCAATCCCGGTGCGATCGACCGCGAGCTCGCGCGACGCGCACCCGGTGTGGTCCGGTACTGGAGCGTCGTGGACCTGTCCGTCCCGGTGCCCGAGGGAGCGATCGCGGTCGTCGAAGGGTCGCCGGAGTGGTGGCGGGCGCGCGCGGACGCGCGGCTGCTCGTCGTGAACGACTGGCTGCGCCGGCGCTTCGACCGCAAGCCCGGCCAGCGCGTGCTGCAGACCTGGCACGGCACCCCGCTCAAGCGCCTGGCTCTGCACCGCCCTGGGCTGCACCCCCGGCGCTGGCTCGCGGTCATCCGCGAGTCGCGGCGCTGGGACGTGCTGCTCGCGCAGAACCCCTATGCGGAGCGCGTGCTGCGCAAGGCCTACGCGTTCCTGCGCAAGCCGATCTGGGTCGACGGCTATCCGCGCAACGACGTGCTCCTGACGGGCGATGCCGCACGCATCCGCACGGCGCTCGGGATCGGGGAGGACGAGCGGGTGCTGCTGTATGCGCCGACCTGGCGCGACGACCGCTCCGAGATGGTGGACTTCCTGGATCCGAACGCGCTCGCGGCGGCCGCCGATGCGGTGGTGCTCGTGCGCGGGCACTCCCGCACGATCCGCCCGGGGCGCGACCAGGCCGGATCCCGCGTGATCGACGTCACCGGCTACCCCGACACGGCCGAGCTGCTGCTCGTCGCCGATGCCCTGGTCACCGACTACTCCTCCGTCATGTTCGACTTCAGCGCTACGGGCAAGCCGATGTACTTCCTGGTGCCGGATCTCGAGCACTACCGCGGCAAACTGCGCGGCTTCTACTTCGACCTGGCCGCACGTGCGCCCGGGCCGCTCCTGCGGACGCAGGAGGAGCTGGTCGCGGCGCTCTCCGATGTGTCGGCGGTGGCGGCGCACGCGGCCGCGTACGTCGCCTGGCAGGCGCAGTTCAACGGGCGCGACGACGGGTCCGCCTCGGTGCGCGTGGTCGACCGGATCCTGGACCTGGGCTGGCTGGAGGCCTGACAGCCGCCGCGCCCTCGACGGAGCGCATCCGCCCGCCGGTCAGGGCAGCGGTGTGTTGCGCGAGCCGAGCCGCGAGGTGTCGACGGTGTCGTGCGCGCCGCGCAGCACCCCCATGAGGAAGCCCAGCCCCCAGGAGAGGTGCATGGTCGGCAGCACGGCGAGCGTCCAGAGGCGCTCTCGTGGGCTGCGCGGCGGGTCCGTGGGGCGCGCGGGAGTGAGCGCCATCGCGATGACGAGCAGCGCATAGGCGATGAGCGGCAGATACACGGCGGAGGCGGCGATCGAGCCGACGCCGGTGAGCACCCCGGTCAGCTGCAGCACTGCGACGACGACCGCGAGCGCCAGGATCACGAGCAGAGCGGGCGGCGCGAAGAAGCGCACCCCGTTGCTGCGGCCGTAGCGCCGCACCAGCTCGCCACGCCAGGCGCCCGTGGAGCGGAACTGGCGGGCGAGTCGGATCCAGCTCTCCCGCGGCCAGTACGTCACCGCGAGCTGCGGATCGAACCACACCGTGTGCCCGGCCTGACGGATCCGGAGGTTCAGCTCCCAGTCCTCACCGCGTCGGATGGACTCGTCGAAGAGCCCGACCTCGTCGAGGACGGCACGGCGCATGACGCCCAGGTACGCGGACTCCGCCCTGCCTTCCCGGGTGCCGCCATGGTAGCTGCCGCCGCCGAGACCGACCGGGGAGTTGTAGGCGCGGGCGACGGCGGCCTGGAACGGTGTGCGACCGTCGGCGCGCATCACGCCGCCGACGTTCCCCGCTCCGGTGCGCTCGAGGGTGGCCAGCGCGCGTGCGGCGTATCCGGACGAGAGCTCGGAGTGCGCGTCCACACGGATGACGGTGGGATACCTGCTGGCGCGGATCGCGGCGTTCAGCCCGACCGGGATGTCGGCGGCGGGGTTGTGCACGATCCGGAGTCGTGGCTCGCGCGCGGCCATGCGCTCGGCCAGTTCCGTGGTGCCGTCGGAGGACGGGCCCAGCGCCAGCACGAGCTCGGTCGGTCCCTCCACGTCCTGCGCGAGGACCGACGCCACGGCATGCTCGAGGTAGGCGCGTTCATTGAGGACCGGCATCACGAACGACACGCCCGCGCCGGACAGCGGGGCGCCCGCGTCGGGGGAGGACGGATCGCGATGGCTCACGCGTCGATCCTTTCATGCCGGACCTGCGTGGCCCCAGGGCGCAGGCTCCGGGCGCGCCGGATTACCAGCGCCCGCCGTTCTCCCAATACCGACCGATGTCCTCGAGAGGACGGCCTTTGGTCTCGGGCGCCAGCCACACCACGAAGAAGAAGGCGATGATCGCGATCACCCCGAACACGGCGAAGGCGCCGGCGCCTCCCAGAGCGTTCAGCATCGTGAGGAAGAACGCGCCCACGATGACGTTGGCGACGAGATCGCTCGTGAGCATCACGCTCGCACCGAGGGAGCGCAGGTGTGCGGGCATGGCCTCACCGGCGTAGACCCAGACCAGGGATCCGAAGCCGAAGGTGAAGCCCGCGGTGAACAGCACGAGACCGATGAAGCCGGCGATCGTGAGCGCACCGTCGAAGTGGCCACCGCCGATCGCGAAGACGATGACCAGCAGCAGATTGGCCAGGATCATGGTGCCGATGCCGATGAGCAGCACGGGCCGGCGACCCATCCGGTCGATCACGAGCAGCGCGATGAACACCGCGACCAGGCCCGCCACCTGCACCAGGGCGGAGAGGCCGAGCTTGACGATGTCGTCGGTGAAGCCCATCGCCTCGAAGATGCGCGGGCTGTAGTAGACGATCGCGTTGATGCCGGTCAACTGCACGAAGAAGCCCAGCCCTACGACGAACAGCGTCGCGCGCAGGAAGGGCTTGCGCAGCAGGTCGAGCCAGGACGTGGTGTGCGCGGCCGCGAAACCGGCGGTGATCGTCTCGATCTCGGCGTCGACGTCGACCTCCGGGCCCTCGATCCGGGCGAGGGTCGTCCGTGCCTCGGCCGTGCGGCCCTTCATCACGTACCAGCGGGCCGTGTCGGGCAGCCGCAGCAGCACGAGGGTGATGATCACGCCGGGGATCGCCGCGAGTCCCAGCATCCACCGCCAGCTCTCGGTCGGAGCCAGCGCCATCGCCACGAGATAACCGAGGATGATGCCGGACACGGTGGCGACCTGGTAGAGCACGAGGAACGCGCCGCGGGAGCGGGTGGGCGCCGACTCGGCCACGAAGACCGGGACCACGACGACCGAGATGCCGATCGTCAGTCCGAGCAGGAACCGGGCGACCACGAGCACCCACAGGAACGGGGCGACACCCGACAGCAGGGAGAACAGCGCGAAGCACAGGGCGACCGCGACCATGGTGGGTTTGCGGCCGATCCGGTTGGCGAGCGCGCCACCGCACAGAGCCCCGAGGATCTCGCCGATCACGACCGTGGTCGTGACCCACGACTGCCCGGCGGCGTCGAGGTGGAAGTCCTTGGCGAGGTACAGCATGGCCCCGCCGATGTTCGACGAGTCGTAGCCGTAGATGATGCCGACGGTCGCGGCGGCGACGCCCACGAGGAGCGCCAGGCGGGTCGTGCGGCTGTTGCCGGTCAGTGCTGAGCTCATGATCCCGTCCTTCGTGCTCAGGGGTCTCCCAGGGAGGGATTCGAGAGTACACCAGGCCGTCGGACCCGATGGGGGCGTCCACGCCGGAGTCGCACTCCGGCCTCCGAGCAGCACCGAACAGGCTCGGCACGGTGCAGTCGTCCTTCGTCGATCCGACCCGTGCCTCGGTTCACACGACGAATCGCCAGATGTACTCACGCCCGTCCTCGGGGCGGAACCAGGCGAGCGTGACGACGACGTCGTCGACGTCCGTGTCGCACAGGCACACCTCCAGCTGGTCGCCGTGCTCGACATGTCCCCACAGGAGGGTGCGCCCCGGATCGCGCGAGGTGCGGGCGAAGACACGGGCGAACTGCACCGCCGCGCCCCGGTTCGTCAGCATCGGGTGCGTGCGGTCGCGGCGGTCGACGTCCCACGGGACGGGGTACGACGGAGGGGGGATGAGCGGCTGCGGAGGGCCGGGGGAGCGGTTCATGGCGTCACGCTAGGGGCGGGCGCCGACGCGGGGACGACGTCTTGCCCCGCAGCCACGGGCATGGTGCAGAACCCGCGTGTGCGTGCGACTGTGCGGACCGATCAGAGGTCGCGGTCGGGCTCCATCGGGTGCAGCTCGGGTCCCGGAGCCTCCGGGGCGGAGGTCGGCGCGGGCTTGCGGTGCAGCGATTCCACGGCCTTGCGGCCGACGAAGCCGACGCCCCGGGCGGCGCTGCCGGCCGCTCCGGCCACGGCCGATCCTGCCAGCTGCGCACCGCGGGCGATTCGGTGCTCGATGCGTCGCGCGCCCGGCACGGGTTCGAGTTCCGCGGGCAGCGCCTGGGGCGGAAGGCCGAACGCCCGATGCGAACTGGCGAGCACCCTGCGGCCGAGCACATGGTTCCCCGCGCCGCCGATCACCGCACCGACGCCGAAAGGCAGCGCCTTCCCGAGGAACGATGCGCCGCCCACGCCGGCGAACTGCTTGATCAGCATGCTCTTCAGCCGATCCGCGAGCGGCCCCACGGCGGCGCGCGGCAGCGACTTCGTCACGAGCTCGCCCCAGTAGGCGGGCCGGCCCACACCCTTGCCCCCGGCCTGCCCGGCGAGCTGACGGATCAGATCCACCCCCTCCTTGCCGAGCATGAGGGTCATCACAAGGGCTCTCGCGCGATCGGGGTTCGTCACCGTGATGCCGTGCACCTCGGCGATCGACTGGGCGAACAGGGCCGTGGTCTCGACGAACCCTGCTGTCTCGACGCCGGAGAGGGCGAGGGTCACGCCCGTGCCGATCCCCGGGATCACCGCGGTCGCTCCGACGGCCGCACCGCCGGTCGTGACGGCGGCGAGGTAGCGCCGCTCCAGCAGTGTGACGATCTGCGCCGGAGTCGCGTCGGGGTGGCGCAGCCGGATGCTGCGGATGTGCGCCAGCACGAGCGGCCGCTGCACGGCCAGGACGCGGTCGAGGCCGCGGATGTGGGCGGGGTGCTCCGAGGATCCCGCGGGCGGAAGGCCGCCCGCCCAGGGCGCGTCATCCGGCAGGGAGTGGATCCGATGGATCGTGCTGTCGTCCCTGTCCTTGCCTTCTTTTCGCCCCATGGAGCAGAGCCTATGTCGACGGCCCTGCGAGAACGCTCGCAATGCGGAAAGAGCCCGTGCGCGGCAGTCGCGGCACGGGCTCTTTCTGCGTGAGGAGCGTCAGACGAAGAGGTTCGCGCGCTCCAGGTCCTCGGCGAAGTCCACCTCGACCGCGTACAGGTCGGAGATGTCCATCGGCTCGAGCAGCAGGCCGTTCTCGACGATCGCGAGCTCGAGCCCGCGCTCGAAGTAGTCCTGATCGTCCACGCGCTGCAGCTGGCGCATGAACGCCTGCTTGTCGCGGGACGAGATGTAGTTGATTCCGACGGCTTCGCCGATGCCGCCCTTGACGGTCTTGGAGAGCTCCTTGATGAAGCCCTCGGTGTCGACCGTGTACTTGACCTCTTCATCGCTGACCTTGGCGGTGTTGACCGTGACGAAGGACTGGTCGCGCTCGATGTAGGCGATCGCGCGTCCCAGGATGCGCGGGTCGAACACGACGTCACCGTTCATCCAGAGCACACCCTTGCGGCCCGTGGCGGCGAGGCCGCGCAGGAGGCTCTTGGAGGTGTTGGTCTGGTCGTAGCGCTCGTTGTGCACGTAGTTCACATCGGGGAACGCCTCGATGATCGTCTCCGCGCGATAGCCCACGATGGTCGTGATGCGCACGTCGTCGCCGAAAGCGGCGTGGATGTTGTCGTGCTGCTGCCGCATGATCGAACGCCCGTCGTTGAGCTCGGTCAGCGGCTTCGGGAGGGAGCGCCCGAGGCGCGAGCCCATCCCGGCAGCGAGAATGATGGTCTGAAGAGTCACAGAAATGCTCCTGTTACGTGTGTTCACGGTTACGTCACCGATGGGACACTTCCTCGTGCCGGAGATCATGGTATCGATCCGCCCTGAGTCCTTCATGCGCAGAGAGGGTGCGATGCCATTCCGTTACCTACTGCTCGGTTCATTCCCAGGTTGGTCATGGGCGACATCCTGTGCGTCGGATCCCGTCACTTCGGGTCGTCGGCCCCGTGCACCTCACCGCCGGTTGCTACCGTGAAGGGCATGACCGGAGCTCCCAATGACCCTCGCGCGCCCAAGGATTCCTCTCCTCCGACAAAGCCTCGGCGCTCGCCGTCCGGCGCCGCCAGAGCGACGACCGCGCAGACGGCGCGGGTGAAGGCAGAGAGCCAGGCGGCGGCGGCGCGTTCCGCGGCTGCGAAGCGCACGGCGGCACGGACGAGCGCGGCACGCACTGCGGCCGCGAAGTCGGCGGCGGAGAAGGCGGGCGCGGCCAAGGCGGAGGCCGCGGCCGAGGAGGCGAAGGAGTCCGCAGCCAAGGTCGCCGCGGTGAAAGCGGTGACGCCGCGCGCCGCGCGCGCTCCGCGGGCCACGGCCAAGGGTGCGACGACCGCCGGCCGCACGGCCGGCGCCGCGAAGAGCGCGGCTCCGACTGCCGGCACCGAGGCGCCGGGGGACGTCACGGGCCCGGCGGCGACTGCCACGACGGTCCAGCGCACCACGGCCAAACGCACGGCCGCGGCGAAGACGACGGCGGCGAAGACGACGGCGGCGAAGACGACGGCGGCGAGGAGTACGGCTGCGAAGAGCGCCGCGGCGAAGACGAGCGCGACGAAGACGACGGCGGCCACGACGACCGCGGCGAAGCGCGCCCCGCGTACGAAGGCGGCAGGCGGCGCTCGTTCGACCGCGCCCGCTGCCATCGCCGCTCAGGCCGCGGCCGCGGTTGCGGAGGTCGTGAATCCGCCCGCTGCAGCGGACTCCGCGTTCGAAACCGAGCCGGACCTGCGCACGCCCTCCCCACAGGAGGCCGCGACGGGGCATGATGCTCCTGTGGACACCGACTCGGGGGCGGCCGCGACGACCGCGGCTTCGGTGCAGGGTGCGCCGGAGTCCGACGCGCCGGCGGCGACTGACGCCGCGACGGAGTCCGATGCGCCGGCGGCGACTGACGCCGCGACGGCGGAGACCGTCGACTCCGGATCCGTGCCGACGGATTCGACGACGGACGAACCCGTCGAGCCCGCATCCGCGGGAACGCCGGTCGAGCCCGTGCAGGCGGGGTCGATCGAGGAACCCTCGACGGCGCCCGAGGTCGACGCGCCCGTGCCGCAGGACGTCGTGGAGGACGCCGCGGCAGTGTCCCAGAGCCCTGTCGAGGACGCCGACCGACAGGCGCTCGTCGTACGTGGGCTCGTCAAGCGCTTCGGCGACTCGATCGCGGTGGGCGGAATCGATCTGACGGTCCCCGCCGGATCCTTCTACGGCATCGTCGGCCCGAACGGCGCCGGCAAGACCACCACCCTGTCGATCATCGCCGGGCTGCTGCGCCCCGACGAGGGCACGGTGCGGATCAGCGGGATCGACCAGACCGCCGACCCGGCTGCCGCGAAGCGGGCGCTCGGCGTGCTGCCCGACCGACTGCGGACCTTCGACCGGCTCACCGGGCGCCAGCTGTTGCACTACTACGGCCTGCTGCGGGGACTCCCCTCAGACGTCGTGGAGAAGCGCGTCGCGGACCTCGCCCGGGCGTTCGATCTCACCGGCGCGCTGAGTCGCGTCGTTTCGGACTACTCCGCCGGCATGACGAAGAAGATCATGCTCGCCGGCGCGATGATCCACTCGCCGCGCGTGCTGGTGCTGGACGAGCCGTTCGAGTCGGTGGATCCGGTGTCGTCGGGTGTGATTCTGGACATCCTGCGGGCCTATGTCGCCCACGGCGGCACGGTCATCCTCTCCAGCCACGGCATGGATCTGGTCGAGCAGGTGTGCGCCCGGATCGCGATCATCGTCGGCGGCGACGTGCTCGCCGAGGGCACGGTCGACGAGGTGCGCGCGGGGCAGACCCTCGAGCAGCGCTTCGTGGAGCTCTCCGGTGCGGCCTCCGAGGTGGAGGGGCTGGAGTGGTTGCACACGTTCTCCGACTGAGGCTGATGCTGGCGCTCGGAGCGCTGCGAGGCGACCGCAGCCGGGTGGTCCGCACCGTCGTGGCGCTGCTGCTCACCGCCGCGGCGACAACGGTGTCGGTCGTCGCGATCCGCAGTCTCGCACACACCTCCGAGGCGGCTGCGCACACGGTGATCGTGCTGGGCAGTTCTGCGGTGGTGCTGGGATTCTTCGTCGCGCCGATCCTGGCGGGGTCCGTGGACCAGCTGGATCCGCGACGGTTCGCGGTCTTCGGCGTGGACGAGCGTCGCCTTCCACCGGTGCTCGCCCTCGCCGCCTTCGTGAGCGTGCCGAGCCTGGCGCTGCTCGTGATCCAAGTGGCCGTGGTGATCGTCGCGATCTCGTTCGGAGCACCGTGGCTCATCGCCGCGCTCTCGGCGCTGCTGACCCTCGTCACGGCGGTGCTCGCGGCGCGGGTCGGGATGGCGCTGAGCGCGCGGCTGCTTCCGGAGCGGCGCTCCCGCGAGCTCACCGCGCTGTTCGCGCTCGCGGTGATCGTGATCGCCGTGCCGGTGTGCGTGTTCGTGGCCTCGCTCGGCTGGGCCGGGGCCGTCCCCCCGGTCCTGCACGGCGTCGCCGACGTGCTCGGTATGACGCCGCTCGGCGCCTCTGCGGCGCTCCCCATCCTCGTGGCCTCCGAGCGGACGGGCGCCGCCTGGGTCGCGGCCGTCGTCGCCGTGCTGACGGCCGCGGTCGTCGCCGCGGGCTGGCTGATGCTCGCACGGCGGGCCCTGAGCACCACCGAGCGACCGACGACGGTGCGCGAGCGGCCGGGACTCGGCTGGTTCGGACTGCTGCCGTCGAATGCGTTCGGCGCCGTGGCCGCGCGCAGCCTCGTCTACTGGCTGCGGGATCGCCGCTACATCATGAACTTCGTGATCGTGCCGATCGCCGGAGCCCTCACCGTCATCCCGCTGCTGGTCGCCGGCGTGCCGCTCGAGATCGCCGCAGCACTGCCGGTGGCAGTGATGGCGCTGTTCTTCGGCTGGCTCCCGCACAACGACGTCGCCTATGACTCGACCGCGTTCTGGATCCATGTCGCCAGCGGCGTGAAGGGCGTGCCCGACCGGCTGGGCCGGCTCGTGCCGGTCCTGCTGATCGCGATCCCGACCCTGGCAGTGGCGATCTCCGTCACACTCGCCGTGATCGGGCGCTGGTCCCTGCTGCCGATGTTCGTGGGCGTGGTCGCGAGCCTCCTGCTGACCGGTCTCGGGCTGTCGAGCATCCTGTCGGCGGTCGCTCCGTACGCCGTTTCGCGTCCGGGCGACAGCCCGTTCCAGCAGCCGCAGCGCGCGCGCGGCGGCGCGCTGGGTCAGGCCGGCACTCTGATCGGCGCCGTCGTGCTCAGCCTCCCCGCCCTGCTTCTGGCGTGGCCGGCGCTGGTCTCGGATGAAGTCTCCGCCGCCCCCGCGCTGTGGACCGGGGTGCTGATGGGCGCCGCCGTGCTGTTCCTGGGCGTGCAGACCGGCGGGCGCGCGTTCGATCGTCGTGGCGCTCAGCTGATGGAGTTCGTCGAGACCGTGTGATCGGTCGACGCCGGTGGCGAGGCGATCGGATGCGTGCGATCGCGGCGCCGACCCGGCCCTGCGCGATTAGACTCGCGGTCATGAGTACCCCGCTGGATGCCCCGGATCAGGGTGGCGTAGCCACCCTCGATCGCGAACTCGAGCAGCTCCTCAACGAGGAGCTCCAGGAGCCGGGAGACCACGAGCGGTTCTCCCACTATGTGAAGAAGGAGAAGATCCTCGAGTCCGCCCTGACCGGCAAGCCCGTGCGGGCGCTGTGCGGGAAGAAGTGGACGCCTGGTCGGGATCCGGAGAAGTTCCCGGTGTGCCCGACGTGCAAGGAGATCTACGAGTCGATGGTCGGCTGAGCCTTCGACAGGCCCGGTCCTAGCGGACGTCTTCGAAGACGGTCGGGATCGCCGGGTCCGACTTGCTGAGCGCAAGGGCGCGCACCGGCAGCTCTTCGCGGACCCGGAGGTGGTGCTCGCGTGCTGCGACGGTGCCCGCAGGGTCCTCGAACGCGGTGTCGATCTCGCCGCCCTCGACCAGGGTGACCTGCAGCGGACGCCCGTCGGGGTGGTCCTGCGCGCCGAGCTCCTCGAAGCCGTCCGCGACGAGCACGGTCTCGGACTGCGCGACCCCGTCGGCCAGCACCCGGAACGCAGCCTTGCGCCCGCCCTTGGACGCCTTGTCCGCCGACGCCTTCGCGACGGCGACCCAGCCTCCGTCCGAGCCCTGGCGGGCGACGAGCTTGTAGACCATGCTCGCGGTGGGGTAGCCGGATCCGGTGACGACCGAGGTACCGACGCCGTAGGAGTCCACGGGGGAGGCGGCAAGAGCGGCGATCGCGTACTCGTCGAGGTCGCTGGTCACGGTGATCCTCGTGCCCGTCGCACCGAGCTCGTCGAGCTGCGCGCGCACCTCGGCGGCCATGATCGGCAGGTCTCCGGAATCGATGCGCACACCGCCCAGCCCGGTGCCGGCCACGCGGATGGCGGTCTCGACGCCCCGTCGGATGTCGTAGGTGTCCACGAGCAGGGTGGTGCCGGTGCCGAGGGCGGCGATCTGGGCGCGGAAGGCGTCCTCCTCGCTGTCGTGCAGCAGCGTCCAGGAGTGCGCGGCGGTGCCCATGGTGGGGATGCCCCAGGTGCGCCCCGCCTCGAGGTTGCTCGTCGCGCCGAACCCGGCGATGAACGCGGCGCGGGCGGCGGCGACCGCGGAGTCCTCCGCGGCGCGGCGCGACCCCATCTCGGCGAGCGGGCGCTCGCCTGCGGCGATGCTCATCCGGCTGGCGGCGGTGGCGACGGCGGAGTCGTGGTTCAGCACGCTGAGCGCCAGGGTCTCCAGGATCACGGCGTCGGCGAAGGTTCCCTCGACGGTGAGGATCGGGGAACCCGGGAAGTACAGCTCGCCCTCGCGGTAGCCGCGGATCGTGCCGGAGAAGCGGTAGCCCTCGAGATAGCGGAGCGCGTCGGCGTCGACGACCTTCGCGTCGCGCAGGTAGCGCAGCTCGTCATCGCCGAAGCGGAAGTCGCGCAGCAGCGAGAGCAGGCGCCCGGTACCCGCGACCACGCCGAACCGGCGTCCGCCGGACAGGCGCCGGGAGAACAGCTCGAACACGCTCTGCCGCGCCGCGGTGCCGTCCCGCAGAGCGGCCTCCAGCATCGTGAGCTCGTAGCGGTCGGTCTTGAGGGCGCTGGACGCGGTCATGATCGACAGCATAGGACGCACGCCGGGTGGGGACCGCGCGGATCCGGCGACTAGGCTGGAGCATCATGAACGACGCGCCGATCGGGATCTTCGACTCCGGGGTCGGCGGGCTCACCGTCGCGCGGGCCATCAGGGCGCAGCTGCCCCGGGAATCCTTCGTCTACATCGGCGACACCGCGCATTCGCCCTATGGGCCGAAGCCCATCGCCGATGTGCGCCGCTATGCGCTCGAGGTGCTCGACACGCTCGTCGACCAGGGCGTGAAGATGCTCGTCATCGCGTGCAACACCGCGTCCTCGGCGATGCTGCGCGATGCGCGCGAGCGCTACGACGTGCCCGTCGTCGAGGTGATCGGCCCGGCGGTCCGCCGGGCGATCTCGACCACCCGCAACCGCCGGATCGGCGTGATCGGCACGGTCGGCACGATCGGATCCCGGGCCTATCAGGACATGCTCGAGGTGAACGAGAACCTCGAGGTGTTCACCGCCGCCTGCCCGCGATTCGTGGAGTTCGTGGAGGCCGGCATCACGGACACCCCGGAGGTGCTCCGGGTCGCCGAGGAGTACCTGGCGCCGCTGCGCGACGCGGACGTCGACACCCTCGTGCTCGGCTGCACCCACTACCCGTTCCTGCGGGGTGCGATCGGCTACGTCATGGGCGAGGGCGTGTCCCTCGTCTCCAGCGATGACGAGACCGCCGGAGACGTGTACCGCCAGCTCGTGCGGGGCGACCTGCTCGCACCGGCCGACTCCCGCCCCCGCTATGTGTACGAGGCGACCGGCGCCTCCGCCGACGACTTCACCGCCCTCGCCAACCGCCTGATGGGCCAGGAGGTGCGGGGCGTCCGGCTCGTGCAGACCGGCGTCATCGACCTTCCCCACCTCAAGGAGATCCCATGACCGAGTCCACCATCCGCACCGATGGCCGCACCGTCGACCAGCTCCGCCCGATCACGATCGAACGGGGCTGGAGCGCCCAGGCCGAGGGATCCGCCCTGATCAGCTTCGGGAACACGAAGGTGTTGTGCACGGCGTCGTTCACGAACGGCGTGCCGCGCTGGCTCACCGGCAAGGGCAAGGGCTGGGTCACCGCGGAGTACGCGATGCTGCCGCGGGCCACGAACGAGCGCAACGACCGTGAGAGCGTGAAGGGTCGGATCGGCGGCCGTACCCACGAGATCTCGCGTCTGATCGGTCGCGCCCTCCGCGCGGTCGTCGACACCAAGGCGCTCGGCGAGAACACGATCGTGATCGACTGCGACGTGCTGCAGGCCGACGGCGGCACCCGCACAGCGGCGATCACCGGGGCCTATGTCGCGCTGGCGGATGCGATCGAGTGGGGGCGCAAGAAGAAGTTCATCGGGCAGAAGGCCCAGGTGCTGCACGACTCCGTCGCCGCGGTCTCGGTCGGCATCATCGACGGCGAGCCCATGCTCGACCTGGCCTACGTCGAGGACGTGCGCGCCGAGACCGACATGAACGTCGTCGTGACCGGCCGCGGGCTCTTCGTCGAGGTGCAGGGCACGGCCGAGGGCGCGCCGTTCGACAAGCGCGAGCTCGACGCGCTGCTCGAGCTCGGTGTGAACGGCTGCGCCGACCTCCGCGACCGGCAGGCGGCCGCGCTCGTCGAGGAGCAGGCGTGAGGATCGTCCTCGCCACGCACAATCCGCACAAGGTCGCCGAGTTCGGCGGGATCGTCGCGGCGACCCGCCCCGATCTCGACGTGGTCGGGTACGACGGCCCCGAGCCGGTCGAAGACGGCGTCACCTTCGAGCAGAATGCACTCATCAAGGCGCGTGCGGCGGCTGCGCACACCGGGTTGCCTGCGCTCGCCGACGACTCCGGCATCGCCGTGGACGTGCTGGGCGGATCGCCCGGCGTGTTCTCCGCGTACTGGGCCGGGCAGCGGAAGGACGCGATCGCGAACCGCGACCTCCTGCTGGACCAGCTGCGCGACATCGCGGATCCGCACCGCGCCGCGCAGTTCGTCAGCGTGATCGCCCTGGTGCTTCCGGACGGACGCGAGTGGACGGTCCGAGGCGAGTGGCCCGGCCGCCTCGCGCACGCGGCCGTCGGCGACGGAGGCTTCGGGTACGACCCGGTGTTCGTCCCCGACGGGCAGAGCGGCGCCGAGCGCACGGTCGGCGAGTTCAGCGCCGAGGAGAAGCAGGCTGAGTCGCACCGCGCCCGCGCGTTCGTCGCGCTGGTGCCGCTGCTCGCGGGACTCTGACCCCGGCGGCCGCGGGCCGCCCCCGGAGCGTCGATCGCTAGTGAGAATCATCCCCATTCCCGACTAGGCGAAAACGCCTCCGACCGGGGGATCCCGGCTCTACCCTGGATGCATGCACGATCATGCCCCCGCCTCCGGGATCCGCTCCGCAGGCCACCGTCGCCTGCTGGCGATCTCCCTCACGCTGACCAGCACGATCATGCTGGTGCAGGTGGTCGGCGCGATCCTCAGCGGGTCGCTGGCTCTGCTCGCCGATGCGGCGCACATGTTCACCGATGCGTCCGCCCTGGTCATCGCGCTCATCGCGAGCGCGGTCGCGGCCCGTCCCGCCGACGATCGACGCACGTTCGGCTACCAGCGTGCCGAGGTGTTCGGAGCGCTCATCAACGCGATCATCCTGATCCTGCTCTCCGCCTGGGTGGCGTTCGAGGGGGTCTCCCGGCTGCTGCATCCGACCGAGGTCGAGGTCGCCGGAACGCTCATGCTCGTCGTGGCCGCCGTCGGTCTCGTGGCGAACGCGATCTCGATGTGGCTGCTCAGCGCAGCGCAGCGGGAGAGCATCAACGTGCGCGGCGCGTACCTGGAGGTGATGGGGGATCTGATCGGATCCGCGATGGTGATCGTCGCCGCGATCGTCATCATCACGACGGGCTGGATGCCGGCCGATGCGATCGCCTCGCTCGTGATCGCCGCCATGATCATCCCGCGGGCGGTCTCGCTGCTGCGCGAGGTGTTCTCGGTGCTCGCTGAGTCGGCGCCGAAGGGAACCGCGGTGAGCGAGATCCGCCAGCATCTGCTCGACTACCCGGGCGTCACCGGCGTGCACGACGTGCACGTCTGGCAGCTCACCCGCGGTGCGCCCGTCTTCACGGCGCACGTGTCGGTGCAGCCCGCGCTGCTCGCCGACGGGGGAGCATCGGCGCTCCTCGTCCAGATGCAGGCCTGCCTCGCGGAGCATTTCGACGTGGAGCACTCCACCTTCCAGATCGAGCCCGACGCCTCGGGATCCGGCAACGCCGGCGACTGCGAGGCCGTGCACGCCTGACGGGCAGGCTTCGGGCGGATCAGGACTCGACGACGACCTCTGCCGGGGACTTGTCCGGGCGCAGCCCGCGCCACCGGGAGTGGCGCAGCACGCCGTCATCGGTCCAGTTCGCGAACTCGACCTCTCCGACGAGCTCCGGCTGCACCCACAGCGCGTCGGATGCATCGGCGACGGGGACGCCGTCGACTGCGGGATTCGACGCGCGCAACGCCTCCAGCCGCGCGCCCAGGTCCTGCAGCATGCGATCGGTGAATCCGGTGCCCACTCGCCCCACATAACGCAGCCCCGAGGGCGCCGCGGGTTCCGGGATCGCGAGCAGCAGCGACCCGATGCGCCCGGCGCGGTCGCCCTTGCCCGGGCGGATGCCGACGATCACGACCTCCTGCGCACGCGTGAGCTTGATCTTCAGCCAGCGCGGCGATCGCGCGCCCGGCGCGTACGCCGACGCGGGGTCTTTCACGACGACGCCCTCCAGGTCGAGCGCCGCACTCGTCGCCAGCGCCGCATCGACGTCGTCGAACACCGGCGGCACGAGCACGGGCGCGGGCAGATCCGCCGCGATCTGCTCCAGGAGCTCACGACGGTCGCGAAGGGGGAGGCCGGTGAGGTCGTGGCCCTCCAGATGCAGCAGGTCGAACAGGTGATAGCGCACGGGGGTGCGGACCACCTCGCGCTCGATCTCGCGCGCCCGGGTGAGATGCATCCGATCCTGAAGGCGGTGGAAGCTGGGCCGGCCCGCGGAGTCGAGCGCGACGATCTCGCCGTCCACCACCGCTTCGCCGACGGGGAATCCGGGGGCACCGTCCGCGGTGAGCTCGGGGTAGCGGTCGGTGATGTCGGTGCCGCTGCGCGCGCGCAACCGGAACCGGCCGTCCTTCCATGTGCCGATCGCACGGATCCCGTCCCACTTGATCTCAGCCCAGCCCAGTACACGGGCGGTGCCGGGGGTGCCGTGGTCCGCGAGCATGGGGGAGTACGCGGGGAGATCCGCTCCTGGCTCCGCTTCGTGGGCCACTCCGCGCTCGGACCCTCGACCGCGCAATCCCCCGACGGTGATCCGCTCGCGAGCTCGCGAGTCACCGTCTCCCGCCAGACCCGATGCCTGCGCGGCCGAGGGACCGATCGCTGCGCTCCGGTCTGCTCGGACGCCCGTGCCGGTGGGGGGCGTGGCGTCGGGATCCGCGCGGGAGATCGTCGCGAACGGATCCATGCCGCTCTGCGCCCGCTCGAGAACCTCGTCGAACCGCAGCTGCCGGAGGTCCGGAGCGTGCAGCTCCTCCCACGTGCGAGGGGCCGCGACCCATGGCTCTGGGCGGCCGCGCAGGGAGTAGGGCGCGATCGTCGTCTTCTTGCCGTTGTTCTGGCTCCAGTCGAGGAAGACCTTCCCGGCACGCAGGGTCTTCGTCATCACGCTCGTCACGAGATCCGGGCGATCCGCCTCGATCGCCCGGGCGAGGGCGTGCGCGAAGGCCGAGATCTCCTCGCTGGTCCGATCGCCGGGCAGGTGGGCATAGAGGTGGATCCCCTTGCTGCCGCTCGTGACCGGGACCGGATCCATGCCCATGCCGTCGAGGATGCCTCGCGCCATGAACGCCACCTCGGCGCACTGCGCGAGCGTGACGCCCGGTCCCGGATCGAGGTCGAGGACGAGGCGATCCGGGTTGCCGCGACCGCCGTCGGGGGCGAAGCGCCATTGCGGGATGTGCAGCTCGATCGCGGCGACCTGCGCCATCCAGACGAGGGTCGCGACCTCGTCGACGAGGGGATAGTCCTTCGCCCCTCCGGAGTGGGGGATCTCCTGCCGCGGGATCCACGCCGGCGCCCCCGGTTCGAGCTGCTTGGCGAAGAAGGAGCCCTGCGGATCCTCCGCGGTGCCGACGCCCTCCACCCAGCGCTTGCGCGTGACCGGACGTCCGGCGAGGACAGGCAGCAGCTGCGGGGCGATCCGCGCGTAGTAGTCGATCACCTCGCCCTTGGTGGTGCCGGTGGCCGGGTACACCACCTTGTCGAGGTTCGTCACGCGCAGACGCCGCTCGCCGATGCGCGCGAACTGCGGGCCGTCTGCCATGCCGTCAGGCTATCCCGCGCCCGTGGCAGTGGTGTGTACTGGTGCCATGAGGACGATCTGGAAGGGCTCGCTCACCTTCGGCCTGGTCAATGTGCCGGTCAAGGTGTACTCGGCGACGGAGGACCACGACGTCGCGCTGCATCAGGTGCACGACGCGGACGGCGGGCGGATCCGCTACAAGAGGGTGTGCGAGATCTGCGGCGAGACCGTCGCCTACTCCGAGATCGACCGGGCCTATCAGGACGAGTCGCAGACCGTGGTGCTGACCAAGGAGGACCTGGAGTCCCTGCCGGCCGAGCGCAGCCGCGAGATCGACGTCGTGGAGTTCGTGCCGTCGGACCAGGTGGATCTGCTGACGCTGGACAAGGCGTACTACCTCGAGCCGGATTCGAAATCGCCCAAGGCCTACGTGCTGCTGCGCAAGACCCTCGAGGCGACCGACCGCACCGCGATCGTGCGGTTCACCCTCAGGCAGAAGACGAGGCTCGCGGCCCTGCGGGTGCGCGGCGATGTCCTTGTGCTGCAGACGCTGCTGTGGGCCGACGAGGTGCGCGAAGCCGACTTCCCCATCCTGCAGGAGGAGGTCACGGTCTCCGACAAGGAGCTCGAGCTGTCGGCGTCGCTGGTCGACGGATTCTCCGCCGACTTCGACCCGAGCGCCTTCGTCGACGAATACCAGGTCGAGCTGCGCACGCTCATCGACGCCAAGATCGAGAAGGGCGAGGCGTTCGAGACCGAGGAGACGTTCGCGCCTGCCGAGAAGGGCGGCGAGGTCATCGATCTCATGGAGGCGCTGCGGGCGAGCGTCGAGAAGTCGAAGGCCGCGCGCGCCGCAGCCGCGGAGGGCGGTTCCGGCGAGGCGGACAGCCGCGACGTCGGCTGAACCCCGCTCAGATCTCCGGCTCGACGGCCGGGATCCCGGCGGCGGACTCCTTCTTCGCCTTGCGGCGCTCGTTCAAGTAGTGCCAGACGGTGACGGCGAGGGTGAGCGCGACGACGCCCAGCAGGATCACGTCGATGTACTTGGTCACGAGATCGGCGATCCAGGGGATGTACGCGATCAGGTAGCCGACGTAGGTGAGTCCGAAGCCCCAGATCAGGGCTCCGATGAGGTTGTACAGGCTGTACTTGCGCCACGGCATGTGCCCGACGCCGGCGGCGACGGGGGCGAAGGTGCGCACCACCGGCACGAAACGGGCCAGGATCACCGTGAGACCGCCGAAGCGCTCGAAGAAGTGGTTCGTGCGCTCGACGTTCTTCCTGCTGAACAGGCCGGACTCCTTGCGCTCGAAGACCGCAGGACCGCCCTTGTGCCCGATCAGATAGCCGACCTCGCCGCCGAGGAACGCCGCCAGTGCGATCAGCAGGCCGACCGCCCAGATCTCCACTCCGAACACGTGGTTGGTGTGCGTGAGCAGACCCGAGATGATCAGCAGCGTGTCGCCCGGGAGCAGGAACCCGATGAGCAGGCCGGTCTCGGCGAAGATGATGAACAGCACCACGGCGAGCGCCCAGGGGCCGGCGCCGTTGATGATGACATTCGGGTCGAGCCAGGGGATGAGGGCGGCGTGGTGCACAGGTGATTCCCGTCCGTGGAGTCGTCGCTGGAGTGGTCGCCGAGATGCCGGCTTCTGTGAAGTCTAGAGCGGACAGGTCTCGCCCGGCTGGGAGAGCGGCGCGCAGAACGACAGAGCGCTGACGGGACGACCTCCGGCCGTCCCGTCAGCGCTTTCGTGCGGAAGGTGGGACTTGAACCCACACGCCCGGAGGCACAGGAACCTAAATCCTGCGTGTCTGCCAATTTCACCACTCCCGCGGGTGGATCCAGTCTACTGAGACCGGATCCACCCGCTTCGTCGGGCGATCAGCCGTGGAACTCGTGCGGGTGCGGGCCTGTGCGCCCGTCGCGGTCGAGGCCGTCGATCGCGGCGAGCTCGGTGGCGTCGAGGTCGAAGCCGAACACGTCGAAGTTCTCCGCGATGCGGCTCGGGGTCACCGACTTCGGGATCACCACCCGGCCCTGCTGCAGGTGCCACCGCAGCACCACCTGGGCGGGGGTGCGGCCGTGCCGGGCTGCGATGGCGGTGATGGCGGGATCCTGCAGCACGGCGCCCTGGGCGAGCGGGCTCCATGCTTCGGTCACCACGCCGGCGGCGGCGTTCGCGGCGATCACCGCACGGTTCTGGAATGCGGGGTGCAGCTCCACCTGGTTGACCGCGGGGACGACGGATCCGCTCTCGAGGATCCGGCCGAGGTGCGCGGGCTCGAAGTTCGAGACGCCGATCGCGCGCACCCGGCCATCGGCGTAGAGCGCCTCGAGCCCGCGCCAGGTGCCGGTGTAGTCGCCGCCGCCGAGCTCGGGCCAGTGGATCAGGTAGAGGTCGAGGGCATCCAGGCCCAGCTTCTCGAGACTCGCGTCGTACGCGCGGAGCGTCGCGTCGTAGCCCTGCTCGGCGTTCCACGCCTTCGAGGTGATGAAGAGCTCGTCGCGCGCGATGCCCGATTCGGCGATCGCGCGGCCGACCCCGCGCTCGTTGCCGTAGATCGCGGCGGTGTCGATGCTGCGGTATCCGGTCTGCAGAGCGCGCGCTACGGCGGCGGTGGTCTCGTCGTCGGGGACCTGGAAGACCCCGAAGCCGAGCTGGGGCATGGTCACGCCGTTGTTCAGCGTGACGGTGCTGTTCAGCGTGATGGTGGGAACGGTCATGTCGTTCGTCCTTCTGTGTGCGGTGCGGAGACTGGTGTGTCGGAGGGTGCGTCGGGTCAGCGCACGGCGGCGGCCGGGACCGGCGTCGCGGTGGTGGTCGCGTTCGCGGCACCCGGATGTGCGACGGCCCGACGCGCGGTGAGCGCGGCGACGACCATCACGACGAGGGCCAGCGCGGTGATGCCGGCGCCGATCCAGATGGGGGAGGTGTAGCCGAGGCCCGCGGCGATGCCAACACCGCCGGCCCAGGCGCCCAGGGCGTTGCCGACGTTGAAGGCGCCGATGTTCGCACCGGACGCGAGCGTCGGGGCCGATGCGGCGTAGCCCATGATCCGGGACTGCAGCCCGGGGACCGTGCCGAACCCGAAGCCGCCCATGAGGAAGAGCGCCACGACGGTGGCCGGGCCGTTCGACGCGACGAGCGCGAAGCCTGCGAGCACGACGACGAGGGCCGCGATGAAGACGATGAGGGTCCCGTCGATCGACCGGTCCGCGGCCTTGCCGCCGGCCCAGTTGCCGAGGAACAGGCCGAGGCCGAACAGCACCAGCAGCCACGGCACCATGGTCGAGGCGAACCCGCTGACCTCGGTGAGCGTGTAGGCGATGTAGGTGAACGCGCCGAACATGCCTCCGTATGCGAGCACGGTCACGGTGAGTGACAGCCACACCTGGCCGGAGCGGAAGGCGCCGAGCTCGTCGCGCAGGCGGGTCGGGGCGATGTCGTGCGTTGCGGGCACGAGCAGGGCGATCCCGACGAAGGCGACGACGCCGATGATCGCGATCGCCCAGAACGTGGCCCGCCAGCCCAGCTGCTGGCCGAGGAAGGTGCCGAAGGGCACACCGAGCACGTTCGCCGCGGTGAGGCCGGTGAACATGATCGCGATCGCGCCCGCCTTCTTCGCGGCGGGGACGAGCGAGGCGGCCAGAACCGAGCCGATGCCGAAGAACGCGCCGTGCGTGAGGGCGGCGATGATGCGGCCGACCATGGCGAGGCCATACCCGGGGGCGAGCGCGGTGAGCGCGTTGCCGATGATGAACAGCACGATGAGGCCGAGCAGCACGGGCTTGCGGGGCAGGCGCGTGGTGGCGGCGGTGAGGAACAGCGCTCCGACGACGACGCTCAGGGCGTAGCCGGAGATGAGCCAGCCGGCGGCGGCCTCGGTGACGCCGAAGTCGGCGGCCACCTCGGGCAGCAGGCCCATGATGACGAATTCGGTGAGGCCGATTCCGAAGGCGCCGAGGGCGAGGGCGATCAGGCCGAGAGGCATGGGGGAACTCCTGGTACAGTGAGATAGTTGCAGACGCGGGTTTTTGCGTCGGTGATCACAATACTTGCACGCGCAAATAGAAAGCGCAAGCAACGACCTTTTGGAGGATCCATGGGCATCGCCGATGACGCCGTCGAGATCCGCGCCCGCGGATGGCGCACGATGGCCGCCCTGCACGCCATGATCGAGGCGGAGCTGGAGCGCGCTCTGTCGACCGAGGCAGGACTGTCGGTGGTCGAGTACACCGTGCTGGAGGCGCTGGACCGGCAGGACGGCTGGCACATGCGCATGCAGCAGCTCTCCCGGGCCGCGGCGCTCAGCCCGAGCGCGACCACGCGACTCGTGAACCGTCTCGAGGACAGGGGATTGCTCACCCGGATCCTGTGCGTCGACGACCGTCGCGGGATCTACACCGAGCTGACGGCGAGCGGGCAGGAGCTGTACGAGCGTGCCCGCCCGGTGCACGACGAGACCCTGGAGCGCGTGCTCGCCGATGCCGCGGAGCAGCCCGAGCTGCTGCCGATGGTGGACGCACTGCACGACGTCGCGCGCGCCGGCTGACGCACCTCCCGCGCCGCCGGAGCGCGGGTCTGTGGATAACTTCCGAGGCGGATCCGCGGATCCTGCGACGATGCGGGGGTGAGCCTGTCGACCGCCGCCGTCACCGAGAGGGTGCGCGCCCGGCTGCGCGCCGAGCGCACGGATCCGTCGGTGCATCCGGACGAGGCGCGGCGGATCGCGCAGTTCGAGGTGCGCCGTCACAACGATCAGGCACTGGCGCGCGGCACCGCCACGATCGACGACGAGGCGGCGTGCGTGCGGGACATCCTCGCGGGGGTCGCCGGATACGGTCCGCTGCAGCCGCTGCTCGAGGACGACACGATCGAGGAGATCTGGCTGAACGGTCCTTCCCGCGTGTTCATCGCGCGGGAAGGACGCAGCGAGCGCGTGCCGATCACGCTGACCGAGGCGCAGCTGCGGGACGTCGTCGAGCGCATGCTGCACTCCACGGGACGGCGGGTGGACATCGGGCAGCCGTTCGTGGACGCGTCCCTTCCGGACGGATCCCGTCTGCACGTCGCGATCGCCGACGTCGTCCGCGGCTCCTGGGCGGTGAACATCAGGAAGTTCGTCCCGCGATACCGGAGCCTGGAGTCGCTCGTCGCTCAGGGGATGGTGCCCGTCCCGGTCGCGGAGATGCTCTCCGACGCCATGCGCGCGGGGCGCAGCGTCGTCGTGTCGGGCCCGACGCATGCCGGTAAGACCACCCTGCTGGCAGCGCTGGTCGCCGAATGCGTGGACCAGCGCGTGATCACGGTGGAGGAGACCTTCGAACTGGGCGTGCAGGCGCCGGATCTCGTGGCCTTGCAGGGGCGTCAGGCGAGCCTCGAAGGCACGGGCGAGATCACGCTGCGCCGCCTCGTCAAGGAGGCGCTGCGCATGCGGCCGGACCGGCTCGTGGTCGGCGAGGTGCGCGATGCCGAAGCGCTCGACCTGGTGCTCGCGTTGAACACGGGCATCCCCGGCGCGGCGACGGTGCACGCGAACTCGGCCGCGGAGGCGCTCGACAAGCTGACCATGCTGCCGCTGCTCGCCGGCCGCAACATCGATCGCGCGTTCATCGCGCCGGCGCTCGCCGCCTCCGTCGACCTGGTCGTGCACTGCCGTCGGGAGGCGGACGGCGGGCGTCGCGTCGCAGAGGTGATCGCGCCGCTCGGCGTGGATGCGGAGGGGCGCATCACCCATCGGGCGCTGTTCCCGGCTTCGGTGTCGTATGCCGCTCGGGGCATGCCCATGGGGGAGGGCATCGCATGACGGTGCTTCTCGGTGCGCTCCTCGCGGCGGGCGTCGTTCTGGCGGCGTCGCCCTGGTTGTGGCCTGCCGGACGACGCGCGGCGCGCGCTCCCCGCACGGGTGCGGCGACCAGGCTGCTGCGCGAGGCCGGATTCCGGTCGGATGCGCGGGTGCTCGGGGCGAGCGTCGTCGCGGGCGGCCTCGTCGCGGGGTCGGTGGCGTGGCTGACCACGGGGACTGCGGCATTCGCCCTCGTGATCGCCGTGGCGGGAGCTGCGACGCCCGTGGTGTTCCTGCGGTCGCGGCGGCAGCGGCTGCTGCGGCTGCGACGCGGGCTCTGGCCCGATGTGTGCGATCTGCTGATCGCGTCGATCAGGGTCGGCATGCCGTTGCCCGACGCGGTCGCTGGCCTCGAGGAGGCCGCACCGGCTCCGCTCCGCCCCGCGTTCGCCGCCTTCGCGCGCGATCTGCACGCGACGGGGCGCTTCGATGCGGCCGCGGTGAAGCTCAAGGAGGCTCTCGCGGATCCGGTCGGGGACCGGATCGTCGAGACGCTGCGCATGGCGCGGGAGGTCGGCGGCACCGAGCTCAGCACGGTGCTGCGGGCGCTGTCCGGTTCGGTGCGGGCGGAGGCCGCGCTGCGTGCCGAGGTGGAGGCGCGGCAGTCCTGGATCCGCGGCGCTGCCGTGCTCGGGGCGATCGCGCCGTGGGTGATCCTCGTGCTGCTCCTGCTGCGTCCGGAGGGTGTCGAGGCGTACACCAGCCCCGAGGGCGTCGCGCTCATCCTCGGTGGGGCCGCGGTGTCGTTCGTGGCATTCCGGGTGATGCTGCGCATCGGCCGACTGCCGGAGCCTCGGAGGTGGTTCCGGTGAGCGCGCTGTCGGACGCCGCCGTCGCCGTGCTGCTCGGTGGCTTGCTGGCGGCGGGCCTGCTGCTCGTGCTGGCCGCCTTCCCGCGGTGGCGCTGGGCGAACCTCAGCACGCGGATCGCACCGCACGTCCGCGACGTCGCCGACCTCACGGATCCCGTCGAGCGCCTGCCGTGGCGGATGCCTGCCGGCAGATCCTGGGCAGCGCGCGTCAAGGGCGCGTTCGGACTGTTCGGCGGTGGTGACGCCGGGGTCGCCCTGCGGATGACGCAGGCTGGTTCGCCAGGAGGGCCCGGGGCCTTCCGCAGCCGTCAGCTGGTCTGGGTGCTCGTCGGGTTGGGCGTCGGTGCCGTCGCCACCGTCGCGCTCGTGCTCGCCGGACGCATGTCCGCGCCCGTCGTGCTGCTGCCGGTCCTGACGGCGATCACGGCGGGTGTCGCCTGCGACGTGCTGCTCGGTGCCAGGGCGAAGGCCCGCGTCGCGCGGCTCACCGAGGAGCTGCCGACGGTCCTGGAGTTCCTCGCCCTGTGCCTGTCCGCAGGAGAAGGACTCCCGGATGCGCTGCGCCGGGTGGGGCAGGCCGGGTCCGGTGAGCTCAGCGGGGAGCTGCGCAACGTGATCCTCGCGGTGAACACCGGGTCTTCCCTCGCCGATGCACTCGGCGATGGCGCGCAGAGACTGCAGATCCCTCCGCTTACCCGTGCGGTCGATCAGATCGTCGCGGCGCTCGAGCGCGGAGCGCCGCTGGCATCGGTGTTGCAGGCGCAGGCATCGGATGCGCGCGAGGAGACCAAGCGCGGCCTGATCGAACAGGCCGGGCGCAAGGAGATCCTCATGCTGCTTCCGCTGGTGTTCCTGATCCTGCCGCTGTCGGTCCTGTTCGCCGTTTTCCCCGGCGTCTTCATCCTGCGGCTCGGCATCGGCTGACCGCGCTTTCTCGAAAGGAACCCCACATGTTCATCGATCGCATCTCGGCCCGGCTCGATCCGCCGCGCTTCGACGACCTCGACGATCCGGAGCGCGGCGACGTTCCCGGCTGGGTCCTCATCACGCTCATGACGGCCGGCCTCGTGGTGCTGATCTGGGCCGTCGCCGGCCCCGCGCTCACGAACCTGTTCGAGCAGGCGATCGCGCGCGTGAGCGGACTCTGATCCGACTATGCGCGGCGTGCGGCGGCTGAGCGACGTACTCGACGACGACCGGGGTTCCAGCCCGGTCGAGTTCGTGCTCGTCGGCGCGCTGCTGACCGCGCTCACGCTCGGAGTGCTGCAGTTCGCACTCGCGGTCTACGTGCGCAACGTCGTGCACGATGCCGCCGTCGAGGGGGCGCACGTCGCGGCGCTCGCCGACACCGAGCCGGGCGAGGGCGTGCAGCGCGCCATGCTCGTGATCGGGCGCGCCGTCGGCGCCGACTACGCGCAGGACGTCAGCGTGCACGAGACGACCGCGCTGGGCGTGCCGACCATGGAGATCACCGTGCGAACCACGTTGCCGCTCATCGGCCTGCTCGGGGTGCCGTCGGGGTTGGAGGTGACGGGTCGTGCCCCCATGGAGTCGTTCAGCCAGAACGGATGACCTGTTCGACCAGTCCCGGCCCGACGGCGAGACGTCGGCGGAGACCGGATCCGCAGCGCTCGAGTTCATCGGGCTCGGCGTGATCCTGCTCGTGCCGCTGGTCTATCTCGTGCTCGCCCTCGGTGCGATCCAGTCTCAGATGCTCGGCGTCGAGTCCGCGGCGCGGCACACGGCTCGCACCATGAGCGCGGCGACCGACGCCGACGACGCGTCCGCTCGTGCCGATGCCGCCGTG
This sequence comes from Microbacterium sp. NPDC060117, assembly GCF_042729315.1. Taxonomy (NCBI): domain Bacteria; kingdom Bacillati; phylum Actinomycetota; class Actinomycetes; order Micrococcales; family Microbacteriaceae; genus Microbacterium; species Microbacterium sp. NPDC060117. Next base: position 746,494 of record NZ_JBHWXR010000004.1, read on the forward strand.
CAATCGGCGATCGAGGAGTACGGGATGGATCCGGCCACCGTCGTCGTCGACATCCAGTGCGCACCGCTCGGCGCAGAATGCCCGTCCGCCGGGGCGACCGTCGTGGTCACCGTCACGGCGAACGTCGCGCTTCCGTTCGTCCCGCCGGTGTTCGGGCTCGATCGCGTCGGGAGCGTTCCGGTGCAGGCGTCTTCGGCGTACAAGGTCTCACGCACCTGGATCGGCGGATGAGCGCGATGCGGAGCAGGGGCCGAGCCGGCGAACCCGGCGAACTCCGAGGCATCGGTGGATCGGACGAACCTCGCAGACGGCGCCTTCCGCTGCTCGACGACGAACATGGCAGCACGATGCCGCTCATCCTCGGATACCTGGTGCTCGCGATCGCGCTGATCTACGTGTGCGTGTGCGCGACGGATCTGTACATCGCCCAGAAGCGGCTCGACTCCGTGGCCGACGCTGCCGCGCTCGCCGGAGCCGACGGGTTCCGTGTGCAGATCGACGGCGAGGCGATCCGCGCGGAGCTCGACGACGCGGAGATCGCCGATCAGGCGAGCGCGGTGATCGGGATCATCGACGACGGCGCCGAGCTGGTCTCCGCGAGCAGCCCCGATGGGCTCTCCGCCCGCGTCACGGTGCGCGCGCCGTGGACGCCGCCGCTGCTCAGCGACTTCGTGCCGACGATGCTCACGATCCAGTCCACCGGTACGAGTCGCACCGCGCTGGAGTGACGCGCAGAGAGCGCTGGGCTGAGCCGGTCGCCGGAGTCAGGAGTCCGTGCGTCGAGGCACGAACCTCGGGATCCAGCGCAGGAATCCCACGGCGCCCAGGACGCCGATCGCGCCCATGGCGGCGGCGCCGATCGCGAGCGAGCTGATGGCCGCGATGCCCGAGAACAGCAGAGGGGCGATCGCGCCGCCGGCGTCGGTGAGCGTGCGCCAGGAGCCGAGGAACGCTGCCGGTTCCGACTGAGGAGCCACGTCCGCCCCGAGCGTGAGCAGGATGCCGCTGGACAGCCCGTTGCCGACGCCCAGCACCGCCGCGATCATCCCGAACCAGAGCACGTTCGTGCTCCCGTCGTGCGTGAGCGAGAGCACCAGGAAGCCCGCGCCCATCAGCACCATCGCGGGCAACGCGGCCCAGAGACGGCCGAAGCGGTCCATGACCTGCCCGCTCGCGTAGAACAGGGCGAAGTCGATTGCGCCGGAGACGCCGACCACGAGCGCGATCGACGAGGCGTCCAGCCCGATCGAGACGCCCCACAGCGGCAGCACCACCTGGCGGGCGGAGCGCACGGCCGAGAGGCTCGCCGCGGCGAGACCCAGGCGACCCAGCACGCCGCGGTTGCGCCACATCGTGCGGAAGACGCCCGCGCGCTCGATCGTCGGGATCGAGCCGCTCACGGCCTCGCCGGTGTCCTCGACGGGGCTCCCGTTCTCCGCCGCGGCCGACTGCGCCTGCGCCTCCGGATCCGGTCCGAACAGGACGAGCAGGATCAGCGCGACGAGGAGCACCGCGAAGAACCACAGGGCAGCGTTCTCGGTGTGGAACACCGCGAGCAGCGCGGCCGCGAGGAACGGGCCCACGAACATGCCGGCACGGAAGGATCCGCCGAGCAGGGAGAGCGCCCTGGCACGGAACTCCCGCGGCACCCTCGTCGTCATGAACGCGTGCCGGGCGAGCCCGAAGGCCGCCGCGGACATGCCGACCACGAACACGGCGATCGTGAACACGATGAGGCTCGGCGCCAGGGCTCCCGCGATCACACCGATCAGCGAAAGAGATCCAGCGATCACCATCGTGAACCTCTCGCCGGCCTTCGCGACCAGCCATCCGGCAGGGATGTTGCCGCACAGCTGGCCGACCACGAGCGCCGACGCGATGAGGCCGGCGGAGGCGAGCGTCGCCCCGCGACTCGCCGCGATCACCGGGATGAGCGGCACGACCGCGCCCTCGCCGAGCGAGAACAGCAGCGTGGGCAGGTACACCATCGGGCCGAACTTCCACAGCACTGAGATCGCCCGTTCCGCCACGACTCCACGGTAGACCCGTGCGCGGATGCCGTGCCGCACACCTGAAGGCGAGGATGATCTGGCCCGAGGGTTCGTCAGGGCGTCGCCGCGCGCGATACTCTGAGGTGCCATGCTCGAACTTGATCTCTCCGCCGAAATCGCGGCCCTCCGTCAGACCTTCGGCGACATCCGCGAGGTCGCCGACGTCGAGGGACTCCGCGCCGACATCGAACGCCTCAGCGAGGAAGCGGGCGCGCCCGACCTCTGGGACGATCCCGAGAAGGCGCAGAAGGTGACGAGCGCGCTCAGCCACCGCCAGTCCGAGCTCAAGCGCGTCACCGAGGTCGAGCAGCGCCTCGACGACCTCGAGGTGCTCGTCGAACTCGCCAATGAGATGGAGGACGAGGACTCGGCGGCCGAGGCGCGCACCGAGCTCGCCTCCCTCACCGAGACCGTGAACCAGCTCGAGGTGCAGACCCTGCTGGACGGCGAGTACGACGAGCGCGCCGCGATCATCACGATCCGCTCGGGCGCCGGCGGCGACGACGCCACCGACTTCGCCGAGATGCTGCTGCGCATGTATCTGCGCTACGCCGAGCGCCACAAGTTCCCGGTCAAGGTCATGGACACGTCCTACGCCGAGGGCGCGGGAATCAAGTCCACGACTTTCGAGGTCGACGCGCCCTACGCGTTCGGCACGCTCTCGGTCGAGGCCGGCACCCACCGCCTCGCCCGGATCAGCCCGTTCGGCTCCGCCGACAAGCGCCAGACGTCCTTCGCCGCGGTCGAGGTCATCCCGCTGATGGAGGAGGCGACCGAGGTCGACATCCCCGAGGGCGACATCCGCGTCGACGTGTTCCGTTCGTCGGGACCCGGCGGGCAGTCCGTCAACACCACCGACTCGGCCGTGCGCATCACTCACCTGCCGACCGGCATCGTCGTGTCGATGCAGAACGAGAAGTCGCAGATCCAGAACCGCGCCGCCGCCATGCGCGTGCTGCAGACCCGACTGCTGCTCCTGCAGAAGGAGGAGGAGGCCGCCAAGAAGAAGGAGCTCGCCGGCAACATCACGGCGAGCTGGGGCGACCAGATGCGCTCCTACTTCCTCTACGGCCAGCAGCTCGTGAAGGACCTGCGTACCGGACACGAATCGGGCAACCCGGCGACGGTCTTCGACGGCGACCTGGACGGCTTCATCTCGGCCGGGATCCGTTGGCGCAAGCGCAAGGACGACGACGACTGATCGTCCGGCTCCGATGGCTCAGGGACTTTCCAGGGTGCCGCGGCCGCGATTGTCGTAGTGTGGTGAACCGATGGCTGTGACACGGAAGTTCCCGATGACTGTGACACGGAAGACGGCGGCAGGCTGCGCGATCGCGGCGCTGATCGTCCCGGTGGCGGCGACGGCGGCGTACGCCTTCTCGCCGGGAGCGCCGACCTCCTCCGTGCACACGGTGTCGCTCGTCGTCGCCCCGCAGACCTACACGGTGGCCTCCTCCGCGCAGGGGGCCAGCACGACCCGCGCCGCCTTCGACGTGCTGTACACGCCGCCGGCGCCGGTCGTCGCCCCTGACCCGGCTCCCGCCGCTTCTGCTGCAACGTCGGCTGCTGCGGCTCCGCAGAACTACTCCGGCGACGCGGTCGTCGCATATGCCCAGACGTTCGTGGGTGTCGTCCCTTACGGCTGGGGCGCCGATCCGAGCGACTCCTTCGGCTGCGACGGCCTCGTGCAGTACGTGTTCGGGCACTTCGGCATCAGCCTGCCCCGCGGTGCGGACAACCAGGCCGCGCTCGGCACCGTGATCTCGGCCGACGAGGCGCGCGCGGGCGATCTGGTGTGGTGGCCGGGTCGGCACATCGGCATCTGGGACGGTGCGGGCGGCATCATCGACTCGCCGGACTGGGGTCGTTACGTCGAGCACCATGCCCCGTGGGCGAGCTCCGGCCCGCCGATCTTCATCCGGCTCTGACGCGGAGTTCCTGGTGGCCGCGGCGTCGACCGCGGTAGAATCGAAGGCTATCCAGGGCGTCACAGGAGGTGCGTGGATGAGCACGACCAGGGCATGGCGCGCGGTCGGCGCGACGGCGGCGGGATTGGCGCTGCTCGGCGTGATCGTCACGTTTCTCGCATTCGTGATCGGCAACGAGCCGTCCTGACGATCCCAGCCACCTCATAACCGGGAACGGACAGCCTCTGGGGTGTCGCTCGCGGACTGGGCGCGCCGCCCGCTTAGGCTCGATGAGCCATGATCCGATTCGAGAACGTCACCAAGCGCTATCGCGGCACCAAGCGTCCCGCGCTCTCCGGGGTCGATTTCGAGGTGCAGCGAGGCGAGTTCGTCTTCCTCGTCGGCGCGTCGGGATCCGGGAAGAGCTCCTGCCTGCAGTTGATCCTCCGTGAGGAGTCGCCCACGTCCGGCCGCGTCGCCGTGCTCGGACGCGACTTGAAGTCCATCGCGAACCGCAAGGTCCCCTACTTCCGGCGCAGCATCGGGTCCGTCTTCCAGGACTTCCGGTTGCTGCCCTCCAAGACCGTCTACCAGAACGTCGCGTTCACCCTCCAGGTGACCGGCGCCTCCCGCGGCTTCATCCAGCAGGCGGTGCCGGAGGCGCTCGCCCTCGTCGGCCTGAGCGGCAAGGAGAAGCGCCTGCCGCACGAGCTCTCCGGCGGCGAGCAGCAGCGTGTCGCGATCGCCCGCGCGATCGTGAACCGCCCCCAGATCGTGCTCGCCGACGAGCCGACCGGAAACCTCGACCCCGGCACCTCGGTCGACATCATGCAGCTGCTCGCGCGGATCAACGCCGGCGGCACCACGGTGGTCATGGCCACGCACGAGGCCGCCTTCGTCGACCAGATGCAGCGCCGCGTGATCGAGCTGCGCGACGGCGAGATGGTGCGCGACGAGGTCGGCGGCGGCTACGGCGACACCTCCAACGTCCCGCGACTGGAGCCCGAGGCGGTCCGCGGAGCCGCGGCAACGGCGGCACTGCAGACCGTGCGGGAGGTGCACCGCGAGACCGAGGCGGCGATCGCGGATCCGATTCCCGCCCCTGCCGAGGCCCATCAGGCGGCGGCCGTACCGGCCTCCGCACCCGCGCAGCCGACGGTCAAGCCGTCCGACGACGCGCGCCCTGCGACGCATCCGATCACCGTCCCGGCCGTCGACCTCGCCGAACTGGGCGTGGCGGATCGGCTCGGACTCGATACCGGCGACGACGAGGAAGTTGGTCCGACGTCATGAGGTTCGGACTCATCCTCGGCGAGGCGCTCACAGGCCTGCGCCGCAACGCCTCCATGGTGATCTCGGTCGTGCTGGTCACTTTCGTCTCGCTCACCTTCGTAGGCGCGGCGATCCTGATGCAAGCGCAGATCGGCACCATGCGCGCGTACTGGCAGGATCGCGCCCAGGTCGCGATCTACATGTGCTCGTCGGTGTCGACGTCGCCGGGCTGCATCGGCGGCACCGCGACCGAGGACCAGATCAAGGCCGTGCAGGCCGAGCTCGACGGCGACACCCTCAAGCCGCTCATCGCGAAGAGCAGCTTCCAGACCGCGGACCAGGCCTACCAGGAGACCCTGAAGCTCGTCGGCAAGGACTACGCCGGCGTGCTCACCGCGGACCAGGTCAACGCGGTGTTCAAGGTGAACCTCAAGGACCAGACCCAGTCCGCCGTGATCGCAGAGGCCTTCAGCGGCATCAAGGGCGTGGACGAGGTGAAGGATCAGCTGGAGTACCTGGATCCGCTCTTCAATGCGCTCACCGTCGCGACCTACATCGCGGTCGGGATCGCCGTGCTGATGCTGATCGCGGCGGTGCTGCTCATCGGCACCACGATCCGATTGTCGGCGTACGCGCGGCGGCGGGAGATCGGGATCATGCGGCTGGTCGGCGCCTCGAACCGGTTCATCCAGACGCCGTTCGTGCTGGAGGGCGTGTTCGCCGCGGTCATCGGATCGGTGCTCGCGAGTGTCGCGGTGCTGCTGGGCGTGCACTTCGGCGTGCAGGAGTACCTCACGAAGCGGGTGGCGTTCATCACCACCTGGGTCGGCTGGCAGGACGCGGTGCTCGTGGTTCCGGTGCTCATCGGCATCGGCGTGATCCTCGCGGCGCTCAGCGCCGGCTTCGCGATCCGTCGCTGGCTCCGCGCCTGATAGGCTGACAGGCTGCCGTGCGCCCGCGCGGCACGGATTCAGGCGATGTCAGTACAGGATCAGGAGTGTGCCATGCCCAGGGAACGCGGGGAGAAGGTCATCGCGACCAATCGTCGCGCACGTCACGACTACAACCTCGAGAAGTCGTACGAGGCGGGACTCGTGCTCACCGGCACCGAGGTGAAGTCGCTGCGCCAGGGGCGTGCGAACCTCACGGACGGCTATGCCTTCATCAAGGGCAATGAGGCGTTCCTCGATGCCGTGCACATCCCGGAGTACTCGCAGGGGCACTGGACGAACCATTCGGCCAAGCGGATCCGCAAGCTCCTGCTGCACAAGGAGGAGATCGCGAAGCTCTCGCACGCGGTCTCCGCGGGTGGCTACACGCTGATCCCGCTGCGGCTGTACTTCTCGGACGGGCGCGCCAAGGTCGAGATCGCCCTCGCCAAGGGCAAGCGCGAGTACGACAAGCGGCAGGCCCTGCGCGAGCGCCAGGATTCCCGCGAAGCCGAGCGCGCCATGCGCTCGCGCAACCGCCTGGGGGAGTAGCCCTCACGGGCCTCCCCGGGCTCGGCGTCTACGGCGCGGGGTCGAACCCGAACACGCGGCCGAGGAATCGCAGCTCGGCTTCGGCGGCGGCGGCGATCGTTCCTGCCTGCCGGAATCCGTGCCCCTCGCCCTCGAACAGACGGTACTCGTGCGGCACGCCGCGGTCGGCGAGCGCGTCGCGGATCGCCTCGGACTGCGAGGGCGGCACGACCGCATCGTCCGCGCCCTGCAGGATCAGCACCGGCACGTCGATGCGGTCGGCATGGGTGAGCGGGGAACGGTCGATGTAGGTCTGCTCCGCCTCGGGCAGCGGGCCGACGAGGCCGTCGAGGTAGGAGCGTTCGAAGTCGTGCGTCTCCTCGGCCAGCAGGCGCAGATCCACGACCCCGTACCGGTCGAGACCGGCCGCGAACACCCCGCCGCGCACCAGGGCCGACAGCACCGTCCATCCGCCGGCGGAGCCCCCGCGGATCGCGATGCGGGCGGGGTCCGCGATGCGGGCTTCGGCGAGTCCCCGCGCGGCAGCCAGCACGTCGTCCACGTCGACGATGCCCCACAGGCCGTCCAACCGCTCGCGGTACGCGCGCCCATACCCGGTCGAACCGCCGTAGTTCACCTCGAGCACGCCGATGCCGCGGCTCGTGAAGTAGGTGATCCAGCCCGCCTGCGCGCCCGACGCGTGGGCGGTCGGCCCGCCGTGCACCTGCACAATGTACGGCGGCAGAGCGTCCGGATCCGCGTCGGCGTCCGGGTTCGCGGGGGCGTGGTCGAAGGCGTGCACCGGGCCGTGCGGCCCGTCGAAGGTCACCGCGCGAGCGCCGGGGACCCACGCCGGATCCACGGGATCCCCGCCGCGGACCGCGCGCACGGTGCCGGCATCGACGTCGAGCTCCCAGAGGCCGGGGGTGACCCGTCGTCCCTGCGCCGTGATCAGCACGCGGGATCCGCGCGCGTCCTCGAGGCTCAGGTCCCCGTCGAAGGGCACGTCGAGTTCGCGCAGGAGCACGCCGTCGACGTCGAGCAGGACGAGCGCATCGGACCCGTTCGTGCGGACGGCGAGGATCCTGTCGTCCTCGAGGATTCGGAACCAGCGCTGCCCGAGCACCCACAGTCCGCCGCCGGTGTCGGCGTCGGCGAGGGCGAACGACGCTGTCTCGGCGGGGGGCGTCGGTATCGGCGGCACGGGCTGCTCGCCGATCCGGGCACGGTGCAGGTTCCAGCGGCCGGTCGGGTCGTCGGCGAACAGCAGCTCGTCGTCGGTGATCCATTCGGGCTGCAGCGGGGCGCGCGCCGGAACGGGCGTGCGCGCTCCCGTGAGCAGGTTCGCGACGAAGCAGAACGCGTGCTCCCAGGGCATGTGCCGCTCGTCCCACGCCACGAAGGCGAGACGCGTGCCATCGGGGGAGAGCGCAGGATGCGCGAAGAAGCCGTCGCCGCTGAGGACCGTGACGATCGCATCGTCGTCCTCCGCGGCGGAGCCGTCGACCGGGATCTCGACGATCGCCCGCTTGTGCGGGTCGGCGCGCAGGTCTTCCCGCACCGCGAACAGGCGCCCCTGCTGCAGACGGAGGCCGCCGTACTGCGCCCCTGCGACGGTCAGCGGCACCGGCGCATCGGCGCCGGGATCCAGGCGGTGCACGCGCTGGTCCTCGCCGTCGACGAAGAACAGCGTCCCGTCCTCTGCCACTGTCCATGCACCGCCGCCGTACTCGTGCACGCGCGAGCGAGCGTTCCACGGTGCGGGCAGCACCTCCCGCGCCGCGCCCTCGCCGTCGCGGCGCATCACGCGCATGCGTCCGCGCTCCTGCGGTACCGACTCGCTCCACCAGATGCCGCCCAGGGCGTACCGGGCGCCGTCGATCTTCGCGCCGGCGACGGCGAGGTCGGCGGCGGACAGCGGGGAGGGCCAGGATCCGTGCGGAGAGCTCATCACCCGAGCCTAGAAGAGCGCGCGCCGACACATGGTGAAACACAGCATGCGGCGCATCGCGACGCCGCCTAGCGTGGGGTGACCGCCCCGACCCTGGAGAGAGATGTCCTTCGACGCGCCGCCGTTCGCCCCCGCCGGGGCGGTGCTGCCGCGCGTGCCCATCTCCTTCGAGCTCTACCCGCCGCGCACCACGGCGCCCATCGAGGCGCTGCATGAGACGATCCAGCAGCTCGCTTCCGCCGCGCCCCGGTTCATCTCCGTGACCTACGGCGCGGGCGGATCCGTCGGCGGTCGCTCGCTCGACGTGCTGCGCTACATCCGAGAGCACACCTCGGTCGAGCCGCTCGCGCACCTCACCTGCGTCGGCAACACCTACGCCGGAGCCTCGCGGTTGATCCGGGAGTTCCTCGATGCCGGGATCCTCAGCTTCCTCGCCCTGCGCGGCGATCCGCCGCTCGACGAGAGCCAGCCGTTCCTCGGAGACCTGGAGAGCTCGGCCCAGCTCGTCCAGCTGATCGACCGGGCGCAGGCGGAGCGTGCGCCCTATCAGGAGCGGCCGATCCCGGGTGTTCCCGGAGCCGTGCAGGTGACGCCGCGCCGCAAGGTGAACATCGCCGTCGCGGCCTACCCCAACGGGCATCCGCGCTCGACCTACCGGAACCAGGACATCGACGCGCTGCTGGCCAAGCAGGCCGCGGGCGCGACTCTTGCGATCACGCAGCTGTTCTTCCACCCCGACGATTACTTCGCCTTCGTCGAACGGGCCCGTCGCGCCGGCGTCACCATCCCGATCCTGCCCGGCATCATGCCGATCACATCGCCCGCGCGCCTGCGCCGGGTGCTGGAGCTCAGCGGCGAGGAGATTCCCGCCGAGCTGTCCATCGAGCTCGAGGTCGAGCCGACTGCCGAGGGCCGCACCGAGATCGGCGTCGCCCATGCGGCGGAGCTCGTGCGCGAGCTCGTGGATGGTGGCGCGCCGGGCGTCCACCTGTACGCGTTCAACCAGCACCGCACGGTGCTGGACGTGCTCGAGGCGTCAGGGGTGCTTCCCGAGAGCAGCGCTTCCCCGCGCGAGGTCCCGCAGTTCACAGAGTCCCGCGGCGTGTACGCGCCCGCTTCCTTCCCCCTTCCGTCAGAGAGGACCGTCATGACCGCATTCCCCGAGGGCACCATCCTGGGCTACCCGCGCATCGGCCGTCGCCGTGAGCTCAAGAAGGCCGTCGAGGCGTTCTGGGCCGGACGGATCGACGAGGCCGAGCTCGAGCGCACCGCTGCGGAGCTGCGCGCGACGACGCGCGAGCGTCTCGCCGTGCAGGGCCTGGGCCGTGCCGACTCCGCGATCCCCGAGTCGTTCTCGTTCTACGACCAGGTGCTCGACGCCGCCGTCACCGTGGGCGCGATCCCGGCGCGCTTCGAGGACCTGCGCTCCGCCGACGGAACCATCGGGCTGCCGGCGTACTTCACCATCGCACGCGGCGAGGGTGAGCGCGCGCCGCTCGAGATGACCAAGTGGTTCGACACGAATTACCACTACCTCGTGCCCGAGATCGGCCCGGACACCGTCTTCTCCCTCTCCAGCGACCGCATCGTGCGCCAGGTGCAGGAGGCGGCCGCGGCCGGCTTCCGTACCCGCCCCGTGATCGTCGGCCCCGTCACCTTCCTCGCGCTCGCCAAGGCGGCGGACGAGGCGCCCGAGGGCTTCGACCCGCTGTCCCGGCTCGATGACCTCATCCCGGTCTACGCCGAGCTGCTCGGTGCGCTCACGGCCGCCGGGGCGGAGTGGGTCCAGCTCGACGAGCCCGCGCTCGTGAGCGAGTCGCTGCCGTCGTCCGTGGCCGAGCTCGGCGCCGCCGCCGAGCGCGCCTACGCCGTCCTGGGCGGTCTGACCGAGCGCCCCGCCGTCTTCGTCGCCGCGCCCTACGCCGCGCTCGATGCGAACCTCGCGGTGCTCGCCGCCGCCCCGATCGAGGCCATCGGTCTCGACCTCGTGCGGGGCACCGTTCCCGCCGCCGTTCCGGGTCTCGCCGACAAGGTCCTCGTCGGCGGTGTGATCGACGGGCACAACATCTGGCGCGGCGACCTCGCGGCCGCCTTCGACACGCTCGAGGCGCTCCGTGGCCTCGGCGCCGCCGGCGTCTCCGCGTCGACCTCCACGTCGCTGCAGCACGTGCCCCACGACGTCGAGGACGAGTCGAAGCTCGACGCCCGCCTCGTGAGCTGGCTCGCCTTCGCCGACCAGAAGGTCGCGCAGGTCACGACCCTCGCGAAGGGCCTCGCCGAGGGGCGGGCCGCGATCGCCGGCGAGCTCGATGCCGCCTCCGCCGCCCTGGCGGACCGGCTCAGCGCCCCCGGCGTGCGCGTGGACGCCGTCCGCGCCCGCACTGCCGCGCTCACCGAGGCCGACTTCGACCGCGGCGACTACGACGCGCGCGTGGCAGCGCAGTCCATCGCTCTGGACCTGCCCGCGCTCCCGCTCACCACGATCGGGTCCTTCCCGCAGACCGGCGAGATCCGCCGCGCCCGCGCGCAGTTCACCAAGGGCGAGATCACGGCGGGCGAGTACGACGGGTTCCTCCGCGAGGAGATCGGTCGCGTCGTCGCGCTGCAGGAGGACCTGGGCCTGGACGTGCTCGTGCACGGCGAGCCCGAGCGCAACGACATGGTGCAGTACTTCGCCGAGAACCTCGACGGCTTCGACGTCACCGAGAACGGCTGGGTGCAGTCCTACGGATCCCGTGCCACCCGCCCGTCGATCCTCTGGGGTGACGTCTCGCGTCCGGCGCCGATCACCGTCGCCTGGTCGCAGTATGCGCAGTCCCTCACCGCGAAGCCGATGAAGGGCATGCTGACGGGGCCGGTCACGATCCTCGCCTGGTCGTTCGTGCGCGACGACCAGCCGCTCGCCGAGACCGCCAATCAGGTGGCTCTCGCGCTGCGCGACGAGATCGCGGACCTGGAGGCCGCAGGCATCGGCGTCATCCAGGTGGACGAGCCGGCGCTGCGCGAGCTGCTGCCGCTGAAGAAGGCCGACCAGCCGGCGTACCTGGACTGGTCCGTCGCCTCCTTCCGCCTCTCCACCGCGGGCGCCGAGACCGCCACGCAGGTGCACACGCACCTCTGCTACTCGGAGTTCGGCGTGGTCATCGACGCGATCCGGGCCCTCGACGCGGACGTCACCTCGATCGAGGCCGCCCGCAGCCGCATGGAGGTCGTCACCGACATCGCCGCGGCCGGCTTCGACCACGGCATCGGCCCGGGCGTCTACGACATCCACTCGCCGCGCGTCCCCGACGTGTCCGAGGTCGAGACGCTGCTGCGCCGCGCGGTCGAGGAGATCCCGACGCGCCAGCTCTGGGTCAACCCGGACTGCGGCCTGAAGACCCGCGGCTACGAGGAGACCAATGCCTCGCTGCGCAACATCGTCGAGGCCACCCGCCGCGTCCGCGAGGACGTGTCGGTCGCCGTCTGACCGGTCTGAGCCCGTCGAAGGGCCGTGAACGACGATGCCCTCCCGGATCCGTCCGGGAGGGCATCGTCGTCGTGCAGGGGATCAGACGGCGCGCAGCACCGCCACGACCTTGCCGAGCACCGTGGCGTCGTCGCCGAGGATCGGCTCGAACGCGCTGTTGCGGGGGAGCAGCCACACGTGGCCGTCTCGGCGGCGGAACGTCTTCACCGTGGCCTCGCCGTCGAGCATCGCGGCGACGATCTCACCGTTCTCCGCCGTGCCCTGAGAGCGCACCACCACCCAGTCGCCGTCGCAGATGGCGGCGTCGATCATCGACTCCCCTGAGACCTTCAGCATGAACAGGTCGCCCTTGCCGACCAGCTGGCGGGGGAGCGGGAAGATCTCCTCGACCTGCTGCTCCGCCGTGATCGGCACGCCGGCCGCGATCCGGCCCACGAGCGGCACGAGCGCCGCGTCGCCGACCGACGGAGCCGTGTCCGCGGGATTCTCCGTGGACGTGCCGGGAAGATCGATCAGGACCTCCATGGCGCGGGTCTTGCCGGCATCGCGGCGCAGATAGCCGCTGAGCTCGAGCTGGCCGAGCTGATGCGTCACGCTGCTCAGGGACTTGAGGCCCACGGCGTCGCCGATCTCGCGCATGCTCGGCGGATAGCCGTGCCGGGCGATCGAGGTCTGGATGACCTCGAGGATCGCCATCTGCTTCGCACTGAGGCTCTTGCGGCGCCGCGTCCGCGGGGCCTCGGAGCCGGGGGTCGCACCGTCGCTCATGCCATCTCCTTCGTGTGCGTCGTGCCCTCGCGGATCCGTGGGATCGGCATGGATTCGCGGGCGGCGATTCGAATGTCGGTGGTCCGTGATGGGGTCTTGTTATCGAAACCGTATCCGAGATCGGGGCGGAATCGATAGATCTGTTCGAGCGTGTCGGCAAGTCTTCGGAACTGATATTCGAAGAAGGCTTGACAGATGTTCGAACTCGAAAGTAGTTTCGGAACGTAGGTTCGCCTCTCCAGAGGCCCGGATTCGAAGATCCTCATCGGGGGATTCGGATCCGGGGAGGGGCGGACCGACACAGACACTGAGGAGAAGCACCATGAGCAGCATCACCTTCGCCGGTCAGGTTCCCGCCACGCGACTGCGGATCACCGCACGCGGTCGGCGCGTGCTCGCGGCGCTGGTCGCGCTCCCGGTGGCCGGTGCGATCGCGTTCGCGGCGCTGAGCAGCGGATCCGCGCTCGCCTCCGGTGAGCAGACGACGGGCAACACCTTCGCGACCGTCACCGTGCAGCCGGGCGACACCCTGTGGTCGATCGCGGGCGAGATTGCGCCGAACGCCGATCCGCGTGATGTCGTCGCCGAGATCTCCAAGCTGAACCTCGTCGACGGCGGTGTGATCGAGGTCGGACAGCACCTGGCGATCCCGGCGCAGTACGGCTCGGCCGGGCGCTGACAGCAGCCCGGCTTCGGCGTCGCTCAGCAACCGCGGTCATCTGTGTCCTGGCACACGGCGCAGCCGCCTAGCATGGCAGGGTGACTGTCTCGCTCGACGACTTACCCCTTCGTGACGATCTCCGCGGGTTGCGCCCGTACGGTGCCCCGCAGGCACCGCTGCCTGTGGCGCTGAACGTGAACGAGAACACGCATCCGGTGCCGGAGCAGGTGGCGAGCGACATCCTCGATGACATCGCGGTGGCGCTGCGTGACGTCAACCGCTACCCGGATCGTGAGTTCACCGCGCTCCGCGAGGGGTTCGCAGGTTACCTCGGTCATGACCTCACCGCCGCGAACATCTGGGCCGGCAACGGATCGAACGAGGTCCTGCAGCACATCCTGCAGGCCTTCGCCGGTCCGGGGCGCACCGTGTTCGGGTTCGCACCGACCTATTCGATGTATCCGCTGCTCACCCAGGGCACCGGAGCGGCATGGATCGCCGGCACCCGGCACCCGGACTACGAGCTCACCGTCGACGAAGCGGTGGCGCAGGTCTTGGAGCACGATCCGGACGTGATCCTGCTGTGCGCGCCGAACAACCCGACGGGCACGCCGCTCCCGCTCGACGTGATCGAAGCGGTCTACGAGGCGGCGCGCGGCATCGTGATCGTGGATGAGGCGTACCAGGAGTTCGCCCCGAAGGATTCGCCGTCCGCGTTGACGTTGCTGCAGGGGCGTCCGCGGCTCGCCGTCTCCCGCACGATGAGCAAGGCGTTCGCCTTCGCGGGGGCGCGGGTCGGCTACCTCGCCGCCGATCCGGCCTTCATCGATGCGCTGCGCCTGGTGCGCCTGCCGTACCACCTGAGCGCCCTCACCCAGGCGGCGGCGATCGCGGCGCTGCGCAACGCGCCCATCATGCTCGCCATGGTCGACGAGATCGTGGCGCAGCGGGATCGGATCTCCGCCACGCTCGAGGCCCTCGGCTACACGCCGCACCCGTCATGGTCGAACTTCGTGCTGTTCGGGGGTGTCGCCGATCCGGCGGCGACCTGGCGCGCCCTGTACGACCAGGGTGTGCTGATCCGCGACGTCGGCATCCCGAATCACCTGCGCGTCACGGCCGGCACGGAGGCCGAGACCACCGCATTCCTGGACGCTCTCGCCTCGATAGGATCGGCCTCATGACCGCTGAGACCCCCGCTGCGGCCCGGACCGCGCGCCGTACCCGCTCCACGTCCGAGTCGACGATCGAGCTCGAGATCGACCTCGACGGCACCGGCCAGAGCCACATCGACACCTCGGTCCCGTTCTTCGACCACCTGCTGACCGCGTTCGCGAAGCACTCGCTGACGGATCTGACGGTCCGGGCTTCCGGCGACACCCACATCGATGCGCATCACACCGTGGAAGACGTGGCGATCGTGCTCGGCCAGGCGATTCGCGAGGCTCTGGGGGACAAGAGCGGCATCTCCCGCTATGGTGACGCGCTCGTCCCGCTGGACGAGGCCCTCGTGCAGGCGGTCGTCGACATCTCGGGTCGCCCCTACCTCGTGCACGAGGGCGAGCCGGCCGGCTACGAGCACCACCTCATCGGCGGCCACTTCACCGGATCCCTGGTGCGCCACGTTTTCGAGGCGATCGCGTACAACGCCGCCCTGACGGTGCATGTGCGCGTGATCAGCGGACGCGATCCGCACCACATCGCCGAGGCCGAGTTCAAGGCCTTCGCGCGCGCTTTCCGTCAGGCCAAGGCGCTGGACCCCCTGGTGGTCGGCGTGCCCTCCACCAAGGGCGCACTGTGAGCGAGCGCGCGGAGGGCCGCCGTCCGACCGTCGCGGTCTTCGACTACGGATCCGGCAACGTGCACTCGGCCGTGAAAGCGCTGATCCGCGCTGGCGCGGACGCGGAGCTGACCGGTGACCGGACCGCGGCGCTCGAGGCCGACGGACTCGTCGTCCCGGGCGTGGGCGCGTTCGCGGCCGTTCGCGAGGCGCTTGCCGCGCATGGCGGCGACGAGATCATCGAGCGGCGCCTGGCGGGCGGCCGTCCGGTGCTGGGCATCTGCGTCGGCATGCAGGTGCTGTTCGCGGGCGGAGTCGAGCGCGGCGCCGAGGTCGACGGGCTCGGCGAGTGGCCCGGCATCGTGACGGAGCTCGACGCGCCGGTGCTGCCGCACATGGGGTGGAACACCGTCGAGCCGGATCCGGGCAGCGTGCTGTTCCGCGGGATCGAGCAGGAGCGCTTCTACTTCGTGCACTCCTTCGCCGCGCAGACGTGGGAACTCGAGGTCATGCCGCCGTTCCCGCAGCCGCATCTCACGTGGGCCGAGCACGGCTCGCGCTTCCTCGCCGCGGTCGAGAACGGCCCGCTCTCGGCAACCCAGTTCCACCCGGAGAAGTCCGGCGAGGCCGGCATCCAGCTGCTGCGCAACTGGATCTCCACACTCTGATCCGTCCGCGGAGTGTGACAGCGGGGGATTGGTGCCCCGCGTGCACCCGGACTACTCTCTTCTCTTGCCGCGCCCGAAGCGCGCGGCACATCGTGACCCGAAGGACGACATGAACGAGTTCGCACAGTCCCCCTCTCTGACCCTCCTCCCGGCGGTGGACGTCGCCGGCGGGCAGGCCGTGCGCCTGACCCAGGGTGAGGCCGGAAGCGAGACCAGCTACGGCGATCCGCTCGACGCGGCAGCCGAGTGGGTGGACCAGGGTGCGGAGTGGATCCACCTCGTCGACCTCGACGCCGCGTTCGGTCGCGGCAGCAACACGGCGATCCTGCGTCGCGTGATCAAGCAGTTCCGCAGCGTGAACGTCGAGCTGTCCGGCGGGATCCGCGACGACGCGAGCCTCGAGGCCGCGTTGGAGTCGGGTGCCGCTCGCATCAACCTCGGCACGGCCGCGCTGGAGAACCCCGAATGGGCCGCTGACGTCATCGCACGCTACGGCGATGCCGTGGCGGTGGGCCTCGACGTGCGCGGCACGACTCTCGCTGCCCGTGGCTGGACCAAGGAGGGCGGAGACCTCTGGACCGTCCTCGACCGTCTCGAGGACGCCGGATGCAGCCGCTACGTCGTCACCGACGTCACCAAGGACGGCACGCTCAAGGGCCCGAACCTCGAGCTGCTCCGCGAGATCGCCGCGCGCACCCCGAAGCCCGTGGTGGCGTCCGGCGGCATCGCGAACCTCGATGACATCGCGGCGCTCCGCGACCTCGTGCCGCTCGGCGTCGAGGGCGCGATCGTCGGCAAGGCGCTGTACGCCGGCGCGTTCACCCTGGCCGAGGCGCTGGATGTCGCCGGATCCTGAGCGCGCCGCGTCCGGCGCGTCCGGATGCGATCATGATCACGACCACGGCTCGCACGCCAACACCGGCGACTCGGCCGGTGTGCCGTGGGCGGGGCGCTCGTTCGAGGAGAATACCCGCGCCGGCGATGACGGCTCAGCCGACCCGGCCCTGTGGGATGCCCTCACGCGGTTCCGCGCCGGCTCCGGTTCGCAGGCCGAGGTCGTGGCCGCGTTCCGCACCGCGCGCGTGCTCGTGCCGCTCGTCGCTGAGAAGGGTGACGAGGGTGTCGCGCCGTCCGGCCTGACAGTGGACAAGACCCAGGAGCTCTCGCTCGTCACCGTCGCCGCGCCCGACGGGCGCACCGTGCAGCCGGCGTTCACGAGCGTCGACACGATGCGCGCCTGGGATCCGATCGCGCGCCCCATCCCGGTGGAGGCGGCGCGCGTGGCGCTGTCCGCCTCTTCGGGGGATGCCGAGCTCATCGTGCTTGACCCCGGGTCCGAGACCGAGTTCGTGCTGCGCCGCCCCGCGGTGTGGGCGGTCGCGCAGGGGCTGAGCTGGGAGCCGAGCTTCCTCTCACCGGAGGTCTATGCGGGCCTTCTGGAGAGCGTCGGCAGTGAGCTCGCCGTGATCGACGTGGCGGTCTCCGCCGGCGATCCGGACGCGCGCCTGCGCGGACCGGAGCTCGTCGTCACGCTCGAGCTCGTCGAGGGTCTGGACCGGGAGACGCTCGACGCGGTGCTCGCGCGCCTCGCGCAGCGCTGGGCCGCTGACGACCGCATCGCCGTGCTCGTCGACTCGCTGACTGTGAAGCTGCGCGCGAGCGTCTGAACCTGGCTCTTCCGCCGGGGCGACGCGCGGTCTAGAGTCGCGGCATGCCGGACTCCGCACCGCTTCTCCTGCAGCACCTCGACGGCATGTACGCGATCCAGGCGCTCGCGGTGGGGGAGCGTTCGGGGGCGTTGGCGGCGCTGCTCGATGGCCCGGGAGACGCCGCCGGGATCGCGGAGCGCGCGGGACTCGACGAGCGCAATGTGGCGCAGTGGCTGCGCTGCATGCACGCGGCGGGCTATGCCCGGCATGACGCCGGGGTGTTCCGGATCGACCCCGAGACCGCGACCACGTTCGGCGACGGCTTCGCGATCGACGCGCGCGGCATCCTCGACTTCGTCTATGCGATCTCCGGCGACCTCGTCCGGCGGATCCCCGAGGCGATGCGTGCGGGCGCGGGCGTCGCGCCCGCTGCGTTCACGGGGCTCGGCGCCGCGGCCAGTCGCATCAACAGTCGGCTCTACCGGGCCGCCCTCGTCGACGAGTGGATCGCGAGCGATCCCGCGCTGCGGGCGCGGCTGGAGACCGGCGCGGCCGTCGCCGACATCGCCTGCGGTGACGGCGACGCGGCGGCGCAGCTGGCCCGCGCGTTCCCGCGCAGCCGCGTCATCGGCGTCGATCCCGACGCGGCGCCCCGCAGCGATGTGGCGAATCTGGAGCTGTACGCCGAGACGGCGGAGCACCTCGGCGCCCATGGCTCCTTCGCGCTCATCACGTGCCTGGACGCACTGCACCACCTGGGCGACCCGGTCGCCGCCGTGCGGCAGGCCGCCGACGCACTGGACGAGGACGGCGTGCTGCTCATCGCGGAGACCTCGATGACGGGCGACATCGATCGTGATGCGGCCGCCGATCCCTTCGCCCTGTTCACCCACACGGCGGGGCTGTTCTACTGCATGCAGGACAGCCTGGCCGGAGGTGGGGACGGGGCCACGCCGTCGCTCGGCCTCGGCTGGGTCGACGATGCGCTCGCGGCGGCCGGGCTCGGCCACGTCGACGTCCTCGAGTCGGAGACGGGATTCCGGGTCTTCCTGGCCCGTCGTCCGCGGGAAGGCGTCGTCAGTTGACGGGGCCGGTCCACTTCTCTCCCGGACCCTGACCGATCGGATCCGCGATGACGGACGCCTCGCGGAAGGCCAGCTGGACCGAGCGCAGACCGTCGCGCAGCGATCGCGCGTGCATGTCGCTGATCTCGGGGGCGGCGGCCGTGATGAGGCCGGCCAGGGCGTTGATGAGCTTGCGCGCTTCGTCCAGGTCCTTCTGCGTCTCGGGGTCGTCGGCCAGGCCCACCTTGACCGCGGCGGCGCTGAGCAGGTGCACGGCGGCGGTGGTGATCACCTCGACGGCGGCGACGTCGGCGATGTCGCGTGCGGCACCGGCAGCGGTGTCGTCGATCGCGGGGGACGAGGGGGAGACGTGCTCGTGGCCGTCTGGCGCGGGAGTGCTCACTGTGCCGGCTTTCCGAAGGTCTTGCCTTCTGATAGACTCTTGCGGGCTCCGGGACTCAGGTCCCGGCACGAAAGAGGATTCACTTCCCACCCGCGCTTGCCGCTCAAGGCTACCGGGTCCAGCACTCCGCCGATTCACATCGGTAGCCGCCGTGCAGCGACAGCTGTGCGGCGGGTCAGGGTGCCGCCGGCGTCTGACTGCCGGCGGGTGGGACGATTCCGATTTCGCCCGTGATCCGTCCGGATCACGGTGGCCGAAACCATCGTCTAAGGAGTCCGCATCAGCGATCCCCGCACCAATGAGCGCATCCGCGTCCCCGAGGTCCGCCTCGTCGGCCCCGCGGGTGAGCAGATCGGCGTCGTCCGTATCGAGGCGGCGCTGCGTCTTGCGCAGGAAGCCGACCTCGATCTCGTCGAGGTCGCCCCGAACTCGAAGCCTCCCGTGGTCAAGATCATGGACTACGGCAAGTTCAAGTACGAGGCCGCGCAGAAGGCGAAGGAAGCTCGCCGCAATCAGGCGAACACGATCCTGAAGGAGGTGCGCTTCCGTCTGAAGATCGAGGCGCACGACTACACGACGAAGCTCAAGCGCGCCGAGGGCTTCCTCAAGGCGGGCGACAAGGTGAAGGCGATGATCCTGTTCCGCGGCCGGGAGCAGTCCCGTCCCGAGCAGGGCGTGCGGCTCCTCCGCAAGTTCGCCGAGGATGTGGCCGAGTTCGGCACCGTGGAGTCCAACCCCACCATCGACGGACGCAACATGGTCATGGTCGTCGCCCCGCTGAAGAACAAGTCCGAGGCGAAGGCCGAGCAGAACGCCGTGCGCGACGCGCAGCGCGCTGCCAACAAGCAGGCCGCCCGCGATGCCAAGGCACCCGGAGCGTCCGCCGCTCCGGCCGCCCCGGCTGAGTGATCTCCGGATCCGACAGCCGCACACAGACCTCCCGCACTGCGCGGGCAGAACCCTGTCGCCCAGCTGGGCGCCATACGAAGGAAGAGAAGATGCCGAAGCAGAAGACCCACTCGGGTGCCAAGAAGCGCTTCAAGATCACCGGCAGCGGAAAGCTGAAGAAGCAGCAGGCCGGGATGCGCCACAACCTCGAGCTGAAGTCGAGCCGTCGCACCCGTCGCCTCAACCAGGACCAGGTGCTGTCGAAGGCAGACGCCAAGGTCGCCAAGAAGCTCCTCGGCCGCTGACGCCGATCGCACGATAGGAATACACGAAAATGGCTAGAGTCAAGCGCGCCGTCAACGCTCAGAAGAAGCGCCGCGTCATCCTCGAGCGCGCCTCGGGTTACCGTGGCCAGCGCTCGCGCCTGTACCGCAAGGCGAAGGAGCAGGTCACCCACTCCCTCGTCTACGCGTACCGCGACCGTCGCAAGCGCAAGGGCGACTTCCGTCGTCTGTGGATCCAGCGCATCAACGCCGCTGCCCGCCAGAACGGCATCACGTACAACCGCTTCATCCAGGGCCTCGGTCTCGCCGGCGTCCAGGTCGACCGCCGCATGCTCGCCGAGCTCGCCGTGAACGAGCCGGCGACGTTCGCCGCGCTGGTCGAGACGGCCCGCAAGGCTCTGCCGGCGGACGTCAACGCGCCCAAGTCGGCTGCGTAAGCACCTGATCAACGAAGGGGCGCCGTCCGTGAGGGCGGCGCCCCTTCGGTGTCCCTAGACTGTGATCGTGCTGGAGAATCCCCGATCCCCGCGCGTGCGCGCCGTGGCCAAGCTCACCAAGCGCAGCGCCCGCACCGAGACGGGCCTGTTCCTGCTGGAGGGCCCGCAGGCGGTGCGCGAGGCGCTGTCCTATCGGCCCGAGGCCATCGTCGAGCTCTTCGCGACGCCCTCCGCATGGGACAAGCACGGCGATCTGCGCCAAGCCGCGACCGCCGCGGACGTGCGCTTCGAGTACGTGACGGAGTTCGTGCTCGCGGCGATGGCCGACACCGTCACGCCTCAGGGCGTGGTCGCCGTGGCCCGGCAGACGCCCACGTCGGTGCGCGACATCTTCGCCGCCGCACCGCGCCTCGTGGCGATCTGCGAGGAGGTGCGCGACCCCGGCAACCTCGGCACCATCATCCGCGCCGCCGACGCGACCGGTGCTGATGCGGTCGTGCTGACCGGGCGCACGGTCGATCTGTACAACCCGAAGGTGGTCCGCTCCAGCACGGGATCGCTCTTCCATCTGCCGGTCTCGGTCGGCGGAGAACTCTCGGACGTCATCGAGCGGGCGCACGCCGCGGGCCTGCAGGTCGTCGCGGCGGACGTGAAGGGCGACGACCTGCTCGCGGCCCGCGCGGAGGGCGTGCTCGCCCGGCCCACGGCGTGGTTGTTCGGCAATGAGGCGCATGGGCTGGAGGAGCCTGCGCTGGAACTGGCTGATCGGGCGCTCCGGCTGCCGATCTTCGGCCGGGCCGAGTCGCTGAACCTCGCCACCGCCGCCAGTGTGTGCCTGTACGAGAGTGCGTTCGCCCAGCGCGCCTGAGTATGAAGATCCTCATCGTCGAAGACGACGAACGCGTGGCAGACGCCCTCGCCGGGTTCCTCGGCCGCGCCGGTTACGCGGTCGAGCGTGCGGGAGACGGACGGGGCGCTCTCGAGATGCTCGGCACCGACACGGAAGCCGTGATCCTCGACCTCGGTCTTCCGGACATCGACGGCATCGAGCTCTGCCGCCGGATCCGCGCCGTGAGCGGCGTCCCCATCCTCATCGCCACGGCGCGCAGCCAGGTGCACGAGCGGATCCGCGGGCTGCGCGCCGGAGCCGACGACTTCCTGGTCAAGCCCTACGACGTGCAGGAGCTGCTCGCCCGCATCGAGGCGGTCACCCGCCGCAGCCATGCGATCGCCGGCGAGGTCGGGCCCGTCGGCATCGACATCGACGGGGTGCGGATCGATCTGGTCGCGCGCCGGGTGCTCGTGGACGGCGAGGCGGTGGAGCTGACCCGCAAGGAGTTCGACATCGTCGCGGTGCTGGCCCGGTATCCGGGAGTCGCCGTGCCGCGCGAGAGGCTCATCCGCGAGGTGTGGAACACGGACTGGCAGAGCTTCGCCCGCTCGCTCGAGGTGCACGTCGCCTCGATCCGCCGCAAGCTCGGACGGCCGGCGCTGATCGAGACGGTCCGCGGCGTGGGCTACCGGCTGACGGGGCTGTGACCGGTGCGCAAGCGCCTGTTCGTCGTGTTCCTGGTGCCGCTCGCGGCGGTGCTGGTGCTGCTCGGGGGCGCCTACGGCTGGGCGACCTCGCGCAGCGTGCAGCAGGGCTTCTACACGCAGCAGGTCGGCGACATCGGCACGTTCGTGACGAGCGCGCGCCAGGCGCTGCTGTCCGGCAGCGCCGAGGTGCTGGACGGCGAGCTGCAGCGCTATCACGATCTGTACGGCACGCGCGTGCTGGTGGTCGACCGGTCGGGACGCCCCTGGTCTCCGCAGCAGGGCGATGCCCCGGTGCTGGACGACGCGACCGCGAACAAGGTGCAGCTGGCGCTGTCCGGGCGGCGCAGCGACCTGCCGGAGCCCGTCGTGCTCCCGTGGCAGTTCGCCGAGCAGTCCCTCGTGGAGCCGATCTTCGATCAGGGCGACGTCATCGGAGCCGTGATCATGTCCGCGAGCGTCGAGGCGCCCCGCGCCGAGATCGTGAGGCAGTGGATCCTGCTCGGCATCGTCAGCGCGATCGCGATCGGGGTCGGACTGCTCGTGGTGCTGGGGCTCGCGCGCTGGGTGCTCAAGCCGGTGCACCGCGTGGACGAGGCGATGGAGGCGATCGAGCGCGGTGACATGGAGGCGCGGATCGCCGACGACACCGGCCCCCCGGAGCTGCACCGGATGATCCTGCTCTTCAACCGGATGGCGGAGGAGATCGAGCACGTGGTGTCGCGTCAGCAGGAGTTCGCTCTCAATGCGTCGCACGAGCTGCGCAATCCGCTGAGCGCGCTGCTGCTGCGTGTGGAGTCACTCGCGACGGGCCTGGATCGCGGCTGGGACGGCGAGGTCGAGGCGACACGGGAGGAGGGGCGGCGGATGACCAGGATCCTGGACACGCTGCTCTCCTTCGCGCGCGGATCGGATCCCGCGCCGCTGCAGGATGCGGTCGATCTCGCCGACCTTGCCGCGCGCCGGATGGCGGCCTGGCAGGACGCGGCGGCGCTGAAGGGCGTCGCGCTCGCTCTGCATGCCGACGCGCCGGTGCGCTCCAGCACGGATGAGACCATCGCCGAGAGCGCGCTGGACGCCGTGATCGACAACGCCGTGAAGTTCTCGCCGGCGGGCACAGTGGTCGAGGTGACGGTGACGCGCGCGGAGACCGGTTGCGAGCTGTCGGTACGCGATCATGGTCCGGGTCTCCCGGAGGACGAACTCGCGCACGCGACCGACCGGCACTGGCGCAGCGATCGGACGCGCGCGATCCCCGGCACGGGCCTGGGACTCGCGATCGCCACGGACCTGCTGGCCACGGTCGACGCCGGGGTACGCGTGGAGGCGGCGGACGGCGGCGGACTCCGCGTGGTCCTGGTGCTCCCCACCGCGGAGGCGCGATGACGGCGCGGACCTGCCCGGAGCGGATCCCGCCGGCGAGGCAGAGCGGACGGAGGGGGAAGTCTCGGCGCGGCATCGCGCGGGTGCTGCTCGCGCTCCTGCTGTGCGTGCTGAGCGTTTCGGGGCTGGCGTCCTGCGCCCCGCAGGACCGGAGCTGGGCGGAGGCGCCGCAGGCGATCGCGGGCGGCGGGGCGACCGGCGTCTACTACGCCTACGGCCAGCAGTTCGCCGAGGCGCTCGCCACCCGCCTCGGCGCCCGGTTCACGGCTCAGCAGACCAACGGATCCGTCGACAACCTCGAGCGGGTAGGTTCCGGTCGGGCGGTGCTGGGCTTCGCGCAGGGCGACGCGGTCGCGGATGCGGTGGCCGGCACGGGAGCGTTCAACGAGGCGATCCCGATCGTCGCCGTCGCTCGACTGTATGACGAGTACGTGCACATCGTGGTTCGAGACGGATCCGACGTGCACGACCTGCGCGATCTCGCGGGGCGCACGGTCTCCCTCGGCGCGCGCGGATCGGGGGTGGAGCTCGTCGCCCGTCGCGTGCTCGCCGCCGCCGATGTGGACGTCGCCGCGATGCGCAATCCGGAGTTGGGCCTGGAGGGGTCGATCGCGGCCCTGAGCAAGGGCGAGATCGACGCGTTCTTCTGGGTGGGCGGCCTGCCGACGCCGGGGATCGCGGCGCTCGCCGCCGACACTCCGATCCGGTTGCTGTCGATTCCGCCGGCCGTCGTCGACGCCGTCAACGCGGCGCACGCCGGAGCCTATCGGCAGGCCGACTTCCCGATCGGCGGCTACGGCATCGACAGTTCGACCGTGACGATGACCGTGCCGAACTACCTGGTCGCCCGCGCCGACGCGCCCGAGGGGCTGATCCACGACGCGACCGCGGTGCTGTTCGATGAGCGGGCGACGATCGCGCGGGGTGCACCGGCGGCGGCGCTGCTCGATCGCCGGCAGGCGATCTTCACCGACCCGATCCCGCTGCACGCCGGCGCGGCACGGTACTACCGGGAGACGCACGGCTGACGGTCGAGCGGTTCCGAAGGCTGCGGAGCCCGTCGAGGTATCTGCACTCGCCTCAAGAAAGGCTCAAGGAATCCCACCGCGCACCACGCGCTCAATAGTGTCTGGGGGTCGGAGCCCTGCGGTTCCGGCGCCAGCCCGAACATCCGGCCATTCGATTCGATGGAGAGTCAGCCATGACCGACGCCACCCCTGCCACTACGCGTCCCGATTCTGCCGCTGCGCTGGTGGGTGCCCCTCTCGTCGTCGTGCAGAACGTGCAGAAGCACTACGGCGACTTCCAGGCACTGACCGACATCGACCTCACCGTGCACAAGGGCGAGGTGGTCGTGATCATCGGCCCGTCCGGGTCCGGAAAATCCACGCTCTGCCGCACGATCAACCGCCTGGAGACGATCACCTCCGGCTCGATCACGATCGACGGCAAGGAGCTGCCGGCGGAGGGCAAGGGCCTGGCGCAGCTGCGCGCGGACGTCGGCATGGTGTTCCAGTCGTTCAACCTGTTCGCGCACCTGACGATCCTCGAGAACGTCACGCTGGGCCCGATCAAGGTGCGCGGCCTCAAGAAGGCCGACGCCGAGAAGGAAGCCATGCAGCTGCTCGAGCGCGTGGGCGTGGCCAAGCAGGCCTCCAAGCTTCCCGCCCAGCTCTCCGGAGGACAGCAGCAGCGCGTCGCGATCGCCCGCGCCCTGGCGATGCACCCCAAGGTGATGCTCTTCGACGAGCCCACCAGCGCCCTGGATCCGGAGATGATCACCGAGGTCCTGGACGTGATGATCGAACTCGCCGCGAGCGGCATGACCATGATCGTGGTCACACACGAGATGGGGTTCGCCCGCAAGGCGGCGAACCGCGTCGTGTTCATGGCCGACGGACGGATCCTCGAGGAGGCCGAGCCCGAGCAGTTCTTCACGCATCCGCAGTCCGACCGGGCCAAGGACTTCCTGTCCAAGCTGCTCACCCACTGACCTGATCCCCGCACCACAGCACCTGCACCGAAGGAGAAGCACATGCGAAAGTCACGGATCCTCACCGGCATCGGCATCGCCGCCGTCGCCCTGATCGCCCTCACCGGCTGCAACAGCGGCAGCCCGACCAGTCCCGGATCCACCGGCGAGGGCGTGAGCCCGACGAGCGACAAGCCGCTGTTCGAGGTCGCCAAGGACGTCAAGCTCGAAGGCAGCCCGACGTTCGACCGGATCACCAAGAACGGCAAGATCACCATCGGCGTCAAGGAGGACCAGCCCGGTCTCGGCTACAAGGACGCGACGACGGGCGAGCGCACCGGGTTCGACATCGACATCGCCCGCTGGATCGCGGCCTCGCTCGGCTACGGAGAGGACAAGATCGAGTTCAAGGCCATCCCGTCCGCGAACCGTGAGCAGGCGATCGTGAACGGCGACGTCGACTACTACGTCGGCACCTACTCGATCACCGACAAGCGCAAGGCTGTGATCGACTTCGCCGGCCCCTACTTCGTCACCGGTCAGGGCCTGCTGGTCCGCAAGAGCGAGGACACGATCAAGAGCGAGAAGGACCTGGCCGGCAAGACCGTCTGCTCCGCGACCGGATCCACTCCGCTGCAGAACATCCAGCAGAACTTCCCGGACACCAAGACCGTCGGACTCGACGTCTACTCTGCCTGCGTGGAGCAGCTCATCAACAAGCAGGTTGACGCGGTCACCACCGACCAGGCGATCCTGATCGGCTACGCGGCGCAGGACCCGGAAGAGCTCAAGGTCGTCGGTGAGCCCTTCACGACCGAGAAGTACGGCGTGGGCCTGGCCAAGGGCGACACCGCTTTCCAGACCTTCGTGAACACGATGTTCACCGACGGCGGAGACACCTGGAAGGCGATCTTCGAGAAGAACCTGGGCGCCAGTGGCATGAAGGTCACGCAGCCCGCTGTCGAGAAGTGATTCCGGAGCGGCTGGCGGGCATGCTCCCGCCGGCCGCTTCCTCCGGGTCCTTCTGACGTCTGACGTCTTGACGTCACACCCCCCATCCCGAAGTCCTCGAACTCGAAGGAGAGATGCGTGGACGCACTCCTGGGCAACCTCGATCTGTGGGGCCAGGCGACCCTCAACACGGTCCTGCTGTTCCTCGGCGGCGGCGTGCTGGCACTCGCGCTCGGCACCGTCGTCGGCGCGATGCGGGTCTCGCCCGTGCCGATCGCCCGCGGTGTGGGCACCGCGTACGTGAACCTCATCCGCAACACCCCGCTCACGCTGGTCTTCTTCTTCTTCGTGTTCGGATACCCGAAGCTCGACCTCCCGGACATCCCCTCCTTCTGGCTGTGCGTCCTGGCGCTCGGCATCTACACGGCGACCTACGTCGCCGAGGTCCTGCGGGCCGGCATCAACACCGTGCCGGTCGGCCAGGCCGAAGCAGCCCGCGCGATCGGGCTGTCCTTCGGGCAGGTCATGACCCTCGTCATCATGCCGCAGGCCTTCCGCTCGGTCGTGCCGCCCATGATGAGCGTCTTCATCGCCCTCCTGAAGAACACGACGATCGCCGCAGGATTCGCGGTCGCGGAACTCGCCACGCTGCGTGCCACGGTCGCCGACTCCAAAGACCGCCCCGGCACCGTCATGGAGATCCTGCTCTGGGTCGCCGTGGTCTTCATCATCCTGGTGTTCGTGCTGAGCCTGGTGCAGCGGCACTTCGAGAAGAAGTGGAGGATCGTCCGATGAGCGGCGCATCCGTTCTCTACGACGTCCCCGGCCCCAAGGCCGTGCTGCGCAACCGCATCCTCGGTGTCGTGACCGTGCTGGTCGTGCTCGCGGTGATCGGCTTCATCGTGTACCGGTTCGTCGTGACCGGGCAGTTCAGCGCCGCGCGCTGGAACCTGTTCACCTACAGCCTCGTGTGGCAGGGCATGGCGCAGGCGCTCTGGGCGACGGTCAGCGCGTTCCTCGCGGCCGCGGTCGGCAGTCTCATCCTGGGCTTCGTGCTCGCGATCGGCCGCGTCTCGGAGCACGCCTGGGTGCGGGTTCCCGTCACGGTCGTGATCGAGCTGCTCCGCGCCGTGCCGGTGCTGGTCATGATGATGATCTTCTACTACGGCATCAACTCCATCCCGGGCAGCACCTTCCGGATGACGCCGTACGCGGCGGTCGTGATCGGCCTGGTGCTCTACAACGGGTCGGTTCTGGCGGAGGCGCTGCGCGCCGGCATCGAGGCCCTGCCTAAGGGTCAGAAGGAGGCCGGGTACGCGATCGGGCTCCGCAAGTCCGGCGTGATGGCGTTCATCCTGCTGCCGCAGGCGCTGCGGGCCATGCTCCCGATCATCGTGTCCCAGCTGGTGGTCACCCTGAAGGACACCGCGCTCGGCTTCATCATCACCTACCCCGAACTCATCTACTACGCCAAGTACCTCAGCGGACAGCCGGGCCGGCCGCTGCTGCAGGCGGGGCTCATCGTCGCGGTCATCTACATCTCGATGTGCCTGATCCTCTCCGGGGTCGCGAAGTGGCTTGAGGTGCGCACTCGGCGCTCGCCGAAGGTGCAGCACGGCCACGGCGGCAACGCCGCAGCGGACGACGAGTCGACCCTGACCGAGGTCATCGCGCTGCAGGGGCGCGCCGGCAACCTCGACGCGGGCGGGGGACCGCGCCCCTGAGTAGGAGGAAGACTCCGGCGCGCTCAGAGGGAGGGCTGAGCGCGCCGGTTCCTCTCGCGCCGCCCGCGGCGGCCTGTAGCCTCGCGGTCATGGCGCACGTCGAACCGGTCTCCGCGTACCCTCCCGCATCGAGCCGGACGCTCGCGCAGTGGCTCGATCCCGAGCTGGGGGAGCGCTACGCGCCGGACTTCCCCACCCGGCTGCGGGAGATCGCCGACGCGCGGGCCGGGGTCGCCGGAATGTGGGCGGCTCTCCTGAGCACCGGTTTCGCGGCCGTCGTGTTCGGAGGGGTGCTATTCGCCGTCACCGGCCGGACTCTGCCACTCCTGACGTGGTCGATCATCGGGGCGGTCCTCGCAGCGGTGGCCGGGTGGTTCCTGCGCCGGGTGCGTCACTGGGTACCGCGATCCGGGATCTCGGTCTCAGGTCGGGGCCCGGGGACCCTGCGAGGCGGCATGTGGGCGGCAGGCGGGATCCTGTTCCTGATCAACGTGTTCCTGGTGATCGGCGCACTCACCTCGGGACGCGTGCTCTCCATGGTCCTCGTCGACATCGGACTGGTGTTTCTGCTGGTCTCGGTGCTCGTCGTCCCGCCCGCGATCGTCGGTCGCGGGCGGCGGACTCTGCGTCGGCAGACACAGGCGGATCCTCTCCTCGCGGCGTCCCTGGAGCGCGAGCGCCTGTCGTGGATGCCGACGGGGCGCACGGAGATGTTCGGGCCGCTATAAGTGGCCGGGGGCGCGCGGGGCGGGTGCCGACGCGCCGGTAGACTCGGTTCTCGTGTCCGACAACGCACAGACTTCCCCTGAGATCACCCCCGAGGCGGTGCAGACCGCCGTCGAGGCCGCGCTCGCCGCGATCGGATCCGCGGCCGACACCGCGGAGTTGAAGGCCGCACGCGCGGCGCATGTCGCCGAGGGGTCGCCGCTCGCGGTCCTCAACGCGTCCATGCGCCAGGTGGCGCCCGAGCACAAGGCCGCCTTCGGCAAGCTCATCGGCCAGGGCCGAGGGCGCGTCACGCAGGCGCTCGCCGCGAAGGAGGCGGAGCTGGCCGAGGCCGAGACCGCCGCGCGACTCGAGGCCGAGCGCGTCGACATCACCGCGGTCGCGTCGCGCACGCGCGTCGGCGCCCGGCATCCGCTCACGCTGCTGCAGGAGCAGATCAGTGATGTGTTCGTCGGCATGGGCTGGGAGATCGCCGAAGGCCCCGAGCTGGAGCACGAGTGGTTCAACTTCGATGCCCTCAACTTCGACGTCGACCACCCCGCACGCCAGGAGCAGGACACGTTCTACGTGGACCCGCTCTCCCGCCACCTGGTCATGCGCACGCACACCAGCCCGGTGCAGGTGCGCTCGATGCTCGACCGCGAGGTGCCGATCTACGTGCTGTGCCCCGGGCGGGTCTACCGCACCGACGAGTTCGATGCCACGCACCTGCCGGTGTTCACCCAGTTCGAGGGCCTGGTCGTTGACAAAGGCATCTCGATGGCCCACCTCAAGGGCACGCTCGACCACGTCGCGCGTCAGCTCTTCGGCCCGGAGGCGAAGACCCGCTTCCGCACGAACTTCTTCCCCTTCACGGAGCCGTCCGCCGAGCTCGACCTGTGGCACCCGACCTTCAAGGGCGGCGCACGCTGGATCGAGTGGGGCGGCTGCGGCATGGTCAACCCCAACGTGCTGCGCGCAGCGGGGATCGACCCCGACGTCTACAGCGGTTTCGCGTTCGGCATGGGGGTCGAGCGCGCCCTCATGTTCCGCAGCGACGTGCAGGACATGCGCGACATGGCCGAGGGCGATGTCCGTTTCAGCGAGCAGTTCGGGATGGTGGTGTGATGCGCGTCCCGCTTTCGTGGTTGCGTGAGTACGTGGATGTGGCCGAGACTGCCACGCCGGACGACGTCTTCGCGGCGCTCGTCTCCGTCGGGTTCGAGGAGGAGGAGCTGCACGGCTTCGACATCTCCGGCCCCGTCGTCGTCGGGCAGGTGCTCTCCTTCGAGGAGGAACCCCAGTCCAACGGCAAGACGATCCGGTGGTGCCAGGTCGATGTCGGCGAGGCCCAGGGCGGCATCCGCGGCATCGTCTGCGGCGCGAGCAACTTCGCCGTCGGGGACAAGGTCGTCGTGACCCTGCCGGGCGCCGTGCTGCCCGGACCGTTCCCGATCGCCGCGCGCAAGACTTACGGACACGTGTCCGACGGCATGATCGCCTCGGCCCGCGAGCTGGGACTGGGCGATGAGCACAACGGGATCCTGATCCTCTCCGAGCTCGGCATCGACGCCCCCGTCGGCACCGATGCGATCGCGCTGCTGGGCCTGGACGACGTCGCGGTCGACGTGAACGTCACGCCGGACCGCGGCTACGCCTTCTCGCTCCGCGGCATCGCCCGCGAGTACGCGCACGCGACGGGGGCGGCCTTCCGCGACCCCGCCGACCGCGACTTCGCCGAGCTGCAGCCGGGCACCGGCCGCACCGCCGTCGTCGAGGACGCCTCGCCGATCCGCGGCGCGGTCGGCGCGACCGAGTTCGTCACGCGCGTGGTGCGCGACGTGGATCCGTCCCGTCCCACTCCGCCGTGGATGGTCGCCCGCCTCACGCTCGCGGGCATGCGCTCGCTCGGCGTGCTCATCGACATCACGAACTACGTGATGCTGGAGCTCGGCAACCCGGTGCACGGCTACGACCTGGACAAGCTCGACGGGAACATCGTGATCCGCCGCGCTGAGCACGGCGAGAAGATGGTCACGCTCGACGGCCAGGAGCGGACCCTGCACGCCGAGGACCTCCTGATCACGGATGGGTCCGGTCCGATCGGCCTCGCCGGGGTCATGGGCGGCGGCACGACCGAGATGAGCGAGACCACGCGCAATGTGCTGATCGAGGCGGCGACGTTCGATCCGATCACGATCGCGCGCTCGGCACGCCGGCACAAGCTGCCCAGCGAGGCTTCCAAGCGCTTCGAGCGGGGAGTGGATCCGCTCATCCCGTTCGCCGCCGCACGTCGCGTCGCCGACCTCATGGTCTCGCTCGCCGGCGGCACGCTGACCGAGGAGGGCGGCGCGCTCTTCGCCGAGGTCTTTATCGGGGGCATCGACCTTCCGGCCGGCTTCGTGCAGGGCCTCATCGGCGTCGACTACACCGACGAGGAGGTGACGGGCGCGCTCGAGACCATCGGCGCCGAGGTCACCGCGGACGACTCCGGCTGGAACGTCATCCCGCCGAGCTGGCGTCCCGACCTCACCGACAAGTGGTCGCTGGCCGAGGAGGTGGCGCGCATCCACGGACTGGACCGCATCCCGTCCGTGCTGCCGACACCGCCGTCCGGTCGCGGACTGACCGACCTGCAGCAGGGCCGGCGTCGCGTCGCGAACGCCCTGGCCGCTGCAGGGCTCGTGGAGACTCCGGCGTTCCCGTTCACCACGCAGGAGCAGAACGACCTGCACGGCTCGGCCACCGGGGAGAGCATTCCCGGGGTGCGCCTCGCGAACCCGCTCGACGGGCAGTCGCCGTTCCTGCGCCGCTCCTTGCTCCCTGGGCTGCTGCAGATCGCGCACCGCAACATCGCACGGGGCCTCGTGGATCTGGCGATCTTCGAGACCGGCGTGGTGTTCCTGCCCGCGCCGGGCGTCGTCTACGGCACCGACGAGGTGCCGCCGCTCGGCGTCAGGCCGTCGGATGAGACGCTCGCGGCCCTCGACGCCTCGATCCCGCCGCAGGCCCGCCTCGTCGCAGCGCTGTTCACCGGCCACGTCACCCCGCGCCAGCCCGGGCGTGCGGCCGAGGAGTACGGTCTCAGCGAGGCGCTCGACGCCGTGCGCGTGATCGCGGATGCGGCCGGCGTCGAGATCGACGTCGTGCAGTCCAGCCGCGCGGCTCTGCATCCGGGGCGCGCCGGCGTGCTGCAGGTGCGCGGCACCGAGGTCGGCTATGTCGGAGAACTGCACCCGCAGGTGTCGGCCGCCGCCGACCTGCCCGGACGTGCGGTGGTGCTCGAGCTCGACCTCGACGGCGTGCTGGCGCTGGCGGGGGAGCGCGTGGTCGCGGCATCGCTGTCGACCTACCCCGCCGCGACGCAGGACGTTTCGCTGGTGCTCGACGCCGGGGTCCCGGCGGCCGAGGTGAGCGCCGCCCTCTCCGAGGGTGCGGGCGCGCTCCTGGAGTCGGTCCGCCTCGTCGACGACTACCGCGGTGAGGGTGTTCCCGCAGGATCCAAGAGCCTGAGCTTCGCGCTGCGGTTCCGGGCCGACGACCGCACCCTGACGGCCGCCGAGGCGACCGAGGCGAAGCTCGCGGGCGTCGCCGTGGCGACCGAGCGGTTCGGAGCCCAGATCCGCGACTGAGACGTGATACGAACGCACGACGAAGAACGCCTGTACGACCGGATCCGCGGATCCGGCGTGCAGGCGTTCCCTCGTCGTGCGGGCATCACGCGACGGGCGTGACCTGCGCGGCGAGGCCGAACGGTTCCTGGCTAGACTGACCGGCAGTGACACGGGGTGCCGCATCCGCGGCTGAGATCACACCCGTCGAACCTGATCTAGGTCGTACTAGCGAAGGGATGTCGCGATGAACGCGCGTCTGGAATTGTCGTCCGAGTCCGTGGTGGAAGCCGCCGCGGGCCTTCTCACGCAGCTGCGGGCGGAGCCCCCGCTCGTGCACTGCATCACGAACGCGGTGGTGACCGGGTTCACTGCCAACGTGCTGCTCGCACTCGGCGCGGCTCCCGCCATGGTGGACATCACGGGCGAGGCCGGCATGTTCGCCGCGATCTCGTCCGGACTGCTGGTGAACCTCGGCACACCCACGCCCGAACAGCGCTCCGCGAGCCTCGAGGCTGTCGGCGGCGCCCGGACGGCGGGGACGCCCTGGGTGCTGGATCCGGTCGCGATCGGAGCACTGCCGGTGCGCACCGCGCTGGCGCAGGACCTCCTGGCGCTGCGACCCACGCTCATCCGCGGCAACGCGTCGGAGATCCTCGCACTCGCCGGGCGCAGTCAGGGCGGACGGGGTGTGGACGCCCTGGACGGCACCGAGGCCGCGGCGGACGCCGCGCGCGAGCTGGCCCGGAGCACCGGGGGAGCGGTGGCCGTCTCGGGCCCCGTCGATCTCCTCGTCGACGCCGAGCACGAGATCAGGATCGCGAACGGCGATGCCCTGCTCACCCGCGTCACCGGGGGCGGCTGCGCGCTCGGCGCGGCGATGGCCGCCTTCCTCGGGACGGCGCGCAGGACGGGCGACAGCCCCCTCGTCGCCGCCTCCGCGGCCACCCTGGTGTACACGCTCGCCGCCGAGGACGCCGCCTCGCGGTCCGCCGGACCGGGATCCTTCGCCGTCGCCCTGCTCGACGCTCTCGCCGCGATCCGCCCCGAGGCGCTGCCGGCAGGCGCCCGCGTCGACGCCGCGGTGAACGAGACGTCGGGGGTTGCGGCATGACGCTCGTCGACGTCGCCACCGCCCGGGTTCAGGCCGGAGCGCGGGAGACGACCACCCGGCGGAGGCTGACATCCGACGACCTCGCGCTCTACCTCGTCACGGACCCGGTGCTGAGCGGAGCGCGCGGGGTGCCCGCCGTGGTCGACGCGGCCGTGGCCGGGGGCGTGCGGATCGTGCAGCTGCGGGACAAGGACGCCGATGACGCCTCGATCGTGGCGCAGCTCGTCGAGCTCTCCGAGGTCATCGCAGGGCGAGCGCTGCTCGTCGTCGACGATCGTCTCGACGCCGTCGTGGAGGCGCGACGCCGCGGAGCGCGCGTGGACGGCATCCACATCGGCCAGTCGGACGTGTCGCCGAGCGTTGCCCGTTCGTTGCTGGGTCCCGACGCGATCGTCGGACTCACGGCGAACCGGCCGGAGCACCTCGACGCCGCGCTGGCGCTGCCGGCCGGCACCGTCGACTACCTCGGCGTGGGCGTGATCCATCCCACGGCGACCAAGCGCAACCACCCGCCTGAGCTCGGCGTGGGCGGATTCGCCGCGTTCGCCGCGGCGAGCCCGCTTCCGTGCGTTGCGATCGGCGGCATCAGCCGAGAGGATGTGGCGGACCTGCGTGCCGCGGGCGCCGCCGGCGTCGCGGTCGTGTCCGCGCTGTGCGCGGCGCCGGATCCTCGCGTCGCCGCGCGCAAGCTGCTGCGGGCCTGGGGCGCGGGCGGCGTGCCGCGCGTGCTCTCGATCGCCGGCAGCGACCCCTCCGGTGGTGCCGGGATCCAGGCGGACCTCAAGGCGATCGCCGCCAACGGCGGATACGGCATGGCCGCGATCACGGCGCTGACCGCGCAGAACACCCGGGGCGTCCGCGGCGTGCACGTCCCTCCTGCGGCGTTCCTGCGCGCCCAGCTCGACGCGATCGGCGACGACGTGCGCGTCGACGCGGTGAAGATCGGAATGCTCGCCGACTCGGCGGTGATCTCCGAGGTCGGATCCTGGCTCGGGACGCACAGGCCGCCCACGGTCGTGCTGGATCCGGTGATGGTCGCCACCAGCGGGGACCGGCTGCTGGACGCGGAGGCGGAGCAGGCGCTGCGCGCCCTGCTCCCGCTGGCCGATCTGATCACGCCGAACCTGCCGGAGCTGGCCGTTCTCGTGCGCGAGACCGCGGCCACGAGCTGGGCCGGCGCCCTCGCCCAGGCACAGCGACTCTCCGCGGAGACCGGCGCGCTGGTGCTCGTGAAGGGCGGGCATCTCGGCGGTGACGAGGCGCCCGACGCGCTCGTCGGTCCCGCAGGGCCCGTGCGCGAGTATCCCGGGTCCCGGATCCGCACCGCCAGCACGCACGGCACCGGCTGCTCGCTCTCCGCCGGGCTCGCGACCCGCCGGGCGGCCGACCTCGACTGGCGTGATGCGGTGGCCGACGTTCGCGCGTGGCTGCGGGAGTCGATCGCGGCCGGCGCCGGGTTGCAGGTGGGGTCAGGTCACGGTCCGGTCAGCCACTTCGCCGGGCTGTGGCGGCGCGGGGGGCTCGAGGTCGAGCCGAGTCGCGAGGAGGTCTCCGCGGACTGGTGGTCATCGATCGCGCCGATCCGCCGTGCGATCGATGACCTGCCGTTCCTGCGTCGCCTCGCGGACGGCAGCCTTCCGAAGACCGCGTTCCGCGGGTACCTCGCGCAGGACGCGCTCTATCTGCGCGACTACGCGCGCACCCTCGCCGAGGCGGCGCGGCTCGCGCCGCACTCCGCGGAGCAGGCGTTCTGGGCGCACTCCGCCGAACAGTCCGTGATCGGCGAGCTGCAGCTGCATGCGAGCCTGCTTTCTCCGGAGGGGATCGGCGAGGCCACGTTCCGCGCCGAGCCGGCTCCTGCCACGGTCGCGTACCTCGATCATCTGCGCGGCGCGGCCTTCGACGGCGACTACCGCGTGCTCATCGCCGCCCTGCTGCCCTGCTTCTGGATCTACGCCGACGTCGGCACGCGGCTGCACGCGCAGGCAGTGGGCGATCGGGTGCGCCCGTTCGCCGCCCACCCCTTCAAGGAGTGGCTGGACGAGTATGCGGATCCGCGCTTCGCCGAGGCTACCCAGGAGGCGATCCGGATCGTCACCGCGCACGCGGCCGCGGCGGACGCGGCCACGCGCGAGCGGATGCGGCTCGCGTTCGTGCGCTCGAGCGAGCACGAGCGCGCTTTCTTCGCTGCCGCGGATCTGGTCGACTGAGCCCAGCCTCGCACCCCGCGACGCCGGCTCTATGACGCGGGGCGGCGCACTCGATTTGGTCGAGGGCGCCACCCCGCGATATCGTCGCCGCATGCTTCCGGCTCCGCACACGACCGCCCTGACGGGCGCTGCCGTGGTGCGTCGACGCCGTTCGGGCGACCGCCGACTCTAGGCGACCCGCGCTCCCGCGTCGAAGGCGGTGGAGTGCCGGCGTCGCCGCCTCCAGCCCCGCATCGCACTGCTGTCCCGCGCCGTCTTCATGGGCGTCGCGGACAGGCCCGACCGTTAAGGTGGAAGCATGACGTATTCCGTCGCCGTCTCCGGCGCATCCGGTTATGCGGGCGGCGAGATCCTTCGCCTGCTCGCGAACCATCCCGACGTCGAGATCCGCACCGTCACGGCGCACTCGAACGCCGGACAGAAGCTCTCCGAGCATCAGCCGCACCTGAGGTCGCTCGCGCACCTCACCCTGCAGGACACGACGCCCGAGATCCTCGCCGGGCACGACATCGTGTTCCTCGCCCTGCCGCACGGCCAGTCCGGTCAGTACACCGATGCCCTCGGCGGCGTCCCGCTCGTGATCGATGCGGGAGCCGATCACCGGCTCACCTCGGAGGCCGCGTGGGACGAGTTCTACGGCGGCGACTTCCACGAGCCGTGGGCGTACGGCGTCCCCGAGCTCCTGGTCGCGGCCGGCCCGGACGGCGCCGCGAAGCAGCGCGAGCACCTCCGCGGCGCCACCCGGATCGCGGCCCCGGGCTGCAATGCGTCCACCGTGAGCCTGAGCCTGGCCCCCGGTATCGCAGCGGGCGTGATCGACCCGTCCGACATCGTGACCGTGCTCGCCGTAGGCCCGTCCGGCGCCGGCAAGAGCCTCAAACCCCACCTGCTCGGCAGCGAGATCCTCGGATCGGCCAACCCCTACGCGGTCGGCGGCACCCATCGGCACATCCCCGAGATCCGCCAGGCGCTCGCGGCCGCGTCGGGCGTCGCGCCCGACGCGATCCGGATCTCGTTCACCCCGGTGATCGTGCCGATGGCGCGGGGGATCCTCGCGACCTCGACCGCGCGCATCGTCCCGGGGGCCACCGACGCGCAGATCCGCGAGGCCTGGCAGAGTGCCTACGGCGACGAGGTCTTCGTGCAGCTGCTGCCGGAGGGATCCGTCCCGCGCACCGCCGACGTGCTCGGTGCCAACACGGCGCTCATCGGCCTCGCGATCGACCGCGCCGCGGACCGCGTCGTCGTGGTCACCGCCGTCGACAATCTCGTCAAGGGCACGGCAGGAGCCGCCATCCAGTCCATGAACATCGCGCTCGGTCTCACCGAGACCACGGCGCTCAGCATCAACGGAGTCGCCCCATGAGCGTGACCGCACCCCAGGGATTCGAGGCCGCCGGCGTCGTCGCAGGCCTCAAATCGACCGGCAAGCCCGACGTGGCGCTGGTGGTGAACCGCGGGCCGCGCAAGGTTGGTGCCGCCGTGTTCACCAGCAACCGCGCCAAGGCCAACCCGATCATCTGGTCGCAGGAGGTCGTGAAGGACGGCGTCGTCGAGGCCGTCGTGCTGAACTCCGGCGGGGCGAACTGCTTCACCGGACCGTTTGGCTTCCAGACCAGCCACCTCACGGCGGAGCGCGCGGCGGAACTGCTGGGCGTGAGCGCGGGTGACGTGGTGGTCTGCTCCACCGGCCTCATCGGCACCGGAGACGAGGTCTTCCGGGGCAAGGTGCTCGCGGGCGTCGAAGCCGGCGTCGCGCAGCTGAGCGCCGAGGGCGGACAGGCCGCAGCGGAGGCGATCATGACCACCGACACGGTCGCGAAGACGGTCGCGGTGAGCCGTGATGGCTGGACCATCGGCGGCATGGCGAAGGGCGCGGGCATGCTCGCGCCGGGACTCGCCACCATGCTCGTCGTGCTCACGACCGACGCCGAGCTCGATGCGGCCGAGGCGCACGCCCTGCTGCGCCGCGCGACCGGCACCACCTTCGACCGGCTCGACTCGGACGGGTGCATGTCGACGAACGACCAGGTGACGCTGCTCGCCAACGGTGCGAGCGGGATCCGCCCCGACCTGGACGACTTCGCGGCCGCGCTCACCCAGGTCTCCGATGAGCTGGCCCGCAAGCTGCAGGACGACGCCGAGGGCGCCAGCCACGCGATCTCGATCGAGGTCGTGCACGCCGCGAGCGAACAGGACGCCGTCGAGGTGGGGCGCTCGGTCGCTCGCAACAACCTGTTCAAGGCGGCGATCTTCGGCAACGACCCGAACTGGGGGCGCGTACTGGCGGCGATCGGCACCACTCGGGCAGCCTTCGACCCCTACGACGTGGACGTATGGATGAACGGCGTGCGGGTGTGCACCGCCGGAGGTCCCGACCGCCCGCGCGAGGACGTCGATCTGACCCCGCGTGCGACGCATGTGCTGATCGATCTGAAGGTCGGCGAGGCGGCGGCCACGATCCGCACCAACGACCTCACCCACGACTACGTGCACGAGAACAGCGCGTACTCCTCATGAGCGATCTTCAGGACACCGCGCCCGAGGAAGCCGCGATCAAGGCGCAGACGCTGATCGAGTCGCTGCCCTGGCTCAAGAGGTACCGCGATCAGATCGTCGTGGTGAAGTACGGCGGTAACGCGATGATCAGCGATGATCTGCAGGAGGCGTTCGCGCAGGACATCGCCTATCTCCGCTACGTCGGCGTGCAGCCGGTCGTCGTGCATGGCGGGGGACCGCAGATCTCCGACATGCTCGAGCGGCTCGAGATCCCCAGCGAGTTCAAGGGCGGCTACCGGGTCACCAACACCGAGGCGATCAGCGTCGTCCGGATGGTGCTCACCGGCCAGGTCAACCCTCAGCTCGTGTCGAAGATCAACTCGCACGGACCGATCGCGACGGGCCTGAGCGGCGAGGACGCCGGACTCTTCGGCGGACGTCGGCGCGGCGTGATCATCGACGGCGAAGAGGTCGACCTCGGCCGCGTCGGCGACGTCGTGCAGGTGGATCCGACGCCGGTCCACGACCATCTCGCGGCAGGACGAGTCCCGGTCGTCTCCAGCATCGCCCCGGATCTCGATCATCCGGGCCAGTCGCTGAACGTGAACGCGGACGCGGCGGCAGCGGCGCTGGCGACGGCGCTCGGGGCGGTCAAGCTCGTGATCCTCACCGATGTCGCGGGACTCTACGCGGACTGGCCGAACCGCGACTCGCTCGTCTCGCACCTGACCACGACGGAGTTGAAGACCATGCTCCCGTCGCTCGAGTCCGGCATGATCCCGAAGATGACCGCGTGCCTGGAGGCCGTGGAATCGGGCGTGCATGCGGCGGCCATCATCGACGGACGGGTGCCGCACTCGGTGCTCGTCGAACTGTTCACCAGCAAGGGAATCGGAACGGAGGTGGTGGCGGGATGACCTCGCACGCCGCACAGACATCGGCACAGGCCTGGCAGGGCGCGGCCGACCGCGACCTGATCCTGAACGCGGGACCGCGCTTCGAGCTGCTCGTCCGCGGCGAGGGATCGCACCTCTGGGGCGGCGAGGGGCGACGCTACCTCGACTTCCTCGCGGGGATCGCGGTCACCGCGCTCGGACACTCCCACCCCGTCTTCGTCGAGGCCGTGTCGCGCCAGGCGGCCACCCTCGCGCACGTGTCGAACTACTTCGCCACGCCTCCTCAGCTCGAGCTCGCGGCCCGGCTGAAACGACTCGCCGGCACGGGAGACGCGGGGCGGGTGTTCTTCGGCAACTCCGGCACCGAGGCCAACGAGGCGGCGTTCAAGCTCGCCCGCCTCCACGGCGGGACGGATCGTCCGCGCATCCTGTCGCTGGACAACGCGTTCCACGGCCGCACGATCGGTGCGCTCGCCCTCACCGCCAAGGCATCCATGCGCGATCCGTTCCAGCCGCTGCCCGGAGGGGTGGAGCACATCCCCGCCACGATCGAGGCGCTCGAAGCGGCGATGGACGACCGGGTCGCGGCGCTGTTCGTCGAACCCATCCAGGGTGAAGCCGGTGTGCTGGAGTTGCCGGAGGGCTATCTCCGTGCCGCCCGCGAGCTCACCGCGAAGCACGGCGCGCTGCTCATCGTGGACGAGATCCAGACCGGCGCCGGACGCACCGGCGACTGGTTCGCGTTCCAGCACGAGGGGATCGTGCCGGACGCGATCACCCTCGCGAAAGGCATCGGCGGCGGTTTCCCGATCGGCGCTCTCGTCGCGTTCGGGGAGGCGGCGGCGCTGCTGCAGCCCGGCTCGCACGGGTCCACGTTCGGCGGCAACCCGCTCGCCACCGCGGTCAGCAACGCCGTGCTCGAGGAGATCGAGCAGGCGGGCCTCGTGCAGAACGCCCGGGATCGCGGAGCACAGGTGCGTGCGGCCGTCACCGGGATCGGATCCCCTCTGGTCGCCGGCGTGCGCGGACGTGGCCTGCTCATCGGCGTCGCTCTCACGGCCCCGGTCGCGGGCGACGTCGTCGCCGCTGCCCAGCGTCTCGGCCTCATCGTGAACGCCGCCAACGCCTCCTCGGTGCGGATCGCCCCGGCGCTCACGATCGGCGACGCCGAGATCTCCGAGTTCACCGACCTGTTCACGGCCGCCCTCTCCGAGGTCGCGGCCACCGCCCTCACGGAGACCCACGCATGACCCGCCACCTGCTGCGCGATGACGACCTGACGACGGCCGAGCAGACCGAGATCCTCGACCTCGCGCTCGAGCTGAAGAAGGACCGCTGGGCGGACAAGACCCTCGCCGGTCCGCAGACGGTCGCGGTGATCTTCGACAAGTCCTCGACCCGCACGCGCGTCTCGTTCGCCGTCGGCATCGCGGATCTGGGCGGATCCCCGCTCATCATCTCCACTGCGAACAGCCAGCTCGGCGGTAAGGAGACCCCGGCGGACACCGCCAGGGTGCTCGAGCGCCAGGTCGCCGCGATCGTGTGGCGCACCTACGCGCAGGCGGGTCTCGAGGAGATGGCCGCGGGCACAAGGGTGCCGGTGATCAACGCGCTGTCCGACGACTTCCACCCGTGCCAGCTGCTCGCCGATCTGCTCACGATCCGGGAGCACAAGGGCGAGCTGAAGGGCCTCACCCTCTCGTTCTTCGGCGACGGGCGCAGCAACATGGCGCACTCCTACGTGCTGGCCGGCGTCACCGCGGGCATGCACGTGCGAGTCGCCTCTCCCGAGGCCTATGCACCCCGCGCCGATGTGGTGGCCGACGCCCACCGCCGCGCTGCCGAGACTGGCGGATCCCTGACCCTCGTCACGGATCCGGACGAGGCCGCGGCGGGAGCCGACGTGATCGTCACAGACACCTGGGTGTCCATGGGCAAGGAGGAGGAGAAGGCGCAGCGCCTGCGCGATCTCGGCGCCTACAAGGTCACCACCGGCACCATGGCGCGCGCCGACGGCGACGCGATCTTCATCCACTGCCTGCCCGCCGACCGCGGCTACGAGGTCGACTCCGAGGTCATCGACGGCGCTCAGAGCGTGGTCTGGGACGAGGCGGAGAACCGTCTGCACGCCCAGAAGGCGCTGCTCGTGTGGCTCATCGGAAAGCAGGACCAGCCGTGACCGCCGCACACGGCACCAACCAGGGCGCGCTGTGGGGCGGCCGGTTCGCGGGCGGTCCCGCCGACGCCCTCGCCGAACTCAGCCGTTCGACCCACTTCGACTGGATCCTCGCGCCCTACGACATCGCCGGTTCGCACGCGCATGCCACCGCGCTCGAGGCCGCGGGCTACCTGGAGGCGGATGAGGCCGTGCGCATGCACGCGGGGCTCGACGCCCTCGCGGCGCGGATCGCCGATGGCACGCTTCTCCCGCAGCCCGGCGACGAGGACGTGCACGGCGCGCTCGAAGCGGCGCTCATCGCCGAGGTCGGCGCGGATCTCGGCGGGCGTCTGCGTGCCGGGCGCAGCCGCAACGACCAGATCGCGACGCTCGTGCGCATGTACCTGATCGACCACGCCCGGGTCATCGCCCGTGAGGTGCTGGGGCTCGTCGACGCCCTCGTCGCTCAGGCGCAGGCGCACGACAGCGCGATCCTGCCCGGGCGCACCCACCTGCAGCACGCGCAGCCGGTGCTCCTCGCCCACCACCTGCAGGCGCACGCGTGGCCGCTGGTGCGGGATCTCGAGCGGCTGATCGACTGGCGCGCACGCGCCGGCGTCTCGCCGTACGGCGGGGGAGCACTGGCGGGATCGACGCTGGGTCTCGACCCGGCGCTGGTCGCCCGTGAGCTCGGTCTCGATCGCCCCGCCGAGAACTCCCTGGACGGCACGGCCTCGCGCGACGTCGTCGCGGAGTTCGCCTTCATCACCGCCATGATCGGCGTGAACCTCTCCCGCATCTCCGAGGAGATCATCCTCTGGAACACCCGCGAGTTCGGCTTCGTCACGCTCGACGACGGCTACTCCACGGGATCCAGCATCATGCCGCAGAAGAAGAACCCCGACATCGCCGAACTCGCGCGAGGCAAGTCCGGGCGCCTCATCGGCAACCTCTCCGGACTCATGGCGACGCTCAAGGGCCTGCCCCTCGCGTACAACCGCGATCTGCAGGAGGACAAGGAGCCGGTGTTCGACTCGGTCCGCACCCTCGAGGTCGTGCTGCCCGCATTCACCGGCATGGTGGCGACGCTGCGCTTCGACACGGAGCGTATGGCGCAGCTGGCGCCCCAGGGGTTCTCGCTCGCGACCGATGTCGCCGAGTGGCTGGTGAAGAGCCGCGTTCCGTTCCGGGAGGCGCACGAGATCTCCGGTTCCCTCGTACGTGCCTGCGAGCTGCGCGGGATCGGCCTCGAGGATGCGGACGACGCGCTTCTCGCCGAGGTGTCGCCGCACCTGACCCCGGCCGTGCGCGAGGTTCTGACGATCGAAGGATCCGTGGCGAGTCGCGACGGCGTCGGGGGGACCGCTCCCGTACGGGTCGCCGAGCAGCGCACCGAGCTCGTCGCCCGCGCGCAGTCCGCCGCGCACGCGCTCGGAATGTGACCTAGGGGTGCCCACCGGCACCCGCCCGACAGCCACGAAACCCCCCTCCAGGCCTTGGCCCGGAGGGGGGTTTCGTGGTTCATCAGGCATTTCTCGCCGGAGGCGCCCGGAATCACGGCGAACGACACGCCCGGGATGCGGCCAC
Source organism: Microbacterium sp. NPDC060117 (assembly GCF_042729315.1). Lineage (NCBI taxonomy): Bacteria > Bacillati > Actinomycetota > Actinomycetes > Micrococcales > Microbacteriaceae > Microbacterium > Microbacterium sp. NPDC060117. The sequence continues at coordinate 789,552 of NZ_JBHWXR010000004.1, forward strand.
GATTTGCCGGAACCCCGGGATCCGCGTAACTTATTACTTGTTCGCCCCAAGCGGTAGAGCGAAAGGCCGGAAGGCCTGACTCCCCAAGCAGCGAACGAAACCCGATCTCAACGAAGAACTTCCCAGGTGGAAGATCTTCGACTATGATTGGGAACTCCCACCTCAGGTTCGCCGCAAGGCGCAGCGAGGGGGAGTGAGATCAAGCCCTACTTGTGATGCCGCGAGGCTGAACTGTAGGAGCATCCGATCCTTGAGAACTCAACAGCGTGCACTTGTCAAATGCCAATTTATTCCTCGTTCCAGTCTTTGGGCTGGTTTGAGAAATTCCTT
>NZ_JBHWXR010000005.1:0-1276 GCF_042729315.1 Microbacterium sp. NPDC060117
GCAGAAAGGCCACCCTGCGTTGGGTGGCCTTTCTGTTAAAGGAAGTCCGGCGGTGTCCTACTCTCCCACAGGGTCCCCCCTGCAGTACCATCGGCGCTGTGAGGCTTAGCTTCCGGGTTCGGAATGTGACCGGGCGTTTCCCTCACGCTATGGCCGCCGAAACACTATTGACGTGTCTCGAACAAGCACAAACGTAATGTTTGTTATGTGTTCGCGGTTTCGACCGTACGTCGAGAACCACAAAGTGGACGCAAGCACCAAGAACGGTGTGTTATCAAGTCATCGGCTTATTAGTACCAGTCAGCTGCACGTGTTGCCACGCTTCCACATCTGGCCTATCAACCCAGTAGTCTGGCTGGGAGCCTCTCACCCGAAGGTATGGAAGTCTCATCTTGAGGCCGGCTTCCCGCTTAGATGCTTTCAGCGGTTATCCATCCCGAACGTAGCTAACCAGCGGTGCTCCTGGCGGAACAACTGGCACACCAGAGGTTCGTCCAACCCGGTCCTCTCGTACTAGGGTCAGATCCTCTCAAACTTCCTACGCGCGCAGCGGATAGGGACCGAACTGTCTCACGACGTTCTAAACCCAGCTCGCGTACCGCTTTAATGGGCGAACAGCCCAACCCTTGGGACCTACTCCAGCCCCAGGATGCGACGAGCCGACATCGAGGTGCCAAACCATGCCGTCGATATGGACTCTTGGGCAAGATCAGCCTGTTATCCCCGAGGTACCTTTTATCCGTTGAGCGACAGCGCTTCCACAAGCCACTGCCGGATCACTAGTCCCGACTTTCGTCCCTGCTCGACCTGTCAGTCTCACAGTCAAGCTCCCTTGTGCACTTACACTCGACACCTGATTGCCAACCAGGTTGAGGGAACCTTTGGGCGCCTCCGTTACTTTTTGGGAGGCAACCGCCCCAGTTAAACTACCCACCAGGCACTGTCCCTGAACCGGATCACGGTTCGAAGTTAGATATCCAGAGTGACCAGAGTGGTATTTCAACAATGACTCCACATGAACTGGCGTCCACGCTTCAAAGTCTCCCACCTATCCTACACAAGCCACACCGAACACCAATACCAAGCTGTAGTAAAGGTCACGGGGTCTTTCCGTCCTGCTGCGCGTAACGAGCATCTTTACTCGTAATGCAATTTCGCCGAGTTCGCGGTTGAGACAGTTGGGAAGTCGTTACGCCATTCGTGCAGGTCGGAACTTACCCGACAAGGAATTTCGCTACCTTAGGATGGTTATAGTTACCACCGCCGTTTACTGGGG
>NZ_JBHWXR010000005.1:1374-4741 GCF_042729315.1 Microbacterium sp. NPDC060117
TACATTGTCGGCGCGGAATCACTTGACCAGTGAGCTATTACGCACTCTTTCAAGGGTGGCTGCTTCTAAGCCAACCTCCTGGTTGTCACAGCAACTCCACATCCTTTCCCACTTAGCACGCGCTTAGGGACCTTAGTTGGTGGTCTGGGTTGTTTCCCTCTCGACTATGAAGCTTATCCCCCACAGTCTCACTGCTGCGCTCTCACTTACCGGCATTCGGAGTTTGGCTGACGTCAGTAACCTTGTAGGGCCCATCGGCCATCCAGTAGCTCTACCTCCGGCAAGAAACACGCAACGCTGCACCTAAATGCATTTCGGAGAGAACCAGCTATCACGAAGTTTGATTGGCCTTTCACCCCTATCCACAGCTCATCCCCTCAGTTTTCAACCTAAGTGGGTTCGGCCCTCCACGACGTCTTACCGTCGCTTCAGCCTGGCCATGGATAGATCACTTCGCTTCGGGTCTAGGACACGCGACTGAATCGCCCTATTCAGACTCGCTTTCGCTACGGCTACCCCACACGGGTTAACCTCGCCACGTATCGCTAACTCGCAGGCTCATTCTTCAAAAGGCACGCTGTCACCCCTACTAAGGAGGCTCCAACGGTTTGTAAGCAAACGGTTTCAGGTACTATTTCACTCCCCTCCCGGGGTACTTTTCACCTTTCCCTCACGGTACTTGTCCGCTATCGGTCATCTGGGAGTATTTAGGCTTATCAGGTGGTCCTGACAGATTCACACGGGATTTCTCGGGCCCCGTGCTACTTGGGATACTCTTCACGCCAAGCCAGGCATTTCGACTACGGGGTTCGCACCCTCTATGACCGGCCATTCAAAACCGTTCGTCTATACCTGCTTGTAACGCTGAAAGTTCGGCAGAACAATCAGAAAAGTCCCGCAACCCCGGGCATGCAACGCCTGCCGGCTATCACACACACCCGGTTTAGCCTCATCCGCTTTCGCTCGCCACTACTCACGGAATCACATGTTGTTTTCTCTTCCTGTGGGTACTGAGATGTTTCACTTCCCCACGTTCCCTCTACCCGCCCTATATATTCAGGCGGGAGTCACTAGGTCGGCACGCCGCCCAGCGGGGTTTCCCCATTCGGACACCCTCGGATCAAAACTCGCTTATCAGTTCCCCGAGGCTTATCGCAGATTGCTACGTCCTTCTTCGGCTCCAGATGCCAAGGCATCCACCGTTTGCTCTTAAAGACTTGAAATCACATGAGTTCATCAAGAATCGGTACCAGACCCCGAAGGATCCAGTTCGAAATTGACTAATGATCTTTAAGATCATCAAAACAACACAACCCCAAAGGGTCATGTTGAAGATGCTCGCGTCCACTGTGTAGTTCTCAAAGTACGGGCGGTCCCCCACCCCCTCACCACAGTGAGAGGCATGAAGGCCAGAAGTACCGCATGTGTTCCCACACCCGGTCCCTCAGGACCCAACAGCGTGCAGGCACCAAACCCGCCGGCCCCCGCGTTCCCACACCGAAGTGCGTACTAGCAGAAACCATTGGCTCTGATGCCATGTCAAATGTTCCACCCATGAGCTCCCAGCGAAGAACGTGTGCCTTCGATCTGGGTTCTGGACTCCGAAGAGTCAGATGCTCCTTAGAAAGGAGGTGATCCAGCCGCACCTTCCGGTACGGCTACCTTGTTACGACTTAGTCCTAATTACCGATCCCACCTTCGACGGCTCCCTCCACAAGGGTTAGGCCACCGGCTTCAGGTGTTACCGACTTTCATGACTTGACGGGCGGTGTGTACAAGACCCGGGAACGTATTCACCGCAGCGTTGCTGATCTGCGATTACTAGCGACTCCGACTTCATGAGGTCGAGTTGCAGACCTCAATCCGAACTGGGACCGGCTTTTTGGGATTCGCTCCACCTCACGGTATTGCAGCCCTTTGTACCGGCCATTGTAGCATGCGTGAAGCCCAAGACATAAGGGGCATGATGATTTGACGTCATCCCCACCTTCCTCCGAGTTGACCCCGGCAGTATCCCATGAGTTCCCACCATTACGTGCTGGCAACATAGAACGAGGGTTGCGCTCGTTGCGGGACTTAACCCAACATCTCACGACACGAGCTGACGACAACCATGCACCACCTGTTCACGAGTGTCCAAAGAGTTGACCATTTCTGGCCCGTTCTCGTGTATGTCAAGCCTTGGTAAGGTTCTTCGCGTTGCATCGAATTAATCCGCATGCTCCGCCGCTTGTGCGGGTCCCCGTCAATTCCTTTGAGTTTTAGCCTTGCGGCCGTACTCCCCAGGCGGGGAACTTAATGCGTTAGCTGCGTCACGGAATCCGTGGAAAGGACCCCACAACTAGTTCCCAACGTTTACGGGGTGGACTACCAGGGTATCTAAGCCTGTTTGCTCCCCACCCTTTCGCTCCTCAGCGTCAGTTACGGCCCAGAGATCTGCCTTCGCCATCGGTGTTCCTCCTGATATCTGCGCATTCCACCGCTACACCAGGAATTCCAATCTCCCCTACCGCACTCTAGTCTGCCCGTACCCACTGCAGGCCCGAGGTTGAGCCTCGGGATTTCACAGCAGACGCGACAAACCGCCTACGAGCTCTTTACGCCCAATAATTCCGGATAACGCTTGCACCCTACGTATTACCGCGGCTGCTGGCACGTAGTTAGCCGGTGCTTTTTCTGCAGGTACCGTCACTTTCGCTTCTTCCCTGCTAAAAGAGGTTTACAACCCGAAGGCCGTCATCCCTCACGCGGCGTTGCTGCATCAGGCTTCCGCCCATTGTGCAATATTCCCCACTGCTGCCTCCCGTAGGAGTCTGGGCCGTGTCTCAGTCCCAGTGTGGCCGGTCACCCTCTCAGGCCGGCTACCCGTCGACGCCTTGGTGAGCCATTACCTCACCAACAAGCTGATAGGCCGCGAGCCCATCCCCCACCAAAAAATCTTTCCAGTCACTAACCATGCGGTTGCGACTCGTATCCAGTATTAGACGCCGTTTCCAGCGCTTATCCCAGAGTGAGGGGCAGGTTGCTCACGTGTTACTCACCCGTTCGCCACTAATCCCCCAAAGCAAGCTTCGGGTTCATCGTTCGACTTGCATGTGTTAAGCACGCCGCCAGCGTTCATCCTGAGCCAGGATCAAACTCTCCGTAAAAGAAAAATGCATACGAAACCGGGGAAAACCGGAACGCAGCGAGTTCGAAACTGACCAAAGAGATGACATCATTGCTGACTTCATCCGAATGCCAACCCCAAAAAGAGGCTGGTCTTTGATCCAAAGGAATTTCTCAAACCAGCCCAAAGACTGGAACGAGGAATAAATTGGCATTTGACAAGTGCACGCTGTTGAGTTCTCAAGGATCGGATGCTCCT
>NZ_JBHWXR010000006.1:0-1070 GCF_042729315.1 Microbacterium sp. NPDC060117
TGGGAAGTCGTTACGCCATTCGTGCAGGTCGGAACTTACCCGACAAGGAATTTCGCTACCTTAGGATGGTTATAGTTACCACCGCCGTTTACTGGCGCTTAAGTTCTCAGCTTCGCCACACCGAAATGTGACTAACCGGTCCCCTTAACGTTCCAGCACCGGGCAGGCGTCAGTCCGTATACATCGCCTTACGGCTTCGCACGGACCTGTGTTTTTAGTAAACAGTCGCTTCTCGCTGGTCTCTGCGGCCACCCCCAGCTCACGGAGTAAATCCGATCACCAGTGATGGCCCCCCTTCTCCCGAAGTTACGGGGGCATTTTGCCGAGTTCCTTAACCATAGTTCACCCGAACGCCTCGGTATTCTCTACCTGACCACCTGAGTCGGTTTAGGGTACGGGCCGCCATGAAACTCGCTAGAGGCTTTTCTCGACAGCATAGGATCATCCACTTCACCACAATCGGCTCGGCATCAGGTCTCAGCCTTAATGTGGGACGGATTTGCCTACCCCTCGGCCTACACCCTTACCCCGGGACAACCACCGCCCGGGATGGACTACCTTCCTGCGTCACCCCATCACTCACCTACTACAAGTCTGGTTCGTCGGCTCCACCACTTTCCTTTCCCCGAAGGGTCCGGAACGGCTTCACGGACTTAGCATCGCCTGATTCGATATTGGGCGTTTCAAAGCGGGTACCGGAATATCAACCGGTTGTCCATCGACTACGCCTGTCGGCCTCGCCTTAGGTCCCGACTTACCCTGGGCAGATCAGCTTGACCCAGGAACCCTTAGTCAATCGGCGCACACGTTTCTCACGTGTGTATCGCTACTCATGCCTGCATTCTCACTCGTGAACCGTCCACAACTAGCTTCCGCTGCTGCTTCACCCGGCACACGACGCTCCCCTACCCATCACAGCGGGCGTTGGCCCTATTGCTGCAATGACACGACTTCGGCGGTACGCTTGAGCCCCGCTACATTGTCGGCGCGGAATCACTTGACCAGTGAGCTATTACGCACTCTTTCAAGGGTGGCTGCTTCTAAGCCAACCTCCTGGTTGTCACAGCAAC
>NZ_JBHWXR010000007.1:0-1067 GCF_042729315.1 Microbacterium sp. NPDC060117
GTTGCTGTGACAACCAGGAGGTTGGCTTAGAAGCAGCCACCCTTGAAAGAGTGCGTAATAGCTCACTGGTCAAGTGATTCCGCGCCGACAATGTAACGGGGCTCAAGCACGCCACCGAAGTTGTGGCATTGACATTTATGGTAGGCCTTCGTGGTCCAGCCGTGTTGATGGGTAGGAGAGCGTCGTGTGGCGAGTGAAGCGGCGGAGTGATCCAGCCGTGGACGCTACACGAGTGAGAATGCAGGCATGAGTAGCGAAAGACGTGTGAGAAACACGTCCTCCGGAAGACCAAGGGTTCCAGGGTCAAGCTAATCTTCCCTGGGTAAGTCGGGACCTAAGGCGAGGCCGACAGGCGTAGTCGATGGACAACGGGTTGATATTCCCGTACCGGCGAAGAACCGCCCAAACCAATCCAGTAGTGCTAAGTATCTGAATCCCCATGACCGGATCCTTCGGGTGATGGCTTGGGGCCTAGCGTACGACCCCATGCTGAGGCGGTTAGCGTATTAACAGGTGTGACGCAGGAAGGTAGCCCAAGCCAGGCGATGGTTGTCCTGGTGCAAGTGCGTAGGCCGAGAGATAGGCAAATCCGTCTCTCATACAGGCTGAGACACGATGCGGATGAAAAGTGGGTGATCCTATGCTGCCAAGAAAAGCATCGACGCGAGGTTCTAGCCGCCCGTACCCCAAACCGACTCAGGTGGTCAGGTAGAGAATACCAAGGAGATCGAGAGAATCGTGGTTAAGGAACTCGGCAAAATGCCCCCGTAACTTCGGGAGAAGGGGGGCCACCCGCTTATACGGATTTACTCCGAAAAGGGTGTGGTGGCCGCAGAGACTAGTGGGTAGCGACTGTTTACTAAAAACACAGGTCCGTGCTAAGTCGCAAGACGATGTATACGGACTGACGCCTGCCCGGTGCTGGAAGGTTAAGAGGACGGGTTAGCTTCGGCGAAGCTCAGAATTTAAGCCCCAGTAAACGGCGGTGGTAACTATAACCATCCTAAGGTAGCGAAATTCCTTGTCGGGTAAGTTCCGACCTGCACGAATGGCGTAACGACTTCCCA